>NZ_JAGQBW010000021.1 GCF_024345835.1 Synechococcus sp. HJ21-Hayes | reverse complement strand
GCGCCTGGCCGGTTTCGACTCGATCCGCGAGGGCCTGCAAGCGGTGATGCATGACATCAAGGCACTGCTGGCGATGGCGCGACGACAACCAGAGCTCAACCCGTGACCACACTTTGAATCAGCCCTGGCGGGCATGGGGGTAATTGCAGCTAACCGGCGATGATTATGGGTATTCGGAGATTTGGGTCACAGAATATGAACGCCCCATAAAAGACCTGCTCAAGGCCAAGGATGGGACACTGGCTCTGGAATGGCACCAACTAGATTGCTTGCGAACTGCAGACCACTCCTTCGTCATCAAGATGTGGATCGCGATTAACGAAACGGGTTGCCTGATCAATACGCCCGCGAGATACCGCTGATCCTCGAACCAAAAGCAGCAGAATGCCTATAGATGTTTGCGGGGTCAAGCGGGTGGCCGCTAGGGGCAGTTGAACCACTGATGCTGGCTCAGGCCAACGAAACAACAATAGGGTCAGTTCGAAGAGTGGCTTAGTAGACCACGCATATTCTGAACGGCAAAATTAGCGGGATTGAGAAAGCTTCGTGTACCAGGGGAAAAAAGTCCACACAAGCAGAAACAAGACAAGCAAAATCCAGGTTCTCGGCAAGGCAATCAAATCAGCCGCGTTGTGCGGCCTTGTGATTTCAATCCCAAAATTGGCACTTGCGGATACAACAATAATTAACAACTCTGTCACCGGGACTCAGGGGCCGACGACCCCTCCACTGAACGGTGACGACACATTAACCATTACGAGCTCTGGATCGGTAAGCACGAGCGGGACAAGCGCGAACGGGATTAACGCCACCAATGGCAACAACAGAATTACCAACATTGGATCGATAAACACTTCAGGGAACAACTCGATTGGGGCAAATGCCCAAGGCAATTCCAACATCATCATTAACTCAGGCTTGATTAGCACAAGCGGCTCTATAGCCCCAGGCACAACAGGGTCGGACGGAATCAATGCTATAGGCTCCTTCAATACAATCCTCAACCAGGGAACGATCAGAACAAACGGCGAACAAAGCTACGGGATCTCCTCATTAGGCAGTTTCAATATCATCAACAATTCCGGGGTCATCAGCACCTATGGGAGAAACAGCGCGGGTATAGGCGGCGAAGGCAACTCAAACACGATTGCAAATACAGGTACGATAAGCACCTACGGCTTCGCCTCAGATGGTATCTCACTTGCTGGACCGTCCAACGCGAACACCATTAATAACTCTGGAACAATCACAACCACGGGAGACTCCGCGGCAGGCATCTTTGTGACAGGAGTTTCGAATACGGTTGCAAACTCGGGTTCGATCTCCTCATCCGGCAACTTAGCTGCTGGCGTCGCTGTCGTCGGCAGTTCAAATACCGTGACGACTTCAGGCAGCATTGTTAGCAAGCAGTCATACGCAGTGCTCTTCAATGGCTCTGGAAATACGCTGAATGTGGTCAATGGCTTCTTAGGCGGCAGAATCAATATGGGTACCGGAGGGACTGTCAATATCTCGCCGAGCGCAAACTTTTCACAGCTGCTGACATTTGAAGGCAGCGTGAGCAGCATTAACAGTTCCGGTTCTGTGCCTGTCTTCATCAATAGGGCCGCACAACAGGCAGCTACATACGATCCCACTATCTTCGCGAGCTCATCGGATGCTCTGGCTGACGTAACGAACACCGTTTCGTCATTGATTCCGGGGCGCTTCAATGGTATAGACGGCAAGCATCCCTTGTGGGCCAGAGGCTTTGGGATGACGTCGTCTTACTCAGGCACTACCGACACACTTGAACGGCACCATATTCTCTCTGGTATTGCGATGGGATACGACGCCAAACGCAGCAAAGATCTGACACTTGGCCTACTCGGTGGATACAGTCAAACGAATCTGACTGCTGACGGCATCACAATACAATCTTACAACAACAGCAGTGATGGCGGATTCCTGGGATTGTACGGTCAAAAACGCTGGGGAGATACATCGGTTGATTTTGCTCTCTATGGAGGTGTTCAGAGTTTTCAGCAGCAGAGATTTGTCAATGACAACCTCGCTTATCTCGGAAACTCCAGCACCAATTCCACCTATCAAGGCTGGTGGTTCGCACCAGAGGCAGGAATCACAGTCAACGCAGGTGACATTCAAGGCTGGAGCGTTCTGCCCACCGCTCGGCTGCGTTACGCCCAACAATGGATGGGAGCCTATACAGAATCTGGTGGGGGGTCTGCCAATGCAACGGTGAATGGACGGAATGTTGCCATCGGCCAAAGCTTTGTTGGTGTCGGCACCCGGAGAACGCTGAAAACAACGCTTGGCAAAAACACCAAGATGGTTCTCGAGGGTCAGGTTGGCTACATGTATCGAGGAGTCGTTGGTGACGATACCGTTGGAGTCACGTTGATTGGGCAGTCACTGTCCGTACCAACAGAGGCAGTAAGCCGTAATGCCATTGCAGTATCAGCAGGTGTCACGATTGACCTGTCTAATGCAGTTGCCTTGAAAATCAGAGGAGACGCAGCAGCTGGCAACGGTATTAATTATGTCGGTGGTGGCTGGGCTGGGCTTAGTGTGAAGTTTTAAGCATCCAGCAGTCGTTAGTACGTCACACATGTAGGTGTGAGAACTTGACGCCCCAACGCCAGCAGTTCATCCCGAGGAGTTGAGGCCACCGAAGGATCCTATGTCCATATCGTCACTAGCAGGTCTTCGACGCCGACCCGTAGCCCCTTTCGGTCGGAGCACAGACCCGTCAGTACTTTATTCTGACATTAAACCTAAGCTATGGACAATTGTTGACTCTTACCGATCTGGCATATGACCTGATCGCATCAACAACATCTCCATCTCCTTTCCTGAGCATAGGTCTATTGAGCTCACACATCTCTATGACGCGAATTTTCAGTGTTTGAAGCTGGACATCCTTCGCGCTTTCAATCGCAGCTTCTGATCCTTTCTCCAGGTATTCATCGTACACCTGCTCTGCAATAGAAGTAGGACTTGCCTTTGACAAGACTCGCCCAAAGCCAGTCCCCCTGACAACTGCTGCCGGATTCTTTAGGCTATCTCGAGTCTTTAATGTTGCGTTGACAGTAGCTTCAAGCCTGTCAAAACCTGTTGAGACTTTAGCACTTGCTTTGAATAGCGCTACAAACTCTCTCTGCTCGTTATTCATCCTTTCTTCGATCGACTTCTTTTCTCCCTCTTCGGTTTGCTCGTCAACCTTAGGGTTTCTGATGGCTTCAGGCGCCGAGAACGGAGTGAGATTGGAACTCCGCCGCATATAGGGCGTTAAACTGCCGTAGTCCAATCGACACAAGGCTAAAGAGGGCACATTCCTCCTAATTAACTCAATAGCTTCTTGTGACCATCGAGGTATATTTGCAATGCACTGCGCTTTCCACCTTGGATGACTGTGGTACATCTGGTTACATTTCTCTGGCGCTGTTCTGATGTCCTCTGAAAGTTGAGCAATCTGCTTTTGGGCAACCGTGCAGTAGGCATTTACTCCTTCATTGTATTCGTTACCACTTGCTGCTCCTGGATGCAGGATGGCAAATGGCAAGAGTGCAATTCGCGACAGCAGCAATAGCACTTTCATTGACTTCTGAATACAGTATTTAATGGAATATGGAATCCAGAATCACGTGAATTAATGGCTCACGAGATCTGTCTTTTGTCGAGTCATCAGCCCCCTTGCTATCCTTAGTGTCTGGTTCTGAAAAGCCTCCGCCAAGCCCACCACTTGAGATTCCCTTGCGACATACAACTGACAGAGCTTCGTTTTCTGCTGATTCAGGGGCATACTCCTTGTAGACATCCTCACCGGAAATCCTGAGCATCCACTCTTTACAATCAGCCGATGCTTTCGCTGATTCTTCGTCAATTCGTATTTTAAATGATCGATACCGACCTGAATCCTCAAGGGGCAGGATTAATATCGTCTTTCCATTGTGTTTGCGTTCAAGTTCGCACCATCCAGAGTCGCTGCAGGTGTAGACAGCAAGTGCTGCTGGTGCAGAAGCCATGAGTAAGGATGCAAATGCTAAGGCTATGCCTAAAGGCTTCATTACCGTGTCCCGTGAAGAGCTGTATCCCCAACGTATTCATCGAGTTCTGCATCAGTGGGCTGGCTTAATAGGCTGTAATCTACTAAATAATGTCAGTTTATTGATTTGGGTTTTGAGGCTGCATGTCTGCCTGAAAGACGCTTGCAAGTGAGGTATTCTTGCTTCGTATACGGGGATCTTGGTTGACTTCACTGGCTAGCCGGTTTATCCCTAAGTCTCAGGAGCTGCTGACCAACTTGATCTGCTGGCTACGGTGATCCTCCAGCTCTCCCTCAGCCGTCGCGTCAGCCGGTGCTGCTGAGGTCTAGCTTGCAAAGACCTCAGCGTCGCCATGCCGCGAAGGCTGATAGTAGCCACCCCGAGAGCCCAGGATTATCCAATCACCGTGAAGGTCTGGGCAGCCCTTCAGACTAGAAGGCAAGGAGCACTAATGACCTACTGATTAATTCGGCTGACTAAGAGTAGAACAGCTTGTGTACTTCTTGTCCAAGTCAGAAACGAGTTCGAGTGGTTGGCATCCTATGTAGCCACCCCATGCAGAATCCGTAATAGGCAATTGGCCTAGGGCGCAGCACTCCTTCTTTGAAACGCCAGCAAGAGTTGCGAAAACTCGGCCCATGGTCGGGCAGACATCAGAACAGAAATATTTAAGTTGAACCTCCTTATTGGTTTTCGCATGGATGGCAACGGTGAATGGAAGCCCCACTACCCATGCATTGCGCAAGCCTGTTCTTTCAACGCATTTGAGCATCAAGTCCCTGATGACCTGCTTAAGCGAATCGTCTTCACTGCGCAGCGGCGTTTGGACTTCCTGTTCGAGGCACTTTCGAACATTGACAATGTCCATCCCATCATCCTCGAGAACACGCTCTGCTTTTGTGCCATTAAGGGGCTTCTGACTTAATAAACCCAAAGGGGAGAAAATCCTGCCGGGGAAAGGAAGAACGGATTGCAATGGAATGTGAGACGTGACATTGAAAGCAGCTACGACTGTAGCTCTCATGGCAATAGCCTGTATGCCAAAAAGTGGCCAGAAGCGTGAGTACTTCATCGTTTCTCCCTGTCACCTTTTGCATCCTAAGTGTGTCTCATGAGATCATTGTCAAGTGCGCTAGATAAACGGCGGATCAGCTGTTGGCCGCCGAGTGAGGTTTGGTGGCTGGTGGTGGGGGCATCTGGTCTTATGGACTGGGCCCATCGTTAACATCTGAGGCGGGGTACTGCCCCTGAAAGGGGCTCCTACCCATGAGCAAGCGCCACACGCAAAGCCCTGAGTTCAAGGCCAGAGTCGCCATGGACGCGATCAGTGACCGCAAGACGATCCAGGAAATCGCCGCGGACAACAGCATTCAGCAGATCCTGATCCAATTTGCCAGACAACTTGAGGCCTCTTCATCCCCACGAACACTTCGAATAGGGGACTAGAGAACATGAGCAATCCCTTGCTACAGCAAGCCCGCCAAAGCAGATGTCAGAAGCCTGATTAGACTTCCCTTTTGGCAGAGCGTGGCTGCCTGATGAGGATAATGGAAAGCAATGACGTACTCCAGATTGGTTCAGCCATGGTTACTTGGATGAAGCAGATGCAAAGCGAGGAAAAAGTCTCAACTCAGTACCCATTCGTCAATCATCGCTTGAGCATCAGACCTATTTGACAATCCAAGCAGGAATTCAATACGCGCCTTTGCAGTAATCGCAATCAGGCCTGGACTCCAATGGCGGATGTGAGGAACATAGTCGTGACGAGCTTGGTGATTTCTCATAACTGATTGTTGACTTGGTGGACTGGTCCTCAAATGGTTTGAAAATACGGCGATTCGTGAGCGAGGTCCGATATGAAGCTCAGAGTCGGCCCGATGGAGGCGAGCAGCTGGCGAGCTTCTGTGTGAGTTCCAACGGCAGACCAATTAATCGATTGAGCAAGCAGTACGAACTGATCGAGCATTTCATCAGTACTGAGTTGGTAAGTGTCCACAGCTGGTTCAAGCTGTCCTAGTTGCTGTTGAAGTGGGTATTGGTCAGTGTTGTGTTGCCTTTTCCCAGCTCGATGGTCAGCTGACCATCGGGGGTACTGCTGCTTCAATACCTCAAGCTCCCTCGTGTTGTAACGATCATTCGTCTCGTTGTAGTGCTGCCTAGCTTCAATCCTGCCGCGGTAGTCCATCTGGGATAGTAGGTACAGAGAGCCAACACCATATCCCTTTAGATAGCGAAGATAGAAGTCATGCTCTTGCTTGTACAACTCCTCGCTTGGTCCATCGAAGTCTGGGTTGTAATCTCCAAGAGGAAGCTCACCAGCCACAAACTCACCTGCAGCTATTAGCTTTGTTGTCATAGATGGCTTGAAGCCACATTCCTGCAGCAGATATCGGAGCTGCTTCTTGAAAGCTTTACGCTGCCAGTCCTCCATCTCAACCTGGAAGACACCGATGACGAATCTCAGTCCTGCCCTTGAAAACTGAGTCTGAATAGCATTTGATTGATGAAATAGCTCATTCAGATCGGAGACGGTTTCACGGCTGATAGCACCAATGATCTGCTTGGCCAGCTCGGTGTATCGGCCGTCAAGACCGCCATCCTCACGCCTTGGATTTAGTTGTTCTACTAGGTTCATTTGGGATAAGTTTTCCACGTGGAAAATCCACACCACCTACTGGTCGCTGGTCCTGGTAGATGGTGAAGTGTTTATGTAAGTTGTTGTCCACAAGCAACGCAGACCAGAGGACCAGTGCTAGCTCCTGTCTTGGAGTGCACTTCTACTCACCCCCTACACAGCTGATGCTGTATATCTATTCAACTTGGATGGTGCAAAGAGAAACTTCCACGCACAGCGTGGCTCCGCCTGTAACTCAGCCCCTTTGAAACACAACTCTCGACCCTCAGCCGTGTCGAGGGGACGACGGATGCATCGAAGAGCTACTGCCACCATCGCTGGTGACCGGTTCAAATGAACTGACTACAGTTGGTAGATTCCTCTTTGAACCATCAAAGTTGATTTCAGTATCCCGTCGTAACGCAGTCATGCGTCAGTTCGGGCTTCAACTTTGGAGTGGGTCATTCGCCGGTTCTCCAACCGTCAAATGCGAGCGTTGATTCAGCTGCTGCCAAGGGTGCCTGATGTCCTTGGTGCTTGGGTTCAATGAAACCGTCTGACGAGCTACTCCCAAATGGGCATTCGCAGCCAGACCTTTCTTTAACCACGTTTCCAGGCGTGGAGTTTTAACGTCTTTTCTTTGACGAAGCAGCAGAGCCCCAAGTGGAGCCGGTCAACCCGACGAGCACTGTTCCCAGTGTGTACAAGACTCTTGGGGGGCCTATTCCCCCGTTATAGTCGGTTGTCACCCAGAACCACTGCCACAGCAAGGGTTGGAGCTGTTCTCGCCGTTATAGTGAGCCATCGGTCACAGCCTCTGCCACAGCAGGGATTTGAGCTTTCCCCCCTGTAATAGTCCGTCATCGATCAGAACCACTGCAAGAACTAGGGTATTGAGCTAGGAGATGGAGCGGCTGATTGACAGCATCCAGCACCAAAGACCTCGCGTGGCGTACCGATCCAAAAGACGCACACTTTCACGTCAGCAGCCGCCAGTTGTCCCTCAGTGGTTCAATTTCTGAGAGCCTTTGCCAATCACTGACGTCTATTTGTTAGAGGCCCCAGGGAGCCACTGCAAGAGGTTCTAATGACGTTTCGAATAGAAGAGGGCTGGACGGCGCATTAAGGGCCCTAGAGAGCCTCCTGGGCGGCAATGGTGAGCATCTGCTGCTTGAGGCGAGCCCTGAAAGCAATAACCGCTCGTAACGCTATTCAAAGAACAGATCTAGCGCTGTCAACTCGAATGCAGGCAGGACTAGAGCTATTCCTCGGGCATTCTGCGGTGATGAGTCTTTCTAACTATGGTCTCAACCGATCTGACCAAGAACAGCTCCGCGGGAATTCTTAAGCACGTAGGGGCTGTCGGCAGCTAGAATTGGAGTCAGAGCTGTGGGTCAGAGGGTCAAGAAGTCAGTTAGGTGTGAGTAGTCATTGAGATACGGGAAGGGGACGTGGCCAACGGTCGCGATGAGCCGGTAGAGGGATAGTTGCATGAAAGATAGGCCATTACGAGAAACTACTTTATTGGGGCCTTGATCCGTACACAAGTGACCGAACTTCCTTGGACACGACATCAACCCACTTGATCAGAACCTCATCTGGGTAGTCACCATAGTGATCGCTGATAGTAGAAACATCTTTCTTCTTGTGCCCATCAATCTCGTCCGAAACATCAGATGGCATCCCCACCTTGCGGGAGAGACTTTTGAAGGTATGACGGCAGCTATGGACCACAAGCTGCTTGTCGTCAAACAAATTTCTGATCTGAGGCCTTAGACGCTGCTCCCATGCACCAGGCGACGCGACGGGAATCAGATCCTTCATATGGCCTAGCAGGTGCAAGGGGATTGGGACCCTGCGGTAACTAGATTTGGTCTTTGGTTTCCAATCAGGTGTTCTGCCAATCACCAGCATCTGGCCCTGAATATCACCTTGTCGTCGGTTCAACAGCTCCCCGATCCGCAGTCCAGTAGTGCAGAGCAACTCAAAAACCCAAGCGTGTTCCGTCTCAGTGAGCAGCAATGGCAACTGAATCTTCAAGTCAAACGGCAGATAGCGGTCCTGTTCCTTGGTGCTGGCGGAAAAGCGGACACTGCGGAACGGGTTGGTAGCAAGCGTCAGACTGTCTTCCTCAATCCCAGTTTGGATGAGCGATTGGAGAATGCCTAACTGAGTAGAGACAGTCTTATCACTTAAACCTTTGGTTCTAAGCTGCTCCATCAATGACCGAATTTGCTCCTTCGTGATGGTGTCGGGCAATTCATTTACCTCAATGACACGGCTCACCGCTTGCCTGGCTGCCTTGAACCAGGACTGGGAAAGTGATTCTCCTCGCCGTCTGGCGATGGCCTCAGCGTGAAGGTTGACCAACTCCGGCCAGTTGAGACTGAGGGGCCGCTTTGCATCAAGGGCTGCCCAGGTCTCCTCGAAGAGCGGAGAGGCGTCATCTGGATGGTCCAGCCGCTCACCAGTCAGGTTTTCGGTCCATTCGACGGAGGTCAAGCCCTGAGGGCAATCCCATACGAGTGGAAGCATTGCCCGTATCGAGGCCCTGCGGCGCTGGGTATCGGCGTTTGTCTGCTGGATCCGTAGCTGCAGTTCCTGCTCCAGAGCCTTGTAAGCCTCTGGCCAGCGTTGGAGGGCGATCGAATGGTCGGTGGTACCCAGGCTCCGGAGAAGACGCGTACAGCCAGCTATAGGCCTCAGCGACGGCTTGACGGTCAGACGGGCGTACCAATTCGGACCACTGTTTTGGAGTCGGACCGGGCCCGCCAAACGACGACCCATGCTGAGCACAAACCAAGGGGCTCAGAAGGATAAGTCACTTCATAAGTCATGTTGGAGGGTCTAAAAACCCAAGACAGGCTTTGCTTTCTGGGTTGCATGAACAAGTGCCTGATGCCGCTGGCCAAACCGGAGAACTGAAGCTTCAGCTGGCCGACAACAGATCGAGGGCAATCGCCACCTGCTCCAGTAGTTCGCAACAGCGGTCGTACTGGCGGTCGGGGGCGACGCTCACGGGCAGCGTCTCGATCATGTCGGCCAACTCTCGGGTGCGAACGGCCAGCAGGTTGGCGGAGAGGACGGGCATGGATCCGGCGGCCCACCAGGCCGCAGCGTTCTACCCGAAGCATGGCCACAGGTCTCACGAGTCTCAGTCGCAAGCCTCTCCAGGCTTCAATCCCCGTGGAAGAATGAGTGTGCCCCTATGGGGTCAACCCCTGGAGGGGTGGTCGAGTGGTTGATGGCTCTGGTCTTGAAAACCAGCGAGGTGAAAGCCTCCGTGGGTTCGAATCCCACCCCCTCCGTTTTCCAACCGTTAGCTCTTGCAGCCGCGCCGGCGAGATCAGGAAAGCTGCAGATTTGCCCGCTTGTGCGGCTGCAGCAGCAAGCCAGCCAAAACAAACCCAAAACGGCCATAACCGCCACACCCCGCCGGCCATGCTGGCGATTGGATGGGCAGGTCACCAATCCCGTGCATGGCCTACGAACCCGGAACCAGCGAGTGCCGCATACTGATCGACTGCAAGGCACAGATTGAGCTGATGCTGCTCAACCTCGCCAAGCTGGAGAACACCGACCATATCCGCCAGCAGCTGGTGGCCGTTCACAACCAGCTCGAGGGGCTCCACGATCTACGCCGCGCCAAGCGCCAGGGCCTGATGGCCGTGTAGGCACGCCCACAGCAGTACCCGGCGGGCCCAAACATTGCTCTAATCGGGGAGCCCCCTTCAACCCTCCGATGGCAGCGCCCCGGTGCCGACCGCTGGCCATCGCTGCAGCAGCCGTGGGAATCGCCGCCGCAGGTGGGCTGCCTGCCCTGCTGGCTTCTTCGGGCCAGGCCCAGGCCCCGGCCACCCTACTCACGGTGCGCGAACCCATCGAAGCGGCCGATCAACGGCTACAGCAGCAGGGCTGGCGTCCGATCAGCACCCCCCCGGCCGAGAGCTTTGATCGCGAACTCTCCGGCAACGGGCTGATCAGCTTGCGGGCCTGCTCCGGCACCGGGATGGGCTACTGCCGTTACGACTACCGTCGCGGCGATCACCAGCTGGAGGTGATCACCGTTCCCAGCAGCGATGGCGACGGCCAGGTGGTGCGCTGGAGCCTGGGATCTGGCGGTGGACCCTGGGGCCTCTGCCAGATCGCACCCCTCGCGCCCTTGCTACCCTGCTCGGCCACGCCCAACTGAGGCACCTGACCGCCACCTCGCCTGGGGAAGGGCCCTTAGCCTGGGCAGTGCAAGAGACCATCGGCCATGTTGTTTGACAACGACAACCGCCCCGCCTGGCTGAACTGGCTGTTCCTGGCCATCTTCCTGTGGAGCTCCTGGCAGCTGGCCGGGATGTGGTTCTCCCAGATGCACGGTGGCTGAACCAGCAAGCCGGTGGATGAATCAGCCGCCTGATCAGGGATAACAGTTCGGCACAAAGAACTGCTCATTGATCGGTGGGCGCTCGTAGCCCTTGCCACTCTTGCGCGGTGGCAGCTTCAGGGCCGGTGGCGTCATATCCCGGTAGGGGATCTTGCTGAGCAGATGCCGGATGCAGTTGAGCCGCGCCCGCCGCTTGTCGTCCGCCAGCACGGTAAACCAGGGGGCCTCGGGGATATTGGTGTGGGCAAACATCTCATCCTTGGCACGGGAGAAGTCCACCCAGCGATCCCGGGATTCCAGGTCCATCGGGCTGAGCTTCCAACGGCGCGTGGGGTCGTCGATGCGGGCCTGAAAGCGGGCCTCCTGTTCCTCATCACTCACGGAAAACCAGTATTTGAGCAACACAATTCCAGAGCGCACCAGCATGCGCTCAAACTCCGGACACGACTGCTGAAATTCCCGCAACTCCGCAGCGGTGCAAAAGCCCATCACCCGCTCCACGCCGGCGCGGTTGTACCAGCTGCGATCGAAGATCACGATCTCGCCAGCACTGGGGAAATGCTCCACGTAGCGCTGGAAATACCACTGGCTGCGCTGCTGATCTGAGGGCGTGCCCAGGGCCACCACCCGGCAGCCGCGGGGGTTAAGCGGCTCGGTGATGCGCTTGATCGTGCCACCCTTGCCAGCAGCATCGCGCCCTTCAAACAGCACCATCAGGCGGAACCCCTCCGCCTTCGTCCAGTACTGCATCTTCACCAGCTCTTCCTGCAGCCGCGAAAGCTCCTGTTCGTAGCGCTTGCGATCGAACTTGCTCTTGGCGAATGACTCGCCGGTGCTCAGGTCATCCAGCTGGGCGGAGGGGGCATAGCGATCAGTGCTGTCCGCCGCAGGCGGCCCCTGCTTCTGCTTCTTGCCCATGCCCGCACCCCCCGCCTGGCTACCGGCAAGTTAGGAACGCTGCTTCTTGCTGGTCTGATCGCGCCCAGGAGCCACCAGGACCCTCACCAGCCGCATCAGGCCGGCCACCAGCAACACGAGAGCCAACAGCGCCAACCCCACCAGCAGGAGCACCCCCAGCAGCTGCAGCACCCCCATCAACAGCCGCGAGAGCCCCGCAATCAAGTTGCCGATGGCGGTGCTCACCAACAGCAAACTGTCGAGATCAATCAACTCCGGGAGCTGGAGCAGGAGCACCAACAAGCCGGTCCCCGCCGCGAGCAACAACAGGCCACCCAGCACCTGTCGGAGCCGCGAAGGCGCCCGGCGCTTACGAAACACCGTGCGCGTGGCACCGGCTGCGCGGCCCGATCGCACCAGCTGCAGGCGCCGGGAGCGGGTCATGGTTCCAGCGTGTAGCCGGCGCAGCGCATCCAGCGCTCGAATTCGATCAGCACCAGTTCATTGGGGCAGTCCACCAGGCTGAGATCGCCAACGGTGCAATCCCCCTGGCCGCCATGGTGCAGCGAGAGATGGAAGGTGTCGCCGCTGAGGCCGCACACCTCGGGATCACTGCGCACCAGTACATCCAGAGAGGCCCCCAGCCGGGTCACGCGACGTCGCAGTTCAGACCAGGTCATCGGCGCCAGCACCAGAACACAAGTGTGCTGAGCATGGCAGCCGCGTCAACCGGGTTTTGCCGGAGTGGCCACAGGGGCGGGCGAAGCAGGCGGCGCCTTGGGCAACGGCACCATCCAGGCCGCCACGCCAGCGAGCAGCAACGCGGCTACACCCACCAGCGGTGCCGCCAGCCGACGGCGCAGGGGTTCCCGGTTGAGCACCTCGCGCCGGCGCAGAGGCTGGAGTTGGGGTAGGTCGAAGGGCACCAGCACCCGGGCGTCGTTGCGCAGGAGGTCGAGGCAGCGCACCAGATCTGCCAGCTCGGCGTCATCCAGCTGAAGGGTGAGCGGCTCGGTATTGGGCTGGCTGCTGCGCAGCATTAACTGATGGCCCTGGTCATGGGGGGCGATCAGCACGGGGGAAGCCTCATCCCCAAACGGGCGTGCCACGCCACTGAGCAGATACCGGGCGTAGGGCATCACCACCTGCAGCAGGGCCTGAAGGTGCTCGCGCTTGCCCTCGAGTTCGGTGTGGCCTGCCAGGGCCAGGGTGAAGCCGGTGAGGATGCCGAGGCTCTGGTCTCCCTGGCCGGCAGACACGTCGGGCAGTCCCTCCAGCTCAAGGCGGCAGCTGGTTTGTTCGTAGCGGGTGGTGAGTTTCATGGCAGTGGCTACGGGGGATCAGGCTGCCGCGTCTTGAAGGCTGGCCTTGAGGCGCTCGAAGCCACCGGGGCCGGCGCTGAAGGCGAGGGCCTGCACCAGTTGGCGGCTGAGGGCGCGGCCTTCCACGGGATCAAGCAGGCGCTGGACGCCGCCACGCCGCAGGTTGAAGCGCTCCTTGATCAATTCCGCCAGGCGGCTGCGGAACAAGCCCCAGCGCTGCTCGGTAATCTCCGGGGGCTCAGCGCTGGAGAGAAGGCTGCGCAGCATGGGGTAGAGGCGATCGGCCAGGGCGTTGAGGATCCGAATCAAGGCATCGGTTTCCTGCTCCACCAGGGCCCCTCGGCGGGTGGTGCGGCGCAGGGGGTTGTAGCAGCGCCGCTTCCACAGCTCCACGCGATTGGGGAACAGGCTGGTGTAGCCCATCTCTTCGCTCAGCCACACCATCGCCTCGCCACCGTTGAGATCGAGGGCTTCGGTGCAGAGCAGCAGTAAGTCGAGACGCTCAAGGCCTCGCCGGGAAAGCGGGGAGGGGCGCTGCTCTGGGGCTTGGGTCATGGCTGCGATACTGCCAGCTGTGGCGCCTCTTCGTCGACCATGGCCGCGATCGATCTGCGCGGGATGGTGCGGGACATCCCCGACTTCCCCAAACCTGGCATCCTCTTTCGGGATATCACGCCGCTGATGCGCCACGCCGCAGCCTGGCAGGAAGTGATGCGGCAGCTGGGCGACGTGTGTGATCGGCTGCAGCCCGATCTGATCGTGGGGATTGAGTCGCGGGGCTTCATCGTGGGCACGGCCCTGGCCACGGCCCAGCAGATCGGCTTCAGCCCGGTACGCAAACCCGGCAAGCTGCCCGGCAACGTGATCGGCGTGGATTACAGCCTGGAATACGGCACAGATCGCCTGGAGATCATTCCCGATGGCTTTGAGCACAAGCCCCGGGTGCTGATCGTGGACGACCTACTGGCCACCGGCGGCACCGCCGGCGCCTGCGCGGAACTGGTCACACGCGTGGGAGGAAGCCTTTGCGGTTTTGCCTTTGTGGTGGAGCTGGCCGACCTGGGCGGCCAAGCCAAACTCCCGGCCGACGTGCCGGTGGACTCGCTGATCGTCTACTGAGGCCACATCACAGATCGGTGCTAGTCAGCCACACCAGCACCTGATCCAGCTGCTCCAGGCTGATCAACCCGAAACGCCACAGCACCACGGGCAAGGGGGCCTGCTCCAGCTGGGCCTGCTTGAGGCCCAGGCCGAGGGCACTATCACTCATGGCCAACTCCTGGCGTAGGTAGCGCAGCAGCGCTGGGCTGGGGGGTGGCTGGGGTGAGGTGCTGATCACCATGGAGGCATGCTGCCCGCGGTGGGTCAGGCCCGCAAGGAGCCACCGGGGCCATCGGTCATGGCCGCCAGGCTGAGGCGCCGCAACCAGGGCAGCCGGCCCAACAGCGTCAGCGCCAACCGCCGCACTGGCAGCAGCCACCGATTGCGGTTGGAGAACAGGCGCACCAACGCGTCGGTGGCCAGCAGGATCAGCAGCAAATCGGGCCAGCGGCGCCAGGCGTAGGCCGCCGGCAGCCGCGATGGCCTGAGGCGCCCTGCGGCGGCACGTCCAGCCAGGCTGTGCAGCACCGCCACGTCACGCCAGCAAAGATTGAGCCCCTGCCCGCCGACCGGATGGCAACGGTGGGCCGCCTCGCCCACGAGCACCAGGGATCCGCGACGCAGGGGCCAGGCCAGTTCCAGGCCCACGGGGAAGACGCGGGGCTGATCCAGCAACACCTCGGGCTGCAGCGCGGCGGGCAGGGCCGCGCTGAGGGCCTCGAGAAACGCCACCGGATCTAGGGCCTCCAGGCGCCGCAGCCTGTCGGCAGGCGCACTCCAGACCAGCTGGAAGGCATCCCCCCCCAGGGGCAGCACCGCAAACGGACCCTCTGGACGGAACAGCTCCCAGGCCTGATCCTCAGCCGAGCCGCGCAGCCGAACCTGCACCGTGAGGCAGCCTTGCCGGTAGGGCCGCGCCAACAAGTACAGCCCAGCGCTGCGGCGGGTGGGCGAAGCACTGCCATCGGCCGCCACCACCAGCTCTACGGGCCCGACCTCAGGCAACGGAGCGCCCAGGGCCAGGGCGATAGCAGGCTCCCCAGCCGCCCGATCCAGCAGCAGGGTCATCAGCGGGGTGTGCTGCAGGATCCAGCCCACCGCCTGGGCCGAGGGATGATCGTCCCGAGGGCCCAGATCCTCCAGGGTGAAGGGCACCTGCAGGTGTGTGGCCTGATCACACAGTTCCAGGCGTCGAAATGGCGCCAGATGGGGCAGCAGCGGCTGCCAGAGATCCAGGCGCTCCAGCAACTCCCGGCTGGAATGGGTGAGGGCATAGGCCCGGCTGCGCTGGCGCAGGACCGCGGGCGAGAGGGGATCCAGCAGCTGCACCCGCCAACCGGCCTGGGCCAGGGCCAGGGCCGCCAACAAGCCCGTGGGGCCAGCCCCATGCACCCGTGCCCGCAAACTCTGCTGGTTCATGGCCAATGCCAACACGGTGCAGTCCATAAAAAACCGCAGCACGGAAGTGTGCTGCGGCCGTGGATGATCCCGCTGGGATCAGAAGGGAGCTGGAAGATCAGCCGATGCCGAGCAGGCCACGGGTGAAGGCTTCGCCGCCGAGGGCGAGTTCCGTGGCGATCAGGGCAATGAAGCCCAGCATGGCCATGCGGCCATTCAGCTTTTCGGCCCGCTCGTGGAAGCCCCAGCCGCTTTCCACGTCCACCACCTGCATGCGGGGCTCGGTGGCGAAGGCATTCAGACGGCCACCATCTTCTTCAGTCACGGTGGCGCCGCGGATCACGGCAGGGGAAGAAGGATTGGCTTGGACCATGGGAGGGATACAGAGGAATACCTGAATTGTAACGCAATATTGCGCGGTGTAACGCAGCATGACTGCGGCATTCCGGCACCCGTCAGCGCAGGCGCTTCAGGCAGAGCTCCTCAAAGGCAGGTCGCAGCAGAAACGGATACTCCCCCACCCAGAGCTTCAGCTGCGGCAGCCAGGCATCACTGAGCGCTCCGATGCGCGAAAAGTCCTTGCGCTCGCTCAGCACCAGGCAGCGCACCACCATGCCGCGGCGAATCGTCTTGTGCTTTTTGTCGTAGGGAAACCGAATGCTGCCCAGGTAACCCTCCTCGTCTTCCAGCTCGAGGCACAACCAGGTGCGGCGGTTCTCTACCAGCTCCAAGTGCCCCTGCTTGTCGGTGGTTTCCTGGCGACCCTCCACCAGCTCCCGGGTGTAGAAGTCCGCCACCTCACCTTCAAAAATGGCGGCCGCGGGATAGCGCCGCAGGGTGGCGTTCTTACGACCGGCCTCGACGATCGGGCCCCACAGCACGTAGAGCAGAAACACAAAGCCCGCCACCAGGGCGATCGGCGCCGCCTGGCTGGACATGGCCACCCCCTGGCTGATCAACAGGGTGATCACCCCCCCGATCACCGAGATGAAGATGCGCTGCAGCAGCTTCTGGGGGCTGCCGCTGCAGGCGTTGAACTGGGGCCCGGTGGCCACCGCCGGGATCAGCCGCAGCAGCTCGCCTGGCTTGAGGGGGATCAGCATGGCGCCATGCCTGGCAACCACGGGACAATACGAACCATGGCCGTGAACGGCAGCCGGGGCTGGCTCAGAGCAACCGCTCCAGGCCGTACACGAGTCCGGCCAGCTGGCGCACCTTGCGCACCGTGAGCAAGACGCCCGGCATGTAGGCGGAACGATCGATGGTGTCGTGGCGCAGGGTGTAGGTCTCACCCGGGGCACCGAACATCACCTCCTGGTGGGCCACCAGGCCCGGCAGGCGGATCGAATGGAGCCGCAGGCCGCTCTCCCGCTGCCCACCACGGCAGCCGGCCAGGGTTTCGTGCTCCTCCACCTGGAGGGGGTTGAAGCTCTTGCCCAGCTCCTCCATGAGTTCGGCGGTCTTGATGCAGGTGCCGCTGGGGGCATCGGCCTTGCGGTTGTGGTGCAGTTCCGTGAGTTCGGCGAAGTCGTAGAAGCGAGCGGCGGCGGCGGCGGCCTGCTGCAGCAACACCATGCCCACCGAGAAATTGGGGATCACGGCCCCTCCCACGGAGGCCTTCTCCGAGAAGCTGGCCAGCTCCTGCAACTGCTGGGGACTCAGCCCCGTGGTGCCGATCACCGGGTGCACGCCATAGGCGATGGCGGCACGGGTGTGCTCGTACACCACCGAGGGGTGGGTGAAATCCACCAGAACCGCCCCGGCGCCGGGTCCGTCGTTGCGCACGGCCTGACTCGCCTGGCACAGACACCCCTCGAAATCGCTGGTGATCGCTACATCCAGCTCACCGAGGCCAAGCTCCAGGCCCAGATCCGCACCCTCTTTGCCCAACGTGGTGTCGATGGCCCCGATCAGGCGGCAGTCGCCAGCGGCGGTGACCGCCTTCACCACCTCGGCGCCCATCCGACCAAGGGCGCCAGCCACCACCACAGCAATGGGGGCTGAACTGGGGGCTGAAGCAGTGGTCATGGGGCGGCACGCAGAGGAGCTGAGCCTATGGGCCGGCCCAGGCGATCCCTTGTAAATCCTTGCCGTTTCCCCTCGCACAGGCGCCCCGGGCTTCGTAGGCTCCTTCACATTGCTCAATCAGCGCGCATGTTCACGCAGGTCCGCTCCTCCTCCCGCCGCATCAGCCCCGCGGAGGTGAACGGACGGGCCGTGATGAGGGCGGTGTATGTGGTGCTGGAGCCCCAGTACCAGAACGCCCTCACCCAGGCCGCCACCTCCCTCAACGACCAGAACGGCCCCCTGGCAGTTGACCTCAGCGGCTATCTGATCGAGGAGCTGCGGGACCCCCAGAACTACGCCGACTTCTGCGCCGATGTGGCCGAAGCCGATGTATTCATCGCCTCGCTGATCTTCATCGAGGACCTAGCCCAGAAGGTAGTGGAGGCTGTGGCCCCCCACCGCGACCGGCTCAAGGCTGCCGTGGTGTTCCCCTCCATGCCGGAGGTGATGCGCCTCAACAAGCTCGGCACCTTCTCCATGGCCCAGCTAGGCCAGAGCAAGAGTGCCATCGCCGGCTTCATGAAGAAGCGGAAGGAAGCCGGCGGCGCCGGTTTCCAAGACGCGATGCTCAAGCTGCTCAACACCCTGCCCACGGTGTTGAAGTACCTGCCAGTGGAGAAGGCCCAGGACGCCCGCTCCTTCATGGTGTCGTTCCAGTACTGGCTGGGCGGGACCCCGGACAACCTGCGGAACTTCCTGCTGATGCTGGCAGATAAGTACGTGTTCCCCAGGGGAGACAGCGACCGCCCCGAGCTGCAGGTGGCCGACCCCGAAGTGTTCCCCGATCTGGGCATCTGGCATCCCTTGGCGCCAGGGATGTTCGAAGACCTCAAGGAATACCTCAACTGGACCGCCAGCCGCAGCGATCTCTCCGATGCCGCGCGCAAGGGCCCAGTGATCGGCCTGGTGCTGCAGCGCAGCCACATCGTGACCGGCGATGAAGCCCACTACGTGGCGGTGATTCAGGAACTCGAATACCGCGGCGCCACCGTGATTCCGGTGTTCTGCGGCGGGCTCGACTTCACCAAGCCGGTGAATGCCTTCTTCTATGACCCGATCAATCCCGACGTTCCCCTGGTGGATGGGGTGGTGTCGCTCACCGGTTTCGCCCTGGTGGGGGGCCCGGCCCGCCAGGACCACCCCAAGGCCATTGAGGTACTGAAGAAGCTCAACCGGCCCTACATGGTGGCCCTGCCCCTGGTGTTCCAGACCACCCAGGAATGGGAAGACAGTGATCTGGGGCTGCACCCCGTGCAGGTGGCCCTGCAGATCGCCATCCCGGAACTGGATGGGGCCATTGAACCGATCGTGCTCTCCGGCCGTGACGATGCCACGGGCAAAGCTCACACCCTGCAGGACCGGGTGGATGCCATCGCTGAACGGGCCATCCGCTGGGCCTCCCTGCGGGTGAAGCCCCGGGCCGACAAGAAGCTGGCGATCACCGTGTTCAGCTTCCCGCCCGACAAGGGCAACGTGGGCACCGCCGCCTACCTCGATGTGTTCGGCTCGATCTACCGGGTACTCGAGGAGATGAAGGCCAAGGGCTATGACGTGCGCGATCTGCCCCGCGATTCCAAGGCCCTAATGGAGGCGGTGATCAACGACCCGGAAGCCCTTCAGGGTGCACCGGAGCTGTCGATCGCCCATCGCATGAGCGTGGAGGAATACGAGCGCCTCACCCCCTATTCCGAGCGCCTCGAGGAGAACTGGGGCAAGCCCCCCGGCAACCTGAACAGCGACGGCACCAACCTCCTGATCTACGGCCGCCACTTCGGCAACGTGTTCGTTGGCGTGCAGCCCACCTTCGGCTACGAGGGTGACCCCATGCGCCTGCTCTACTCCCGCAGCGCCAGCCCCCACCACGGCTTTGCGGCCTACTACACCTATCTGGAGAAAGTGTGGCAGGCCGATGCGGTGCTGCACTTCGGCACCCACGGCTCGCTGGAGTTCATGCCGGGCAAGCAGATGGGTATGAGCGAAACCTGCTACCCCGATTCACTGATCGGTGCCCTGCCCAACCTCTATTACTACGCCGCCAACAATCCCAGCGAAGCCACCATCGCCAAGCGGCGTGGCTACGCCTCCACCATCAGCTACCTCACCCCGCCGGCCGAGAACGCCGGGCTCTATCGCGGCCTCAAAGAGCTGGGCGAACTGGTGGGCTCCTACCAGCAGCTGCGTGAGGGCTCCAGAGGCGTGCAAATCGTGAACGCGATCGTGGAAACAGCGCGCCAGTGCAACCTCGACAAGGACGTGGTGCTGCCTGAGGTTGACGCCTCTGAGATCGATCTCGATGCCCGCGACGGCGTGGTGGGTGCGGTGTACCGCCAGCTCATGGAGATCGAGAGCCGGCTGCTGCCCTGCGGCCTGCACACCATCGGCAAGCCCCCAACCGCTGAGGAGGCGATCGCCACCCTGGTGAACATCGCCGCCCTAGAGCGCGATGAAGATGGCCTGCGCTCCCTGCCTGCCCTGCTGGCCGAGAGCCGTGGGCGCACGATTGCCGATGTGTACAAGGGCAACGACGACGGCGTGCTCGCCGACGTGGAGCTCAACCGCACCATCACCGAGGTGTGCCGCGCCGCCGTGGGTTCCATGGTGAAGGCCGTCACCGGAGCCGATGGCCGGGTGACCCTGCGGGACAACTTCGGCTGGTTCTTCAACCTCCTGGAGCGCTTCGGCTTCAAACTTCCCAGCCCCTGGCTGAGCGCCTGCCGCTCCGCAGGGTTCGGCGAGGTGGACCAGGTCGAGCTCGACAAACTGTTCGGCTACCTGCGCTTCTGCCTGGAGCAGATCTGCGCCGACATGGAAATGGAGAGCCTGCTCAAGGCCCTCGATGGCGAATACGTGCTGCCCGGCCCCGGCGGCGACCCAATCCGCAACCCGGGCGTGCTGCCCAGCGGCAAGAACATCCACGCCCTGGATCCCCAATCGATCCCCACCCGCGCCGCGATTGCAGCGGCCAAGGTGGTGGTGGACCGGCTAATCGAACGCCAGAAGGCCGAACAGGGCACCTGGCCTGAAACCATCGCCTGCGTTCTCTGGGGCACTGACAACATCAAGACCTACGGCGAATCCCTGGCCCAGATCCTCTGGTTCATCGGCGTGCGGCCCGTGCCCGACTCCCTGGGCAGGGTGAACAAGCTCGAACTGATCCCGCTGGAGGAGCTGGGCCGCCCCCGCATCGATGTGGTGGTGAATTGCAGCGGCGTGTTCCGCGATCTGTTCATCAACCAGATGGCCCTAATCGACCAGGGCGTGAAGATGGCCGCCGAGGCGGACGAGCCCCTGGAGATGAACTTCGTGCGTCGTCACGCCCAGGAACAGGCGGAGGCACAGGGGGTTTCCCTGCGGGATGCCGCCACCCGGGTGTTCTCCAACGCCAGCGGCAGCTACAGCTCCAACGTGAACCTGGCGGTGGAGAACAGCACCTGGGAGGAGGAGAACGAACTGCAGGAGATGTATCTCTCCCGCAAAACCTTCGCCTTCAACGCCGACAACCCCGGTGAGATGAACCAGAACCGCGAAGTGTTCGAATCGGCGATGAAAACCGCCGACGTGACCTTCCAGAACCTGGATTCAGCGGAGATTTCGCTCACCGATGTGAGCCACTACTTCGATTCCGACCCCACCAAACTCATCCAGGGCCTGCGGGACGACGGCAAGGCGCCATCCAGCTACATCGCGGACACCACCACCGCCAATGCCCAGGTGCGCTCCCTGAGCGAGACCATCCGCCTGGATTCGCGCACCAAGCTGCTCAACCCCAAGTGGTACGAGGGCATGCTCAACTCCGGCTACGAGGGCGTGCGGGAAGTGGCTAAGCGGCTCAACTTCACCCTGGGTTGGAGTGCCACCAGCGGTGCCGTGGACAACTTCGTGTACGAAGAGGCCAACGACACCTTCATCAACGACCCGGAGATGCGCCAGCGGCTGATGGATCTCAACCCCCACAGCTTCCGCCGCATCGTGGGCACCCTGCTGGAGGTGAACGGCCGCGGTTACTGGGAAACCTCCGACGAGAACATCCAACAACTGCAGGAGATCTACCAGGAGATCGAAGACAGGATCGAGGGCGTCACCACCTAAGGCCGGCGCCACAGGGCGTCAGCCATCCGTGCGGTGTCCACCATCGGCTTGCCGTCGTGGACCCGCACCACATCAGCCCCTCCTGCCACGCACTTGGCCACCACAGCCGCCGTGCCCCAAATGCGTGCCTTGGCCTTGGGCTGCTCAAGCACCGCGCCGATGAAGCGCTTGCGGGAGGGGCCCACCAATAGCGGGACCCCTTCAGCCCGCAGAAGCGGCAAGCCATCCAGGAGCTCCAGATTCTGCTCGTTGGTCTTGGCGAAGCCGAGGCCGGGATCCCAGATCAGTTGGCCAGGGCTCACGCCGGCTGCCACAGCCCGGTCGCTGGCGGCCAGCAGCGCCTCGCGCACACCAGCCACCACCCCAGCGCGGCCGTAGTCGGTGAGGCCATCCATGCTGGAACTGTCGCCGCGGGAGTGCATCAGCACGTAGGGGCAAGCCGCAGCCGCCACGAGGGCGAGCATGGCGTGATCCCGCTGGCCACCGCTCACATCGTTGATCCAGTCGGCCCCGGCTTCCAGGGCAGCCGCCGCCACAGGGGCGCGAAAGGTGTCCACGGAGATCAGCGGCGGGCGGCGGGCGGCGGGGTCGTCGCCGCGGGCAGGGCAGCACAGCGCACCGGCGGCGATGGCCTCCCGGATCAGCCTGAGTGCCGGTAATACCCGCCCTAGTTCCTGCTCGGCGCCCACATCCTCGGCCCCAGGCCGGGTGCTCTGCCCCCCCAGGTCCAGGATGTCTACCCCTTCGGCCACCAGCCGCCGCGCCTGGGCTAGGGCCCGCTGGGGTTGATCGAACTGGCCGCCGTCGCTGAAGGAATCGGGGGTGAGATTGATCACCCCCATCACGTAGGTGCGCCGGCCCCAGGGCAAGGCCATCAGGCCGCCACGGGCACCTGGTAATTGGCGATGCGCGCAAAGCCCTCAGGATCGAGGGAAGCACCGCCCACCAGCACGCCGTCGATGTCGCTCTGGGCCATCAGTTGATCGATGTTGCCGGGGTTCACCGAACCCCCGTACTGGATCACCACCTCGGGGTAGCCCACCCACTGCCGCACCAGGCCGCAGATGCGGTTGGCCTCAGCGGCCTCGCAGGTTTTACCCGTGCCGATGGCCCAGATGGGCTCGTAGGCCACGATCAGGCGGGCGGCATCGAGGCCATCAATACCCTGCTCCACCTGGCGACGGATCACCCGCTCCGCCTCGCCGGCCTCCCGCTGGGAATCACTCTCGCCAACGCAGAGGATCGGAATCATCCCCGCCTTCTGGGCCGCCCGGGCCCTCAGGTTGATCTGCTCGTCGGATTCGCTGTAGTACTTGCGGGGCTCGCTGTGACCCACGATCGCGTGGCTCACCCCATGCTCGAGCAACATCGGCGCCGAGATCATGCCAGTGAAGGCGCCTTTGCCCTCCCAGTGAATGTTCTGGGCACTCACATGGATACCGGTGCCGGCCAAGGCAGCCCCCAGGGTGGCGATGGCCGTGAAGGGGGGCGCCAGCACCACTTCGCGATCAGGAGGCAGGGCAGCCACCAGAGGCTTGAAGGCGTCGGCAAAGGCCTGCGCTTCGGCACAGGTCATGTGCATCTTCCAGTTGCCTGCGATGACGGCCTTGCCCACAGCGTCCAAGGGGGTCTAAGAGCCCCCCAACCTAGAGGCTGACCCGATCAGGGCTGATCGAGGCGCTCCGGCACGACAAAGGTGCCGCCGAAGAGCTCCACCCGATCACCTGGCTTGAGCTTGCGGCCCCGGCGGGTTTCCTGGAAGCCGTTCACCCGCACCTCACCGATCTGGATGCGTTGCTTGGCCTCGCCGCCAGTGCCCACAAGGCCCTGCCATTTGAGGAATTGATCGAGGCGGATGGGCTCAGGAGCGTCGGCCAAAAAAGCGCTGATAGCTTGCCCCGATGCTCGCACCCCCCTCGGCCGGCTTCCGGCGTTTGCTGCCACTGCTGCAGCCCCACCGCCGCACACTGCTGGCGGGCGGCCTGTGCATGCTCGTGTTTGTGGTCTGCTGGCCGTTGCTGGCCTGGCTAGCGGGTCAGCTGATCCCCGCCATCGGGGCCGGTGATTTCGGCCAGGTGCTGCGGGTGATCGGCCTGGCCCTCGCGGTGTTCATGCTGCAAAAACTGGCCCAATTCGGCCAGGACACGCTGCTGGCGGATCCCGCCCTGCAGGTGAGCCAGGAACTGCGACGCCGGCTGTTTGCCCGGCTGCAGCGCCTGGAGTTCGGGGCCCTCGAGAAACTCTCCGCCGGCGATCTCACCTACCGCCTCACCGAGGACGCCGACCGCGTGGGCGAGGTGATCTACAAGACCATTCAGGACACCACACCCTCCGCCCTGCAGCTGGTGGTGGTGTTCGGCTACATGGTGTGGCTGGACTGGAAGCTGTCGCTGGGGACGCTGCTACTGGCCCCCTTGGTGGCGGTGTTGGTGAGTGTGTTCGGCGCCAAGGTGATGGGCGCGGCTGAACGCAGCCAGAAGCAGGTGAGTGAGTTGGCCTCGCTGCTGGGGGAAGCCATTGGCGGCCTGCCCCTGGTGCGCGCCTTTGCGGCGGAACCCTGGCTGCAGCAGCGCTTTGAAACCGAGATCGACCTGCACCGCAGGGCCCGCTATCGCACCCAGCGCCTGCTGGCCCTGCAGTATCCGGTGGTGGGATTCCTGGAAGCGGCAGGCATCCTGGCGGTGCTGCTCATGGGCGCCGCCCGCATCCAGAGCGGCGACCTCAACGGCCAGGGCTTCAGCAGCTATGTGGCCGCTCTGCTGATGCTGATTGACCCCATCAGCCACCTCACGACCAACTTCAATGAGTTCCAGCAGGGCCAGGCCTCGCTGCGGCGCTTGCGGGAGATCGAACAGGAGGCCGTCGAACCACCGGACCGCGCCGGAGCCCATTCCCTCGGCCAGGTGCAGGGTGAGCTGGTGCTGGAGGATGTGAGCTTCGGCTACGACCCCGCCCAGCCGGTGTTGAAGCAGCTCAGACTGCGGGTGGCGCCGGGCCAGGTGGTGGCCCTCGTGGGGCCATCCGGAGCTGGCAAAAGCACCCTGTTCTCCCTGCTGCTGCGCTTCAACAGTGCCCAGAGCGGCCGGGTCTTGTTGGACGGCCAGGATCTGGCCGACCTCAAGGCCGCGGAATTGCGCAAGGCCGTGGCCCTGGTTCCCCAGCAGAGCAATGTGTTTTCCGGCACGGTGGCCGAGGCGATCGCCTTTGGCCGGCCCGCCAGCCTCGAGCAGATCAAGGAGGCGGCACGGCTGGCCAATGCCGATGGTTTCATCGAGGCCCTGCCGGGTGGATACCACGCACGGGTGGAAGAGCGGGGCAGCAACTTCTCCGGCGGCCAGCTCCAGCGCCTGGCCATCGCCCGGGCCGTGCTGGGCGATCCAGCGGTGATGCTGCTGGATGAAGCCACCAGCGCCCTGGATGCGGAGGCCGAAGCTGCGGTGCAACGGGGCCTGGATCAGGCCATGGCTGGCCGCACGGTGCTGGTGATCGCCCACCGCCTGGCCACCGTTCAGGAGGCCGATTCGATTGTTGTGCTCGAGAACGGCATGGTGGTGGACCAGGGCAACCACGACCTCCTGATCGGCAGACCCGGCCGCTACCGCGATCTGTGCGAGCGGCAACTGATCCGCGGCGCCTAGCATTGACCAATGTGATAGGCAGGGAGCGGTTGAGCCCATGACCCAGTGGGAATACCGAGTGATCCACATCAACGTGGAGAGCAAGAACCCGCCACAGCCCCCGGATGCCCAAGTGGCCAGTGAACATCTCGGCGGTGCCCTTAGCCCGGAGTTCATTGCCAGAGAATTTCCGGAGCTCTATGGCTCCGGCCAAGCTCAGCGGACGTTCACGCATCCTGCCGAACAGCTTCAATACTTTCTCAACCTGCTGGGCAAGGAGGGCTGGGAGATGACGGAGTCTTCCCAGGTGGGGCGGCTGCTGATGTTCTTCTTCAAACGGCCGCTACGGCCTCTGCCCAAGTTGATCGCCGCCGGAGACGAGGCCACCAAGGCGCCTTAACCTGAAGCTGAAACACGTTTGTCGTCGTGACCGACTCCGCAGCCCAGCAACCCCCCGTGCTCACCTTCGAAGGCAAGCGCTACGACCTCAACACCCTGCCCGACGAGCTCAAAGAACTGGTTCGTGGCATGCAGGTGGCCGATGCCCAACTGCGCATGCACGAAGACACCCTGAAAGTGCTGGCCGTCGGCCGCCAGTCCATGGCCATGCAACTCAATGATCGGCTCCAGAGCATCACCCCTCTGCCGGACTGAGCCCCTGCGGCTCAGCCCATGGGCAGGCCCCGCTCGTTGAACATGCCCTCAAACAGCACCGAGCTGAGATAGCGCTCGCCGGAATCCGGCAGCACCACCACGATGGTCTTGCCGGCCATGGCCTCTTCCTGGGCCAGGCGCAGGGCCGCCACCGTGGCTGCACCGCAGCTGATGCCGGCCAAGATTCCCTCCTCCTTCATCAGCCGGCGGGCCATGGCCACGGCCTCCTCATCACTCACCTGCTCCACCCGATCCAGCAGACCAAGATCGAGGTTGCCCGGCACGAAACCAGCGCCGATGCCCTGGATCTTGTGGGGCCCTGGCTGAATCGCCTGCCCGCCCTTGGTCTGGCTGATCACGGGGCTGTTGTTGGGCTCTACTGCCACGGACAGCAGCGGCTTGCCCAGGGTGGTCTTGATGTAACGGCTCACCCCGGTGATGGTGCCGCCGGTGCCCACACCCGCCACCAGCACATCCACCTGGCCATCGGTGTCATTCCAGATTTCCGGGCCGGTGGTGTCGTGGTGAATCTGGGGATTGGCAGGATTCACGAATTGCTGCAGCAGCACATAACGATCGCGATCACTGGCCGCAATCTCCTTGGCCCGGTTCACGGCACCGGTCATCCCCAGCCGGCCCTCGGTGAGCTCAAGCCTGGCGCCGTAGGCCGTGAGCAACTTGCGCCGCTCCAGGCTCATGGTTTCCGGCATGGTGAGCGTGAGGGGGATGCCCTTGGCGGCAGCCACAAAGGCCAGCGCAATGCCGGTGTTGCCGCTGGTGGGCTCGATGATTTCCTTGCCAGGGCCCAGCAGGCCATCCCGTTCGGCGGCCGCGATCATGGCTGCACCAATGCGGCACTTCACCGAATAGGCCGGGTTACGACCCTCGATCTTGGCCAGCACCCGCGCTTTGGCTCCCTCGGTGACCCGATGGAGTTCCACCAGCGGAGTGCGGCCAATCGTGAGGCTGTTGTCGCTGAAGATCGCGGCCATCGAGCTGGGGGCAACGGAATCAGAACTGCAGGCACCCTAGGGAGGGCACAGCCCAGGAGCCAACAACCCCCCTAATCTGTGGGCCAATTGTGTTCTCGGCATGAACCCCAACACGCTGCGCTGGATCACTGCCGTTCTGCTGTTCCTGGCGGCGGCCACCTCCATCGCCCTGCCGTTCCTCTCCGCCACAGCCCTCACCCTCAGCATCGGCGTGATCGCTGCCGTGGCTGGTGTGAGCCAACTGCTGCGCATCGGCCAGGCAGAGGGCAGCAAGGGCAAGGTGTTCCGTGCCCTCTCCGGCCTCTTCTATCTGGTGGCCGGCATCTGGGTGGTGGCCTACCCGGTGGAGAGTGAAGTAAGCCTCACCCTGTTCGTGGGTCTGCTGCTGATCTTCGAAGGGGTGATGGAACTGGCCGCAGCAGCAGCCAGCCAGGCAGAAGCCCGGGGCTTGGTGCTGGCCGATGGCGTGGTCACCGCGGTGTTGGGTGGCTTGCTCGTGGCCGAGTGGCCCAGCGACAGCCTCTGGGCCGTGGGCACCTTGTTCGGGATCTCCCTGTTCTTCTCCGGCGTGCGGCTGGTGAGCACCCCAACCCCCGAAGCTTGAGCTCAGAGCAGCTTCACCACATCCACGGGCTGGCCATACACCGCTGTGATCTGCCTAGCGGCCGCCACGGCCCGCTCGTGGGTGCGAAAAGTCCAGGCCTGCTGGGCATCGGCCACCTGTTCGATGTGCTCATCGCCTCCGGCCACGCCCAGGAACACCCGGTCACCCGGAGAACACAGGGCATAGCGCTCGGGCTGGGCACCCCCGCCACCGTGGTGGGCGTCGATCCAGGGACGCCAGAGGTTCATCGTCATGGCCAACCGTTCACGGGTCGTTCCCATGGAGTAGCGACGAAAAGGGCGCTGCGGGAACGAAACCTTCCAGCACCACAGGCAACTTCATGAACCGGCTGATCGTGGTGGGAGCCGGCCCGGCAGGCCTGAGCCTGGCCCTGCAACTGGCAGAAGCGGGCCTACCGGTGAGTCTGGTGGAAGCCAGCACCTCCTTCAGCCGTCAATTCCGGGGCGACGGCCTGATGCCCTCAGGCCTCGAAGCCCTGGCCCAGATGGGGCTGTGGACTCTGCTGCAGGAGTTGCCCCAACGCCCCCTGGAGAGCTGGAGCATCTGGCTGGAGGGCCGGGAACTGTTCCAGGCTGAGGAGCCCATGGGGGCTCTGCAGCCCTGCCGCCTGGTCTCCCAGGCGGCCCTGCTGGAGGCCATGCTGCAGCGGGCCGTGGCGTTGCCGAATCTCCGCTGGTACCCCGGCCAGGCCGTGCGCGATCTGCTGCACAGCGGCGATCGCATCAGCGGCGTGACCCTGGCCAACGGCCAGACCTTGGCGGGGTCCCTAGTGGTGGGGGCCGATGGGCGCCAGTCGTTGGTGCGCCAACGGGCCGGACTGCACCTGCAAACCTCGAGCCCCGAAATCGATGTGCTGTGGTTTCGGATGCCTGCCCCACCCCGCCTGCTGCTCCACAACTGTTTCCTGACCCTGGTGGCCGGCGGCCACATCGCCAGCGCGTTTGTGGCCCCCAACGGTGAGCTGCAACTGGGCTGGGTGCAGCAACACCCCGGTGAGCCGCTGGCACCGGGTGAATCCTGGGTGGAGGCCTTCGCCGCCCTCGCGCCCGCCTGGCTGGCGGAGCACCTCCGCGCCCAGGCACCCGCGCTGCAGGGCCCCATCCGCCTGGGTGTCCAGGTGGGATTGGCCCCCCGGTGGCACCGGCCGGGCCTGTTGCTGTTGGGCGATGCGGCCCATCCGATGAGCCCGATACGGGCCCAGGGGATCAACATGGCCCTACGCGACAGCTGCGTAGCCGCCCGTGAGTTGATCAGCCTGTGGCGGGCGAACACCGCAGCAGGCGCTCATGCCGCACCCGGAGCTGCGGCCCTGGATCGCACCTTGGAGCGGATTCAGGCCCTGCGCCAACCGGAGATCAGGGCGATGCAACGGCTCCAACGGGCGGAAGCACGCCAGGGCCACCTGATTGCCAGCCAGCCCCTGCTGCGCCACGCCCTGGCCTCCATGGCTTTTGCGGCCGGGCCGCTGGCCTGCTGGAGCTGGATACGCCGCCAACAGCCCCTGCGCCTGGGCCTGAGCGGAAGCCTGCCTTCAGCGGTGCTCCGCTGATCCCTCAGGGGGATCAAGCTGGGCCGAGAGCAGCTCCACCAGCACTTCTGCCAGACAACGACCCGAACGATCAGCCCGCTGCTCCAACTGCTCGATCATCTCAACCGGCAACTCCAGCTCGAGCCGCCGAGGGAACAGGCTGGAATCAAACTCCATCATGAGCTGGAACAACCACCAAGCAAGACCTTCAGGCAGCGATCAAGATCAGCTCTTTTTCGAGGTGACATCTAGGTCGTAAGCACCTTTATGCCTCAGGTAAAAACGAACAGCTTCGGCAAGAATGGAACCAAGACTCTTGCCCTCGAGGATGCCCAAGAGCTTCAGCGCCCGATGATCTTCATCGGGCACCGCAATGGTAATGCGGGGCATTGAGGGGCAATAACTCGTATTGCCATGATATCCCTTCATCGCCAAACACTGAAAGAATGCACTGCATTTGCACTAATGCATAAAAGCAGCATTTCTATCTCGTCAACTCATCATGACCTGCGGGGCTTTCAATGGCAAAGGCATTGGAATGCAGGCAATAAAAAAGCACCAGCCAAAGCTGGTGCCCTATGCAGCTGCAGCGCAGCCTTTCTCCTGAAGGGCGATCAGCGCACGAAGAGCATCTCCTGGTAGGTGGGGAAGGGCCAGGCGGTGTCATCCACCAGCACCTCGAGGCCATCCACGGCGGCGCGCAGCTCACCCATCAACGGCATCAGCTGGTCGGCGCAGTGGCGCATGTGGGCGCTGGCACCGTGGGGAGCTGAACCAAGGGCGGTTTCCAGGGCAGTGGCGCGATCCAGAACTTGCCGGTTGAGGGCGGCAATCTGCTGGGCCACGTCGCGGGAGGGCGACAGGCCAATCGACTCCTGCTCCTGCAGGGATCCGGCCAGCTCGCCGAGGTAGGTGGTGACAGCGGGATACACCTGAGTGCGGGCCATGCGCAGGGCTAACTTGGCCTCCACTTCAATCGCCAGGCAGTACTGCTCGGCGTACACCTCGAAGCGGCTTTCCAGCTCCACCGGGCTCAGCACGCTGTGGCGGGCGAACAGATCCCGCACCTCCGGGCGCTGGAGCACGGGCAGGGCGTCAGCACTGGTGCGCAGGTTCTCAAGGCCACGCTCGTGCACAGCCTTGTGGTGCCACTCGCTGGAATAGCCATCACCGCCGAAGATCACGTTGCCGTGGTCTTGGGTGATCTTCTGCAACACGGCGAAGGCCGCCGATTCCACGCTTTCACCGGCCGCCAGACGGCCCTCCAGCTGATCAGCCATCCAGCCCAGAGAGTCCGCCAGGATCGTGTTCAGAGCCACCAGCGGACCAGCCACCGACTGACCAGAGCCCACGGCACGGAACTCAAAACGATTGCCGGTGAAGGCGAAGGGGGAGGTGCGGTTGCGATCGCCGGCGTCCTTGGGGAATTCCGGCAGGCTGTCTACGCCAAGGCGCATCACGCCGCCGCTGGCGGAGCTCTTCAGCTCACCGGCCTTGATCTGGTTGAACACGTCCTCGAGCTGGCTGCCGAGGTACATGGAAATAATCGCCGGAGGGGCCTCGTTGGCACCCAAGCGATGGTCGTTGCTGGCGGTGGCGATCACAGCCCGCAGCAGGGGGCCGTATTGATGCACACCCCGGATCACACCGCCGCAGAACAGCAGGAACTGCATGTTCTCGTGGGGAGTATTGCCGGGATCCAGCAGGTTGCCCTGGGTGCTGTTGCCGATCGACCAGTTCACATGCTTACCGCTGCCGTTCACGCCGGCGAAGGGCTTCTCGTGCAGCAGGCAGGTGAAGCCGTGGCGCTTGGCGGTGCTCTTCAGCACCGTCATGATCAATTGCTGGTGATCGGTGGCCACATTGGCGGCCTCGTACACCGGCGCAATCTCGAACTGGCCTGGAGCCACCTCGTTGTGGCGGGTCTTGGCCGGCACCCCCAGGCGGTAGAGCTGATCCTCCACGTCCTGCATGAACACCTGGACGCGCTCGGGGATGGCGCCGAAGTAGTGGTCATCGAACTGCTGGCCCTTGGCCGGAGGGGCACCAAAGAGGCTGCGACCGGCGAGCTGAAGGTCGGGCCGGAGGGACATGAAGGCGTTGTCCACCAGGAAGTATTCCTGCTCGGCACCGCAACTGGAGTTGATGGGTGCCACCTCCTGGTTGCCCAGGAGCTTGAGCAGGCGCTGGGCCTGGGCATTCACCGCCGCGTTGGAGCGCAGCAGCGGTGTCTTCTTGTCGAGGGCCTCACCGGTCCAGGACACGAACACGGTGGGGATGCAGAGGGTCACCCCATTCGGGGTGCGCATCAGCCAGGCAGGGCTGGTGACATCCCAGGCCGTATAACCACGGGCCTCAAAGGTGGAGCGCAAGCCACCGTTGGGGAAGGAGGAGCCATCGGGCTCGCCCTGCACCAGCAACTTGCCGGTGAACTCGGTGATGGCCCGACCATCGCCCTTGGGCACGATGAAGCCGTCGTGCTTCTCGGCCGTGAGGTTGGTGAGCGGGTAGAAAACGTGGGCGTAATAGAGGGCACCACGGCTGGTGGCCCACTCCTTCATCGCCATGGCCACGGAGTCGGCCACCGAGGGATCGAGCTTGCCGCCCTCGCGGATCGTCTTCTGGATCGACTTGAACACGCTGCGGGGCAGCGCCTCCTTCATCTTGTCGAGGGTGAAGACATCACTGGCCCAGATCTCACTGAGGGCCGGGGCCGGCTGGACGGCCGCAGGCTTGCGACGCTGAATGGTCTGAAGGGCAGCGAAGCGCTCAGGGCTGGGCATTGTGATCAGGATCCAATGGAACTATGGAAGGGCGCCATGGCGCCCTTTTTGGTATCAGCGGATACCAATTTAGAGGCTGACTCAGCCTGGGGGCCGCAGGGTGCGCCAGCAGCCGCTAGCGGTGCTCACCTCCACCCCGATGCCCACGGGTTCAGCGCTCACGTTGGTCAGCCACCAGCTCTGGGCCTCGGCCCAGGCTGCGTCAAGAGAGTCATAGAGATCGTCCAGCACGGGGTGGGGCACCCCCTGCTGATCCACCAGCCGGTACCACCGGGGTGATGAGGCCATCACCATCGCCAACACCTACGAACAGAACAAGGGGTTGAACCTGATCGAAGCCAGGGCCAGGCGCTGTCACAGCGGCTGCCGTTTCGGCATAGACCAATCGATCAGGGCCTGCACCAGCCAGAGCACGCCGTAGCCCTGTCACCGCCGGGGTGGCCAGGGCGAGGGGACGAATCAGGCCTGTTGCAACCGCGGCATCACCTGCCCTGCCGGGCCGGCGTGGCGCAGGGTGCGCCAATCACCCTTCAGGGTGCTCACCTCCACGCCGAACTGCTGGGCCACCACGGTTTGGATGACGCGGGCATCGGCCAGCTGGGGAATCAGACCCTTTGCCTCACACCAACGATGGGCGGCCTCCTGGGCCGCTTCCAACGACTCGAACAGGTCATCGAGCTCAGGGTGGGGCAAGCCCTGGCCATCCAGCAACCGATAGACGCGGGAAGAGCAGTGAGCCATGGGTCAAGGCTGATGCAGGCGAAGGCGTAGGGGCGTCGCCTTCACAACATCTGCAGGTGGGCTGGAGCGCCTCAGCCGAACGCAAACACGAGAAGATCGGCCCCACTGCCAGCAGCGGTGAACGCAACGGGACTGGCTGTAGCGGCAGTCCAACCAAGGCCATCGCCCCGCTGCAGCTGGGCAGGCAGACCCTCGCCCCGCAACGCCCCGCCCCCATCGATCAGCTGCATCCAGGTCTGACAACCTGGTGCAATCGGCAACTCCAGCCGTTCACCGGGCTGGGGCCGGGCCCGCCAAAGGCGCACCGGCCGGTGGATCGCCATGGCGCCGCCAGCCTGATCGGGATCCAGCAGGGGTGTCCAGCCGGGGCCGATGGTGAAGGGTTTCTGCCCGTAGGCCGGGGGAATGCCGGTGCTGCTGGGCTCGATCCAGATCTGCAGGAGGCGGCAGGCCTGGTCGCCCTCGTTGATCTCGCTATGCACCACGCCGGTGCCGGCGCTCATGCGCTGCACCTCGCCGGCGCGCAACACCTCGGCATGGCCCAGCGAATCGCGGTGGTTGAGCTGGCCCTCCACCATCACCGTGATGATCTCCATGTCGCGGTGGGGGTGCATCCCGAAACCGCGGCCTGGCGCAATGGTGTCGTCGTTGATCACCCGCAGGGGGCCAAAGCCCATCCAGGCCGGGTCGAAGTGGCTGGAAAAGGAAAAGCTGTGCCAGCTGTCGAGCCAGTCCAGCTGGCTATGGAAGCGATCGGCAGCTGGGCGGAACACCAGGCCAGAGGCGGTGGCGGATGCGGGGGTGGCGGTGCTCATGGTTGCGGGGTTAGGAGCTGGTGCAGCCGGGTGATCAGATCGGCGATGGAGTCGTCCTTGGCAGGATGGGTGCCGTTGCTCACCAGCTGGCGGCCCACCACGTGGGCACCGAGATGGGCCAGCTGCAGCCGCAGAGAAGCCATCAAAAGGTGGCCGCCGCCGCCGGAGTGGGTGGCAATCGCTACGGGTCGGCCGTTGAACAGGGCACGGAAGTCATCCCCCTGAACCGACAGCCAGGCGATGGCACTGGTGAGTACCGGTGGAATCGAGCCGTTGTATTCCGGCGCGCAGATCACCCAGCGGGGGGCAGCGGCCAGCCGGGTCTGCAACCCCGCCAGCGCCGGCGGTATGCCAGCGGCCTGGGCCAGCGGCGTGAACAGCGGCAGCGGGATGGCGGTGAGATCCAACACCGCAGCGCTCTGGCCCTGCTGGCGGGCAGCGGCGGCGAAGCGCTCCGCCAGCTGCAGGTTCTGGCCGTTGCTGGCGGCGATCACCAGCACATCGGTGGAGGGGGAAGCACTCATGGCCGTGGATTCAAGCTGGGGTAATCCGGTGTAGCCCGGCAGCGCAAGGGTGATCCCCAGATCCCGCCCCGGGTGGATGACAGCCTCACCGGTCGGGGGCAGAACAGCTGCAGGTGCTGGGGCCCTAGCGGGCCGCCGGCAAGCCGGGGATAAAGCGGCGCTCATGGTCAGCGCCCTTGAGCATGCGGTTCCAGTAGAGCCAGGGCAGCAGATTCACCTTCACCCACCACATGCTCCAGCGCTCCACCGTGGGATCGAGCGGGAAGGAGGGGGTGGGTTCCTGCTTGTAGTTGAACTCGGCCATGATCGTTTTGCCGTAGCCGGTGATCAGCGGGCAGCAGCTGTAGCCGTCGTAGGAGCCACTCCCCTTGCCGCCATCGAGCTGAGCCAGCAGGTTGCTCACCAGCACCGGCGCCTGGCCGCGCACGGCGGCGGCCGTCTTCGAGTTGGGCATGCCACTCACATCGCCAATGGCGAACACGTTGGGGAAGCGCGCGTGCTGCAACGAATACTGATCCACCTCCACAAAGCCTGAGGCAGCCGCCAGGGGGCTCTGGGCCACCACCTCGGGAGCGGCCATGGGCGGCGTCACGTGCAGCAACGCATAGGGGATCACCTCCTCGCGGGGCCCCTCCCCTTCCTTCTTCACGCTGAACACCGCCTCCTTACTGGCGGCGCGCACCTCGGTGAGCACATGGCTGTAGCGGGCATCGATGCCCTTGCGAGCCACCACCTCCCGCAGGGGCGCGGCATAGGTGGGCACCCCAAAAATGCCAGGGGTCGCCGTGGCATAGATCACCGTGCTGCGGGTGGCCAGAGCAGGGTCCCGCTTGATGGCGTCATCGGCCAGATAGGCGATCTTCTGGGGGGCACCCGGGCATTTGATGGGCATGGGCGGGCAGGTGAACACCGCATTGCCGCCCTGAAAATTCTGGATCGCCTCCCAGGTGTAGGCCGCGTGATCCTTGGAGTAGTTGCTGCACACGCCACCCTGACCCAGGGCTTCAGGCAAACCCTTAATGGCGTCCCAGCAGAGCTTCATGCCGGTGGCCACCACCAAGGCGTCGTAGCTGAGCACCTGGCCAGCCGTGGTGGTGACCCTGTTCTGAGCCGGGTCAAAACCGGCAGCGCCCTCGCGAATCCAGGTGACGCCATCGGGAACCAGGCTGGCCTCAGGGCGGCGGGTCTGCTCGAGGCTGAACACCCCGGCACCCACCAGGGTCCAGCCGGGTTGGTAATAGTGATCGGTGGAGGGCTCCAGCAGGGCCAGATCCAGGCCAGGGCGCAAGCGCTTGAGCCGGGCGGCCACGGTGATACCCGCGGCTCCGCCGCCAACGACTAACACCTGGTGATGGCCCATGGCCTACTGCTGCGGCGGTCCTCATCCCTGATTTAGCAACCAGAGCAAGAGAAGACATCCCCATCGCGACTCAGGCCCCGACCGGTCGCAACCCAGCCGCCCGGACCCCACCATCTAACTCATACTCACTCCGACTTGAGTTAGTCTGGCTGCATTGCCACCGCAGGCCCCATGGATCTGTCCAAGCCCAGCACCAGCGCCAACCTCGAGGCCGCCTTCGGCGGCGAGAGCATGGCCAATCGCAAATACCTCTTCTTTGCGGATGTGGCCAAGCAGCTCGGCAACCCCGAGCTGGCGCGGCTGTTCCGCGACACCGCCAACCAGGAAACCGAGCACGCCTTTGCCCACTTCCGCCTCCTGCACCCTGAGTTGGTGATCGCGGATCCCGCCGGCCTCAGCGAGGCCGAGAAGCAAGCGGTGCTGGCCCGCTGCCTGGAGCTGGCCATCGAGGGCGAAACCTACGAGTACACAACGATGTACCCAGAGTTCGCCGCCCAGGCCCAGGCCGATCGCGACAGCGACGCCGCCGCCGAGTTCCACGGCCAGATCGAGGAATCCAAGGAACACGCTGGCATCTTCCGCACCGCCGCCAAAAACTTCGGACTGCTCACCCCGATTGAGCACCATCACGCCGATCGCTACACCGTTGCCCTGCAGGCCCTCCATGGCAACGGCGTTGCCGGCGAGGCCCCGGAGCCCGTGCCTGGCCAGTGGATCTGCAAGGTGTGCTCAATGATCTACGACCCTGCAGCCGGCGACCCGGACTCCGGCATCGCGGCGGGCACCCCGTTTGAGGCCATTCCGGACGATTGGAGCTGCCCGATTTGCGGCACCCGCAAAGCCAACTTCATTCCCTACCGGGAGCCAGAACTGCTGGCGGCCTGACCTCTGATCCCCTAACAACCGGCAGGCACCCAGCGCTGCTTTAGTGTTGGAATCAGGACATGCAGCCATCGGCATGAGCCCAGACACCAACCTCTCGCTCCATCCAGGCCCAGACCAGGCTGGGGCCTCCAGCACCAGCCTCAAGTGGGGCCACGACGGCGAGCTCTCGCCCGTGGATCTCCAGCGGGTGCTGGAGCGCCTCACGGACCCCAGCCTGATCCAATGCCAGCTGGACAACGAGGGGTGAACCGCCAGCCCAGGTCACAACTCCGGAGGGCGAAGCACCCCGTCGGGCCTAACCTGCAAGCTCTGCTGCCTTCGATCCTGCGATGCGTCGTGTTGTTGCCCTAGCCGCCAGCTGTGCCGGCCTGATCGTGGCCCCTGGAGCGAGCTGGGCCGCCCAGCAGTGCACCTTCCTGCAGCCCATCGGCGGTAACGGAAGCACGCCGATCGTGGCCAAATCGGTGGGTGCCGGCAAGGTCATGCCATTCTCCAAGACCAACTGGAACACGGACTTCATCGTGAACCAGCCCTACAGCACCTACAAGTTTTTCTTCACCGCCAACAGTTCCGATCCCAACGCCCAGTACCCGGTGCAGGCGTACATGAAATTCAGCGATGGCAGCAACCTGCAGGTGGTGAACGAGCTGATGAATCCCCCCATCGGCACCGGCAGGATGTTTGGCCCCTTCCCTGCCGTGGCCGGCAAGCAGGCCAGCCAGATGAACTTCAAGGTGGGCGCCAGCAACGATCCGAATGCCCTGGGTTTCAGCTACCGCATCTCGGTGCAGGGCTGCAACGGCTACTGAACCCGGGACGGGGCCAGCTCCGCACCAAAGCGGGCTGGCCTTGCACCACGTATCCCGCGCTACCAGTTAGCCCCTCCAGAATCACCGCATGAGCAAGGTGCCTTCTCCCCCCTCCGGCGCGCGCTTGTTGGTGGTGGAAGACGACGACACCATTCGCGACACCGTGAGCGAGGCCATGGAGCTGGAGGGCTTCACCGTGACGGCTGCCACCAATGGCCAGAGCGCCTGGGATCTGCTCAGGCGTGAACGCTTCGATCTGGTGGTTATGGACCTGATGTTGCCGGGCATGAATGGCCTGGATCTGTGCCGCCAGCTGCGCCAGGAGCCCAACCCACCGCTGATCCTGGTGGTGAGTGCTCGGGACACCGAAACCGATCGGGTGCTCGGCCTCGAGGTGGGCGCCGACGACTACCTGATCAAGCCTTTTGGCATGCGGGAACTGGTGGCTCGCTGCCGTGCGCTGCTGCGCCGCAACCGCAGCCAGGAGCAGGCCCAGGCCGAACAGCGCCACCAAGTGCTTCGCCACGCCGACCTTGAGCTGTTCAGCGGTGAATGCCGCGTCACCCGAGGCGATCAGGAGCTCAAACTCTCGCCCAAGGAGTACAAGCTGCTGGAGCTGTTCCTGCAACAGCCCAAACGGGTGTGGAGTCGCGAGCAGCTGATCGAGGCGGTTTGGGGCATCGACTACATCGGCGACAGCAAAACCGTGGACGTGCACATTCGCTGGTTGCGGGAGAAGATCGAGCTCGACCCCTCCAATCCGGTGCACCTCGTGACGGTGCGTGGCTTCGGCTACCGGTTTGGCTGAGGCCATGGCAGGTAGCGCCCCCCTATCCGTGCTGCTGGCCATGGCCACTGGTGGCTTGCTGGGCTGGCTGGGGCACAGCCGGCATCAACAGCGAACCGAGAGGCAACGTCGCCGAGCGCTGGCCAGAGCGGCACCCGCGACGTTGCCACCGGAGCAGTTACGCCGCTGGATGGAGGATGCACCCCAGGGCTGGCTGGTGATCGCACCGGATCAGACCATCGCCAGCATCAACCCCAGGGCCGAGAAACTGCTTGGGGTGAATCAGGGCCTGGCCCTTCAGGGACAGCCCATCGCACTGCTGCAGCCCTGCGATGAGGTGGAGCACCTGATCGATCTGGCCCGGGATAAAGGCAAGCCCCAGCGGGGCTACTGGCCGGTGGGTGGCGACACCCTGGAGTTGCGGGTGCTGGCTGGCGGCGATGGCTGGGTGGGGGTGTTGCTCCAGGGCGTCGATCCTCTGCAGACCCTGCTCGAGCGGCAGGAGCAATGGGTGAGCGATGTGGCCCACGAATTGAAAACCCCGATCACCGCCCTGATGCTGGTGAGTGAAAGCCTGGCGGACCGATCCGAGGGACAGCAAATGGTGCTGGTGGGACGGCTCCAGAAGGAATTGGGGCGACTGCAGCTGCTCGTGAGTGACCTACTGGATCTCTCGCGGCTGGAGAACACACCGATGGGGGAGGGTCGTGGCAACGGGGCGATCGACCCCCGCGACGTGATCGGCAACGTGTGGACCACGCTGGAACCCCTGGCCAAGGTGCGCAGCGTGGGCTTACAGGTAAGCCCGGGCCGCGAGGCTTCTCGCCTTGCGGCGGTGGATGCGGCGCGGTTGCACCAGGCACTGCTCAACCTGCTCGACAATGCCCTGCGCTACAGCCCAGATGGCACCAACATCGCGGTGAGCATCCACTACCGCGACCGCTGGTGCCAGATCAGTGTGCGGGATCAGGGCCCTGGCCTCAGTGCTACCGATCAGGAACGCCTGTTCCAACGCTTCTATCGCGGCGATCCAGCCCGGGCAAAAGGACCCCGCACCGGCAGTGGGCTAGGGCTCTCGATCGTGCAGCAGATCGCCTTGTGCCACGGGGGCATGGTGCGGGCCAGCAACCATCCCGAAGGCGGGGCGGTGCTGGACCTCCTGCTGCCGCGGGCCTAGACCCGGGGCAGATGGCTCACCACCAGTTGGCGCTGGTCGTCCAGCTGCAGCCAGCCCTCATCCCGCAGCGCCCCCAGGACCCGCGTCACGGTGACCCGGGTGGTGCTCAGGGCACTGGCAATCTCCTGGTGGGTGAAGCGCAGATTCAGGCGCAGCCCCTGGTCACAGGGCTGTCCGTACTCCTCAGCCAGCAACTCCAGAAATCCCCGAACCCGCTCCTCCACCCGGCGCAGACCCAACAGGGAAATCAGGGCCTCCGACTGGCGCATGCGGCTGGCCATGGCCCGCACCAGCGCCATCGCCAGGTGCGGCGTGGACTCCACCTCATCCATCGACAGACAAAGCAGGTCCGTGTCGCACAGGGTGGTGGCCTCATAGAGGTCCACATTGGTGAGGGGCTCGCCAAAGGGCTCGTTGGCACCAGCCAGACCCAGCACCAGGTCGTCGCCGTGTTCAGTGATGCACGTGAGCTTCACCATGCCGCGCACCACCAACCACAGGTGATTGCGGAGCAGGGGCACGGCGCTGCCGGCACCGAGATGAACCAGATCGCGCTTCTGGTAAGTGTCCTCGAGAACAACCCGACAAGACCCTTCACGGGAGGGCGTGAACACCATGGAAGCCACTGTGCGGCGGATGCCCCGGAACTGTATGGAGCACGACTAGACACCAGGCAAAGCGCTGGTAGTCGTCTCATTAAGGTTCGGTTAGGCCGTACCAGCAGGGCGGTTGAGGGGGCTGCGCAACAGCCACACCTGCGGGCCCTGGCGCCAGAACAGCACCACCGCATCGGGCAGCACCAGGGAAAAACCGTGGGGCCTGGCCAAGCCCAGGGGGGCTCGGCCAGGGGCAGGCAGGCGCCGGGCACTGGTGCCAGCTGGCAAGCCCTCAAACGGTGCAGGCAGCGAAGAACTGCGCTGCCACAGGGCCTGGAGCTGCTGCGCTTGGCCAGGGGTGAGCCACAGCTGGCGCCGGCGGATTTCCAAGGAAGCGGCACTCGCCTCAGGCACTGCCGAGCCACTGCCGGGAATCCAGGCCTGGGACATCTCCAGGGCCTGAGCCGGCTCGGTGGGAAGGTCGTTGTCCGCCGTCGACCAGACCCAGCCAGGGGCAGGGGCACCATCGGTGCGCGGGGAGGGGCTAAGCAGCTCAGGCGGGGGCGGCGGGGGCAAGGCATCCAGTGCCGCGATCGTTGGCAGGGCGGAGCGCTGGACGTCGCCCTGGGCCGCGAGCTTGCGACTCAACCTCAACAACTGCGGCGCATCGGCAGCGGTGATGGTGGGGCGAGGCTGCACGGGACGGGGAGGCAATCCCACAAATGCCAACCAGGCGCCGTTCAGAGCCAGGGCGAGCAGCAACTCAGGCCGAAGGAAGTTGAAGCTCAAGCGAAAGACCTCGGTCGTCGAGTTGGTCGATCAGGCGCAGCACCTGCCCCCAGGGGGCCCCGGGGTCGGGAACAAGCCGCAGCCGCTGCCAGCCCGGGCGTGCTGAAGCCCTCCGGACCAGAGCCTGCAGCTGGCTCTCGCTGATGGGCTGGTTCCAGAGGCGCAGGCTGCCATCGGCCTGAACCTGCAGCTGGAGCACGCCCTGCTGCATCGGCCGCAGGGCTAACTGCTGGGGCAACAGCAGGAGGGCCAGCGCCAGGCCAGCAACCGTGACGCCGCAGCCGCCATAAGCAAAGGAAGACCACCATGACGTTCTCATCCCTGATGGGCCAGCTCCAACTGCACGGCGGTGCGGCTGTGGCGGCGTAGCCAGGCCATAGCCTCACTCACCTGGGCCGTGGTGAGGCCAGGAGAGGGCAGAAAGCGGATGCGAAGGGTTGGGCCCTGCTGGCGCAGACGGCGGGCCAACTGAAGCTGGGGCACCGGGGTGCCATTGGCATACCAGACACCGCTGTTGCTTTTGGCCAACACCAGCACAAGGGCCGTGGCCGGGGCCACGGGAAGGCGCAGCGTGGGCTCGGGAGCACCGACCAGCAGCCCAGGCAGAGCCGCCACCGCGGTGAGCACGCTAAGCGCCGCTGCAAGGCTGGGAACCAGAGCAAGCGTGCCGTCGGTCATGGGCGCAGATCCAACTCCTGCACAAGGAACTCAAGGTTCTGCAGCTGCCATTGACGCAGACCGCGGTTCACCTGCCCGGCCACCAGGGCCACCAGCGCAAGCTGCAGACCTAGAACCATGCTCACCAGCACATCTCCGTAGCCCACCAGGGGGGTGGAGGAGGGCAACAGCAGCTGGGGGCCGAGGGCGCGCAGCACGTTCATCAGGCCGAGCACCGTACCCAAAAGGCCCAACATGGGCGCCACCAGCAGGGCGGCTTGAAGGAACGTCTCGCCCTGGGCCATGGCACGCTTGAGGCGGCGAAGCTGGAGGTGGCGCTCAGAGCTCGTAGGGCAGTCCCTCAGGGACTGGCAAGTGCCGCGGAGGCGCTGCTGCGGCTGGCGCCACCACTGCCACCAGAACAGGCAGCGATCGAAGAGCACCGTGGCCACAACAATCGAGACGAGCAACAGGGGCAGGGCAACGGGCCCACAGGCCTGGACAATCGACAACGCTGTTGCTGCGCCACTGGAGCAACCAGACTATGGGCCATTGGCGCGGCCGAACGGTGTTGGCGGCACTTGACAGCAGCCGCACCCGGCTTCAAACCAACCCGCTGACCAACATGGAATACCAGTGGCTGCGGCCCTGGGGGGTTCGCAGATCGGCGGAGAGCTCAAGCCAGTGGCCCCAGGCTTTGGCTTGGGATTCGGCCATCAGGCTGCAGAGGGTGGGCACCACCGCATCGACCTCGGCCTCCAGCTGGTGGGCAAGGGCAACCTGCAGCACCTGCAGATCGTTGAGATCGCCCAGGTGCTCCTGCATGGCCTTGAGACGAACCAGCCAGGGATCCAGGGTGTGCGGAGAAAGTGGTTGCAGGTTGGCCAGGCCATAACGGAGGTTCTTCAGCCGTTTGCGCAGGTCATGCACGGCTTGCAGGCCTTGAGGGTCGCTGGGATCGAGCACGCGCCATCCGGGATGGGCCAGGAGATCAGAAGCCAACGCCAACTTCCAATGGGGCCACCAATCGAGGAGCAACTCGTCCCCCAAGGAGGTGAACTGGGGCTGCCTCAGCCATCCCTGTAGATCAGCCAGCAGGCGGAGATAGCGGCGACCCTGCAGCGTGTCCCGCAGATCAGAAAAGGCGAGCTTGCGCTCGCGGCGCAACTGCTTGAGAACCGGCTTGAGCACAAGGGTTTCCCGCGCGGGCAGCAGGGGCAGGAGCACGTCCTGCAGGCGCGAGCGCAGAACATCCAGGTCTCTGGCCATGCCAAGCCGACGCCCGATCTTGGCAATGTGGCCATCGTCGAGCCGCTCTGGCAGCACGAGGGCCGGGGCGAATTGGCTAAGGGTGCTGCGCACACGACGGAAACGGACCCGCATCTGGTGCAGGGGTTCCGGATCCCGATCGGCGAGCACATCCGCCTGGAGGCCAACGAGCGAACGCACATGCCGCTGTAGCTGCTCCGCCGCAAAATGTCCGCAGGTGGGCAACATGGCCATGGCGCAGGGAGGAAGGACCCTTCACCCACTGTGAACGATCAGAGTCGCGAAGAGTTAACAGCAGGTTATGGGGATCAAGGGAGCATGTGTGCTGCTAGGTTGCAGCGAAGTCTTGAAGTTTGCGTGAAGCTCACCCAGATCAAGGGGGATCATCTGATCTGCCTATCGCAACGGGAAGCCTTAATGCTGTTTGGCGTATTCCAGGCCGGTCTGCTACATGAACCCATGCAAGCCTGCCTGATGAGCAAGCACGAATACAGCAGTTTTTACCATACAATGATGGCAGCACTCGCCCAGGCGGTAGCAGCACCAGACCTGGAAGCAACAAGCCTTCAGGACTGATCAACAGTGAATCTCCAGGGGCGCCGATCAATGGGTCGCCGCTGGTGCAAACCCAGGAGATTGGGTTGGCGAGGGTGGCACCGGCAACCAGTGAAGGCAAGCCATCAACAACGACTGAATCGCCAGGCAAGAGGCAACAGGCGCGAACCAGCTGCGAAACGAGGCCACCACATCTGCTGCGAACACAACCGCAGTCCACACCAGTCCGTGAAGCAACGCTGTCGGGCACAACACAGCAAACCGGTGGTTTGGCCCACCGCAGCCTGGGGATACCCCGTGGCTACGGTTCTCGGGGGATGGTGCAGGTGGAAGAACTCACGATGCTGAGGCCAACGCCAGGATCCCTTGAATCCAGGCGCCTAGAAGAGCGACCCGGAACCATGCCAACAGCCCTCTACCTGGCTGGCGGCCGCGCAGCAAGCGAATGCAGGGTGGTGCTGTTATCACCCAGTGGGGTCGAAGAAAAGCGCGTCAGCACGTTGGCGGAACTGGAAACACTCAAAGCCATGGGCCTACCCCTCTGGGTGCGGCTGACAGGCATGGGCCAACCCCACGTGACCCATGCCCTGTTGAACACACTGGAGGTTCCTGAAGCCTTTCAACCCCTGTTGCTGGAGACCCCCCAGGCCACACGGGTTGATTCCTTGGGGGACGTGATTGCCGTGGTGCTCCACAGGCTTCGATTCTCGCGGGACCCCCTGGAGCTGGAAAGCGACCAGGTGAGCATGGTGCTGATGCGAAACCTGCTGATCTCCATCGAGGAAGCGCCTGGCCAAACCTCTTTTGACTCGTTGCTGGAGTGGCTACAAAACAAAAAACCTGCCGCAGCAGGAGAGGATCTCGATGATCTCCTGCATTACATGGTGGACAACCTGCTGGATGGAATTTTTCCCATGCTGGAGCAGATGGCCAACCGCTTGGACGACCTTGAGGAAGCCGCCCTGCGGGATCCAAAACCAAGAATCCTGGGAAAGGCCTACCAACTACGCAACAATCTGCGGCGGATACGCCAGCAACTGTGGCCATTACGCCATCAAACCCTGCTCTTCCTTCGCCAGAACCAACCGGTGATGGGTCCCGAGGGTCTGCAGGGCTTTAGGGAAATGGCCCAGAATGTGGAGCAGATCTTTGAAAGTTGCGAAATTCTGCGCCATCAGTGCGATGCGGTAACAGAGGCCCACATGGCGAGCACTGGGAACCGGATGAATCAGGTGATGAAAACACTCACCATCGTGTCAACAATTTTTGCGCCACTAACATTCATTGCCGGCATTTACGGCATGAACTTCAAAAACATGCCGGAGCTGGACTGGCATTATGGCTACCTGGCAGCCCTTCTATTGATGGGAATGATCGCCACAATCCAAACCATCTGGTTACGGAAGCGTGGTTGGTTTGAAGACTGGACAGCCACACGACGCTGATGCGGCATTGCAGGCGAGGACAGCAGCCATGAATAATCCAACGGTCCATCGGGAACTGAGCTGGCTCAGGTTCAACCAAAGGGTTCTGGAACTGGCGCGCGACTCCGCAACCAAACTGCTGGAGCAAGCTAAGTTCAGCGCCATCTTCAGCAATAACCTCGATGAGTTTTTCATGGTGCGTGTCGCCTCCTTGAAGTCTCAAGCCGAGGCTGAGCTGGAGCTCCAGAGTGAAAGTGGGCGCAAGGCACTCGCGCGGCTCAATGCGATCCACGAACAGCTCCTGCCCTTACTAGAGGAACAACAGAACCATCTCCAGGAGCAGCTAAAGCCTCAGCTCGCGAAGCAGGGGGTGTTACTCCTCAACTACCAGGATCTGACGCGCCGACAAAAAGACTGGGTGCAGAGCTACTTTCTGACACACATCAGTCCAACCCTACGGCCAAGGGTGGTTGGGCCAAACACACCATGGCCGTTTATCAGCAGTCTCAGCCTCAATATTGTCGCCCTGATCAGCAAACCGGGAAGCCATTGCCAGCAGCTGGCGCGGGTCAAGGTGCCAACGAGAAGTTGTCCACGATTCATACAGATTCCCGCTGAGTTACACGGGGGACGCCAACCAGAACCTGTCGCAATGCTGATTCCACAAGAACAGCTGATCGCGATCAACCTTGGTAGGCTGATTCCAGGGGTAAGGATCCACGCCTGTCACCTGTTCCGCGTGACAAGGGATGCCGACCTGGAATTGGAAGAGCAGGATGGCGATGATCTACTGGAAGCCCTAAAGGAGGGGTTAAGGAAAAGGAGCACAGGGGGCGAGGTGGTTCGGCTGGAAATAGATCAGAGCATGCCCCAGGGCATGGCGTTGGATCTGATGCACAAGATGCACCTGAAACCAACAGACCTGTATGCAGTGAAGGGCCTGCTAGCGGCGGGAGATTTACTGGAACTGATGCGGCTGCCTGTCCCAGATCTGAAAGACAAACCATGGCACGGTGTGACGCCTAAGCCACTCAGACGAGCGCAAAAGAGCCAGCTGGAGGACGGCTCTTTGAATCCCAACACGTTCGAGAGCATCTTCTCGGTGCTGCGCAGGGGCGACGTGCTGCTGCATCACCCCTTCGATCTGTTCGCCACCTCCGTGGAGGAGTTCATCAACCAGGCCGCCGACGACGCCTCGGTACTGGCCATCAAGATGACTCTCTACCGCGTCTCCAAGGACTCTCCGATCATCAAGGCCCTGATCCGCGCTGCCGAAAACGGCAAGCAGGTGATGGCCCTGGTGGAACTCAAGGCCCGCTTCGACGAGGACAACAACATCCAGTGGG
>NZ_JAGQBW010000020.1 GCF_024345835.1 Synechococcus sp. HJ21-Hayes | reverse complement strand
GGTTGAGTTGGTTGCGATGAAGGCGGAGCTAGCCCAGCTGTGGAGTTCCTGGCAGGAGTGCGGGGGCGTGAAGTCCGCCTGAGCGTCAGCTGGGAGAGGGCAGCTCAAACCATTGGGGCACAGCCTCGAAGCAGGCGGCGTTCTTCTCGTTTTCGCGGGCTTCCACCTTCCAGCAGCAGCTGCGGCTCCCGTCGCGGGCCTGAAGCAGCGCGTTGGCCCACTGCCACACCAGCTGGGCACTGGCCTCCATGCCCACGTTGTCCATCACCCGCAGGTCGAGGGCCCCTTGCTCGTGCAGGGCCTGCCACTGCTCCAGCAGCGGGTCGTCGGCATTCACCAGAAAGGTGTGGTCGAACTGTTCCGCCAGCTGGGCCTGCAGGGCGCCGAGGCTGGAGAAATCCACCACGAAGCCGTGGATGTCCAGAGCGTTGGCCTGGAACCACACGGTGAAGCTGCGGCTGTAGCCATGCACGAACCGGCAGTGGCCGGGATGGCGCCACTGGCGATGGCAGCAGGGGTAACCGCTGAAGGTCTTCGAGCAGGTGAAGGCGGCGGTCATTCCCTCGGGGAGTGGGGCGGGAGGTGGGTCTTGCGGGAGGATCAGGTCAGATGGATCGGCTGCCCGTGCAGGCATCATTTCAGGCCCCGGATCCGGCCTTTCGCGCCTCACTCCTCGCCAGCCTTCGTTTTAACGAGGCCGGCCTGATCCCCGCTGTGGCCCAGGACTGGCTCGATGGAGCCGTGCTGATGGTGGCCTGGATGAATCAGGAGGCCATCGAGCACACCCTGGCCAGCGGTGAGGTGCATTACTGGAGCCGTTCCCGCCAGGAGCTGTGGCACAAGGGGGCCACCAGCGGTCAGCTCCAGAAACTGCGGGGCCTCCGCTACGACTGCGATGCCGATGTGCTGCTGCTCAGCATTGAGCAGATCGGAGCTGGGGCCTGCCACACCGGTGCCCGCAGCTGCTTCTACGACGAGGGGCCCACACCCAGCGGTGGCGGTCCTGCGGCTCCCCAGCCCCCGGCCGATGCCTGCACCGAGCTGATGCGGGTGATCGAGGACCGCCGCGATCGGCCCGAGCCGGGCAGCTACACCAACAAGCTGTTGGAGGGCGGTGACAACCGCATCCTCAAGAAGATCGGCGAGGAGAGTGCCGAGTTCGTGATGGCCTGCAAGGACAACAACCCCGCCGAGATCGCCGGAGAAGCGGCCGACATCGTGTTTCACCTGCAGGTGGCCCTGGCCCACCATGGCGTCAGTTGGCGCCAGGTGCAGGAGGTGCTGGCGCAACGCCGCGGGGCGCCCCGCCGGCCTTGATCCTCACCGGGCTGCCGTGCCGCAGCCCCATGGTGCCCGACACGATCACCCGCTCCCCCGGCCGCAGCCCCTCCAGCACCGGATAGCGGTTCCCCTGCAACGGGCCCACCTGCACTGGGCGCTGCAGCGCCATGGCGGTGCCTTTGTGGAGTCGCTCCAGCGCCTTCAGGTCGGCGCGGCCAGGGTCCTGGCGTAGCTGCTCGAGGTTGCCCACCACAAAGACAAAGGCCTGGCCGAACTGGCGGGTCACCGCCTCAAACGGCACCGAGAGCTGCTGCTCGCTGCCCAATAGCACCCGCGTGCGCAGCCGCTGGCCATTGCGCAGCAGGCCATCGGGATTGCGGATGATGGCCTTGGCCAGCAGGGTCTGGCTGGTGGCGCTGACGCCGGGGTCCACCTGGCTGATGCGGCCCTCCGCCTGCGGCTGGTCGCTATCGGCCGCCAGCAGCTGCACCGATTGCCCCGGCCGCAGCTGACCCATCCGGCCGGCGGGCACATCGATGCGTGCCAGTAGTCGTTCGTTGCGGATGATGCGGCTGAAAGGGGTGCCCGCGGACACCACATCGCCGGGCTTGATGGTCAGATCCCCCATCACCCCAGCAATCGGGGCGCGGATCTCCTTGTAGGCAAGATCCGCCAGCCTGGCCCGCAGGGACTCGCTCGATCCGATGGCGTTGGCCTGGTATTCCTCGGCCTGTAGGGCGCTGGCGGCCCCCTGGCTCACCAGGCTGCGAAAGCGCTCGTAGGCCAGTTGATCCCGTTTGGCCTTGGCCCGTAGGGCCTGCACCTCGGCCCGCAGCTGGGTTTGATCCAGCACCACCAGCAGCTGGCCGGCCCGTACGGAATCACCGGTGCGCACCAGCAGCCGCTGCACGCGACCGCCCGCTTGGGCCGCCAGGTCGATCTCCTCAGCCGCCTCGAGGGTGCTCACGGTGTTGAGGGTCTGCTCGAAGCGCTGGCTGCTGGCCGGCGCCACCGTCACCAGTGCCGGTGGCCGCCGTTTGCCGCCCTCGCCGCAGCCCGCCAGGCCCAGCAGGAGCGCCGCCAGGGTCACCGCCCCGGCGGGAGATCGATGGCGGCCACTGCCAGAGCCGATGTCAGCGTCCATGCCCTTGGCCCTTGCTTCAGCCATGGTGTCGTTGCCTCCAGCGCGATTGGTTCTGGAGCTCCCAGCCCTTGATGACCCGATAAACGCTGGGGACCACGAACAGGCTCAGGGCGGTGGACACCAGCGATCCTGAAAACACCACGGTGCCAAGGCTGATGCGGCTACCGGAGATGGCGCCACTGGCCAGCAGCAGGGGTACAACGCCCGCCAAGGAGGAGAAAACCGTGAGCAGGATCGGCCTCAGGCGACTCACGGCGGCTTCACGGATCGCCGCTTCGAGCTCCAGGCCCTCCCGCAGCCGTTGGTTGGCGAACTCCACGATCAACACGCCGTTCTTCGCCGCCAGGGCCACCAGCATGAGCAGGCCCATCTGGCCGTACACATCCAGGGGCAGGCCCCGCAGCATCAGCCCCGCCAGGGCTCCCAGGAGGGCTAGGGGCACGGTGATCAGGATGATCAGTGGATCGAGCAGGTTCTCGTAGAGGGCCGCTAGCACCAGCCCCATCACCAGCACCGCCAGCAGGAACACCCGCAGACTGCCGCCCCCCGCCAGCCGCTCTTCCCTGGCCAGGCCCGCCCATTCCAGGTCGGTGTCGCTGCTGCCCAGCCGCTGCTGGATCTGCTCCAGCTCCGCCATGGCCTGGCCGGTACTGACACCCGGGGCCGGAAGGGCCCGGATTGTGATCGCCCGCACCAAGCGGCTGTGGTTGATGGTGCTGGGGCCGGTGGCAGGCAGCACACGCACCACTTGGCCCACGGGGATCAGCTGGCCACTGCGGCTGCGCACCTGCAGGCTGAGCACATCCTCCGGGCCGCGGCGCCCCTGACCGTCGAGCTGCACGATCACGCGCCGCACCTGGTCGGCTTCAAAGCTGTCGTTCACATAGCTGCTGCCGAAGCTGGCGCCAATGGTGGACACCAGAGTGTCCAGGTCGATGCCCAGTGAGGCCAGCTGCAGCCGGTCCGGCTCCAGCCGCAACAGCGGCGCATCGGCGTTGAAGCGGGTGGAGACCCGCTCAAAGCGGCCGCTGGCGTTGGCGGCACTGATCAGAGCCTGGGCCCGTTGGGCGAACTGCTGCAGGCTGAGCTGGCCGTTGCTGGTGTCCAGCAGCTCAAGTTCCAGCCCCCCTTCGCTGCTGAAGCCCCGCACACTGGGGGGCGGACTCAGCTGCACCATGGCGTCGCTGATGCGCCGGCTGAGGGCGCGGTTCAGCCGTTGGGCAACGGCCTCGAGGCTGGTATCGCCGCTGCCCCGCTGGCCGATCGGCTTGAGCCGCAGAAACACGCTCCCTTTGTTGGGGCTGCTGTCCCCGAAGGAGCGGCCGGCGTAGAGGTTGGCGCTGGCCAGGCTCGGTTCCCGTTCCACCACCGCCCGTACTTGCTCCATCACCGCCTGGGTGCGCTGCAGTGACGACCCCTCCGGCAGCACCACGACCCCCCGCAGCTGGCCGTTGTCCTCCTGGGGCATGAAGGCGGTGGGACGCAGGCTGAGGCCAACGGCGGTGATCAGCAGCCCCAGGGCCAGGGCAAGCAGCACCCGGTGCCGCTGCTCGAGGCTGCGCTCCAGCCAGCGGCCGTAGGGCTCCTCCAGGCTCTCCAACCACCGCCGCGGCGGGTCGATGCAGCGCTGCAGCCAGGCCGGCTCCCGTTGCTCAGCGTGCAGGAAGCGGCTGGCCGCTACCGGCGTGAAGCTGATGGCGTTGAACGTTGACACGATGATCGCCGAGCCGATGCTGATGGCGATCGGGGCGTAGAGCCGGCCGAGGCTGCCCTGAAGCCCCAGCACCGGCAGAAACACCACCACCAGCACCACGGAGGTGGCAATCACGGCGCCCCCCAGCTCCGCCATCGCCTCCCGGGCGGCCGCCAACGGTGAAGCCCCACGCTCCAGCCGGCGCCCGATGTCCTCACACACCACGATGGCATCGTCCACTACCAGGCCCGACGCCAGCACCATCCCGAACAGGCTGAGGGTGTTGATCGAGCTGCCCGAGAGCTTGATCAGGCTGATGGACCCCAACAGGGACACCGGCACCGCCAGGGCGCTGATCAGGGCCAGGCGACTGTTCCCCAGCCCCAGCAGCAGCGTCAGGAACACCAGCAGCACCGCATCGCGCAGGCTGCCGGTGGCCTCGGCGATGCTCTCGCGCACCGTGTCGGCTTCGTTGACGATCAACTGCAGGTCGATCCCTGGCGGGAAGCGGGGCTCCAGTTCGGCGATGGCCTGCTCCAGCCGTTCGCTCACCTCCAGGGCATTGCTGCCATCGCGCTGGTACACCGCCAGCGCCACGGTGGGATCGCCCTGCAGGTTGGTGGCGATCGTGTCGTAGGTCTCGCTGCCCAGGTCCACACGGCCGATGTCGCGCAGCAGCACCACCCCCCCCTCTGGCCCGCGGCCCACGACCAGTTGCGCCAGTTCCTCGGGGCTGCGTAGCCGCCCTTCCATCCGCAGCGGCAGGGTGGTGGCCTGACCTGGTGGGCCGGGTTCATCGCCCGTCTGCCCCAGGGCCGCCAACACGTTCTGGGCCTCCAGGGCGCGGCTAACGTCAGCGATGGTGAGTTGGCGCTCCAAAAGAGCCGCCGGCTTGAGCCACAGCCGAAAGGCCAGCGGGCTGCCGCCATTGAGGGTCACTAGGCCCACCCCCTCCACCCGTTGCAGGCGTTCCTTCATCACCTGGTTCACCCAGCCGCTCAGGAACTGGGGGGAGTAGCGCCCCTTGCGAGCGCTGAAACTGAGCACCATCAGCAGGTCGTCGGAGCTGCGGCGCACCTGCACCCCCAGCCGCGCCACCGGTGCCGGCAGCTGACGCAGCACCTGGTTGGCCTCGTTCTGAGCATTGATCTGGTTGAGCTCCGGCTCACCCCCTTCAAAACTGAGGGTGATGGAGCTGCCGTTGGCGCTGCTGCTGGAGCGGATCGTCTGGAGGCGCTCCAGGCCGTTCAGCTGTTTCTCCAGCAGGGCCGTCACCCCTTGCTCCACTACCTCCGGGTTGCCGCCGGGATAGGTGCTGCGCACGGTGACCCGGCCCGGGGCGATGGGCGGCAGGTTTTCCACCTGCAGGCCTGCCAGGCTCAGGATCCCCAGCAGTAACAGCAGCAGGCTCAGCACCAGGCTGAACACCGGCCGGCGCAGGAACAGATCAGAGATGGTGCGCCGCGGTGGGTTCGGTTGGCTCATGGCTTCCCCAGCCCCGGCTGCTGCTGCACCCACTGCAGGGTGGCCCGGTCGCGCGGACTCAACTCCAGCACCGGTTCGGCTCCCGGCTGGGAGGCCATGGCATCACCGGGCTGATCGCTGTGGCCCCAGAGCCCAAAGGCATGGCCCAGCTCATGCAGGGCCGTGGCCTGGATGGCTCTGGGCCCCTGGCCAGGACTGATCAACACCTCCACCCGCGGCTCCAGTTGCCAGGGGCCGTCCCTTTTTACCTCCAGCAGCTGCAACTGCGCCCGGCCATGGCTGGCGCGCTGATTACGCAAGGGTGGGCGGCGCTGTTGCACCAGCACCTGGGCCCGGGTGGGGTCACTCACCAGGGTGATCGGCAGCTGACGCTGCCAGGTGGCCACAGCCGCCAGCACAGCCCCATGCCAGCGCTGCTGCCAGATCCCGGTGGGTTCTGTGTCGCTGATGGGTTCCACCCAGAGGCACCAGTGGTCGCGCCGGGGCCAGCCGGCGGGGGTGGGTCGCAGGGCCTGGCGGTAATCCGTGGGAGGCGTGGCGGCCGGATGGGCTGTTGGCGGAGCAGTGCTGCGGGCGTTGGGCGGTGCACTCCAGGGCCGGATCTCCGTGGATCTGGCACAGGGGAGGGTCGCGGGGGGTAGGTCCACGCGGGGCCGGTTCAGGCCGCCGGCAGGCCAACGCCCCGGGCCATCAGGGTGGCCAGCAGCGGCACAGCGGCAAAGCCCACCAGTTCGATGTTGAGGATCCAGCCCAGCCGTTTGGCCAGGGCCTCGCTCACTTGGGGGAGTTCCCCCTTGCGCAGCGGGATGGCCCAGAGGATGTAGGTGACGGTGGGATAGAGCGACAGCCCGCCCACCGACAGGTAGAGGCCCACCTTCCACCAGAACAGGGGATTCTGGGTGTAGAACTCGCTGCCCTGGCCGAAGTAGAGCACCCGCAGGATGCCACTCACCAGGAGTGCCAGAGCGGCCAAGCCGTACACCACATCGGTGATCACCATCAAGGTGGCGTCCTGCTTGCTGGGGTTCGGCTTGATCAGCCGCCGCTCCAGCACCAGGGCGCCGAAGCAGAGCATGAAGCTCAGATAGTGCACGTAGGCCACGCCCGCCCGGGAGAGCACATCGGGGGCGATCGCCGCAAAACCGGCCATGGAACTGGGGCTTCAGAAGGCCACGACCGTAGCCACCAGCCTCCTCAGGTGTGTGCATGGCAGGCAACACCGCCGGCGATGCGCTCAAAAGCGTTGGAAATCCGCAGGAATTAAGCGTTCTTTCTGGAGTTCAGTTGTGAATCTGTAGTTGGGAAGAAAACCGGTACTTGCGAAGCAATTGGGAAAGTTGGAAGCCTTTTGGGGGCTTTCATTTCTTCCTGAAAAAGCTTCTAGGTTCATTTGAGTGGATCGGAAGGATCATGGCCAGCTCCCTGAGTGCTTTCCTTGGAGAAATCGGCCGCCATCAGCTGTTGACTCCCGAGCAGGAGTTGATGCTCGGCCGCAAGGTGCAGGCCATGGTGGCCCTGAACGAACGCTGTGCCATGGCGGGGGGTGAGGGGGAAGCCTGCTCCTACGACGATGGTGAGAAGCGCACGATGCGTGTGGGTGAACGAGCCAAGGATCAGATGATCACGGCCAACCTGCGGCTGGTGGTGAACCTGGCCAAGCGCTACCAGGGCAAGGGCCTCGACCTGCTGGATCTGATCCAGGAAGGCACGCTTGGTCTCACCCGTGCCGTTGAGAAATACGACCCCACCCGTGGGCACCGTTTCAGTACATATGCCTATTGGTGGATTCGCCAGGGCCTGAACCGAGCCCTCTCCACCCAGAGCCGCACCATTCGTATTCCCGTGAATGTGAATGAGAAACTCACCCGTTTGCGGGCCGCCAAGGCACGGCTGTTACAGGCCAATGGCCTGCTGCCCACCGCCAAGCAGCTCGCCCAGATGATGGAGTTGCCCCTTGAGGAAGTGGAAGATCTGCTGGGTTGCGAACTGCGCAGCGTCACGGTGAGCCTCCAGGGAGTGGTGAAGTCGAAGTCGGATCCCACCGAGTTGGTGGATGTGCTTCCCAGTGAGGAGATGGCGCCGATGGAGCGCTGTGAGCTGGCGGAGCGCAATGCGGCGGTGTGGAAGCTGCTAGATCAGTCGAATCTCACCCCCAAGGAGCGCACGGTGGTGATGCTGCGCTTCGGGCTCGATGGCGGCAACGAGTGGCGCACCCTGGCGGAGGTGGCACGGCAGTTGGGCTGCAGCCGCGAGTACTGCCGCCAGGTGGTGCAACGGGCCCTGCGCAAGCTGCGCAAGGCCGGCATTCAGAGTGGGCTGGTGGAGGCCGATTGAGCCTCCGCTTCTCCAGGCGGTAAACCGCCGTGCAGGGCCGTGGCGACCCCCCTGCTGCCATGGCGCGATCAACTCACAATGGTGTCGTTGTTCCTCATCGGGAACTCTCTGCCATGGCTGCATCAAACCCCGTGAATGGCGATCCTCTAGATGCCCAGGTGCTCGACAGCACTGAGGTGGATGAGGGCGCTCTGCGCCGTTTGCTGCGCCGTGCGGGTCGCACCTTGGCCCGTCCTGCCCTCGAATGTCTGGAGCTGCTGCTCGATGGCAAGACTCCGCCGCAGGTGCGCATCACGATGGTGGCCGCCCTCACCTATCTGCTGGTGCCGATGGATCTGATTCCGGATTTCATCCCCGCGGCTGGCTTCAGCGACGACCTGGTGGCCCTCACGGCCCTGCTGGGCCTGTGCAGCACCCACATGAATGAGGAGATCCGCATCCGGGCACAGCGCAAACTGGATCGCTGGTTTCCCCACGGGCGCTGATGGCCACGCTCACTGCCGAGCAGCTCGACGACCTCCAGTCCTTTCTCAAGGACTGGTTGCGCCATGCGGGTCGCACCCAGGCGGACCTGCGCCGGGCCCTGCGGGCCAGCTCCATCCGTATGCCTGTGCTGCTGGAGGAGCTCGCCAGGATCCACGGCCGTGATGGTCTGATCGGCCTGGCAGAGCGCCTCTGTGAGATCGAATCCCTCTGGCAGGGCGAGGAAGACCTCGCTGATGACGACGAGAGTCCCCTGCCCCTGGCTCTGGAGGATTCCCTGGGCCAGCTCGACCTGCTGCTTCGGGAAATCCGGCTGGATACCTGACCCGCGGCCAGGGGGGGCGCGTCAGACTGAGCGCCGTAAGGGCAGGTGCCATGGTGTCGAACGCAGTGGGTGTGGTGTCGGGGCTCGTGTTGCTATTAGCAGCCACTCCCGCCCTGGCCCAGGTGGAGAGCTTCCTGTTGGGTCCTGGCAGCAAGGTGGGTCCCGCCACCAAGGTGGAGCCCACCAACTGCGTCACCGCTCCAGATGGCTCGATCACCTGTGGCACCAAGATCGTGAATCCGGAAGGCGATACGCCCGCCAAGCCGCAGTACAGCCCCTTCAACCGCTGAGTCCGTGGTGGAGAAGGGGTTTCTGAGGGTCGTGTACGGGTTTGAGCGGCAGCTGGCCAAGCTGCTCGCCAGCATCCTGGCGGCTGTGATTGTGGTGGCCACCCTCCAGCTGGTGCTGTTCCTCGGCACCGATCTGCTCGATCTGCGGGTGGACTGGACGGGCGAAGGCCTGATTGGCTTGCTCGACCAGATCCTGGTGATCCTGATTGCCTTGGAGGTGCTCCAGAACCTCACGGCCTATCTACGCGAGCACGTGGTGCAGATCGAGCTGGTGCTGATCACAGCCCTCACGGCGCTGTCCCGCAAGCTGATCGTGATGCCGCCGGGTAGCCAGAAAGATGGCTCTCTGTTGATTGGCCTCTCGGCGGGAGTGCTCTCGCTGGCGGTGGCCTATTGGCTGGTGCGCCAGTCGCACCTTATGCGGATGCCTTCCAGAAGAGAGCCAGCCAAAGGGTTCCTGGAGCAGGATCCGTAGCCAGCACCCGATGGCGGCGGTGGGCCTCGATCAGCACACTGTCGCCCACGCAGAGGTCCCGGGGTGCCGTTTCATCGGCGAATTCGATTGTGGCGCTGCCCCGTAGCACCAGGATCCATTCGTGGTCGTGTTGGTCGTACCAGAACCCTGGTGCGCTGCAGGATCCACAGGAGTGGATGCGCTCCAGTCTCCAGTCCGGCGTCTGAAGGAGCACCTCCACCCGTTCTTCGCCGGCAGCTGGGGCCCTGCCCTCCAGCAGGTTGCGCTGATCAGGATGGTTGGCGCCTGGATGCGTTGGGCTGGGCCCCTCGGCTCTGTCACCCCAGCGCCGGCCGATGTCAAATCCCCATTGCGCAGCCAGGGTCACCACATCGTGATGGCTGTCGCAGTCCCGTAGGGCGTTTTGCACGGCGGGGTTCGCCTCACTCAGGGCCACAAGGGCATTGAGCTGGCGGATCTTCTCGAGAAATTGCTGCAGCTGGGCTTCGGCCATCAGCTCAGTATCAATGCCCCCTGGGCTTGGTTCAGGGGTTTGGCCATGCGGAAGCGGCGGAACAACACCCCGTTGATCAGCAGTTCCTCCTGCCAGCTCACCTGCCAGCCCTGGCTGCGGAACAGCGGTTCTGAGATCAAGCTGGCCTCCGTTCGCAGCCGCGGGATCCCACGCCGGCGGCCCTCCTCTTCCAAGGCCCGCAGCAGTGCCCCGCCACGACCTTCACGGCAGGCGCGGCCCCGGCAATAGAGCAGGGCCACGTGATCCTCGGGGTCCAACAGTGCAAAGGCCTCAGCCTTGCCATCCACTGAACGACTCACGAGCCCCCAGCCCCGCCGCAGGGAGTTCCGTAATGGTGTAATGCCAGATCCCGATCTTGCCTGCTGTGACCAGGCCTTTACCTGTGCTGGGCTGTACTGGGCGGGGGCGACAGTTTCCACCGCATCGCGATAGATCTCCAGGGCAGCATCGTGATCCTGGGCTGCAAGGGGAGTGATGGCGTTCATTTCCGTGGCGTACTGCCGATATGGCTGGGTTGATTCTTCCGTGCTCATCGGCGAGCCATGGCATGCATCGTGGGCATGTTGTAAGTTATGGAGGCTGAATTGATGAACCCACGAAATCAATGCTCACCGGATCCGAACTGCTGGCCAAGGTCAAGGAACTGGGCGATGTGGGTAAATCCGAGATCGTCCGCTCCTGCGGTTACGTCTCCACCAAGAAGGATGGCGGCGAGCGGCTCAACTTCACGGCCTTCTATGAGGCCCTGCTGGAAGCCAAGGGTGTTGAGCTCGGTGTCAGCGGCAAGGTTGGCAAGGGCGGCCGCAAGCTCAGCTATGTGGCCACCGTTCAAGGCAACGGCAATCTTCTGATCGGTAAGGCCTACACCGCCATGCTCGATCTCAAGCCCGGCGACGAGTTTGAAATCAAGCTGGGTCGCAAGCAGATCCGCCTGATCCCTGCAGGCTCCACCGAAGAAGACGAAGAGTGAGTCCTGTGGTTCAGCACCCCTGAGGCCCTGGCTGTTACCCACTCAGCCCTCGGTTCTCAACTCAGCTGAACCCACATCACGTCGTCGGGCAGATTCCGCTGCTGTTCGCCCCCGTTGATGCGTTCACCGGGGGCTTTTTGTTGGCTGCCGGCGGCATCAAGGTCGCGATAGTCCTGCGGCTGGCAGGAGAGCAGCAGGATCTGGATGCCCTGCTCCATGCCACGCCGCAGCATGTGTTTGAGCCCCACCAGGCGTTCGCGGTCGCTGTTGGTGAAGGCATCGTCAAACACCAGCGGTAGGCCAGAGGCGTAGGCGGGGTGCAGCACCTCCGCCAGCGCCGGGCGGCGGCCAGCTGCCAGCTGCTCGCGCATGCCGCCACTGAGACGATCAAAGTCATAGGCCTCGCTGCCCTGGCGCAGCTGCAGATCCTGAAAGCCCTGCTGGGGATCGAAGGCCAAGAGGGGCTGGAGTGGCGTGGTGGTGAGGGTCGCCATGTAGGGGCCGATTGCCTCCCGCAGGGGTTCGCTGTAGCGGTTGGCCAGCCGGCTCTGGGCCTCGTGAAAGCGGCTCTGCAGCAGGGTGAGGGCCTGGGCCTGCCGTTGCTCCAGCTCGGCAGCGGGGTCGTTGGAGCCCAGGCTGGCGCAGCGCTGTTCGGCCTGGCCGCGGCTGGTGGTGAGCTGCTGCTGGAGTGCGCGCTCGCGCGTTTCACTCTGTTGCTGGCTGGTCGCCAGCCGCTCCAGCTGGCGGTTCAGGCTGGTGCTGGAGCTGCGCAGGTTCTGCAGTGCCCACTCCAGGCCAGCACGATCCAGCTGAGGCAGATCGGAAGCCTCAGGATCAATGGCCAGGTTGACCGCCCAGGCCAGGGAATGGCGGCCGCTGCCTTGCGCAGGGTGGTGAGCTCCGCGTCCAGATCGCACCGTTGGCGTTCGATTGTTTCGGCGGCATCGCTCGTGGCCACTCCGAGCTTGGCCTTGAGGCTCCTGAGACGCTCGCGGCAGCGCAGCTGTTCAGCCTGGGCCTGGGGCAGAGCCTGGTCCCCCCTGGGTTGAGTCGCATTACCCCCCCGGACCTACCTGCAGGTTCACCTCGGCCGTGAGCTGATAGCGCTCGCCGGGCTATAGCGGGGTGCCGCCATCCAGGCGGATGGGCTCGTCGGCTTGGAGCACCTCCAGGCTGGCCGCCATGGCCTGGCAGCGGGCGCCAGGGCCTGTTCGGCCTGGCGCAGCTGACGTACCTGCTCCGTGGCAATGGTCGGCAGGGACGCCAGTTGGCGCTTGAGGCCCTCGGCTTCGCCCCGGAGTGCCTGGAGCTGCTGCTGGTGTTCGTGGAGTTGCAGCTCCTCCGCTCGGAGTTGGTGTTGATCCAGCCGCTGCCGCTGCAGGAGGGCCGGCCGTTCGTTGCTCTCGATGCGCTGCTGGGCCATGGGCCAGCACGAGCCGCGGCTTGCTCGTGGGTCAGTCAGCCCAGGCGATCTGCCGCAGCCAGGCACAGGGGTCGTCGCTGTCGCTGCGGCCCAGCAGCGGGCAGGGCAGCACGATGGCGTGCTCCAACTCCAGAACCTGGCGGTTCAGCAGCACCTGCAGGTTCGGGGTCCGCCGTTGCTGTTCACTCCGGAAGAAGCTGTTGTGCCACACGCTGCCGGGGATCACCAGCACCGGCACTGCCAGGTTGCCGATGGCCTGGCACACGGCGCTCACGTCGCTGCTGCTGGGGGTAGGCGAGTTGAACAGATCACCGGCTACCAAGAGAAAAGCCGCCTGGCGGGCCTGGACGTGGTGGCCGATGCCCGCGATGGCCTCCAGCCGCACCTGGCGCAACCGGGCTCGCTTATCGGGGTCCTTCACCCGGGCATAGGGCTGTCCGATCTGCCAGTCGGCACTGTGCAGAAACGACAGCATGCAGGTGGGTGAAGACGCGTCCATCTCAGCGCGTCGGCACAGGCCTGGCGAGCATCAGACTTCCCCAAGGATCCTGCACCGCTATTCCCATGGCCATCAGCCTCAAGCCCTGGAGTGAGGCCCGCCCTCTGGCCTTGGGCCTGTTGCGTGGGCTGCTGCTGCTGGCCGCGTTGCTGCTGCTGCTGTTCTGGCCGCGTCCGGCCTGGGCCATGGCCGACGCTGTCGACTTAGGGCGTGGTGCTCAGCTGTTCGAGAATCACTGCGCTGGGTGCCACGTGAACGGCGGCAACATCATTCGCCGTGGCAAAACATTGCAGCTCAAGGTATTGGAGCGGCAGGGGCTGGCCTCCGAGGAGGCGATCGCCGCCATTGCCACGGCTGGTCGCGGCCAGATGAGCGGCTATGGCTCCGTTCTGGGAGACGATGGCATTCGCGATGTGGCGGCCTGGGTGTGGCAGCAGGCGCTATCGGATTGGCCTCGAGGCTGAGCAGCCCATCTCCACGCATTCCTCATCGACGGTTTGAGACCAAAGGTCTGCAGGACAAGGTTGCTGCGTCCTCGCCTTGTTGCTAACGCGCTCGCTGATAGTTATTGCCGCAGGGCTGCGTCGTTTTTGCTGAAAATGTCAACTTCTTTCGGGGGGCATGTTTTGCTCTCGATGAGCACTCATTGGTGCTGACTAGCTTCGTGTTTTGGTATCCATCGATTCACCCTGACGAAATGACCCGTTCATTTTTCTCGGCGCTTCTGCTCGGTGCCGGTGCGGCCATGGGCACCGCGCCAGCTCTTGCTGCTGACCCTCAGGTCGCTCAGAGCTACGCCGTTGAGCCGGTGGCTTACGAGCAAGGAACTGGTTTCTACGCCACCATCGGTCTGGGCGCCCAGTGGCCCCAGGGGCAGAACGTCAACGGCGGCGGTGCCTGGAATGGCTTCAGCGCTGAAACCGGCTATGGCGGTGGTTTCTCGGGAGAAATAGGCGTTGGTTACGATTTCGGTGCGATCCGCACGGAGCTGACCTACGGCTACTCCCAGGCCAGTGCCAACAATCTCACCGTGAATGCACTGGGTGGTGTGATCAGTCCTGGTATCAGTGGCAACATCAGCAAAAATGATGTGCTGGTGAGTGCTTATTGGGATATCGCCATCGGCAGTCGCTGGGTGCCTTACGTCGGCGGTGGCATTGGCTACACCAATCTCAGTACCCCCAATATCTCCGCTGCTGGCTATAATACTAGTGGTGGTAATAGTGGTAACTTTGGCTATCAGGCCAAGGTTGGCGTCTCCTATGTAGCCAACCGCAACGTGGACGTCTTCCTAGAAGGTGTCTATCAAGGTGCCAACAGCGGTCGCACCATCAGCGGTACCAACGCTGCTGGTCAGAGTGTTTCGGCCGATTTCGGCTCCTTCAATAGCTGGGGCGCCAAGTTGGGTGCCCGTTGGCGCTTTGGCGGCGAACCTGCTCCAGTGGCAGTTGTTGAACCTGCTCCCGCTCCTGCGCCGGCCCCCGAGCCTGTGCCTGCCCCGGCTCCCGAGCCCATCCGTGGCCTTTGGTGAACATCGAGGTCAGCTGACCGAGGGATGAGCGGGGTTCCCCCGCTCTTTTCTGTGGTTGTAGTTGTGCCTCAGAAGGCCTGGATCCAGGGGTACACCTGGATCTCCGTCCAGATGCCGTGGCGCCAGTACACATCGGCCTTGAGCAGCTCGTCCACCTGCTGTTGGTTCTCTGCCTCGTAGATGCCAAACACGTGGGTGCTGCCCTCCGTGGGCCCGAGGGTCACGAGAAGGCCCGCATCCTTTTGCTGCTGCAGACCTGCCAGGTGCTCCTCTCGGTAGGGAGCGCGCTTCTCAAGGGCGTTGTCGCAATAGGTGCCCCAGAGCACGAAACGCATGGCGGTGTCAGCGCAGATTGTGCCTCAACCTACCGGTTTAAGGCGAGAACAGCCGCACGGTCACGCTGCAGGTGAATTGGCGCGGATGCTGGTTGGGATGGGTGTGGGCTGCCTGTCAACGATGTGGGTCTTGATCAAGATCGTGATGCTGCATCCAGAAGGCATGCCCATGGCAACGGCTCATCAGCACCTCAGGCGGGTGCAGGTTCTCTGGCTGGCGTGGTTCCTGGCGATGCTGTTTCACACGGATCTGGGCTTGATGCCGCTGTTCCACGGGCTCTCTCCCGAAATTGAGAGCCATGTGGCGGTGGAACGGCTGCCGATCGTGTTCTGGGCGATGTTGCTCTATTTCATGATCCCCCTGGCGGCCATGGTGTTGAACACCTACGCCGATACCAGCGCCACTGGATGGCGGGGATGGCGTCGGTTTCACCTGGGCCTGGGCATCGTGTATTCCCTCACCAATGGGGTCCACATGGTGGTGGACATCTTGATTCCCGATTCCCGGGCCGATCAGGTGCTTCTGATGGCGGTGATGGTGCTGATCGGGTTGTTGATCAACCGCGAGAGTTGGGGTTGGTGCCGCCACCGCTGAGCCGTCAGGGGGACACCAGTCCCCAGCGCCCCATGAAGGGCCAGCGCACCGGCACCCTGGCGGCGGCGCCGCCGGGCCAGAGGAGCTCCAGCTCCGCGGCCAGGTTCGCCAGCGGATCCACACCGGTTTCCCGCGCCGCCTGCACGGCCGACCAAGTGCCCAGGTAACCCAGCAAGGCAGGCAAGGTCCATTGTCGTTCGATCACCAGGTCGGCAGGGAACGGCCATTCCTCGCCGGGGAAGGGCAGTCCGGCGTAGGACTGATCCACCCAGCGGCGCTGGGGAGGCCACCAGGGTGTGAGATCAACGCTGTAAAAGCGATCCACAACGGTCTGGAGGTGGGGCTCCGCCAGCTGTAGGGGCAGGTAGCCGATCCAGGCCATGGCAGCCCCGGGCCTGATCACGCGCCGCACCTCGGCATTGAAGCCCTCCCCGGCAAACCAGTGCACAGCAGCAGCCACCAGCACCCCATCCACGCTGGTGTCCTCCAGGCCGCTGCCTTCAGCCGAGGCGCAGCGGTAGTGGACCCCTGGGTGCTGGAACGCTGCTTCCAGCTGGGCAGCACTGGCATCGGTGGCGATCACCTGGGCGAAGTGCTCGGCCAGGGCCAGGGAGGCTTGGCCGTTGCCACAGCCGCAATCCCACACCCGCTCCTGGCCAGGGCAGCGCTCAGCGAAGGCGGCGAAGAAGGCAGGGGGGTAGGTGAGCCGATGGCTGGCGTAGTGGCGGGCTACGGCCCCAAACAGTTGCTCAGGCGTCGAGGGCATGGCGCAGCTGGCCGCAGAACTGACCAGCAGCGGCGGCCACATCCGCTCCCTGGCCATGGGCTTCCGCCATCACCTTCACCAGGGCACTGCCCACGATGGCTCCATCGGCTCCCCAGTCCCGCACCTGGCGGGCCTGATTGGGGCCGGAGATGCCGAAGCCCACGGCCACGGGGGTGGGTCCCATGCCCTTGAGCTGCTGCACCAAGCCGCCCACACGGTTCTCGATGGTGGTGCGCACACCTGTCACCCCGGTGACACTCACCAGATAGGTGAAGCCGCGACTGGCCGCAGCGATACGCCCCATGCGCTCGGCCGGAGTGGTGGGGGCCACCAGCAGCACTAGGTCGATGCCGTGGGCGGCGGCGATGGCGGAGAGCTTCTCCGCTTCTTCCAGGGGCAGATCCGGCACCACCAGGCCTGCGGCCCCAGCGGCAGCGGCCTCGCGGCAGAAGGGTTCCATGCCCCGATTCAGTAGGGGGTTGCTGTAGGTGAACAGGATCACCGGAATGCCCAGCTCCCCTTTCAGGCTGCTGAGCATCTCCAGAACCTTGCCGGGGGTGGTGGCGGCCGCCAGGGCTCGGCTGGCGGCCGCCTGAATCACAGGACCGTCGGCCAGGGGGTCGCTGTAGGGGATGCCCAGCTCAATCATGTCCGCCCCGGCGGCTTCCAGGGCCAGCAGGGTGGAACGGGTGTGCAGCAGGTCAGGATCCCCTGCCATCAGGAAGGGCATCAGGGCGCAACGCCCCTGGCTCTTGAGGTGCTCGAAGCGCTGCTGGATTGGGGTGGTCACGGCAGCGGTCATCGGGCCGGCGGGTCTTGCAATGCCACGAGCCTATGGGGTCGCTGGGCGTCGGCTTAGGCCTCAGCCCTGGGAGTTGTCATCCAGTTGGCCCAGCTCCCGCAGCAGTCTTTCCTGCTCGGCAGGGGGCAGGGCCTCGAAGCGCTTCTGCAGTTCCTCCTCAGTGGCGGAGTCGTAGGCCTCCCGGTAGCGGCGCCGCTGCTGCATGTAGGTCATGTTGCCTGTCACCACGCGGAACAGGTAGGAGCCTGTCCAGCCCAGAACGATCAGCACCAGCACAGCCTGGGCGGCGATGCCGGCTGAAAACCCCTCAAAGCCAGCGGCTGCAAAGGCCCAGTAGCCCAGGCCACCCACCGCAAAGATGCCCACGCCCAGGACGAGGGCCTTGGCCCGGGTAATGCCGGAGCCTCCAGTGCCTGACTCTGCCGCCATCAACCCTGGCCCTGACCGGCCATGCGCAGGTTGATGAAGGGAGCGAACAGGATCAGGCCGGGGAAGAACAGGAAGACCAGGCCGTAGACACCCGTGCGTTCGATCTTGCCCATGGTGGTCCAGCGCTTGGTCATCCAGGCCATCAGGGCCAGGGGCACCGCCACCAGATAGGCAAAGCCCAGGGCTGCGTAAGCCCCCAGCACCAGCAGCGTGTCCAGGGAGATGGAGCTGAGAAAACCTGGCAGAGGCACGGTGCCGGATCAGATCGTGCTCCAAATCTAGGATGGGTGCCTGGAAGGCTGGGAGACCCCGCTTCCAGCGCCTGGGAGCATGGCGGAATTGGTAGACGCAGCGGACTTAAAATCCGCAGACGGCAACGTTGTGGGGGTTCAAGTCCCCCTGCTCCCATCGAGGCCACTCACGCCAACCGCCAGCCTTGGGGCCAGGGTCATGTTGCGCTGATTGGCAATTCATGACAGCCGCATGACGAAGCCCGTGGGACTGCCCAGCGTGGGTGGATTCAGCACGGGCTTTCCCATGCTTGAGCTGCTACCGCCGCTCAACGACCACAACCTGCCCTGGATGGACACGATCCATCCGATCGTCGTTCACTTCGTGATCGCGATGGCGCTGATCGCCTTCGTGTTCGATCTGGCAGGGGTTCTGCTCCGCAAGCCAGCTCTCTATGAGGTGAGCTTCTGGAACTTGCTGTTCGCCACCGGAGCCATCTTCGTGGCGATCATCTTTGGCCAGGTGGAGGCGGGCCTCGCCTCTCCCTATGGGGCAGCCCGCAACATCCTCGACATCCACACCACCATCGGCTGGTCGCTGGCGGGAATTCTGTCGCTGCTCACCGGCTGGCGCTACGTGCTGCGCAACCGCGATCCCGAAACCCTCCCCCTTCCCTTTCTGGGGGCCGGCGGCCTGGTGAGTGCCCTTGTGCTGGTGCAGGTTGTTCTTGGCGACAAGTTGATCTGGACCTATGGCCTCCACACCGTGAAGGTGGTGGCGGCCATGCGAGAGGGGCTGATCTGATGGCTGCCCTCCCGCTCCTCATGGCACTGGCGTACAGCCCAGCAGAGGCGCCGATTGATCAGATCGCCTCCGCATTGGGAGCCAATGGCCTCCCCTACACGTTGCCGATCCACCCAAACCTGGTGCACCTCACCATCGGGTTGTTCGTGATCGCCATCGCCTTCGACGTGGTCGGTGCGCTTTATCCCCTGGAGAAGCGGGTGTTCCGCTTCCTGGCTCTGCCCATCACCCGGGGTGGCTTCCACGATGTGGGTTGGTACAACCTACTGGTGTGCTGCCTGGTGACCTTTTTCACCGTGGCGGCCGGCTTCTACGAAATGCTCACTGCGGTGGCCCTGCCGGGGGTTACTAGCACCTTCGGCCTCGGCAGCATGACCACCATGCTTTGGCATGGGGTTGGCGGCGTACTGCTGCTGCTGATCATCACCGGCATGACCGTTTGGCGTGGCTTTCAACGCTTCGTGTGGCGCCGGGAGATGGGCCGCCAGGTGCAGTGGCTCTACCTGGGCGTGGGGGTGGTGATGTTTGCGTTGCTCGGTCTGCACGGCACCCTCGGTGCCCAGTTGGCCGCCGAGTTCGGGGTTCATATAGCCGCTGATCAGTTGCTCCAGGCCGGGGCTGATCTGCATACCGCCCTTCCCTGAGGAGATTCTTCACCATGACAACCTCCTCGCCTCGACCCATCAACCGCTCAGCGGTTCTGGGCGTGTCCCTCTGGGTTGGCGTGCTGGTGCTGCTCAGCCACTGGATGGGCCAGCAGGCTTACCACTGGCTACCGGTGCAGGCCTCCAACGCCGCCCCACTGGTGGATGGCCTATTCAGCTTCGAAACCGCCCTCGGCACCTTTGTGTTTGCCGCTGTGGTGTCGGTGATGCTCTGGGTGATGGTGTTCAACCGCGCCGATAAATACGACGACAGTGATGCCGTTCCGATCGAGGGCAACACCAAGCTCGAAGTGATCTGGACCGCCATTCCTTTTGTGCTGGTGATGGGCATTGCCGTGTATGCGATGCGGGTGAACCACACGCTGGGGGTGCTGGGCCCGATGGAGCACATTCACGCCCACAACTCCACGGAGATTCAGGGCGGCTATCCAGGTGATCGCCTGCCTGCGGAGCAGGTGGAAGTCATTGCCAGGCAATGGTCCTGGGAGTTTCGCTATCCAGGGAGGAACGTGTCTGCCACGGAGTTGCATCTGGCCGTGGACCAACCGGTGACCTTCCGGCTTACCTCCGACGACGTGCTGCACGGCTTTTACATCCCCGCCTTCCGCTTGAAGCAGGATGTGATTCCCGGTAGGGCGATTGATTTCAGCCTCACCCCCACCCGTGAAGGTCGCTATCGCCTGCGGGATTCCCAGTTCAGCGGCACCTGGTTCGCTGCCAACCAGGCCGATGTGCTGGTGCACAGCCAGGACGATTATGCCGCCTGGTTGAAACAGGCCTCCGGCCAACCCCTGCAAGCGGGCTTGAGCCTGGCCAGCGAGGAATTCAGCCAGCGTCAGCAGCAGAAAAACCCGGGCTGGGCCACGGTGCCGCCCGCTCCACCGCCCCAGGTGAACGTTCCCGGATCCCCTTCACTCCCCCACGACGGCTGAAGCCATGACCAGCGCCACCTTCCCTGCCGATCCCAAACCGCCCGCTGGTTGGTCCCGTTATTTCGGCTTCAGCACCGATGCCAAGGTGATTGGCATTCAGTACATCGTGCTGGCGTTCTTCTATTTCCTGGTGGGTGGCTTTCTGGCCATGATCATCCGGGGTGAACTGATCACGCCGGCCTCAGATCTGGTGGATCGCACGGTGTACAACGGCATCTACACGATGCACGGAACCATCATGTTGTTCCTGTTCATCTTTCCGGTGCTGAACGGGCTGAACAACCTGTTGATCCCCACCATGATCGGCGCGCCCGACATGGCCTTCCCGAGGCTTAACACAGCGGCCTTCTGGCTGGTCCCCGTGTTCTCCCTACTGCTGGTATCCAGTTTCTTTGTGCCGGGCGGTCCTGCGGCGGCGGGTTGGTGGTCCTATCCACCGGTGAGCATTCAGAACCCCCTCGGCCACTTCATCAATGGCGAGTTCCTCTGGATCTTGGCGGTCGCCCTGTCCGGCATCTCCTCGATCATGGGGGCGGTGAATTTCGTCACCACCATCCTGCGCATGCGCGCACCGGGCATGACCCTGTTCCGCATGCCGGTGTTCTGCTGGACGGCCTTGGCGGCACAAAGCCTTCAGTTGATCGGTCTGCCTGCCCTCACCGGTGGCGCCATCATGCTGCTGATGGATCTCAGTTTCGGCACCAGTTTCTATCGGGCCGAGGGCGGTGGAGATCCGGTGCTGTATCAGCACTTCTTCTGGTTTTATTCTCATCCGGCCGTGTATGTGATCATCCTGCCGGTGTTCGGAATCTTCTCCGAGATCTTTCCTGTTTACAGCCGCAAGCCACTGTTTGGCTACGTCTATGTGGCCCTAGCCTCCTTCATCATTGTGGGTCTGGGGCTGGTGGTGTGGGTGCACCACATGTTCCCAAGCGGCGTATCCCAATGGATGCGTGATCTGTTCATGGGCACCACCATGCTGATCGCCGTTCCCACAGGCGTGAAGGTGTTCGCCTGGCTGGGGACGATCTGGGGAGGCAAGCTGCGGCTTACAACCCCGATGCTGTTCTGCTTGGGGGGCTTGTTTAATTTCGTGTTTGCCGGCATCACCGGCATCATGCTGGCCACGGTTCCGGTGGATATTCACGTGTCCAACACCTATTTCGTGGTGGGACATTTTCACTACGTGATTTATGGCGCAGCGGTGATGGGCATCTTTGCGGCCATCTACCACTGGTTTCCCAAGTTCACGGGTCGGATGCCCTACGAGGGCCTCGGCAAACTGCATTGTCTGCTTACCTTCGTGGGGGCGAACCTCAACTTCCTGCCCATGCATCCCCTCGGCCTGATGGGGATGCCCCGGCGGGTGTCCAGTTACGACCCTGAGTTCACCTTCTGGAACGTGATCGCCAGTCTGGGGGCCTTTCTGCTCGGTGTGTCCATCATTCCCTTTCTGCTCAACATGCTGAGCTCCTGGATTCGCGGACCCAAGGCCGGCCATAACCCTTGGAATGCCATCGGTCTGGAGTGGTTGCTGCCCTCTCCCCCACCGGTGGAAAACTTTGAGGATGAGGTCCCCACCGTGATCAGCCGTCCCTATGGCTATGGCTCCGGTGAGCCGCTCGTGGAACACCAGGAGGAGATTGAACGGCGTCTGGAGCTGCAGGAGGCAACGGCATGACCAGCGCGATCCCTACCCCGGCTCCAGCCCACGGGCATAGCGAGCATCCCAAGCACAATCTCACCGGCTTCATCATCTTTCTGTGCTCTGAGAGCGTCATCTTCCTGGCGTTCTTCAGTGGCTACGCCATCCTCAAAACCTCGGCCCTCAACTGGCTGCCGGCTGGTGTGGATGGCCTCGAGTGGCGCACCCCGCTGCTCAACACCGTGGTGTTGCTCTCCAGCTCCGGCGCCATAGTGGTGGCTGAGCACTTCAAGGCCAAGGAGAAGCTCTGGCTGTTCCGAGGCTTCTGGCTGCTCACCATGGCCATGGGGGCCTATTTCCTCTATGGCCAGGCGGTGGAGTGGAGCGGCTTGAAGTTCGGCTTCACCTCAGGCACCTTCGGCGGCACCTTCTACCTGCTCACGGGTTTCCATGGCTTGCATGTGGCCACGGGCATCCTGTTGATGGGAATCATGCTGATCAAATCCTTCATCCCCGGCAACTACGACGGCGGCGAACAGGGCGTTCAGGCCACCTCTCTGTTCTGGCACTTCGTGGATGTGATCTGGGTGGTGCTCTTCCTCCTTCTCTACGTGTGGCAGGCCTGATGTCAGGAGCTCAACCATGATCATCGACGACAACCATTACGACGTGATTGTGATCGGCAGCGGCGCTGCCGGTGGCACCCTCGCTGGGCAGTTGGCTTCCTCCGGCAAGACCGTGCTGCTGTTGGAACGTGGCGGTGCCATGCCCTTGGCGGATCAGAACGTGGCCGATGTGGATCTGTTCCGCAAGGACCGCTATCACCCCGGGGAGCAGTGGTTCGGCACGGATGGCGATCCCTTCTCTCCGCAGACGATCTATGCCCTCGGCGGCAACACCAAGATCTGGGGGGGCGTGTTGGAGCGCATGCGTGAGCAGGAGTTCAGCGGTGTGCAGCTGCAGGACGGAACGACCCCCAGCTGGGAGATCAGCTACGCCGACCTGGCTCCCTTTTACGAGCGTGCTGAACAGCTCTACCGCGTTCATGGTGTGGCTGGCGTGGATCCCACCGAGCCTCCCCGCAGCGGCGATTACCCCGCCCGTCCGCGGCCTGTGGAGCCATTCATGCAGGAGTTGCGCGTGGCCCTCGAGCGCCATGGCAGCCATCCCTACGACCTGCCCCTGAGCTGGTCGGAATCCCACTTGGATCCCACCGGTGATGCCGAATTGTTCGGTGTTGATCTGGCCCGCAAGGTGGCCACGGTGACCGTGCGGGAGCGCGCCAAGGTGCGGCGGATGCACGTGAATCCCAGCGGCACCGAAGTGCGGGCCGTGGAGGTGGAGATCGATGGCCACGCCTGGCTGTTCAGTGCCCATGTGGTGGTGCTGGCCGCCGGTGCCGTGAACAGCGCCGAGATCCTGCTGCGCTCCGCTACGGACCATCACGCCCGTGGTCTGTCGAATGGCTCTGATCAGGTGGGTCGCAACCTGATGAAGCCCCAGCTCACCTCCATCATCCAGCTGGCTGCCGCCCCCAATTCCGGCCGCTACGGCCGCAGCTTCGGCATCACCGACTACTACTGGGGCGATCAGAACGTGGGTTTCCCGCTGGGCTCGATCCACAGCGGTGGCGGCGTCCTTCAGGACGCGCTGTTTGCTGAATCCCCGCCGGTGTTGTCGCTGGTGACCAAGCTCATGCCCACTTTCGGGCTGGAGCAGCTGGCCTCCCGTTCCGTGGCCTGGTGGGCGATGAGTGCCATGCGGCCTGATCCCCACAATCGGGTAGCCCTGCGGGGCAACCACCTAGAGATTCACTTTGTGGCCAACAACCGTGAGGCCCACGACCGCCTGGTGTATCGCTGGATTGACACCCTCAAGCAGGTGGAGGCTGACCCCCTCACCCATGTGGTGAAACCGGCCCCCACCCATCCCCGTGGCGAGGCACCACTCACCGTGTTGGGCAGTGTGTGCGGCACCTGCCGCATGGGCTCCAACCCCGCCACCTCGGTGGTGGATCTCCAGGGCAAGAGCCATGAGCTGGCCAACCTCTACATCGCGGATGCCAGCCTGTTCCCCAGTTGTCCAGGTGTGGGCATCGGCCTCACGGTGATCGCTAACGCCCTGCGCATCGGCGAGCGCATCCTGGAGGCCCTGTGACGAACGACATGGGTTCTGAACTCCGCCGTATGGCGGAGCGTGACCACGAACAGGTGCCCTGGGATCTGTGGGGCAGCTATCTGCCCGATCGCCAGTGGGGCACGGTGCGGGAGGACTATTCCGCCGATGGCAATGCCTGGGTGTCCTTCCCCCACGACCATGCGCGTTCCCGGGTTTATCGCTGGGGTGAAGACGGGCTGCTCGGCATCTGCGACAACCAGTGCCGCCTGTGTTTTTCGGTGGCCCTCTGGAATGGCGTGGACCCGATCCTGAAGGAACGCCCCTATGGGCTGGGTAACCCCGAAGGTAACCACGGCGAGGACATCAAGGACTACTACTTCCACATCGCCAATACCCCCACCCATAGCTTCATGCGGGGGCTCTACAAGTACCCCCAGCAGCGCTTTCCCGACGAGCAGCTGATTGCTGAAAATGCACGCCGTGGTCGCGATCAGCCCGAGTATGAGCTGGTGGACACGGGCATCTTTGATGAGAGCCGCTACTTCGATGTGTTCATCGAGTACGCCAAGGCCTCCCCGGATGACATTGCCATTCGCATCCGGGTGCTGAACCGCGGGCCCGAAGCGGCTCCACTCACCCTGTTACCCACTCTCTGGCTGCGCAACACCTGGAGCTGGGGCTACCCCGATGAGCAGGAGACCCCCCTGCAGCTGGAAGGCGATGCGGTGCTGGCCCATCCCGGCGGTGGTCTGGGTGCCTATCGCTTGGCCTGCCGCGAGCAGGGTGACTGGCTTTTCACCGACAACGAGACCAACACCGAGCGGTTGTTTGGCGAGCCCAATGCGAAGCCCTTCCAGAAGGATGGCTTTCACCGGTTTCTGATTGATGGCGACCAGGGTGCCATCAATCCCCAGCAACGCGGTACCAAGGCCGCGCGCCTGCTGAGGCGCACCTTGGCCGCTGGTGAGGAGTGGACCTTGGAGTTACGGCTCACCGGCTCAGCATCCGAGGCTTCTGCCCAGGCCTTTGGCGAGGAGTTTGACCAGCTCTTCACGACCCGTGAGCAGCAGTGGCACGACTTTTTTGAGTCGCGAGTGCCCAACCTCTCCGAGGATGATCGGCTGCTTCACAACTCTGGGGCCGCAGGGCTGTTGTGGTGCAAGAAGTATTACGGCTGGAGTGTTCAGCGTTGGCTGACGGGGGATCCCACCACACCGCCTCCACCGCATCAGCGCTGGCTCACTGAGAACGCCCAGTGGCAGCGGCTGCATGCCCATGATGTGATCTCGATGCCCGATGCCTGGGAATATCCCTACTTCTGCCAGTGGGACCTGATGTTCCACTCTGTGGCCTTTGCGGTGTTCGATCCGGCCACAGCGAAGGAGCAGTGCATGTTGCTGCGCTCCCCTCACTACACGGCTCCCAACGCCCAGACCCCTGCCTACGAGTGGGCTCTGTCCGATCCCAATCCCCCCATCGGGGCCTGGGCGGCCATGCGGATCTTTCAGATCGATCGCAAGACCAGCGAAGAGCCCGATTTTGGCTTCCTGCGCTCTGCCTTGCGCAAGTTGATCCTCGAATACGGTTGGTGGGCCAACCGCAATGATCGCTCCGGCGACAACGTGTTCGAAGGGGGATTCCTCGGCCTCGACAACATTGCTGTGTTTGATCGGCGCTACCCCCTCGCTGATGGCAGCCACATCGAGCAATGCGATGGCACCTCCTGGATGGCCTCGCTCAGCCTCAACCTCCTCAATATCAGTGTGGAGCTCAGTCGGGAGGAGCCGGAATATGCCGATATCGCTGAGCGCTTTGTTTATGATTTTGTGCAGCTTGCCCTGACCTTGAATACCCCAGGTAGCCGTGGCTATGTGAACTGGGATGAGCAGGATGGCTTCTACTACGACGTGATCAAGCGCCCTGATGGCAGCACGGAATATCTGCGCAGTCGTTCTGTTTCCGGTTTGATTCCCTTGCTGGCTGTGGCCAGCTTTGATGTGGATACGGTGAAGCGCTTGCCCTGCCTGGATGTGCGCCAGAGCTTGGCCTGGTTTCTGCATGAGCGCACCCGTCCCGCTTGGTTGGTGGATCACCTCGGCCAATGGCGGAACGACCGAATGCTGTTTTCTTTGGTGCCGGAGGATCGGCTCAGGCGCATCTGCGAGCGGCTGTTTGATGAAGACGAGTTCCTCTCTCCCTATGGCATCCGGGCCCTCTCCAAGGTGTATGAGGACAATCCCTACACCTTTACAGAAGGATCCCAGACCCAGACCCTGGCCTACAGCCCTGCGGACAGCCCGGTTGCCATGTTTGGCGGTAACTCCAACTGGCGAGGCCCGGTGTGGATGCCGATCAATTTCCTATTGATTGAATCCCTGCAGAAGTTTGGCCACTACTACGGCGATAGCTTCATGGTGGAGTTCCCCACCCGCTCAGGGCAGTGGATCACCCTCTGGGACGCTTCCTTGCAGCTAGAGCAGCGGCTCGTGAATTTGTTCCGCCGCAACGGCGCTGGACAGCGCCCCTTCAATGGTGATGTGGAGTTGTTCCAATCTGACCGCCATTGGCGTGATCTGATTCAGTTCAACGAATATTTCCATGGTGATAACGGCCGCGGTGTGGGAGCCAGTCATCAGACGGGCTGGAGCGCCATGGTTTGCAAAATGATCAATCAATTGAGTCGTTATCCCGTTACCTGAGGCAGCCAAAATCTGCAACGCTGTCTAGCTTGTGGGCAACGTGTCGGCCTCTAGCTGAGCCCATGGTTGCCTCTCTCCCGTCCCTTGAGCAGCTGCAGGTTCCTGCGCAGACTCACTTTGATGTGTTGATCATCGGCAGCGGTGCTGGCGGCGGCAGCCTGGCCCATCAGTTGGCCCCTTCTGGTCTGAAGATCCTCGTGCTGGAACGGGGCGATTGGTTGCCCCGTGAGCGCGAGAACTGGGATGCCGATGCGGTGATGCAGCAGGGCCGGTATGTGTCGAAGGACACCTGGTTTGACCAGCACGGCAAACCGTTTCAGCCCGGTAGCCATTACTTCGTGGGTGGCGCCACCAAGATGTACGGCGCGGCCCACTTCCGTCTGCGGCAGCGGGATTTTGAAGAGCTGCACCACCATGACGGCATCTCCCCGGCCTGGCCCCTGCGCTACAGCGATTTCGAGCCCTATTACCAGCGGGCCGAGCAGCTCTTCCATGTGCATGGGCTGCGGGGGGAAGACCCCACGGATCCCCCTAGCTCAGCACCCTTCCCCTATCCGCCGATTTCCCATGAACCGCGGATGCAGAAATTGGTGGATGATCTGCGCGCCATTGGCTTGCATCCCAGCCATGCGCCTTGCGGCGTGATGCTCGATGAAATCAATCCAGCCTTCAGCCGCTGCATTCGCTGCAACCGCTGTGATGGTTTCCCCTGTCTGGTGCATGCCAAAGGTGATGCTGAGGTGTGCTCGATGCGCCCCGCGCTGCAGGCGTCCAACGTGTCCCTGCTTACCCGCGCCCAGGTGAAGCGGCTGATCACTGATGCCTCCGGCCGCACGGTGACGGCGGTGGAGTTGGAGCGTGATGGTGAGCCACTGCGCTACTCGGCGGACATCGTGGTGGTGAGTTGTGGCGCTGCTAACAGCGCCCGGCTGCTGTTGATGTCGGCCAACGACAAGCATCCCCGTGGCCTGGCCAACAGTTCAGATCAGGTGGGGCGGAACTACATGTTCCACAACAGCAAGGCCATGGTGGCCCTGGCCCATGAGCCCAATACCACCGTGTTTCAGAAAACGGTGTGCATCAACGACTGGTACTTCGGCTCGGAAGACTTTGACTATCCGATGGGGAACATCCAGATGACGGGCAAGACAGATGGCTCGATCATGAAGGGCTATGTGCCGCAGGAGACCTTCTTCATGCCCACCTGGAGTATGGACAAGATCGCCGAGCATGCCCTGGATTTCTGGGTGTCCAGCGAAGATCTTCCCGATCCCAACAACCGTGTCACGATCAATGCGGAGGGTCAGATTCATCTGAGCTACACCCCGAACAACCAGATGGCCGCCACGAAGCTCAACAACAAGCTGGTGTCGGTCTTGGATCACCTCTATCTCAAGAACCATCTGGTGGAACGCCAGATCTATTTCAAGAGCACCATGGGAATCGCTGCTGTGGGGCACCAAGCCGGCACCTGCCGTTTTGGCACGGATCCCGCCAGCTCCGTGCTGGACATCCACTGCAAGTGCCACGACCTCGACAATCTCTACGTGGTGGACACCAGTTTCTTCCCCAGCATCGGAGCGGTGAACCCCTCACTCACCGCCATCGCCAATGCCATCCGCGTTGGTGAGCATCTTGTGGAGCGCTTGGGCCGCTGAGCGGCCGCCGCTCCATCAAGTCAGGGCCAGCCTGAGCAGATCAGCGATCAGCAGGTTGTCGAGGGAGAACAGGCCACCGCCGCAGAACATGGTGACCAGGCACATCACCACGTACATGGCGGCCTTCTCCCAGCTCGGTGGTTCGCCGATCCCCATGGGGCCCACATAGTCGCCCTCTGGAATCTGGTAGGGATCCGGCGCAAACCAGGGGAAGCCAGCCTTGATCTCGATCACCATGGCGTAGGCCATGGATACGAGGATGGCGAGGGCGGCCAGGGGCGTGAGCAGTCCTGGAATCAGGGCAATCCCAGCCCCCCACATGGAGGCTGCGGAGAGAAAACAGAGCCATTCCGGCGTGTTCATCGCCGTGGCCCAGGTTTTCAGGTTGCGCAGTTTGGGCCAGCCGTGGCGAATGAAGGCGATGCCCAGGAACAGGCGCAGCACCAACAAGGCGGCCTGGGCCAGGGTTGACGGCGCCGTTGGCACCAGCAGCTCCACCACGGTGATCTCCATTGCAAGGCCTCTAGCTGGCCGCAAATTAGGGGCGTTTGCCTGGGCCTGCACCTCCCTGTGATCAGGGGCTCACCAGTTGCAGTTGGTGGCCATCCGGATCTCGCACCTGTAGGCCACGGCTGAAGCCCAGCAGCTCCGCCTGGGCTGGCTCGAGCTCCACGATGCCGGGGCTTACCCGGCTGCCGCCGTAGGCCTCCAGCTGGGAGTTGATCGCATCGAGATCACGCACCTCAAGGCGAATCTGCCAGTGGGCATGATCGGCCGCGGTCTGATCGGCTGGCAGGGGGCGGCCCCCCTGGGGCTGTTGGTAGTTCAGGCATTCAACCCCAGCCCCCTGGGAGCAGCGGTGGGACGTGATCAGCACCTGGGTGTTGTCCAGCCCATCGAGCTGGTCTTGTTCCGGGCCGCTGTTGACGCCCTCGCCCCCCAGCCGCAGCCCCAGCAGCCCTTCGTAGAACCGGCAGCTCCGCGGCGTGTCGGCATTGGCGATGGCGCTGTGGTCGATACCCAGGAAGGGTGTGCTCGCCGAGGAGGCCGCCTGATGCCAGCGGGCGTCGCCCTTGTCAGGTGGGAACTGCAGTAGCTCTAGGCAATGGCCTTCCGGGTCATGCACCTTGTAGGCCTGAATGCCGGCAGCGGCGATGTTCCAGCTCGGCAGGGTCTGAGGGGTTGTGGAGATCGCCCTCAGTGTTCCCGCCGCCACGCGGGCCTGGAGCGGCGCTGCCGCTTCGTCCATGTTGGCGACCACCACGCAGATGTGCTGGAACCACAGGTCGCAGCTGAGGGAATCGCCGGGCACGGGCCGGCCGGGCCGGAGGCCTGGGCCCAGGGCCTGCACCTCGGTGAGTTCCAGCTGTTCCTGTCCCAGGTGCAGCTGCTTGAGCAGCAGCCGTGAACCGGGTAGGCCGATCAGTTGCGCGTAGCGGCCGCCCTCAATGGCGAGGGTCCGGCCGGGCTGACATCCCAGGTTCGCGCCATAGAAGTGCGCCAGTTGCTCGGCATTGGCCGTGGTGAAGCCAAGGCTGCGGATGTGGGGGAGATTCATGGTTGGCTGTGCAGGGCCTGCAGGCCTGCACTGGCGATGGCGGCATCCAGTTCCGGAGTCATCCCGGAGACGCCGATGGCTCCGATGCAGCTGGAGCCGATCAGCAGGGGCAGCCCGCCCGCCATGGCGGCAGACGGTTGCTGCAGCAGAACTGCCAGCTGCAACAGGCCTGGCCGGGGCCCATTGATGCTCGCTTCCATCTCCGCCGTGGGCTTGCCGCACAGGGCGGCCATGCGGGCCTTGGCGATCGCGGTTTCAGCACTGGAGATGCTGGCACCGTCCAGGCGTTGGAAGGCCAGCAGATGGCCGCCACCATCCACCACCGCAACGCTCACCAGCCCCTGGTGGCTGTCGGCATGGGCGCGGCTGGCCTGCAGGGCCAGTGCGGCGTCGTTCAGATCGAGGGTTTGTTGGGGATGCATCGGGACTGGCTCCTCAACCCCAGACGATCTTCATCAGCCAGAGGTGACCCTCCAGCTCCACGCCAGCGGCGGCGGCCTCTAGGTCGGCCTGGCTGAGCCGCAGGGTGGCCTCGGCCTGGTGTGTCACCAGATCGACTCCCGTGAACGTGTAGCCCAGTTCCGCCCCGAGCTGGGCGATGGCATTGAGATGGGGGCAGGCGCTGAAGCGGGACAGCAGATCCGCATCGCCCTTGACGCGCTGGAGAAAGGCTTCGAGTTGGGGGTTGGCCATGGGGATTCAGGGTGTTTGGGCGCCGCGGGTGTTGGTGAACAGGCTGTAAAGCGCCGTGGAGGCGCACAGAAAGAGGCGACAGTGGTGGCGGTCGCCGAAGCAGAGGTTCGACACACGCCTGGGCACCAGCACCTTGCCCAGCAGGGTGCCGTCAGAGGCAACCACGTGGACGCCATCGGCAGCGCCGCACCAGAGGTTGCCCTGTTCATCCACCCGGAAGCCATCGGCCCAGCCGGGGCTGATCTTGTGAAATAGCTCGCCACCGCTGAGGCTGCGGCCATCGGCGCTCACCTGGAAGCGGCGGATGTACTGGCGCGGATTGGCCACGCCGGCGCTCCCGGATTCCGCCACATAGAGCAGGCTTTCGTCGGGGGAGAAGGCCAGGCCATTGGGGCCGTCGAAGTCGGTGGCCATCGCCTGCACCTGCCCGGTGTGGGGCTCGAGGCGGTAGAGCGCAGCGGGCTGCTCGGAGTGCTGGCGGCCACCTTCGTAGTCGTTGAGCAGGCCGTAGAGGGGATCGCTGAACCAGATCGAACCATCCCGTTTCACCACCACGTCGTTGGGGGCGTTGAGCCGATGGCCCCCGGCCTGGCTCACCAGGGTGGTGGTGGTGCCGTCGTGCTCCAGGCGGGTGACGCAGCGGCTCTGGTGGTGGCACTGAATCAGCCGCCCCTGGTGGTCGCGGGTTTGGCCGTTGGCGTACTGCGAGGGCTCGCGGAACACGCTCACCCCATGCTGTTCGTTCCAGCGCAGGGTGCGGTTGTTGGGGATGTCGTTGAACAGCAGGCACTGGTGGTCGCCGAACCACACCGGCCCCTCCAGCCAGCGGAAGCCCTCAGCGAGCAGCTCCAGCTCGGCGTTGAACAGCACCAGCTGCTCAAAGCGCCGGTCGTAGCTCTCGGTGCAGGGGGAGGGGTGGGTGCTGGCCATCGCTGTGGAGTTGGTGGTGTTCAGGAGAAGAACCCCGGCCGTGCCCGCCGCCAGGCCTCGTCGTTGCGCTGAATGATCAGCTGCACGCAGGGTTCATCCCCCACCTGGGCGGAGAGGTGGCCTCGCTGTCCCGCGGGTGTGGCGATGCAGTCCTGGTCGCCCCCGAAGGAATACTCGCCAGCCCGCATGATCACCTTGCGGCCATCCATGCTTTCCACCGACCAGGCCCCCCGCAGCACGTAGATCCATTTGGGGATGTGGTTCTCATGCCAGTCGGCCGTCCAGCCCACGGGCAGGTAGGTCACGAAGGCATTGCCCTGATCGAACAGGGGGCGGGAGAACTGCGGGGAATCGCCGGGGCCCAGTTGGCCGAGCTCGAAGGAGCTGATCGTGCATTGCTCCTGGCGACTGATGCCCTGGTCGTCGGTCCAGAGATGCCAATAGGACTCCGGCGCCGGAGCCAGGCTGAAGGGATCAGGCATGGTTGGTAGAGGGGGGTCAGTCTTTGATGGCGATGGCGGAAATCTCCAGCTGGATGCCCAGCACCAGTGCTGCCACCTGCACCACGGCCCGGGATGGATAGGCCTGGTTGTCCGGGAAGTACTCCTGCCACACCGCATCAAAGGTGTCGAGCTTGTCGATGTCGGTGAGATACACCGTGGCGCTCACCACATGTTCAAAACCGAAGCCCGCCTCCTCGAGCACCGCCCGCATGTTCTCCATCACCTGACGCGATTCCACGGTGATGTCACCGTTGCCGACTTTGAGGTTGGTGACAGGGTCGACGGGCAACTGCCCGGTGATGAACAGTGTGTTGTTGTGCTGAAAACCCTGGCTATAGGAGGCCACTGGTGTTGGGAAGCGGTCGCTGTGGATGGCGCGACGGATCACGGCTGGGCTCATCGGGGTATTGGCGTTGCAGAGATCTCTGCTCAACGTAGGGATCTCCTGGCGGATGTCAGCGCCCTGTCATGGGTCGCAGGCTGGATTACGTGCCGCTGGCGTGTGGGTCTCCCATTCACAGGTGTTGCAGATGGCGGCATGGCTGGCAGGTGCCCACTAGCGTGCGCGCAATAAGCCCTCTCCCCTGGCTGAGCCATGACCACAATCAACCCCTACGCGCTTGAAACCCTTTCCAATTTTCTTAAGGGCAAGGTGATCATCGTGACCGGTGGCAACAGCGGCATCGGGAAGGCGATTGTGGAAACCATTGGCCGGCTTGGCGCCAAGGTGGTGATCGACTACCGATCCCATCCCGAAGCCACCGAGGCGATCGAGGAGGAGATTGGCGAACTGGGGGGGACCTGTATCGGCGTGCAGGCGGATGTGAGCAAGCTCGAGGATCTGCAGCGGCTGATCAACGAGGCGGTGAGCCGTTATGGCCGTCTCGATGTGATGGTGAACAACGCCGGCATTGAAACGCGCACCTCCATCCTCGACACCACGCCCGACGATTTCGACAAGGTGTTGAACGTGAACCTGCGGGGTGTGTTCTTCGCCACCCAGTACGCGGCCAAGCAGATGATCGCCCAAGGTGGCGGTGGCCGAGTGATCAACATCTCGTCGGTGCACGAGGACTGGCCCATGCCGAACAACACCCCCTACTGCGTGGCCAAGGGGGGTGTGCGCATGCTCACCCGCACCGCCGGTGTGGAGCTCGCACCCCATGGCGTGTCGATCGTGAATGTGGGCCCCGGCGCGGTGGCCACCCCCATCAACGACTCCACCATGAACAACCCTGAGCTGCTGGCCAAGCTCAACGCCGCGATCCCCATGGGACGCATGGCCCAGCCCGAGGAGATCGCCAAGCTGGTGGCCTTCCTGGCCAGTGACTCTGCCAGCTACATCACCGCTACCACCATCTTTGCGGATGGCGGCATCATGCAGAGCAGCCCGGGCCTCTGAGGCCTCGCAGGTCGTGAAATTCAGCCGAGCCCAGCTCCAGCAGCTGCGTCACCGTCATCGCGGTTATCGCATCAGTCTCGGTTGCGAGGTGTTGCTGCTGCTGCTTCTGCCCCTGGCCCATCAGATGCCCTGGTTGCTCTCGGCACAGTTGATTGGCCTGGCTGTGGCACTAGTGGTGTTCGTGAGCCGCTTTTCCGTGCTGAAGACGGGGCGCCCCCTGATCATCGCCCTCGGCTCTCTGGCGGTGCTGTTTGAGTTGCTATGGCATGGCGCCCTGCGATTTCATCCTGCCCTCGGTCAGCTGCTGACCCTGCCCCATATGGTGGTGTGGACGTTGTTTCTACTGGTGGCGGTGGTGCGCACCGTCAAAGCGCTGATTCGTGAGCCATACGTCACTGTGGCCGTGGTGCTCGGAGCCGCCTCTGGTTATCTGTTGGTGGGGATCGCGGGAGGGGTGCTGCTCACGGCCCTTTGGATGATGCATCCCACGGCGTTTGACCCTTCGGCATTGCCTCCGTTCGCCGCGACCCTAGCCAACCCTGTGCCGATGGCCCCGGCGCTGATGGTGGCTGCCTTTGGCTTGCTCACCACGGTGGGCACCGGCGTGCTGTCTCCTTCGAATGTCTCGGGTCAGGTGGCGGCCGCGGTGATCACCATCGCCGGCCAGCTGTATGTGGCGATCTTGATTGCGTTGATTCTCGGTCGCTTTCACCGCCGTTCCCTCTAATTCAGGCTTATTGGCGTGGTTGGTGGGCATCATGAAAGCCGAAACGGCTGGGAAGTGCAGGTGCTGCGTCCACGAACACTCCTGAAGCAGTTGCTCCAGTTGGCCGTTTTGGGCCTGCTGGTGGGTCTGGCCTGCTGGCCGTTCAACCTGTTCGACCAGTGGCAGGACGCGCTGCTTCGCCGGCTTCCCGCCTTCACGGGCCAGCGTTGGTCGGCCCAGGCTGTGGCCTTGGCCTGCTCACCGCTACTGGCGACTCCGCTGGTGTTGTGGTTGCAGACGGGCCCCTGGCAGCGCGGTGCTGGCTCGGGTATCCCCCAGACCATGGCCAGCATCGAAGACCCTGACCAGGCCCGCAGCTTGCTGGGCCCTGTGCCTACGGTCCAGCGGCTCGGCCTCTGGGGCATCGCCACCCTGGCCCTGATGCCGATGGGTCGGGAGGGCCCGGTGGTGCAGGTGGGTGCTTCGGTGGCCGAGGGGTTGCGCCGTCGCTTCCCCGCTCTCCTGCCCGAGCTCAACCAGGGGCAGTTGTTGGCGGTGGCCGCCGGCGCCGGCCTGGCGGGTGGGTTCAACACCCCCTTGATGGGGGCGGTGTTTGTAGCTGAGGAGCTCACCAGGTCCTTTCAGGCCTCGTTGGTGTGGCCTGCGTTGGTGGTGTGTGGGGTGGCTGCAGCGTTTAGCAACCTGGCCGGTCAGCCGGAATTTGCCCTCGGCATCCTGGGCGTGGAGCCGATCGAGCTGATCCAGGTGCTCTGGGCGGTGCCGATCGGTGTGGCCGGCGGTTTGCTTGGAGCCCTGTTCGGCCGGTTGCTGCTGGCGATGACCGCACGGCTCAAGCCCCAGGTGCGCCGTTATCCCCTGCGCATCGGCCTGGCCCTGGGTGGACTGCTCAGTTTGTTTGCGGTGCTCAGCCGTGGCACCAGCACCGGCGATGGCGAAGCGCTGATGACCCACATCATTGCCGGCGATGGCCTCGATGGGGTGGGCTCCGGCCTGCTCACCCTGGTGGTGCGGGTGCTGGGCCCGGTGCTGGCCCTCGGTGCGGGGATCCCGGGGGGCTTGATCGATCCCTCCCTTGCTTTCGGGGCTGTGTTTGGCCGCGGGCTTGGCGATCTGGCTGGCCTGGGCCCCCTGGGCATGGCCCTGGGCATGGCGGCGGGCCTGGCCGGGGCCACCCAACTGCCGGTGATGACGGTGGTCTTCGCTCTGCGACTAGCGGGGGATCAACAGTTGCTGCCGGGTGTGCTGGTGTCGGCGGCCCTGGCGGCCTATGTGAGCCGGCTGCTGTTGGCCAAGTCCATCTACCACGCGCTGCGGGAGCTGTTTGCCGCTCCTACCGCTCCGTGATCAACAGGGCAGGCCGCTCCCGGGTGGCGATCATCCACAGCCACTTGGTGAGCAGGGTGATCCGGTTTTCGCTGGCCGGGATGAAGGCCAGGTGAGCCACGCCCCACAGCAACCAGCCGAGGGGGCCCCACACCTTCAATCCCCGCAGATCGGCCACCGCAAACAGGGGGCCCACCACGGCCATGCTGCCGAAATTGGTGAAGCTGAACGGGCTGTGGTCCCGCCCCTGAAGGTTGGCCAGGATGTCCTCCGCCACCCAGCCGCCCATCTGCACGGCGGGGCCAGCCATGCCCGGCAGGGGTTTGCCGTCGTTGGTGTGGCTGTAGCTGCAGAGATCTCCCACTACGCGGATTTCGCGATGGCCTGGGATGGAGAAATCGGGCCCCACCACCACGCGGCCGCCGCGATCCACGCTGCAGCCGGTGCGCTCCGCCAGCAACTTGCCCAGGGGTGAGGGCGCCACGCCGGCGGTCCAGCAGATGGTGCTGGCCTCCAGGGTTCTCTCGCCTTCGCTGGTGGTCACCACCACGGAGTTGGCCTCGATGGTTTTCACCCGCCCTCCCAGGAGGAGTTCCACGCCGCTGCGCTTGAGGTGATCGCCAGCCGCCTTCGAGAGTTGGGGATCCATCGCCCGCAGCACCCGGTCGCCCGGGTCCACCAGGGTGACGCGGCACTGGTTGGGATCTACCTGCTTGAACTCGCGCTCCACGATGTGGTGCATCAGGTCGTTCAGCGAAGCCGCCAGTTCGCAGCCGGTGGGTCCACCGCCGATCACCACCACCGATTGCAGCAGCCGACGGCGCTCCGGATCAGGGGTTTGTTCGGCCTCCTCGAGGGCACTGATGATCTTGTGGCGGATCACCTGGGCATCCTCCAGGGTTTTCATTGGCGGAGCGAGCTCCTGCCAGTCGTCGTGGCCGAAATAGCTGCTGCCCGACCCTGCCGCCAGGATCAGGTGGTCGTAGCGGTAGCGGCGGTTGTTGAACACCACCTCCTGGTTGGTGGGGTCGATGTCGTCCACCTCCCCGAGCAGGATCTGCAGGTTCGAGGCCTGCCCCACCATCTGGCGCAGGGGGGTGGCCACATCGGTCTGGGCCACAAGCCCTGTGGCCACCTGATAGAGCAGGGGCTGGAACAGGTTGAAATTGCGTCGGTCGATCAGGGTGACGCGTACGGCTTTTCCGGCCAGGGCATGGGCCGCCTGGAGGCCGGCGAACCCCCCACCCACGATCACCACATGGGGGGCTTCTCGCAACAGCTCAGAAGGGGGTGTGAGCTCGAGAAAGAACCGCTCCGGAGCCATCACAGACCACTGACTAGCCGAACGCTATCGGGATTTTCGTGGACGTCTGCCCCCCGGTGTGGGCGAGCCCACGGGGAGCTCAGCGCTGACCCAGGAGTTCCTCCCAGGTGGGCTGAGGCGTGGCTGGGGGTGCGGCCTGGTGGCTGCGCAGATTGGTGGGGCTGATCTGGCCGCTGTTGGGCTTGGGGCGCTTGGAGGCGATGTGTCGTTGCATGGTTTCTGCTCGGATGGAATATGGATCGGGCACCGCAGCAACGCCGTTGCTGTCGATCAAATCGGGACTGGTTCTGTGGCCTTCCCTGGTGGGATCACGCTGGCCTGAGCCCGAAGAGGGCCGTGCCTGGGGATTCCGAATCGGGACCGTATCGGCTGCAGTCCCTGGTGCTGACTCCGGCAGAGGCTGTTGGTTGCCGCTGCTTCTACCGGTAGCCACCACCATAGACCTGAATGCCCGTGCAGAGCGAACCATGGCCGCCCAACCGATTGTGATCCTGGGTGGTTTTCTGATCACGCCCGAGGCCTATGAGCCCATGCGCCGCTGGCTTGCAGCGCAGGTGCAGCAGCCCGTGGTGGTGGTTCCGGCCAGTCGGATGGATTGGCTGTTCACGGTGAGCGGCTGGGGCTGGGCGCGGTTGCTGGATCGCACCGTCGCCCTGCTGCAGCAGCAGGCGGCCCTCTCGCCCACCGGCAAGGTGACCCTGATCGGCCACAGCTCGGGAGGGGTGATGCTGCGGTTGCTTTTGGCGGATCAACCGTTTCAAGGCCGCTGCTACGACGGCAAGGCCCTAGCCGATCGCCTGGTGATGCTGGGCAGTCCCCATACGGCGTTGAAGGCCACACCCCTGCGGCAGTGGGTGGATCGGCGCTACCCCGGAGCCTGCTTCGCCGAACAGGTGCACTACCTCTCGGTGGCCGGCGACCTGCCGCTGGCCGATGGCTCTGCCACGGCTCGTCGCCTTGCCCCCAGCAGCTACCGCAACATCAGTGGTAGTGAGGCTGGGCCTGGCGATGGCCTGGTGCCGGTGGCCTCAGCGTGTCTACACGGATCGGAGTGTCTGGTGCTGCCCGGTGTGGCCCATGGCGGTGCCTTTGGTGCGCGCTGGTATGGAACACCGGAGGTGGTGGCCCAGTGGTGGCGCACTTGACGGCAAGCTGAAGCGCATCTCCAGTAGCCCCACGGCATCCACCCACGCTGGCCCTTCGGCGCTGGATGGTCTCCATAGCGTCCGGGCACCATGCCCTTCAACGCTGCCATGAAGCGCCAGCACCTACGCACGTTGCAGGCCCTGTTTGCCCACCCGCTGCAGCACGGGGTGCGCACCTCCCAGGTGGAGGCCCTGATGCACAGCCTTGGCGCCGAGGTGACGCCCCTCGATCGCCATCGGTTGCGGATCCGCTGGCCCAGCGGCGAAGAAACCTGGTTGCATACCGCCAGTGGCACGCGCCGTGCCGATCTCGATGGCGAGGCGATGCTGCGCTGTCGCCATCTGCTGCAGCAGGTGGGCGTTACGCCGGATCACCCCGAGCCGGAGAAGCCTGGGCCCCACGGCGACATCGGCCGCTGCTTGGTGTTGCACCTGAGCCACCGCTGCACCGAGGCTTACCTGCTGGAGGGCGACGCGGTGGAGCATGCCCAACTGCGGCCCCATGGGATGTGGGGCACTGAGCAGAACCTCACCCACCGCCATGACCGCGACATGGCGGGTCAGCGGGCCCCGCTGGATCATGACTACCTGTCGCGGATCACCGAGGCCATGGCCAGTGCCGATGCGGTGCTGCTGGTGGGTCACGGCACCGGCGAGAGCGACATGCGCCAGGTGCTGCTGCGCCATCTCCACCCCCACCACCCGGAGTTGCTGGAGCGGCTGGTGGGGGTGGTGGGTGGTGACGACAAGGCCCTGGGGGAGGCGGCACTGCTGGCCCTGGCCCGGGAGCATTTCGGCCATCAACCCCATCGCCGCCTGCTGGTGATTCCTGGCCAGGAGGTGAAAGAGGCTGGCTCCAGCTGAGCCCATCGTGTGGAGCAGCTGCGCCAAGCTGGGGCTGCTGTTGGAGATCTCCGGTTTTGCGGCGCCGCCTCTTGCTCCGGCTCTTGCCAGCGGCGCTTGCCGCTGCGGCGGCCTCGGTTCGGGCGCAGACCAGGCCCCAGCCATTGCCCCCGCCGCAGCTCCCTGCCTCGGGCCGTGGTGCCACCCGTTTTCTGGCGGTGGCCGATACGGGCAGCGGGGATGGCAACCAACGGGCCCTGGGGGGACAGATGGCTGCGGTGCATCGCCGCCGTCCGGTGGACCTGGTGGTGCTGGGGGGCGACAACATCTACCCCTCCGGCGACATGGCCCTGATTGAGGCCACCTTCCTTAAGCCCTATGCCGAGCTGCTGGCCGCCGGGGTTCCTTTCCATGCGGTGCTCGGCAACCACGATATCCGCACGGCCAATGGCAACCCCCAAGTGGCTTACAAGCCCTTTGGCATGAAGGGGCGTTATTACACCCTGCGCCGCGGTGATGTGGCGTTCTTCATGCTTGACACCAACGGCAATGCTGATTGGCAGCGGCAGCTCAGCTGGCTGCGCACGTCCCTGGCCACCAGCACCGCCCCCTGGAAGGTGGTGGTGGGTCACCACCCCATCTACTCCTCTGGCCTGTATGGCAACGACCCCGGCCTGAAGGCCAAGTTGAGTGCGTTGATGCGCCAGCACGGTGTGCAGCTCTACATCAATGGCCACGAGCACAACTACGAGCGCAGCAAGCCCATCGATGGCATCACCTATCTGGTGGTGGGTGGCGGCGGCGCCAGCTTGCGGCCAGTGATTGCCACGGCCCAGACGGCCAAGGCGGCCAGTGTGTTCAGCTTTGCTGAGATTGAGGCCGGTCCGCGTCAGCTGAGTTTGGTGGCTTGGGACAAGAACGGCCGCGAGATCGATCGGGCGGTGATTGCCAGCCGTTAGGGCCAATCAGACGGTCACCTTGTTCCAGGGCATGCCGGCCACGATCGGCACCAGGGAATCGATGCGGTTCGCCGCTCGGGCCACCGGGATCATCAGCGGGATCGCCAGGGAGCACTGCCACCACTGCGCCAGGCTCAGCGGTGCGGTGCCGAAGAACGTGTTCATCGGCTCCCACTGGCTGAACAGCACCTGCAGGAGCAGGGCGGCGCCCAGGCCGAGCATCAAGGCAGGGGATCGCCAGAGGGCAGTGGCCAGCCTCCCCCAGGCCCAGGGGAGGTGCTGACTCACCTCGCTGAGGCTGAGGAGGTAGGTGACCCGCGACAGCACCAGGGCCTGGACGGCCATCGTGCGGGAGATAGAACGGTCGCCGTAGCGGGCTTCCGCCCAGAAGAACGTGGCGAAGATCACCACCCAGCTGAAGGCCGACACGAGCAGCAGCCGCTGTACCAGCGGACGATTGAGCAGGGGCCGATCTGGCCGCTGCGGCGGCATGGCCATCAGCCCGCAGGCCTTCGGTTCAAAGGCCAGCGGTAGCGACATGGTGAGGGAGTTCACCATGTTGAGCCAGAGCACCTGCAACGCCGTGATCGGCAGCACCAGTCCCATCAGGGCACTGATCAGGATGGTGAAGGATTCGCCCCCATTCACCGGTAGGCAGAAGGCCATGGCACGGTGCAGGTTGAGGGCGACACCCCGTCCCTCTTCCACGGCCGCTGCGATAGCGGCGAAGTTGTCATCGGTGAGCACCATCGCGGCTGCTTCGCGGGCTACGGCCGTGCCACCGGCCCCCATGGCGATGCCGATGTCGGCTTGACGCAGGGCGGGGGCATCGTTGACACCATCGCCAGTCATGGCAACGATCTGACCGCTGGCTTGAAGGCTGCGCACCAGCTGCAGTTTTTGCGCTGGAGCCATCCGGGCAAACACATCGGTGTCCAGCACGACGTCGCTCAACGCGTCGGCTGCCACCGCTTCCAGGCCTCGGCCATCGATGCAGACGGGCGTGGGCCGATGTCCGATGTCCATCTGCCGAGCGATCGCTGTGGCCGTGCGGATGTGATCGCCGGTGATCATTTTCACGGCGATGCCGGCGGCTCGACAAGCCGCTACGGCCTGGGTAGCTTCTGGCCGCGGCGGATCGGCCATGCCCTGCAGGCCAAGGAAGGTGAGATTGCTCTCGATGTGGTGGTGAACCAGGGCCGACTGGTTGGGCGGGACCTGGCCCATGGCAAAGGCCAGCACGCGCTCTCCTTGGCCGGCCATCGTGTCCACCGCAGCCCGGATCGCATCAGGATCGAGGGGGGCATGTTCGCCGTCGCTGCCGCACTGCCAGCGGCAGCGGGGCAGCACCCCTTCCAGCGAGCCTTTCACCACAATCCGTTCACTGCCATGCAGGGTGGCCATCACCTGCAGTTCCGCCTCAAAGGGCAGGGCATCGCGGCGAGGGTGCTGCCGGTGCGCTTCGGCATAGTCAAACCCGGCTCGCTGTGCCGCCGCCAGCAGGGCTGTTTCGGTGGGATCCCCCACCAGGCCCTCGTGAACGTCGCTGGGCCTGGCATCACTGCATAGCAGGCCCGCGAGCAGCAGCTCGCGCAGGGCCTTGTTGCTTTGGAGGGGATCGGGAGCTGAGCCATGGGCTGCCTGGCCATCGAGCCACAACGCCTCCAGCCGCAGTCTTTGGCCGGCGGCATAGAGCTCCTGCACCGCCATACGGTTCTGGGTGAGGGTGCCAGTCTTGTCGGAGCAGATCACCGTGGCGCTGCCCAGGGCTTCCACGGCGGGCAGCTTGCGGATGATCGCGTTGCGTTGGGCCATGCGGCGTACGCCGATGGCCAGGGTGATGGTCACGATGGCCGGCAATTCCTCCGGGATCGCACTCACCGCCAGCGCCACGGCGGCATCGAACATCTCCGCGCCACTGCGGCCCCGGGCCAGGCCCACCACGGCCGTAACGATCGACAGGCCCAATACCAGCCTCAGGATTGTGAGGCTGAAGCGGCTGAACTTGCGGATGAGGGGGGTGCTGAGGGGAGCCCCCTGCTGCAGTGAGCACGCCAGGTTGCCCAGTTCCGTGGCATCGCCAGTGGCCACCACCACACCACGTGCCTGCCCGGTGGAGACGAAGCTGCCGGCATGGGCCATGCCCTGGCGATCCGCCAACGGGGCCTCGGCGGGATCCGGCTGGGTGGTCTTGGCTATCGGCAGCGATTCGCCGGTGAGGCTTGATTCATCCACCTGGAGGTTGCGCACCGCCAGCAGACGAAGGTCTGCCGGCACCCGATCTCCGCTGGAGAGGATCACTACATCGCCAGGCACCAGGTCCTGGGCCTCCAGGCGCTGCAGCTGGCCATCGCGCAACACCTCATTCTCGGAGCGGATCACCTGGGCCAGGGCTCCGATCGAGCGCTCGGCCCGGCTTTCCTGCACAAAACCGATCACCGCATTGATCACCGTGACACTCCAGATCACCCCGGCTTCCCGTAGCGAGCCGGTGAGAGCCTTCACCGTGCCGGTGATCAGCAGGGCGTAGAGGAGGGGGGCATGGAACTGGGCTAGAAACTGCTGCCAGAGGGGGCGTTCCTGCCGGGCTGTGAGGCGATTGGCCCCGCAGCGGTGCAGGCGCTCGAGGGCCTCGCCAGCGCTCAGGCCCCGCTCCAGGTTCACCGCCAGCTGCTCCTGCAGCGCTACCGAACTGAGGGCATGGGCACCGCTCAGTTGCAGAGGGGGAGGTTGCCGGCTCATCGCGAGGGGGTTGGCGTGACGGAGTTGGCGAGAGTGAGTCGGCTACCGGGTCATAGTGAAAAGGGCCTGCTAAGGATCGGTGCTGCCGCTGGAGTGGATCGCTTCGCCCTGGATCTGATGCGCCTCTCTACAGCAGCCACGCCCGCCGCTTCAGGGTTCAGTCGTTCGATCTCTTTGCGGCTGTTGTAGGTGGTGAAGAACACAAAGCCCCGCTGATCGAAGGCCTTGAGCAGCACCGTGCGGTTCTTGAGGTGCTCGCCGTTCGTGGAGCCCAGGACCATGGCGTTGGGCTCCAGCAGCTCGGCCCCGCAGGCCTGCTGGTGCGAGGCCGGCTCGCCCTTGGCGGCCTTCAACGCTGCAGATCAAAGCGATCGGCGTTCATCACCTTCACCCAGGCGGCCACGAAGTCGCCCACCAGGCGGCCGGCCCCATCAACTCTTCGCTGCCGGCGCCATGGGCCTTGCCGAAGGTATGGCCGCCGGCGGTGAGGGCCATGGTTTCCTCGTCGTTCATGGCCATCCGCGCGAAGGTCTCGCGCACGTCACGCCCCGAGGCCACCAGGTCGGGCACCCCGTTCGGGCCCTCGGAGTTCACGTGGATCAACCCCATCTGCACCGCCGCTAGCGGGTGTTCCAGCTGGCGATCGCCGCTGTAGCGCCCATCGCCGAGCCAGGTGGTTTCGTTGCCCCAGTAGATGTCTTCCTCCGGTTGCCAGATGTCCACGCGGCCGCCAGCGAAGCCGAAGGTTCGTAGGCCCATCGATTCCAGGGCGCAGGTGCCGGCGAGGATCATCAGATCGGCCATGCGCTTACCTGCCCGATCCCAACCGTGGAGCCATGTGCCAAGTCGCCCATTGGGATCAGCGCTGCCGTGACGGCCGTGGCGCTTCGGATCCAGGTAGGGATGCGAGGCTGTGGGGGAGGGCTTGGTAGCCGGCGGTGTTGTGGATCCCTCTGAAGAGCTCAGCTCCCTACCCCTCAGTGCGGCAGCGGTGGGTGCCTGTTTCCAGGTGGAATCTCTTCCCCCCGATCCGCTGCTCAGGAGTCGATTGCAGGCCATGGGTGTAAAGCCTGGAGCGCAGCTGCTGGTGCTGCGGCGTGGCCAGCCCGGCGGAATCCTGCACGTGGCCTGCGGGATGGTGGAGTTCATGATCCGCCAGGAATATGCCGCTCAGCTGATGGTGAGGTGTTGGCCTCCCTGATACACAATCAAGGCCATCACCCAGGCCAGGCTGAGCGACCAACCCAGGGAGAGCAGGGCAAAGTTGCGGCTCTTGGATTCCTGAAGTTGCGCGGCCACTGTTCCCAGGCAGGGGGTGTAGAGCAGCACGAAGGTCATGAAACTCAGGGCCTGCAGGGGGGTGATCACGGTGTGGAGCACACCACCAAGCTGGCTTGAGCTTGTCTTGTAGATCACGGCCATGGCGCCCAACAGAATCTCCTTGGCGATGAATCCAAAAAACAGTGACACCGTGAGCTCAGGATTCATGCCAATCGGCCCCAGCAGTGGTTGAAATAGGTTGCCGATTCGATCAGCCAGCGTGAGTCCGGAGCCTTCCAGGGCTCCGGGCGGTAGGTTGGTGAGTAGCCAGATCATGGCCGCCCCCAGCACAATGAATGCCCGGGTGGTGACCAGGAAATTCAACATGGCGATCCAGGCCCTGCGCACAATCGTTGCCACACTGGGCGCCCGATAGGGAGGCAGTTCCAGAATCAAGGCCTCCCGGCTGGGCAGGGCTTGCTTGAACACAAGGCCGGTGATGATTGCCGCCACAAAACTGAGCATGTAAAAGCCAAACACCACCAGCCCTGGTGCCCACCACGGTTGCGGAAAGAACACTCCGGCCATGAAGATGAACACCGTGAGCCGTGCTTGGCAGAGGGCAAATGGAATGCACAGCATGGCCAGCAAGCGCATGTTGCGATCCCGGATCACGCGGGTGCCCAGGATCGAGGGCACATTGCAGCCAAAACCCATCACCTGCAGCACGAAGGCACGGCCATCCAGCCCCAGCCAGCGCATGAAGCCATCCATCAGGAAGGCGGCCCTGGGGAGATAGCCCGAATCCTCCACAATCGCCAGGGTGAGATAGAAGAGAAAAATGATGGGTAAAAAGGTGGCCACCGTGGCCACACCCATCCACACACCATCCAGCAGAAAACCACGCACAACGTCTGGAACCTTGAGCAGGGTGAGGCCCGGTGCCAGCAGTGTGGTCTCGATCCAGTCGAGCAGGCTGGCTAGCAGATCCTGGAGTGGTGCCCCCAGCACATAGAGCAGCTGGAACATCGCCAGCACGATCACCAGAAACAGCAGCAAGCCCCCCGCTGGGTGCAGCAGCAGCCGATCGGCGTTGCGGGTGCGCTGGGTGTGCTGGTTCAGGGGTTGTGGCGGTTGTTGCACGCAGCCGGCCAACAGCCTGTCCTGTTCGGCATCGATGGATGGGGGCGTTGGCCAGGGGTTCGGGCGGCTGGGCTGATGCACCGCTGCCACCAGCTCCCGGGTGCCCTGGTTGCGCTTGGCGCTGATGGGCAGCACGGGGATGCCCAGCTCGGCGCTGAGGCGCCCATGGTTGATCGTTACGCCCAGCCGCTGCGACTCATCGCTCATGTTCAGGGCCACCACCATGGGCAGGTCCAGCTGCCGCAGTTGCAGGGCCAGCCGCAGTTGGCTGCTGATCTGACTGGCATTGAGCACCAGAAGGATCAGGCTGGGGGGCGTGTGCTGCAGGAAGCGCTGCACCACGGCCTCGTCTTCGCTGCTGCCCGTGAGGTCGTGGATGCCGGGCAGGTCTACAAGGGTGTAGCGCTGGCCCTGGCGATCGCTGGCCATGGTCCCGCGCAGCAGTTCCACCGTGAGCCCGGGCCAATTGGCGATGTGGGCATGGCCACCGGTGAGGCGGTTGTAGAGGGTGGATTTGCCGGTGTTGGGCATGCCCAGCAGGGCCACCGTGGCCCCCTCCCCATCGGCCCCGGCTCCACTGGCCTCCCCGTGGCAGCCAGCCGGGCGCCGCTTGCGTGGCTCAGGGGAGGGATCGATGCTCATGGCTCCTCACGGATGGCGGGTCAGCGGTTGATCCGCTGCATCTGCCAGGTCACCAGCGTGCCGACCGGGCTCCACAGCAGGTAGGGGATCAGCAGTTGGGCGGCCTGGTGGTTCACCCCCTGCACCGCTCCCGCCAGCACCAGCCCCCACAGCCAGCCCAGCAGGCCAATGGCCGTGCCGCTGGACAGTTTGCGGGTCTTGCAGATCACCAGGGTGTAGCTCTGCACCAGCACAAGCAGCAGCAGGTAGCCCGCCATCAGGCCATTGCCCCCGCCCGCCCGCCAGGTCAGCAGGGCTGAGCCATAAAAGCAGGCGTAGATCGCCAGCCAGATCAACGGGATCCAGCGCTCAAACGTGAGCCAGGCCGGACGCCGCAAGCGCAGGAACCAGCTGAACTCTGCGCTGCTCGGGTTGAGGGCGATGCCCACGATCACCATCACCAGGAGGATCGAAAGCCAGGCCGGCATCGGGCTGCGCTCGGTTGTTGTGTTCCCTCCCTAGCCACGACGCCCCCAACAGCGCCGTGACAATCCATGGCTGCCGCTGGGGTAACGGCCCATCATCGGGAGAGCGTTTGGCACGCACAGGCTTGAGCAGCCCGGATCTGATTGTGGTGGGAAGTGGCCTGGGGGGCCTCTGTTGCGGGGCCCTCGCCGCGCGCCATGGTCTGGAAGTGCTGGTGCTGGAAGCCCACGACCGGCCGGGTGGCGCGGCCCACGGGTTTGAACGCCGGGGCTTTCAGTTCGAATCGGGCCCCTCCCTCTGGAGTGGCCTGGGGCGATGGCCCTCCACCAATCCCCTGGCCCAGGTGCTGCGGGCCGTGGGGGAAACGGTGCCCGTGGTCACCTACAGGGAGTGGGGGCTGCTGCTGCCGGAGGGGCAGCTGCGCCTGGGGGTGGGGGCTGAGCCGTTCCTGGCGTTGCTGCGGGGGCTGCGGGGATCTGCGGCTGCTGAGGAGTGGGCGGCCTTCATGCGCTGGCTTGAGCCCTACTGCCGGGCCACGGCCGCCTTGCCCCTGCTGGCCCTGCGTCCCGGTCTGGGCATGGCCGGCGCCCTGGGGGCCCGGGGTTCGGCGGCGCTGCTGCGCCATGCTCCACGGCTGGCGGCCTTGGGCGGTGCCTTCGGGCCCATGGCCCGCAAGCACCTCCGGGATCCCTTCCTGCTCCACTGGGTGGAGATGCTGTCGTTTCTGATCTCCGGCCTGCCGATGGATCAGACCAGCGCCGCCGCCATGGCCACCCTGTTCGGCGAGTGGTTCGAGCCCGATGCCGCCCTCGACTACCCCGTGGGGGGCAGTGCGGCGGTGGCCGAGGCCCTCGTGCGCGGCCTGCAGCGCCATGGCGGCGAGCTGCGCTGCCGTGCCGGGGTGGCCGAGATCCTGGTGGAGGGGGGGCGTGCCGTGGGCGTTCGCCTGGAGAGCGGCGAGCAGCTATGGGCCCGCCAGGGGGTGGTCAGCAATGCCAGCCCGTGGGACACCCTCGATCTGCTGCCGCCGGAGGCCCTGCCCCGGCGCTGGCGCCAGCAGAAGGCCGATAGCCCCGCCTGCGCCAGCTTTCTGCACTGGCATGTGGGCCTGCGCGGGGATGGCCTGGAGACGCTGCCGATCCACCACGTGTGGGTGGGTGATTGGCAGCGCGGGATCGGCGCCGAGCGCAACATGGCGGTGTTCTCGATGCCCTCGCTGCTGGATCCAGCCCTGGCGCCGCCGGGCCATCAGGTGTTGCACGCCTACACCCCCGCCAATGAACCCTGGGCCCTGTGGCGGGATCTCGAGCCCGGCCCCCCCGCC
>NZ_JAGQBW010000002.1 GCF_024345835.1 Synechococcus sp. HJ21-Hayes | reverse complement strand
GGGCCACCGGGGGTTGCCCCCCCCCCCCCCCGCCAATGAACCCTGGGCCCTGTGGCGGGATCTCGAGCCCGGCACCCCCGCCTACGAGGCCCTCAAGGCGGAGCGTTGCGGCCTGTTCCAGCAGGTGTTTGCCCAGGTGGTGCCCGATCTGGCGGAGCGCCTCGTACTCGAACTGCGGGGCACCCCCAAGACCCACCGCCGCTACCTGCGGGTGCACCAGGGGAGCTATGGCCCTGCATTAGGGGCGGATCAGTCGCCCTTTCCGGCGGGAACCACGCCGATTGAGGGGTTGCAGCTCTGTGGGGCCGGCACGTTCCCGGGGATTGGCGTGCCGCCTGTGGCGGTGAGTGGGGCCATGGCCGCCCATAGCTTCGTGCCGGTGGCCCGCCACAAGGCGCTGCTGGACGAGCTGGATTTGCGGGTGCTCAGCTGAGCTCGCTGCCCAGGTGCAGCAGCAGTTGGCCCGCCAGGGCCTCGGCGCTGCGCAGGGCCCCTTCGACCCGCCCGAAACCCGGCCCGGCGATGGCGTCGCCGCAGAAGCCGATCTGGCTGGCGGCGCAGAGGCTGAGCTCTGGGGGTAATCCCGGCGGCTGGGGGAAGGCGGCGCCCCAGCGCATCAGCTGGCGATCGGCCCCGGCCGTTGGCAGCCCCAGGGCAGCCTGCAGGGCCTGCTCCAGGGTGTCCATCGCGGCGTCTTCGGCCTGGGGATTGGCATGTGCCCCCAGCAGCTGGGCCGCTGAGGAACGGGATCCGTAGATCCCCTGGGCCTCGGCAGCGAAGCTGGTGCTGGATTCCGCCACCACGGCGCAGCGTCCGTCCTCTAGCGGCTGGATCGACACGCGCCGCAGGCCCCAGCGGGCCTGGGCGGCGGGGTTGCATTGCAGCAGTTGAAAGGGTTGGGCTCGCCAGGGACCGGCGCTCTCCGCCGGCAGGGTCAACAGCAGATTGCTGCTGGCCTGGGAGTCGATGGCCGCCAGGGCGGCACAGGCCCGCTGCAGCTGCGGGTCGCTGGCCTGGGCCGCGGCAGCCTGCAGGGGCACCTCCGGCCAGCCGAACAGGGCCGGACCCCGGGGGTGGGCCAGCAGCGTGCCACTCAGCACCAGCCAGTGGCACTCCAGTAACAGCTCGTCGTTGTTGCCCAGCAAGCGCCAGCCGCCACCGGGCAGGGGCTGCAGCTGCCGCACCAGGGCACCGCTGTGCAGGGTGGCTTCCGTGGCGATCTGCAACAGGCCGCAGCAGAGCTGCTCCATGCCGCCATGACCGCGATAGAGGCTGCCATCGCTGAAGCCATCGCCGATGGCGCTACCGATGCGGCCCTCGCCATCGAGGCAGCAGATGGTTCCGCTCCAGGGCTCGAGCCAGCCCCCCTCCCGCAGGGGCTGCAGCAGGGCCGGTGGCGTGGAACCCGTGCAGTTGAACAGGGGAGCACCGTGATTGATGTGCAGGCCGGCATCGCGGCGGGAGCGGCGGGTGGCGGCACGGCCACCGGGGCCCCGGCCCGCTTCGAGCAGATGTACCGAACCGCTCCAACCCAGCCGGCGCAGCTGGGCCGCCAGGGCGCACCCCCCTACGCCGGCACCGATCACGGCTAGCTCAGCCACCGCCCCCTCAGCCATGGCCCCGGCCGGCTGGTTTGCGGGCGATCACGGCAAAGAAGGGATCGCCCTTGCCGCCGATCCAGCCCAGGGGCCCGGCGGCCGTGGTGTCCTCGCTGAGCAGTTGATCCAGCTCCCAGCCTTGGCAGAGCAGCACCTTGGCCACGCCGCTGAGGCGATCTCGGTCGCTGCCCTCCAGCCAGGCCTGGGGTGCCTTGGTGGCGAACATGCGGTTGGAGAAGGCCACGATCAGTTGGCCGCCCGGCCGCAGCACCCGCAGCAACTCCACCGCTACGGCTTCGGGCTGCTGCAGGTACTGCCAGCCCGCCACGATCAGGGCGGCATCCACGCTGCTGGGCTCGAGGGGCAGGGTTTGCTCCTCATTGAGGTTCTGAACCCAGTGGCGGCTGAGGCGGGGATTCGCCTCCAGTTCCGCGGCGTTCATGCCATGGCCAAGCACCGCGTGGAAGCTGAGGTCGGGGGGCAGATGGCTCACCCAGCTGCTCATCAGATCCAGCACCGTTGTGCCTGGTGCCAGGCGTTCCCGGTAGAGGGCCGTGAGCCGCTGGCGAAAGGCCCCATCCAGGTGCTGCACAAAGCGGGGCTGGGCGTAGAAGAGGGCGTCGCTGGATTCATCCAGTTTGCGGCGCTGCTCAGGGCTGAGCACCGGCACGGCCAGGGGTGGGGGTGCCAAGGGAAGCCGGCAAGGGATCACCATGCTGGGTTCCCGGCTCTCTCAGTGCGATGGCTGCCTGGTCACCCGTGATGGCCACCGCATCACTCTCGAGAGGGAACCCAGTTCACCCTCAGGGGTGAATGCCTCTGAGACGACTCAGATCAGCATCAGAAGGCCTTCAACCCATGCCTCGAGGCTCTGCATGATCTACCCCGTGTCGACCACTACGTCTCGATTTGAGCTCATGCAGCGCTCCCCCATGCGCCTGAGCGTCACCGTGCCCTATCGCCTCTATCAGATGCTCCATGAGCGCTCCGATCTGGAGGGCCGCAGTATGAGCAATCTGGCGGCCTACATGTTGGAGCAGGGATTGAGTCGCTGAAGTGGCAGTACCAGCTGGAGTTCATGGAGCGCCTCGCTTGAACTCCAGCTTCGGCTCAATCAGCCTGGCGATCCTGGGATCTCGGGCTCGCAACCCTCACGAATCCCTCCTGGAGCGCCACCACCAGGGCTTGTGTTCGGTCCTTGGCGTGGAGCTTCACCAGGATGGTTTTCACGTGGGACTTGATCGTTTCCGGTGACAGAAATAGGGCCTCTGCGATTTCTGCATTGGTTTGACCACCTGCTATCAGGTTCAGCACCTCCTGCTCGCGGCTGCTGAGGGGGTTCTCAGGGTTGTTGTCTGGTGTGATGCGAGTAGCTCCGCGCCGGGCAATGGAGCGAATGCGCGCCACCAGCTCATCAAAACTGAAGGGCTTGATCAGATAGTCATCCAGTCCAAGGTTGAGGGCGTTGACGCGATCTTCCAGGCGGTCGTGCCCCGAAAGCATGAGGGTTGGGATATCGAATCCGTTGCGGCGTAGTCGTTTATAAATTTCGAGGCCTGAGAAGTCGGGTAGGTCCCAGTCCAGAATCAAGACATCAATGGCAGGCGCGTGGTGGTTGTCTGCCCGATCCTGGTGCAGGCGTTGGAGGCAGTCGGACCCGTTGGCGGCGGTTTCAGTGCTGAAGCCCTCGCTCTCCAGCTCCAGGGCCAGGCACTGGGCCAGCTGCTCGTTGTCGTCGACAATGAGCAGGTGCATGAGCCGCTCGAATCTGGATGATGGGTTCAGATTAGGGCGGAGTTGTTGCAGTTTGGGGGTGCATGTTGCGCATGGCGGCCGCTTGCGGTTGTTGCATGGCGGACTTGTATGGGTATTGGCCCTATTAGGCTATGTGAATCTTTTAAGATTCTTGTAGCTGATTGGCGAAGTTCTGGTGCTTGCCGATAATCTCTACCCCCCCCTCGCTCCGTTATCCGTCTGTTGAGGTGCTGGCCGTCGCTGCTCCGTTGGCAATTGGCGCTGCTGTTGGCGTTGTTTGCTGCCGGCGGCGTAGGTGTCGGTGCCTGGATGGAGTCCCGGCGCAGGCCTGTGGTGGTGCCTGTGTCGTCCTGGCCGGGTTATGAGTACATGTCCCTGGCTGCCCACCAGGGGTTGGATCGCGCGCAAGGAATCCGAATTGAACCTCGCCGCTACCGCGACTCCCAGCTGATCGTTCAAGATCTGGCCTGGGGGCGGCTGCAGGTGGCCCAGCTCACCACGGTGGAGCTGGTGGATCTCTGCGCCCGCTTGCCGCAGCGCTGCCCGGTGGTGGTGCTGGTGGTGAATGCGTCCCATGGTGCCGATCAGTTACTGCTGGCCGCCGATGTTCCCAACCTGGCGGCACTGAAGGGTCAGGTTGTGGCGGTGAGCCCCAGCACCCTGGGGCCGTTTCTGGTGCAGCAGGCCCTGGAGCGCGTTGGCTTGCGGCTGAGTGATGTAACCCTACGGAATGTGGCCCTTGAAGCCATGCCTGCTGGGTTTGCCCGAGGGGCAATCCAGGCGGCGGCGATGTATCCCCCCTTCAGTGCCTGGGCCCTGCGCACTGGCAAGGCCAGGGTTGCGTTTGACAGCAGCGCCATCCCGGGCCAGATCCTGGATGTGTTGGTGGTGGATCGCAGCTTCCTGGCCTCGAATCCAGCTGTGGTGGCCCGCTTGCTGCGCGCCTGGCACGCGGCCCATGCGTATGCCCGGCGCGAGCCGCGCACTGCCCATGCCTGGTTGGCGGCCCGGCAGGGGTTGTCGCTGGCTGAGTTTGGGTCCGTCCAGCGCGGCCTGGTTTATCAACCACTGCAGGAGCAGGTGACGCTGTTGGCCCCGGGTGGTGCCATGGAGCAGAACCTGCGGGCCGTGCAACGGGTGCAGGCCCGTGTGGGGTTGGTGCCGGTGAACCAGGCGCTACCGCCGGTTTCCAATGGCCCCCTGCGCCAGGCCCTGCAGCGGCCCTGAGGGGCTGGGCCAATGGCGCTGCAGCACGATGGTGAAGCGCGTGCCGTGGAGGGGCTCGCTCCACACCTGCACCGAGCCGCCCATCGCCTCCACCAAGGCCTTCACCACCGGCAGCCCCAGGCCCGTGCCCTCGATCCCCCCGGTGTTGCTGCCTCGAAAGAACGGCTCGAAGATGTGCTCCTGATCCGAGGCTGAAATGCCAATGCCCCGATCCTCGATGCTGATGGCCAGCTGATTCCACCTGGCCCTGAGATCAACCCGGATGGGCTGTTGGTGGGTGGAATACTTCTGGGCGTTGCCAATTAAATTGACCACCACCTGCTCCAGCTGATCCTGGTGGCCCAAGGCCCACCAGGCCCTGGACTCATGTGTGGTGCTGGCTTCCCTGTTCAGTTCGATGGGATGGGGGCTGGCATGGCGGATGCTCTCGATCGTGGTGTCCAGTAGGGCTGCCACATTGATGGGTTCCAGGGCTTGTTGGTTGATGGCGTCGCCAGCTTTGAACATCGAGAGAAGGTCGTTCACTATGTGCTCCATGCGAACGAGCTCGCGTCGTTGAATCTTGAGGGTGTCGCGATGGTTGGCAGCAGACTCACCGAGTTCCCTTGCTAATCGCCTGTTGCAGAGGTTCAGGATCATCAGTGGCCCCCGCAGCTCATGGCTCACGGAGTGGGTGAAGGTTCGCTGTTGTGAAAGGCTGCTCTCGAGGCGAGCTAGTAGGCTGTTGAGTGCTGTGGTGAGATCTCCCACCTCCTTGGAGCTTGTGGTGGTGGGGAGTTTCAGGTGATCTGTACTTCTGGTGTTAATTGTGGCGGCGGCTGAGGAGAGTTGCTGGAGCGGCTGAATGATCCGTCGTGTGAGCATTGAAGAAGTCAGGAGGCTCAGGCTGATGCAGCCGAGGAGTGTGATGATCGAAGAGTTGAGAAGGTCTTGCTGAAACCTGATGTGCTCTGTGATGTCTTGAGCGACCCAGAGTGAGGCGAAGTAACTGAGTTGCCTGTGGTTAAAAACGGCATACTCTCTGCTCTCGATCTTCGCGCGTTCGTCGAGGCTCTGTTTCAGTTGGCTTGTGTCGGCTATCCAATTGCTACTTGGTCGCGGCTGTGTATAGGCTTTGCGGATGGTTGTTAGAGTTTGCTGCTCAATTTGATTGTTTCCTTTCTCGGGTAGGATCGTGTCCCCATCTGCTGTGTTAATCCAGTAGGCGTGGTCGTGGCTGCCGAGCTCTTTCAGGATGCGACCAAGTGCTGCTCGTCGTTGCTGGATTGGCAGTCTTTTGGTGTTGTCGTAGATCTGTTGGATTCTTGCGCTGTCTTGTTTGATTTGCTCTTCGTGGTGGCGCAGAATGTTGTCGCGATTGCTGTTGAGGCTGCTCGCCGTGGCCACCGTGAGGGCGATCAGCACCGAGGCCGCTTGGCTGAGGCGCAACTGACAGCCAATGGTGTTGAGGCATCGCTGCGGCATGCTGCTGGTGCTCGGGTTCTGCCCTGTTGAGACTAAAACTGAGCAGGATGTTGCTCCTTTGGTCGTGGTGTCTTAATGGTGTTGCCTGATCCCAGCGGGTCCCAGTTGCTGGCCCTCGAACTGGCCGCCCGCCGGAACGGCACGGGGGTGGAACCCTCCGCTCTGCTGGGCGTCTGGCGGCTCGATCAGGTGTGGCCCAAGGGCAGCAGTGTGCCCTCGGCCTTCAGTGGGGTGCTGTTGCGGGGGGTGGGGGCACGGCTCGAGATTTCAGCTCCTGCTGCCGGTTCCGAGGCTTTGCAGCTCTGCAATGCCGTGAACCTGGGCGCCCTGGAACTCCGCTTCACCGGCAGCGGCCACCTGCGCGGCCGAAGGCCGTTGCTGGAGTTCAGCTTCGAGCGGTTGGAGCTCAGGCTCGCCGGCCGGCTCTTGTTGCAGCGGGTTCTGCCCCAGCCCCAGCCACGTCGCCTGCCCTTCTTTGCCCTGATCGCCCGCGATCCGGCCGGCTGGCTGGCGGCTCGCGGCCGTGGTGGCGGGCTCGCCCTCTGGCGCTGGGCTGGAGCCGCCGAACCTTGAACCAGCGGAGTGTTCAGGCCCATATCGAGGGCTCGCCCCTGTCGTCGATGCAGTGGCTGGTGTGGGCCCTGGCCACCGCCGGCAAGTTCTTTGAGGGCTTGATCGTGTTCATGGGGGGCATTGCCCTGCCCCTGGTGAGTGAACAGTTCCAGCTCACCGCCCTGGATCGGGGTCTGGTCACGGCGGCCCCTCTCGTGGGGATCCTGATCGGGGCCCTGGGGCTTGGGGGGCTGGCCGATCGCCTCGGCCGCAGGCCGGTGTTCATCGCCGAGATGCTGCTGCTGGTGGTGGGCCTGGTGGCGGCAGCCCTCAGCCCCAACGGCGCCTGCTTTGCGGCCAGCCTCGGCGTTGTGGGGCTGGCCCTCGGGGCCGACTATCCCGCTGCCCATCTGGTGATTTCCGAGAGTATCCCCGTGGCGATGCGCGGCCGGCTGGTGCTGGGGGCCTTCAGTTGCCAGGCTCTGGGGGCCGTGTTGGGCACCGCGTTGGCGGCGCAGCTGCTGGGCCTGCGCCCGGAGCTGGGCACCTGGCGCCTCTTTTATCTGTTGCCCGTATGGCCGGTGCTGCTGGTGGCCTTGGGACGCCTGTTCCTGCCGGAGAGCAGCCCCTGGCTGTTGAGCCGCGGCGATCTGCAGGGGGCGGAGCGGCAGTTGGCGCGGCTGCTTAACCGTTCGGAGCTGAGCCTGGAGCCTGCGGCGCCCATGCCGCCGCCTGAGCCTGAGGCTCCCTGGCGCCAACTGTTCCAGCCCAGGCTGCGGCGCGCCACCACCCTCAGTGCCGTGCCGTGGTTTCTGCAGGATGTTTCCACCTACGGCATTGGCCTGTTCACGCCTTTGATCATGGCGGCGGCGTTCGGCCTGGGCTCCCCGGATGCCAGCGAAGCCGCCCTGATTCACAACGATCTGCTGGCCGCCCGTGGCACTGCTCTGATCAACCTGGCTTTTCTGGTGGGGATTGGCGTGGCGATGGGGCTGGCGGATCGCTGGGGCCGCATTCCGCTGCAGATCCTGGGCTTTGCCGGTTGTGCCGCGGGCCTGCTGCTGGCCGCTGCCGGGGCTAGCCCCAGCCACCAGCAGCTGCCCCTGATCGTGGCGGGCTTTGTGCTGTTCCAGTTCATGACCAACCTGGGTCCCAACGCCCAGACTTACCTGCTGGCCGGCGAGGTGTTTCCCACGCCCCTGCGGGGCTTCGGTGCCGGCCTTGCCGCCGCCGCCGGCAAGCTCGGGGCCGTGTTGGCGGCGTTTGGGTTCCCCCTGTTCCTGGCCCACTGGGGGCTGCACAGGTTGCTGCCGCTGCTCGCGCTCTGCTCGCTGTTGGGGGCTGCCGTTACCTGGTACTGCCGGATCGAAACCAAGGGGCTGGATCTCAACTCCTTGCACCCGGCCCCGCCCACGGGCTGATCGACGGCCGGCGTTGGCCTGGGCTCGCCAACATGGGCCTACCTGCGAGTTGCATGCGCCATGGCCTGTCCCCACTGCGGCAGCTGGTCCGTACGGGCCGATCGCAGCCTGGCTGGCCGCATGGTATGCGGCCGCTGCGGCACGCCCCTGCAGGGGGTGCAGTCCCGCGGCGGTCGCGGCCCGGTTCGCGCCAGGCCCCGGGTGCGCCTGGGCTGGCTGGTGCTGGCGGTGGTGGGCACGGCCGCAGCCCTGGCGGCGGTGGGGCCAGGATCCCGCCAGCCCCTGCCCAGCAGCTGGCCGCCGCCGCAACCTGCCTTGCCCCAGTTATGACGCCAGCCATTGCCCTCACCATTGGCGGCAGCGATTCCGGCGGTGGTGCCGGCATTCAGGCCGACCTCAAGACCTTTCTGGCGCTGCAGGTGCATGGCTGCTCCGCGATCACCTGCATCACCGCCCAGAACACCTGTGGGGTGAGCCGGGTGGATGCCGTGGCAGCGGCGGCCCTCACAGCCCAGTGCGCGGCGGTGTGCTCCGATCTGCCCGTGGCGGCCCTCAAGACTGGGATGCTGCTCAACCGCTCCCTGATTGAGGCCACCGCCGAAGTGCTCCAGGGCCTGGCTATCCCAAAACTGATTGATCCGGTGATGGTGTCCCGCGCTGGTGCGGTGCTGCTGGAGCCCCAGGCCATCGAGGGCTACCGCCAGCTGCTGCTGCCCCTGGCGGAGCTGATCACCCCCAACATCCACGAGGCCCAGTTGCTCAGTGGCCGCTCCATTGCCGATGCGGATGACGTGGAGCAGGCCGCAGCGGCCCTGGTGGATCTGGGGGTGGCGGCGGTGCTGATCAAGGGTGGTGGCCTGTCTGGCCTGCAGGGCAGCGATTACCTGCGCACGGGCGAGCGGGGCCAGTGGTTGCGCTCCCCTGCCGTGGATACACCCCACACCCATGGCAGTGGTTGCACCCTGGCGGCGGCGATCACGGCTCACCGCGCCCGCGGCCTGGAGTTGCTGCCGGCGGTGCAGGCGGCCAAGGGCTATGTGGATGGCGGGCTGCGCCACGCCCTGGCCATCGGGGCGGGTCAGGGGCCACTGTGCCATTGGCACCCGTTGCTCTGATCCATGGCTGACGCGCCCTATCTGATCTGTCTGGCCCTGCTGGAGCAGGGCGGCCAGCGGGCCCTGCCCATCAATGGCAAGTCGCAGCAGCAGCCCTTGGCCGAGGGGGCTGACCCCGGCGACGACGGCCGCACCCTGGCCCTGGAGTTGCTGGTGCGCCTCTGGCAGCGCAGTGATGAGCAGGGCGCCCTGTGCCGCAGTGCCGGCGACCAGAGCCTGCTGCTGGTGCAATTGCCCCAGGAGGTGATGCAGGAGCAACTTCCCCGCCTCAAGGCCCAGTGGATCGCCAGTGGCGACACCGCTGCCTTTCTCGATCAACTGCGGCAGCAGGCTGATGGCCTTTGGCGGTTAACGCTGGCCCGCTACGAGCCGCTGCGTTTCAGCCCCTTGGAGCCCTGAGGCAGCGGCGCCGCAGAGCAGCTGGGGATCCTCCCCCACGTTGAGCGGCCAGGGCCTGGATGGTCAGGGTCAGAGAGCCACCTCTCTGGGTTCTTGGCCGGCATGCGTGCCCTGTTGCTCTATCCGCAGTTCCCCAAGACCTACTGGAGTTTCCATGGGGTGCTGGAGCTGGTGGGGCGCCAGGTGTTGTTGCCGCCCCTCGGTTTGATCACGGTGGCGGCGTTGCTGCCGCAGCACTGGGAGCTCAAGCTGGTGGATTGCAACAGCCGCCCTGTGAGCCCGGAGGAGTGGGCCTGGGCGGATCTGGTGATCGCCTCAGCGATGTTGGTGCAGAAGCGGGATCTGCAGCACCAGATCCGCCTGGCCAAGGGCCACCAGTTGCCGGTGGCGGTGGGCGGCCCGTTCGCTACCTCCACACCCGATGCACCGGAACTGGAGCAGGTGGATTTCCTGGTGCTTGATGAAGGCGAACTCACCATCCCACTGTTTCTCGAGGCCCTGGCACGCGGAGATGCTCAGGGGCGCTTCAGCGCAGCTGGCGAGAAGCCGGATATCAGCTGTTCACCGGTGCCCCGCTTCGATCTGTTGGAGCGCGATCTTTACAGCATGATGGCGGTGCAGTTTTCTAGGGGGTGTCCCTTTCAATGTGAATTCTGCGACATCATTGTTCTCTACGGCCGTAAGCCCCGCACTAAGGAGCCGCAGCAATTGCTTGAGGAGCTTCGCGTGCTGTGGGAATTGGGCTGGCGTGGTGAGGTGCTGCTTGTTGATGACAATTTCATCGGCAATAAACGCAATGTGAAGTTCTTGCTGCCGCGGTTGCTTGTTTGGCAGCAGTCGCATGGTTTTCCCTTTTCCTTCATCACCGAGGCTTCTGTTGATCTGGCGGACGATGATGGGTTGATGCAGGCCATGGCCAACTGTGGCTTCCATCGTGTGTTCCTGGGCATTGAAACGCCCGATGAAGCGAGCCTGCAGGTGACGCAGAAATGGCAAAACACCCGTTCTTCCCTGGCCGAGGCGGTGGATCGCATCACCGCCCATGGCCTCGAGGTGATGGCCGGCTTCATCCTTGGCTTTGATGGGGAGAAGCCCGGAGCGGGCGAACGGATTGTGGCCTTTGTGGAGCAAACGGGCATTCCGCTGGCCATGGTTGGCATCCTGCAGGCGCTGCCCAATACGGCCCTCTGGCAGCGTCTGGCGAAGGAGCGGCGCCTACTGCAGCATCCCGATGGCTTCGATGAAGGGGTGCAGACCCACCTGCTGAATTTCATCCCATCGCGACCCATGCCCGAGATCGCAGACGAGTTTCTGCAGGCCTTTTCCGATCTCTATGCGCCGATTCCCTACCTGGAGCGGGTGTATCACTACAGCTGCAAACTCGCCCGCGGCAGGCCTCGAACCTTTCGCGCTGGTGGTCGCTCTGCGGGGCTATTGCGGGGCCTGTTAATCATCTGTTGGCGTCAGGGGGTGGTGCGTGAAACCCGCTGGCGGTTCTGGCTTCACCTGGTGCAGATTGCTCTGCAGCATCCCCAGGTGCTGAACGACTATCTCTGGTTGCTGATGCTCAACGAGCACTTCATCGATTATCAGGCCTGTGTGCGGGACCAGGTGGAGCAGCAGCTGCAGTATGTGGCGATGTCATCGGAGTCGTTGCAGTCAGAGTCATTGCAGTCGGGGCCGTTACCATCAGCTTCGGTGGCGGCGGCGAGATAGGAAGAATTGCTGCCGCCTAATTATATTCGCCTGGGATGTCATTCTTGCGCACGGTCACGCGGTCGAACTTTTGGCCGGAGGCCCGCAGCAACTCATCGCCGGAGAATTCAAAGCCGAGCTTGAGGGCGATCTGGGCCACGTCGTCGGCGGTGGCTGCAGCGAGAACCTGTTGTTTCAGGCCGGCGTCGCTCTGCATCCTGGCCAGAAACGCCTTGAGCTGCTCCCGTGACATGCACCCGTCTGCGTGTGGACTCAGTGTCTCAGTTGGTCGTTAACTGGCTGGCATGAACGCACCCGAACCGCTGCTGCAACGCCTGGCCCAGGTGCCAGGGATGGGGGCTGGCCGGCGGCGCCTTGTGCTGCTGTTCTCCCAGCTGGGTGACTTCGACAGCCTCGAGTACGCCCAGGCCTTCGCCCCGGTGCTGCCCCGGCTCGAGGCGGCCGGCATCGACACCCTGGCCATCGGGATCGGTGAGCTCCCCGGCCGTGATCGCTTCTGCGCCTTCACCGGATTTCCGGCTGACCGGCTGATGGTGGAGGCGGAGCCCCACCTGCACCGCGCCCTGGGGCTCTATGGCGGTCTGCAGACCCCGGGCGGGGCCTGGCCCGGGCTGCTGTTGATGTGCGCGGGGATCGGATCGCCGGGCACCCTCGCCGAAGTGCTGCGGGGCTACACGGGGGATCGCCAGGCCCCCCAGCGCCTGGCCAGTTCCCTGTTCGCCCTGGCCGGTGGCGAAGGCTTCCAGCGGCCCTTTGAGCTGGCCACCGTGCGCCTGCGCAACATGGCCGAAGTGCTGGCGAACTGGCGCACGTATGTGCCCCGCGACGACTTCCTCACCCAGCGGGGCGGCACCTTCCTGCTGGAGGCGGATGACACGCTGCTCTACAGCTATCGCGACCGCGGCATGCTCGGTTTCTCGGCCACCATGGCCAGGCCGCTCAGCTTTCTGGATCCCTATCTGGGAGCTCCTTAGCCATGGATCGACGTCATTGGTTGCTGCTGCTGGCTGCCCTGGCCTGTGTGGCCGGCCTGGTGCTCTGGATCGGCGAGATTGATCTGGGCATGGAGGAGTCGATCAGTCCGTCGCCAGCCACGGCCATACCAAGCTCTCCCTCCACGTCCCCCGGGCTATGACAACCGTTCTCCAGCACTGCTTGTTGGTGCTCACCCTGGCGCTGTTTCACTTCGTGGGGCCTGTGCCCGCCGACCTCGGCGTGCAGAACGGTTCCCTCGCCCCCTGCCCCGCTCCCGCCCACTGCGCCCGCGCCGATTGGCCAGTGGCTGATGCCCAGGCTGCCCTGCAGGCGCTGGTGCCGGTGGTCGCGGCGACACCCCGTACCGATGTGGTGAAGCAGATCGATAGCTACCTGCATGCCACGGCCACCAGTGCCCTGTTCGGCTTTGTGGACGATCTGGAGCTCTACGCCGACCAGGCCCACGGCGTGTTGCAGGCACGTTCCGTGTCGCGCCTCGGTGATTCCGATCTGGGGGTGAATGCCAAGCGGCTGGCCCAGCTCCAACAAGCCCTCACAGCGGGCTAGAGCTCTGCCTCATGGCAGGCGTTCGCAGACGTAATGCTCCACATCACTGCGGCGTTGCTGGAAGGTTGGGTGGTTGAGATCCTCGGCACTCCACCACCAGCGGCCATCGCTGTAGCTGGGCACGCCGGCGTTGTTGGTGCGGGGCAGCTGCAGGGTTACACCGCGCCACTGCAGCACGATGAAGGCCCCTGGCACTGTGCCGGCGCTCTGGTTGGGGATGCCGGTGGCATCCACGGCGCCGTTGTTGGCCAGGGCCACCAGCGGATCGCCATCACAGACAAACTGCTCGCCGCTGGGTTGGCGATCAGCCGAAGCAGGCCCCGGCAGGCCCACCAGCACCACCACCATCACCAGGCTGAGCAGCAGGCGGAGCATGGGCCGATCAGGATGGTTGGGCATGGCGCCGGCTACAGCTTGTGATCCTCGTCTACGACGGTGGCTGCCCCTTCTGCCGCGTTTTCGCCCTGCGGACTGAGTTGGCTGGCGGGATCGAGGGCCTGGAGATTCGGGATGGCCGTGCCGATCACGCCCTGTGCGCTGAACTGAAGAGGCAGGGGTTTGATCTGGCCAGGGGAGCGGTGCTGATCGATGGCCCGCGCACCCTGCACGGAGCGGAGGCGATTGCCTGCATCTGTAGCCGGATGAACCCCAGTGATCCCTTACTTGGCCTGTTGGGGCAGTTGTTTGCCGCGTCACCGCGGGCTCAGCGGCTCTACCCGCTGCTGCTCTGGGCTCGCCGTACGGCGCTCCAATGGAAAGGCCTGCCTGAAGACCCCGATCAAGCGGGGCTTCGGCAGGCCTGAAGATCTGGAGCTCAGCCTGGATCAGGCAACCGCGGCAGCAGCCCGGTCGAAGTAGGTGCCCACTTCGCTCATCAGGGCGGAGCAATCGCCTTGGGTGATGCCATTGCGGTCGTTGGCGATCGCAATGGCGGCATCCTTCATCTTGCGCACGCCTTCGGCCACGGACGCGCCAGGAACGCCCAGGGCCAGATAGGTTTCGCGCAGGCCATTCAGGCAACGATCTTCCAGCACCGAAGCGTCGCCAGTGAAGATCGCGTAAGTCACGTAGCGCAGGATGATCTCCATGTCTCGCAGGCAGGCAGCCATGCGGCGGTGGGTGTAGGCGTTGCCACCGGGGGCGATCAGGGCGGGCTGCTGGTCGAACAGGTCGCGGGCCGCGTTGGTCACGATGCGCGAGGCGTTGGAGGTGATGCGGTTCACCGTGTCCATGCGCTTGTTGCTCTCCGCCACCATGGCGGCCAGGGCATCGAGTTGGCCGGCGTTCAGGAATTCGCCGCGGGCGTCGGCTTGGGCTACCACTTTGGTGAAGGCGTCGAACATGGAGGAATGGAGTCTCAGGCTCAGAAATCTAAGAACCAGTTTCCGCGTAGCGCGAGCGCTGGACTCGTGGCGTTGCTCCTGACCGCCCTGCAGCCCGCCCGTGCGGAGTTGCCGCCGTGGGTCTACGCCGAGGAGCAACGCCGGGCGCCGCTGCGGCTGGAGTTGCAGGTGTTGCGGGCTGTGGCCAGGGGCGAGCAGCTCCAGGTGCGTGGTGTGGTGCTGGCGATTCACCGGCAGCGATCGCCGCTGCGCTTGCGCCCTGGCGACACCATCGAGCTGCGCTATCCCGTGGCTCCCCCGCGGCCCGGGGGCTGGGTTGGGCCCAGCCCGATCCCGCTGCTCCAGGCGGGCGAGCGCGTCAGCGCCTGGCTCACGCCCCTGCCGGGGCAGCCGGGGCTATGGGCGCCCGCGGCCGGTGGGCGTTCCTTTGGCCCCTCCCTTGAGGATGTGCAGGATCCCAATCGCTAACCGTGGACAACCTCAAGGCTCAACACCAGCAACTGGCCGAGGCCCATCGCCCGGTGCTGGCCATGGCCGGCCAGGGCTTGCTGCAGGACAGCTGCTGGACCCTGCAGTGCAACGCCGTGCTGCTCAGCCCGGGCAGCTCCCATCCCAGCCGCATCGTGTCCGTGGGGGAGCTCAGCCAGTGGCTCGAGCACTTGCCGCCCGAGCTGGATGCCTTTGTACGGCTGCGTCAGGGCGGCATGGCCCTGGAGCAGGCCAGAGCCCAGTGTTTGGCGGAGCAGGGCGAACCCTTCCGTGCCGCCTGGGAGCAGGTGCAGGATCGCCATCCCCTCGTGACCCACGACAACCTGGCCGAATTCGCGGCCCTGTCGCAGAAGGGGTTTGCGCGCACGCCCCGGGAGCTGTTGGTGGTGGTGCAGTGGCCCCAGCAGGCCACGGCGTTCTTGTTGCGGGCTGGGTAGCTCGTGCGTCCCTGCCCGATTCCTACAGTCCAGTCAGGACAGGGCTGGGATCGGTGATGCAGGAGCTGGTGCAGGCCTATTACGGCCAGGAGCTGCAGGGCACGGCTGATCTCAAAACCAGTGCCTGCTGCGATGCGGATGCCGTGCCGGCCTGGCTGAAGCCGCTGCTGGCCAAGGTGCATCCTGAGGTGAGCAGCCGCTACTACGGCTGTGGCCTGGTGTGCCCTCCCCTGCTGGAGGGCTGCCGCATCCTTGATCTGGGCAGTGGCTCAGGCCGCGATGTTTACCTGCTGGCCCAGTTGGTGGGAGCCAGCGGCGAGGTGGTGGGTGTGGACATGACCCCCGAGCAGTTGGCCGTGGCCCGCCAGTACCAGGCCTTCCACGCCGAGCAGTTCGGCACCGCCAATGTGCGCTTTCTGGAGGGCACGATCGAGTGCCTAGAGCAGCTGGACCTAGACCCCGGCAGCTTCGATGTGATCGTGAGCAACTGCGTGCTCAATCTCTCCACCGATAAGCCGGCGGTGCTGCGGGGGGTGCAGCGTCTGCTGAAGCCGGGCGGCGAGTTCTACTTTTCTGATGTCTACGCCGATCGACGCCTGCCCGAGGCGGTGCGTCGCCACCCGGTGCTCTACGGCGAATGCCTCGGCGGAGCCCTCTACTGGAACGATTTCCTGCGCCTGGCCCGCGCCGCCGGCTTCGCCGATCCGCGGCTGGTGAGTGATCGGCCGCTGGCCATCACCGAACCGGCCCTGGCGTCGCTGGTGGGCGAAGCCCGCTTCTTCTCCGCCACCTATCGCTTGTTCAACATCGCCGCGTTGGAGGATGCCTGTGAGGACCACGGCCAGGCGGTGATCTATCGGGGCACCATCCCTGAGTACCCCACGCTGCTGCCCTTCGATAAACACCACAGCATCGAGGCGGGCCGGGTGTTTCCGGTGTGTGGCAACACCTATCGGATGTTGCTGGAGAGCCGCTTCGCGCCCCATGTCGAGGCCATTGGCTCGTTTGATCACCACTACGGCCTGTTCGAGGGTTGCGGCAGCTCCATCCCGTTTGATGCGGCCAATGGCTCTGAAGCCACTGGGGGTGCTCCCGCCAGCTGCTGCTGAGCCTGCGTGGCATCAGGCCTGGTGGATCACCCGTTGGGGGAAGGGCATCTCGATGCCTGCCTGCTCAAACGCCTGCCAGATGGCGCGGTTCACATCACTGCAGATTCCCACGTTGTTCATCGGATTCTCAATCCAGAAGCGCAGGGCGTACTGGATAGAGGACTCGTCGTAACTGAGCATCAGCGCTTTGGGGGCTGGGTTCTGCAGCACCCGCGGCGTGCTGCGGGCTGTGGCTTCCAGCAGGGCTATCACTGCATCCGGGTGGTGGCGATAGGCGGCCCCCACCAGCACCTGGCTGCGGCGCATGCGATCGCTGCCCGTATAGGTGGTGGTGGTCATGGTGAAAAAGGTCTGATTGGGGATCACCAGCTCGGCGTTGTCGCGGTCGCGCCAGAGCAGCGCCGCCCGCAGACCCAGGCTGCGCACCTCGCAGGGATCGCCATCGATGAACAGCACTTCCCCGGGGCGCACCGATCCCTCGAACAGCAGCCACAGGCCACTCACGAAGTTGGAGAACACCTCCTTGATGCCGAACCCCAGGCCCACTGAGAGACCCCCGGCGATGGCCAGGATCGCCGTGGGGTTGAAGCCCACATGATCCAGGGCCCAGAGGATGCCAATTCCCACCACCACGTAGCGGATCATCAGGGCCAGGGCACGTCGGCTGCCATCACTCATGCCCAGGGCCTCCTGGGCCAGCCAGGCCAGTCCCTGGGCGGGAGGGCTTGAGCCGATCACCAGCAGGTACACAAACAGGGCTGCCTCAAACAGATTGCCCAGATTCACGGGGGTGGAAAACCACTCCCCCAGCTGAATCACGGCCAGGTCTTGAATGTTGTCCACCAGGTTGAGCAGGATCAGCCCTGCCATCAGGACGTAGACGGGCTTGATCAGGCGTGTCTCCAGCAGGTGGAGGCTGGCGGGCGCGATCACCCGTTCGAGTGGCTTGTGCAGAAGATTGAGCCCCAACCAGCCCAGCAGCAACATCGAGAGCACGAAGGCCAGCCCGCAGGGTTGGCCCAGGGCCGCCAAGGTGCCGATGGCTGCGGCCACAAGCACCCCGATCACCAGCGGCATCCAGCGTTTCCATCTCTGGTTGAGGGCACGGAGGCGATCCAGTTGCCAGCCCGCGAGGGCCGGGAGCAGCACCACCAGCAGCTGCAGCACTACATTCGGGCGCTGTAGATAACCCAGCCAACCCACAATCTGATCAACGAGCTGAATCATTTCCCTATTCCATCGCCGAGCTTCTTGATCAGTGCATCGGTGGCTTGATCTGGGCTGATCTCCCCGAACACCAGTCGCATCATCAACTGCGTGATTTGCCGTCGCCGTTGATCGTGAGGTGGAATCAGCTTCACGATCTCTTCGCTGACTTGCCCCTGCTGCTCTGAGGTCACCATGGCCTCCAGCACGGCGGAGCTGGCCACGGGCGGTGGCACGTGGCGATTCACCGGCAGCTGGTTCTGGATGGAGATGGTGAGGCTTCGTTGAATCAGCGGGTTCACAGTGAACGTGGCGAAGGCCTCAGCAATGCGGCGCTGATTAGCACTGGAGTTCACGCCAAAGGCCCACACCCGCTCCCGGGTGATCGGCGTGGCGGGTCCGGCAAAGTCTCCCGGTAGTGGAGCCACGGCCAGCCGTTGTCCCAACTTCTGGCGCAGCCGCACCAGCGTGTTGCTGTGGCAGGGAATCCAATCGAGCCGGCCCTGCATCAGGCCCTGCACCAGGTCTTCTTCTAGTCCGTAGTAGTTGATGTGCTGCAGCAGATTGGCAGTTTGGATCCACTTCAGCCAGTAGCGAATCTGCCGGTGTTGCGCTGGGGTGACGGGTTGGCCCAAGGCCACGGCCTTCAAGGCCGGCGCGGCCCCGAGGGGGCCAGCCGTCCAGTAGAGACCGCCGTAATCCAGGGAGAAGCCAATCTCGATGCCGGTTTCCGCCAGTTCCAGCAGGCTCTGCAGGGTGCTCGGACTCTGGGCCAGGCGTGCCTGGTTGAAGCAGGCAATCTGCGGCTCCAGCAGCAGCGGTAAACCGGCGACGGAGCCGTTGTTCAAGCGCAGCCGACCAAAGCTGGCAGGCTCAATCTGATCGGTGGTGCTCTGGGGAAACCGCATGGGCCGCACTACGCCAGCCCGAGCCAGGATGTGGGCGGTCATCCCATCGAGAAAGATCAGATCGGGTCCTAGCCCCGTGGCGTTGCGCCTGGCGATGGCTTGCTGCAGGTCACCTTCGCTGAACACATTGATCTCCGCCTCCACCTCCGGGTGCAGGGCCTGGAAACTCTTGATCAGTTGTTTGGTCTGGCTGATGCGCTCCTGGATCACCGTGGGGCTGAGTCGATCGCTGTAGGAGGCTCCGATCGCCACAAAGATCCTGCCCCGGAGGGCATCGCGGCTGCTGGTGCTGCAGCCGCTCAACAACCAGCCCAGGAGCCCCAATCCCAAGGCCAGGTGCCGCGCTGATCGAAGGGCCTGCATCGCTGTTACCAGAAGCCCTTCGCGTTCAGCCAGAGGCCAAGAGCCAGCAGTGGCACGAAGAAGGCCGCGGCGATCTGCAGCTTCACGGTCAGCGCCGGGCGCGTCATCAGCGGTGCTCAATCAGATCAGAACTGGCATAGCGCACTTTGGCGAGGCTGGCGTACTTGTCATCGCTGCTGCGATAGCCGCAGGCACACACCACACAACTCTGGTAAGCGCTGGTCTCCAGCTTAAGGATTCTGTCGTATTCGGCCGGGGTAAAGCCCTCAATGGCGCAGGTGTCCACCTCCAGCAGGGCGGCGGCGGTCATCAGGTTGCCCAGGGCGATGTACACCTGATTGGAAGCCCACTTAGCAATCGCTTGGCTACGGGGGCCATCGATCAGATCCACCTGGATCATGTTCCGGTAGCCGTCGAGGGCACTGCTCTCCAATCCTCTTGCCGTGGCCATGGACTGGATCAGCCGATCGGCATCGCTGGGCGTGATGCTGCGCTTGTTCAGCATCACCACCAGATGGGAGCATTCGGTGATCTGCGACTGGTTCCAGGAGTGGGGCCGCAGCTCCGCTCGGATGACGGGATCAGTGATCACCAGGAACTTCCAGGGTTGCAGGCCGTAGGAGGAGGCGGTTAAGCGCATGCACTCCTCCAGGCTGGCCCAGGTGTCTGAGGGGATTGGCCTGGCCGGGTCGAACAGCTTGGTGGCGTAGCGCCACCGGAGTGCGTGGAGCAGCGATTCGCTGGACAGGGCCATGGGCAGACCGACCGTGACGTGCCTTCAGCTTCTCATCGCAACTCCTCCTGCTGCCCTAAGGCTGTGGAGCGCAGCCGCCAGCTCCCGTCGCCATCGGGCTCGATGGTCATCCGCTGGTCGCCGGCCTGGAGATCACCTCCATCGCTGAGGCCCTTGAGGTAGCCCGCCAAGAACCAGAGGGTCATGGGTGCTGTCTGGCCGGCCAGCAGGTCGTCCAGGGTGTCGGCGTTGATGCCGATCTCCCAGTTGGTGTTCTCCATGGGGCTCCCTCGCGTGGTGCCATCAGCCTGTGCCACGAACCCCCCGCCAGTCCCCGCTTGAGGCGAGGCTGCGGCATCACCGCGGTAGTCGCCCGCGCCGTTTGCGCTGGCCGCTTCGGTTGGGTTTTAACAGTCAACGTCGCGTTGATTGGTCATGTCTAAGCCGTTGACAGGGTGGCGGATCTGGTCTGCATTTCATTCTTTTTGATGGCCTATCGACGTGGCAAAACGTCTTGCTGCTGTTCTGCTTTTCTGCCGCAGCAGTGGCCGGTGAAATGGCACCCCAATTTGTATGATAAGTTTCATATTGGTGGTCGCAATGAGGAGACTGACTGTTCAGGTCAAGGACGAGACCCATCGGGCCCTGAAAATGCTGAGCCTGATGGAAGACAAGCCGTTTGGCCGTGTTGTTGTCGATGCGATTGAGAGCTACCTCAAGCAGCGTGGCGCCTACGAGTTCGACATCGTCAGCAAGACCGATCGCTGAGTGGCTATTGGTGGCCCTCTGCACAAAAGCCCCGGCTAGCCGGGGCGGGGGGTGTGAGGAATGGTGCAACCCATGCAGGTGCCCATTGCCGCCGGCTTGGATCAGTCAGGTGCTGATGGCCGTCACCTGACCTCGGCGGTATTCCATCTCTAGCTGCATCTGGGCTGATTGGCTACAGGTGGCTCACGATGGGGCCCAGATCAGTCGTGTTCGGTTTCAGCATGCATTGCCCAGATGGCGGCGTAGATCGGTTGGATCTGGCCTTCCAGGAGGTCGAGAAATTCAGGTGTGCATTCGCCGCTGCTCGACTGCTTGAGGTAGCTGTTCAGCATCTGCTGGAGAACCGCGATGCGATCGGCGTAGCAGGTGGTCGTAACCGGAATCGCATTCATTCCAGAGGCATCACGATGAAAGACTCATCCCATCACCTACGTCTGCTGTAACCCGGGCGAGCAGCTCATCTGCGGCGCATGGGTGGCAATGGCGTTCGGAGTGAGGGGGGCAGCGCACCACCCCCCTACCCGTTGTCCAGCCGAAGTTGGGCAGACGGGCGCCGACAGGTCCGTCCCGAAGGGCAGGGCTGTGGGCATCCCGAGCATGGGTTGGTGGCCGAACGGTTGGTGGGTCGTTCGGCAGTTCTGAGGCGATCAGACGGCGCGATCGAGCAACATCTTTGGGATCGCGGAGTCGCCGGACGGGGTCACGGCCACGGGGATGCTGGGAACCGGGAAGCCATTGCTGCCCAGCACATCAGCAATCATGCGGTTGGTGTCGAAATAAACCTGCCAGTAGTTGGCGGTGTGGCTGTACGGGCGAACGGCAAGTTTGGGGCCGCGCTCGGTGAACTCAAGGATCTCCACATCGGCGGCCATGGCCGGGTACTGGTTGGGCACTTGGGTCAGGCCAGCTTTGAGCAGTGTGATGGCCTGCTGCAGGTCGGCTGTGTTGTCCAGCTGGGCGACCAGGTCCACCCGGCGGAATGGGTGGACTGAGAAGTTCTGGATGGTGTCGCCGAAGAGTTTTCCGTTGGGAACAATGTTGCGCACGTTGTCACCAGATTTGATCGAGGAGACAAACATGCCGATTTCTTCTACTGTGCCGGTGACCCCACCAGCTGTGATTAAGTCACCGACGCTGAATGGGCGGAAAATCTGCAGAAAGACACCGGCAGCGAAATTGCCGAGCATGCCGCTCCAGGCGGCGCCAATGGCCACGCCAGCCCCGGCCAGTAGGGCGGCGAAGCTGGCGGTTTGGATGCCGAAGAAGCCCAGGATCGCTACCACCAGGATCACCCGCAGCACGGCACCAAGCACATTCAGCAGATAGCTGATCACTGTGGTGTCCAGGCTGCTGTGCACCAGGCTGCGGCGCAGGATCCGCATGGAGAGCTGGATCAGCCAGCCCCCCACGATCCAGAGGGCGATGGCCCCCACAAGCTTGAACAGGAAGGGAACGATGACGCTCCCGATGGTGGGGATGGCGTTGGCGAGCACGGGCTCCACGCGAATCGCCCACCATCCAGGCGTTGATCAGGTTCTGTCAAGCCAAGTCGTGCGAGTCTTGCCCCTCACCCCTCGCTCCATCTGGGCCCTGCTGCGATCGCGCTGCAGGCCTGCGGCAGAGCGGTGATGCGGCATGAAGGTGTGGGCCTTCAGTGGTCAGATTGAAGTGGCTCGGAAGTCAACGTGTCCGCCTCTCCATGACCCATCTCATCACTTTGGAGGATGGGCGCTCCTTTCCCTGTCATTCCGAGGAATTCATCCTCGATGCTGCTGAGCGTGCAGGCGTGGCCCTGCCGTTTTCCTGCCGCTCCGGATCTTGCTCCACCTGCGTGGGGAGGCTTCTCGCCGGCCAGGTCAATCAGGACGATCAGACGTTTCTGGATGATGCGCAAATCGCCCAGGGTTATGCCCTGTTGTGCGTCAGTCTTCCCCTAACTCCCTGCCTGATTCGTCCCGATGTTCAGGCGGAGCTCGAGGCCTAGGTGGCCAGGGGTGTGGCTCACTGCTCTGCCCCCCCTGTTGTGCCTGCGCCCAACTCTGGCCAGTCTGGGGGACGCCGTCCGAGGGCCTTTGTGCCAGCTGTGAGCCTCGCAGATTCACGCGATGTGATGCCACTGCTGCAGCAGCAGGAAGCGCAACGCCTGCCCTGGCTAGTGCCGGTGCGCCACAGCCGCATGGCCCAAAGCCCCTTTGCCTTCTTTCGCGGCGCTGCAGCTGTGATGGCCGCCGATCTGGCCCGCCAGCCCCATTCAGGGCTGATGGTGCAGCTCTGCGGTGATGCCCACCTGCTCAATTTCGGCTTCTACGCCTCGCCTGAGCGCAGCCTGCTGTTCGATATCACCGACTTCGACGAGACCTACCCCGGCCCGTTCGAGTGGGATTTGCAGCGGTTGGCGGCCAGCCTGGTGCTGGCCGCCCGCAGCCTCGGACTCAGCAGTTCTCAGCAGGAGAAGATCTGCCGCCGCAGTCTGCGGGCCTATGCCAAAGCCATGGCCGAGTTCGCCGCCATGCCCCTGTTGCAGATGTGGGTGGCGCGGCTGGACCTCGAACGCCTGCTGGATGAGCGCCATGACGGGTGCCTCAAGAATCATCTCCGGGACGTCACCGCGGCGGCCCGTCGCCGCAATAGCCGCCAGGGCGTTCGCAAATTGTGCGAATCCGATGGGGCCGGGGGCCTGCTCTTCCGCCACGACCCTCCACTGATCTGGCGCTTGTCCCAGCTGGACCAGCAATGGCTTGGCCAGATGGGCTGGCGGAGCTGGGCGGACCATGCCTACAGCTCCTATCGGCACAGCATTCGCCCGGAGATGCGCCACCTGCTTGCCCGTTTCCGGCTCGTGGATGCGGCGCTCAAGGCCGTGGGCGTGGGATCGGTGGGCACCCGCTGCGCCATCGGCCTGTTTGTCGGTGACGACCCCGATGAGGTGCTGCTGCTACAGAGCAAACAGGCGGAACCCTCGGTGCTTGCCCCCCATCTCAACGGCGCTGCCCCTACCCACCAGGGGGAGCGGGTGGTGCAGGGACAGCGCCTGATGCAAACCGCCAGCGACGCTTTCCTGGGTTGGACAACGAATCCCAGCGGCGATCACTTCTATTGGCGCCAGCTGCGTGACTGGAAGGGCTCGGTGGATGTGAGCTGCCTGGATGCCACTGCCCTGAAGGACTACGGCAAGCTCTGCGCCTGGACCCTGGCCAAAGCCCATGCCCGGTCGGGCAACTGCCGGGCCCTTGCCGCCCATCTGGAGAAGGGCAAGGCATTTGCCGCCATGGTTCTCGAGCAGGCGATCACCCATGCCGATCAGGCCGAACACGATCATCGCCAGTTGCTGACGGCCATCGCCGCGGGCAGCCTGGATGCGAGCGATGTGTTTTGAGCTGAAGATGCGCCCGCGTTCAGCCCCAGGTGTATCTGGAGCCCCTCACCGCGAAGCTGCATCAACCAGCGGCCCTCCCGCTGCAGCATGGCCAGGGCAACTTCAACGGCCATGGTGCCGGCTCAGGCTGCCGCCGGTTGGCGTTGCTGGGTGGCGTAGAGCGTTGCCCCACCGGCCACGATGGCCAGCGCTGAGAAGGCGGTGATGCGGATCTTGGCCTTGATCAGCAGGGTGAGCAGCAGTAGCACGGTGACCTTGAGGGCCAGCACCTTGGCCGTGGTGAACGGACAGAAGGGGTTCAGAAAGACGGTGGGATCGCGGCTGTCCCCATGTTGGCGAGCGGCGTCCCAGCAAGTGGCATCGGTTTTGTCGGCAAGAGCCTGCTTGTTGCCCTCCTCGGCCAGCAGGACGGCGGCCTTTAGCGGGGTGAGAAAAAATTCTTGCCGCGGTCTTGAGGCTTCTGGATCAAACCGCCGCGCAGTCGCGCACTCCAAGATCAGGGCTTCTCCCCCTCAAGCTGATGCCTTCCCTGCGCCACCCACCTCAGCTCGGTTGGCGTCAGCCGTAGCGGTTGGCGGGGAATGCTGCCTCTGGGCCTGCAGAGTCCCCATCTGGCTTCGTGTCACCAGCGTCAGCTGTGCCTATCGCCGTGGCGCCATGCTGGCGCCACCGGTTTCCCCAACCCATGCCTGCAGAGGGTTCAGCCTTTGCTCAACTGCACAAGCACCTGCACCACACCCGCCTGCTTGGCTCGATCAGTAGCGCCCTCTACTACGACCAGAACACGGTGATGCCGGGTGCCGGTGCGGCCTGGCGAGGTGAACAGCTGGCGCTATTGGCCCGCCAGCTGCACGAACGACAGAGCAGTGCGGAGTATGCGGATCTGGTGGCTGCAGCTGATGCTGAGCTCAACGCCGAGTCCTCGCTCGAGCAGCGCCGCAACTTGCTGTTACTGGGCTTTGAGCTGAAACGCCAGCGCTGCCTCGATCCGGCCCTGGTGAGTGCCCTGGCTAAGGCCCAGTCGCGCGGCAATGCCGTCTGGCAGGACGCCCGCGCTCGCAATGACTTTTCGGCCTTTGCTCCTGTCCTCAAGGAGCTGATCGCCCTGCGCCGTCAGCAGGCCAGCCAGCTCGCCGCTGCCGAACCGGTGCAGCGCAGCCCCTGGGAAATCCTGGCCCAACCCTTTGAGCCGGACATCAGCAAAGCCCGACTGGAGGAGCTCTTCACTCCCCTTAAGGCCGAGTTGCCGGCGCTATTGGAGCAGGTGATGGCCACCAGCACCCCCCAACCAGCGGCCATCGATCTGCCCGAGACCCTGCAGGAGCAGCTCTGCAGCGAACTCCTCGACAGCTGGGGCTACGACCCGGCGCGCTGCCAGCGTTCGCGCTCGGCGCACCCCTTCTCCTGCACCGTGGGGCCCCACGACTACCGCATCACCACAAGAGTGGTGCCGGGTCAGCCGCTTTCGGCCTTTCTGGCCACGGCCCACGAGTGGGGCCATTCGCTCTATGAGCAGGGCCTGCCCCGCACTGATGACTACTACTTCCCCTGGCCCCTCGGCGATGCCACGTCGATGGGGGTGCACGAATCACAGTCCCTGTTCTGGGAGTGCCGTGTAGCCCGTAGCCGCGCCTTTGCCGAGCGCTGGCATCCCCGTTTTTGCTCTGGCCTGGACCGCGATCCCTGGGGCGGTGCGTTCGGTTTCTGGCGCGCCCTCAATCCACTCCAGCCGGGTCTGATCCGGGTGGAAGCCGATGAGCTCAGCTACTGCCTCCACATCGTGCTGCGCTTTGAAATGGAGCTAGCCCTGCTCGAGCAAGACATGCCCGTTGAAGACTTACCCAAGCAGTGGAACCAACGGATGCAGGATCTGCTGGGAATCCAGCCTCCAACAGACACGGAGGGGTGTCTTCAAGATATTCATTGGGCAGAAGGACTTATGGGTTATTTCCCTTCTTATGCACTTGGGCACCTCATTGGCGCCCAGATTTCCGAGACCTTTGAGCAGGAAAATGGTTCTATCCAGGCCCTGATCAGCGCCGGAGACGAGCTCCAGCTCCAAGACTGGCTCGGTAAGACCGTTTGGCCGCTCGGCCGCTCGGTCAACGCCGAAGAGCTCGTCGAGAAAGTCTCTGGCTCCCCCCTCAGCGCCCAGCCCTTCCTGGCGTACCTCCGTACGAAGGTGGCCGAGCTTTCCAGTAGGAGCTGAACCAAGTCTGCCCATGCGCCCTGTCTTCCCCGTCTCAGGCCTTAGAACCCAGGCGGTGCGGCTGGTCAGACTGTCTGCATGCCCGATTGAACTGACTGGAGGGCCTGTTTGGCTACTGCCCCTCCTATGTCCTCGGGTATCTGAATCAGCGCCCAGCTGGCCGAGGCGATGGTACGGGTGTGGCCCCCTAGGCCGTGCCGTGAAGGGGGCCGGAATGGCGCTCCGTAAGATGCCCCCCTGCCGTTTGGACCCCGCTGTATGGCGAACATCGACCACGCCCCGAGCCGCACGATGCTCAACCTGCTGCACGTGCTGCCGGCCTTCGCCGATGAAGCCGAGTTGCGTCTGAACGCCATCGTGGAGCTCAACTCCATGACGATCAACAAGTACGAGCTGATCACCGAGACTGGCCACCTCAAGCTCGACCGCGTGGGCTATTCCTCCCTGGCCTACCCCTTTGCCTACGGCTGCATCCCCCGCACCTGGGACGAGGACGGTGATCCCCTCGACATCGAGATCGTGGGCGTGACCGAACCCCTGGTGCCCGGCTCCCTGGTGGAGGCCCGCATCATCGGCATCATGACCTTCGATGATGGTGGTGAGGTGGACGACAAGGTGATCGCCGTGCTGGCGGACGACAAGCGAATGGACCACATCACCAGCTACACCCAGCTCGGTGCGCAGTGGGTGAAGGAAACCCAGTACTACTGGGAGCACTACAAGGATCTCAAGAAGCCCGGCACCTGCAAGGTGAACGGCTTCTTCGAACCGGCCGAGGCCGTGCGCATCATCAAGGAATGCGAACAGCGCTACCTGGACACCATCGACGCCAAGTTGGTGAACTGAACCACCAAGCGCTCAGCTGCGGCTTGTTGGGCGCAGGTTCTTCACGAACCTGCGCTTTTTTTGGCGTTGACGTGGGATTCGCGCGACTAGTCTTGAGAATGCTGGCTGCCGCGTTTGGAGGCCGCAGCCCCTGCTGTCCGTGATGCGTCGCCTGACCTTGCTATCCCTGCTGCTGAGCGGTCTGGCGCTTGGCCTTGCGGCCGTTGCCGCCGAAATGCAGAGCACGCCACAGCTGGTGCGTGGGGTCATGGCCTCAGCACCGGCTGCCACCACGGTGGCCAGCCCTGTGGCCATCCAGCTCTCCCTGAGCAAACGGGAGATCAGCCTGGTCCGTGACGGCAAGCTTGTGAGCCGCTGGCCCGTGGTGATCGGTGCCCCAGAAACCCCCACACCCACGGGCGCCTTCCAGGTCGTCAACAAGGTGGTGAACCCTGTGTACGCCAGCACCTCCACCGGCAAGGTGAAAGGCGTTGGAGCCCTTGGTTATCGCTGGATCGGCTTCCACAAACAAGGCCCCAACGACTTCGGGATTCACGGCACACCCTGGCCCTGGTGGGTGGATGCCCGTGCTGCAGTGAGCCATGGCTGCGTGCGCATGCGCAACGAGCATGTGGACAAGCTGTTTTCGGCCGTGGAGATCGGCACCCCTCTGATCATCAAGCCATAGCCAGGCGCGCCAGGGCGCGGGCCATGCCATCGCGGCTGGCCAGGCCCTGCAACCCTGCCACCGGCAAACCGGTGCTGGGAAGACCAACGGGCAACTTGGGCAGGCCTGGATCCTCCAGCTGGAACACCGGCAGCTGGCGCAGGCCATTGGGGCTGAGCTGATCCTCCAACTGGGCCAGGCTGGCATCCGCCGTGAGCCAGAGCATGTCGGAGCGGCGGCAATCGGCCAGCCGCAGATCGGCAGTGCCGGCCGTGAGCCCCCGCTGCAGATCCCCCAGGGTCACCAGGCCCGACACCCAGTTGTCCTCCTGCACGATCAGGCAGTGGCCGTGCACGGCGAGCAGCTGGCTCAGGGCTTCACCGGCGGGCGTGGCACTATCGAGCACCAGCGGGGCCTCGGGCTCAAAGGCCTCGGCCACGGATAGGGACGCCAGCTGATTGCGCCGCTCTTCTTCCACTGGATCCGGACCCAGCAACCCAGGATCCGCCAGGCCCTGCCAGCGCTCCACAAGGGCCGCGCTGAGGCCGGCGGCTGCCATCAACGGCAGCACGATGCGAATGTCGCGGGTGAGCTCAAACAACAGCAGCAGGGCGGTGAGGGGTGCCCGGGCACTGCCCGCCAACACCGCGGCCATGCCCACCATGGCGTAAGCCGGCGGCTCCGCCACCGGCAGGTGAAAACCGCTGTCCCCCAGGATCTGCCCATACACATTGCCGAGAACGGCACCGAGAAACAGCGAAGGGGCGAAGCCGCCGCCCACAAAGCCGGTGGCACTGCTGAGACCCGTGGCCAACAACTTCACCCCAAGCAGCCCCAGCAAGGTGGCCAGGGCAATGCCGCCATCGCTGCCCAGCAAGGCTTCGATCGTGTCGTAGCCCACACCCAACACCTGGGGAAAACCTAGGGCCATCAAGCCCACCGCCAGGCCGCCAAGGGCCGTGAGCAACCAGGCGGGTAACTGCGCCAGAGCTCGCTGCACGGGGCCGCTGCGCCCCGCGGCGAGCAAGCTCACCAGCGCCCAACTCATCAGGCTGGCCACCAAGCCCAGGCCGAGATACAGGGGCAGCTCCAGCGGTGATCGCACCTCATAGGCCGGCAGCCGAAAAATCGGTTCGTCCCCAAGGAACAACTGGGTCACTAGCTCCGAGGCCACCGCGGCCACCAGCACCGCGCGCACACTTGGGCGACCTGGAATGGTGCTGTAGCTGCCTTCAAAGGCAAAAAACACCCCGGCAATCGGTGCTTTGAACCCCGCCGCCAAGCCGGCCGCCACTCCCGCCGCCACCAGGGCCTTCTGGGATTGGGGCGAGAGGCCGCCGCGGGTTCCCACCCACAGGCCGATATTGCCACCGCTCTCCACGCTAGGGCCCTCAGGGCCTAGGGAGGCGCCGCTGCCGAGGCTGAGGGATGCCGCCACCAGCCGCGCCAGCGGCAATTTGGGAGCAGCCTGCACGGCCCCATCGGCCATGGCCATCAGGCTGGGCAGACTCGGACCCAGATCCTTGGCCAGCACCCGCAGCAGGCCCACGGCCAGGCCCCCCAGCATGGGGATCAGTACCACGGGCCAGGAGGCCAGCCAGGCCGGAAGCGGTTCGCCCGGCAGGGGAATGGGCTCCGGTGGCGCTGGGGGAGGTGGTAGAAACCCAAGCCCCCCAAGCCCGAGCTGCAGCAGGGCCTTGAGGGGAGTGCCCGTGTCGGGGGGCAGAGGAACCTCCAGGGGTGGGGGCTCCGGCTGAATTTGGCCAAACAGGTTCAGCAACCACTCGACCACCGGGCCGAACAGCAGATTGTTGATGAAGCCCAGGAGGTAGTGGAAGCCCACCACCGCCAGGCCCGTGAGCACACCCACCAAGGCGGCCCAGGCCAGCAAACTCCACTGGAAGGCAAGGGGCCGGGCTTCGCCGGACTCCTGCTCGCCCACGGCTCCGGTGTCGGTGTCCGGAGTGGGCCCTTCGGGCTCAGGCCTCAGGCCGGACGCTTGCAAAGATCTCCTCCAGAATCTCCCCGGCACCCTGCTGCTTCAGGGTGTGCGCCAGGGCGATGCCAATGGCTTCGGGATCCTCCTGGGGGCCACGGGCCTCATCGCGGATCAGGCGCAGACCATCCAGGCTGGCCACCATGCCTGTCAACACAAGGGTGTCGCCCTCGAAGCGGGTGTTCACGCCGATCGGCACCTGGCATCCGCCCTCCAGCTCCCGCAGGAAGGCCCGCTCAGCCAGGCAACGGCGGGCCGTGGGCAGGTGCTCCAGCACCTTGATCTGCTCCAGCACGCCGGTATCGCCCTCGCGGCACTCAATGCCGAGGGCCCCCTGGCCCACTGCATGCAGGGAAATGGAAGGATCGATCAGCTCGTGAATGCGATCGCCCAACCCCAGCCGGCCCAGGCCGGCCGCCGCCAGAATCAGACAGTCAAACTCGCCGGAATCGAGCTTCTCCAGGCGGGTGATCACATTGCCCCGCACATCCTTGAAGGTGAGGTGGGGGTAGTGGTGGCGCAGCTGGGCGAGCCGGCGTAGGGAACTGGTGCCCACCACCGCACCGGCGGGCAAGGTTGCGAGGGACTTGTCCTTGTGCTTCGCGTGCACCACCAGGGCATCAGCGGGATCCTCCCGCTCGGTGATGCAGCCCAACATCAGCCCATCGGGGAGGTTGGTGGGCAGATCCTTGAGGCTGTGGACGGCGATATCGGCCTGGTCCACCAGCATCTGGGCCTCCAGTTCCTTGGTGAACAGGCCCTTGTCGCCGATCTTGGCCAGGGCCACATCCAGGATCTTGTCGCCCTGGGTGGCCATGGCCTCGATGCTGATCTCCAGGCCCTCGTGGGCCTTGGCCAGCTCATCGCGCACCCAGTGGGTCTGCACCATGGCCAGCTGGCTGCGGCGGGAAGCAATGCGCAGTTGGGAGGCGGCCATCGGTAACCTTCGGGGGGCAGCGTCAGCCGCCGAATCACAGCCGCCAAGCCTAAGGAGTGGCGTGCCCCCTCAGGCCTGAGTGGCGCAGGTCGTGATCAGCCGTCGTGATCAGCTGCTGTTGGCAGGGCGGTCGTTCAGAAGAAATCCAGGGGGAACGGTCCCCAGGTGGCTTCGGCAGTGGGATCAGTGGGGCTGTGGCCCGTGATCAGCAGGCCTTCCCCCAGGCCTGCTTCGCGGCGCACCAAGAAACGGCCGGTGTTCTGGTTGGCCTTGAGAAAGACCGGGCCATCGATGGTCTCGAGGGCTTCACCTGCGGGATCCAGCTCCAGGGCAGGGCAAGCCAGGCTGGCCTCGACAGCCCGCAGAGCCGCCACCGCAGCGTCAGCAGACGCAGCCATCACCCCCATGGTGAACCACTCACAGGCCGCCAGCAACGGGTCCAGCTCATTGCGCAAGCTGCGGCGCTGATCGGCGGTGAGGGCAGGGGCCGTGCGCAGGCCGCACAGGGACTGGAGGGAAGCCAGCGAAGAGGCAGCGGAGTCAGTCATGGGAAGGCGCCATCAGGAGGGGAGCGAACAGGAACACGGCCAACCAAAACAGGGCGAAGCAGCCCGGCGAGGCAGCGCTAGAGCCGTAGCCGCCGGCGCTGTTCCCAGACCGTGAAACCGGCTAGGCAAAAGCTGAGCCACACATAACCGACCGCTGCACCGGCAGCAATGTCGCTGAGCCAGTGGGCCCGGCAGTAGAGGGTGCTCAACCACACCAGGGCCACCCAGATGCTGGACACGAGGAACAGGGGCCGGCGCAGGTGCGGATAATGGGCCGAGAGGAGGCAGCAGGCGAGGAAATAAAACACCACTGAACCGGCAGCGTGACCACTGGGAAAACTGCGACCTGAAATATCTTCCAGAAGAACGCCACTGGGCCTGGGCCGGTTAAACAACGGCTTCAACCAGCGATCGACAATGAGCACAATCCCGCCCGTGCCCACCAAGAAGCACAGCAGTTCTGGCCAAAAGCGTTTCCACACCATCACAATCACCACGGCAAGCACCAGCAACCCCGTGACGTGTTTCCCACTGAGCTGGTAAACCCGTAACAACACCGTGCCCAAGGAGGCAGGAATGGCGCTGTGGATCGCATCCAGCCAGGCCGAGTCGAGGGAAGAGTGATTGGCCTGCCCTAGATGGGTGCCGAACCAGGCCAGGGACCATGCGGTTAGGCCTGTGACAAGGGCACGCCATGGGCCCAACGCCCGGAGCCAATCCAGCAACAATGCAACAACAACTTGGATGAACTTCATGGGCGTTTGATTAATCCACGCAGACGCTTAATCGGCAGTCGAATCAGTTGATGGGCATCAACGCGTCCCAGTAGCAGGCCATCGCCAGGACCAACTCCTAAATCAAGAAGTTCGCTGTCACTGCAAAAAAGCAACACGCTGCCACCAGCGGGAACGTGAGCCAGGTGTTCACCAACTTCTCCAATATTGTCAACAAACAGTACCGGTCGACCGCTGTAGTGAACAACGCTGTAGCGCTTGTAACCCACCACCAGCAAGGGTTCGTTTGGCAAGGCTTGTTGGCCCGCCGTGCGCGCCAGGGTGCGGATCGGTAATAACCGCTCCCGATCCAGCAACGGGGCCAGGCCTGGCACAACCAGGGCCAGAATGGCGGCAAACCCCAACAGATTGGGAAGCCAGAGCCGCGACAGCCACCCCGGCTGCAGCAACAGCACCACTAGACCAGTCGCGGCCAGCAGCAGAATGGCGGCCAACAGCCCGGGCAGGCCAGAGCGGCTCACGGCATCGGCAAAGCCCGGATAGGCGGGATCGGCATCCAGAAGCCGCGGCAGCAAAGCCGAAGCCAGGGCCATCAGGCCCAGCAAGCCGGTATTCAGCCAGCCCGTAACCCGCAGCCCAAGGCCCTGGGGCTTGGCTTCAGCGGAGTTGGGCAGTGGCTGGAACATCAAGGCCACCAGCAGGGCACCGGCAGGAACCGCTGGCAGGATGTATCCCGGCAATTTGGTGGCGGCCGCCGAGAAGAAGCCCACCACCACCACCAGCCACACCAAGGCGAACAACGCGAGGTCGCCAGGGGCTGGCTTCTGGCGCCAGCGGTCCAGTCGCCAGAAGCCCAGCCGTGCTAACGCTATCGGCAGAAACAACGACCACGGCAAGAGCAGGATCAGCACCCAGGGGAGATAAAACCACGGGGGACCTGGGTGGGAGTAGAGCACCGAGGTGAAGCGCTCCAGGTTGCTGAAGCCCAGAAACCTGCCCAGGAACTCCGTCCCGTTGGCCTGGGTGGCCAGGGCGTACCAAGGGGTTGCCACCCCCAGGAACAGGGCTGTCATCGGTAGCAGGGGTGTCCGGCGCAGCTCGTTCCAGAGCTGGCCCTTCAGCAGCAGGAACACGCCAATCACCAGGCCAGGGAGCAGCACACCCACGGGGCCTTTGGCCAGCACGGCAATCCCTGCGAATAGGGCCATGCCGGCATGGCCCAAGCGCCGTAGTAGTGGACTTTCAACAGCCTGATAGGCCAGAACGAAACTGAACAGCGCCAGGGCAATGGCACTGGCTAAAAACATGTCGGTGACCGACGAGCGGCCCCAGCCAACCCAAGCCGGCGAGAGGGTCAGCACCGAGCCGGCCAGGGTGGCGCGGCCCAGCCGCTGCTGGAGCGCCTCGGTGGGCGGCGCCAGCTGGAGCACCAGACCAAACGCCCCCAGCACCGTGACGGTGGCCGCTAAGGCCGCTGGCAAGCGGGCGGCCCACTCCGTGATACCAAACAGGCGGAAGCTCAGCCCCACCATCCAGTAGCCCCATACGGGGTAGTCGAAGAAGGTTTCCCCGTTCCAGCGGGGGGTCACCCAGTCGCCGCTCTCCAGCATCTGGCGCGGCACCTCCACAAACAGCCCTTCGGTCTTGTCCATCAGACCGAGGCTGCCTAGATGGTTGAACAAGGCCACAGCACACAGCCCGATCAGGGCGAGTACAGCCAGGAACAAAGGCCGGCGTTGATCAACGCCCAGCCACGTCTGCAAACGTTTCATGGTGGGCAAAGTTAGGGGGTGTTCCAAACGAATCGGCTGCTGGCGGCATAGTTCCAAACGAACACCACCAGGATCCCGGCCAGTTGTGCCCAGAAGGTGTCCCGGTCCACAAAGCTGTAGTAGGCCGAGGCTAGGCCCACGTTGGCGAGCACCGGCAGCGAAGCCACCAGCAGAAACTTCAGCAGTCCCCGCAGCAATGCCGCACCCGCCAGCCGCTGGAAGCGGAAGGTGAGGGCGTTGTTGATCAGATAGTTGGAGCTGGCAGCCACCACCACCGCCACCGGCAGGGCCTGCTCGAAGCCGAGGCGAATGCCCACCATCAGCACCTGGGTCACCAGCAGTTGCACCGCAACGCCGCTGGCCCCCACCAGACCGAAGCTGATGGCCCGCCGAGGCAGCACTCGAAAGCTGAGGCTGTGCAGGATCGAGATCAGAAAATCCCAGAAGATCGCCAGGTCGAGCTTGGAGGCCCCGTAGCTGCGGGGCTGGAAGCTGAGGGGCACCTCCTGGGTCCGCAGGCGACCCTTGCTCACCGCGAGAAGCTCGTAGAGAAACTTGAAGCCGTTCACATCCACCGCCCTCACCAGCGGCAGACAACGATCCAGCCGCAACGCAAAGAAGCCGCTCATGGTGTCGGTGAGGGCGGCATAGGCCCGGTGCAGGCTGAAGCGGGCCGCTGCGTTGGCCCAGGTGGATCCGGCCTCCCGGCGACCACTGAGCCCGTTGATCTCCGCCTCCTGGTGGAACCGACTACCGATCACCAGGTCGGCGTCGGCGGCGATCAAGGCCTCCAGGGCCTGTATCACCGCTGACGGGGGGTGCTGACCGTCACTGTCCATCACCACCGCCAGATCACCGGTGGCGTCCAACAGGCCCTCCTTAATGGCACTGGCCAACCCGGCGCGACCCACCCGACGGATCAGCCGGATCGCCGGCTGGCGATGCGCCAGCTGACGTACTAGGTCTGCGGTGCCGTCGGGGGAATCATCGTCCACGACGAGGATTTCAAGCGCAAAACGCTGCTGCAGCACCAACAACTGGCTGAGCAGCGGCTCAATGTTGCCCCGCTCGTTGTAAGCGGGTAACACAATAGACACCCTGGGGAGCAAGGAGTCCGCAGGCGGTGGCGAGGAGGTCAACGGCCGGTTCACCCCAGAGGCATCTGCACGATCATTTCATGCATCGCCCGGTCGGCCCGGGGAGCCCCGGGCCGACCGGGCTTTTACTTGATGTACTCCTTGAGCACGCCGTTGCGGTTGGGGTGACGCAGCTTACGCAGGGCCTTGGCCTCGATCTGACGAATGCGCTCCCGGGTGACATCGAAGATCTGCCCGATTTCCTCGAGGGTCTTCATGCGGCCGTCATCCAGGCCGTAGCGCAGGCGCAGCACATCGCGCTCGCGGGGGCTGAGGGTTGCCAACACGCCTTCGAGATCCTCGCGCAGCAGGTTCTTGGCCACATCCTGTTCGGGGTTCTCGATGTCGGCTTCGATGAAGTCGCCGAGGCGGGAATCCTCTTCCTTGCCGATGGGCGTTTCCAGGGAGATCGGTAACTGGGCCGATTTGGCGATGAAGCGCAACTTCTCGATGGTCATTTCCATCGACTCAGCAATCTCCTCTTCGGTGGGCTTGCGGCCAAACTCTTGGCTGAGCACCTTTGTGGTTTTCTTGATGCGGGAGATGGTCTCGTAGAGGTGCACCGGCAGGCGGATGGTGCGCGATTGGTCCGCGATGGCGCGGGTGATCGCCTGACGAATCCACCAGGTGGCATAGGTGGAGAACTTGTAGCCCTTCTCGTGGTCGAATTTCTCGGCTGCGCGAATCAGGCCGAGGCTGCCCTCCTGAATCAGGTCCTGGAAGGACAGGCCCCGGTTCATGTATTTCTTGGCGATCGACACCACCAGGCGCAGGTTCGACTGCACCATCTTTTCCTTGGCGCGGCGACCGAGCATCAGGCGGCGCCGGAACTTGATGACCGGCATGTCCACCAACACCGCCCATTCCTTGGTGTCGGGGTAATGGCCGTGATCAGTCTCAAACTGGGCGGCCAGCTCCTCGAGTTGCAGGAGATCAGCGATTTTGCGCGCCAGCTCGATCTCTTCATCCGGTCGCAGCAGGCGGATGCGGCCGATCTCCTGGAGATACACCCGAATCGAGTCTTCGGTGTACACCCCCTTGGGCCCCACCTTGATACTGGCTAGGGCCTTGGCCGCCTTGTCGTCCTTCTTGTCGGCAGCCTTGGCGTCTGCACCCATGTCGTCGCCCGCCGTGGCCAACAGCTGATCAGCGGCAGCATCAAGATCCGCCGGTGCGGCGACCTTGGTCTTGGGGCTGGCCTTCTTGGCAGTGGTCTTGGCGGCAGCCTTGGTGCCGCTGGTCTTGGCAGCAGCAGTCTTCGTGGAGGCCGCCTTGGTGGTCTTGGCCTTGGCCTTGGTGGGGGTCACCTTGTTGGCGGCCTCACCGGTTGCTGCAGCCTCCGCATCCTTGGCCTTGGCCCGCGTGGCCTTCGGCTTCGCCACCTTGATGGTTTCCCCGGCGGCGTTGGCCACCATCAGGATTTCAGGTGCGGCTTTCTTGGCTTTGGAAGCAGCAGCAGTGCTCATAGGAAGCTCGGGGATGGCGGCGTTAGGGCTAGGGGGGCGTATGCCGGAAATCTCAGGGGGCGCGGCGAAGAACTGGTGCGGAGGCAGCAGCGGACAACCGTGACGTTGAAACAGCAGTGGATGGGGAGCAGCAGACGCGGAGGCGATGGTCAACGATTCAGCGAGAGCAACGTGCGATGGCCGCAGGGCGTGGCCGGACAGGGCCAGGACCCGATGTGACCTGTCCAAGCGGAGGGCACGGACTGGGGGAGTGCAAGTTGAAGGCAAGCCGTAGGGGATAAACCCAACCTGGAACAAGCGTGGTGAAAACGCGGGCCCGTAGGGCCGACCTCTCAGGTGTGGAGTGAACCCGTCGTGGCGAAACCGGGGGCTGAACCGAAACGAGTAGACCGAGTGTGGGCAAGGGCCCAGGCATCGCTGTCAGGGGTGGTCGCAGATCGGGTGCGCAGGACAGGCCTGGCCAACCTCTGATCTTCCCGCTGGACGGAACTTTGCCTGGTTCCGACTACAGCCCTATGGACTGCTCAACAAGCTCATCTTAAGAAACCCCTGTGAGCTTTGCAAGGTTGCAGCCAGCGGAACCGTCCAACCCGCCAACTTCCGAAGAGGCTGCAGCCTGGCTTCAAGTGTGGCTGGAGGCCGGCCGCGAGGGCCAGGTGTTCACCTATGCCAACCCACAGCGGCTGGCTGTGGGCAGCGGCGATCTGGTGCGCCTGCGGCTGCGGGGACGGCGCCACATCGGCCTGGTGGTGGACACTCTGCCTCTGCTGCCGGCTGCCCTTGAGGGCAAGGAACTGGTGGCCATCGAGGGGCTGCACCAGAGCGCCGCGGTGGATCCAGGCTGGCAGGCGCTGATCACGGCCGTGGCTGAGCAGTGCCATACCAGCCGCTTCCGCACCCTCAAGGCTGCTCTGCCGCCAGGTTGGCTGGGCCAGCGCGCGGCACGGGCCTCTCAGCAGCCCCGGCGGCGCATCCGCGTGGAAGCCATACCCGACTGGGACCACAGTCAGCTTGAGCCAGCCAGCCTCACCGATCGCCAGGCCCAGGCCCTGGTGATCCTGCTGGAGCAGGGAGGAACCGCCTGGCTGAGCGAGCTGACACAGCATCCCGGCATCAGCCGGGCCGTGGTGGAGGGCCTGGAGCGGCGCGGCCGGGTACGACGGCGCACCCTCACCGATGCGGAGGTCCAGAGCAGCCCTGGAAGCCGCCTGCCGACTGTGCTGCCCCTGGACAACGCCCGCAGCCTTACCGCCGATCAGGCCCGGGCCCTAGCGGCCATTGCGCAGGCCCCAGCGGGTCAGACCCTGCTGCTCTGGGGCGTCACCGGCGCCGGCAAAACCGAGGTGTACCTGCAGGCCGCCGCCCAGGAGCTCCAGGCGGGCCGCAGCGTGCTGCTGCTCACCCCGGAAATCGGCCTGATCCCCCAACTGCTTGACCGCAGCCGCAGCCGCTTTGGCGACCAGGTGCTCGAGTATCACTCGGGTTGCAGCGAGGGGCAGCGCATCGCCACCTGGCGCCGCTGCCTCAGCGCTGGTGCAGGCCGCCCGCTGGTGGTGGTGGGCACCCGTTCAGCGGTGTTCCTGCCCATGGCCGAGCTGGGCCTGATCGTGCTGGATGAGGAACACGACAGCTCCTACAAGCAGGACAGCCCCATGCCCTGCTATCACGCTCGGGACGTAGCCAGGTTGAGGGCCCAGCGCTGCGGGGCCAAGTTGCTGCTGGGCAGCGCCACGCCCTCATTGGAAACATGGCTGGCCTGCAAGGGGCCCGAGCCCGCCTGTTGGCTGCTGCGGCTGCCCCAGCGCATCGGCAGTCGGCCCCTGCCTCCGGTGAGGCTGGTGGACATGCGCCAGGAACTGGCGGAAGGCCATCGACGCTTGATTAGCCGGCCACTGATGGAGCGGCTCGAAACCCTCAAGGACCGGGGGGAGCAAGCGGTGGTGCTGGTGCCGCGGCGGGGTTACAGCAGCTTTCTGAGCTGCCGCAGCTGCGGCGAGGTGGTGCAGTGCCCCCACTGCGATGTGGCCCTCACGGTGCATCGCCAGAAAGGCGGCCGGGAGTGGCTGCGCTGCCACTGGTGCGACCACCGTGAGCAAATCGCTGAGCGTTGCGGCCACTGCGGCTCCACGGCTTTCAAGCCCTTCGGCGCCGGCACCCAGCGGGTGATGGAGCAGCTCGAGAGCGAGTTGGAGGGCCTGCGCCTGCTGCGATTCGACCGCGACACCACCCGTGGCCGCGACGGCCACAGGCGACTGCTGGAGCAATTTGCCTCTGGCGAAGCCGATGTGTTGGTGGGAACCCAGATGCTGGCCAAGGGAATGGATCTCCCCGACGTGACCTTGGCGGCGGTGCTGGCGGCAGACGGCCTGTTGCATCGCCCTGACCTGCGGGCCGGCGAGCAGAGCCTGCAGCTGCTGCTACAGCTGGCCGGACGGGCAGGCCGGGGGGATCGTCCGGGGGAGGTGCTGGTGCAGACCTACTGCCCGGATCACCCCGTGATCCGCCATTTGGTGGACGGCCGCTACGAAGCCTTCCTGGAGGAGGAACTGCAGCTGCGGCGCTCCGCGGCCCTGGTGCCCTTCAGCCGTGCCTGCCTGCGGCGGCTGGCGGGACCATCTCCCGGTGGAACCGCCACAGCGGCGGCCGCCCTGGCGGAACGCCTGCGACCGGCGGTGCAGGCCGCCAACTGGTTGCTGATCGGTCCGGCGCCGGCACCGGTAGCCCGGGTGGCGGGGCGCAGCCGCTGGCAGCTGCTGCTGCACGGCCCTACCAGCGGCAACCTGCCCCTCCCCCAGGAGGCGGAGTTGAGGGCCGGCCTGCCCAGGGAGGTGAGCCTGGCGATCGACCCCGATCCGCTGGAGCTCTAGGCCGGCAGCTGGGGCAGGCCAAATCCCAGCCTGATGCGCAGTTGCTGGAGCATCAGGGCTAGAGCCAGCAGCAAGGCAATGCCTACGGCCCCCACCCCCAGACGACTCCAGCGCCAGCTGCTGGCCTCCAGCCGATTCAGGGCACCGGGCTGCAACACCCAGCGCAGCCGCCGCTGCCCGGTGGGGCCCTTGGGGGCCACGGCCAGGGGCTCAGCCTGACGCACGGCAGCGGCTCCCATCGGCTCTAGGTTGATGGCCAACTCCAGGCCCGGTAGGGCCTGCACAGGCCGCAGATCAATGGCGAGCTGCAGGGTCTGACGCACCCCCAGCAGCCAGTTGCGCTCCTGCAGTTGCAGCACGGGATCGGGCAACTCCAGGCCTGCCAGGTTGGCGGCGGTGTTCACACTGCGCTTCAGCAAAGCAAGGGCCTGAGGGGCCGGGAGCACCGGCGCCTGCAGGGTCTGCAAGCCCTCGCGCTGCTGAATGTGGAAGGGGCTGTCCCGGAGGCTCCTCCCCAATTGCTGCTGCCAGGGCAGCGGGCGGGAGGTGGCCGAGAGGCTGCTCTGGGAGAGCTGGAGGCGCCCAGGGGCGGGAAAGCGCAGACTGGTTTCAAGCTGGACACAGCCCCCGAGCAGGGCGGTGAGGGCCAGCAGAACCACGGCCACCAGGGCAAAGCCCCAGGGGGCCTGGGTGGGACCGGTGGGGGGTGGCGGCGGCGGCGCCGGCTTGTCCCGTCGCCTGCGGCGGGCCATGGCCTTGAAGTCGCCCTCGAGGGATTGCATCTCCCCGAGGCTGGGCAGGGTCATGGACCATTCCCGGGGGCGCTCCAGGGCCGGTGCTTCGAGCACATCCTGCAACTCCTTGGCCTGGGCCCGGAGGGTGGCGTCACGGCAGGCCCGCAAGCTGCGGCACGTGGCGGCGGCAGCGGCGCTGTCGCCCTGGCCCATCTGGGCCGTGGCCATCAGCAGGCGCAGGGTGCCCCCCAGGCGCGTGGAGGGTCCGTGGGCCTGAGCTAGGGGCTCCAGCAGCTGGAGGCAGCGGCCGTACTCACCGCATTCGAGGGCCCTGCGGGGGCCTTCTAACAGGGTGTCGACCGACGGATCGCTCACGGGTTCAGACGCCGGCAAACCGCGAGCTGCCCACCACCATGGTGCCGATGCCTGCATCGGTGAACACCTCCAGCAGGAGGGCGTGGGGGGTGCGACCATCCACGATGTGGGCTGCGGCCACCCCCTGGGCCAGGGCCCGGATGCAGCACTCGGTCTTGGGGGTCATGCCGCCGGCCACCACCCCGGATTCGATCAGCTCCCGGGCTGCTGAGAGGCTCACCTGCCGAATCAGCGAACTGGGATCCTCGCGGTCCCGCAGGATGCCCGGGGTATCGGTGAGCAGGATCAGTTTTTCAGCCTGTAGGGCAGCGGCCAGTTCCCCTGCCACGGTGTCGGCGTTGATGTTGTGAGCCTGGCCATCGGCATTGGCGGCCACGCTGGAGATCACCGGGATATAGCCGGCATCCAGTAGGGGAAACAGCACCGCCGGATCCACGGCTGCCACATCACCTACCAGCCCGTTGGAGCCATCGCCGTAGGTGCGGGCCTGCACCAGCGCGCCATCGCTGCCACACAGGCCCACGGCCCGCGCCCCGAGACGATTTAGGCCATTCACGATCTGCTTGTTTACGCGCCCAACCAGCACCATTTCCACCACGTCCATGGTGTCGGGCGTGGTGATCCGCAGGCCGTTGCGGAACTCGGGCTCAATGTTGAGCCGGCCGAGCCAGTCGTTGATCTCGGGACCACCGCCGTGCACCACCACCGGCTGCACCCCCACCGAGGCCAGCAGAACCAGATCGCGATACACGGCATCGCGAAGGTCTTCGCGCACCATGGCCGCCCCGCCATATTTCACCACGACTCGGCGGCCAGCAAAGCGCTGGATGTAGGGCAGCGCCTCGCTCAGCACTGAAACCCGCAGGGTGTCGGAAGCGCTGGTGGTACCAGAGGTGGAGATGGCTGGATCGTGACTCAAGGCTGAAAGGGCGGGAAGGCCAGGGCTGGGTGTAAGGAGGGCAGGGGCCGAACTAGGAGGCCGAATCCAGGCTGGCGGCGAGCGGCGCCTGGGGCAACAGCTCCAGCAGCAACTCGCCCCGGCCCGGCTCACTGAGCCGGGCTTGCAGGCCCTTGTCGAAGAAGCGGCCCAGCCGGTCCCGCTTGTCGTGCCAGCGGGAAGCTGGCACCCGCTCACAGCGGAACAGCAGGGCCACCCCGTAGCCGTTTTCGTCCAACTCCCGCACGCTGATCAGCTGGGGTGGGGCGTCCTCGTCCCAGAGCTTGAGGGCCTCCAGGGAACTCTCGAGGTGTGCCTTCTGGCCGTAGCGCCAGCGGGTCACGTCCTTCACCAGCTTGCGGAGGGTCTGGCTGGCGGGGGCGTTGCGCAGGGCTACGGCCCCGGGGGCGGGGGGCAGCAACTCCGCCGGCGGCAACTCAGACGACTTGAGGGCAAGGCCCCCCAGCAGGATCGGAATCCCGTAGAAGATCGTGGGCAGGCTGAGGTTTGGGTTCTCGGTGGCGTAGCCGATCCAGCCGATAACGGAGAGAGCCGCGCCAGCCAGGGTGACTAGGCTGCCGGGGGAAGCGATGGAAAGCATGGCGCCATCTTCGGTGAACGGGGCGCAGGATCGTGATCCGGCCAGCCTGGAAACCTGCGAGCTGCTCGACCAACTCAGTGCCGATCGCCTCTGGCTGCTGCAACAGATCGATGCCGGCCAGTGGCCCGAGCTGCGGCTGGATCTAGCCGCCCTGGAGCGGGAACTGGGACAACTGCTGGATCAGGCCAGCCAGACGCTGACCTGATCACTGGCGTGGGATCAGAAGGGAATCTCGTCGTCCCCGTCCGGGAGGTCGGGGACCAGAGGCGAGGTGTTCCAGGTGGGTGGCTCCGGGGCCGTAACAGCCCGTGCAGCAGGTGCAGGGGCTGAAGCAGCAGCGCGAACCGGTGCCGGAGCAGCGGGCCTGGGCTGGCTCGCTGCTCCAGGCGTTGGGAGGCCTCTGGGGGTGACAGCTCCCAGGGGAGGCAGGCGGGCCAGGGTGAACTCAGCCCGCTTCTCCTTGACCCCGTCTTGGCGGGTCACGGTGTTCATGCGCAACCGCCCCTCCACCACCAGGCGCTGACCCACTTGAACGCGGTTCTGCAGGTCCTGGGCGAGGTTGCCCCAGCCCACCACCTTGAGCTGGCCCGGGGGATCATCGGGGCGGAGGCCATCCATCTGCACGGCCATCTCCGCCACTGGAGTCTGGTTGTCCTGGGTGTAGCGCACCTGGGGCGCCTCCAGCACCTCCACCTCCAGCAAGCAATGGTTCACAGGACCAGGCAACGGCAAGGGGCCACATCCTGATGCACCGCCCGCATTTAGGCCAGGGGGCCAGCGCTGCCCAGCCGGGGCGTATCTGGCTGATCAGCGGCACCGGCGAGGGTCCGTCCCTGGCGGGGGAGCTGCTGCGTCGCGGCTGGCAGCTGCGGGTGAGCGTGGTGGAGGCCAGTGCGGCCCGGGCCTACAGACCGCAACCGGGCCTGGAGCTCTGCCCAGGAGCCCTCGCCGGCCCAGAGGCGATCACCGGGATCCTGGAGGCTCCACCTGGGTTTCGCTGGGTCGTGGATGCCACCCATCCCTTTGCCTGCCTGATCAGCGTGCAGCTGCGCCAGGCCTGCCAGGCGTCCGGTCAACGCCTGCTGCGGCTCGAGCGACCCCGCCTGGACTCCAGCCCGCGATCCCTTCCTGCCAGCCCCGTGCTACTGGACGGGCTGGAGTCGTTGACTCAGCTGGACTTAGGGGGTGACCGCCTGCTTTTGGCCATTGGTTCGCGGCACTTGGCAGGGGCCATGGCCAGGAGCAATGCCGCCGCCCACTACGCCCGCATCCTCGACAACCCCACCAGCTTGCAACTGGCCCTGTCCGCCGGTTTACCGGACGGGCACCTGGCCTGCCTGCGGCCCGGTGATGGCCGGCTGGAGCAGGCCCTGTGCCGCCATTGGCGGATCACTACGGTGTTGTGCCGTGAATCTGGAGGCCGCACGGAGCAGCTCTGGCGCCAGGTGAGCCAGGAGCTGGGGCTGCGGCTGCTGTTGCTGAGGCGACCGGACAGCGAAGCCCCGGGCCTGCCCATGGCCGAGTTGCTCGAGCAGCTCGGCTATCCCGGGGAGGGAGTTCAGCCGAGGTGAGCGGCCACCAGGTCCTTGAGGGAGCCGTGGGAACGGGGGCCAAGCTGGGTCACCACTTGGCCGGCGCAAAGCGAGCCAAGGCGGCCGCAGGCGGCGATGTCCTGGCCCTGGGTGTAGGCATGCAGAAAACCTGCGGCGTAGAGATCGCCGGCACCGGTGGTATCCACCAAGGGGCCGAGCTTGAAGGGCTCAATGGCATGGCTGCCCACGCCGTTCAGGATCAATGAACCCAGCTCACTGCGGGTGAGGGCTGCCAGCTTGCAGCGGCCGCGCACCTGCTCGGCGGCCTCATCAAAGCTGTTGGCCTTGTAGAGCGCTGTGATCTCCATCTCGTTGGCAAACAGAATGTCCACGTGGCCATCCACCAGCTCCAGGAAGCTGTCGCGATGGCGCTCCACGCAGAAGGCATCGGAGAGGCTCAGGGCTACCTCGCCGCCATGGGCCCGGGCCACCTCAGCCGCGGCGATGAAGGCCGCCTTGGCCTCGTCGCTATCCCACAGGTAGCCCTCGAGGTAGAGCACCTTGGCTTGGGCCACCATCTCCAGATCGAGATCGGCCGGATCCAGCCCTACCGAGGCCCCCAGATACGTGCACATGGTGCGCTGGGCATCCGGGGTCACCAGGATCAGGCAGCGGGCCGTAGACGGGCCGGTGGTGGCAGCGGGTGTCTCGAAGCGGGCCCCCACCGAGCGGATGTCGTGGGCAAAGATGCCGCCCAGTTGGTCGTCGCGAACCCGGCCGATGAAGCCGGCCCGCCCGCCCAGCTGGGCGATGCCCGCCAGGGTGTTCGCAGCAGACCCCCCCGAGGTTTCCAGGCCAGGGCCCACGCTGGCGTAGAGGGTTTCGGCCTGGGCGGCATCCACCAGGGCCATGGTGCCCTTGGTGAGCTCGAAGGTATCGAGCAGGTCGTCATCCGCCTGCACCAGCACGTCAACAATGGCGTTGCCGATACCGACAACGTCGAGGCTCTTGGAGGTCATGGGAGTGGAACGGGGAGACCCGGCTCAGGGTTCAGACGCTGAGGAGCGCCCGCTTAGGACCGTGAATCGGATCTTCCACCACGATGGTCTGGTCGCGGTTGGCCCCGAGCGACACGATCGCAATGGGCACTTCCATCAGATCGGCCAGGAAACGCAGGTAGCTCATGGCGGTGGCAGGCAGCTCCTCAAGGGTGCGGCAATCGGCCGTTGAACACTGCCAGCCAGGCAGGGTCTCGAAGATGGGCTGACAGCGGGCGAAGTCCTCAGCGCTGCTGGGGAAATACTCGATGCGGTGGCCATCCAGTTCATAGGCCACGCACACCTGGATCTCATCGAGCTCATCAAGCACATCGAGCTTGGTGATCGCCAGGCAGTCGAGGCCATTCACCTCCACGGCGTAACGGCCGATGACGCCATCGAACCAGCCGCAGCGGCGGCGGCGGCCGGTGGTGGTGCCGTACTCACCGCCCCGGTCGCAGAGGTGGTCGTTGAGGCTGCCTTCGAGTTCGGTGGGAAAGGGGCCCTCGCCTACCCGGGTGGTGTAAGCCTTGGCCACCCCAATCACCCGGTCGATCAGGGTGGGTCCCACGCCGGCACCGATGCAGGCCCCACCGCTGACGGGATTGGAGGAGGTCACGTAGGGATAGGTGCCATGGTCGAGGTCGAGCAGGGTGCCCTGGGCACCCTCGAACAGGATGTTCTTGCGGGCCCTGGCGGCCTGGTGAATGGCCCGGGTGCAGTCCACCACGTGGGGCGCGAGCCGCTGGCCGTAACCCACGTATTCGGCCACCACCGCCTCGAAATCGAGCGGCTCGAGGCCATACAGCTTGGTGAGAATCTCGTTCTTTTCGGCCAGCACCCCGGCCAGGCGATCCCGCAGGCGAGCTTCATCGAGAATGTCGATGATGCGAATGCCATTGCGCTCGGATTTATCGGCGTACGTGGGGCCGATGCCCCGGCCGGTGGTGCCGATGCGCCGGTCGCCGCGGCGCTGCTCCATCGCCTGGTCGAGCAAGCGGTGGTAGGGCATGGTCACGTGGGCCGTGGAGGCCAGCTGCAAGCCCGCCACACCGATGCCGTTCTCGGCCAGCATGTCCAGCTCGCCGAGCATCACCTTCGGGTCCACCACTGTGCCGGAACCGATCAGGCAGACGGTGTCGGGATAGAGGATGCCGGAGGGGATCAGGTGCAGCTTGAGCACCTTGTCGTCCACCACGATGGTGTGACCGGCATTGACCCCGCCCTGATAGCGCACCACCACGTCGGCGGAGCGGCTCAGCAGATCGGTGATCTTGCCCTTCCCCTCGTCACCCCATTGAGCACCGATGACGACAACGTTGGCCAAGGACACAGCGGCCCGTGGCCGCTTCTGAGCACAAACAAAGAGGATCTCAGATCAAGCGTCCTCCCGTCAAAGAATCCAATAAAAAAGCGGCCCAAAGGGCCGCCTTATCCAGTGGTAGCAGGCGATCAGGCACCTCGAACCACACCGGTTTCCGCCTTCTTGAGTTCCTTGCTGAGGCGATCCCGCAGGGCCTCCGGCACAGGGCGGTTGGCATAGTTCGCGTAGTGACCCGCCAGGGAGTTAAGGGCGGTCTGCATGGTGGTGAAGGAGGCCAGCCCATTCACCTTGGGCTGGGCCCTGTAGCGGGACACGTAGGAGTTGATCAGGGCGCGCGCCTGGGTTTCGGCTTCAGGACGCTCGGGATCATCGGCATCCAGGGCGATGGTGGCCAGCAGGGTGTCGGCCACCGTCACGGTGTCCTCCACGTAGTTGCCTGTGAGCGGGCCACTGCTGCCGGAACAGGCCGTGAGAGCCATGGACAGACACAGGCAGACAGCGAAAACGGCTGCCATCAGACGACGCCATCCAGCAGCCATCACGGGTTATGCAAAGTCTGAGGGGATCCTAGGAGTTGCATTGAACCCCGGCTGGCGTTGCCTAAACCGCCGGCAGACCGACGCGCTCCGCCTCGATCGCGCCCACCAGAACCGCCTTGAGCGCATCGCTAGGCAGATCCTGCTTTACACCTCCGGCCCGCTGCACCAGCTCCACCTGGCCATCGGCGGCACCGCGACCCACCACCACCCGCCAGGGGATGCCGAGCAGATCGGCATCCTTGAACTTCACGCCCGCTCGTTCGTCGCGGTCATCGAGCAACACCTCGATGCCGGCAGCCTGCAGGTCGGCATAGAGCCGCTCCCCCAGGGCTTTCTGGTTGGCATCGGCCACGTTCGCCATCACCACGATCGCCTCATAGGGGGCAATGGCGGTGGGCCAACAGATGCCATGGGTATCGTGGTGCTGCTCCACCGCCGACTGGGCCAGGCGGGAAACACCGATGCCGTAGCAGCCCATCCACAGGGCCTCCTCCACGCCGCCCTCATTGGTGAAGGTGGCCTGCAGCGCCTCGGAGTACTTGCGGCCCAGCTGGAAGATGTGGCCGACCTCAATGCCGCGGCTGGCCAAAAGCACCTGATCGGGGTCGTGCTGGCAACGGTCGCCGGGCTGGGCTGCCCGCAGATCCAGGGTCTCGGGGCAGGCACACAGCGAGCCCCAGGTGGCCCCCACCAGGTGGGTATCCACGCGGTTGGCACCACACACAAAGGCCCCTAACTCCGCGGCGGTGGTGTCGGCGAAGCGCAGGAACCGAGGTGGCCAGCTGCGGGCACCCGCCATCAGGTCATCCTCTAGGTGGGGGCCCATGAAGCCGAAGGGCAGGGGATCTAGGCCCTCCTTCGCTGCCGCATCGGCGCTGAGGGGAGCCAGCTCCAGCAGGGCACCGTGTTGCGCTGAACAGCGGGCGGTCACGGCATTGGTGAGCTTCACCTCGTTGAGCTGTTGGTCTCCCCGCAGGCTCACCAAAACAGGCTGCTGGCTGCCGTCCTCGAAGCGGGCCAGCAGCAGCAACACCTTGAGCGTTTGGGTGGGGTCAAAACCATGGGCCGTGCAGAGGGCCTCGATGCTGCTCTGGCTGGGGGTGGCCAGGCTCTCCCCGTGGCCGGCAGCGAGGGCACCACCCGGCAGAGCCACGGCCGCCGGGGCCAGGGACACGGCCCGTTCCTGGTTGGCGGCGTAGGAGCCATCGGCACTGGTGAGGATGAGATCTTCACCGGCATCCGCCGTGACCATGAACTCCTGGCTGGCGGAACCGCCGATGGCGCCACTGTCGGCCTCCACGGCCACCGCCCGGAGGCCACAGCGGCTGAAGATGCGGCGATAGGCCCGATCCATGGCCGCGTAGGTCTCCTTGAGGGAGGCCTCATTGGCATGGAAGGAATAGGCATCCTTCATGATGAATTCCCTGCCCCGCATCAGGCCGAAGCGGGGGCGAATTTCATCCCGGAATTTGGTCTGAATCTGATAGAGATTCACCGGCAGCTGCCGGTAGGAGCGCAGCAGATCGGCCGCCAAGGAGGTGATCACCTCCTCATGGGTGGGTCCGAGGCCCAGCTCGCGGCCCTGGCGATCCTGGAGGTGGAACATGATTCCCTCTCCGGCCGTGTAGCCCGCCCAGCGGCCGCTCCGCTGCCAGAGATCAGCCGGTTGCAGCTGGGGCAGGAGGGTTTCCAGGGCCCCGGTGGCGTTGAGTTCCTCGCGCACGATGGCGGAGATCTTCTGCAGTACCCGCCAGAGCAGGGGCAGATAGGCGTAAATGCCACTGCTGACGCGGCGGATGTAACCGGCCCGCAGCAGCAGCTTGTGGGAGGGAATCTCTGCCTCCGCCGGGTCATCCCGGAGCGTCACCAGCATCAGGCGGGAGACGCGCATGGGATTCACCGGTGGAGTTGAGGCCGGAAGCTATCACCGAGCCGCCAGGCCTCGGCCGTGGAACCGATTGGAGAAGCGACACACGCAGCGCCGAACTTGGGAAGAAATTCCGGTCATGCAACGAAAAGTCTGCTAGCTTCCCTCGCATTCCCAACTGTCGCAAGCCTGTCTCATGCCCGCCCATTCGATGACTGCAGGACTGGGCGCCTCCGGGATCGGCTCGAGCGCGATGGCCCTAGAGGCTGCTCTGGGCGGTGTGGCCGCCGCTGAAGGGGCCGCCAACTCGGCCGAGAGCGCCGAGAATCTGATCGGGATTGACGAGGTGCAGCGATCGCTCAATCGTTCGCGGGCATCGGTGTATCGCTACACCAACACCGATCCCCGCAACCTCAATCCCCCCTTCAACCCCCGCAAGCTCAACCCGGAATATCGCAGCGATCAGAAAGAGCCGCTGATGTTCCATCCCAATGAGGTGGCGCGGTTCGCCCGGGATGTGCTGCGGATCAAGGAGGTCACCGTGGAGGTGCTGAACTCCCCTTCCACGGCCACGCAGCAGCTGCTCGGATCCATCCTCGACGAGCTGAGGGCGATCCGCGAGCTGCTCGGCAGCCAGGGCACCCTGCCCACCAACCTCAGTAGCAAGCGCGGGCAGCACGAACAGGCCAGGCCCGCTGCCTAAAGCTGGCCATGGGTGTCAGAATTGGGGCGGGTGTAGCCCTTCGCTGAGAATCTGAACGGTCTTCAAGACCTGGCGGCGCTCACGAGGCCATCCCCCACCCCCTGCCGTTGTGAACCGCGGGGTCCAGATCCAGAACGGATCGTTGGTGGGTTGTTCCCTTGACCCCGTCCATGGACTCCGACCCCCCTCCGCGATCCAACGCCACAGCTCTCGCCAGCACCAGCTCCTCTCCGAGTGACGAGATCAACGGCGAAGCCAGCGAGGAGCCCTACAGTCCGGGAACGCTGTTGCACACCGGCGCCCCAGTTTTCGGAGCCCTGATCGCGCTGATCACCTTGGTGCTTCCCATCGCCAGCGTGCTCACTGATCGCATCAGCCCTCCGGCCAGGACATCCACCACGAGCTCCCTCGATGGATTTGCGCAGCCTGCAGGCATCGCCGGCGCCAGGAGTGGTGAACCTGGTGGTGGAGATTCCCGCCGGCAGCTCCAATAAATACGAGTACAACGCCAAGGCGGGGGTCATGGCCCTCGACCGGGTGCTTCACTCCTCCGTGCGCTACCCGTTCGACTACGGTTTCGTTCCCAATACGCTCGCCGAGGACGGGGCCCCCCTGGACGCCATGGTGATCATGCAGGAGCCCACCTTCGCGGGTTGCCTGATTGCCGCCAGGCCCATCGGCATCCTCGACATGGTGGACTGCGGAGCCCGTGATGGCAAGCTGCTGTGCGTGCCCGCGGCGGATCCCCGCCAGCGCGCGATCCGCAGCATCCGCCAGATCGCTCCCAACCAGCTTGAAGAGGTGGCCGAGTTCTTCCGCACCTACAAAAGTCTGGAGGGGCGTGTGATCGAGATCACCGGCTGGCTGGATGCGGATGCTGTGCCTGCCCTGCTCGAGCACTGCATCGCCGCGGCCGGCCAGGCCAGCGGCGGGGATTGAGGCCTCAGTTGCGGCGTTGCAGCAGGAACCCCTCGAAGCCCAGGGCCTGAAAGATGCGGGCGGGGTCGCCGAAACCGGCAGCGTTCACCAGGCTGGTGAGACGGGCCAGGCCGATGGGATGCAGACCCTGGGTGAGGGGTGCCAGCTCTGCCTCAGGGGCCTGCAGGCCGCTGGCCCGCTGGAAGCCAAGCCAGGCCGTGCTCACCTGCTGCTCCAGGGAGGGCAATGAGGCCTGCATCAGATCCACCAGCACCAACTGAGCGCCGGGTTGGAGGCTGGCGGCCAGGGCCGAGAGGAACGCCAGCTTGCGGCCGTCATCCGGAAGGGATTGCAACACCAGAACGGAGAGGGCACCGCCGAAACGGGCTGTGCTGGCCTGGTCCTCGGCCAGGGCCTCCACGGTGCTCTGTCGCCAGCTGACATGCCCCTGGCCCTCCAGTCGGTGCTGGGCCTCCGCCAGCATGTCGGCACTGGGATCCAGGGCGGTGAGGTGCCAATCGGGCCGCTGGGCCACCGCCTCCAGTAACTCGCCACCGGTGCCACAGCCGGCCACCAGCACCTCGGAGCCTGGGGCACTGGCCAGGGGCGAGGCCGCCAACAGCGCTACGCCAAGCCGCGCCAGGCTGCTGTATCCGGGGATCAACTGGCGTTGGATCCGGTCGTAGCCCGCTGGATTCACCTGTGGCACTGCAGAGACGCCCATGCTAGGCAGCGAGCTAGGGCTGCAATCCGTTGCAGCCGCCCCCAAAAGTGGGCGGCAGAAGCCGCCAAGCAGGTAAGTTGGTCGGCGCCGTGATCCCCTTCCGACCGTGCCCACCATCCGTTTCGAACAGGAAGGCCAGCAGGTCGGTTGCATTGAAGGGGCGAACCTACGCAAGGCTGCTCTCGATGCCGGGATCAACCCCTACAAGGGCCTGAACAATCTCAACAACTGCGGCGGCGTAGGCCAATGCGGCACCTGTGTCGTTGAAGTGGTGGAAGGGATGCAGAACCTCTCACCTCGCAGCGATGTGGAGCAGGTGTATCTGGCCGATCGCCCCGCCAACTACCGCCTCAGCTGCCGCACCAGCGTGAATGGCGACGTGACCGTGCGCACCCGCCCCCAAGGCGGCGTTGGCAAGGGTTCGAACAGCCTGGTGGGTGCCCTCAAAGCTCTGATCGGCAAGTGAGTCCAGCGCCTCTGCGCCTCTACAGCTACCCGAAGTGCGGCACCTGCCGTAAGGCCCTGCAATGGCTTGACCAGCAGGGTCTTTCTAGTGGTATCGAGCTGTTGGATATCACCAGCACCCCTCCGAGCCTGGAAGACCTGAAGCTGGCCCTGGCGGCGGTGGGGCGCAAGCGCCTGTTCAACACCAGCGGCCAGAGCTACCGAGCTTTGGGATCGGCCACCGTGGCGGCCATGGACGATGGGCAGGCCCTGGCGGCTTTGGCGGCCGATGGCAAGCTGATCAAGCGTCCCTTTGCCCTCACCGGCTCCGGCCAAGTGCTGGTGGGGTTCAAGCCTGAGGAGTGGTCAGCGCTCCTGCTGGGCTGAAACCGGCGCCGGCGAGGTCAGATCGTCGAGCTCGTCCATCAGAGCGTCGATGCCGGCCCGATTCACCTGGGCCAGATAGGTGAGTTTGAGTTCCTGCAGCAGCGTGCACAGCAGTTGCTGGCTGCGCTCCAGTGTGCCGCCCCGCTCCAGAGCCAGGGCCAGTTCCTCCCAGAAGCGATCACCGAAGCGTTGCAGCAGCTCCACCTGGCGGCTGTCGTGCTGGGCCAGGCGATCGGCCGTGCTGCGCGAGAGTTCCATCAGGCTGTCCACCACACCACTGGCCAACTGGCGGCTCAAGGCGGCCGGCATCACAGCGCCACCGGGCAGATCACGCATGCTCTGCTGCAGGGCATGGCCGAGCACTGACTGCAGTTCCGGTGAGAGCCGTGGCGCCACCTGGCCCAGCACCATCGGACCCCACAGGCGCAACAGCTCCACCAGCTCTCGCTCGTCATTGAGGCTGACGCTCTGGTGACTGCGCAGGCTGCGGATCCAGCGGGGCCACTGGGGTGAGCGCAGCAGCGACTGGGTGCCGTCCACCAACTGCAGGGCCAGCACCTCAAACAATTCCAGGGCCAACAGCGACACCACTGCCCGGCTAACGGCGGCCCGCAAAGGCTCCACGTTGATCAGGCCCGCGCCACTGAGGCGCTCCACCACAGGGGCCAGGCGCAACCAGCGCCAGACGGGCAGCAGCAGAGGCAGATCGATCCAGCGCCGCAGCAGGGCATCCCTCCAGCTCAATCCCGGGAAACGGCGCCGCAGCCGCAGAACCCGAAGCAGGATGTCCAGTGCGAAGACGCTCTGAAACAGGGCTAGATCAAAGCGCCAGAAATGATCGGAGGGGCGGCCGTTTTCATCGATGGAGCGCCAGTAGCTGGTGGCCACCAGGGGCAGTACCTGCTGCTGCCAGAAGCGACGCTCTTGCTGCCAGGGGTGACTGGTCAGCCATCGGTCCCCCAGCAGAACCGCCGCCGATTGCTTGGCGGAGTCGAGCCCAGCCCGCTGCCGCAGGCGGTTCTTGATCTTCTCGAGGGTTCCGGCATTGCCGGAACCCAGAAAGGGGTTCTCGTTGATCAGCTGCTCGGTGAGCAGCACTTGGCGGCGGCGCAGGGGTGCCACGCTGGCCACAGATTCACCGGCCTGGAGGGCCTGGTCGAGGCGGCGGAAGCTGGCCAGGTAGGCCTCGGTCTCGCGGTGGGGCTCAATCCCCTTCACGGGGTCGTAGAGGGGCGTGATATCGGGCAGCAGGGTGAGGGGAATCACCAGGGGCACCGAGGGGAGCGGGGTGAGATTGCGCTGCAGCCAGAAGGTGCGCAGGGGCAGGTAGGTGAGGTCAAAGGCCACCCACACCAGGTTCACGCCGGCCCACACCGCCACGAACCGGTCCCAATGGCGCCATCCACTGCCCGCCTGGGCCCTCTGGGAGGCGAACCAGCGGGGTCGAACCATGGAGGGCGCCACAAGCAGCCCTAATCTGCCCCAACTGAACCCAAGGCCGGACCGGCAACCCTTGAGCGAGAACGATCAGTCATCAACTCCGCCGGAAAGTCCGTGGGTGTTCTGGCGGGGGGTGGTGATCACCCTCGCCGTGGCCCTGGGCATCCGCCAACTGCTGCTGGAGGCGCGCTTCATCCCCTCGGGCTCGATGCTGCCAGGGCTGCAGCTGCAGGACCGCCTGCTGGTGGAGAAGCTCACCTACCGCAGCCGCCCTCCCCAGCGGGGTGAAATCGTGGTGTTCCACGCCCCCCATCACTTCGATCCGGTGCTGAAAGTGAACCACCAGGCCGGGCCATTGCGCTGCCTCGTGGTGAACCTGCCGCTGATCAATGGGCTGCCAGGCCTGCAGGAGCCGGCCTGCGACGCCTATATCAAACGGGTGGTGGCCGTGGGCGGTGATCGCGTGGTGGTGAACCCCCGTGGCGAAGTGAGCGTGAACGGGCAGAAGCTGAACGAGCCCTATGTCACCAACTACTGCCCCGTGGACAACCAGGGCATGGGGCCTTGCCGCAGCCTCAATGCCGTGGTGCCGCCCCGCCACGTGCTCACCCTGGGGGACAACCGGGCCAACAGCTGGGATGGCCGCTTCTGGCCCGGAGGCCCCTTCCTGCCAGAGAGCGAAGTGATCGGCCGGGCCTTCTGGCGCTTCTGGCCCCTCAACACCGCTGGGCCGTTGGGCAGCGCCGACCCTCTGACCAGCGTCAGTCCGCCCCGCGCCACAGGCCAGCCCTGAGGCCTGTGGCCAGCACTTGGCCCCGGAGCGGCTGGCTTGCCAAGGGCTGATTAGCCGCCAGCGGAGCGTGGGGGTCCTGGGAGGGATGCCACTCCTGCTGGGGGTCAAACAGGATCCAATCACCACTACCGGAGGCGAGGCTGGGGGCATGGAGGCCCAGCAGCTCAGCCGGGCCGAAACAGAGGGCCTGCCACAGCTGTTCCACGCTCCAGCCCCGGCGCTGCACCAGTTCAGCCCAGAGGCTTGGCAACACAAAACGGTGGCCTGCCACCCCAGGCTTGCGTTGATCCAGGGGCAGCAACTGCTCCTCCGGATCGAGCGCCACATGGTGCACCGCCACAGCCGTGATCAGTCCAGAGGCCAGGCCGGCGATCAGGGCCTCGCGGTCGGCCGGGGTGCCCAGCGGCGGCACCACCCGCCAGCCTTCTGCCAGGGGATCGAGGCTGCCGCTATCCACCAGCAGATGCCACCAACACACCGTGGCCTGGGGGCGTTGGGGGCCTGCCCACTGGCCAAGTTCGGCCAGACCCTGGGCTGTGGAGACATTCATCAACTGCAGCCGTCGCTGCGGGAACAGCCGCGCCAGGCTGAGCAGGCTTTGCAGCGGCAGGCTTTCACTGAGGGGCGGATCCATGGGCCAGCCCGCCCGCAGGGCCTCCACCCCCGCCCGCACAAAGCCCTGCTGGCTGAGGCTGGCGTCGCGCGCTGCAATCAGCACGGGAGCGGCGCCCATCTCACCCAGCTGCAGCCCCCGCTCCAGGAGGGTCAGGGGCGGAAGCTCCGGCCCCTCGGCCAGCCCCACGGCTCCCGCGGCCAACTGGTCAGCATGGGGGGCCAGCTCCTCACCACGTCCGGCGCGACTGAAGCTGCCCCAGAGCAGCAAGCGCAGCCCCAAGGCCCCCGCAAGGTGCAGACATTCCGGGCGATCACGCCAAGTGCGGGCTCGCGGCAGCAGGGCCACGGTGCCATACCCGGCCGCGAGGGCGGAACGCTCCAGCGAGGCCAGGGTTTCGGCACCACCGCTGTGGGGATCCTCCAGCTCGGAATGGGGGTCCACCAGCGCAGGCGCCAGCAACCAGTTTCCGGCCTGAATCGGCGTTAGCCCCAGGCCGCCGGCGCGCTCAGTCGCCGCCGCATCAAGGGCCGCGATTGTGCCGTTCTCCAGCAACACATCGGCCCGGCGGGGGGCCTGGCCGGGGCCCGCCAGCAGCTGAACACCCTGGAGAAAACGGCTGCGCATGGCGGGCAGGGGGTCAGAGGGCGCCGGCGGCGGTGCGGTCGAGCACGCCCCCAAGATGGGCCGTCTGGTTCAGGCAGACCACCACGGGAGGCTCATCGGGGCCGTGGGGGTAATCAATCACGGTGACACCGCCATTCCCCTGCTTTACCGCCCAGATGTCCGCCGGACTGAGCCCCAATAGGGCACAGAGGATGGTCTTGTTCACCGCATCGTGGGCCACCACCAGGGCAGTTTCATCGGGATGCAGGCTGGCGGCGATGGTGTGCCAGCCCTTGAGCGAGCGATCCCACACGTCGTGAATGGTTTCGCCCGCAGGCATCTGCACCGTCTCCGGTGCCCGTTTCCAATCGGCCAGCAATTCTGGCCAGGTGGCGGAGATCTCTTCCTCCAGCCGTCCTTCCCACTCCCCGTGACCAATCTCCACCAGGTGGGGCACGCTGGTGAGGGGCACCCCGGGATGGTGCTGCAGGATGCCCTCCGCCGTCTGGCGGGGCCGTGCCATGGAACTGGTGTAGGCCCGGTCGACGTGCACCGCCTTGAGGAATGCACCGGCAGCGGCGGCCTGGGCCCGCCCGTTTTCGTTGAGGGGGATGTCGATCTGACCCTGGAAGCGGCCCTGGCGGTTCCAGTCGGTTTCGCCATGGCGCACCAACAGCAGCCGGGGGCCGTGGGCCTTGGCGGGCAGGGTGCTGGCGCACACCGCGGAGTGGAGGTGACTGGTGCCGTTGAGCGATTCGATCTGCACCGCCATGCCACCGGCGTCGCCCGTGGTGAGGTTCAGCACCGAGAGGGAGGCGTTCTCCACGCGCAGGCGCCGGAATCCGCTGGCTGGCAAACCCAGCAGGGTGAGCAGCAGGCAGCGCAGGATGGCGTTATGCCCCACCACCAGAACGGTCTGCGGCTGGCTGGAGGCAGGGTCGTGGCTCTTCAGCAGCTTGTTTACGAAACGGCCCGCCTGCTCCATCAGCTCCTGGATGGGGGCATAGCTACCGCCATCGGAGCGCTGCAGGATCAGCTGCTCAGGATGCTGGCGCCAGAGGCGGTGCTCCTGGGGAAAACGCTCGCGCACCTCGGTGCCCAGCAGACCACTCCAGGGGGCCAGATCCACCTCCAGCAGATCGTCGTCCAGTTGGGCGGTGAGCCCGCCGCCCTGGGCCGCCAACAGGGCTGAAGCGGTGTCCTTGGCGCGGCGCAGCGGAGAGCTGTAGGCCGCCGTAATCGGGAGATCCCGCAGAGCTTCACCGGTGGCCAGGGCCTGCCTTACGCCCTCATCGGTGAGGGAGGAGAGGTCGTCGCGACCCTGAATGCGGTGCTCGAGATTGAAGCTGCTCAGGCCGTGGCGAACCAGCAGGATCCGGAGGGACACGGGCGCACAACACAGATAGAAGGATCGTATGGGAACGCTCCTGGGCCCTCACTCGGCTCAGCGGCCAAGGAGAATCCACTCCAACCCAGCATCGATGCGGTGACGGCAGGCGGCGGACGACCCGAGAGCAGCGATCGGCCACCCGGCTGGAAGGTGGCCGTAGCTCTGGTGAGCCTGGCCATCAGCCTGCTGCTGTGGCTCAACGGCCTCGTCACCAGCCTGGATCGCCCTTCCGTGGGCCATGACCTCAACCGTCGCCAACTGGAACTGGCGGTGCTGGCGGCGCCGCAACTGCCGCCGTCCATCCGGTCCCTGCTCGCGGGGGCTGAGCCGCTCAACGCCCTGGAGCAGGAGCTGGAGCGGCAGCGCACCAGCCTGGAAGAGCAGGGCACCCCGCCCCCGGCCAACCTGCTGCTGGAGCAAGCCCTGTTGGACTTACGGCAACAGCCAAGGGCGGCCCGCAGCCTGCTGCGGCAGGTGGCTGGCGGTGGGGGGCCCGAACAGGCAATCGCCGCTGCTCTGCTCCAGGAACAGCCCCTCCAACCCAGCGAGGCCCGACGACTGAGTGAGGAGCTTCACCAGGGGCCCTTACTGCAGCAGTGGAGCTGTGCGAGCTTGGTGGGCAGCGGCAGCAGCTGCGGCGATCAACAGGCTGCCAGCCGAGCCACCATCCAGCTGGTGGCGGTGACGGTGCTGCCGGTACTGACCCTCCTGGTGGGGGTTTCTCTGTTGGGCCGAGAACTGTGGTTGCGCTGGCGCCGCGGCAGTGGCGCCATGGCGCTCTTGATGGGGCCTAACCTCTCGGCCCTGGATGTGGTGCTGCTGGTAGCCGGGGGGTTTGTGGTGGTGGGCGAGCTGCTCACACCGCTGCTCGTGGCCCCCCTGCTGGAGGCTGGGCTGGGCAATCTGGCCCTGGCCCCAGCCCTGCGGCAGGGATTGTCGGTTGTGGGACTCTACCTGGCCCTCATGGCCGGCCCCCTGATGATCCTGTGGCTGATGCTGCGGGGCCAGGTGCCAGCGCCGCAGGGGGGCTGGCTCCAGTTCCGCCTCCAGCCCCTTGGCACAAGCTTCCGCCGCGCCTTCAAAACCTTCCTGATGGTGCTGCCCCTGGTGAGCCTGGTGGGCTGGCTGCAGGGACAGATCTGGGGGGATCCCGGCGGCAGCAATCCGCTGCTGGAGTTGGTGTTAAACAGCCGCAATCTGCCCGCCCTGGCCTGCTTCGCCTTCACGGCCGTGGTGTTAGCTCCCCTCTTTGAAGAAACCATCTTCCGTGGGGTGCTATTGCCCGTGGCCGCCCGGGAACTGGGCAGTGGCTGGGGCGTGGTGATCAGTGCTGCGGTGTTCGCCATCGCCCATCTCAGCCTGGGAGAACTGCCGCCCCTGTTTGTGCTGGGCCTCGGCCTGGGCTGGCTACGCCTCAGCAGTGGCCGCCTTGGGGCCTCGGTGCTGATGCACGCCCTCTGGAATGCGCTCACCTTCAGCAATCTCGTGCTATTGGGCAGCTGAGCATCCGGCTCCCTTGCTGGAGGCCTATCCCCATGGTTCACTTGCGCAGTTCAGCGTCCCTGGCCGTGGTTGCCGTTCCCGCACAGAAGCCCTCCTCCGGTGCTACCGAGGGCAACCGCGGGTCGCGTCAACGCCCCCTCGCGCTGATTCAGGGCTCCCTCTCGGCCCGCAGGGTGGAGCGCCAATCGCCCGTGCTGGGCAACCTGCACCGGGTGGCCGATGGTTCCCTGGCCGGCCTTGGTGTGGCCGTGCTTGGCCTCTGTGGCCTCACGCTCCACTGGCAGGGCCAGTGGACCCAGAACTTCCAGAAACTCGAGGCCGCCCAGCGGCTGGAGCACCGCCTGCAGGAATCCGCGGCCGTGCTTGAGCAACATCACCTGGGGATCGCCAAGAAGCCCGGGCTGCTGGTGCCCACCAGTAGCGAGAAGCTGGTGTACCTAGAAGCCCCCAAGCCCGTGGTCCCTGCCCCCATCACCTCTCTGCTGGCCGGCGTGAACACCCGCCAGATCTTGGCGGGATACTGAGATGGTCACAGAGGCCCTGCGCCAGCGGCCGATGGGACCCGCCAAATCTGGAATGCCGCGTCAGCGTCGGATTGTGGAGCTCACGCCGGTGCCTTCGGGCCGGCTGTGGATGGTGTTCGGCCTGCTGGCCGCAGGCCTGGCTGGATTGGCGGTGCGGCTGGCCTGGGTGCAGGTGGTGCAGGGCAACGAGCTGCTGAGCCGTGCCCGGGCCATCCAGACCCAGACCACCACCCCCATCGGCAAGCGCCGCACGATCGTGGATCGCCAGGGTCGTCTGGTGGCCCTCGACGAGGAGCGCTTCACCCTCTGGGCCCACCCCCGCTACTTCGCCTTCCCAGGTGACGACATCGGCAAACTGCGCAGCCCCCTCGATGTGAGCCGCAAGCTTTCTGCGGTGCTGGCCCTGCCCATGGCCCACCTGGTGAAGACCATGGAGGGCCGCAAATCAGGCGTGAAGGTGGCCACCGATCTGGATCCGGAAACGGCCCAGAGGGTGCGCAATCTGGGTATCAGCGGCCTGGATCTGGAGCCCTATCCCCAGCGGGTGTATCCGCAAGGTGGACTGTTCGCCAATGTGGTGGGCTTCCTCAACCTGGAGCGGGCACCCCAGGCGGGGCTGGAACAGAGCCGAGACAGTGATCTCAAGCGCCATGAAGCGAGCCGCTCCCTCCGCCGCGGTGCCGATGGCACGCCCCTGCCTGATGGCCTCAAGGCCGGCGTGCTCTACGGCGACGATCTGCGCCTGCAGCTGACGCTGGATGCCCGGTTGCAGCAGGTGGCCCAGCTGGCCCTCTCTAAGCAGGTGAAGCAGTGGAAGGCCAAGCGTGGCGTGGCCCTGGTGATGGACGTGCGCAACGGGGAGATGGTGGCCCTGGCCTCCACCCCCACCTACGACCCCAACCGGTTCTGGAACTTCAAACCCGGGCTGTTCCGGGAGTGGTCCGTGCAGGACCTCTACGAGCCGGGGTCCACCTTCAAGCCAATCAACCTGGCGATTGCCCTTCAGGAGAACGCCATTGATCCAGCCGGCAAGGTGAATGACACCGGCCAGCTCACCATCGGCGGCTGGCCGATCTTCAACCACGACCGCAAGGGCAACGGCCTGATCGACTTCCCCACGGTGCTGCAGGTGTCCAGCAACGTGGCCATGGTGCAGGCCATGCAACGGGTGAAGCCAGCGAAGTTCTGGCAATGGCTGCGCACCTTCGGAATCGACGACATTCCCGATACCGATCTGCCCGGTGCGGTGGCCGGCGAACTCAAGAGCAAGGACGCCTTCGTGACCCAGCCGATTGAACCCGCCACGGCGGCCTTTGGTCAGGGCTTCTCCCTCACGCCCCTCAAGCTGATTCAGCTGCACGCCATGCTCGCCAATGGCGGGCGCCTGGTGAGCCCGCACATCACCCGGGGCCTGCGCTCGGGCGACGATCTCGCCGCACCTCCGCCAGCATCGGGCGTTCAGCTGATCCGGCCGGAGATCGCCCAGACCGTGTTGAACTGGATGGAGACCGTGGTGGACAAGGGCAGCGGTAAAGGCACCAAGATCCCCGGCTATCGCATCGGCGGGAAAACCGGCACGGCCCAAAAGGCTGAGAACGGCGTCTACATCCCCGGGGCACGGATCACCAGCTTCGTGGCACACCTGCCCATCGATGCCCCCCGCTATGTGGTGCTGGTGGTGGTCGACGAACCCAAGGGTGGAAATGCCTACGGCTCCACCGTTGCCGTGCCGGTGGCCAAGCAGATCATCGAAGCCCTGCTGGTGATCGAAAAAATCCCACCGAGCAAGCCGGTGACCGCTTCATGACAACCGGTTCTCGCAGTAGACAGGCTGGCTAGCTTGAAACCATCTGCGGGGCTTTGTGTGGCCAATCTGCTCGATCAACTCGCCGCCATGACCGTCGTGGTCGCGGATACCGGCGACATCGATGCCATCAAGCAGTTCACGCCTCGCGACGCCACGACGAACCCGTCCCTGATCCTGGCGGCCGCCCAGATTCCGGCCTATCAGAACCTGATCGACATCTCCCTGCGGGAGTCGCGCGAGGTGTGTGGAGCCACAGCTCCCGCCGAAGAGGTGGTGCGCGAGGCCCTCGATGAGATCTGCGTCACCTTCGGCAAGGAAATCCTCAAGATCGTTCCTGGTCGAGTGTCCACCGAGGTGGATGCTCGGCTCAGCTTTGATACCGAAGCCACCATCACCAAGGCGCGCAAGCTGATCGGCCTCTACCGACAGGCCGGCATCAACCGCGAGCGCGTGTTGATCAAGATCGCCGCCACCTGGGAGGGGATGCGCGCGGCCGAAGTGCTGGAGAAGGAGGGCATCCACTGCAACCTCACCCTGCTGTTCAGCTTTGCCCAGGCCGTTGCCGCCGCCGAAGCCGGTGTCACCCTGATCTCCCCCTTTGTGGGGCGCATCCTCGACTGGTACAAAAAGAGCACCGGTCGCGACAGCTATCCCGGCCCTGAAGACCCTGGCGTTGTGTCGGTGAGCCAGATCTTCAACTACTTCAAGACCTACGGCTACAAGACCGAGGTGATGGGAGCGAGCTTCCGCAACATCGACGAAATCATTGAGCTGGCCGGCTGTGATCTGCTCACCATCTCCCCCGCTCTGCTGGACCAACTGCGCCAGACCCAGGGAGACCTGCAGCGCAAGCTGAACCCCTTCGACCCCGCCCCCACGGAGGAGCAGATTCACCTGGATCAGGCGGGGTTCGCCGCCATGATGGCCAGCGATCCAATGGCTACGGAAAAGCTTGATGAGGGCATCCGCGGCTTCAGCAAGGCGATCGAAACCCTGGAGGCCCAGCTGGCTCACCGCCTGGGTGAGCTGGAGGGTGCCAATGCCTTCCAGCATGCGGCCCAGGAGATCTTCCTGCTCAACGACCTCGATGGCGATGGCTGTATCACCCGGGAGGAGTGGCTCGGCAGTGATGCCGTGTTCGATGCCCTCGACACCGATCACGATGGGCGGCTACTGCCGGCGGACGTGCGCGGCGGCCTGGGGGCAGCCCTGGCACTGAGTGGTTGTTGACCCTCCCTTAACCCTGCTGCCCCACACTGGTGCTTGCTCTGCCGGTGGTCCCGTTGAACGCCCTCGACACCATGCGCGCCCTTGCCAGCCAAGGGGAGGTGCTGAACTTCGCGGCGGGAGACCTGATCTTCCGATCCGGTGAAACTGGTGCGTGCATGTTCGGCGTGCTCGAGGGCACCGTGGAACTGAGCTGGAACGGTGAGGCCGCCCACGAGCAGATCCAGGCGGGCGACGTGTTTGGTGCCGGTGCCCTGGTGACCTCCGAACACCGCCGCTACGGCAACGCCAAGGCCGTGAGCCCCTGCAGGGTGCTGGTGATGAACCGCGAGAAGTTTCTGTTTGCCGTGCAGGAATCGCCGATGTTCGCCATTGAGCTGCTGGGTTCTATCGACCAGCGGCTGCGCCAGCTCAAGGACTGCACGAAGAACCTCTAACCTCGCTGGAACATCAGCCGCTTGATCACCCGCTGGGCGATGTCCCCGTAGCCCATCTCTCCGGAGAGAATCTGGGCAATGCGCTGGGGTGCCGTGGGGCGTTTGATGCCCAGCTGATAGCCCACCTTTGGCAACCGATAGAACACCTGGGCAATCCGTCGTCCCCAGGCCATCGACTCCCCCCACTCGGCCCGCATCGTGGCGCTGTAGCCCTGAAGAGCCGCATCCTCTCCGCTGAGGAAATGGTCCATGGCTTCGGCTGCCCGTACACCACTGAGGAGGGCAGGCCGCAGGCCCTCCGCCAGGAAGGGATCGCATAGGGATGCTGCATCACCCACCACCACCGCACCTGGCACGTGCAGGGGATGGTGGCGATCCCATACCCGCAGGGGGGAAAGGCAACGTTCGCCGGCCTGGGGGCTGAGGCCGAGGCTGGGTAGCACCTGCGCGAGCACGGCATCCGCATCCGCCGCCTCACGGCCGATGAAGGTGCCCACGCCGATGCTGTAGCCGCCCTGGCGGGGAAAGGCCCAGCAGAAGCCGTGGCGCACCAGGCCGAATTCGAAGCGTGCCGTGCTGGGCTCGTGCACCTCTGCCTCCACTTCAACGGACACCGCGGCGGCGAAGCGGGGCCTGGCAGGTCCGAGCCCCAGGGGCACCGAGAAGCGGGAGTTGGAGCCATCGGCCAGCACCAAGCCTCGGGAGGAGTAGACGGTGCCACCACTCACCACCCGCCAGTGGAGGCCGTCGCGCTCAATCGTCTCCACGGCAGAGCCATCCTCCAGTTCAGCGCCCGCCGCCACCGCCTGGTCGGTCAGGTAGGCATCCAGCCGCGATCGGCGCACGATCCAGAACGGTGAATCGCCGGGCAACACCGCGGTGACGGCATCCTCCAGGCACCAGGTGAAGCGCACCTGCTCGATCACCTGATCCACCGCCGGGATGAGATCAAAGGGGAACCAGCGCTGCACCGAGGCGGCCATGCCGCCGCCGCAGGGCTTGGGGCGGGGCATGGCCTGGGCCTCTAGCAGCAGCACGCGCCGCCCCCGAGCGGCCAAATGGAAGGCAGCGGCAGCACCGGCGGCGCCGGCGCCCACCACGATCACATCGGCGCTCAACCCCGCAGTGCTGCTCACACCTTGAGGATGTCGGCTTCTTTGTCCGCCAGGTTCTTCTCAATCTCGGCGATGAACTTGTCGGTGAGTTTCTGCACCTTGTCCTGCTCATCGCGGCTCTGATCTTCAGAGAGCTCGCCGTCTTTCTCCTGCTTCTTCACCTTGTCGATGGCGTCGCGGCGAATGTTGCGCAGGGCCACCTTGCCTTCCTCGGCATATTTGGCGGCTAACTTGCACAGATCCTTGCGGCGGTCTTCGGTGAGAGGCGGGATGTTGATGCGGATCAGCCGGCCATCGTTGTTGCAGGTGAGGCCCAGATCGCTCATCGAGATGGCCTTCTCGATCAGGCCCAGGGAGCCTCCATCGAACGGCTGAAGCTGGATGGTCGAGGAATCAGGGGTGGAGATGGTGGCCAGCGATTTGAGTGGCGTTTCAGCGCCGTAGTACTCCACGCTGATCTTGTCGAGCAGGGTGGCGTTGGCCCGCCCGGTACGGATGGTGTTGAAGGTGCGCTGGGTGGATTCCACCGATTTGCGCATGCTGGCGTCGAGATCCATGACAAAGATTGCGAGGGGAGGCGAGATCAGGCTGCGGGAATGATGCGGGTGCCGATGGGTTCACCGCGCACGGCCCGGCCGATGTTGCCGGCACCGAAGAGATCAAACACCACGATCGGGATGGCGTTGTCCTTGCAAAGGGCGATGGCGGTGCTGTCCATCACCTCGAGCTCGCCGCTGAGCACCTCCAGGAACGAGAGGCTCTCGTAGCGCACGGCATCGGGGTGCTTGTTGGGGTCCTTGTCGTACACCCCATCCACCTTGGTGGCCTTGAACACCACATCGGCGCCGATCTCGGCGGCCCGCAGGGCGGCAGTGGTGTCCGTGGTGAAGAAGGGGTTGCCGGTACCGGCAGCAAAGATCACCACCCGACCCTTTTCCATGTGGCGGATCGCCTTGCGGCGGATGTAGGGCTCGGCCACCTCCTGCATCGAGATGGCGCTTTGCACTCGGGTGGGGATGCCAGCGCGTTCCAGACCGTCCTGGAGGGTGATGGCATTCATCACCGTGGCCAGCATGCCCACGTAGTCAGCGGTAGCGCGATCCATGCCCGCGGCGGAGCCCTTAAGGCCGCGGAAGATGTTTCCGCCGCCCACCACGATCGCCAGCTGGGTGCCATCGGCCACCACCTGGGCCACATCGGCGGCGATGGCATTCACGATGGCTGGGTCAATGCCGTAGCCCTGGTTGCCCATCAGGGCTTCACCACTGAGCTTGAGCAGCGCGCGCTTGTACCCCATGGCAGGCCTTGATTTGCCGGAGCGTAGCAACGGCCTTGCACGCTGACCGCCAGGCCGCATCAGTCACCCAAAGCCAGTGCGCCATGGCCCCGCGTCCTCCCGGCCAACCCCGCTCTAGCTGTGATTTGGCGCGAGCCCTACCAGGGCAGCACCTCACCGTTGGCATGCCAGAACGTGCCGGAGGTCTCCAGCGTGAGGGCATCGATCCGCTCCAGCAGGCCGTGCACCGCCTGCTCCGGGCTGATGCCCTGGGGGTTGAAGTTGATCATGCGGGTGCGCACCAGGCCGGGGTGGAGGATCGCCACGGCAATACCGCGGGGCCGCAGGTCGATCGCCAGGGATTGGCCCGCCATGTTCAGCGCCACCTTCGACATCCGATAGCCGTAGGAGCCGCCGGAGCTGTTGTCGTCGATCGAGCCCATGCGGCTGGTCATCAGCACCAGCTTCGAGCCCGGCCGCAGCTGATCCAGCAGGGCCCGGGTGAGCCGCAATGGCGCCAGGGCATTCACCTCAAACTGGCGGCGCAGGCTCTCCGGATCCAGATCCTCCAGGCTCGTGGCTTCCAGGATGCCGGCGTTGAGGATCAGGCCATCCAGCGGCAGCCCGTCCAGCCGCTCCACCAGCTGGGCAGGGCTGTTGTCACGGCTGAGGTCTATCCCGGCCTCGATGCGCACGCCCAGCGCCTCCAGCTCGGGCGACACCGAGCGACACACGGCGATCACCTGGTCGCCGCGGCTGTGCAGCTGGCGGCAATACTCCAGCCCAATGCCGCGGTTGGCGCCGGTTACAAGGAAGGTTGTCATGGCTGGATGAACACGCGAACAATCGCCATCACCAGCAGGGCTGGAACGGTGATCGCGATGCATTTAAGGGGTCTAGAACTCAATGCCCCGCTGGGCCTTCACGCCCTGCTCCCGGAAGGGGTGGCGCACCAGCTTCATCTCGGTCACCAGGTCGGCCTGCTCCAGCAGAGCCGCAGGGGCGCCGCGGCCCGTGAGGGCCACGTGGGTGAGTTCGGGGCGGAGCGCGAGGCCTTCCAACACCTGCTCCACCGCCAGGTAGCCCAGCTTGAGGGCCACGTTCACCTCATCGAGCACCACGAGCTTGCGGGTGCCATCTCCCAAATACTGCAACGACCTCTCCCAGGCCTGCTGCACCAGCAGGCGATCCCGATCGCGGTCCTGGGTTTCCCAGGTGAAGCCCTCCCCCAGGGCGTGCCAGTGCAGGGCCTCCCCGAACAGTTCCAGAGCCTTGGCCTCTCCGGGCTGCCAACCCCCCTTGATGAACTGCACCACCGCCACCTGCTCACCATGGCCAAGGGTGCGCAGCACCAGGCCCAGAGCCGCGGTGGTCTTGCCCTTGCCATCGCCGGTGAACACCATCACCAGGCCCTTCTCCAGGTTCCGCTCACCCACCCGCTGTTGCTGCACCTCCTTGCGGCGCGCCATGCGGCGGCGGTAACCCTCCTGATCGGCCTCTGGAGCAAGGTCGCCGCCGGGCCCCAGCTCGGCAGCCACCAGATCGAGTTCAGTCTCCGGCACGGGCGAAGCGATCCAGCAGTGCTGCCACTCTGCCGCGCTCAGGCCGCCAGCTGGCGATGGCGCGAGAGCGCCGCATCCACGGCCTGCTGCTGGTCACGACGGGTGATCCAGTGGTGATAGGTGCGGGTGTGGATCGCCACCGAGTGGCCCATCATCCGCGCTGCCACCGTGTCGGGCAGGCCGATGTGAATCGTGCGCACTGCCCAGGCGTGGCGCAGGTCGTAGGGGGTGAGGGGCAGCCCGTAACGACGGAACTGCTCGGCCACCCGGCGGCCCACCTGCTGCAGGGTGGTGTGGCGCAGGTCTGTGCATACAGGGGGCAAGAGCTCCCGGGCCTCACCCAGTCGGGGCAAGCCAAAGCGCTCCACCCAATCCGGCTGGAAGGGCCACACCTGGTGCTCGCCGGTCTTGCTGGTGGGCAACACCCGAATCACCCGGTCCCCGCCGGGAGCCAGGGCTGACAAGTCGGTGAAGAACACCTCGTGATTGCGCAGGCCATAGGTGGCCATCAGCCCGTAGGCGAGGCGCCAGCCGGGATTGGGGATGTGCTCGAGCACCTGCAGGATCTGCAGGTCGCTTGGGAGCTGGCGGAACTGGGCCGCATGCAGCCCGTAACCACCGGCCCGCTCACCCCAGTCGGCGGGGAGCACCAGCCCCTCCCCCTTGGCCAGGGCCGCCAGGGCTGTGCCGCACTGCTGGCGGGCGCGGGAGGCCAGGGGATAGCTCTCCAGCACGGCTTCCAACAGCGCCACCTCCAGGCCCTGGCCCTCGCTTTCCGCCACCGCCTGCAGACGCCGCAGGTAGGGGCGGTAGGCGCTGGTCCAGGTGGTGCGGCTGCCGGACGGGTTGCGGCGGCGACGCGGATCGCGAGCGAAGGCCTGCTCAAAGGCCTCCACCGCCAGGGCAACCGCCCGCCCCTGGGAAGACACTGCAGCACCAGCCCCTCGGACCGGAGCAGCGCCCCACGCTCCCCAGCTGAAGCGCTGCTGCTGCAACTGCTGCAACACCCGCTTGAGCTGCAGGCGGGCCTGATCCAGGCCCGCCGGATCGGCGGGGAGCCCGAGGCTGAGGCGCTGCACGGGATGGCTGCTGCCACCGCGGCGACAGGGCAGCGGTCCCCGCAACCCCAGGCGCTCACCACGCCGTTCAAGCCGGAGCGCCACACCGCTGCTGGCCAGGGCGGCATTGTGCCGGCGAATCTCCCCGTCTAGGGGATGCTCCCCAGCCGCAGGGTCAGGTGTGGCCATGCCGGAGCTGCAGCCGCCACAGCGGTGAACAGGCGCCGACCTTATCGACTACAGCAGGGAACAGCCAGGGTCCTGGCGTCAGCGTTACGCTCAGCCCCATTCCTTACCTGGTTTCAGGGCATGTCCACGGGCGGCGCCAAGGTCGGCGTGCTGTTGCTCAACCTCGGCGGTCCGGAACGCATTCAGGACGTCGGCCCCTTCCTCTACAACCTGTTTGCCGATCCGGAGATCATCCGGCTCCCCAATCCAGCGTTGCAGAAGCCCTTGGCCTGGCTGATCAGTTCGCTGCGGGCGGGCAAGTCGCAGGCGGCCTATAAGTCGATCGGTGGCGGCTCACCCCTGCGGCGCATCACCGAGCAGCAGGCCCGTGAACTGCAGAGCAGCCTGCGGCAGCGGGGCATCGAGGCCACCAGCTACGTGGCCATGCGCTACTGGCACCCCTTCACGGAGTCGGCCGTGGCCGACATCAAGGCCGATGGCATCGACCAGGTGGTCGTGCTGCCGCTCTACCCCCACTTCTCGATCAGCACCAGCGGCTCCAGCTTCCGCGAGCTGCAGCGCCTGCGCCAGGCGGATCCCGCCTTCTCCCAGCTGCCAATCCGCTGCATCCGCAGTTACTACGACGACCCCGGCTACGTGGGCGCCATGGCCGAACTGATTGCTAGGGAGATCCAGGCCTGTCCCGAGCCCAGCAGCGCCCACGTGTTCTTCAGTGCCCACGGGGTGCCCAAGAGCTACGTGGAAGAGGCCGGCGATCCCTATCAGGAGGAGATCGAGGCCTGTGCCCGGCTGATCATGCAGAAGCTGGAGGCCGACCTTGGCCACAGCAACCCGTTCACCCTCGCGTACCAGAGCCGGGTGGGGCCGGTGGAGTGGCTCAAGCCCTACACCGATGATGCCCTCCATGAGCTGGGTGAGCAGGGCGTGAAAGACCTGGTGGTTGTGCCGATCAGCTTTGTGAGCGAGCACATCGAAACCCTCGAGGAAATCGACATCGAATACCGCGAGATCGCCACGGAAGCCGGCATCACCAATTTCCGCCGGGTGCCAGCCCTGGATACAAGCCCGGCCTTCATCGCCGGATTGGCGAACCTGGTGCAACACGCCCTGGAAGGTCCGGAGGTGAATCTGGATCAGGCGGCGGCCTTGCCCACCAAGGTGAAGCTCTACCCCCAGGACAAGTGGGCCTGGGGTTGGAACAACAGCTCCGAGGTGTGGAACGGCCGCTTGGCGATGCTCGGTTTCTCCGCTTTCCTGCTGGAGCTGATCAGCGGTCGCGGTCCGCTTCATGCCATCGGTCTGCTCTAGAGCCCAACGCCTGGTTGGCCTGGGCACTGCCTTGAGCATCAGCGTTGCCGGCTCGGTCATGGCGGCCCGGGCTGAAGTTCGCTGGCGCCAGGGGGTGTTTCCCGTGGCCAGCTTCGCGGGGTACACGAGCCACTTCGGCAGCCGCAGGGGCCCCAGCGGGAGCATGGAGCCCCACCACGGCCTCGACATCGCTGCGCCGCTGGGGTCGCCGATCCGCAACTGGTGGCATGGCGCCGTGCGGGAGGTGATCAGCGATGGGGCCTGCGGGCTGGGGCTGGTGATTCAGTCGGGCGCCTACGAGCACATCTATTGCCATCTGGCCGGCTCCGTGCAGGGTGGGGTGTACCGCAGTGGAGCTGTGACCCTCCGGCCTGGCCAACCCCTGCGGGGCGGCCAGTTGATTGGCCATGTGGGCATGAGTGGGCGCACCACGGGCCCCCACCTGCACTGGGGCATTCGCTACCAGGGGCGCTGGCTCAACCCGGGCACGATCCTGCGGGCGATGGCCAACGCCCGCAGCAGGCGCTGAGCTGGCCTGGCTGCGTTGGACTCCCTCCGTTGGGCTGGCAGCGTTTGGAAAGTGGAAATCCTCAACCCAAAGCCCAGACCAGACCTTAGGGTTGGCTCATGTTGTCGAGCGGTGTCTGCTGAAATCGTGACCGTTACGTCCGTTTCTCCAGCGGCTACCGCCGCCGTTCCCTCCTATCCCGCCCGGGTGAATGGCGGCTATGCCCTCATGGATGCCCTGCATCGCCATGGGGTGGAGCACATCTTTGGCTATCCCGGCGGGGCCATCCTGCCCATCTACGACGAGCTGCACAAGGCGGAGGCCCGCGGCTGGCTCAAGCACATCCTGGTGCGTCACGAACAGGGGGGCACCCATGCCGCCGATGCCTACGCCCGTGCCACCGGCAAGGTGGGCGTGTGTTTCGGCACCTCTGGCCCCGGCGCCACCAACCTGGTGACTGGCATCGCCACCGCCCAGATGGATTCGGTGCCGATGGTGGTGATCACCGGGCAAGTGCCCCGGGCCTCCATCGGCACCGACGCCTTCCAGGAAACCGACATTTTCGGCATCACCCTGCCGATCGTGAAGCACTCCTGGGTGGTACGTGACCCCCGGGACATCGGCCGGATCGTGGCCGAGGCCTTCCTGATTGCCTCCACCGGTCGGCCCGGTCCGGTACTGATCGACGTGCCCAAGGATGTGGGCGTCGAGCAGTTCGACTACACCCCGGTGGAGCCCGGCAGCGCCATCCCCGCCGGCTACACACTCCCCCCTGCGCCCACCGATGCGGCCATCGCCGACGCCCTGGACCTGATTCGCCAGGCGCGGCGCCCGCTGCTCTATGTGGGCGGTGGTGCCATCAGCTGTGGGGCCCACGAGGCTGTGAAAGAACTGGCCGAGCGCTTCCGGCTGCCAGTCACCACCACCCTGATGGGTAAGGGGGCCTTCGATGAGAAGCACCCCCTCTCTGTGGGGATGCTGGGCATGCACGGCACCGCCTACGCCAATTTTGCCGTGACGGAATGCGATCTTCTGATCGCCGCCGGTGCCCGTTTCGACGACCGCGTGACAGGACGCCTGGATGGCTTCGCCCCGCGGGCCCAGGTGATCCACATCGACATCGACGCCGCGGAAGTGGGCAAAACCCGTGTGCCTGACGTGCCCGTGGTGGGCGATGTGCAGCGCGCCCTCACCATGCTGCTGGCCGCCTCCCAGGGGGACAGCAGCATGGGGCGCACCGACGCCTGGCTGGAACGGATTGACAGTTGGAAGCAGCACTACCCCCTGGTTGTGCCAGCCCCTGAAGGCGAAATCGCCCCGCAGGAGGTGGTGGTGGCCCTGCAGGACCTGGCACCCAATGCCTTCTACACAACAGATGTGGGGCAGCACCAGATGTGGGCGGCCCAATTCCTGCACAACGGACCGCGTCGCTGGGTGAGCTCAGCGGGTCTGGGCACCATGGGTTTCGGCATGCCGGCGGCCATGGGTGTGCAGACGGCCTTCCCCCACGAGCAGGTGATCTGCGTGGCGGGCGACGCCAGCATCCTGATGAACATTCAGGAACTGGGCACCCTCAGCCAGTACAACCTGCCCGTGAAGGTGGTGGTGCTGAACAACGGCTGGCAAGGCATGGTGCGCCAGTGGCAGGAGAGCTTCTACGACGAGCGCTACTCTGCCTCGGAAATGATGGGCGGCATGCCTGATTTCCCTGCCTTGGCTGAGGCCTTTGGCGTCCGGGGCATCCAAATCAGCGAGCGCGCCAACCTCCGGCAGCAGCTCAGTGAGGCCCTGGCCCATCCCGGTCCAGTGTTCGTGGAGGTGAAGGTGCGCCGCAACGAAAACTGCTATCCGATGGTGCCGCCCGGTGCCAGCAATGCCCAGATGGTGGGCCTGCCCAGCCATCCCGAGCTCGCCATCGATGCCACCCGCCAATGCAGCGCCTGCAGCCACACCACCGCCAGTTCGAGCCTCTACTGCCCCAACTGCGGAGCGAAGCTCTGAAGCTGCTGCTGACCTGCCTGGTGGTCTTGGTGCTCTCCTGGGCTGGGGTAGCCGAAGCGGCCGAAGTGCTGCAGGTGCGCAGCGGCAGGCTGCTCCAGATCGGTGACCACAACCGCACCTACACCGTTGAGCTGGCCTGCATCGCCATTCCCGGCGAGGGCAATGCAGCGGCCACGGCCTGGCTGCGTCAGCAGCTGCCCCGACGGGCACGGGTGAATCTGCGGCCCAGTGGGTCCAACAACGGCACCCTGGTCGCGAGGGTGGAGCGGCTGGACAGTGGGGATGGCAGCATCCGCACCGACATGTCCACGGGCTTGGTGGCCGCGGGGTTGGCCACATCCCTGCCAAACTGCACCGGCTGATCCGATGGCTTGATGGGCATCAACCGCGCTGCCAAGGGGATTGTGCTGGTGCCTTGCCTGCTGCTGGGTGCCGCCTTTCTGGCGGCATCCGCCTGGGGAGAGGCTGAGGCCAACCGCAACCTTGCCCTCACCCTGGGGCTCTCGCTCATGGCCGGAGGGCTGCTCGCCCAATTCCTGCCAGAGCCGCCACCGGACCAGACAGACCCAGGTAACGGCCAAGGGCGATCCTGATCGAACCACCCCTTAGCTAGCCGTTACTTAGCGGCTGGGGCTCCCCCCTTGGACTGCGCTTCCTGCACCAGTCGGAAATAGTCGGGGGTGGGGAAAATGACATAGTTGTCGTCCTTGGCTTTGATGATCTCCCGCATCACTGCGGAGAGATCGGCCACTTGGGGTTTGAGCTGCTCACGGTTGGGCACCTTGGCCAGCCCACGTTGCAGATCGGCGTAGCTCAGGAAAAACACCCCTCGGGGGCCCTCGGGGGTCTGAACAGTGAGAAAGGGCTTGGTGAAGAACACTGGCACACTCATGCCTTCATTGATCTGTTGATCCGTGAGGCCCTGGGCCTTGAGTAGCTTGGTGGCTTCCTGGCGATCCACAGGATTCACCATCACTGGAGCCACCAGCGTCATGGTCTTGTCCTTGAGCTGCTTATTGAGCTCCTCAACCTTTTCATTCATCACGTTGAGAGGAATGCCCACCACCCCAGCCTTGATCTTGGGGTTGTTTTTCTGAAGTCCCGCCAGCTCGTTCTGGGCCGTGGCACTCTCTAGGTAAAGGGGAAGGATCAGCGTCTTGTCCTTGGGTATCGGCAAGGGAACACCTTTCTCATCGGTGATCACAAAGACGGGAATCACCTCGAGTTTCTTGATCGCGGCGGCCTCAGGAATGGAGAAAGCAGGGGCTGAACCCAGCACAGCAGCCCCGCACAGGCCTGCTCCCGTCAAGAGCGAAAACGCCCGCCGACCCAACCTGCAGCCCATTTGGCGGCGCCATGCGTCAAATCGGGACTGCATACGACCAACGGGTGAAAACAGGAGCCTAGTCAGGGATTTAGCCCTAGCTTTCTTCGGCTGGACGGTGTTGATCATGACCACCGGGAAAGGGAAGGCCACAGCCGCTGTGCAAGCCCGACGCGACCCCAGCACCGGGCTGGGCAACAGATCGCTCAGCGGGCGGCACTCGAGCCAACGGCTGATGACCATGGGGGGGCTGGCGGCCGTGGTGCTGGGCAGCCAGGCCCTGGCGGCGAGCAGTCCCCAACCCAGTGCTGTGCGCCTCCTGCTGCCCAGCGAGGGGGTCTTGGCGGGCCTGGGCGATGGACTACGGCGCGGCTATGGCCTAGCCATGGATCAGAGCCGTGCCTGCGGCATTCGCCCCCCCTCGCTGCAACTCGGCTGGCTCCCTCCTGGCGGAAATCCACAGGCGAGCCTGGGGTACGGCCCTCGCTCCCAGCTGGTGATCGCACCACCGGCAGCGCCCCTGAAGGCCTACGGCCGGTTGGCAGAACAGCAGCGCCTGAACGTGTTGCTCCCCCTCCAGCGCGGCATCTCCCTCGAGGGTCTGCCACAGCAGCCGGGAGCCGATCGCCTCTGGCCAGTGGGGCCTGCCCGCAACCAGATCAGTGATCGCCTAGCCAAGGGTCTGGTGGACCAGAACGTGGGCAAGGTGCTCGTGGTACGCGACGCCGGTGCCGAAGCCAAGGCCATGGCCGATCGCTTCATCGCCAGCCTGGGCACGGGGCAGGGTCAGCTGGTGGGGTTCGGCGATGGAGCCAGTCCGGTGGATGGCAACGACAAGGCCGCCATGGACCAGCTGGTGCGCGATGTGGATTGGTACGCCCCCAAGAGCCTGGCCGTGTTCACCCAACCCGGCAGTCGCCTAGCCAGAGCCATCCAAGGCACCCCCTGGCCGCCAGATCTGGTGCTCGCCTGGCCATTTCCCGTGCCCAACGCCCTCGCCCAGCGGCAGATGGGCGTCGATCCCCTCAGCCGCGGGGAGGGTTGGGCGGCCTTTGCCCGCGCCTTTACCCAACGGTGGGGTTACGCACCGGGGGTGGTGGAAACGGCCGGCTACGACACCGGCGTGATCACGGCCCTGGCCTCGGTGAGCAGCCAGGGCCAGCCGGGCTGGAACCTGGCCTGGTTCAGAAACACCGCCCAGCCCCAACCTCTCTGCCAGGCCCTGCAACTCCGCCGCCAGGGAGCCAGCGTGCGGCCCCAGGGCGCGGGTAGTCGCCTCGACCTGGGACCAGCCGCACCTCCCACAGCCGCCTTACGCCTCAGCCAAGCAGGCCCCCAGCGATGACCATCACCGCGGCTGAGCGGCTGGTGGTTCCCTTGGCGCAGGTGGGAATCGAGGCCATCGCTGAGGTGGGTGGCAAGAACGCCTCCCTTGGGGAGATGATCCGCGAACTGTCAGCGGAGGGGGTGAGGGTTCCCGGTGGCTTTGCCACCACGGCAACGGCCTTCCGACGTTTCCTCACCGCAGGCAACCTGGCCCCCCAGCTCCACGTCATCCTCACTGACCTGGATGGCAACGATCTGACAGCCCTGCAAGCGGCCGGGGCTGCTGCTCGCTCCCTGCTGCTGGCCACGCCCCTGCCGGTCGAGCTGGAGCACGCCATCCTGGCGGCCTACCGGCAGCTGGCCGCGGAGAGCGGCAGGGAGGCCATCGCCGTGGCGGTGCGTTCCAGTGCCACGGCGGAAGATCTACCCGATGCCTCCTTTGCCGGCCAGCAGGAGACCTATCTGAATGTGCACGGCGAGGCCGCGCTGATCGCCGCCTGCCGGCGTTGCTACGCCTCCCTGTTCACGGACAGGGCCATCTCCTACCGCCAGATCAATGGCTTCGACCACTTCGAGGTGGCTCTCTCCATCGGCGTGCAGCCCATGGTGCGCTCGGATCTGGCCGCCTCCGGGGTGATGTTCAGCATCGACACCGAGACCGGCTTCCGCGAGGCGGTGCTGCTCACCGCCGCCTACGGCCTGGGGGAAACCGTGGTGCAGGGGTCAGTGAACCCCGATGAATACCTGATCTTCAAACCCACCCTCGCCGAGGGTTTTGCGCCGATCCTGAGTAAACGGCTCGGCAGCAAGGCGATCCGCATGGTGGTCGGCGAGGGCGAAGGGGCCGCCACCCGCACCCTCGACGTGCCGGAGCCCGAGCGCCGTTGCTTCGCCATCAGCGATGCGGAGGCCCTGCAGCTCGCGCGCTGGGCCATCGCGATCGAAGCCCACTACAGCCGGAGGCGCGGTTGCCCCACCCCGATGGACATCGAGTGGGCCAAGGATGGTGACAGCGGTGCCTTGTTCATCCTGCAGGCCCGGCCTGAAACCGTGGAGTCGCGCCGATCGGGGGCGGTGCTGCGCAGCTGGCACCTGGAGCCCCACAACGCCGAATGCCTCACCACGGGGCGCGCCATCGGCACCTCGGTGAGTAGCGGCCGGGCCCGGATCATCCAGAGCCCCAGCGAGATCCAGCGCTTCACCCAGGGGGATCTGCTCGTGACCGAGCGCACCGATCCCGACTGGGAGCCCATCCTGAAGCTGGCCAGTGGTGTGATCACCAATCAGGGCGGGCGCACCTGCCACGCCGCGATCATTGCCCGCGAGATGGGGATCACCGCGATCGTGGGCTGCGGCGATGCCACCGAGAGGATCCCCGATGGCGATTGGATCACCGCCAGCTGTAGTGAAGGTGATGAGGGCCGGGTGTACCGCGGTGCGGTTCCCTTTCAGCTGGTGGAGCAGGACCTGGGCGATCTGCCCAGCACCCGCACCCAGATCCTGATGAACGTGGGCAACCCGGAGGAGGCCTTCAACCTGGCGGCCATTCCCTGCGATGGCGTGGGGCTGGCCCGGCTGGAGTTCATCATCGCGAACCACATCCGGGTGCACCCGATGGCACTGCTGCAGCCGGAGCGGGTCAGCGACGCCGCTGCACGCCAGGCCATCGCCGAGCTCACGGCCGGTTACGCCACTCCCGCGGACTACTACGTGACCCTGCTGAGCCAGGGCATGGCCCGCATTGCGGCGGCCTTTTACCCACGGCCGGTGATCCTGCGCTTTTCAGATTTCAAGAGCAACGAATACGCCAACCTGCTGGGCGGCCGCAGCTTCGAGCCCAGCGAGGAGAACCCGATGCTCGGCTGGCGCGGGGCCTCCCGCTACTACGCCCCAGCCTTCCGCGAGGCCTTCGGCCTCGAATGCCAGGCCCTCAAGCGGGTGCGCAACCAGATGGGGCTGAGCAACGTGATTCCGATGGTGCCCTTCTGCCGCACGCCCGAGGAGGGGGACAAGGTGCTGGCGGAGATGGCGCGCCACGGGCTGGTGCGCGGCAGCGACGGCCTGCAGGTGTACGTGATGTGCGAGCTCCCTAGCAACGTGATCGGTGCCGAGGCCTTCGCCGAGCGGTTTGATGGCTTCTCGATCGGCTCCAACGACCTCACCCAGCTCACCCTGGGACTGGATCGCGACTCCGCACTGGTGGCCCAGCTGTTCGATGAACGCCATCCCACCGTGAAGGAGATGATCCGGATGGCGATCCACACCGCCAGGCGCTGCGGGCGCAAGATCGGCATCTGTGGCCAGGCCCCTAGCGATCACCCCGAATTCACCGAATTCCTAGTGCGCGAGGGCATTGATTCCATCAGCCTCAACCCCGACGCGGTGATTCAGACCCGGATCGCTGTGGCAGCTATGGAGCAGGCGCTGGGGTGATCGTCAGGGAATAGCGCTCCCCCGGCACCGGATCGATCAGCCGGGTGGGGCTGCCCTCCACCAGCTCCTGGGCTTCGAGCGGGCTGCCCTCCTGCCACAGCAGCTTGGTGAGCAGCCCCGTGAAGGCCACATCCCCCCCGGCCGTGCTGGCCAACACCGTGCGGGGGGAGAAGCGCGAGAGCAGCTGGGGCAGCACCCCGCGGCCCTTCACAAAGGCACCGGCCACCGGCAGGCCGAGATCCACCACCGGCGTGATCACCGCATCGAGGGGTTGGGCCTGGAGATCGGCAGGGAGGAAACCGTGGGGTTCCACATAGAGACGGCCGCCGGGGTGCTGCAGCAGGTAACCGTTCTCCACCTGGGGCACCGGAGCACCGGCCGTGGCGGTGATCTCCAGCTCACCCACCTGGTGCTGCTGCCCCGGACGCAGGGCCGTGACCGCACGGAAGCCCAACTCGCGCACCTTGGCGGCGGCTGTGGTGGAGGCCACCACCGGCAGATCCTTAGGGAGCAAGGCCAGGGTGGCGGGGTGGGTGTGATCGGGCAGCCCCTGGGTGAGCAGCAGCAGATCCAGCTGCTCCGGCACGGGCCAGGGGCGGGGCAAGTCCCCCTGAAAGAACCAGGGCCCTGGTGGGAAGCAGAGGCTGCCGGTGAGCCAGGGGTCCAACAGCACCCGCAGGCCGTCGAACTCCAGCAGCCAGCCATTGGCACCGAAATAGGTGGCGTGCAGGGCCATGGCAGCCGAATCGGGGGATGGGGCCGGACCCTAGGCCCCCTGCAACCGAAGTGCCGCCTGGGGCTCCTGGCGCAGCCACTGCCAGAGCATCACCCCATGGGCAGCGCTGCGCACCACGCAGAGCACGGCCAAACCAACGCACAGGGGGCAGTGGGTGAGCGACATGCCACAGGGGCCCTGAATGCGCCCACCCTGACAGCCTCAACCGGGGGCAGGGCGGACTCGCCATCCTTCGACATCGGCGCCCTGCTCTTGCGGTGCTGAAATACAGACCAGGGCAAGGGAGAGGCGGGGTGCTGCGGCTGAACGAACTGAAGCTGCCCCTCGAGCACGGCGAGGCCGACCTCACAGCCAGCATCTGCCGACGCCTGAAGCTGGCACCGGAGGCCCTGCGCAGCCAGCGGGTGGTGAAGCGCAGTGTGGATGCCCGCAAGAAGGCCCACATCCAGCTGACTTACAGCGTGGAGATCGAACTGGAGCCAGCCCTGGAGCAGAAGCTGCTGCAACGCTTCCGCAAGGATCCCCATCTGCAGCCTGCGCCCAACACCAGCTATCAGTTCGTGGCGAAGGCTCCCGTCGGCATCGCCGATGGGGCAATCCCGCGGCCGGTGGTGATCGGTGCTGGCCCCTGCGGCTATTTCTGCGCCCTGGTGCTGGCCCAGATGGGCTACCGCCCCCTACTGCTGGAGCGGGGCAAACCCGTGAAGGAACGCAGTGCCGACACCTTCGGCTTCTGGAAGGGCAAGACACCGTTCAACCCGGAATCCAACGCCCAATTCGGGGAGGGCGGAGCCGGCACCTTCTCCGACGGCAAGCTCTATAGCCAGGTGCGCGATCCCAACCACTACGGCCGCAAGGTGCTGGAGGAATTCGTGGCCGCCGGCGCCAACCCGGAGATCCTGGTGCTGCATCGTCCCCACATCGGCACCTTCAAGCTGGCCACCGTGGTCCGCGGCCTACGGGCCCAGATCGAGCGATTGGGAGGTGAGATCCGCTTTGAGAGCCGGGTGGATCAGATCAGCATCGAGGAGCTGAACGGCCAGCGCCGGGTGCGCGGGGTGCAGCTCAGCGATGGCAGCCTGATCGCAGCGGATCACGTGGTGGTGGCCGTAGGCCACAGCGCCCGTGACACCTTCACCATGCTCCATGCCAACGGCGTGGCCATGGAGGCCAAGCCCTTTTCGGTGGGCTTTCGCATCGAACATCCCCAACCGTTGATCGATCAGGCCCGCTGGGGCAATTTCGCCGGCCATCCCCTGCTGGGGGCCGCTGAATACAAGTTGGTGCACCACGCCAGCAACGGCCGCTGTGTGTACAGCTTCTGCATGTGCCCGGGCGGCCTGGTGGTGGGCGCCACCTCCGAGGAGGGGCGGGTGGTCACCAATGGCATGAGCCAGCACTCCCGCAACGAGCGCAATGCCAACAGCGGCATCGTGGTGAACATCGAGCCCGAGGATGTGGCTCCCTATGGCCATGGGGCTGGGGATCCCCTGGCGGGGGTGGCCTTCCAACGCCACTGGGAAAGCCGGGCGTTTGAACTGGGCGGCCGCAACTATGCGGCCCCCGGCCAGCGCCTGGGTGATTTCCTGGCCGGAGAGGCCAGCCAGAACCTGGGCGAGGTGGCTCCCTCCTACGCGCCTGGGGTGCAGCTCGCCAACCTGGAGGGTTGCCTGCCGGCCTACGTGATCGAGGCCATGCGTGAAGCTCTGCCGGCCTTTGCCACAAAAATCCCCGGTTACGCCATGGACGACGCCATGCTCACCGGGGTTGAAACACGAACCTCATCGCCCGTTCGCTTACCACGCAATACCAGCCTGGAGAGCGTGAACACCCAGGGGCTCTATCCGGCTGGAGAAGGAGCCGGCTATGCCGGCGGCATTCTCTCGGCGGGCATTGATGGCATCCGGATAGCCGAGGCCGTGGTGCTCAATCTTCGTCGTCAGCACCCAGGGGCGCCAGGCGAATCTGCTTGCGACCCAGCTTGATTTCGAATTCGTCGCCGGGCTTGAGGTCGAGCATCGCCGTGTAGGCCTTGCCCACCATCAGGTTGCCGTTGAACTGCACCTTGGTGCTGAAGCTCAGCTTGCGACCACCCTTACCAACTTTGGAGGGTCCGCCGCCGAACTCCACGCCCTTGGCATTGAGCAGGGCTTCGTAAAAAGCCGTGAAATTCAGACGCTCAGTGCCGTCCTTCTTGGTGGAGACATAGCCGCAGGCACGAACGATGTCTGACTTGCTGGCATCGCCAAGATCTTTGACCTTGGCGAGCAAATCGGCTCCGATGAGCATCTGGTGAACACTTATGCAACATCTGCATTCTTTCACCCCGAGGGACCATCGGCAAGCGCCTCGGGGTGAACAACCCAAGAACCAGCTCTGTATCGCCGCCGCGGGTTTGAACCCGCCAGCATTGCGTCCAGCAACGACCACTGCGGAGCAATGGGCGGCACCGTGATCTGGTTCCGGCGCGACCTCCGGCTGGCGGACCACGCGGTGGTGGAACGGGCCTGCCAGCTGGGGCCCGTGTTGCCCCTGTTCATCCTCGACAACGACCTGCTGTTTCATCCGGAAACCGCCGTGGCCCGCGTGGCCTTTCTGCTGGAGAGCCTGAGGGCCCTCGATGGCGAGCTGCGCCGCAAGGGTGGCCGGCTATTGGTGCGCCGCGGCGAACCGGCCCAGGTGCTGCTGCAGCTGGTGCAGGCCAGTGGCGCCGACCGGGTGATGGCCCACACCGACGCGGAGCGGATCGTGGGCCGGGTGCGCGATCACCGGGTGAACCGACTGCTGGCGCGCCATCGCATCCCGATCAGCTGGATCGAACCGGCGGGGGCCACCGGGCAGCTGCTCAGCTACAGCGATTGGCGGCGCCACTGGCATGGGGCCATGGCCTCCCCGCTCGCCAGCGAGCCTCAGCGGGTGGAGGTGCCACCGCCGTGCCCTGCCCTTGCCGATCAGCCCGTGCCCTCACTGGCAGACCTGGGGCTCCTCGGCGATGGCAAGGCCCTTCCCCCAGCCGGCAGTGCAGCCGCCAGCCACTGGCTCGATCAATTCTGCGAGGGACCGGCGGCCCGCAGTTACTTCTGGGAACTCAGCTATCCGGCGGCAAAGGTCACCTCCGGGCTGAGTCCGTATCTCAAATTTGGCGTGATCTCGCCACGGCAGTGCTTGCGGCGGCTGGCCCCCCTCGGCGGCCACAGCGACCGGAGGCTTCAGCGCAGTGCCGTGCAACTGGCCAGCCGATTGCGTTGGGCCGCCGCCATCAGCCAGCGGTTCCGCTACCTGCCCCAATTGGAACTGCAGTCGCTGTGGACCCCCTTCGACCAGGAGCCCTGGCCCTTCGATGAGGAGCTCTACGCCGCCTGGCGGGAGGGCCGCACCGGCTTCCCGATCGTGGATGCCGCAGCCCGTTGCCTGGCGGCGGAAGGGGGGTGGCGGGAACTCAACTTCCGCAGCCGCGCCATCTATGCCAGCTTCCTGGCCAACCTCTGCGGCATGGACTGGCGCTATGGGGCCCTGCATTTCATGCGCCACCTGATTGATGGCGACTGCCCGATCGACCACTACCAGTGGGCCATGCAGGCGGGGGTGACCCACCGTGGCAGCCGGGCCTGGACCCGCATCTACCACCCCGGCCAGGTGGCGGTGGAGCGCTGCGATCCTCAGGGACTGTTCATCCGCCGCTGGTTGCCGGAGCTGGCCAGCCTCACCAATGATCAGCTGGGCGCACCTCCCCCCATGGCGGACTACCCGCGGCCTGTGCTCGATTACGAGAGAGCTCGCCGCCAACGGCTCGAGGCCTTAGCCGCCCGGCGGTCGCCGCAGACCTCGGCTCTGGAGTCGATGGCACGACTGGCTGAGAACCTGACGCCCTTTGGCCATCAGCGCTTCCCCGAGGCCGTGGTGGGCTGGGCGCAGCAGCGCGATGCGGGTCTGTTTCCCGCCGCCGTGGATCTCGACGCACTACAGGGCCCCCAGCGGGCAGACCTGCTCAGCTGGTTCGTGATCCAGGGACCAGGGCGTCAGGCCAGCCCTCCGAGCAATACCCGCCGCCGCCGCAGCAAGCCCGAGGCGCCGGGCCAGTTGAGCCTGGACCTCAGCCTCTGAGAGGCCTCAGGCCTGAGCCACGATGCCGCTCCACTGCACGGCCTTCACCTGGTCCCGCCGCCAGGAATGGAAGAGCAGCTCCTCCTGCACCGTGCAGAGCGGGCACACGGCAATGCGATCGGCCCTCACACCGGCCCGTTCGAGCTGGAGCCGGGTGGCGGCCCGGATATCGAGGCGATCGCGGCCCGGTACGGGATCGGGCTGCACGGCACCGCAGGCGTCCAGCGCCGCCAGGCCCTCGTCTTCGTTGAGGCCTTCCGGTTCGAGGCTGGCGGCCAGTTGCCGGGTCACGCTGGCCTCCACCTGGTAATTGACACCGCTCACCGCGGGGCCTAGGGCCACCAGCAAATCGCTACGGCGACTGCCGGCAGCCTCCAGTTGGGCGATGGCCGCCATCAGAATGCGGCCCGCCACCCCGCGCCAGCCGGCATGGCAGGCCGCCACCCGGCCATTCACGGGGTCAGCGAGCAGCACGGGGGTGCAATCGGCCCCACACACCCACAGGCTCTGCCCGCCACCATCGCTCACCAAACCATCAGCTTCAGGCCAGGGTTCGGCACCGGCCTGACTGGCCGGCAACACCAGGGCACTGTGGATCTGCTTGGGGCGGTGGACGCTCACCCCGGCACTCACATATCCGGCCAGCTCCTCTGGGCCCCGTCCCTGCCATTGGCGGGTGAAGAAGCCGTGCTCGAAGTCCGCCAACAGATCGGCCTGCAGGTAATAGCCGCCGTAGCAGCCCACCCAGGTCCAGCCCTCAAGGCTGTTGAAGCCGGCATCAGGCCGGTCAAACGGAGCATCAACCGCCTCGGCCATCAGGCGTCGGGAAGATCCCGCAGGATCCAGAACCCCTCGAAACGGGGCTCATCCTCATCGGCCTGCACCGCCAGGAACTGGACGCCACCCACCTGAACCCGGCTGGCCAGGAAGGCCTCGGAGGCTGCTCGCGCCTCTTCTGCCTCCAGGTTGCCCAGCAGCCAGCGGTCTTCCATGCCGGCCTCCAGCACCAGCTGATTTCCGGCGATCTCCAGGCGCACCGGCTCCAGCCCCGCCACCCAACCAGCAATGGCAAGCGCCCGGGCGGAACTGAACAGGCGCAGGCCGCTCACCAATGCGTCATCCGGCAGGTGAGCGGGCAGGGGTACCAGACCCGAAAAGCCCACATCCCACTGGATGGCTTCCCGCAGCGCCGCCACGGGCAGCGAGGCCCAACTCCAGCGATCGCCCCGGGCGGCCTCGGGCAGAGGCACCGCCAGGGGCGGAATGGACTGGGGTGGCGGCGCCAGGGGACCGGCCATGTAGCCCTCCTCCTGGGGATACACCGTGGCCTGCCGCTCCTGGAGCCACTCCACCAGCGCATAACAGCGGCGGCTGGGAACCACGTCCAGGCCGAGGGGTTCGGCGGCCCGTTGCACCATCGTGCGCATCGACGAGCGCCAGCAACGCAGCTTGCGGGGCGGCGCGAAACCCTGTTCGGCAGCGGCAGCGAGGGCCTGCTCCAGCGATTCCTTCAACCAGGCGGAATTCACGCTGGTAGCGGGGCAGTTCAGCACCCAGCGGAAGGGAGCCACCATGGCATCGGCGCCGGCGGCATCCAGGGAAGAACAGATCAGCAGTTCCCAGCGCTTCTTGCCATCGGACTCGAGGATGGGCCGGGAGTAGTAATCGAGTTCCCAGTCGGCAGGAAACTGGCCCGCAGCAGCGACCTGGGGGGCTTCCTCGGTGGCCTGGCTCATCCGGCGCTCTGTTCCTGCTGGCGCAGCACGTTACGAGCTCGGTTGGCCCGATCGGCGGCTTCAGCCATCACCTTGTCTTTTTCGATCAGCAGTTCCCCAGGCTGACCCTCCAGGAGGGCAGTGTTGAGGGCGATGCGGCCACGGCCGGGATCGAGCTGGGTCACCAGCGCTTTGACACGGTCGCCCTGGTCAAAGATCTCGCGCAGATCGCGCATCTGCCCACCGGTGATAGCGGAGTGGTGCAGCAGACCGCTGACGCCACCCAGGTCCACAAACAGGCCGTAGGGCTTCACGGACACCACCTGGCCTTCCACCAGTTGACCCACCTCGAGGTTCTGGAAGAGGGCTGCGGTGGCCGCCTTCTTCTCCGAGAGCACCAGCTTGCGGGTTTCGGGGTTCACCTCCAGGAAGGTGACGCCCAGGGTTTTGCCAACGAGGGCCTCGTGGTTCTCCCCCTCCTGGAGCTGGGAGCGGGGAATGAAGCCCCGCAGGCCCTCCAGGTCGCAGGTGACACCACCACGGTTGAAGCCCGTGATCGTGACCTGCACCACCTTGCCCTCCTTTTCCAGAACCCGCACCTTCTCCCAGCTGTGGCGCAGGGCCAGGGCCCGTGCGCTGATGGTGACCATGCCATCGGCGTTCTGCTCGCGGGTCACGAGCACCTCCACCGCGGTGCCCTTGGGGAAGCGCTCCTTGAGGTTGGTGATCACCCCCAGGCCCGCTTCCTTCTTGGGCATGAAGCCCGGCGCCTTGCCGCCGATGTCCACGTACACGCCATCGCTTTCGATGCCGACCACCACACCAGTCACCACCTCACCGGTGGTGCCCACGAAATCCTGTTCATCCAGGGCCGCCAGGAAGGCGTCCGCATCGAAATCAAAGTCGTCCACGGTGCGGGAGGGCATCGCGGCACGCTCGGGCTGGGGCGGCGCCATCTGGGCCGAACCTGATGAACCGCCAGGGCGCCGCTTGCGGCTGTCGTCGGACCCCATCAGGTCGGCCATGGTGAGCCCTTCAAAGCCGCTCATGTCGAAGAGCTCGTCATCGCCCACGGAGGTGCTGCGGGCGGGCGTCGCCGGAGCGCTGGGCCGCTGGGGGGCCACGGGCCCTTCCCCGCGCCCGGCCCGGGCCGCGTTCTCCAGCTCGACAGCGCGTTGGGCTGCCGCATCGGCGGCTGCACGGGCCTCGGCTGCTTCGCGCTCTAACCGCAGCTGCTCGTCCTTCTTGTTGATCTGCAACACCTGGGGAGGCTTGCGCGCTGGGGCCGGCGCCGCGGGGCGCACGGGCGCCGGAGGCGTGGGACGCGGCGACTGGGCCTGGGGCTTGGCCGAGGGCTGGGGAGGCTGTGGGGTGCCAGAACCGGCCATGACCAAGGTGTGAGAGACAGCGCCACACTGTAGAGATGCCACCCCAGCTTTTCCATGCACGCGGAACGGGGTCTGGACCGGATGAGCTGGCCCCAGTTTCAGCAGGTCGCCACCACTCCTGGCAGCACGGTGCTCTGGCCCTTCGGCGCCTTTGAGCAGCATGGTCCCCAGTTACCCCTGGGCACTGACGCCCGCTTTGCCGAGGCCATTGCAGACGCGGTGCTGGCCCGGCTCGAGCCAGCCCTGCCGATCTGGCGGTTGCCCATTCAGGGGTTCGGGTTTTCGCCAGAACACCAGGGCTTCAGCGGCACCCTGAGCCTCCCCGCCGAGCTGCTGATCGCCCAGATCATGGCGATCGGCGCCCAGCTGGCCGCTGCAGGCTTCCAGCGACTGTTGCTGTTCAACGGCCATGGCGGCCAGATCGCGCTGCTGCAGGTGGCTGCTCGCCAACTGCGGGCCGCCCACCCCGGCATGGCGGTGCTGCCCTGCTTCCTGTGGAGTGGTCCGCGAGGACTTGGCGAGCTGATCCCGGAACCGGAGCGCAGCCAGGGGCTCCATGCCGGCCTGGCGGAAACGAGCCTGATGCTGCACCTCGCCCCACAGCTGGTGGGCCCGCAACGGCCCGTGGACGGCCTGCTGAGTGAACCGCCACCCCAGGGCTGGAGCCTGGAGGGCGCCGTGCCGGAGGCCTGGCTGACCGGTGATCTCTCCAGTACAGGCGTGATCGGCGATGCCCGCCACGCCAATGCAGAGCTGGGGGCCGCCCTGCAGCACCGGCTGGTGGAGGAATGGGTGCAGTTGCTGGAGGGTCTGCTGCGCAGCGACTGGCCGCCCAAGGCCGCACGGGGGGCCGGTTAACCGCTCTGATCGGTGCAGGAACCCACAAAACGAACAAAAACCAAACCCAAGCGGCCTGAAATGGTTACAGTCAAGCCAAATCTGACGTGTTCCCGGTAGCCATGGCGACCCTCGAAACTGCAGCGGAAGCCCCCGCCACCCTCGAGCTCTCCGCCGATGCGCTGCCCGACTTCACGAGCGCCAACTACAAGGACGCCTACAGCCGCATCAACGCCATCGTGATCGAGGGCGAGCAGGAAGCCCACGACAACTACGTCTCGATCGGCACTCTGCTTCCCGACCAAGCGGACGAGCTCACCAAGCTGGCCCGCATGGAGCTCAAGCACATGAAGGGCTTCACCGCCTGCGCTAACAACCTGGGGGTCACGGCCGACATGGCCTTCGCCAAGGCGTTCTTCGCACCCCTGCACGGCAACTTCCAAACCGCCCTGGCTGCGGGCAAGGTGCCCACCTGTCTGTTGATCCAGGCACTGCTGATCGAGGCCTTCGCCATTTCGGCCTACCACATCTATATCCCGGTTGCCGACCCCTTCGCGCGCAAGATCACTGAGGGCGTGGTGAAGGACGAGTACACCCACCTCAACTACGGCCAGGAGTGGCTCAAAGCCAACCTGGACAGCTGCCGCGAGGAACTGGAGCAGGCCAACCGCGACAACCTCCCCCTGATTCGCCGCATGCTCGACCAGGTGGCTGGCGACGCCGCCGTGCTGCAGATGGACAAGGAAGACCTGATTGAGGATTTCCTGATCGCCTACCAGGAAGCCCTCACGGAGATCGGCTTCACCACCCGGGAGATCGCCCGCATGGCCGCTTCCGCTCTGGTGGGTTGATCTCCGACCTGTCCGGCTCTCTGCCCCGCACCGTTGCTGCCCTTTAATCAGGTCACACCACCAGTGGCCTTTCCTTTCCCCTTGCCCTGGCAGATCCCCCACGCATGTTCGGTCTGATCGGTCACTCCAGCAGCTTCGAGCAGGCGCAGCAGAAAGCCATGGATCTAGGGCTGGAAGAAATGGCAGGTGCGGACCTGATGGCCTGGTGCTCCGCCCCACCCCAATTGCTGGAAACCTTTCAAGTCACCAGCCAAACCGGCAAAACCATTCAGGGCACCTACATCGACTCCTGTTTCGTGCCCGAGATGCTGAGCCGTTTCAAGACGGCCACGCGCAAGGTGCAGAACGCCATGGAGCTGGCCCAGAAAAATGGCATCAACGTGACCGCCCTCGGTGGCTTCACCTCGATCATTTTCGAGAACTACGACCTCTCCAAGTTCCAGCAGATCCGCAACACCACGCTGCAGTGGGAGCGCTTCACCACTGGCAATACCCACACAGCCTGGGTGATCTGCCAGCAGGTGGAGCGCAATGCCCCCAAGCTCGGCATTGATCTCACCACCGCCAAGGTGGCGGTGGTGGGGGCCACCGGCGACATTGGCAGCGCCGTGTGCCGGTGGCTGAGCCAGCGCACCCAGGTGGGCGAACTGCTGCTGGTGGCTCGCCAACAGCAGCGTCTGCAGGATCTGCAGCAGTCGCTGGGCGGCGGCCGGATCCTCAGCCTCGAGGAGGCCTTGCCTGAGGCGGATGTGGTGGTGTGGGTGGCGAGCCTGCCCCAGACCCTCAGCATCGATCACGACAGCCTGCGCAAGCCCTGCCTGATGATCGACGGCGGCTACCCCAAGAACCTGGACGCCAAGGTGGCCGGCGATGGCGTGCACGTTCTCAAGGGCGGCATCGTGGAGTTCTGGCAGGACATTGGCTGGCAAATGATGGAGGTGGCGGAAATGGAAAATCCCCGGCGCCACCTGTTTGCCTGCTTCGCCGAGGCGATGTTGCTGGAATTCGAGGGCATCCACACCAACTTCAGCTGGGGGCGCAACAACATCAGCCTCGCCAACATGGAGTTGATCGGAGGAGCCTCCCTACGCCATGGATTCCAGGCCATTGGCCTGGCCGCGGACCAATTGACGTCTGCCCTGATCGGACGCCAGCTCGCCGCCGCCTGAGCTCGTTCGCTCTGCCATCTCCCCTTCTCTCCCCATGGCCCGCCGCCCCCTGCTCGAGTTCGAAAAGCCCCTGGTGGAACTCGAAGAGCAGATCGAGCAGATCCGCCAGCTGGCCAAGGATTCTGAGGTGGATGTGAGCCAGCAGCTACTGCAGCTGGAAACCCTGGCGGCCCGGCGCCGCGAAGAGATCTTCACCAGCCTCACGCCGGCCCAGAAAATTCAGGTGGCACGCCACCCGCAGCGCCCCAGCACCCTGGATTACATCCAGGTGCTGACCGACGAATTCATCGAACTCCATGGTGATCGCCGCGGCTCCGATGACCGGGCCCTGGTGGGAGGTGTGGGCCGGATTGGGGATCAGGGCGTTGTGCTGCTGGGCCACCAGAAGGGGCGCGATACCAAGGAAAACGTGGCCCGCAACTTCGGCATGGCCTCCCCCGGCGGCTATCGCAAGGCCATGCGCCTGATGGATCATGCCGATCGCTTCCGGCTGCCAATCCTCTGCTTCATTGATACTCCCGGCGCCTACGCAGGTTTGCTGGCGGAGGAACAGGGCCAGGGAGAGGCCATCGCCGTGAACCTGCGGGAGATGTTCCGGCTGCGGGTGCCGATCGTGGCCACCGTGATTGGCGAGGGCGGCTCCGGCGGTGCCCTCGGCATTGGCGTGGCCGACCGCCTACTGATGTTCCAGCACAGCGTCTACACCGTGGCTAGCCCCGAAGCCTGTGCCTCGATCCTCTGGCGCGATGCCGCCAAGGCCCCAGCGGCGGCGGAAGCGCTCAAGATCACTGCGTCCGACCTGCTCAAGCTCGGCATCATCGACGCCGTGATTAGCGAACCCTCCGGCGGCAACCACTGGGCCCCGCGCCAGGCTGCCGAGAGCCTCAAGACGGCGGTGCTCCAACACCTGGAAGAGCTCCAGGGCCTCAGCGAAGCCCAGCTGATCGATCAGCGCTATGCCAAGTTCCGGCGCATGGGTCGATTCCTGGAAGCCGGCACCCAGGACGCGTCCATCAGCACGTAAGGTTTACTTTCGTTTCGTGGATGCCGGTTGGGCATTCCTGCGTGCTTGACCGCACCACCTGTTGCCCTGATCACCGGTGCCTCCCGCGGTATCGGGGCCGCTGCTTCACGGCAATTCGCTGCCGCTGGCTACGACCTGCTGCTGGTGGCCCGGTCTGCTGCAGATCTAGAGAGCCTGGCTGAGGAACTCCGCAAGCTGGGGCGCCGGGTGGAAACCCTCAGCCTTGACCTGGCCGATGCCGCCGCGATTCTTCCCGGCCTCAGCGAGCTGGTGAACCGGGGGCTCCGGCCCACGGTGGTGGTGAACAACGCGGGGGCTGCCTACACCGGCCCCCTCGCAGCCATGCCGGTGGAGCAGTGGCAGTGGCTGTTCCAGTTGAACGTCACCAGCGTGTTCCAGGTGTGCCAAGCCCTGCTGCCGATGTTGCGCCAAGGCGGCGGACACATCATCAACGTGAGCAGCCATGCAGCCCGTAACGCCTTCCCGGAGTGGGGCGCCTACTGCGCCACCAAGGCGGCACTCGCTTCCTTCTCCCGCTGCCTGGCGGAGGAAGAGAGGGCCCACGGCATCCGCGTCAGCACCCTCACCCTAGGTGCGGTTAATACGCCTCTCTGGGACAGCGAAACCGTCCACAGCAGCTTCGATCGCCGTGCCATGCTTCCAGCTGAGCATGCGGCTGAAGCGCTGTTGTCGCTGGCCCAACAGCCTGCCTCCCAAGTTGTGGAGGACCTCACCTTGATGCCCGCCGCCGGCGCTCTCTGAGCGCAACCTGAGAGCCCCCCCATGACCTCTACCCTTCCTTCCAGCATTTCCGGCCAACTGGCTCCCGTGAGCCTGCGCATCCGCGAGCGCCTCAGCGCCGCTGGCGTGCCCTACCTGGCCAACGACAACATCGCCGACCACCTGTTGGACGGTGAGCTGGACCAACTGGAACTCGAAGTTGCCGGCAAGGTGCGTGACCTATTGCGCAGCCTGGTGATCGATATTGACAACGACCACAACACGGAAGAAACGGCTGAGCGCGTGGCTCGCATGTATCTCCATGAGGTGTTCAAGGGTCGCTATCACGAGCAGCCCAAGATTGCCAGCTTCCCCAACGTCAAGAAGCTGGACGAGATCTACACCGTAGGCCCCATCTCCGTGCGCTCGGCCTGTTCGCACCACCTGGTGCCCATCCTGGGCAACTGCTGGATCGGCATCAAGCCCGGCGAGCGGGTGATTGGCCTCTCCAAGTTTTCTCGCGTGGCCGATTGGGTGTTCTCCCGCCCCCATATCCAGGAAGAGGCGGTGATGATCCTCGCCGATGAAATCGAGCGGCTGTGCGAACCCCAGGGCCTGGCGATTCTGGTGAAAGCTCAGCACTACTGCATGAAATGGCGTGGGGTGAAAGAACCTCAAACCAGCATGGTGAATTCGGTGGTGCGTGGCGATTTCCGCCACGACCCCAGCCTCAAGGCCGAGTTCTTTGAACTGGTGAAACAGCAAGAAGCCGTGCTCTCCACCTGAATGGGCTGCAGGGCAGCTGCACGGACTGCCCTGCACCGATCGCTGGTTGGTGATCAGCGCACAGGACCCACCGGTGTTGAAGCCACCCGCTTCACTTGGCCGTTCTGATTCACCACAGCCACCACCATCAGATTCTGGCCGATGTCGATCGGGGCCGGCACGTAGGTGGTGCCGTTGGCACTTTCAATCAACACCCAGCTGCGCTGGCCGGGCTTGAGCCGATACCAGTGGTAATTGGCGCTTGGCAAAGCCGCCTGGGCATCGGCCACGGCCGTGGCCGTGAGCATCGCCCCCACGGCCACATCTCCTGCCAACACCAGCTGCTGCAGGCCATTGATCTGTTGCTGCACCGCACCCTCCAGCTGCAGATCAGTGGACACCTCTTGCTGCAGCTGGCGAATCTGCTGCTGAGGGCTCTCGGTCACCCCCGGCACACACTGCAGAGTGGCGCCCACCAACTGGCAGCCCACCAGGTCCTGGGCTTGGGCGGCAGCGGTGCCTACGCCAGGCAGGGCCAAGAGGCCGCAGCTGCCAACAGCGAGCACGGCAGAGCGAAAGAAACGAGCCATGGGAGCCGATCAGCTTTGGCGATCCTGACGGACCGCGTTCACCGCCGCCACCAGCTGGGCCACGCGATCGAGATCTTTGTCACCCGGCGCGTGCTCCACGCCACTGGACACATCCAGGCCATGCGGCGGCGACGCCACCAGGGCCTGCAGGGCCGGGCCAACCCGCTCTGGTGTCAGCCCCCCGGCCAACCACCAGGGCAACGCCGGGGCAAAGCCATCGAGCCATTCCGTGGGGATGCGGTGGCCGGTCCCACCCAGCTGATCGGGTACCCAGGCATCCAGCAGCAGGCCATCCACCACGGTGGCGTAGTGGGCAGCATGGGCCAGATCCGCCGCGGAACGAATGCGCAGGGCCTTCCACAGCGCCAGGTTTGGCCCCAGCTGCTGCCGCAACTGGCCGCAACGCTGAGGCGTCTCATCACCGTGGAGCTGCACCACGTGATGGCCGAGGCCGGGCCCCAGCTGCGGCAGCTCTCCATCCTGCGGATCGGCCACCACCAACACGCCACGGCAGTGAGGATTTCCCTGCGCCATGGCGTCAAACAGTGCGGGGCGCTGATCCGGGGGGAGCCAGCGGGGCGAACGGGCCACGGCGATCACGCCGATGGCCTCAACACCGAGGCTGGCTACCGCCGCCGCCTGATCGGGCTGCCGCAGCCCACAGACCTTCAGCCAGGGCTGGGGGGCAGTGGACCAGGGCGAAACAGGAACGGCCAAGAACGGTGGGGACGGGGCGTTCTTTCTAGGATCGGGCCACTGGGGTGATGGGCGTGGGCGAAGGCTGGCAGCTGCTGAAGATCCGTGGAATCCCTCTGCGCATCCATGCCAGCTGGTTTGTGATCCTGGCCCTGGCCAGCGTTGCCTTTCAGCAGCAGTACAGCCAGCAACTCGCCAGCCAAACCAGCGGAGCCCTGCTATGGATCCTGGGTTTTGGCACGGCCCTGCTGCTGTTCGTGTCGGTGCTGCTGCACGAGCTCGGCCACTCCATCGCCGCCATCAGCCAGGGGGTGAAGGTGCGCAGCATCACCCTGTTCATGTTGGGGGGTGTGGCCAGCGTGGAGCGGGAATGCTCCACGGCCATGGGTTCGCTGCTGGTGGCGGCCGCCGGCCCCTTGGTGAGCCTGGCATTGGCCGGGTTGCTGTTGGGCAGTACCCACAGCGCGGCCCATGTCTCCCCCCTGCTGGGGACCATGGTGAAGGAATTGGGGGGCCTGAACCTGATCCTGGCCCTGTTCAACTTGCTACCCGGCCTGCCCCTGGATGGGGGCCTGATTCTGAAGGCGCTCGTGTGGCAGTGGACCGGCAGCCAGCGCAAAGGGATTCAGGTGGCTACCACCAGCGGCAAGTTGTTGTCGCTGTTGGCCATCGGTCTGGGCGCCGTGCTGCTTCTGCGAGGCGGCAGCGTCGGGGGGCTTTGGCTGATGGTGCTGGGCTGGTTCGGCCTTGGGGCCGCCCGCAACCAGACCCAGCTGTTGGCCTTGCAATCCACCCTGCGGGAACTGAAGGTGAAGGATGCAGCCCAGCGGCGCTTTCGGGTGTTGGAGGCCCGCAGCAGCCTGCGGGAGCTGAGCCGCCTGCGGCTGCAGGAGGGCACAGGCCCCGCCGATTGGCTGCTCGTGTGTGATGGCGGCCGCTGGCAGGGGGTCATCAATGACGCCCCGCTTCAGGCGCTGCCGGTGCAGCGTTGGGATGGCGAGCGCATCGGCGACCACCTCCAGCCCCTGACCAGCCTGCCGAGCATCCACGACGACGCCCCCCTGTGGCAGGCCGTGATTCAGCTCGATGACGGCAACACCAATCGTCTCCTCGTACTGAGCCCCGCTGGCCTGCCCTGCGGCACCCTCGAGCGACCCGAGCTGGCGGAGGCCGTGCTGGCCAAGTTGGGCGTGAAGCTGCCCGCCCCCATCCTCGAAGCGGCGCGCCGCGAGGGCGTGTATCCCCTGGGTATGGGCCTGGCCCCCGTGGCCCGGGCCATGTTGGCCAGCGGTGAGGTGCAGGGTCAGGAATTGAGCAACTCTGCCGCCGTGGCGCGGTAAGCAGGGCTGAGGCGCTCCACGGCCTCCCATTCGGCCGCGCTGAGCGGCTGCTCCTGAAGCACACCACCACAGAGGTGCTGCTCGGCCGCCCGCCTGAGGGCCTCGGCCAGCTGCTGCCAGCTGAGAACCAGGGGCGGCAGCGAAGGTGGAGCTTCTCCAAACACCCGCTCCCACAGCGCGCCTGGCGGGTGGATCAGCACGCTCCCGTGTTGGAGCACGTAGCCCTGCCGCCACAGCTGGGCGCTGCCGATGCGCTTGGCACCATTGCCATGGATCAGGTCCGCGGCGGTGTTGCTCGCAAAGCAGCTACTGCGCTGCTGGGCATCGCCACCGCCGGTCTGGCCGAACTGCAACGGCTGACCGAGGCCAGCAAAGGCCTGCTGCAACCACTGACAGGCCTGGGTGTAGGTGTCCACCCGGCGCCCGCTCAGCGCCGGCTGCACCAGGGCGTAGGTGAGCTCACCGGCGTGCAGCACGGCGCGGCCACCACTGGGACGGCGCACCACATCCAGGCCGCCATCGCGCACCAGGGCAGGCCAGTGGGGCTCCAGCCGCCGCTGGTGGAAACCGAGCGACAGGGTGGGCCGCGACCAGCGATAGAAGCGCAGCACCGGTGTGCCCTGACCCTGCACGAGCTGATCCAACAACCAGGCATCGCAGGCCATCTGAAAGGCACCAGGGGCCTCAATGGGAGCGATCCAGCGCCAGGGCAACGGCAAGGGGGAGCACCGCAGGGATGGGGGATGCTGGAGCGCTGATGCCCTCAAGGCGCAATGCCCTGGGACCTGCTGCCCCTACTTCCCCTCGGCATCCTGGCTGGGTTGCTCTCCGGATTGCTGGGGATCGGTGGCGGACTGGTGTTCTCACCCCTGCTGCTGTGGTTGGGATTGACGCCTCACCAGGCCCTGGCCACCAGCACCCTGGCCATCGTGCCCACCACCCTGGCGGGCAGCTGGGCCCACCTGCGCAGCGGCGCGGTGCCCCGCCGGGCCATGGCCGCCATCGTGCTGGGGGCCCTGGTGGGGGGTGTGAGCTTCAGCCACATCGGCAATGGCCTGGAGGGCTGGCACCTGCTGGCCCTCCAATCCCTGATGTACGGGATTCTCAGCGTCGTGATCCAACCCCGCCGCAGCGAGCAGGAAACCGCCAGCACGGCGCTGTCCCTGATGGCCCTCGGAGGGGTGGGCCTGGTGGCGGGCTGGTCCAGCGGCCTGTTGGGGGTGGGCGGCGGCTTGGTGATGGTGCCGTTGATGGTGCAGGGCCTTGGGCTCAGGGTTTACCTGGCCATTCGGCTCAGCACCTTGGCGGTCTGTGCCTCAGCCTCGGCGGCGTCCGTGGGCTTCCTGGCCGACGGCCGCAGCAATCTGGCCATGGGGCTGTTGCTGGGAGGCACCGCGGCCCTCGCCTCGCAATGGTCAGCGGCGCGGCTGCAACGGGTGAGCGAAGGTCGGCTGGTGTGGCTGCTGCGGCTTCTCACCGTGCTGCTGGCCCTGGATTCCGGTAGGAGGGCCTTTGCCCTGGCCATGGCGGCTGGCTGAGTCGCTCAGGTCAGCCCCTCCCAGAAGCCAGCGTCCAGTTCAAACCCCAGCACAGCCGCCATCTGCTCGAGATTGCGGCGGCAGGTGAGGCCATGGCCCTGTCCCCAGGCATCGAGCTGGAACAGCCGGTGGGTCACCCACAGCTCAAGCGCTTCGGGGGCAAAGCGGATGCCTTCGGTGCGGCTGAAGCCATGGGGCAGCTGCATGGCCACGTGGCGCGTGAGCTGACCCCCACTGCGCTCCAGCACCAAGGGCAGCCAGGGATAGAGGGCATCAGCCCGCAGGCTCCAGAGCCGCAGTTCGGGGATCTCCGAGAGCTCACGGGGATCATCGGCCTGGCGCGGCCAGGTGAACTGCAGCTCCAGCTGGCCACTGAGCTCCAGCAGGGCCTCAGGCCTTAGCTCCGCCCAGCTCTGCAGCGCCGAGAGATCGCGCTGGTTCACCTGCTCGGCGGTGATGAGCACCGGCGCCTCGGGGAGAGGAGATGCCAAGACAACCCGTTCATCGATACCGGCGACCGTAGCGAGGGCGTGTCGAGCTGTGACAGGCCCGCGGCCTGATCTGGCCAGAACCCCTGAAGCCGAGAGAATGGACAGGACATTCTTTGCTCGGAACAGGTCATGGTTTCGTCCCTCACCCAGGCCGAAGTGCTGATTGCCCTGGTGGTGGCTGCCCATGCGGGCGTTCTCGCCGTTCGCCTGGCCGCCAGCCTGTATCGCGCCTGAGTCCCTTGATCGGTCGGATCTGACCTGCTAAAAGCGGGCCAGATCCGACCAACAGCCCCCCTTGACCCCCTCCCGGCCAGCCCAACCCTCTCAGCGGAGATCCGCCAGCCGGCAGTCAGGAGGTCATCGCGGTGTAAGCCTGCGCCCAGTTCGCGTGCCTCCGGGTCCAAGCACGCCCAACCCAGCGCCTGCGGCCACCGGTATTCGGCCCTCCACCCCCCACCAAGAACTCACCTGCAGTGCCATTGGCCTCGCCCTCAAGGTGGGCTTGGGTCTGGTGGCGGTGGTGAGCCTGGTGCGCCTTGCAGGTGCCTACCAAACCCGGCTTGAACGCCACGGTGAGATCTCCGCGGTGCTCAACATCCAGCAGGCCAAGCTGCTCAAGGCCCAGCATCGCTTCGACACGCTGTTTGCCGCTGGCGGTGAGCAGAAGCTGATCCAGGAGCAGGACCAGTGGATCGCCCCCAATCGCCTGCGGGTGGTGTGGCAGCAAGCTGACCAGGCGGCCCAGCGCCCATTTCCAACTGTTGAGCAGGCACCTGGCACCAGCGGGAAACCAGCGGCGCGTCCTTAGGTTGATGCGCGCGAGCGCCGGGCGTCATGGTTTCCAGTTCCAACAGCAATCCATCCACAACCGGAACGCCAGGAACCGTGTTGGTGACCGGCACCACCTCCGGGGTGGGGCTGAATGCGGTGAAGGCCCTCGTGGATCGGGGCTGGACGGTGATCACCGCCAACCGCGACCCCGTGCGGGCGGCCGCGGCGGCCGACTCGCTCGCCATCCCCTCGGAACGGCTCCACCACCTGCGCATCGACCTGGGTGACCTCGAGAGCGTGCGGGTTGGCGTGGAAACCCTGGTGGCCTCCATCGGCCTGCCCCTGGACGCCCTGGTGATCAACGCCGCCGTGTACAAGCCACGGCTGAAGCAACCGGAATGGTCGCCGCAGGACTATGAAATCTCGATGGCCACCAACCATCTGGGCCATTTTCTGCTGATCCAACTGCTGCTGCCCGATCTGCAGCGCTCTGGCCATCCCTCCCGCCGGGTGGTGATCCTGGGCACGGTGACGGCCAATTCCAAGGAACTGGGGGGCAAGATCCCCATCCCTGCCCCCGCCGACCTTGGCGATCTCTCCGGCTTCAAGGCCGGCTTCAAGGCTCCGATCGCGATGGCCAACGGCAAGCCGTTCAAGCCCGGTAAGGCCTACAAGGACAGCAAGCTCTGCAACATGATCACCACCCAGGAGCTGCACCGCCGGCTGCATGCCTCCACCGGGATCGTGTTCAGCTCCCTCTATCCGGGCTGTGTGGCCGATACGCCCCTGTTTCGCAACACGCCACGGGCCTTCCAAACCATCTTTCCCTGGTTCCAGAAGAACATCACTGGCGGCTATGTGAGCCAGGCCCTGGCGGGCGATCGGGTGGCCCAGGTGGTGGCCGATCCGGGCTTCTCCGCCTCCGGCGTGCACTGGAGCTGGGGTAACCGCCAGAAGAAGGATGGCACCCAGTTCAGCCAGGAACTCTCCGATCAGGCGAGCAACCCCGACACCGCCCAGGGGGTGTGGGAGCTCTCGATGAAGCTGGTGGGGTTGGCCTGATCGGCCGCACCGAGGGCCGCCTTCGGGATTCATCAAGACAAGCCCCAGCGATAGCGAGCAGCGAGACACACCCACGGGGTTGCACGTGTCCCGTCACCTGCGCTGGGGCCACGGGCGCCGCGGCGGCCACCTGGCGATCAGTCGAAACCCAGTAGGTCGAAAATCTCGCGATCCTTCAGGGATTCCGCCTCCAGGGGCTCCACGCTCTCCAGCATCCGGGCCGCCAACTTGAGATATTCCTGCTGCACCGCCTCCACCTCCGGCGTGGATTCCATCTCGAAGATGGTGCACTTCTTCAGGCGCGAACGACGAATCGCATCGAGATCGGGGAAATGGGCCATGGTCTTCATTCCCACCCGATCGTTGAAGCGATCGATCTGGTCCGTGTCCTTGCTGCGGTTGGCCACCACACCGCCCAGACGCACCTTGTAGTTCTTGGCCTTGGCCTGGATCGCCGCAATGATGCGGTTCATGGCAAAGATCGAGTCGAAATCATTGGCCGTCACGATCAGGCAATAGTGGGCATGCTGCAGGGGTGCAGCAAAGCCCCCGCACACCACATCGCCGAGCACATCGAAGATCACCACATCGGTGTCTTCGAGAAGGTGATGCTCCTTGAGTAGTTTCACCGTCTGGCCCGTCACATAGCCGCCACAGCCAGTACCCGCCGGAGGGCCACCCGATTCCACGCACATCACCCCGTTGTAGCCCTCGAACACAAAGTCTTCAGGGCGTAATTCCTCCGTGTGGAAATCCACGGTTTCGAGGATGTCGATCACCGTGGGCACCATCGACTTGGTGAGCGTGAAGGTGCTGTCGTGCTTCGGGTCACAACCGATCTGCAGAACCCGCTTACCGAGCTTGGAGAAGGCTGCCGAGAGGTTGGAAGAGGTGGTGCTCTTGCCAATGCCTCCTTTGCCGTAAACGGCAATCACTAGAGCCCCCTCTTCGATCGCCATGGCGGGGTCCTGGTGCACCTGAACACTGCCCTCACCATCAGGGCGCTTGATCTCAAGTGAAGGGAGTGTTGCTGTCATGCAAGGCGCTCGCCGGGGAACCCCGACGCACGGGACTAACTGATTCCATCCAACCGCTGCCAGGGACCCCATCAAGGCTTGAACGTGCAAAGCGAAACATGATCACTTCAGCCCATGCGGATCCACACACATGAGGATGGGTGAAAATACTTAAGCTGCTGCTGATGTGGGTGCATTCCAGCTAAGCAGCCGCTCATGAACTGAAGTGGGCCTTGGCCTCGTAGAGGGCTTCACTATCGATCTGGACTAGGCCCCGATCCCGGGCATAGGCCTCGGTGTTCTTGCGAACCTTGCCGCGCACAAAGAAGGGAATCTTGGCCAATTCCGCCTCGCCATCGGCACTCCACACCACGGCCCCATGGCCGGGGAGCACGCTCGCAACCGGCTCCGCCGCGGCTTGATCATCGGGCGGTTCCGGCTCTGCAGGTCTCGCCGGCGCGCTGGCCCCCTCGAGATGGCTGAGGTGACCATCCACGAATTCAAAGTCGTGGCGGAACATGCCGATCAGGTGTTCCTCGAGCCCCATCATCAGCGGATGCACCCAGGCATCGAAAATCACATTGGCCCCCTCCCACCCCATCTGGGGGGAATAACGGGCCGGCACGTCCTGCACGTGCAGTGGCGCGCTGATCACCGCGCAGGGGATGCCGAGGCGCTTAGCGCTGTGACGCTCCATCTGGGTGCCGAGCACCAGCTCCGGCGCCGCGGCCGCCATGGCCGCCTCCACAGCGAGGTAGTCGTCGCTGATCAGGGCTTCGAGGCCCAGCTCGGCCGCTGCGGCCCGCAGTTCGCGGGCCTGCTCGCGGCTGTAGCTGCCCAGCCCCACCACCTGGAAGCCCAACTCCCGGCTGGCGATGCGGGCGGCGGCGATGGCATGGGTGGCATCGCCAAAGATGAACACCCGCTTGCCAGTGAGATAGGTGGAATCCACCGAGCGCGAATACCAGGGCAGGCGCGAGCGCCGTTCGGCCTGGCAGGTGCCATCGGGGCCAGGCTCCAGTTCGGCGGGTAATTCCAGGCCCAGCAGATGGTGCAGCTCCCGCAGGAAGCTGGCGGTGGCCCCGATGCCGATCGGTACGGTGCGCACCGTGGCCATGCCGAAGCTGCGCTCCAGCCAGCTGCACACCGAACCCGCCACCTCCGGATAGAGGCACACGTTGGCATCGGCCGTGGGGATACGCAGCAGATCGGCGGGGCGGGCGCTCAGGGGCGCCACCACCGCCACCTCGATGCCGTAGTCCGCCAGCAGCGCCGTGATCTCCCGCACGTCATCGCGGCAGCGAAACCCGAGCAACGACGGCCCCAGCAGATTCACCCGTGGCCGCCGGCCCTCCTGCTGCCAGCGGCTGGGCGAGGGCTTGGCAAAGCCCGGCGGCGGCAGCTGGGGCTTGAGCAGGCCCCGCACCAGTTGGTAGAGGGTTTCAGCCGCACCCCAGTTCTCCTTCTTGGAGTAGGCCGGCAACTCCAGGCTCACCACGGGAATCCCACCCAGCTCCATGCCACCCGCCAGGGCACCGGGCTGGTCCTGAATCAGCTCGGCGGTGCAGCTCTCGCCCACCAGCAGGGCTTCCGGCTGGAAGCGCGCCACCGCCTCGCTGATCGAGCGCTTCACCAGTTCGGCGGTGTCGCCGCCCAGATCACGGGCCTGGAACGTGGTGTAGGTCACGGGGGGGCGCCGGTCGCGCCGCTCGATCATCGTGAACAGCAGATCGGCGTAGGTGTCGCCCTGGGGGGCATGCAGCACGTAGTGCACCCCCTCCATCGACGTGGCGATGCGCATGGCGCCCACGTGGGGCGGGCCTTCGTAGGTCCAGAGGGTGAGTTCCATCGGGGGGAGAGCAGGAGGGGGCGGAACTGAGGCGGCACTCAGGCAAACGAGAGGGCGGCGCGGCGGCGCAGGGAGCGGGCAAACAGCTCGGCCAGTTCGCCGGCCTGATCGCAGCCGTGGATGGGGCTGAACACCAGCTCGATCGACCACTTGGTGGCGATGCCCTCGGCCTCCAGGGGGTTGGCCAGGCCCAGGCCGCACACCACCAGATCGGGCCGCGCGGCGCGCACCCGCTCCAGCTGGCGCTCCACGTCCTGGCCTTCACTGATGCGGGTGCCCTCCGGCAGCAGGGCCAACTCGGCATCGAGCAGCTGGCGATCGAGGTAGGGGGTGCCCACCTCCACCAGCTCCATGCCGCACTCGCGCTGCAGGAAACGCCCCAGGGAGAGCTCCAGCTGGGAATCGGGCAGCAGGAACAGGCGTTTGCCCGCCAACAGCTCCCGGTGGGGAGCGATGGCGCGGCGGCCCCGCTCCACCAAGGGATCCAGCACGGCGGCCACCTGGGCCGGTGCCACTCCAAAGGCCTCCGCCCCCGCCGCCATCCAGGCCCGGCTGCCCTCCACGCCGAAGGGATAGGGAGCCGTCAACAGCCGCGCCCCGCGGTTCACCAGGGCCCGCGCCGTGGCCGAGAGGAACGGCTGGGCCAGCAGCACGCGGGTGCCGGGGCCGATCGGTGGCAGTTCGGTGGAACGGCGCGGCGGCAGGCTCGTGACCACCGGAATCCCCAGGCGGCCGAACAGCTGCACCAGCCGGTCTTCGACCGCATCGGCCAGGGTGCCCACGATCAGCAGCTGCTCCACAGCGCTGCTGGGCATCAGCGGTACCATCGCCAAGAGGGCCTGGTCTTCCCCCTGGGTGAAGGTGGTTTCGATGCCACTGCCGCTGTAGTTGAGCACCTTCACCCGGCCGGCCAGCTGGGTGTTGAGGCGCTCGGCGGCCTTGGCCAGATCGAGCTTGATCACCTCGCTGGGGCAACTGCCCACCAGAAACAGGGTGCGGATCTCCGGGCGTCGCACCAACAGATCGCTCACCAGCCGGTCGAGCTCCTCATTGGCATCCGCCAAGCCGGCCAGGTCGCGCTCCCCAAGGATCGCGGTGCCGAAGCGGGGCTCGGCAAAGATCATCACGCCGGCAGCGCTCTGCACCAAGTGGGCACAGGTGCGGGAGCCCACCACCAGGAAAAAGGCATCGGGCATGCGCCGGTGCAGCCACACGATCGAGGTGAGGCCGCAGAACACCTCCCGCTGGCCGCTCTCCCGCAACAACTCGGTCTGAACCATGGGCGGCGATGCCGCGGGGGGTCGCCTACAGGCCTAGCCAGACTCGGCCTGAGGACCACGGCTCGCGCCGGTTGTCTTCGGGATCAGGGGCCAACGCCGCTCGCCGGCGCTGCTGCTCAATCCGGCGGCAGGGCCCTGAGGGCCTCACTGGAGCCCATCACCACTAAGAGTTCGCCCTCCTGCAGCACATGGGAGGCCGGCGGGTTCACGTGCAACTGACCGGCCGGGCCGGCCGCCAGCACGCTCACGTTGTAGTGCTTGCGCAGGTTGAGATCCCGCAGCGAGTGGCCCACGAACCCGCGGGGCACCTTGATCTCTTCAATGCTGTTGCGATCGTCGAGGCGCAACTGCTCCAGCAGGTTGGGGCGCACCAGCTCCATGCCGAGGCGCTGGCCCTGCATCTTCGAGGGGAACACCACGCGATCGGCCCCCACCCGGTAGAGCATCTTGAGGTGCAGATCGCTGGTGGCGCGGGCGATCACCTGGCGCACCTTGGTGCCGGGTGCGTCCTTACAAATCAGGGTGGCGGTGATGCTGGCCTCAATGGGTTCACTGATGGCCACCACCACGGTGGTGAGATCGAGCACACCGGCGGCCCGGAGAGCCTCCTCATCGGTGCAGTCCACCACCCGAGCTTCGATGGCCGGGTCGATCTGGCGGAGCTCATCGATGGCCCGCTGGCTCGAATCGATCGCCAGTACATCGGCACCGGCCCGGAGCAGTTCAGCGCACACCGAGGAGCCGAAGCGACCCACGCCAATCACGGCAAATCCACCCGGTTGGCTCTCGCCCTCAGCCCCCCACTGCCACCACTGGTTCACGGGTCTGATTCCATCGCTCACACAACAGTTCTAAGCGGTCGGGAAGCGCGGGGTGCCCCTCACACGTACAGATCCTCGCGGGGGTAACCCACCCGCTGCTGGGGCCGATGGCCGTAGAGCGCCGATAGCAGCAGCAGGATGCCAATCCGCCCCACGAACATGCCCACCATCAGCACCAGCTGACCCCAGCGGTTGAGGTTGGCGGTGACCCCCAGATCGAGCCCCACGGTGCCAAAGGCCGACACGCAGGTGAACAGCTTCTCGAGAAAACTGAAGGACTGGTGACCCGGCAAGCCACCGGCGGTGGGGCCAATACCCAGCAGCAGAGCCATTAACACCACGAACAGCACCGAGGCCAGGGTGACCCCCACGGCCCTCAGCACCGTGCCATCGGGAATCTGGCGGCGGTGGAGCAGCACGTTGTCACGCCCCTGCAGGGTGGAGCGGGTGGCCCCCATCAGGATGGCAAACGTGGTGGTTTTGATGCCGCCGCCGGTGCCCCCGGGGCTGGCCCCGATGAACATCAACACGATCATCAGCAGCAGACCCGCATCCGTGATCACCTCTGCCGAGAGGGGGATGGTGTTGAACCCAGCCGTGCGGGTGGTGACCGACTGAAACAGCGTGATCTGCAGCTTCTGCCAGAGGCTGTAGTTGCCCATGGCCGCGGCATCGAAGCCGAAGTGTTCCGTAACCAGCAACCCCAGGGCTCCCAGCACGATCAGTACCACCGTGGTGCGTAGCACCAGGCGGGTGTGCAGGCTGAGGCGGCGCAGGCGCTGCAGGCGCAGGCGATTCACCCAGAGATCGTTGGTAACGCGCCAGCCAATGCCGCCGATCACGATCATGGCGGCGATCACCGCGTTCACCACCGTGTTGTCGCGGTAGGCCTCAAGGTTCTTGGCCCAGAGGCCGAAACCAGCGTTGTTGTAGGCACTGATCACGTGGAACATCGAGGCCCAGAGCCTCTGACCTGGATTGGCGATGTCGGTGAAGCCAAAGGCATAGAGCACCACCGTTCCCAGACCCATCACACAGGTGGCAGTGAGCAGGATGTTGTTGAAGGTGGGACCAATCCCCCCCACGCCGAATTCATCGAGGGCGCGGCCACGGTCGAGGCGGCGGCGCAGGCCGGAGCGGCCCTGCACAAAGCCTTGCAGGAAGGTGGTGATGGCCATCAGGCCCAGGCCCCCGGTCACGATCAGTCCGGAGAGCACGATCTGGCCCAGCAGGGTGAGGTCGCGGTCCACCACGATGATCGAAAGGCCCGTCACCGTGATGGCGGAGGTCACCGTGAACAGCGCCTGCCACAGCCCCACATCGTCGCTGGAGCACAGCGGGGAAGCCAGCAGAAAGGTGCCCACCACGATCACCAGCAGGCCCGTCACAACGGTGAACTGGGGCACCGTGAGCTGATGGCGCCAACGCTGCAGAGCTGACAGCGCGTTGGGCAGAGGGGCTTGGGTCATCCAGCCGCTACGGGTTTAATCCCCAAACCGTAGGTAAGGTCCGGTCCAACCCGAAAGGCCATGCCTGCCCATGAACCCGATCGTTGTGCTCATCGTCCTAGGGGCGGTGATCCTGGTGGGTTCGGCGATCGCCACGGGAGTGGAGGCCGCCATCCTCACGGTGAGTCCGATCCAGGTGCACACCCTCACCCAACAACGGGTGCCGGGATCCCGCGCCCTGGAACGGATCAAGGCGCGGCCCGGACGGGCGCTCGCCCTGCTGGTGGTGGCCAACAACCTGTTCAACATCTCCGGCTCGATGCTGCTGGGCAGCCGGGCCGATGAGGTGTTTCACGGCGGCTATGGCGGCGCCATGGGCCTGGTGATCTTCAACGTGGTGTTCACCCTGCTGGTGATCCTGTTTGCCGAGATCCTGCCCAAGGCCATCGGCAACAGCTTCGCGATGCCCATCTCTCTGGTGGCCTCCAGGGCCCTGCTCATCCTGGAGCGGCTCAGCCTGCCGGTGCTGCTGCTCCTGGAAAAACTGATGCCCGCGATCACAGCGGAGGCCGAGCTCACCACCAACGAGCGGGAGATCCACCTGATGGCCCGGCTGGGCTCCCAGCAGGGACAGATTGAGGCCGATGAGGCGGCCATGATCGGCAAGGTGTTCGCGCTCAACGACCTCACGGCGCGCGACTTGATGGTGTCGCGGGTGGCCACCCCCTCCCTGGCGGGGGCCACCACCCTGGCCTCGGCCCAGGAGGAGATCCTCGCCGCCCCGGAAGATGCCTGGTGGGTGGTGCTTGGCGAGGAGGTGGATGAGGTGCTGGGGGTGCAGAGCCGCGAGGTGGCCCTCACCGAGCTGTTGCGGGGCCATGGAGAATCCTCGGTGAGTGAGCTCTGCGAAGCACCTCAGTTCGTGCCGGAGATGATCCGCGCCGACAGGCTGCTCACCACCTTCCGCCGGGGCGACAAGACCTCCGTGCGCGTGGTGGTGGATGAATTCGGGGCCTTCGTGGGGTTGGTAAGTGCCGCCGACATCCTCGGGGTGCTGGCGGGTTGGAAACGGGTGCAGACCGAGCCCGGCGGCCCTCAGAGCTGAGAGCGGGGCACCTGCCGCCGCAGGGACAGCCAATAGAGCCCACTCACCACCAGGGCACTGATCAGGCCCACCAGGGTGGAGCCCAGCAGCAGCCGGCTACTGAAGGCTGCCCCCAGATCCCAGAGGGCCCCCTCCTTGATCTGATCGAGCGAGGGGAAGCCTGGGCCCGCCCCCAGGAGCCAACTGCCCACCTGATAGTTGAACCAGTAGAGGGGCAGCGAAGTGAGCGGATTGCTGATCCAGGTGCCGGCGGCCGCTAGCAGGTGATTGCCGCGCACCAGGCTGGCCAGGGCCACGCCGAGCACGATCTGCAGCCCGAAGAAGGGGTAGCAGCCGGTGAACACGCCGGCGGCTAGCCCACGAGCCCGCTCGCCATGGCTGCCCTCATGGCGCCAGAGCCAGATCAGCCGTTGCTTCAGCAGCCGCAACCACGACTTGTGGCGGAGTCGCCGCGCCCGCCTGCGGGTCATAGGTAGAAGCCCACGGTGGTGACCACCCGGGTGCCCTGGGCCCGCAGGGCGCTGCGCAGGGCAATCGTGCTCTGGTTGTGGAGCAGGTTCTCCCAGCGATGCCGGGTCACGAACACCGGCAGCACCACGGTGCAGAAGCGATCGCGATCTTTTTTGTGCTGACTCTCGAACTGCTGCACAAACTGCACCACCGGATCGATCAGGGAGCGGTAGGGAGACTCGAGCACCACCAGAGGGATCTCGGGCAGTTGGCGCTGCCACTGCTCCTGAAAGGCCTGCGCTTTGCCCAGGCCCAGATCCACATGCACAGCCACCAGATCCCTGGAAATAGTGCGGGCGTAGCGCACGGCTTCGAAACTGCCGCGGTGCAGCTGACCCACCAGCACCACCACGGGGGCGCCCCCGCCGGCCGGAGCCGGGGGCAGGGTGAGTTTTTTATCCGTGGCCAGGCGCAGCCGTTTGGACACACTGCGGTAGTGGCTGTGGATGGTGAGGAACAGGCACACCAGCAGCGGCACGGCCACCACCACCAGCCAGGCCCCTTGGCTGAATTTGCTGTAGAGCAGCACGCCTGTGACCACTGCGGTGACGGCACTGCCAAACCCGTTCACCAAGGCCTTTCCCAGCCAGCCACTGGAGTGTTCCTTCCACCAATGCACCACCATCCCGGCCTGGGAGAGGGTGAAACTGAGAAACACCCCCACGGCATAGAGGGGAATCAGCCGGGTCACGCTGCCGCCAAAAGCCACCAGCAACACAGCGGCAAAGCCACTGAGGGCCAGGATGCCGTTGCTGAACACCAGCCGATCGCCCAGGGAGGTGAGCTGCCGGGGCAGATAGCCATCCTGGGCCAGGAAATTGGCCAGGCGGGGGAAATCGGCGTAGGCCGTGTTGGCCGCCAACAGCAGGATCAACAAGGTGGACAGCTGCAGGATCAGCAGCAACGGCCCATTGCCAAACACCTGCTCGCCCAGCTGGTAGAGCAGGGTTGGTCCGTGCTCCACGTACACCGCCCCCAGGTGATGGGCCAGCAGGCTGATGCCGCCAAACATGGTGGCCAAGAGCAACACCATCACGGTGAGCACGCGGCGGGCGTTCTTCCACTCGGTGGGGCGAAAGGCCATCACCGAATCGCTGATCGCTTCAATCCCGGTGAGGGCCGCACAACCGGAACTGAAGGCGCGCATCAGCAACACTCCCCCTACGGCCATCAGCGCACCGCCGTGCTCCTGGGTCATCACCAGGTTCTGCTCCGCCGCGGGCATGGAGGGCAACGCTCCGGCCCACACCTTCACGCCACCGGCCACCAGCAGGGTGAACACTGCGGCCATGAACACGTAGGTGGGCAGGCTCAGGATCTGGGCACTGGAGCGCACCCCCCGCAGGTTGGCCACCATCAGCACCACCACGGCCGCCAGGCAGAGGGGCACACGCAGGCTGTCCAGCTCAGGGACATAGGACGTGAGGGCGGCAATGCCCGCTGCCGTGCTCACCGCCACGGTGAGCACGTAGTCGATCGAGAGCGAGGCACCGGCCACCAATCCGGCCAGATCGCCCAGGTTCTCGTGGGACACCCGGTAGGAGCCTCCCCCCTGGGGATAGGCCTTGATGGTCTGCCGGTAGCTGATCGCCACGATCACCATCAGGGCAATGATCAGCCCCGTGATCGGCAGGGTGAAGCCCAACCCCACCGCACCGGCCATGCCCAATACCAGCACGATCTCTTGGGTGGCATAGGCCACCGACGAGAGGGCATCGGAACTGAGGATCGCCAGGGCCTCGGCGTTGGTGAGGCGCTCTTCAGCGTGGGCACTTGTGGGCAGGGGCGCCCCCACCAGAGCCGCCTTGAGCCGATCCAAACGAAAGCGGGGCATGCAGGGAGATCACTTCCCAGGCAACAGGCCTTGACGCTACGCCTGCTGATCGATCACAGCAAAAAGCCCCTCGCCGAAGGCCAGGGGCTTTGGGGAGCGATCCCGAAACGAGCTGCCCTCAGATGGCCGCTTCGCCACGATCGCCGGTGCGGATGCGCACCACCGTGTCCACGGAGGTCACGAAGATCTTGCCGTCGCCGATGTCACCGGTTCGAGCCGCCTCCGTGATGGCCGTGAGCGCCGCCTCCACCTTGTCGTCGGAAACGACGGTGGTGATGCGGACCTTCGGCAGAAAGTCCACCGTGAACTCGTTGCCGCGGTAGCGCTCCACCTGGCCCTTCTGACGGCCGAAGCCGCGTACATCGTTGATGGTCATGCCCACCACGTCGATGGCGACGAGGGCGGTTTTGACGGCATCCACCTTGGAGGGGCGGATGACAGCAGTGATCTGTTTCATGGCTGCCGTCTCAGTAGGTCATGGGGTCGTAAGCCTCTTCGCCATGGGCAACGAAGTCGAGGCCGCGCTCTTCCTCGGCAGGAGTGACGCGCAGCCCCACTACAGCACCCACGATCCAGAGAATGATGGCCGTGCCGATGCCCACGAAGCCGTAGGAAATCAGAACAGCTTTGATGTGGGCCACAAACAGGGCAGCGTTGCCACCGTTGGCGAGGATCTCGGCAGACTTGGGGAAGTAATCGGCCGGCACCAGGGCCGGAACCGCCAGGAGGCCGGTGAGCAGGGCCCCAACGGTGCCACCCACGCCGTGGACGGCATAGGCATCCAGGGAGTCGTCGAACTTGATGGCAGCCTTCACCTGAACGGCGATGTAGCAAGCCGCAGAGGTGGCAATGCCGATGATCAGGGCCTGGGGCATGTACACAAAGCCCGCCGCGGGAGTGATCCCCACCAGCCCAGCCACGGCGCCGGTGGCAGCACCCACGGCCGTGGGTTTGCCATCACGGAACCACTCGATCAAACACCAGGTGAGCATCGCGGCCGAGGCCGAGAGGGTGGTGGCAAGGAAGGAGAAGCCAGCGCCTTTGGCGGCGAAATAGCTGGCGCCGTTGAAGCCGAACCAGCCAAACCACAACAGGCCAGCACCCAGCAGGATGAAGGGCACGTTGTGGGGTGGGCGCTTGCTATCGGGGTAGTTGGTGCGAGGTCCCACAATTGCCGTGGCCACCAGGGCAGCAACACCAGCGGCGATGTGCACAACGGTGCCGCCGGCGAAGTCGATGGCGCCGATCTCACCGAAGGGGCCGAGATAACCGCCACCCCACACCATCTTGCACATGGGGCAATAGATGAAGAGGCTCCACAGCAGCGAGAACCAGAACCACGCCTTGAAGTTGATGCGCTCCACGAGGGCACCAGAGATCAGGGCCGGCGTGATGATCGCAAACATGCCCTGGAACAGGGCAAAGGAAGACGCCGAAATTGCGAAGCCATCGGCCAGGGGTGCATCACCCAGTTCACCGCCAACGCCATTCAGCCACATCTGGCCAAGACCGCCGATGAAGGGGCTGCCAAAGCCGGTATCGAAGGAGAGGGAGTAGCCGAGCACCACCCACACAACCCCGATGAGCCCCATGAGGAAGAAGCTCATCATCATGGTGTTGAGCACGTTCTTGGCGCGGGTGAAGCCGCCGTAGAAGAACGCCAGGCCTGGGGTCATCAGCAACACCAGCGCCGAACCCATCAGCATCAGCAGGGTGTCCGCACCATCGGTGGGCACCTTGGCCAGGGCCGCCTTGGCCGAGCCGGCCATCAGGGGCAGTAGGCCTGCACCAGCGGCGAGCAACATCACCGCGTAGCGCTTGAGCTCAGGCTCCTGAACGCGCGCTAACGCCTTAGTACGGAAGCGATCAAAAACGGCCAGTGGTGTAGGACCACCGCCCGCCAGGGGGACATGGGCCATGTCGGGGAGCAACCTCTCTTGTCTTTCGCTCTTAGACCCTCCACCCTCACGGTGTCCCGCCCTGTATCCGTCGCAACGATTTTCCCCAGGGAATGAGCTCAAATCAACTCCATAGCCCTTGGGTCTCGCCGCTGGCGGCTGACCAGCCCTGAATTCGCTCGCCCTATGGTCGATTCGACAGCATGTGGGGCTCGGGGCTCCTTCCACGATTGACCCGTCCAACTCCAACCGCCTGGCATGCCCTCACTGGCGAAGGCTGCCTGGAGCGGTTGCAGGCCAGTGGCAAGGGCCTCAGCACGGCCGAATCCGCCCGCAGGCTGGCGGACTGCGGCCCCAACCGGCTGGAACTGGCGACTGGCCGGAGCAGCTTGCAGATCCTCTGGGATCAATTCAGCAATGTGATGCTGATCATGTTGCTGGCGGTGGCGGCCGTGTCAGCGGCCGTGTCGCTGCATCAGCAAGAGTTTCCGAAGGATGCCATTGCGATCCTCGTGATCGTGGTGCTCAATGGCCTACTGGGTTACTTGCAGGAGAGCAAGGCCCAACAGGCGCTGCTTGCCCTGCGGGATATGGCCCAACCCATGGTGCAAGCCCGCCGGGATGGCACCTGGGATCGACTCTCCAGCGATCTGCTGGTTCCCGGCGATGTGATTCGCCTCGAGGCCGGCGACCGGGTTCCCGCCGATGCACGCCTGCTGGAGGTGGCCGACCTGGGGGTGCGTGAAGCGGCCCTCACCGGCGAAGCCGAAGCGGTGTTCAAACAGGCCAGCCTGGTGCTGGAAGCAGAAACCCCTGTTCTGGAGCGCCAGAACTGCCTGTTCCAGGGCACGGAGGTGGTGCGGGGCCGTGGCCTGGCGGTGGTAACCGCCACGGGCATGGACACCGAACTGGGACAAATCGCCGAACTGATCAACACCGCAGGCGGCGAGAGCACCCCACTTCAGGAACGGCTCGATGGCCTCGCCAAGGTGCTGGTGGGTAGTGCCCTGGTGTTGGTGGCTGTTGTGGTGCTGCTGGGCTGGTTGCTCGGCCAGCCCCTGCTCAATCTGCTCGAGGTGTCCCTGTCGATGGCGGTGGCCATCGTTCCTGAGGGTCTACCCGCGGTGATCACCGTGACCCTGGCCATCGGCACCCAACGGATGGTGCGGCGGGCCGCGTTGATCCGCCGTCTGCCGGCCGTGGAGGGGCTGGGCTCGGTAACGGTGATCTGCTCCGACAAAACCGGCACCCTCACCCAGAACCGCCAGGTGGTGCAGGAACTGCGGGTGGGCTCTGAATCGGTGGTGGTGGCCGGGCAGGGCTACGAACCGGTGGGAACCATGACCACAACCGCCCTGGTGCCGCCGGTGGGCGTGACCCCCGGCAGCCCGGCAGGCGCCAGCCAACTGCTGCTCCAGGCCGGTGTGCTTTGCAGCGATGCCGAGCTCAAGCGGGACGCGGATGGCCGTTGGGACATCTTGGGGGACCCCACCGAAGGAGCCCTGGTGGTGGTGGCGGCAAAAGGCGGAATCGATGGCTTTGAGCTGCGCAGCCACTACCGCCGCTCAGCCGAAATCCCCTTCAGCTCTGAACGCCAATTGATGGCCGTGTGGGTTGATGATCCCAGTGGCCAGCTACAAGCGCCTCTCGGTGGCACTGCCAGCGGCTCTTCGCGATTGCTGATCAGCAAAGGCGCCCCTGAGGTGATCATTGGGCACTCCGATCGCTGGATCGATGGCTCCGGCGTGGTGCCGCTCAGCGACGAGCAGCGCCAGTGGTGGCTGGACCAGGCCCGGGAGCTCGCGGCCTCCGGCCTGCGGGTGCTGGGCTTCGCCTGTGCTCCCCATCACCAGAGCCCGGAGCATGAGCTCGATGGCCAGGTGCTGCTGGGCCTGATGGCCCAGTTGGATCCAGCACGACCGGAAGTGGGTGAGGCCGTGGCCACCTGCCGCGAGGCGGGCATCCGGCCGGTGATGATCACCGGCGATCACCCCCTCACCGCCAGGGCCATTGGAGCGGCCATCGGCCTGAGCAGCGCCGACAGCGAAGTGGTGCTCGGCCGGGAACTGGAAGCCTGCGACGACGCCCAACTGCGGGATGTGGTGGCCCGTTGCAGCGTCTATGCCCGGGTTCCTCCCGAGCAGAAGCTCCGGATCGTGAAGGCCCTTCAGGCCAACGGCCAGGTGGTGGCCATGACCGGCGACGGCGTCAATGACGCCCCGGCCCTGAAACAGGCCCACATCGGTGTGGCCATGGGCATCACCGGCACGGAGGTGAGCAAGGAGGCCGCCGATATGGTGCTGCTCGACGACAACTTCGCCACCATCGTGAATGCGGTGGAGGAAGGGCGGCTCGTGTACGCCAACATCCGCCGCTTCGTGAAATACATCCTGGGCAGCAATGTGGGCGAGCTGATCACAATCGCCGCCGCCCCGCTCGTGGGGCTGCTCGGGGTTCCGCTCACGCCCCTGCAGATCCTCTGGATGAATCTGGTGACAGACGGCGTTCCAGCCCTCGCCCTGGCGCTGGAACCGGGAGAGGAGGGCTTGATGCAACGCGCTCCCGCTGAGCCCGGTGAATCGATCTTTGCCCGCGGCATCGGCAGCTACATCCTCAGGGTTGGCGTGGTGTTTGCCGTGATCGTGATCGCCCTGATGCTGTATGCCTCCCGGCAGGAGGCCCCCTGGCAAACCATGGTGTTCACCACCCTTTGCCTGGCCCAGATGGGCCATGCCCTCTCGGCCCGCAGTGACCTGCCGCTGATCCAGGTGGCACCCTTCTCCAATCCCTGGTTGCTCTGGGCGGTGGCCCTCACCACAGGCCTGCAACTGCTGCTTCTCTATGTGCCATCGCTGGCACGGTTCTTCGGCACCACCCCCCTGAGTGGCCATGACCTGCTGATCTGTGTGGGCTTCAGCCTGCTGTTCTTCCTCTATCTGGAAGTGGAGAAGCTCTGGCGTCTCTGGCGCCGCAAGGCCAGCGCCGACGCGTAGGAGACTGGAGGCTGGGGCTGAACTACGGCATCTCCCTCAGCCTCCGGTGCGCTGGAGATCTCACAGCACTGGCTGGCTGATGGGGTTGCTGGTGTTTCCCGTGCCGGGGCTCAACACGCTTCTCCAGCCGTGGCTGGCGACGCTCAACGGCACCCTCCAGGAACGGCGCTACCACGAGCACGCTGAACGGCATCACAAGCAGAGGCACCAGCACCAGTAATCCTCCCCAGTGCCGATCCAGCCACCCCAGGACTGTGGGAGTGGGGGCTTGGGGCAGGATGCGGCCACAGGTGCTGCAGATCAGCCGCGGCGGGTGATCTGCAGTTTTGGAAACCAGGCGGGCACCACAGAAGGGACAGGCCAACGCAATCAACAGGTGGAGCCAAACCCAGGCTGCCAGACCGTTGCTGGCGTGTCAGCGGGCTTGGGCCCGTGTTGCGATCTGAGCGGCGGCCTGGCTTTGGCCATGGGCACCGCCGTGGCGGAGAGCATCCGTGGCTGCCATGCCAAGGGCCAAGGGCAACACCAGGAGCGTTCCCACCAGCACAGACCAGGAGCTCAGGGGGTTGGCCCACCGCTGGGGGGAATGCAGATCGATCCTCGGCCGGCCACACTGGCAGCAGCAGAGGGTGCCTTCCACCTTGGTAATCAGGTGCTCACCACAGTGGGGGCAGGACATCGAACGATCACCCTTGAATTAGAAATCCTGCCGAAGCAGGACGCATCCAACTGTTCAAAGCAAACAAAAAGCGCCCGCCTCTGGCGGGCGCTTGGAGCCTGGGGCCAATGGCCTATTTGGCAGAGGCGAAATCGGGATAGGCCTCCATGCCGTGCTCGCCGATATCGAGACCTTCGATCTCTTCCTTCTCGGTGACGCGGATGCCACCAAAGATCGCTCCGATGATCGACCAGACGATCCAGGAGGAAACGATCGCGAAGATCGCGAAGGCCAGCACACCCACGATCTGGATACCGAGCTGGCTGAAGCCATGGCCGGTGAGCAGACCCTTATCGGTGTTGAACAGCCCCACGGCCAGGGTTGCCCAGATGCCGCAGGTGCCGTGCACGGAGAACGCACCCACAGGATCGTCGATCTTGAGGCCGTCGATGAAGGCCACTGAGAACACCACCAGGATGCCGGCGATGAAACCAACAACCCAGGCAGCAGGCATCGAGAAGCCGTCGCAGCCCGCAGTAACACCCACCAAACCGGCCAGGATGCCGTTGATGGTCATGGTGAGATCCGGCTTGCCACCAGTGAACTGGCTGAGCAGGGTGGCGGAAATGCCGCCACCGGCGGCACCGAGGGTGGTGGTTACGGCGATGTAAGGAACTTCCGGCGCCATGGACAGCCAGGAGCCGGGGTTGAATCCATACCAACCGAGCCAGAGGATCAGGCAACCCAGGGTGGCGATCGCCAGGTTGTGGCCGGGGATGGCCTGGGGCTTGCCATCGCTGAACTTGCCGATGCGAGGTCCAAGCAGGATGGCCCCAATCAAGCCAGCCCAGGCACCGAAGGAGTGCACCACGGTGGAGCCGGCGAAATCGATGAAGCCCAGCTTGTTGAGCCAGCCCTCACCCACGTTCCACTGCCAGGATCCTGAGATGGGATAGAGAATGCCCACCAGCACCAGCGAGAAGATCACGAACTCGCCAAACTTGATGCGCTCAGCCACCAAGCCGGAAACGATCGTGGCGGCGGTGCCAGCAAAGGCAGCCTGAAAGAGGAAATCAACGCTGGGTACCAGCTTACCCTCAGTCACCATCTCCGGAGTGACGGTGGGATCGAAGAACAGGCCACCAAACTTGAACCAGCCGGGGATGATCCAATCGGCGTTGTACATCACCTTGTAGCCAATGAACCAGTAGGCCGTCACCGCTAGGGCGAAGACGATCAGGTTTTTGGCAAGGATGTTAACGGCATTCTTCTGGCGGCACATCCCGGCTTCCACCATGGCGAAGCCGGCGTTCATGAAGATCACCAGAGCGGCGCAGATCAACAGGAACATGTTGTTGGCCAGGAAGGCCGGTGTGAGCTCGGGCAGCTCAGCGGCATGGGCCGACAGGTTGAACAGACCCAGGCCCAGTAGGGCGATGGGAATGCAGGCCAGCCAGGTGAGCGTGCGGCTGGAGGACAACCCCCGAATCTTGCGAAGCAGCAGTTCGGGGGCATCCAACAGGCTCGCTTCCTGCAAACTCCGCGGCTGGCGGCGCCGCGGGGCAGGCGAGGCAACAGTCATGAAGGGAAATGGCTGTGGGGGGATGGCGGATCTAACGCCATTGGAGGCGAATCATTCGCCAAAGCGGTGCACAGTTCCGTTCGATCGGATACAAAACCTGCAATCCGCACCACAGGGCCGCCATCACAGAGAAAGGCTTTCGAGCCAAGAACGTTCATGCCCGCACAAGAACAACGAGCACGGGATGAAGAAATGGACGAACTGTTCAGCACGAACATCCTTGACGCGTTAGAAATGCATTGAAGGACAAAACGTTGGGTGAGCCGCCTGCGGGCCCTGGTTCACCGGAAGTAGCCCACCGCAAGGCGAAGCAACGCTCCTTCCCACGAAGCGGACATCCCATCCAATCCTTCGAGGCCCGAAGACCATGACCAAACTCCAATACCGCGGCGTCGCCTACGACACCGCCCAGCACGAACAGCTCACCAGCCAACCGGTGGAGCACACCTACCGCGGCCAGCACTTCAATGCGCCCCTGCGCCACGAAGCCGCTGCCTCCGACACGGAAGTGGAACTCCAGTACCGCGGCCACACCTACCACCACCGGGCCGCTGAAGCCGCCCAACAGGTGAACCAGGGCTGATCCCAACCGGAACCTGGCGCTTCCGTAGCAACGGCCACGACACAAACCCCTTGCTGCGTCGTCAATGGGTGCAGCAAGGGGGTTTTTCATGGATCTGGCAATGGCAGGAGTTGGCAGCTCTTACCGCCTAGTGCCCACGTCTGTGCTGGGGTTGGCTTGGCTTCAAACCCACTTCGAAATCAACACCTGGGAGCTGATCTGTTCCGGCGCGGTACGCCTCCAAGCTGCCTGCGTTGAGGAGCTCTGCCGCGATGCCAGCCAAGCGGGCCTGGCCGTGTTCCGGATTCCAGCAGTGGAGCTTATTCCCAGTCACGGCAGCTGAGCACGAGGTTCTTTTGGGCCTCACTCACGCCTGAAGCGGCGAGCCAGGCCATAGCCCAACACCACCAGAACAAGGCCCCCTACAAGGCTCAGCACCAGAACGGCCAGGGCTTTGCTGGGGTGTCCGCCATCCAAAGCCCTGGCTAACTCCAGCATCCAGGAGGAAAACGTGGTGAGAGAACCACAAAACCCGATGGCGGCCCAGAGATAGAGGCGTGCTCGGCGGGGAGGCTGCGCCACCAACATGCCGATCAGCAGGCAGCCGATCATGTTGGCCAGGAAGTCGGCCCCCACCAGGCCCGGCAGGCCACCGACCACCTGTTCGCCGGCCTGCTCCAAGTGCCAGCGCAGCAGAGCCCCTGGGATTGCCCCGGCAGCCACCAGCCCCAGTTGGCTGAGTTCCTCCTCCAGCTTGGAGCTTCGGGCACCTTGCTCTGACCTGTTGCTGCTCATGCCCCACCTCCCAGAGTCAGCCCTGCCTTCATCGCCAGAAGACCTCCCGCCACAGAGCCCAGCACCAACACCAGGGCCTCCCGCCAGAGCCGTTGCCGGAGCACGGCATGCAACTCGGCGATGAAGGTGGAGAAGGTGCTGAAACTACCGAGGAAACCGGTGCCAAGAATCAGCAGCACGCGCTTGGCTGCCTCGCCACAGCTCTCTTCCAGCCCCACCAGCAAACCCAGGGCAAAGCAGGCGATCACATTCACCCCAAAGGTGCCCCAGTGCTTGCGCGGCAACATGGGCTCGAAGTGATCCACAACGCGGTAGCGCAGCCAGGCGCCGGGCACGGCACCCAGGGCCACTAGGAAGGCGGCGGAGGCAGGGGGAAGAACTTGACTCACGCAGCCGCGGCGGACAGGGTTGCAGGCAATCAAGCGATCCTGGCAGGGTTCAGGCCAGCGCCACAAGGCTGAGCGCCATCACGGCCATGCCCGCCATCAAGCTGCCAATAGCGAGGCGATGCTCGCCGTAATCCTTGGCGGCCGGCAGCAGTTCATCCAAGGACACGTAGACCATCACTCCCGCCACAGCAGCGAACACCAACCCGAAGGCCAGCGGATTCGGGAACGAGCGGAACATGAAGTAACCGGCCAGCCCCCCCACCGGTTCAGCCAAGCCCGACAGGAACGACACCCAGAAGGCCTTGGCTCGGCTGCGGGTGGCAAAAAACACGGGTGCCGAAACGGCCAGGCCCTCCGGGATGTTGTGGATCGCAATGGCTACCGCGATGCTCATCCCCAGCTTGGGGTTGGATAGGGCGCCGAGGAAGGTGGCCAACCCCTCGGGAAAGTTGTGGATGCAGATGGCCAAGGCAGAAAACACACCCATGCGCAGGAGCCTGCGGCGCCGGGGGGCATCGTCGCTGCTGGGTCGCAGCTCATCGTGCAAGGCAGCGGCTGGTGCATGGGCTGGCAGCAGGGCATCCACCAGGCCCATCAGCACAATGCCCGCAAAAAAGGCCAGCACCGTGGAGGCGTAGCCCAGGCGTAGCCCCAGCAAGGGCTCAAGCGAGAGCCGCGCCTTGGGCAGAATCTCCACCAGCGACACATACACCATGGCCCCGGCCGAAAAGCCGAGGGACAAGGTGAGGAACTGGGAACTGAAGCGGCGGGAGCTCAGACCAATCAGGCTGCCAATCCCCGTGGACAGACCAGCCAGACAGGTGAGCCCCAGGGCAAGAAGACTCTGGTCAGCCAAGGAGAGGGATCATGAGCGCCGCAGAGCGGATCATGACTGAGCCGTGGCCCCCCGGCGCAACTGACGCCAGCGCAGGGATCCCCAGGCGAGAAACACCAGCAGGAGCGGCAACACAGCCACCAGCACCACCAGGCGGAATTCATCGGCCGCCGCCGGCACCGAATTGCTGAGGATCTGCTCCACCAGATAGAGGCCGTAGAGGGCCACCAAGATGCCGCCCTCCAGGCGGGTGATCACGCCACCGCTCCAGAAAATCGGCAAACAGGCCAGGGTGGTGGCCACCATGATCGGGAAATCGCGGCTGATCATCACAGGGTCCACCCCAAGTCCGCGGCCGCCGGACACCAACCCGCAGAGGCCCAGGATCACCAGCTGGTTGAGCAGGTTGCTGCCCACCACGTTGCCAATGGCCAGATCGGCCTTACCCCGGTAGGCCGCCACCAGGGAGGTAACGAGCTCCGGCATCGAGGTGCCAGCGGCCACGATGGTGAGGCCAATCACGGTTTCGCTCACGCCCAGGCCTAGGGCAGCGGCGGTGGCACCCTTCACCAACAACTGGGAGCCGAGCACCAGCAATCCCAAACCTGCAGCGAGCTTGGCGGCAGCCACGGGTGGTGGTGCAGCCCCTTCGGTATCGAGATCGTCTGCGGCTTCGGCTGGCTCCTCCTTGGCGCTCCGCACCTCCCAGAGGAGATTGATCACCGTGCCGGTGATCAGGGCCAAGCCCGCCACCCAGGTGAGCCGGCCACCGGAGGCCATGCCCCAGGTGGCCATGGACACGCCCAGGAGCAGGGGCACATCGCGCTTCACCAGGCGGCTCTTGACCCGCAGGGGCATCACCAGCGCACTGGCGCCGAGCACCACCAACACATTGAAGATGTTGGAGCCCACCACGTTGCTCACGGCAATGGCATCGCCGCTGCCGCCTTGGATGGTGGAGAGCAGGCTCACGAACAGCTCGGGGGCGCTGGTGCCCATCGACACCACGGTGAGACCAATCACGATCTGGGGAATCCCCAGCAGCAGAGACAGGGCCACCGATCCGGCGACAAACAACTCGCCCCCGCCAAAGAGCAGCAAGATCCCCACCAGGATCTCGAGGGCACTGAACGAAAAGCTCATCGGCGCGGCGGCAGTGGGCTGATTATGCAGAGCTGTTGGCGGCTTTAGTCAGGACGTCACATCCACCAGGGTTGGATTGCCCCCCTCGGGCGTAGCTGGAATCACGAGCCGCAGCAGGATGGGTGCCAGGAAGGTGGTGCCGATCACCATCAGCAAAATGGCTGCCTCCAGAGCAGGCGTGAGGATGCCTGCCTGGCTACCGAGACCCAGAAAAATCAGGCCCACTTCGCCGCGGGGCATCATGCCCAGCCCCACCACCAAGCGGTTGGTGGGTTCTTTGCTGAGGTAGCTCCAGCCGGCAGCCACCTTGCCGGCCATGGCCACCACCAGCAGGAAGCCAGCCACGATCAGGCCCTCCCGATTGGCGGGATCGAAGGGGTTGAGCACCGAAAGGTCAAGGCTGGTGCCGATCAGCACGAAGAACACGGTGGCAAAAAGAGCCACCAAGGGCTTCACCGCAGCATCGATGTCGTGGGTGTGCTTCGAGGCGCTGAGGATCAACCCAGCGGCGAAAGCGCCCAGGGCCGCCTCCAGGCCGATGGCCTGGGCGGCAAAGCAGCAGAGGGTGAGCACCACAAAGCTGGCAACGGCCACATCGCCAGGGGCCTTGAGCTGATCCACTACCCAATCGAAGGCAGGTGCGGCAGTGCGGCTGAGCACTAGGGCCACCGCCACAAACGCCACCGCCGCCAGACACAACTTCAATACCGGGCCGAGGCTGAAGGCACCACCACCCACGATGGCCACCACCACCGCCAGGATCACGATCCCAATGATGTCGTCAAGCACGGCGGCGCCGATCACGATCTGGCCTTCCTTGCGCTTGAGCCACTTGAGCTCGCCAAACACGCTGGCGGTGATGCCGATCGAGGTGGCCGTCATGGCGGCCCCAGCAAACACGGCCGGAATCAGTGGCACGTGAAAGAGAAAGTAGAGGCCTGCCGTACCCAGGGCAAAGGGCAGAACCACACCAGCCACGGCAACCGTGGTGGCCTGAACGCCCACGGCCACCAGCTCATCGAGCTCGCTCTCCAGACCCGTGAGAAACAACAGGGCGAAGAGCCCCAACTGGGACACCGCCTGCAGGCTGGGGAAGGTGTGGTTGTAGATCTCGCCCACCGCAGTAGGGCTGATCTCCGCTAAGGAACCGAGTAGGGACAGAACTGTTTGGCTGATCTGGGCTTGGGTGTCTGGCGGCACAATGAGGTGCAGGCCTGAGATACCGATCAGCACCCCGGCAACGAGCTCGCCAAGGATGGTGGGCAGCTGCAGGCGCACCATCACTTCGGCAATGGCCCGGGCGGCGATAAAAATCACCACAAAACGCCCCACCTGAATGAGGGTTTCCGCCACCTCGAGCTGGTGAGAGCTGATCTCCAGCAACACCGGAGAGATCGGAAACATATGGAACGGGCGTAGTGGGGGGGTTATAGGGACGGCGCACTGGCTGTTGGGGCGGAGCAGGCCACAAATCCAGGTCATCGCTTGTTGCGACAGGCCTTCCGGCTATTGGACGAGGCGTGGCACAAATCAGCGCCCGCCAGCAGCACGAATTCCGAGCACACGCCCCAACCGGGGATGGCGATGCCTATCTTTCGCGTCAAGTCACCCCTGGGTGGCTCAGACCAATCACCCGTACCGCGGAACCAAACCCAACTTCGCGTCGGGATCCCTAGCCTTCAGTGACTTGATTTCCGGGCACCAAAAGCGGACCTAACATGACGGATTTTTTGCCGCTCTTTATAGAGCAACTTCAATCGCCTACCTTGGGCTTTCTGATCGGCGGGATCGTCGTCGCCGCACTTGGTAGCCAACTGGCTATTCCCGACTCGATCTACAAGTTCATCAGCTTTTTCCTGCTGATGAAGATTGGATTGACTGGCGGCATCGCCATTCGCAATTCGAACTTCTCCGAAATCATTCTCCCTGCTCTCGGAGCCGTGGGGATTGGCATCGTGATTGTGTTGATCAGCCGTTATACCCTCGGGAAACTACCTGGCATCAAGGTGCCCGATGCCGTGGCTACGGGGGGTCTGTTCGGTGCGGTGAGTGGCTCCACTCTGGCGGCAGTCCTGCCCCAGCTGGATTCCGCCAAGGTTCCCTATGAAGCCTGGACTGCTGCCCTCTATCCGTTCATGGACATCCCGGCCCTGGTGGCTGCGATCGTGATGGCCAGCCTGTACATCGGCAAGAAGACCGGCAACACATCCGAAAAAGTTGAGATCTGGCCGATCATCAAGGAAAGCCTGCAGAGCTCGGCCGTGACGGCGATGCTCCTGGGCGTAGCCCTTGGCATCCTCACCAAGCCGGAACCTGTGTATGAGAGCTTCTTCAACCCACTGTTCCGCGGCTTCCTCGCCGTTCTCATGATCATCATGGGGATGGAGGCTGCCCAGCGCATGAATGAGTTGCGCAAAGTGGCCCAGTGGTTTGCCATCTATGCCTTCATTGCGCCGATCGTGCATGGCTTCCTGGGTTTTGGTGTTGGCTTGATCCTGCACAAGCTCACCGGCTTCAGCATTGGCGGCTCTGTGGTGCTGGCAGTGATTGCGGCATCGAGCTCCGACATCTCTGGCCCACCCACCCTTCGCGCTGGCATTCCATCGGCGAATCCCTCGGCATACATCGGCGCCTCCACAGCCATCGGAACCCCAGTGGCCATCGCGATCTGCATCCCGCTCTTCATTGGGATTGCTGAAGTGATGCTCGGCCGATAGAGATCTCTCAAAACAGTTATCAAGAAACAAAAACCATGAGCCAACAAGTCTGGAAGCTGGTGATCGTTGCGGAGGAAATCCTCTCCAAGAAGCTCACTAAACTGATCAAGGAAGCCGGTGCCACCGGTTACACTGTGAATGCAGCTGGCGGGGAAGGCAGTCGCAATGTACGATCCACCGGCGAACCGAGTGTGTCCCACACCCTCTCCAACGTGAAGATCGAGGTGCTCACCGGAACTCGCGAGTTGGCCGACAAGATCACTCACGAGATCGAGGCCAAGTATTACACCGATTACTCGATCATCACCTACATCTACCCAGTGGAAGCCCTGCGCGATCACAAGTTCTGAGTCGTTCGCCATCCAACTGCCTTAAGCATCCCGACAAGAAAGCCCGAGGCAGTTGGCCGCGACTATTTGCTCTTCTGTTTAGCCAAGCCCGCACGTGCATCCATGCACAGGCGGGCTTTCGCTGATTCTCCTTGCTAGTTCCACCGTCCGCAGTCATGAAGCTCCTTGGTGATGATCGGTTTCTTGACGGAGTTCACAGCTATGAGCGGCAACTCGCGAAGATTCTCGCTCTACTTCTGGCGGCCGTAGTCGGCATTGCCGTCTTTGAGTTGGTGATTGAATCAGTCATCAAGGTTGCCCAGTTTCAAACCGATTGGTTTGACGGTGGCTTAATCAAATTGCTCGATAGGCTTCTGCTTGTCTTCATTGCCTTGGAAGTTCTGCAGAACGTCACGGCTTATCTTCGCGACCAGGTGGTGCAGATCGAACTGGTGTTGCTCACGGCTATGACTGCCGTAGCCAGAAAAGTGATCGTGCTTCCGCCGGGAACGGAAAGCAAGCCCCAGCTGATGGCGGGATTCGGGGTGATTGTGATAGGTCTCGCTGCGGCCTATTGGCTGGTCAAGCAAGCCAGGCAGGATCAGCAGGCTGGCTTACCGCAACCGGAGCAATAAGTGTGCTAGGTCTCTAAGACTCCAGGCAGCAATGAGCTTCCCTGATCACGGCTATTGAAGATTCTGGTGGATGGGCAGTGCCCCCAATACCCAACCCCCCGCAACAATCACTACCGTTTGCCAACCCCACCTGCAGACGCCCCACCGATGCCTGCGCCACAGAAGCGCCCCAAGGGCGACTGCGACGCACTCAGTCAGCACATGCGTGCGATCGGCCGCATCCCGCTGCTCAGCGCTGAGGAAGAAATCAGCCTTGCCCGACTCGTTCAAAGTGGCTGCCGAGCCACCGACGTGGCCCAGGAAATGAAGTTGCGGGCCGGTGGCGTATCCCCCAGCCTTGAAGCCTGGTCTCAGGAAGCTGGCATGGAAGTGCGCCAGTTGCAGCGCTGCCTGCGGCAGGCCGATCAGGCCCGAAGCCGAATGGTGCTCGCCAACATCCGCCTGGTGATCAGCATGGCCCGCCGCTACCAGCGTTCCCGTGGCGACCTTGAAGACCTGATCCAGGAGGGAACGATTGGCCTGATCCGCGCCCTGGAGCGCTTTGACCCCAGCCGCGGCTACCGATTTTCCACCTACGCCACCTGGTGGATCCGGGATGGCATCGGCAGTGCCCTTGTGGCCAAAGGGCGCACCATCCGGCTGCCCTCCACGATGGTGGACCAATTGCATCGGTTGCGCCAGATTCAGCAATCCCTCAGTCAGCAGCTGCGGCGCGACCCAACCCTGGACGAGCTGGCCGCTGCCACCGGCCTCAAACCCCTCGACATCCGCGAAGTGCTGTTCAGGGCTCAGGAACCCCTCAGCCTGGATGGCCGCCAAACCGCCAATGCAGAACTGAGCCTGCTCGATAGCCTGCCCTGCGAGGTGAGCCAGCCCCAGGAGCAAGTGGACGTCAGCCTCATGCAAGAAGACATCCAACAGCTGCTCGATGAACTCCCCGAACAGGAGGCCGAGCTGCTGCGCTTGCGCTACGGAATCGCAGCAGGGGAACCCTTGAGCCTGAGTGCCACCGCCCGACAGATGGGCATCACAAGGGACACGGCCCGTGGGCTGGAGCGGCGGGCCAATGCCTCTATTCGTCGGCTGTCCTCGCACATGATTGATCACCTCGAGGCCTGAAGTGTCCACCATCAGTGTGACTGATTGCTAGGCCCGGAGTATTGATCAGGGAGTCTGATCAAGCGCATTGGGCTTGCTATTCAGCCTCCATCGCAGCCCCCATTGCATGGTCATGGGCTTTAGAGTTTTGGACCTGAGAAAGACATCCTTCGATGCCTGCGCCACAGAAGCTCCCCAGTGGCAGCTGCGACGCAATCAGCCTGCACCTCCACTCCATCGGCAGGATTCCTCTGCTCACCCATGAAGAGGAAATCACCCTCGGGCGTGCCGTGCAGGCCCTCCGGCAACTCAACGAGATCGCCGAAGAACTCACCATGCGATCAGGTGGCCTTGCCCCCACCGATGAGGCTTGGGCTACAGCTGCAGGCTTGAGCCCTCAGCAGCTGAAGCGACGCATCAGGATGGGCACACGGGCGAAGCAACGGATGGTGACAGCCAACCTGCGCCTTGTGGTAACAGTGGCGCGTAAGTATTTCGGCCAACAACTCGAACTAGACGATCTCGTTCAAGAGGGCAACATGGGCCTGATCAAAGCTGTTGATCGCTTTGATCCCACACGGGGATATAAGTTCTCCACCTATGCCTATTGGTGGATTCGTGAAGGTATCACCAGAGCGATTGCCGATAAAAGCCGCACGATTCGGTTGCCTGTTCACATTGGAGACAGCCTCAGTAAGCTACGCAGAGCCCAGCAAACCCTCTGGCAGAGCTTTGGCCGACCTCCCAGCTTGGAGGAACTTTCCGAGGAAACCGGGCTCAAACCGTTGGACATCCGCGAATTGCTCTTCCGAGCGCAGCAACCCGTGAGCCTCGATGATGGCTTACCCGTGGACGATGACAGCACCTTGCTGGACCGACTCAGCTGCAATGCCACCCAGCCCGGTGATCAACTGATCCGCACACTGCTGCATCAAGACCTCGAGAAACTCCTCACGGAATTGCCGGGCCACGAGGCTCAATTGCTGCGCCTTCGCTATGGCATCAATCAACCGGAACCGATGACCCTCAGTGCAGTCGCGAGAACCATGGGGATCACGCGTGATACAGCCCGCGGCGTGGAGCGACGGGCCGTGGCTGCAGTGCAAGAGCGTTCGCGGCAGGTGGTGGATTACATCAGGGCTTGAAGGGATTAGGGGTTGCAGTAGGGGCAGTGCGCGGGATCCGCGCTCGTGAGCCCATCACGGCGCGGCTGTTGGCGGGTGTGCCCACACGCGACACAGCCGAACACCTCAATGTTTACCAACTCCGTAGCCAGGCCACACCAGCGGCAGGGCAACCCCACCATGGTGTTCACCAGCCCCCAGCCCGGGGCTGCACAGGATGGGCAGGGGTTGGCTAGGCGCCGAATCAACCGAAATGTCAGGCGCCTGATTGAGGCCATCCGCGTGGGATTGCAGTGGGCACGCATATCAGTTTCTACCCAGGCCAAGCCAACGGGAGAGTCCTGCACGGCTACAGCCATCAGCTCTGTCAATTGCTGCTCACAGCGCACCCCTTTGGCAAGCCAGGGGCCCGTTCTCCCAGCCTCCCCATCGTGGGATTTCAGCATCAGCGCATGGGAGGGAAACCCCACCTGCTGCAGCCAGTCGGCGATTGCCGCAGGCGATACCCCAAAGCAGGAGCTGAAGTTGGTGGACCGGCTCACTGCATGTTCGCTGATCACCAAGTTGAGGCGACGATCCACAAAGGTGATCCACTCACGACCCACAGGCAGCAGGGGTACGGCGGGGTGGGGCCCAAAGGCACCCTCACTGGCGATACCCAGATCCACACCGAGGGCCTCGATACCCGCTTCCGCTTTCAGGCGGCAGGTGGTTAATGCATCAGCAGGGCGCTGCTGCTCACCACTGAAACTGCCGAAGAGATCGGTGTCCACCTGCTCCGCGCGCCGAACGGTGAGGCCAAGACCATGCCAGAGGGGCTTGGCCATCACACGCTCCTTGCCGTGCTGGGTAGCCAGTGCAATCACACCCACGGGAGAGGGATACAAAGCCATGCCTTGCACGTCAACCCAAATCTAGCCTCCCTATACCTAGCGTTTAAGGCGTCAGCATCCACCATCACAATAAGGCCAGGAGCAATGCACAATCCGATGGTGGCGAGCCTGCAGAAGCGCCTGCAAGCCATCGAAACCACGATGATGAAACGGGAGAATGTGATTCGCTTTCTGATCGCTCGTTTCCTGCTGATGGGGGCCATGGTGATCGCATTCTGGTTAGGCATCCAACGCACCATCTGAATGGCAGCAGCACAATGCTGGGAGACCATGAACGAGATCCCGGAATAACTAAGTTTTCAAGCATGATTAGCCGAAGCCAACAAGGCTGAAACTGGGGCACACTCCCGACCATGCCAACTCCTGCGGAGACGCGCCCACGCAAATGGGGTAAACGATCAGCAGGACTGATCATCGCAATTGGGAAGACTGCCAGCAGCGTCAACCCAGGGACTGCTGAGCTCTCTCTAACGTTTGCTCATCACAAAACAGAGGTCTACCCCCCGGCGAGTCCTTAATCCGAGTCACGGCCAGCCTTGTTCCGTCAACAACAGGGCCGTAGATCCAGTCTGACAATCCAACACGCATGAATGTCTCCAGGTTGCAGTGATCACTGTGCCTTGATTTTCTGCACCCCTCCCTCCCCACCCTGCCACCAAACCAACATCGCCATGGCCCAAAGACGTCGACTGCTGGCTCTGCTGGGCGGAGCCATCAGCACTTCCATCCTGCTCACCGGCTGCCTGGGCGCCCCCCCCAGCCAAAGGGGCCTCAACCGTGGGGCTGCGATCCAAGTGGATCCCCAGGCTCGGGCCAAGTTGGAAACAGGCAGCATCACCCTGGGTTTTGTTCCGATCCTGGAATCTGCACCCTTGGTTGTGGGTGTGGAAAAAGGCTTCTTTGCCAAGCATGGCCTGGATGTGAAACTCGCCAAGCAATCCAGCTGGTCGACAGCGCGCGACAATGTGGTGCTGGGCACCAGCGGTGGCGGCATCGATGGCGGGCAATGGCAACTGCCCATGCCCCAGATGATCAGCGAGGGGGCGCTCACCAACGGCAAGAAGGTGCCGATGGTGGTCCTGGCCATGCTGATGAGCCAGGGCAACGGCATCGCAGCGGCCAACTCCGTGAAGGATGGCAATCTCAGCGTTGATCTGCGCCAATCATCGCCGGGGTTCTTCCAGAAGTTCAGCCAGAAAGAGGGCCGCAAGTTCCGGGCCACCTACACTTTTCCAAAGGCCAACCAGGACTTCTGGATCCGCTATTGGCTGGCTGCCGGTGGTGTGCATCCCGACAAGGACGTGGAGCTGCTGACCGTTCCCGCTCCGGAGACCCTGCAGGGCATGAAGAACGGCACGATGGAAGCCTTCTCCACCGGCGATCCCTGGCCTTCCCGCATCAGCAAGGCAGACGTGGGCTACCTGGCCACCACCACAGCCCAGATCTGGAAAGTGCATCCAGAGGAATACCTGGCCATCCGTGCCGACTGGGTGAACAAGCACCCCAAGGCTGCTGTGGCCCTGCTCAAGGGTTTGATCGAAGCCCAGAGATGGCTGGACAAACCGGAGAACAAGGCGGAAGCGGCCAGGATGCTCAGCTCGCGCAAGTGGTTCAATGTTCCGCAGCCTGTGCTGGAGCAATCGCTGAAAGGCCAGTACACCATCGGTGCCAAGGCAACACCGGAGAACAATCCCGCCTTGGGGCCGCTCTACTGGAGCAGTGATCGTGGGGTGATCTCGTATCCCTACAAGAGCCTCACCCTCTGGTTCCTGGTGGAATCCCTGCGTTGGCAGTTCTACCCAGGCACCGTGGACACGATCCAACAGGCTGAAGCGATCAATAACAGGGTCACCCGCGACGGTCTCTGGCTGAAAGCGGCCAGGGAACTGGGGCTGCCGGCCAAGGACATCCCCACAAGCACCAGCCGGGGCAAGGAGGTGTTCTTCGACGGCACCGTGTACGACCCCAGCAACCCCCAGGCCTATCTGAACAGCCTGAAAATCAAGCGCTGATTCACCACCAGAACGACTGCTCCTCAATCTCAATCTCAACCCCCCATCATTCACAGCCATGACCCCAGTTCCCAGCTCCAAGATCAACCCGGCCAACTGGTGGAAGCAGAACCGCAAGGCCATCCTTCCCCCCATCTTCGGCATTGGTGGCTTCCTGTTGTTCTGGCAGCTCAGCTCCAGCCTGGGACTCACCAAGCTGGAGGGCCCCCTTAGCCTCTGGACCGATGAACGGACCCGTGAGTTGCTGCTCTATCCGTTCTTTGATAACGGTGGCTTGGATAAGGGCCTGTTTCTGCACACCATGAGCAGCCTTTCACGCGTGGCCATTGGCTATTCGTTGGCTGCCGTGATCGGCATCGGGATTGGGATCGCCGTGGGGCTCAACAAAGGCCTCAACCGTGCCTTTGATCCCCTGTTCCAGTTCCTGCGCATGGTGGCACCGCTGGCCTGGGTCCCCATCGCCCTGGTGATGTTCCAGCAGAACCAGCCTGCGGCCATCTTTGTGATTTTCATCACCTCGATCTGGCCCATCTTGATCAACACGGCAGAGGGGGTACGCCAGATCCCGCAGGACTACCGCAACGTAGCCCTGGTGCTGCAAATGTCGAATCGACGCTTCTTCACGAAGATCCTGATTCCCTCCACCCTTCCCTACATCTTCACAGGTCTGCGCATCTCCATTGGCCTGGCCTGGCTGGCCATCATCGCGGCAGAGATCGTGATGCCCGGCACTCCCGGCATTGGCTACTTCATCTGGGATGCCAACCAGAATGGCTATGTGTCAGAAATCGTGCTTGGTGTGATTTGGATTGGCGCCATCGGCCTGATTTTGGATCGTCTGATGGCCTGGCTGCAAACGCGTATCGCTTCTGGGCGCTGAAACACACGCTGATCGCAGACGTGACCCGGCTCCGTCATCCCCACTAACTCCGTCACCGCAAGCCATGACGACACTCGTAACCGTTCAGGATGTTGCCAAGGATTTTCGCCTCGATGGAGGCGGCCATTACCTGGCCCTCAAAGGGATCGACCTGGACATTCGCAAGGGCGAATTCATCTCGCTGATCGGCCACTCCGGTTGCGGCAAGAGCACCCTGCTGAACATGATCGCCGGGTTGGATCTTCCCAGCGGTGGCACAGTGCTGCTGGAGGGCGAAACCATCAAGCGCCCTGGACCGGACAAGATGGTGGTGTTCCAGAACTACTCGTTGCTGCCCTGGCTCACGGTGCGCGAGAACATCGCCCTGGCGGTGGATGAGGTGATGCCCGACCTCTCCAAGGCCGAGCGCGAGGCCGTGGTGGAAGACCACATCACGATGGTGGGCTTGGCCCACGCTGCACACAAACCACCCCTGCAGCTGTCCGGTGGCATGCGCCAGCGGGTCGCCATCGCCCGTGCCCTGGCGATCAAGCCCAAGTTGCTACTGCTGGATGAACCCTTTGGCGCCCTCGATGCGCTGACGCGGGGCAATCTGCAGGAGAAACTCATGCAGATCTGCAATGAGAATGAGCTCACTGCCGTGATGGTGACCCACGACGTGGATGAGGCCGTGCTCCTCTCAGACCGCATCGTGATGCTCACCAACGGACCTGGATCCAAAATCGGTGGAATCCTGGAGGTGGATATCCCCAGGCCCCGCCAGCGCCTGGAGGTGGTTCACCACCCCAGCTACTACAGCCTGCGCTCGGAGATCATTTACTTCCTCAACCGCCAGAAGCGGGTGAAGCAGTGGCAGGCCAAGCCCCACAAGGTGCTGGCCCGCCATGGCCTGGAGAAGGTGAATCTCGATCTGGGCTTCATCCCCCTGGTGGCCTCCGCTCCTCTGGCCGTTGCCGAGGCCAAGGGATTCTTCGCGAAGCACGGCCTCGATGCCGTGCAGCTGGTGCGTGAAACCAGCTGGCGCGGCATCACCGATGGCCTGCTCGATCGCACCCTGGATGCAGCGCTGATGCCCTCGGGCATGCCCACCTGGATCACGGCCGGAGGCCATGGCGGTGATCCCACGCCGATCGTGACGGCCCTCACCCTGAGCCGCAATGGCAATGGCATCACCCTGGCCCGGCGCCTAGCGGAGAAGGGTGTGAGCAGCGTGGCGGACTACCGGGATTACTTGCTGCGCACCAATCGGGAGCCCCACACGATGGGAATCGTGCATCCGGCCTCGATGCACAACCTGCTGCTGCGTTATTGGTTGGCGTCGAACGCCATCAACCCGGATCGCGATGTGCATCTGCAGACGCTGCCACCGGCCCAGATGCTGGCGGATTTGAAAGATGGCTCGATCGATGGTTACTGCGTTGGTGAACCGTGGAATGTGCGCGCCGATCGGGAGGGCCATGGCTTCCCGATCGCGGGCGATCTGGAGATCTGGTCGGGCCACCCCGGCAAGGTGCTCGGCGCCCGAGAAGACTGGGCCATGGCCTACCCCAACACCCACATCGCCCTCACCAAGGCCCTGCTGGAGGCTTGCCGCTACTGCGCCAACCCCGAGCATCGCGATGAACTCAGCGAACTGCTCAGCGATCGCCGCTATCTCGGCATGAAAGCCGAGCTGATTCGCTTCGGGATGGAGTCGGCCACTGAAGAGATTCGGGAGGCATCCGGCCACACCTTGTTCTTTGGGGCCGGGGTGAATCGGCCCAGCCGCAGCGAGCACCTCTGGATCATCAGCCAACTGGCCCGCTGGAGCGAGATTCCCTTCCCGCGCAACTACGTGGAAATCCTGGAGCGGGTGTGTGCCGTGGGGGTGTACAGCACCGCTGCCCGCGAACTGGGGCTCGACGACGTGTCGTATCAGCGCGGCGGCATCGAGCTGTTCGACGGCGTGCCGTTCAACGCCGAGGACCCCATTGGCTACCTCAACCAGCTCTCGATCCACCAGGACTTCAGCGTGGCCGAAATTCCCATCGGCGTTCCCCGTGCCCTGGCCTCTTGAGGTCGCCGTTGTTCCTGCAGCCCATCCATCGTTACCCCTACCGCCATGACCGCCACCCTCTCCGCTGATCAACCCAGCTCTGCTGCGCTGGCGCCACCTCTGCTCCGCTTTGAAGCGATGGGGCTGGCCTACCCAACGCCCCAGGGGCCCTACCCAGTCCTTGAAGGCGTCAATCTCGAGGTGCAGGCCGGTGAATTCATCTGCGTGATCGGCCACTCTGGCTGTGGCAAGAGCACGTTGTTGAACACCGTCTCCGGCTTCGCCAAGCCCAGCAGCGGGCGGGTGCTGTTCAACGGTGCCCCAATCCAGCGGCCGGGGCCCGATCGGATGGTGGTGTTCCAGGGCTATGCCCTGCTGCCCTGGCTCACGGCCTATGACAACGTGTACCTCGGCATCGATGCGGTCAAGCCCGAGCTGCCGGAACGGCAGAAGCGGGAGATCGTGATGGAGCATCTGGAGCTGGTGGGCCTCACGGCAGCCGCCGAGAAAACCATCACCCAGATCTCCGGAGGGATGAAACAGCGGGTGGCCATTGCCCGTGCCCTGGCGATCCGGCCCGAGGTGCTGATCCTTGATGAACCCTTCGGGGCCCTGGATGCCATCACCAAAGAGGAGCTCCAGGAGGAGTTGCTCAAGATCTGGAACACGCAGAAATGCACCGTGTTGATGATCACCCACGACATCGACGAGGCCCTGTTCCTGGCCGATCGGCTGGTGATGATGACCAACGGCCCCGCCGCAGGCATCGGCGAAGTGCTCACCATTGACTTCCCTCGGCCCCGCAGCCGCGAGGACATCATGGAAGATCCGCGCTATTACGAACTTCGCAATCAAGCCCTCGATTTCCTCTACAACCGTTTCGCCCACGACGACGACGCCTGATGACCATCCCCCTGAGCCAACGCTGGGCCACCTTGAGCCTGGGGATGCTGTTGGTCACGGGGGTGGCCGCGCCACCCGCGGCACTGGCCTTGCCCTTCGATCCCCTGCCCTCCGCCTTCCAGCGCTGGCTGAATGCCCAGCGCGATTGGCCCCATGGGGAAGAGCTCCGCTTTGATCAGCTGGCACAGTGCTCTGATCAAACGGCCGCCCATTCGCCTTATCGCATGGCCGTGTTCACCTGCCTGATGGGACGCGTGACCATCCGCAAGGCCTCCCAACCCCCGCGCCAGTGCCAGCTGCAGCGGGTGAGCTACTTCCCCGCCAACCAGCGGGTGCGCTACTGGACCTCCACCTGCCGTTAGGAGATCGCCGATGAGCTGGCACCCCCACCTCTGGCACCCCACCACCCAGGTGGCCACCAGCGACCCGCCGCTGTTGGTGCGCTCCGCCCGTGGTTGTGACCTCGAACTGGCCGATGGTGGCCATCTGATCGATGCCATCAGCAGTTGGTGGGTCACCCTGCACGGCCATGGCGAGCCGGCGATTGCCGCCGCCATTGCCCGCCAGGCCCAGGTGTTGGAGCAGGTGATCTTCGCCAACTTCAGCCACACGCCCGCCGAGCAGCTGGCCACCCGCCTCAGCCGGCTCACGGGCCTGGATCGCCTGTTCTTTTCCGATAACGGCTCCACGGCTGTGGAGGTGGCCCTCAAGATCGCCTGGCAGTGGTGGCGCAACCAGGACAGCGGGTCTAGCGGTGGGCGGCGCCAACTGATCGCCTTCAGCGGCTCGTATCACGGCGACACCTTCGGAGCCATGGCCTTGGGGGAGCGATCCGTGCTCACGGCCCCCTTTGACGCCTTGCTGTTCGATGTGAGCCGGGTGGACTGGCCCCACACCTGGTGGGGCGATACGACCGTGGAGGAGAAAGAAGCCCAGGCCCTGCAGCAACTGGAGCAGTCCCTCACGATCCCCACCGCAGCGGTGATTCTGGAACCCCTGATTCAGGGCGCCGCCGGCATGCGGGTGGTGCGGCCAGGCTTCCTCAGGGCTGTGGCGGCACGGGTGAAGGCCGCGGGCGCCCTGTTGATTGCCGATGAGGTGATGACGGGATTTGGACGCACCGGAGCCCTGTTTGCCTGCCAGAAGGCCAACATTCAGCCGGATCTGATGGCCCTGTCCAAGGGGCTCACGGGCGGCTTTCTGCCCATGGGGGTCACCATGGCCAGTGAACGGCTCTACCAGGGCTTCATCAGCGAGGCACCCACCGCCACCTTCTTCCATGGCCACAGCTTCACGGCCAATCCCCTGGGCTGTGCCGCCGCCCTGGCCAGCCTTGATCTGCTACAGCACGACCCCGAGCGCTTTCAGCAGTTTGAACAGCGCCATCAGCAGCGGCTCGAGCGGCTCAACCAGCACCCACGGGTGCAACGCCCCCGCTGTCTGGGAACCATGGCTGCCTTCGATCTGGAGGCCGGTGAAGCCAGCTACCTCAACCCGATCGGCAAACAGATCCAACGCCACTGCCGCGCCCAAGGGGTGTACCTCAGACCCCTCGGCAACGTGGTGTACCTGCTGCCACCCCTCTCGATCAGCGATGCCCAACTGGATTGCTGCTATGCGGCCATCGCGGCGGCCATCGCGGCAACCCTGGGAAACGGGGCCTAGCAGCCGCTCCGCTGCAACCGCCGCGCCAGCAGCAACAGCCCCACCACGGTGGTGCAGCTCACCATCAGCACCAGGGAGGAGAACTGCAGCGGCGTGATCAACCCGGCCCCAAGAGCCGTGGAGGCAAACACCAACCCAGGCAGTCCTCGCGGGATGAGGCCAAACACCACCACCCAGCGATCGATACCGGCCGCCTGATCCGCACGGCTGATGCCCAGGCCGCAAATCAGTTTGCAACTGATGGCCAGCAACAACAGAAGCAGGGCCAGGGCCCAGGCCTGCGGCTGCACCAGGGTGTTGGCCTGGATGCGCATGCCCACGCTGATGAAATACAGGGGCAGGAATACATCCGACAGCAGGGCCAGGCGGCCCCCCAGCTCAGCGGCCTCAGCGCTGCCTTCCGGCATCGGAGCCAGCCGGCTCAGCAGCACACCGCCCCAGAGAGCCCCGAGCAGGCTGGTGAGCCCCGTGACCTCGCCAAACCAGCTGCAGCCGATTAGCAGTAGCAACACCCCCAGAATCCCCGGCCGCCAGGCGCCATGGCGCCGCAGCCACCAGCGCGAGGCCGGGAAGCTCGCCAGGGCGACGCTCAGCCCCAGAGCGGCACCCAAGCCGGGAGGAAGCACTCCCAGGGTTTGTGGTGGAGCAGCCGTGGCGGAGGCCCCCAGCTGCACCGAGAGGGTGAGCAGGGCAATGGCCGGCAGGTCGTCGAGCACCGATACCCCCACCAGCAGGCGACCCGAGGGTGTTTTCAAGGCCGAGGCTTGCGCGAGGGCCCGCAGCGTGACACCCGTGCCCGTGGCGCTGAGCACCGCCACGCACAACAGCGTTGTGGCGGTGGAGAGCCCGAAGCCCTGCTGCAGCGGCCACCAGGCCAGCAGAGGCGTCAGCGCCGATAGCAACACCGTGCGCAACACTGCCGCTGGGCGTGAGCCCAACAAACCGCCGCGTACCTCCAGGCCCACCTGGAAGAACAGGGTGAGAACACCCAACTCGGTGATGCCGGAGAGGGCTTGAATCCGGCCGAAGGGCACCAGGGTATTGCCCAACAGGAACCCCACTAGCAGTTCGAGCACGATCGCGGGAACCGCCCAGCGCTCGAGGCGTGTGGCCGTGAGCCGGGCCACGAGGGCCCCCACCAAAAGCAACAGCAGGGTGCTGAGCAGGGAGGAACCCACGCAGGTGGCAGCAAGGGGCGATCAGCCCGGCAGGATCACGCGATCGATCACGTGCACCACACCGTTGTCACAGACGATATCGGCGGTCACCACCGTGGCGTTTTTCACCTCAAACGGCTCGGCACGGCGAATGGGAATCGGTGCTCCCTCCAGGCTCTCCCATTCGGCTTGCGCCACCAGCACGCTGCGGCTGTGGGCACCACTGAGCACGTGATATTTGAGGATCCGTGCCAGCTGGGGAGGGTTGTCCACCAGGGTCTGAACGGTGCCCGGCGGCAAGGCGGCGAAGGCCTCATCCACCGGGGCAAACACCGTGAACGGTCCTGGGCTCTCCAGGGCACCCCGTAAACCGGCGGCGTCCACGGCAGCCAGGAGGGTGTTGAACACCCCGGCGCCAGCGGCGGTTTCAAGAATCGTGGCCATGGCGGATCTCCTAGCGGTAGTCCTGGGTCTGGATGTCGGCGAGGCGGGCCTCAGGCCTGAGGAAGCGATCCATCTGGGCTTCAAAGAAGCGCCGGTTGGCCATCAGGTGCTCGGGGTCGGTGTCGTCGAGGGGGTAAAGCAAGGCACAGCGCAGGGCCTGGATCACCGCCGAGGTCACGTTGTACATCGAGCGCTGGAAGGTGATGCCCAACTGAATCAGTTGATCTTCCTCGCCGCGGCGATGCTCTTTGTAGAGATCCTGCAGGTAGGGAGGTAGGAAATGCAGCATGTCCTGCATGAGCAGGGTGGGCGGAATGCCCGCTGAACCCACCGGAAACACATCGGCGTAGAGGATGCCGTAGTGGAAATCGGCCTGATCAGCCGGCACTTGATGGGCCTGGGCGTTGTAGCTCTTGGTGCCTCGGAACGGCGAGGTGCGGTAGAACACCGCCTCCACATAGGGCAAGGCCGCCTCATAGAGCCAGGTGAAACCCTCGCTCTTGGGAATGATCTCGAAGCATTCGTCGCCGATGAACACATGGTGATAGATCGGCCGGCCCGCCACGGCAAAAATGCCGTTCACCAGAAAATCCATCGCATCGGGCACCCCTTTGAAGCCGCCTTCGTCGTAGATGTCGCTCATCTCGAAGAACACCGGCGCCATCACCTCCCAGAACAGGCCGAGGTTGGCCGTGTAGGAGAGCTGCCGCACCTGCTCCAGGAACATCTCCGGGAACAGGCGATAGAGCCCCAGCATCACCGGGTTGCCCTTGAAATAGGCCTTGATGGCCCGATCCGCATTGGCCCGGTAGGCCTCGCTTTCGAGGTAGTCGTTGAAGCGGCCGCCCATGCCCTGGTGCCAGAGCATGGCCTGCATGCAGGCCTCGGCGAACTCCATGTTCACCCGGTCGTGCCAGAGGTGGTGCAGCAGCTTGGGCATGCGGCGGGTTTCACCCCGCTCCATGAAGGCGAGAAGCTCCGGATGGGCCTTCTCACCGCCCCGCCAGATGCGTAGCGAAGCCTGATCCCCCGCATAGCTGTTGGGGAGATCGAGATACTGCTTGGAGATGAAGTATTTGAAGGCCGGCAGCGGATTTAGAAACACCCGCTCAGCGATGTAGAGCAGGTCGCGCCAATAGAAATCCATCGGCACGGCATAGGCCTTGTAGATGCCGATGATCTGCTGCAGGTTTTCAGGAGTGTCCGGCAGCATCGAGCCACCGGCCTCGAGGCGATGAATCACCTCCGCAAAGCGGTGGGTGGAAGGGGGAATCAGGGGAGCCTGGGTGCGCTCGGGAGCAACGGTGGCAGTCATGAGGGCAGGAGCGGCGAGGGCAACACAACGGCAGAGAACAGGGGGCCGACGGAACCAGAGGCCTTGGCGAGCAGCGGCGGCGCATCGGTGTAGCGCAGGGCGATGGCGGCCGTGCTGGTTTCGCTCCAACCGGTGAGAGCCCCAGGCCAGAGGCCAGCGCCGATCACCAGGGCTGTGAGCACCAGGGCCGGGGCACGCTCAGCCCAGGTGGTGCTGGCCCAGTTGGCCTTGCTGTTATCCAGCCGGCCGAAGCCCACCCGGTTGAACAGCCTCACGGAGTACACCGCAGTGAGGCCGGAAGCCATCAGGCAAACCAGCGTGGGCCACGGGAACGCCAGCCAGCTGCCTTCAAACACCAGCAATTCCGCCACAAAGCCCGCCAGGCCAGGCACACCGGCGGCCGCCATCAAGGCCACCAGCATCAGGCCCAGGGTGAAGGGCAGGCCCCGCTGGGCATTGAGCAACCCGGAGAGTTCCGGAATGGCTGTGGTGCCGGTTTTGGCCTCGATCATCCCCACCAGGCAGAAGAGCAGGGCGATGATCAATCCGTGGGCCAGCATCTGGGCAATCACCCCCTGCAGGCTCAGGGGTGTGGCAGCGGCCAGGGCGAGTAACAACATGCCCATGTGGCCCAGGGAGCTGTAGGCCACCAAACGGCGCATGTCGAGCTGGGCAATGGCATTGAGGGCGCCGTAGATGGCACTGATGGCGCCGGCGGCGGCAATCCAGGGCGACCAGGCGGTCCAGGCGTCGGGCAGGAACTCCACCCCGAAGCGCAGCAGGCCATAGGCCCCCAATTTCGACACGGCCCCGCTCAGCAGCATGGCCACCGGTGTTGGGGCCTGGCTGTAGGTGTAGGGCTGCCAGCCGTGCAGGGGCACGATCGGCAGTTTCAAGCCAAAGGCCAGTAGCACCAGGGCCAGCAACCAACGCTGTTGTGGCTCCGTGAGCTGATGGTGGGCCAGGGCGCTGTAGCTGAAATCCAGGCCGCCAGGCTGGAGCAAGCCAAAGGCCAGCACCGCCGCCAACAGGGCGAAGCCCGACACAGCCCCATAGGTGAGGAAGCGAATGGCCGCGCCGGCCCGCCGGTTGCCACCCCAGATGGCCACCAACAGGGTGGTGGGGATCAGGGTCAGCTCGTAGGCCAGCACGAACAGGAGGGCGTTGCGGGCCAAGAAGGAGCCCACCAGCCCCAGGTTGGTGGCCAGCATCAAGGAGAAAAACAGGCGCGGGCGGCTCTGCTGCTCGGGGCTGGCCAGCACGGCCAAGGCCGTGAGCAGGGCCGTGAGCAGCACCAGGGGCAGCGACAGGCCATCGAGCCCCAGATCTAGCACCAGGCCGAGGCGGGGCAGCCAATCCACCACAAGCTCACCAGGGGGGTGGCGCCAGAGCCAGGCGGCGGTGATGAGCTGCAGCACAGGCGCCACCAGGGCAGCCCCGCGGGCCAACCCAGGCCGCTCCGGCAGCAGGGGAATCAGTACTCCCGCCAGCAAGGGCAGGAGAAACAGCAACAGCAAAGCCATGGTCGAGCAGCGAAATCAGTGGGCCAGCGTTGAGATCAGTGGGCCAACAGCCATGCGGCCATCAAGAGCACGCCGAGCACCAGGGTGAGGGCATAGGCCTGGGAGCGGCCGGAGGTGGTGAAGCTGAGGCGCCGGGCCCCGGCTAGGGCCGCCCCACCGGTGCCGCTGCTGAAGCCATCCACCAACTGGGCATCACTCCAGGAGCTGAGCCGGGCCAGGCCAACCACCAGGGCCACCACGGTGCGGTGATAGAAGGCCTCGGTGTGCATGTCTTCCGCCAGCCAGTGCTGCAGGCCGCCGAGGCCTGCGGGCAGCTCGGCCAGGGGGTGGGGCCGCAGGTAGAAGAAAGCCGAACTGCCTGCCCCCACCAGGGTGGAGAGCAACAGCGGCACGCCCCAGGGGCCCCAGCCGGGCAGGGGGGTGAGCTGGTACACCCCGATATGCACCAGCAGCTGGGGAATATGCAGCACCAACCCCATCAACACCAGGGTGGGCAACACCATCAACCAGAGCACCTCGGCTGAGCGGGCCGTGAAGGGGGTGGGCACACCGCCCCAGATCAAGCCGAACACCCGCATCAGCGAGGCACTGATCAGGGCATTGGTGATCAGCACCAGACCGCCCAACACCAGGGGTAGGGGGCTGGCCGCCACCAGAGCCAGCAGCTCCCGCAGGGCCGCAAAGCCGCCAAACGGAGGCAGCCCCATCAGCCCGGCAGCACCGGCCAGGAAGGCCAACCCCATGAGCGGCCGACGACTCCACAAACCACCCAGCTGGGTGAGGTCCTGGGTGACATTGCTGATCACCACCGTGCCCACCGCCATCAACAGCAGCGCCATGGGCAGGGGGTAGACGAGCAGCAGGTGGTCGGCCACGGTGATGCCGCCCAGACCCACCGCCACAAACAGCAGACCCAGCCAGCTGCTCACCAGGAAGCTGAGGGCGCGCTTCACATCGATCTGGCCCAGGGCGATCAAGGCCGCCACCAGGGCCGTGGTGCCGCCCACCACCACCAGAACTCCTTGCACCAGGGGGCTCAGCTCAATCAGCGGCTCCAGTCGCAGCAGCACCCAGGCGCCGCCTAGCACCACCACCGAGTTGCGTAGCACCGTGGAGGGCAGCGGGCTCTCCATGGCCTCATCCAGCCACAGGTGCAGGGGGATCTGGGCGCATTTGCCCATCGGACCGGCAATCAAAGCCAGAAGGATGAACTGGAAGCCTGGGGGGAGCGCCTGGCCGTTGTTAGTGAGATCCGCGGCCCAGGCCTGCAGACCGTGGAAGTTCCAGGTGCCGGTGACCGGCAGCAGGGCAATCACACCAGCCAGCAGGATCAGGTCGCCAATGCGCTTGGTGAGGAAGGCATCGCGAGCCCCCTTCACCACCAGGGGCTGGTTGTACCAGGTGCCCACGATCAGGTAGGTGCCCACCGTGAGCAGCTCCAGCAGCACGTAGCTGAAGAACACCGAGTCGGTGAGCATCAGGCCGCAGAGGCCCGCCTCAAAAAAGCTCAGCCCACCGAAGAAGCGGGGCCAACCCCAGTCCATCTCCAGATAGGCGATCGAATAGATCTGCACAAGCACGTGCAGGCCGGTGATCACCGTCATGGCGATCAAAGCCGGCTCGGTCACCAGACCATCGAAGCCGATGCGCAGGCCTGCGGTGTTCAGCCAGGTCCAGCTGAAGCTGGGCGGGGCATAGAGGGCAGCGGCACCGGCAGCGGAATTGCCATTCAGCCCCAGCAGCGCCAGAAAACTGTGGCCAAAGGCGATGGCCACCATCAGCAGGTTGATGTAGCCGGAGGGCCGGGGGCCAGTGCGGGCGATCAATCCTGGCGACCACAGCAGGCTCGCCAGGGCTCCCACGAGGGGATAAAGAGGCACCAACCAGGCCGTCTCAATCAGAGAAACGGTCATCGGCAATCAGAGCAAAAGGGGCAACGGAGAAACCGTTGGAACCAACGCCACCGGAGGGAATCGGAAGGCGCCGGACCTCCGACGTGGCGCGAACGGTAGAAACCCCAGAAGCCCATTGGGTGCCGCCAGCAACAGGTCTTACCTATGCCCCCGGCAAGGCCCACTTATGGGTGTAGCCCAAAGGTGCGGCAGATCTGCGGTTGCTGGCCCTGATCAACTGGCGGTGAGATGCCCTGAGCTCAGGCAAAGCGGCGACGACCGTCGTTGAAGCTGGCGAAGCTCGCCACCTCGCCGCTGCCGCCGCTGGCCTGGCTGAGCTTCCAGACATTGCGGCTCACCCGCCGCGCCTTGAGACCCCCGCGCTCCACCAGGGCGGCGCCGGGTCGGGCCCCCATCAGGTACGTCACCTCAGCGGTGCTGAGGGGAGCGCCGGTCTGGAGGGCCAATTGGGTGAGCTCCAACCGGTGGCGCAGGGCGGCCGTGTCGCACGGGCCGCCATCTTCGGAATCGTTCCACACCCAGGGGAGCTCGCCGTTGGCCGCCATCTTCTGCATCAGGCCCATGCCCACCAGGGCCAGGGCCTGCTCCGGCTTAACACCGCCGAAATCCTGGCCGCTCTCCTGCTCCAGGGGGGTGCTGGCCTTGGCGGAAGCGTTGGAGGCAGAGCGCTTGGCGGCCACGGGCAGGTTGGCGAGGAATGGCTGGAAGGTACCGGTCCATCCCCGGCCTCGCAAGCGCAGGGGCGGGATCAGAGGGGCCTACCGGGACAGAGCGTTAAGATCGCCGGGCTCCTTCAGCTGGACCGCTGAGGACAACGACCTCAACGTCCGCAGGGAGCGCACCCTTTCCTTGGCTGATCGATCCCCCAGGCAACGCGCGCGTTCCGTGCAGATCACCGGAACCGACCTGGGTTTCAGCGGCAGCGGCTCCAGCCTCGATGTCCTACAGCCATCGGCGGCCAGCTGCGTGATCACCACGGACAGCGAGGGTTCACGCCTGGCCCGCCAGTCCAGCCAGGTGCAGTCCATCGAGTTGCGCACCTATGTGTTTCTCGATTCGCTGCAACCCCAGCTGGCGGCCTACATGGGCACGGTGAGCCAGGGCTTCCTGCCCATCCCCGGCGATGCCTGCCTCTGGCTGGAGGTGTCCCCCGGCATGGCGGTGCACCGGGTGACCGACATTGCCCTCAAGGCCAGCACGGTGCGGCTGGGCCAGATGATCGTGGAGCGGGCCTTTGGTTCCCTGGCCCTCTACCACCGCGACCAGAGCAACGTGCTCCACTCGGGCGATGTGGTGCTCGAGGCCATCGGCAGCCGGGTGGAGCAGCGGAGCCGCTGCGAGGTGAGCTGGACCGAGATCATCCGCGCCATCACCCCCGACCACGCGGTGCTGATCAACCGCCAGAACCGCCGTGGCTCAATGATCCAGTCGGGGATGAGCATGTTCATCCTGGAAACGGAGCCAGCCGGCTACGTGCTGATCGCCGCCAATGAAGCGGAAAAGGCCTCCAATATCACCATCGTGGACGTGAAGGCTGTGGGCGCCTTTGGTCGTCTCACCCTGGCGGGCCGTGAGGGTGATGTGGAAGAGGCTGCCGCCGCCGCCATGCGCGCGGTGGACATGGTGAACCGACGCGCCAAAGCCTGAGCGCCTAGACCCCCAGCAGCTGGCGCAGGCCTGGGGCTAGGGCGCGAGCCGCCTTGCCACGGCTGCCAAGTTTGTCCTTGAGGTGTCGGGACATGCGCGCATAGGTCATCCCGGCTTCCCGCACCCAGAAAATCGGGTCATACCCACCGCCATGGCCATCCGGTGCGGTGAGGATCTCGCCGCGGCAGATGCCCTGCGCCTCCAGCACGGTGATGCCACTGGGATCGGCCAGGGCCATGGCACTGTTGAAACTGGCGCTTCGGTAAGGGGTGGAGCCCAGTGCCTGCAGGAGCCGGTGGATCCGCTCGTGATCGGTGGGGGCGTAGCGGGCGGAATACAACCCCGGGGCGCCGGCCAATGCATCCACTTCCAGGCCGGAGTCGTCCGCCAAGGCCCACTGGCCAGTGAGCTTGGCCACCGTTTCCGCTTTCAGGCGGGCGTTTTCGAGATAGGTGCTGCCGGTTTCCTCAATCTCGAGCCCTTCGGGCTGCTGCCGCACCTGCAGAGCCACAGCATCGAGCATGGCGCCGATCTCAGACACCTTGTAGGCGTTGCCACTGGCGATCACCAGAACGGGAGGCTGCAGCTGCCCTTGCACGTCGCGATTCAATTGCCCCGCCATTGTCGCCAATGGCGAGACTGGAGGGGGGAGGCAGGCTGGGTTGAACATTCCACCCCCCGAAAAGCTCCAGGGGTGCCTGCCTCGGGCGAACCGTAGGCAGGTCCGGCAGGGAGAGCAACGGGTGGGGTGCCGCATGTGCGCAGCAACAGACATCACAGGCCAGCACACGTAGGGTGAAGGGACCTGAGGTGCCGGGCGAACCATGGAGACCAGCCTGGTTCTGCAGAACCTGCTCACACCGCCGGTGCTGTTCTTTTTTCTCGGCGTCATTGCCGTGCTGGTGGGCTCCGATCTGGAGATTCCGGCGCCCCTGCCGAAGCTGTTTTCGCTCTATCTCTTGCTCGCCATCGGCTTCAAAGGGGGCCTGGAACTCGCCCACAGCGGCTTGGGGGGCCAAGTGCTTCCCACCATTGCGGCCGCTGTGGCGATGTCCCTGGCGGTGCCGCTCTACAGCTTCCTGGCCTTGAAGCTGAAGTTCGACAGCTTCAATGCGGCCGCCATTGCCGCCACCTACGGCTCGATCAGCGCGGTGACCTTCATCACCGCCCAGAGCTTCCTGGAAACCCAGAAGATCACCTATGACGGCTTCATGGTGGCGGCCCTGGCCCTGATGGAGTCGCCGGCGATCATTGTGGGCTTGCTACTGGTGAAGCTCGCGGCCCCACAGCAGCAGCAGCGACCGGATGCCAAGGGGATGCGTTGGGGATCCGTGCTCAACGAAGCCTTCCTCAACAGTTCCGTGTTTCTGCTGGTGGGCAGCCTGGTGATCGGGGTGCTGGTGTCGGCTTACAGCCCGGCAAGCGCCGAAAAGATGCTCCCCTTCACCGACAAGCTCTTCTATGGAGCCCTGAGTTTTTTCCTGTTGGACATGGGCATCGTGGCTGCCCAAAGACTGAGTGACCTGCGGCGGGCTGGCACTTTTCTGATTACGTTTTCGGTGTTGATGCCCCTGTTCAACGCCGTGGTGGGGGCTCTGATCGCCCGAGGCCTGCAGCTCAGCCCCGGCAACGGCCTGCTGTTTGTGGTGCTGTGCGCCAGCGCCTCCTACATCGCAGTTCCTGCGGCCATGCGCATGACTGTGCCCGAGGCCAATCCCAGCCTCTACATCTCCTCCGCGCTGGGGGTCACCTTCCCGTTCAACATCATTGTGGGGATTCCCCTCTACATGGCGCTGGTGAACAAACTCCTCCCCGCTGCGGGCTGAGCTGATGAAACGCGTTGATCTGATCCTCAGTGAGCGGGAGCTGGATTCCGTGATCAAGGCCATTGATGCCGCCGGCGCCCCGGGCTACTCGGTGATGAAGCACGTCACCGGCAAGGGTCCCCATGGCTCCGTGTCGGAGGCGATGGAGTTCAGCGGCCTCGGGGCCAACGCCCACGTGATCATTTTCTGCGAGGCCTCGATCCTGGCGAAACTGCGGGAGGGCATCCAGCCCCTGCTGGATTACTACGGTGGCGTGGCGTACGTGTCTGAGGCTGAACCCCTTTGATGTCGGTGTCCCCGTTGACAGATCCAGCGACGGTTTTGGGGCCGACAACAAGCATCCCCAAAGTTTTGTAATGCACCAATGAGCACCGCTTATCAATGGGTGCACAGACGGTGATGGCCAGGCAGGCCCCAATGGCTTGACGGGAGGATCGCCTGGCGACCATGGTTGCAGGCGAACATTCCACCCCTCCTCCAGGAGCAGGTAATGGCTAACGAAACCATGGGCATCGCCCTCGGCATGATCGAGACCCGGGGTCTCGTGCCCGCGATCGAAGCCGCTGACGCGATGACCAAGGCCGCCGAAGTGCGCCTGATCGGTCGCGAATTCGTGGGCGGCGGTTACGTGACCGTTCTGGTCCGCGGCGAAACCGGCGCTGTGAACGCTGCCGTTCGCGCCGGCGCTGATGCCTGCGAGCGTGTGGGTGATGGCCTGGTGGCTGCTCACATCATTGCCCGCCCCCACCGTGAAGTGGAGCCTGCTCTGAACAGCAGCGCCGGCTTCGTGGGTTCCAAGGACTGAGCACTGAGTCACGCCGCTGACGGCCGCTCAACTCTCTGATTCTTTTTCCCGAACCCACCCGGAGATTCTCCATGGCAAAGAAGTACGACGCTGGGGTCAAGGAGTACCGCGACACGTATTGGACTCCTGATTACGTTCCCCTCGATTCCGACCTGCTCGCGTGCTTTAAGTGCACCGGCCAGGAAGGTGTGCCCCGCGAGGAAGTAGCCGCTGCTGTGGCTGCTGAATCCTCCACCGGTACCTGGTCCACTGTGTGGTCCGAGCTCCTCACCGACCTCGACTTCTACAAGGGCCGTTGCTACCGCATCGAAGACGTTCCTGGCGACAAGGAAGCCTTCTATGCCTTCATCGCCTATCCCCTCGACCTGTTCGAGGAAGGCTCCATCACCAACGTTCTGACCTCCCTGGTCGGCAACGTGTTCGGCTTCAAGGCCCTGCGCCACCTGCGCCTGGAAGACATCCGCTTCCCGCTTGCCTTCATCAAGACCTGCATGGGTCCCCCGAACGGCATCCAGGTCGAGCGCGACCGCATGAACAAGTACGGCCGTCCCCTGCTGGGTTGCACCATCAAGCCGAAGCTCGGCCTGAGCGGTAAGAACTACGGCCGTGTGGTGTACGAGTGCCTGCGTGGCGGTCTCGACTTCACCAAGGACGACGAGAACATCAACTCGCAGCCCTTCCAGCGCTGGCAGAACCGTTTCGAGTTCGTTGCCGAAGCTGTGAAGCTGGCCGAACAGGAAACTGGCGAGAAGAAGGGTCACTACCTCAACTGCACGGCAGCGACCCCCGAGGAGATGTATGAGCGCGCCGAGTTCGCCAAAGAACTGGGCCAGCCCATCATCATGCACGACTACATCACCGGCGGCTTCACCGCTAACACCGGTCTGGCCAAGTGGTGTCGTAAGAACGGCATGCTCCTGCACATTCACCGCGCCATGCACGCGGTGATCGACCGTCACCCCAAGCACGGCATCCACTTCCGTGTGCTGGCCAAGTGCCTGCGTCTCTCCGGTGGTGACCAGCTGCACACCGGTACCGTGGTGGGCAAACTGGAAGGCGATCGTCAGTCCACCCTGGGCTACATCGACCAACTGCGTGAATCCTTCGTTCCCGAAGATCGCAGCCGCGGTAACTTCTTCGACCAAGATTGGGGTTCCATGGGCGGCGTGTTCGCCGTGGCCTCCGGCGGTATCCACGTGTGGCACATGCCCGCACTGGTCAGCATCTTCGGCGATGATTCCGTGCTGCAGTTCGGTGGTGGTACCCACGGCCACCCCTGGGGTTCCGCTGCTGGTGCTGCTGCCAACCGTGTGGCTCTCGAAGCCTGCGTCAAGGCCCGCAACGCCGGTCGCGAAATCGAGCGCGAAGGTCGCGACATCCTTCTGGAAGCCGCGAAGCACAGCCCCGAGCTGGCCATCGCCCTCGAGACCTGGAAGGAAATCAAGTTCGAGTTCGACACCGTCGACAAGCTCGACGTCAACTGATCATTCAGTGGTGAGGGATTGGGAGAGTTGTCATCACGGCGCTCTCCCACCCCATCCATGAACGGACAACGAACCCCTGAGCGGTTCATTCATTCCATCCATCTCAAGGATCCCCATGCCCTTCAAGAGCACCGTGGGTGACTACCAAACAGTCGCCACCCTGGAGACGTTCGGCTTCCTGCCGCCCTTCACCCAGGACGAGATCTACGACCAGATCGCTTACATCATTGCCCAGGGTTGGAGCCCGCTCGTTGAGCACGTCCACCCCAGCAATTCCATGGCCACCTACTGGTCTTACTGGAAGCTGCCTTTCTTCGGTGAGAAGGATCTCAGCGTGATCGTGAACGAGCTCGAGGCTTGCCACCGCGCCTACCCCGACCACCACGTGCGTCTGGTTGGCTACGACGCCTACACCCAGAGCCAGGGTTCCTGCTTCGTGGTGTTCGAAGGCCGCTGATTCAGCGGACTTCGATTCTGTGGTCCCGGTCTATCTCCGGGACCACGTCTCTTTTCATCGGCAGCTTGGATCGGCGCCGGCCACACCGAAGGATCGGTGGGTCTGTTGACGCCTCAGCTGCTGCATACCGATCAGTCATTCCATTCAACGGGCGGACATGGCCAGCAATTCGAGTCGCGAAGCAGCTCTGGAGCGCCGTAAAGCGCTGACCAACGGCGGCAAGAAAGCCGTGGGCCGCTACACCTCCGGCTCCAGCCGTGTGCGCAGCGCAGCGGATGCCCGCCCAACCCGCACCAACACGCCTGTGGCCCAGGCCCCCAGCCAAGCTGCCGTGGTGGCTGCCAGTGCCCCTGCCGCCAGCGACCGCTCCCGCCGCTCCGCTGGCCTGTCCCTGGGAGGGACCCCCAGCAGCGGCGATCGTCGCAGGGCCGCCAAGCCCGTGGCGAACCCCAGCCGCGACCTCGTGCTGGCTCGCCGCGAAGCCTTGAGCCGCAGCGGCAAGCGGGCCGACAACTCCAAGGATCGCAACCGCGCCGAGGCGGCCAAGGCCGCCAAGGTGTCCCAGGCAAGCAGCGCCCCGGCTGGCGAGCACAAGTGCAAGTGCCACGAGAAGCCTGCTGCAACAGCTAGCCCCCGCACCGCCACCCTTTCCCTCGAGTCCACCCGGCCAGCAGCCAGCGGCAACGGCGATCGCGCCGCCGCCCGGGCGGCCACGAAGAAGGGCACAGCCCAGCACAACCCCAGCCGCGCGCTCGTGTTGGCCCGCCGTGATGCCCTGGCCAAGCGTGGCAAGTCCGCCAGCACCACGGGCCAAACCGGCGGTGCGGCCGTGGTGCGCCAGGGCAATCCCGATCTGAGCACCCGTGAGTTGGCCCAAAAGCTGCGGGAACTGAAGAACAAGAGTGGGTCTGCGGGCATCATCCGCACCGGCAGTGGCAGCGGCACCACTCGCCCCAGCGGCCCTAACCGCAAGGGCGCCAAGCAAGCCGCTGAGGCAAGCCTCAAGGTGGGCGTGAGCGAAACCCTCAGCGGCCAGGTCGTCACCGGCACCCAGGCGAACCGTTCCGTGAAAACGACCGGCAACGACGTGGCCACCTGCCGCACCGTGACTGGAACGGAGTACCTGGGCGCTGAGGTGTTCCAGACCTTCTGCGGCACTCAGCCCGCCCCGGTTCAGCCCGCCAAGGTGCGCGTCACCGCCACCAGCCACGGAAACCGCGTCACCGGTAACGAAGTGGGCCGCAGCGAGAAGGTCACCGGCGATGAGCCCGGCACCTGCAAAACCGTCACCGGTACCGAATACATCTCCGCCAACCAATCCGCCGACTACTGCGGCACCGCCACCCCCTCCGTGCGCAAGGTGGGTCGCAGCCAGACCGTGGGTGGTCAGGCCGTGTCCGGCGTGATGGTGGGGCGCTCCGAGCGGGTCACCGGCGATGAGAGCGGCTCTGGCCTGCAACTCACCGGCGATCAGTACCTGGGCTCCGAAGCCCCGGCGGCCGGCCGTGCTCCCACCAAGGTGAGCAGCCTCAACACCCTGCGTGGCACTGGCATCACCGGTACCCATGTGGGCCGCAGCCAGAACGTCACCGGCGATGAGCCCGGCAGCTGCCGGCTGGTCACCGGCGATGAATACGTGGGCAGCCAGCAGTTCGACGCCTTCTGTGGCACCCGCCCCGCCCCCGAAGCCGCCAAGGTGGGTTTCAGCATCACCAACAAAAACCTGGTGGTGAGTGGTACCCGCACCGGCCGTTCCGAGAAGGTCACCGGGGATGAACCCGGTACCTGCAAGGTCGTGACCGGCACCCCCTATGCCGGTCTGGAACAGACGGGCCAGTGGTGCTCCAGCAAGCAGGTGGAGGCCGTGCGCCAGCGCCTGCCCATGGCCATGGCCAACCGCCGCATGACCGGTACTAAGCCCGGTGTGGGCGGTGTGATGACCGGCGATGAGCGCGGAGCCTGCGAAAACGTGAGCGGCACCCCCTACATCGGTGCCGACCAACAGGCTGTCGCCTGCGGCACTGCCGTGGCCCGCGATGCGGACTTTCCCCAGCCCCTGAACCCCGCCGCCTGGCAGGGCTTCAGTGTCCAGTCCCCTGCCCAGGCCGCCCAGGTGGAGCGGGAAACCACCGGCTCCGTGACCGGCAGCACCTACGAGCAAGGGGGGCGTATCACCGGCCCTTTCGACATGGCCGGTGACAAGGTCACCGGCACCGAGCAGTTCCGCTTCGATCGTCCCGCTGCCCAGCGCTTGGCTGTAGCAGCTCCCGTGGGCCTGGAGGCCGATGAGCGCCAAACCTCCCGGGTCACCGGTGAGGGCTCTGGCAACAAGATCACCGGCGACGACTGGGATCGTGGCGACCGCGTCACCGGTACCGAAGGCCGTTCAGCCCGTCGCCGCAACCCCACTCGCGTGGGCAGCATGAGCGCCATGCCCGGAAGCCAGCCCAAGCGCAACGTGGAAGTGGCCGTACCGGTGAGCCGTGTCACCGGATCCAGCGGCAGCACTGATCAGGGCTCCCTGATCACGGTGTCCGGCGGCGCCCGCGGCTGAGGGACGTAACCAATGCCCCGGCGTTCAGCCACCACCAACCCGAAGCCCATGGGCCCGACGGCACCTCGCCGTCGCCCCGGCGGCAACGCTGAGCAAGCCTCCGTGCCTACGCCCAGCCCCCTCGAGCCCGTGACAGCCCTCAGCAAGGTGCTGCGTCAGCGCGAACTGGCCATGGCGTCCCGCCAGGGCAACGGCAACCGGGCTGGACGCCAGCGCCAGCAACGCAACCCCGTGCAGGCAGCGGCCTCCCTTAGCAGCCCCCCAGCCCTGGAAACCTCCCCCGGCACCGGCAAGCCTGGCCGCCGGGTGCGGCCTGTGGCAGCCCAGGTGATTCGCACCCCCAGTAGCCGCCTCCACCCCCTCAGCAATGGCGAAGCCAACGCCACCCTGCGGGCTTACGAGGACGCCATTCTGGGCGGTTTCGATCGCATCGTTCCGGTGCTGAAGCGGCTCTCAGCCCTGCAGCACGAGGACAATTTCGTAGCCTTGGCCCAACAACTGGCCAAGGCTGAGCTGGGGTATGAGCTGCCTCTGCCGGTGCTGGAGAACGCCTGGACCAGCCAGCTGGACATGCGCACCCTGTTTGCCTGGTGTGTGTTTGAGGCCTACGAGCAAACCAGTATCCAGTTTTTTGAGGCCGATCCCCTGGCGGGTCAGGACGGCAGCGCCGCGGCTGAGGCCTTCGACGCCTTCCTGCTGGAGTGTGGCTTCCACCTGCTGGACATCACCCCCTGCGCCGATGGCCGCCTAGCCCATGCCATCGCCTATGCCCTGCGGCTGCCCTTCAGCTCCGTACGGCGCCGCTCCCACGCAGGGGCGATGTTTGACGTGGAAAACACCGTTGACCGCTGGGTGAAGACGGAACATCGTCGCTACCGCGAGGGCGTCCCCAATCCAGCCCACAGCGACACCCGCTACCTCAAGGCGGTTGTGTATCACTTCAGTTCTAAGGATCCCTGCCACGAGGGCTGTGCCGCCCACGGCAGCGACGACAAGGCAGCCGCTGCCCAAGGCCTGCAGCGGCTGAAGGATTTTCAGCAGGCCGTGGAGAACAGCTTCTGCTGTGGCGCCTCTGTGGATCTGCTGCTCATCGGCATGGACACCGACACCGATGCGATTCGGGTTCATGTGCCCGGCCGCGATGGCCGCACCGATCTGGATAGCTGGCTCGATGCCCATGACGTCTACGACGCCACCCAAGCCCTACGCCCCGAAGATGCCCGCGGGCAGATCCAGGCCATGGTGGAGGCCTCGGCAGCCTCAGCGCCCGATCCGGGCATGGTGAAGTTGGTGGCGCGTCTGATCGAGCACAACCTCTCCCAGATCGACTACGTCCGCCAGTACCACGCAGGCAGCTACGACGATTTCGGCCATGCCGAGCGCTTCATCGGCGTTGGCATCGGTTTCAAGGAAATCCACCTGCGCAACCTCACCTACTTCGCCTACATGGACACGGTGGAGGAAGGCGCCCCTGACCTGGATGTGGGCGTGAAGATCTTCAAGGGTCTGAATGGATCGCGTGGATTGCCAATCCCCGTGGTGCTCCGGTTTGACTATCACGGTGCCGTTCCCGGTGCCCGTGAACGGGCTATTCAGCACTGCGAGCGGGTGCAGCGCGCCATTGAGTCGCGCTACAGCGACCTCTGCCAACAGGGCCTGCTGCACACCTTGCTCACCGTGCGTGACCGCGATCGTCATGTGCCTGCGGAAACCGTAAGTTCCTCAATCACGTTCAACACCGGAGGGGGTCACTGAGATGTTGATTTGCAAGGTCGTCAAGCCCCTGGTGTCGACCAACCGCATTGCGGACTTTCAGCACAAGCACCTGCAGGTGGTGCTCGATGGCAGCACCCAGAAAGTGGCCGTGGATGCCGTGGGTTGCATCCCCGGCGACTGGGTGATCTGTGTGGGCAGCTCCGCTGCTCGCGAGGCCGCCGGCAGTAAGTCGTACCCCAGCGACCTCACCATCGTTGGGATCATCGACCACTGGGATCCCGATGCCGCCAAGGCCATGGCGGCAGGCAACCCTTCGGGGGGCTCCAAGTAATGGAGATCATGCAGGTGATGGGGTCGCTTGTATGCACCAACAGGGTGCAGGGCTTTGCCCATCAAAACCTGCGCATCCTGCGCACCTCCAAGGGAAAACTCAGCGTTGCCTGTGATCCCGTGGGAGCATCACCGGGCAACTGGGTGTTCACCGCCAGTGGCTCGGCCGCCCGCCACGCCACCGGCAACGCCGATCTGTTCACCGATCTCACGATCGGCGGCATCATCGACCACTGGTCGCCAGACGGTTAAGGGGATCTCTTCCCCTCTCAGCTCCGCTGAGTCCCCTCCGTACCTCCGCGCACCATTCACCGGGCTCTGCCCACCACCGCCATGGCCACTCCCAAATCCCGAGCCACCGCCACGACGGCCAAAACCGCCCTCCCTACCCCGGCAGCTGCAACCCCGGTGACACCCACCCCGACGCCGGCAACTCCTGCCCTGCCGGCTCCCCCGGTCACCGTGACCGCGACCACCGTCGCCTCCAGCCCAGCGCCAGCGGCCGCCAAGGCCAGCAGCACCAGTAGCGCTAGCACCACCGCCCGCAAGTCCAGCGCTGCCTCCGGCCCTGGACGTTCCAGCGGCGGCAGCGGCACCACCCGTCCCCCCTCCTCCCCCTCCTCCAACGCCATGGCCCCCACCGTGCACGGCATCGCCCTCGGCATGATTGAAACCCGCGGCCTGGTGCCCGCCATCGAAGCGGCCGATGCCATGACCAAGGCCGCCGAAGTCACCCTGGTGGCCCGTGAGTTCGTCGGTGGTGGCTACGTCACCGTGATGGTGCGTGGCGAAACCGGGGCTGTGAACGCCGCCGTGCGCGCCGGCGCTGACGCCTGCGAGCGCGTGGGTGATGGCCTGGTGGCCGCCCACATCATTGCCCGCCCCCACGGTGAAGTGGAGCCTGCCCTGGCCGGCAGCACCGATCTGGCCCGTCGTCTCTGATGACCATGGACGCCGTCCATCCGCGCGTCCTGGGCTACCTCGGACGCGCCCTCAGCCTTGAGCTCACTGCCGTTCAGCAGTACATGACCCAGGCCTCCCTCGTGGAGCTCTGGGGCGACAAGGTCTCCGCCGATCGTTTTCGCGAGGAAACGGTGGAAGAGATGCAGCACGCCGAGCGGATCGTGCAGCACATGCTCTCCCTGGGGGTGGCTCCGGCCGCCTCCCAGTTGCAGGCCGTGACCCATGCCCCTGATCTGGTGGGCCTGCTGGAGCACAACGCCGTGCTGGAAACCCAGTTGATCAACCACTACGCCGAAGCCACCCGCTTCTGCGCCGTGATTCGGGACGAGGCCAACGCCGCGTTCTTCCAGAGCCTCTGGGACGAGGAACAGCACCATGGCGAGGAGCTGGATGCCTGGTTGCGGGAACTCGGTGGTGGCCGCAGCCGTGGCTACGGCGCCTACAGCGCCAACCGCCTGGCACGGCGGAACCCAAACCAGCGGGCCACCTTCTGAACCGAAGCGGGTCTGCCCCAGGCAAGCCAGCGCAACAGTGCCCCGGTCGGCTGATCCGTTCCGGGGCTTTTCTTGCTTAGATTCCGCCGCCAAGGCCTCGTTTTGGCGGGCCGCCCAATCCACACCGCTTGACCCCTGCCCTCCCCCTGCCGCTGCAGTTCGCCTGGCTGATTCCCCTCTACGGATTCAGCGGCGTTGTGCTGTCCCTGCCCTGGGCCGCAGGTTGGATCAAGCGCAACGGGCCGCGACCGGCGGCCTACCTCAATCTGCTGGCCACCTTGTTGGCTTTTGTGCATGGCAGCGTCGCCATGCGAGAGGTGTTCCTGACCGGGCCTCAGGCTCTGTCGTTTGAGTGGCTGCAGGTGGCCGATCTGCACCTGGCCATCTCCCTCGATCTCTCCCCCACCAACCTGATTGCCCTGGAGCTGGTCACCTCCCTGTCCCTACTGGGCCAGTTTTTTGGCCTCGGCTACCTGGACAAGGAGCTCTCTCTAGCGCGCTTCTACGCCCTAGTGGGTTTCTTCGAGGGAGCCATGAGCGGTGTGGTGATCAGCGGGTCGCTGTTCATCAGCTACTTCCTGCTGGAGATGCTCACCCTCTCCACCTACCTGCTGGTGGGCTTCTGGTATGCCCAGCCCCTGGTGGTGACGGCCGCCCGCGATGCCTTCCTCACCAAGCGGGTGGGTGATGTGCTGCTGCTGATGGCCGTGGTGGCCCTCTCCGCCTGGGCCGGTGGCATGGATTTCAACCACCTGTATGAGTGGGCCGCCAGTGGCTCCCTCTCTCCTTTGGCCGCCACCTTGCTGGGCCTCGGCTTGATTGCGGGCCCAACGGGCAAGTGCGCCCAGTTCCCCATGCACCTCTGGCTGGATGAGGCGATGGAGGGTCCCAACCCGGCCTCGATCCTGCGCAACTCGGTGGTGGTCACCTGCGGTGCCCTGGTGCTGCTGAAGGTGATGCCGATCCTGCAGCAATCCCCCGTCGCCACTTCGGTGCTGCTCACCATCGGGAGCATCAGCGCCCTGGGGGGATCGCTGGTGTCCATCGCCCAGGTGGATATGAAGCGGGCCTTCTCGTACACCACCACCAGTTACATGGGCCTGGTGTTCATCGCCATTGCCCTGCAGCTGCCCTCCCTGGCCCTGCTCCTGCTGTTTGCCCATGCCGTGGCCAAGGCCCTGCTGATGATGAGTGTGGGCAGCGTGATCGCCACCACCAACTGCCAGGACATCACCGAACTGGGGGGTCTGGGTGGTCGGATGCCTGCCACCACCGGTGCGTATCTGGTGGCCGGTGCGGGCCTCACCGGCCTGCTGCCCCTGGGGTGCTTCTGGTGTTTCGGCCTCGCCACCGATGTGTTGGCCCAGCAGGCTCCGCTGTTTGCCGCGGTGTTTCTGATCACCAACGCCCTGATGGCCTGGAACCTCACCCGGGTGTATCGCCAGGTGTTCCTGGGAGCCCCTCAACCCAAAACCAAACGCGCCCCTGAGGTGAATTGGCAGATGGCGCTGCCCATGGTGGCCCTCTCGGTGGTAGTGGTGCTCACCCCGGCCCTGCTCACCAAGCTGAATCCGGTGCCCGGCATCAACTCTTTCTCGCCAGCCGTGGCGGCGGCCGTGATCGGCAGCAGCGCCGCTGGCGGGCTGGTGGCCTGCCTGCTGCCGGTGCACAAGAGCTATGCGCGCTCCCTGCTCAAACCCGTGCGCTTCCTGCAAGACCTGCTGGCTTTCGACTTCTATACCGATCGCGTTTACCGCCTCACCATCGTGAATCTGGTGTCGGGCATGGCCCGCCTCACCAATTGGGTGGACCAGGTGGTGGTGAATGGCTTTGTGAACCGCCTCGGCCGCTTCTCGCTGGTCTCCGCCGATGGGCTCAAGCTCAGCGTGAGCGGCCAAACCCAGACCTACGTGCTCACGGCGTTGATCGCCGTGGTGCTGCTGTTGGCTTCGCTCAACTTGGTGTTCGGCTGACCATGATGCTCAGCCCTCTCCTGCTGATTCCCTTCCTGGGCGCCCTGGGCCTATCCCTGTGGCCCGGCAATCCCGGACCCGACCAGGTGCGCCGTGGCGCCCTGGTGGTGCTGGGCCTTCAGCTGGCCTGGAGCCTCTGGGTGCTGGCTGGCTTTGATCCTGCCCTCAGTGGCATGCAGATGGGCGAATCGCTCGACTGGGTGCAGAGCCTGGGTCTCAGCTACCGCCTCGGTGTCGATGGCTTGTCGATGCCGTTGCTACTGGTGAACGCCGGCCTCACCTTTGTGTCCGCGTTTGCCTCCGGCAGCGTGAGCCAGAAGCCCAAGCTCTACTTCGCGCTGCTGTTGTTGATCAGCGGTGCGGTGAATGGGGCCTTTCTGGCCCAGAACCTGCTGCTGTTCTTCCTCTTTTATGAGCTCGAACTGATCCCCCTCTGGCTGCTGATCTCCGTGTGGGGCGGCGCCAACCGTGCCTACGCCGCCACCAAGTTCCTGATCTTCACCGCCGTGAGCGGCATGCTCATCCTGGGCGCCTTCCTGGGCCTGGCGCTGGTGACGGGTCAGGTGGACTTCAGCCTCACTCCGGTGTTGAGCCAGCAACTGGGCATGGGCACCCAGCTGATCCTGATGGGGGCTCTGCTGATCGGTTTTGGCATCAAGATCCCCCTGTTCCCCTTCCACACCTGGCTGCCGGATGCCCACACCGAGGCGTCCACCCCCGTGTCGGTGCTGCTGGCGGGTGTGCTGCTCAAACTGGGCACCTACGGCCTGTTGCGCTTCTGCCTGGGGCTGTTCCCTGATGCCTGGGCGCGGATGGGGCCGTACCTCGCCATCTGGGCTGCGATTTCGGTGCTCTACGGCTCCTTGGCGGCCATTGCCCAGAGAGACATGAAGCGGATGGTGGCCTACAGCTCCGTTGGCCACATGGGCTATGTGCTGCTCGCCGCAGCTGCGGCCACACCGGTGAGCTTGCTGGGAGCGGTGTTCCAGATGGTGACCCACGGCCTGATCTCGGCCTTGCTGTTCCTGTTGGTGGGCGTGGTGTATCGCACCACCGGCACCCGCGATCTGGAGGTGTTGCGCGGCCTGCTCAACCCGCAACGGGGTCTGCCACTCACCGGCTCACTGATGATCATGGGGGTGATGGCCAGCGCTGGCCTGCCCGGGATGGCGGGCTTCATCTCCGAGTTTCTGGTGTTCCGCGGCAGTCTTGAGGCTTACCCGCTCCCCACCCTGCTCTCGATGGTGGGCTCGGGTCTCACGGCCGTGTACTTCCTGCTGCTGGTGAACAGGGCCTTTTTCGGACGCCTGGCCATCCAATCGGCCCTGCCTGCCACCACCCCAACCGGTCAGCGCATCGCTCCGATCGATGTGCAGCTCCCCTCGGTTCCCCTGTTAGAGCAGCTGCCCTCGTTGGTGCTTACAGCCTTGATCGTTCTGGTGGGGCTCGTGCCTGGCGGCCTGGCCCAGCTGGGGGAAGCCACCACCACCGCCATGGCCCAGATGCCTGAACTGGTGGCGGCCATTGCCTCCGGGAGCCTGATCAGCTGATGACCACCCCCGTGCTGATGCCCACAATCGAGCAGCTGGCCGACCGGCTGCTGCAGGGCCAGACCCTGCTCGACCAGAGCGATGACCACCTGCTGGAAGTGGTGGGGGTGCTCGAGAGCTACGGCGTGGTGCTGAATGCCTACAGCATCAACCTGATCTTTCAGGCAGAGCGCCAGTTCCTCAATCCCTTTCCGGTGTTCCGCTTCTTTGATGGCGACCTGAATCTCGGCAAGTGGTGGCGTCATGTCACCCACGACCGGATCAACTTTGAGTACGCCGAGTACTGCCAGAAAGCCATGCTGTGGCACGCCACCGGCGGCATGGATGCCTACTTCGACAGTGAGGCCTTCAAGGCCAACTGCGCTGCCATCGTGCGGGCCAAGGGCAGGGATCCGCTGCTGGCGGTGCTCAATCCCCTCTTCCCAAACTTCATTCCCGAACTGATCCGCTCGGCTGCCACCACCCATGCCCTCGGCCAGTTCTGGCGGGTGATGAGTGATCTGTTCCTCGATCTTGCCGCCGCCGAGCGCGATGGCCGCGTTCGCACCATCGCCGACGTGGTGGAGTTCATCAAGCAGGGGCTGGTGGCCGCCGCCGCCAACCCGATCACCTACGCGGTGACCATCGGTGCTGAACAGTTCTGGGTACTGCCCCCGGAGGCTGGTCTCAGCTTCCTGGCTGATGTGGCCGTGCCCTACGTGGAGGCGGTGTTCCTGCGGGGCATGCCCTTCCTCGGCACGGTGAGCTTCAACGCCCAGGCTCAGGCCATCTCCCACGACCAGAGCCAGTTCGCCTACGGGGCGCTCTACGCCGATCCGCTGCCCACCATGGGAGCCGGCATCCCCCCCAGCCTCCTGATGCAGGACATGTACCGGCACCTGCCCCAGGCCCTGCACGACTGGTATCGCCAGCGCACCAGGGGTGAGGGCGACGTGCACGTGAAGATCTGCATGAGCTTCCAGAAGTCGATGTTCTGCGTCACCAACGCGGCCATTAACGGCACCATGCCCCACCCCCTGGATAGCGGGGATGCCCAGCAGCAGGCCGCCAACCGGGCCTATGCCCAGAGCTGGGCCACACGCCTGGCAGCAGGCCGCACCGACTGCCTGGCGGCGACGTAAGTTCACAGCCATGGATCACCAGTGGAACCCCAGGCCCAAGCCCGACCGGGTGGAATGGCTGGAACGGCGCATCGATTTCGCCGACTACGCCGCCAACCGCGACTTCCTGGATCGCCTGAACGACTTCTGCGACCAGCAGGGGCGCTATCCGGACATCAGCTTTGGCCGGACCTACGTGAACATCACCCTGCGGTCTGAGGCGGACAACGAGCCTATTGGCGCGGTGGACCATGCCTTTGCCGCGGCCATCGATGGCCTCCTCTGAGTCTCCGGACGACACCCCCGTGAACCTGCAGGCGGCCTTCGAGGGCGCCGAGGTTCAGGACGTGCTGCAGCAGCTGGACCAGGAGCTGATCGGCCTGCGGCCGGTGAAAACCCGGATCCGCGAGATTGCGGCCCTGCTGGTGGTGGAACGGGCCCGCAAACAGGTGGGCCTGGCCACCACGGCCCCCAGCTTGCACATGTCGTTCACCGGTCGGCCGGGCACCGGCAAAACCACGGTGGCAGCACGGATGTCGCAGATCCTGCACCGCCTCGGCTACGTGCGCAAGGGTCACGTGGTGACTGCCACCCGCGACGATCTGGTGGGGCAGTACATCGGCCACACCGCCCCGAAAACCCGGGAGATGCTCAAGAAGGCGATGGGCGGGGTGCTGTTCATCGATGAGGCCTACTACCTCTACCGCCCGGAGAACGAGCGCGATTACGGCGCCGAAGCCATCGAGATCCTGCTGCAGGTGATGGAGGCCAACCGCGACGATCTGGTGGTGATCTTTGCGGGCTACAAAGACCGGATGGACGTGTTCTACCAGTCCAACCCGGGGCTCTCCTCGCGGGTGGCGAACCACATCGACTTCCCCGATTACAGCGCTTCTGAGCTGCTGGCGATTGCCAAGTTGATCCTGGCGGCGGAAAACTACCGCTTTAGCGAAGAAGCCACGGTGGCGTTCGCCGAGTATATCCAGCGGCGCATGCAGCTGCCGTTCTTCGCCAATGCCCGCTCGATCCGCAATGCCATCGACCGGGCCCGCATGCGCCAGGCCAATCGCCTGTTCAATCGCATGGCCGGCATGGGGATCACCAAGCTCGATCTGATGACCCTGGAGGCCGACGACATCACCGCCAGCCGTGTGTTTGCCGGTGAGGTGGAAGGCCTTGACCGCAGCGAGCCCATCACCCAGTAGGGCGCTATTTCTTCTTGCGCGAGTCGATCTGCAGCAGATCCCGCACCTGCTGCACCTGACGACCCAGGTGTGGATCCGCACCCAGCTTCTTCTCGATCTGCTCCACGGCATACATCACCGTGGAGTGATCCTTGCCGCCGAAGGCCTCGCCGATGCGCGGCAGCGACAAGTTCGTGCCCTGACGCATCAGGTACATGCCCACCTGGCGGGCCTGGCTGACGGCCCGCTTGCGGCTGGGGCTTTTCATCTCCTCCACCCCTACGCCGAACACCTCGGCCACCTTGTTCAACACCTGGGCGGGGGTCACCTCCACCTCCACACCGGAGGGATCGAGCATCGGCGCTACCGATTCCACCGTCATCGGCAGGCCGGTGATCGAGGCGAAGGCCACGGCCCGGGTGAGGGCACCCTCCAGCTCCCGGATGTTGGAGGTGAAGCGCCCGGCTAAATACTGAATGAGATCGCGGGGCAGGCTCATGCGCTCGTGCTCCGCCTTCTTGTGCAGGATCGCCATGCGGGTTTCCAGATCGGGTGCCTGGATATCGGCGATCAGGCCCATGGAGAAGCGGGAGATCAGCCGCTCCTGCAGCCGTGGGATCTGGCTGGGTGGCCGATCACTGGCGATCACGATTTGGCGCCCCGCCTCATGCAGCGCGTTGAAGGTGTGGAAGAACTCCTCCTGGGTGTACTCCTTGCCCTCGATGAACTGGATGTCGTCCACCAGGATCAGGTCGGCGGCGCGGTAGCGATCGCGGAACTTCTGCATGCCGTCCTTGCGGATGGCTTGGATCAGATCATTGGTGAAGGTTTCGGTACTCACGTAGGCCACACGGGCCTCGGGGTCGATCTCCAGGCGGTAGTGGCCGATGGCCTGCATCAGGTGGGTCTTGCCAAGCCCCACACCACCGCAGATGAACAGCGGGTTGAACTCACGGCCGGGGGCCTCGGCCACCGCCAGGGCCGCCGCATGGGCCATCCGGCTATTGGGACCCACCACGAAGCGGTTGAACACATAGCGGGGGTTCAGGCCCGGAGCCAGCTTGCGCGGCGCCTCACCGGTGGCGGTGGGGCCATGCAGCGCAGGAGCGCGGGACTCGCCGGTGGGTGAGGCCTCCCCGGGGGCCAGGGCCCCGGCCAAGGTCTGCATCGTGGCCGCGCCCTCAGCATCGGCTGTGGCCTCCACAGCCACACCAACCGGACGCCCCGCCAGCTCCGAGGCCACCGCAGCGATCGTGGTGAGGTAGTTCTTGCGTAGCCAGCCGCAGGCGAAGGCATTGGGAGCCAGCAGCTGCAGCTGGTCGCCCTCAAACCCAGCGCAGCGGGCTGGCCGGATCCAGGTTTCAAAGGTGGGCTTGGAGAGGTTGCCCTGGAGGGCCTCCTGAACCTGGTGCCACAGCTGTTCTCCCTGCTGCACCGTCATGCCACGCCCGAGCTGCCGAATATACGGTCGTCCCCCTGGCGGGTCGGTCTTAAATAATGCGCATCACGACCTGGCCCCCAAGCCCGCCTGCATGGCCCGATTGATGCGTGTGCGCCGCCGCGTAGCTCTGATCAGCACCCTGCTGGGGGCCAGCCTGTTGGCAGCCTGCAACACCAATCTCCCTGGCCTGCCTGGGGGACGCGGCGGCGATCCCACCCGGGTGAGCGATGCGCCGGCGGCGCCTCCCCTGCAGCCCGGTACCAGCTTCATCGTGAATGCCGTGGACAAGGTGGGCCCGGCCGTGGTGCGGATCGACACGGTGCGGAGGGTGGTGAACCCTCTGGGCGGCCTGTTCGGCGGCGGTCCATCGGTGCAGCAGCAGCAGGGCCAGGGCTCCGGCTTCATCACCCGTTCCGACGGGGTGATCCTCACCAATGCCCACGTGGTGGAGGGGGCCAATGAGGTGGGGGTGACCCTGCCGGACGGCCGCAGCTTCAGCGGCAAGGTGCTCGGCGCCGACCCCATCACCGACGTGGCCGTGGTGAAGGTGGCCGCCAGCAACCTGCCTGTGGCCCCCCTGGGGGACTCCACCAAGGTGCGGCCCGGTGAATGGGCCATCGCCATCGGCAACCCCCTGGGCCTGGACAACACCGTGACCGCCGGGATCATCAGCGCCGTGCAGCGCACCAATGCCGTGGGTGAAGGCCAGCGGGTGCCCTATCTGCAGACCGACGCCGCGGTGAACCCCGGCAACAGCGGCGGCCCATTGATCAACGATCGCGGCCAGGTGATCGGCATCAACACGGCCATCCGCCAGGCCCCAGGGGCTGGCCTGAGCTTCGCGATCCCGATCAACCTGGGGCGCCAAATCGCTGCCCAGATCCTCGAGCGGGGCCGTGCCTCCCACCCCTACATCGGCGTGCGCCTGCAGGCCCTCACCCCACAGCTGGCCCGGGAGGTGAATGCCACCAACGCCGAGTGCAAGCTGCCTGAAATCAATGGCGTTGTGGTGGTGGAGGTGATGCCTGGCAGTCCTGCCGATCGCAGTGGCATGCGCCCCTGCGACCTGATCGAAACCGTGGGCGATACGAGTGTGGACAACCCTTCCGAGGTGCAGGTGGCGGTGGATCAGGGCCAGGTGGGTGAGGCCCTGCCCGTGAAGGTGCGCCGCGGCGAGCGCAACCTGAGGCTCGAGCTGAAACCGGCGGAGCTGCCTCGCCAGCGCTGAGGGGGCATGGCAGCCCGACAGGTGGTGGTGATGGCCCGCTGGCCCGCAGCAGGGCGCTGCAAGCGGCGCCTGGCGATCACCACGGGTGCCGCCGCCGCCGCCCGGGTGCAGCAGCGTCTCACCGCCCACACCTTGGCCACGGCCCGCCTGGCGGCCGATCAGGCCCAGGCCGAGCTGCTGCTGGCGGTCGATGGGCTCGGACCACGGGCCATGGCCCGCTGGGGCCGCGCGCTGGGGGCCGATGCGGCCGTGCTGCAGGGGCGCGGCAGCCTGGGCCGACGCATGCAGGGCCAACTGCAGCGCCGTTTCCAGCGGGGGGCCCAGCAGGTGGTGCTCATCGGCACCGATCTCCCGGGTCTGGAGGTTGCGGATCTCACGGCGGCCTTCGACCACCTCCAGCAGTCTCCGCTGGTGCTCGGGCCAGCGGCCGATGGCGGCTACTGGTTGATCGGCCTCACGCGAAGCGGATTTGAACGCGCGGGAGCCGCCCTGATGGCCGGCATGCCCTGGGGTAGCCAAAGCGTGCTCCAGGCCACCCTCGAGGCCGCCGCGGCCCGCACCCTCAAGCCCGCCCTACTGCGTCAGCAGCACGACCTCGACCGCCACCCCGACCTGGCCCCATGGATCCCATCGCGCCACCGCCGTTAGCGCCCCTGGCGGTGCTGATCCCAGCGCTGAACGAGGCCCAGCGGCTGCCTGCCCTGCTCGCCGACTTGCAGCAGGCGCCACCGGGCTTGCTGCGGGACACGCTCGTGGTTGATGGGGGCAGCGTCGATGGCACCGCCGCCCTGGCCCGGCTGGCGGGAGCCCAGCTGCTGCACAGCCCCCGGGGCCGGGGCCACCAATTGGCCCTTGCGGCCGCCCGCACGGCTGCCCCTTGGCTGTTGGTGCTGCATGCCGATGCCCGGCTGCCCCAGGGCTGGGCCACGGCGATCGCAGCGGCGATGGCCCAACCCGCTGCGGCCTGGAGCTTCAACCTCGCCATCGATGCCCCGGGGCTGCCCTTGCGGCTGCTGGAGCTGGCGGTGGCCCTGCGCAGCCGCCTGGGCCAATGCCCCTACGGCGACCAGGGCCTGCTGCTGCCGAGCTACCTCTACGCCGCAGCGGGGGGCTTTGCTCCGATCCCGCTGATGGAGGATCTTGATCTGGTGCAGCGGCTCCAGCCCCACACCCGCCTGCGCTGCCTGCAGCAGCCCCTGCGGGTGGATGATCGCCGCTGGCGCGAGCGCGGTGTGCTGGCCGTGGCCTGGCACAACTGGCAGCTCAGGCACGCCTGGCGCCGGGGGGCCAGCCCTGCAGAGCTGGCGCAGCGCTACTACGGGGAATACCAGAAGGCACAACGTTTCTGCTGAGGTTCCAGCTCCCAGCCCTGGGCGCTGTAGAAGCCCACCACCCCAGGGTCGGCGAACAGGCTGATGCGTTCCACCTGCATCGCCTTGAGCAGATCGAGCACGTAAACCATCAACTGTTTGCCCAGGCCAGCCCCCTGGTAGAGGGGGTGCACCGCCACGTCCCACACGGTGGCTTCAATCACCCCATCGCCGGTGCAGCGGGCGAAGCCCACCAGCCGGGGGAAGCGGGGGTCGTGCCGCCAGAGGCCCACCACCAGAAGGCTGTGCTGCAGGGCCTTGCGCACCCGCCGCAGCGGACGGCGGCTCCAGCCCACCGCATCGCAGAGCTGCTCCAGCTCATAGAGATCGATCTCCCGCTCGGTGCTCAACACCAGGCTGAGCTGGCCATTGGGGGTGGGACACAGGCGATAGCCCTGCCCGTAGAGCTGCTGGAGGTCGGTGGCGGCTGGACTAAGCATTGGCACGATCCTGCCCCAGTCTGAGCCGCCCTGTTGCAGGCTGGAGACCCTTCGGCCACCGGGTCCCCTGAGCTGCTCCCCCCTGCTGGTGTGTGTGCATGGCTGGCTGCTGTCTGGGCGGCTGTGGGAGCCCCTGCAAGCCGAGCTGAGCCCCGAGTGGGAGAGCTGGGCCCCGGATCTGCCGGGATTCGGCGCGACCCCGCGTCCCCGCGGCCTGCAGCCCACCCTGGCCAGCTATGGCCGCTGGCTGGCGCGGGAGGCCCAGGAGCAGGCCGGGGGGCGGCCCATCGTGCTGATCGGCCATTCCCTCGGGGGCAGCCTTTGTCTCCATGCCGCCAGCCAGCTCGATCCACAGCTGGCCGGCGTGGTGCAGGTGGCTGCCGGGGGCGGCGTGTTTCAGCCCCGCCCCTTTCGCATGGTGCGTCGGGGCGGGGCTGCCTTCCTGCAGTGGCGGCCCAGCTGGCTGGCCCAGTGGCCAGGCACCGAGGCCATCCGCAGCCCGCTGGTGGCGGAGCGGCGGGCGGCCCGCAGCCTGCTCGCCTGCAGCATGCAGCGCGGGGCCGTGCAGCAGCTGCCGGCCCTCACGGCCCAGCTGCAGGTGCCCAGCCTGTGGATCGCCGGCAGCCGCGACACGGTGATGGAGCCCCGCTATGTGCGCCACCTGGCTGGCTACAGCCGCGAGCACACGTTCACCCTGCTGGAAGGCCAGGGCCATCTGCCCATGCGCAGCGCCACGAAACAGCTGGCCCAGGTGATCAGCAGCTGGGTCTCAGAGCTTGGCTAGGCCCCGTTCCTGAAGGGTGGCGAGTTGGGCATACAACCCCCCAGCAGCCCGCAACTCACGGTGGTTTCCCTGCTCGATCAGGCGCCCACGCTTGAGCACCAGGATGCGATCGGCCGCCTCCACGGTGGCCAGGCGATGGGCAATCACGATGGCGGTGCGCTGCCGCAACAGCCGGTCGAGGTCACGCTGGAGGGTGGCCTCCGTGGAGGGATCCATGAAGGCCGTGGCCTCATCCATCACCAGCACCGAGGGATTGCGGATCGCCACCCGCGCCACCGACAGCAGTTGCCGCTCACCGGAGGAGAGATTGCCGCCCCGCTCCCGCAGCTCGGTGGCCAGGCCCTTGGGAAGACGGTTCAGCAGGGGTTCCAGGCCCAGTTCCGCGCAGAGGCGCTCCAGCTCGGCGTTGCCGATGGGGGCATCCAGGCGCAGGTTGTCGGCCACGTTGCCGCTGAACAGGAAGGTGTCCTGCAGCACCACCCCCAGGCGCTGGCGCAGCGTTGGAATGGGCAGCTCCCGGATATCTACGCCATCCAGCAGGATGCGGCCCCGCTGGGGCTCATAGAGGCGGCAGAGCAACCGGATCACCGTGGTCTTGCCGGAGCCGGTGGGACCCACCAGGGCCACATGCTCGCCGGGGGCGATGCGGAAAGAGAGATCCGTGAGGATCGGGTCGTCGTCGCGGTAGGCGAACGACACGTTCTCGAAGATCACCTCGCCGGCGCTGCTGCGCTCCCCCCCGCTGGCCACGGCCCCAGCCGAGCGCTGCTCCAGGGGCAGCTCCATGATTTCGATGGGCTCTTCCAGCAGCTCACCAATCCGCTCAACTGCTGTGAGGCCGCCCTGGATCTGGGTGAATCGCTCCGCCAGCTGGCGCAGGGGATCAAACAAGCGCTGGGAATACAGGATGAAGGTGGTGAGGGTGCCCAGCCCCATCACACCGGCCGTCACCATCCAGCCCCCCAGAGCCAGCACCACGGCAATGGCGGTGAGGGCCACCCATTCGATCAGGGCGGAGATGGCCGAGTCGTAGAGGATCGTGCCGTCCACCGCCTTGCGATAAGCATCGGTGGTGCGGGCGAAACGGGCACTGTTGAACGCCTCACGGCGGAACATCTGCACCACCTCCAACCCCTGCAGGTTTTCCTGCAGGTCGGCATTGAGCTGGCTGAGCTCCTCGCGAACGCGGTAGTTGGCCTTGCGGTAGCGCTTCTGCAACCACAGGATCGCCAGGGTCACCGGCACCTGGGTGGCCAGGAGCATCACGCCCAGCCGTGGCTCGATCGAGATCATGGTGATCGCGATCACCAGCAGGGTCACCAGGTCGGCCAGGATGCCCACCGCGCCGCTGCCGAACACCTCCGCCAGGGCATCCACATCACTGGTGAGGCGGGTGAGCAACTTGCCCACGGGCGTGCGGTCGTGGAAGCGCAGGGAGAGATCCAGCGCGTGGGCGAACAGGTCGTTGCGGATGCGTGCAGTGAGCCGCTGCCCCACCGCCTGCACGTTGAAGCTCTGCACGCCCTGCAATCCGAGCCGCACCAACACGGCCACCAGCAGCAGGGTCACCAGGGTCTGCAACTGCTGAGCCACCGGCTGGCCCGTGAGCCAGGGCATCACGGGCTCATGGCGCAGGGCCGAAATGGCCTGGCCTACCAACAAGGGCTGCACCGCCGCTGCACCCGCCACGGGGATCAGCAGCACCAGGGTGAGCAGCAGCCGTCGGCGGTCGCGACCCAGGTAGGGGATCAGCCGCAGCAGCCGTTGCCGATCGCGGTGGGCCATCAGGCGGCGGCAGCGGTGGACACCGCCGCAATGCGGTCCACGATCGTCTGCAGTGGGCCGGCGTCGAGGCGCAGGGAGAGGGGGTGTCCCACCAGGCGCGCCGTGGATTGGAACAGATCCTCAATGGCGATGAGGCCGTTCTCCTGGAGGGTGCGACCGGTGGCCACCAGGTCCACGATTGCCTCACTCATGCCCGTGATCGGGCCCAGTTCCACGGACCCCGCCAAGTGAATCAGTTCCACCGGCAGATCCAGGGCCTCGAAATACTCCTCCGCGCAGCGGGTGAACTTGCTGGCCACCCGGCAGTGGGCCGGCAGATCAGCGGCGCGGCGGTAGCCGCTGCTCGCCTTCACCGCCACGCTCATGCGGCACCCACCAAAACCCAGGTCCACCAGCTGGGCCACCGGCAGCTGGTGCTCTTTCAACACGTCAAACCCCACCACGCCGAGCTGGGCCTGGCCATAGGCCACATACACCGGTACATCGGCGTTGCGCACCAGCAATGCCCTGGCCGTGCCGCAGGCGCTGGGCACCATCAGCTGGCGGTTGCCGGGCTCGAGCACCGCCGCGAAATCGAGGCCGGCGGCCGCGAACCGGCGCACAGAATCCTTGAGAAGGGCGCCCTTGGCCAGCGCAACGGTGATCATGGGGCTCAGCCTGAGCTGGGACTTTAACGATGCCCCTCCACACCAGCGCGGTGCAGCAGGTGTCGCTGATCCCGGTGCTGAGCGACAACTACGTGTTCGTGTTGCATGGCGATCCCGGTGGCGCGGCCGCCGTGGTGGATCCGGCCGTGGCTGACCCGGTGATCGCCTGGCTGGAAGCACGGGACCTGCACCTGGCGGCGATCCTGCACACCCACCACCATCACGACCACATCGGCGGCACGCCCGCATTGCTGCAGCGCTGGCCCGCAGCGGCCGTGATCGCCAGTGCCGCCGACCGGGCCCGTATCCCCTTCCAGACCCAGGGCGTTGCCGGCGGCGACCGTTTCACCCTGTTGGGTCGTGAGGTGCAGGTGTTGGCGGTGCCGGGCCACACGGCACACCACATCGCTTACTACCTGCCCGCCGTGGCCGGGCGGGATGAGCTGTTCTGCGGCGACACCCTGTTTGCCGGCGGCTGCGGCCGCCTGTTTGAAGGCACTCCAACGGAGATGCATCGCTCCCTGCAGCAGCTGGCGGCCCTGCCGGAGGCCACCCGGGTGTGGTGTGCCCACGAATACACCGAGGCCAACCTGCGCTGGGCCGCAGCTGTGGAGCCAGGCCTGAAGGCCGTGGTCGAACGGCTAGCCCAGGTGCAGCAGCAGAGGGCGGCAGGCCAGCCCACCATCCCCAGCAGCATTGGCCTGGAGAAGGCCACCAACCTGTTCCTGCAGGCCGCCAACGCCGATCAACTGCGCCAGCGCCGCGGCAGCAAAGATCTCTGGCGGGGCTGAAGTTCAGAGAACCTGGGACACCTCCGCGGCGGCCACCAGCTCCACCCCACCCGGAAACAGACGGGCCGGCTCACCGGCCCTGAGCCGCAGCCGACAGCGTTGCCCCCGCTGGAAATCCGCCTCCAAGGGCAGCCGCAAACGCAGCTTCAAGTCTCCGCACTGCACCTGATAGAGCCACTCACGGCCGAGGAATTCACGCCCCAACACCCAGGCTGCACCGCCCTCATCCGCTTGCAGTTCCAAGCCCAGGGGGCTCACCAGCACCTCGAGGAGCTGGCTGGGATCGGGCGGGGGAAGCGGGCCGGGGCTGAGCGGCTCCAACCAACCAAGAGGGGTGGCCAGCCGCGACCCCTGCCACTGGGCCGGCAGCAGGTTGCCCTGCAAAACAAAACGGCCCACAAATCCGGTGGCCGGGCGAGCCACCATCTCCTGGGGGCTGGCGCACTGATGCAGGTGGCCCGCCTCGAGCACCGCCACCCGATCGCAGATGGCGAGGGCCTCCTCCGGGTCGTGGGTCACGATCAAACCGCTGGCACCACAGCGGGCCAGCACCCCCGGTAGCTCCGCCCGCAGCCGCAGCCGCACCTCCACATCCAGGTTGGAGAAGGGCTCATCCAGCAGCACCAGCGAGCAACCCGGTGCCAGGGCCCGGGCTAGGGCGAGGCGCTGGCGCTGGCCGCCGGAGAGTTCGTGGGGATAGCGCTTCTCCAGGCCCTTGAGGCCCAGTAATTCGAGCAACCAGGCGGCACGGCTGGTGTCCTGGCCGCGTTTGAGGCCAAAGCAGGCGTTGCGCCAGGCGTCGAGGTGGGGGAACAGGGCGTAGTCCTGAAACACCATGCCCACGCCCCGGCGCTCCGGTGGCAACCAGCGATGTGAACCGGCCACCTCCTGGCCGCCGATCCGCACCAAGCCCCGCTCGGGCCGTTCAAAGCCAGCGATCAGGCGCAGCAGGGTGGTTTTGCCGCAACCAGATGGCCCCAGCAACCCCACCAGTTCACCCTGGCGCAACTGGAAGTCGATGGCGCGCAGGGTCCATTCGCCATGGCTGGCCGCACCGCGGTAACGATGCCAGAGCCCAGAGAGCTCCACCTGCAGCCGGGGCGGGAGATCTTGCGGTGGCAGTTCAGAGCGCATCAGGGCCGAAGGAGCCATAAGCTCAGCGCCCCATCTTCCCCCGCCATGATCGAGGCCGTCTCCACCGCCGCCGCACCCGCGCCCGTGGGGCCTTACAACCAGGCCGTGAAGGCAGGCGGAGTGCTGTATTGCTCCGGCCAGATCGCCCTCGACCCGGCCACCGGCGCCATGGTGGGCAATGGCGATGTGGAGGCGGAAACGCGCCAAGTGCTGGCCAACCTCCAGGCCGTGCTCAGCGAAGCCGGCTGCTCCCCCCAGCAGGTGGTGCGCACCACGGTGTTCCTGGCCAACCTCGACGACTTCGCCAAGGTGAATGCCATCTATGCAGAGATGTTTAGCGACGGCGTGTCGCCGGCCCGGGCCTGCGTGGAAGTGGCGGCGCTGCCCAAGGCGGCTCGGGTGGAGATCGACTGCATTGCTGTGCTGGGCTGACGCAGGCAGCGAAAGGTGAGGTTGAGGCGCTCGGTGCCCACGCGGGCTCGGGCGGGTAGGCCGTGTTGCCAGTGCTGCTGGGTAGGAGGGGCCATCACCAGTAGGTCGCCGTCGGCCAGCTCCACGGCAAAGGGGGGTGGCGGCTGCTCAGGCCAGGGGGCGCGGGGCTTGGGCCGAAACCGCAGGCTGCGGGTCGCGCCCAGGCTCAACGATGCGATCGGGGCGGCAGCGTCGAGCTCAGGCTCGTCGTCGGCATGCCAACCCATGCGATCAGCTCCATCGCGGTAGCGGTTGAGCAGCAGGCTGTTGAAACGCACCCCCAGCTCGGCCTGCAACAGCTGCCGCAACACCTCCAGGGCCGGAGTCCAGGGCGTGATGGCCTGCTCGAGGCCGCTGTAGCGGTAGCGGCAGCCCGGATCCGCCACCCAACAGGTGAGCCGTGGCGTGGGGTGCTGGCGCCCGTACACCCGCACCAGGGGTTGCTCCCAGGGAAGGCCCGCCGTGAGTTCGCTCTGCAGCACTCGGCTGGCGACACCCCGATCCTGGAGCCAGGCGCTGGCATGGCGCAGCTCCAGGCCTGGCTTCTGGATCCGCATCACGGTTGGCGCCCCTCCGCCAGAGGCCCATCAGCGAGCCGGTGCAGCGCATCTTGCAGGAGTGGAGTGGGATCGAGGGCCAGCAGGCCGGCCTCGCTGCGGCGCCGCACCTCCACATGGAGATGGGCCGTGGTGGCGCGGCCCGTCTGGCCGACCCGGCCCAAGACTTCCCCCGCCTGCAGCAGGTCGCCGGGTTGCACGGAGGCCTCGAGCAGGTGGGCATAGAGGGTCTGCCAACCGCGGCCGTGGTCGAGCACGACGGTGAGGCCATAGCCATCGCGCTGGTTCGCCAGCACAACCCGTCCCGGCAGCATCGCCAACACAGGCGTGCCTTCTGGGGCGATCAAATCCTGGCCGGCATGCACCCGCCAGGCCTGGCGAGCCTCCGAATAGCGCCAGCCGTAGGGGTCCACGTCACTGGCCCGCTCTGCCAGCGGATACACCAACTGCAGCGGCATTCCGGACCGCAAAGGCACCCAGGCCAGGAGCCCATCGGCCGGTCCGCCCGGAGCTTGGCGATCCCCATGGGGCGCATCACCGCCAAGATCAGCCACCGGTGTTTCCACGGGCAATTGCTCCGGCCGCGGCGACTGGATTGGTGCCCCATCGGCTAGCCCCTGGGCCTCACCACCCCCAGCCGCCAGACCACAGGCCAGCAATAACGGAAGGCAGAGGCCTCGGCTCGAGATCGGCATGCACGCAGCCCGATGCCGACCCGTTGTATCGATCTCGGGGAAACCTGCCAGGGGCGTGGCAGAGCTGGCTAACTCAGGGCGAGCAGGGAGCAGCCAATGGCAAGCTCGCAGTGCCGCCCGTTACCGCTGCAGAGTGCAATGGGGCACCAGCGCTGCATAGCCTCAGCGGCATTTCGGTAGAGACAGAGACGCTCCTGAAATGGTGCACCGCGGTGCACCATTTCAGGAGACGCCAGTGGTAAGCGCAGTTGGGACGAGGGATCTGCGCCATGGCCCGCTATGGTTCCCAGGTAACGGGGCGTGGCGCAGCTTGGTAGCGCGGGTGCTTTGGGAGCACTAGGTCGCAGGTTCGAATCCTGTCGCCCCGATTGACTTTTCACCGATAGGCCCCCTGCTTTGTGGGCAAGATGTGGGCAAAGCCATCAGGCACCGCCTTCCCCAAGATTCAAGTCCCGGCAGCGGGACACAGCAAAACCAGCAGGACTGGCGGCTTGATTCCCTACAAGCCCTGCTGGACCCCTTTCAGGGCGTCACTGGCCCACACCAACAAAAGGCCCTGGTCCAGTAACGAACTGAACCAGGGCTTTCGTTGCTGTGCCTGAAAGGCTCAGTTCTTTTCGAGGAGATGGGGCGTGCGGGCGGTCGCTTCATTCATCGCTTCGTTACAGCGCTCTAGGTGATACAGAACTGGTGAATTGCTGCTTGGGAATTTGCGGCGCCAATGCACCCCAGCCCGGAACAAGCCGGCCTTGCGCCAGCGACCCAGGGTTTTCTCGCTCACACCGAGAAGCGGAGCCGTCGATCGTGCATCAGCCCATTCCTGGGTATGGGCTAGTTCGATTGGCTTGGCAGGGGGCTGCGGACGGCTGTGACGAACTCTTGGAGAGACCATTACCGGCCCCTCCTGCAACAGCGGGGATTCACATTCGACTTCTGGGCCACCAGGCCGCACTGCCCCTCGGGAGGTAGTCCGACCAGAGCAATGCTGTTTGACATCACCCTTCCCCCTGCAGCAACGCAACCACCGCTGGATCCCAGACGAGCTGCTGCCGGTGCTCGCCGCGGCTGCAGCGCGGCAGGGCGATACCCCAGTCGCAGCCGACTGCGGTGAGCTGCCAGTCATCGAGGTCATTGCGCACCTGCAGGCCGCAGGCCGCCAACCGGCGGTTGATATCCCTGATCGTGCGGCCCAGCCGCTCGGCCAGTTGCTCTGCATCCAGGCGTGCCTCGACTGGCGCACGACCTGGCTGAGCGGGCCGATGAGCTGAGTCCGCAGAGTGCCTGTCGCGCAGGAGCTGTTGCAGTGGGGCCAGGTGGAGGCCGGTGCTGGTCTCGATGTCTTCAATGGCAGCGAGGAGCGCATCGGAGTACCCGACGCCGGTGAGCTCGATGATCTCCTCGGCAAGCCGCAGCACCGCAGCCGCGGTCTGGATCTTTTCCCCAGCCGGGCCTGATAAGTGGGCCCTTGCTTTGACCTGTTGGTTGCGCTGGATGGCGGGCAGCAGCTCCTGGGTGAGCCAGCGCCGCATTCGCCAGGCCGTCTGGCTGTCGTCCAGCAGCAGCAGACGCAGTAGGCCGCCTTCACTGATCAGGGCCAGGGTGCAGCCCTGGCTGCCGGGTCCCTCCTGGGAATAGAGGCACTGCTCCTCTTCCCGCAGGCTGGCCAGAGCCCGGGCGATCGTGAGCTGGCCAAGGGCGCCAGCGACATCGGCCCCGGCGAACCAGGCCTCACCGTGCTCATCGGTGCTGACCCGAATGCGGTGCCCTTCGAACGGGTAGGGCACCAGAGCGGTTGTTCTGCTCATAGCTGAGAAGGCGAGAGGACAGTGGCGCCAGCTGCGCCAGTGGTGGCGAGGGGTGCTCCTGCCTGCGGTCTCCGGGGAGCTGGCACCGGGCCGGCGAGCACCAACAGCAGGGTGCTCAGCTGAATGGCCAGCAGCAGCCACAGCAGCCACTGCAGCTGCTGCAGCGCTCTGAGCCCCACGGTGGTGGTGCTTCTCTGGCGGGTGCGGCAGAAGGCCGGCAGTTGGGGACTCTTTCCCCTGCCGCCGAAGCGGACGTTGGTGTGCTGGCTCATCAGAAGGGCACCTCCTCGTCGCTGATGGGGCCGCTGGTGGACCAGGCCGGGGCCGCCGGCGCTGGCACTCCAGCGGGTGCGCCCCATGTCGCCGCGCTCGAACTGCGGGAGCCCGCTGGAGCGGCGGTTCCTGTCTGAGACGCCGAGCCACTGACGGACTGGCCAGCGGAGAAGGCAGCCAAGTCGGCTGCTCCTTCCATCTGCTGCGCACCGTTCTTGCTCCCACAGAACTCCAGGCGGTCGATCACCACCAGGGTCTTGCTGCGCATCTCACCGCTGCTGCGGTCACTCCACTGCTCGAAATCGAGCCGGCCGACGATCGCCACCTTGCTGCCCTTGCGCAGGTAGTCCCCCGCCACCTGGGCGGTTTTGCCCCACGCCTTGCAGTTCACCCAGAGCGGCTCCTGGGGCTGGCCGTCGCGTGGCGGGCGGTTCACCGCCAGGGTGAACTCGCAGACGCAGCTGCCGGTTTCAAAAAAGCGCAGCTCCGGATCCCGGCCGGCATTGCCGACCAGCACGATCAGATTGATGCTCATGCCTCCACCTCGAGCGTCGAGCCGGTGCGGGCCTTGATGCGCTCCTGAACTGCCAGCAGTGACGGCAGGCCGATGAGCGGATGGGTGCGCACCAGTTCGTGCAGCGCCCCGCTCCAGGTGATGTTGTGCCTGCGGGCGAAGGCATCGACCCGCTCAAAGGTGTCGTTGTTCATGGCGATGGTCTTCTTGTGGTTGCCGATCCGCTGGCGTAGTGGCCGCGGCTTCTGGGGGGAGGTGCTCATGTCCCCGCCCCCGCGCTTTGTTGGGTGCTCTCGGAGTCTTCAAGCTGCCGGCGGCGCCTGGAGATCGCGCTCCAGAGCCGCTCGGCGTTCTCGTCGTTGATCTGGCCCGCGCTGAGCAGCTGGTTGACGCGTCCGTAGGCGCGCTCGAGCTCCAGCACGGTGGCGATGTGTGGGATCTGGCGGAGGCCCACCTCCACCGGATTCAATTCAGGTTCTGGAGCTGGGGCAGCCTCTTGAGCTGGAGCCTGGCTTGGAGCCGAGGCAGCAGCGGCCTGGCTCCTGCTTCTCCGCGGTGCTGGCTGGTTTGCTGCGGCAGGGTTCTCGCTGGCCTGCAGCGATAGGGCCTCCTGCTGCCCGGTTTGCTGCTCGCCTTGGTGCTCAGCTGGGGTGGCCGGCTCCGGTGCAGCCCCGCTGGTGCTCACAATTTCGGCGTCGATGACCTCTTGATCTGCCTCAGCGCTTCCCCCATGGGACGGCTCGATACGCCCAGTGGCGCTGTTTTGGGTTTCCGGCGGAATCATTTTGTCTTCGCGAGGGCGTAAGGGATTGGGTACAGCGGCAGCGCGGGGGCTGGCTGCAGTACGCCGGGCGGTGGTTTTTTCCGGCGCCGTGGCGGCTGGCCCAGCGGGCTTCTCAGCGGCCTGGCCCAATGTCGCAGCGGCCTGAAGTGGCGCCTGGATTTCAGCTCCAGTAATGCTGGCCCTGCCAGCTTCTCGGACCGTGACCGCCTCGATGTCGAGCGCCTCCTCCTGGGTGATCAAGCCCAGGGCGATCTCCGGGCAGTAGACGTTGGACCACCAGACCGCGGCGCGGTAGCGCAGCATCTGGCCGGTCATCGTCTGCCACTTGCTGGTCTCGTTGCCCTGGCGGTCCTTGCGGCTCCACCAGCCCTCCTTGCGGGCCAGCTCCAGGGTGATGGTTTCCCCCTCAAGCACCTCACCGGTGGCCTTATCGGTGGCTACCGCGTAGCAACTGCTGGGCTGCTCCTTGGCGTCAAAGACAAAGCGCAGCGGCGAGAAGCGGCCGCTGGCATTAACCGTGGCGATCAGGAACTTGCTGCTCCAGGTCGGTCGCCCGTGGATCGGCGTCATGTTCTGCATCACCACTAGCGGTGAGAGGCGCATGCGGCCGGCGATCTCCAGGGCGATCAAGCTGTTGGCCAGCCCCTGCTGCCCCTGGTACTCCTTGGGAACAAGAGTTGAGGAGCACAGGGCTTTGGCCATGCGCTGGGCGGCGTCAAAGGCGGCGATGCCGCTGAACACCTGCAGGGTGTCTGTCGCTGGGGCCAGGGCTGAGGAAGGTGATGGACCTGAACTGGTGGAGAGGGTGGAGTCGTTCATTAGAAGAGGTCAATGGAATCCAAATCAATGCCTATGGTTTCGGGAAGGCTGAAATCTTGAAAGACAGGACGGAATGCCTGGCGCCCGTGACTCGGCCAGCTGCCAGTGGCCTGGCATTCGGCGATCCGCCGGAAGGCCTCCTCCCGCCGCTGCAGACCTTTTTCCAGGTCTTGCCCATCAAAGATGAGCAGGCTGCAGTCGATCGGGGCGGCCAGATCGCTAGGCCACTCAAAGGCGATCACACCGGTCTCGAGCGGCGGCTGCCCATGGCGGTCCTCATGGCCCAGGGCCAGGTGGGCCAGCTGCAGGTCGTAGGCCAGGTCCTTGGCCTGCCAGTAGAACTTCCGCGGCACAGCGCTGCGGGTCTTCTTGAGGTCAAACAGCCGGCCGTCGCTGGTGACCACATCTGGGAGGCAGCGGCAGTGCCGGCCCGCTTCGTCTTGCCAGAAGTGGGGCTGCTGGCTGAGCGACGGGTCCAGGGCCGCCAGCACCTCTCCCACCACTGGGTCGGCGTGGAGGGCATCAGCGATGCGCTGGGCCTGCTCCACCATCTCGACGCTGACTGGCGTCAGTCCGGCAGCTTCCGCTTCTGCGCAGTTGGCGGCGCCGATCTTGGTGTTGCGGGCGATTGATCGATACGCCGCGAACCGGTCATCAATCCGAAAGGGGGGCGTCAGCAGGGCATCGACCAGATCGCCTTTGACCATGTCTGCCGAGGGAACGAATTTTGCGGCCCCTGGCCCGAAACGATGGCTCCAGGTCCGCATCGTGCCTGTCACTGCAGCCTTGAGCGCCGTGGGGGACCAGGCGGGATGGCGGTGATACTCCGCCAGAGAGAAATTGCTCATGGGGAATCCTCCAGGCCATAGCCCAGGACGATGCGCCGCGCTTCTAGCAGCGAGGGGCAGAGACCTGAATCAATCCCGCCGCCGCCGGAGTGCAGCAGCGTTGCCACGTAGCTCCCGCAAATGCTCTGCCGGAAGCTGATGGCGATGCCGTGGCCGGCTAGTGCCGCCAGTGAGTCGGTTGTGATCGCCCGCCAACGCTGCTGCCATTGGGCCAGGGCGGCGGAGAAGGAGGCCTGGATCAGGATGTAGTGCTCCAGATCGGAGCGTTGCAACCCCTTGGAAGCAGGGGGCAAGGAGTGGGAAGCCGTAAAGACTCGTTCGCGTTGATTCACCTTTCCGCAAAGAAGGATGCCAACGCTACCCCTGCGGTTATCCATTCGGGAACCCTTAAGTCAGGTATTCCGGTACCGCATAAATGCTTTTTTGGTAGCGCACGCGACGGCGCTACCTGCTGCTTTTTGGCATCCTCTGCGCCTGTTAAGCCGCCTTGCTGAGAGGCTCGCTGGGCTCCAGCTCCGGGGCCACCTCCTTCACCCAGGCATGCAAGGCCTCACGGGCGATCGGGACGAGGGCCGGGCCCAGCCGCTCCCCGGCAAACAGGGCGTTCTCGATCGCCACTACTTGCTCCATCGGCAGATCTCCCGCCTTGCGCAACACCTGCATCGCGGCGGACACCGGCCGCAGCCCGACTAGTTCCAGGGCCTGATCGAACAGGCTGCGTAGCCGCTTGGTCTCAGCCTCGGCGTCGATCTCCTCCTGGCATGGCCAGAGTTCGGCGGGCCCCTCCAGCTTGCCGATGTAGCAGGCGAACCAGTCCTCAGCGCCCCAGGGGCGGCCGTCGGCATGAAGCACTGGCCTGGCTCGCTGCACCCGATCGCGCAGCAACCGGTCCTTGATCGCGCCCCGCTCCTCTTGCACCAGGCACTCGTTGAGCACCGCCAGCTGGATGAAGGTGCTGGGCTGGGGCTGCAACACCTTGCTGTTCTCCAGGTTGCCCCACTGGCCGCCGGCTACCCGCAGCGGCCAGGGGATCAGCCCTGGGCAGGCCTTGGCCCAGTCCTGGGCGGTGGTGACGGACCAGTCGTTGCTCTTGCGCCAGTTCCGCAGGAACTTGCCGAACTGCACTCGGGCCGCATCCAGCTTGTCCTGCAGGCTTTGCATAGGGTTACCGTTTGGGAACCCTTAAAGTATCCCGTGCTTCTTGCTAAGCACCAACCCCCAATGGTCGGCTTCGTGACAGGCTGTTACGGGCATCATGAGCTCGATCAGCGGTGACAGTTACGGGGCCTGAGCCAAGCCTCACCGGCCTGATCAGCTGAGCCTCAGCACCCGCGCGGCTTCTTCGACACTCGTGGCAACGCCGCTGTAGCCACCAAAGCGTTCCACCAGCTCAAGGAACGAGCGCTGCTCCACCCGCAGCCTTCCCTTCGGGGCCTTCACCTCGATGGCGCTGAACACCGCCAAGGTTTGGCCCAGGTGCTCCGGGCCGATCAGCACCTGGCGCAGGCCGATCAGGTCGCTGCTGCCTTTGCACAACCCATAGGTCACCAGCCGGCCGCGTTCATCCCGCAACGCACCGACGTTGTTGCGCCACAGCCGCACTGGACTTGAGCCCAGCTGCAGCCGAATCCGTTGCTGTAGCTCCTGCTCGCTCACGCCAGCAGGCTCCAATGTCCTCGCGTCTGGCGGCTGGCGATCACATGGCGTGCCCAGCCCTTGGGGTTCTTCATGCCGCGCTGGGTTCCCAGGGCCTCCAGCTCCGTGGCGGTTCGGGCTCGGCTCTGCTCCCGCTTCCGTTGGCGGCGCAGCTCCTGCTGGTTGATTTCCCGCAGCTCACCTTCCACCGTGATCAGCTTCTGGCGCTCCGGCCGGAACACATGTCCGCATTCCGGGCAAACGCTGAGCGTGCTGGCCAGGGCGCAGAAGCACTGCGGGCAGGTCTTCACAGGCGGGGCCTTGCTCTGCTCACGCTTCTTGACTCCATCAAGGCTCCACTCCTGCTCATCGAGGTGGTGCCCGAGCCGCTCGATGTTGCCGACGTGATCGAGGATCACCGCGGTCTTCCCTGGCTGCGGGCGCAGGCAGCGGCCGATCATCTGCAGGTGCAGCGCCAGGCTCTGGGTGGGCCGCAGCAGCAAGCAGCCGCCCACCGAGGGCACATCCACCCCCTCACCGATCAGGCTGCAGCTGGTGAGCACCTTCAGCTCACCGGACCCCAGCTGCTCCAGCAGCTGCCTGCGCGTGCCTACATCCTGGCTGCCGTCGATGCTGGCCGCCCTGATCCCCCGTTCGGTGAAGGCCTCGGCCACCGCCTGGGCATGGGCGATCGAGCAGCAGAAGGCAATCGCCGTGCGGCCTTCCAGGTGGCGCTGGTAGTGGCTGACCGCATCGCCCAGGATGCGGCTGCCGCCGAGGGCACCGGCGGCCTGGCGCAGATCGAAATCGCCCATCCGGCGCCGCAGCCCCTTGGCTGAAAAGCCGATCGGTGGGGCATAGACCCGGGCCGGCGCCAGGTAGCCGTTGTCGCTCAGCCAGGCGGGAGTGGGACCGAGCACCATGCAGGAGAACCAGGCACCGAGAGGCTGGCCGTCGCTGCGGCAGGGTGTCGCCGTGACGCCGAGCACCTTGGCGGTGTTGAAGTGCTCCAGTGCCTTCGCCCAGGTGGAGGCGCTCGCGTGGTGACTCTCATCAACCACCAGCAGCTGGAAGAAATCGCGCGGCAGCATCGATAAGCGCCGGGCCAGGGACCCCACCGAGGCCACCTGCACCGGTGCCCGCAGGTTCATCGAGCGGCCGGCAGCGATCAGGCCGTGCTCCACTCCTAGGTCCGCCAGGGCGCGGGAGGCCTGCTCCAGCAACTCGGCCCGGTGCACCAGCACGGCGATGCGGTTACCGCGCGCTGCCGCCTGCTGGGCGATGTGGCTGAACACCACCGTCTTGCCACCACCGGTGGGCAGCACAAACAGCACGGCGCGGTGCCCCTCCAGGAAGGCAAGCCGGACCCGCTGCACGGCCTCCAATTGGTAAGGACGCAGGGCGATGGCCACGGCACGCCGACAGCACTTCGCCAGACTTTAGGGCTACCTGAAACTATTGCTAGGCTTTTGCGGTAGCACTCCACCGTCATCATGAAGCGCGTACAGCTGCAGCTCCCTGAGCCCGTCGTCGCCTGGATCGACCGCAACGCCGACGGCATCGAAAGCCGCGCCTCCTTCGTCAGGCGCACCCTGGTGCAGGTGATGCGCGGCGACGAGCGCAGGCTGCCCCCTGCTCCCAGCGATTCCCTATCCAGCGACTCCCTCTCCAGCTACGGGGCTTCCCTGCGCTGATGGCGAGCGATGTGCTGCTCGCAGCTGATGGCCACTGGCCCCGGCTCCTGGCGGAACTGGCCGGCCTGACCCCGGAGCAGCTGCAGGACCGGCACCAGCCCTGCCCCGCCTGCGGCGGCACCGATCGCTACCGCTGGGACCGCGACGACGGGCCCGGCGGCTGGTACTGCAACCAGTGCGGTGGGCGCGAGCGCAGCGGCGGTGGCGGCAGCGGCATGGACCTGCTGCTGCGCGTGACCGGCTGGGATTTTGCGACCGCCGCCCGCCACCTCGAGGCCCACCTCAGATTGGAACAACCAAAACCGCTGCGGGCTGCGCTACCCCCTCCTGTCGCAGCGCAGCGAGCGGAGCCCCCTGTCTCCTGGGATGGCCTGCTGGCTTCTGCAGACCCCACGCCGCCCCCCTTGCCAGAAGCGGTGCCGGCATTCCACCTGGCGCTGCTCGATGAGCAGGCAGCGCCGCTGCCCACCGGCAGCCCCTACGCCTACTCCGACCACCAGCGCGTCAGCCGCGTTGATCGATCCGGCGGCAAGGTTTTTTACGCCAACCACCGCACCGACCAGGGCTGGCAGCGCGGCGCCGGGCCAGCTCCTTGGCCCATGTACCAGTGGCCGTCGCTGCTGCAGGCCCGCGGCCACTGGCTGCTTGAACTGGAAGGGGAGAAGTGCGCTGACCTGCTGATCAGCGGTGGCTTCCTCGCCTCCACCCAACCGGGCCACGCCCACAGCAGCCCCCAGATCGCTGAGCGCTACCGCGCCCTCCGGCAGGCCGGTGTGGCCGGCATCGTCTATCTCTCTGATCACGATGAGCAGGGCCAGCGCCGCGCCCGCCAGGTGATCAAGGCCGCAGCGGAGGTGGGCCTGCCGCTGCTCCACCTGCCGGCCGGCGAGATTTGGAGCGGTCTGCCGCCGGGCGGTTCGGTTGATGACGCTCCGGGCCTACTGGGGGAGCGCATCAGCGTGATCCTGCGGGCTGCCCGGGCCGCCCACCTGCGGATGAATCACGCCGCAGGTGACTGCAGCGCCGCTCCGGTACTTCCGGGCCTCCCCCCTGGTGGAACAGCGGCGCCGCGGGCAGCCCACACCACAGGCGAACGGCCCTTTCTCTGCCTCGGCTTTGATGGGGATGGCTACTACTACCAGCCCCGCTCGACTGGTCAGGTGGTGCGGCTGGCCTCCTCCTCCCACGGCGGCATGAATCTCTGCCGCCTGGCGCCGATCGCCTATTGGGAGACCCTCTTTCCCTCCAAGACTGGGGTCAACTGGACCGCCGCTGCTTCTGATCTGTTTACGCAGCAGGCCGCCGTTGGGATCTTTGATCTGGAATGCCTGCGCGGTCGCGGCGCCTGGGCCGATGCAGGGCAATCGGTACTCCACCTCGGTGATCGCCTCGTTGTCGATGGCCGCAGTCAGCCCATCACCCAACCCTTCTGCTCACGCTTTCACTACCAGCGCGGCGCGGCAATCCACGGACCCGGCGATGCCACTCCCTTGAGCGATCAGGAAGCGTTCATGGTGCTCTCGATCGCCGAGCGGTTTCACTGGGACATCCCTGCGTCCTCCCTGCTGCTTGCAGGTTGGGTGGCCCTGGCGCCGATTTCCGGGGCGCTCAGCTGGCGCCCTCACCTCTGGCTTACGGCCGCCGCAGGCTCGGGCAAGTCGACCTTGCTGGAGCGCTTTGTCGGGGTGTTGCTGGGGGATTTCGCCCTGCCGGTGGTGGGCAACACAACCGAGGCCTTCATCCGCCAGGCCCTGCGCTCCGATGCCCTGCCGGTTGTGATCGACGAGGCCGAGAGCAACGAGAAAGCCGATCAGCAGCGCATCCAGCAGATCCTTGCCCTGGCCCGCTACGCCTCCAGCGAGACACGGGCCTCGATCGGCAAGGGCTCCGCCGCAGGGGAGGTGCAGCGGTTCCGGGTTCGCTCGATGTTCCTGCTCAGCAGCGTTTCAACCGCCCTCAGGCAGGGCGCCGACAGACGACGCTTCTCCCAGCTCACCCTGCGGGCCCCGGATCACCTCCAGCCACCGGCACGGCAGCGCCACTGGGAGGAGCTCGACCGTGACCTGGAGGAGCAGATCACTGCCGGCGCCGGCCGGCGCTTGATCGCCCGAACCGTGGTGCTGCTCCCGATGATCCGCCAGGCAGTGCGGGTGTTCTCCCGAGTTGCGGCGGCCCACTTCGGCTCCCAGCATCAGGGGGATCAGTACGGCACGCTGCTAGCTGGCGCCTGGGCCCTGCAGTCCAGTGAAGTCCCGACAGCTGCCCAGGCTCAGGCCCTGATCGCTGGCAGTGACTGGAGCACCTTTCAGCAGAGCATCGGTCTGCCCGATGAACGGCGCTGTCTCAATCGCATCCTGCAATTCGAACTGCGGGTGGAAACCGAGGACCGGATCCACACACGCAACGTCGGCGAGCTGGTCGAGACGGTTGTCACCCCCGGCGGTCTTGATCCTGTGAGCGCTCGCTATGCCGAGGAGATCCTCTCGCGCCATGGCATACGAATCCAGGAGGACCACCTGCTGGTGAGCAACACCGCCGAGGCGATCGCCCGCATCCTCGACGGCACACCGTGGGCCTCCAGCTGGAGCACGATCCTTTCCAGATTGCCGGGAGCGCAGCCCACCACGAACTCGGTGCGCTTCAAGGGGGCCGGCTCCAAGGCCAGGGCCTGCGCCATCCCCATCAATAGCCTCTGAACGGCTCGGCAGCACAGATCCACTGCAGCACAGCCGTTCTGGCCTGGTATGAGGGCCGGTTACTTCGCGGTGACCTGGATCTAGGTGGAACGCGGCGTTCCGCTCCCAAAACGCCCAGATCCATTGCGCTGCAATGGGTGGAACGGTTGGAACGGGTGGAACGCTCAGCAAGGACATCCCCCTAGATAAATAGGCAGCTAAGCCTCGGCAAGGGATCGGCCCGATCGGTAACCCAATAGCCCCACCAATTGGTATGCAGCTTTAGGCCTCTATCTATATCTATATCTGTATTTAGTGTTCCATTTGTTCCACCACCGTGGGAACGCTGCTCTGGCAAGCGATCTGGCCGGAACGCGGGCCGTTCCAGCGCCGTTCCAGCCGTTCCTGGACCAGCCGCTACAAAGCTGACCTGCGGCCAGAGCGGTGATCAGGCCTGCGGATATGCGAGCGTGGATAAAGTATTTATGCTTTCGCTGAAACAAATTCCAGCCATGGCACCTGCGTACTCCCCAGCTGGGTCCCTGCGGCTCTGGTTGTCTGGCTGATGTCTTTTCAGCAAGCGCCACCTGTCAACGAGGTCATCGAGGCCCTGCGCTCTGCCCCGCTGGATCAGGACGCCGATGGCCGAGCCCTCGTCCCCTCAGCCGGCGTCGATCCCTCTAGGCCAGTCGGGAAGGGCAATCCACCCCGCCTCCGCCGTCGCGGCAAGGTGGCGCCCAGGCCCACGGCGATGGAGGTGGAGCGGCGCATCGCCGAGGCGCAGCTGTGGATTGCCCAGCGCATGCCCCTGCTGCGGATCTACGAAAACGCAGGAGCCAGCTGGGGGGTCACCAACACCCGCACGGTCCGCTCCTATCTAGATGCGGCTCGCCAGCGGATGGTGGAAGACCTGATCAGCAACCGCCTCGAACATCAGGCCCAGCACATCTACGCCCTCTACGACTGCGCCCGCCGGGCGATGGATGCCGAGCAGTTCTCTGCGGCGGTGGGTGCCTTCCGGGTGATTGCTGAGATCGGCGGCATCCTGCGGGGCCCCATTAAGTCACCGGAGCTGAGGGGATGACGGGCGCTCCCTCAAGTACGGCACTTGTGCAGCGCCCTGCAGCAGCTAGCAGCGGCCTACTGCTGAGCGAGCTCGACCCCTGGGGTGATGCCGGCCTGCTGCACCTGCCCACAACCACCGCTGCCGAGCCAGCAGAACCCCAGAGCTTGCGCAGCTTCATTGCCGAGGCCTACCCCCGCTATGGCTTCCACCACTGGGCCGACGTGCTGATCGAGCTGCTCCAGCAGGTAGCCGATGGCCAGCTCAGCCGGCTGATCGTCACCTGTCCTCCCCGGCTCGGAAAAAGTCTCCTGGTCTCCAAGCTGTTCCCGGCCTACTTCCTGCAGCGCTACCCGCACCTGTTTGCAGCGATCGCGTCGTATTCGGCCGAGCTGGCCTACGCCCACTCCAGAGAAGCGCGCCACTTCTACCGGGTGACTGGCCACCTGCTGGCTCGAGATTCAGCAGCTGTGGGCAACTGGCTCACCCGCCAACGCGGCGGCTGCATTGCTGCTGGTGTGGATGGCCCCTTTACGGGCAAGGGCTACAGCCTGGGAATCATTGACGACCCCTACAAGGGCCCCGGTGATGCGGCCTCTCCGGCGCTGCGGCAGAAGCTGATCGACTGGCTGCGCTCGGTGTGGCTCACCCGGGCTGAGCCGGCCATGGTGCTGGGGCCGGATGGCAACGAGCAGCCGAACCTCTCGGCCCAGGTGGTGGTGCTGACCCGCTGGGATCACCAGGACGTGATCGGCTGGCTGTACGAGCAGGAGCTCGGCGAAGCGCCGCAGCAGTGGACCGTCCTGGACCTACCCGCTGTTGCAGAAGAGCCGGCTGAGCGTCCCAAGCTGCCGCCCACCTGCACACTGATTCTGGACTGGAGGCAAGCGGGCGAGGCGCTGTGCCCGGAGCGCTTCCCGCTGAGCGAGCTGGTCAAAATCCGCGCCCGCCTTGGCGCCTACTGGTGGGCAGCGCTGTACCAGCAGCGGCCCAGCCCAGCGTCGGGCTCAATCTTCCTGCGCGACTGGATCCGGCCGCCGTTCCCCAGGCCGGATGGCCGTCAGCGGCACCACGCCCTACTGGCCCTCTCCTGTGACCTGTCCTTCAAGGGGGAGGCAGAAAGCGATTACTGCGGCTTCTGTCTGGCGGGCCTGCTGGCACCACCACCGAGGACGCTCAACCCGCGCACAGGCGAGCACGAGGGACCGCTGCAAAGCACTGCCTTGGAGATGGAGGTGCTGTGGGCTGCGCGGCACCGTTTTGGCCTGCCGGAGGTGATCCGCTTCCTGCTGGGCTGCCTGGAGGCGCTGGAGCAGCAGGGCCTGCGGCCCCATGCCGTGTTGATTGAGGACGCCGCCAATGGCCCAGCGGTGCTCCAGACCCTCAGGCGCAGGGTGCCGGGGATGCTGCCAATCACCGCTCGCGGCAGCAAGGAAACCCGCGCCCATGCCGTCGCCCCCCTGGTGGAAGCAGGACAAATCCGCTTTCACCACCGCGCCCAGCCGCTGGTGGAAGAAGCGATCCGTTTCCCCAAAGGCAGCAAGGACCTGGTGGATGCCTTCTGTCACGGCGCCCTCTGGCTGGAGGGTCGCTACTGGAAAGCCCAGTGCATCCAGCCGGTGGTGACGCCACTGCTGGTGAGTCGGTGATGGAGGAGGAAAGAAGCCGATGACGGATGCAGTGATGGCAGCCCCTGAGCAGTCGCCCCAGCAGGCTCTGGCGCCTGTGGATGGGCAACCAGAAGTGCTTCAGCTGTCGTTGCCGATCACGGTGGTGCTGGTGGGTGATGCAGCTGGGGCGGTGCAAATGCTCAAGCAAAGGTGCTACCGCCAGCCGATGTGCCATGCACGGGCAGAGCAGTTGGAGATCAATCTCCAGACGCCGGCGCATCGCCCGCCGAGTCCCAAGCATCAGCAGCCGCCGCGCTGCAGACCCCGGCGACAGCGGCCAGTGCGGCCCCACGCCGCTGCCGATTCCCTGGCGCTGGAGCACATGGATCTGGCGGAGAAGATCGCCGGCAACTTCGCTCGCCGCACTGTTCACCCCAAGGAGGACTTGCTGCAGCTGGCGATGATTGGGCTGATTAAGGCAGCCCGCCGCTACGACCCTTCACGGGGTCCATTCCGGCCCTATGGGCGCACATACGCCAACGGGGAGATCACCCACTTTCTGCGTGACAATGGTTTCTTGCTCAAAGTGCCGCCGACTTGGCGGGAGCTGCATGCGCGGGGGCAGCGATTGCTTACATCGGGAGTAGCCGTTGGCGAGATGCTGGAGCGATTAGGGATCAGCCGTGAGCAGTGGATTCAGATTGTTGATGCTTGCTCAGTTCGGGTGGTTGCTTTTCCTGTTGATTAACGCCCCAGATCAGAAGCGGGCAGGAAGTATCGCGGTATAAAGCAACCCTCACTCCCGTCTTCTGTATCTGGATGTTAGGCACGCACTAGCAACACATGCCCGATCGAGGCTGTCATTGGCTATCAGTCCTGGATGCAATGGATGTCCTCCGGTCCGGCAGCAAACTGGTAGTCGGTTCCCAGGTGCTCATTCTGAAGATCTCTGGAAAGATCTATCCGTGAATAAGTATAGGGTGACCACTGCATTGAAACAGATGTCTCTTGCATCACATGCAGCAACGGATGCGCATCGATGACACCGCTTTCACGGAGCCTCATCTCTAGACGGTAAACTTGATCGACGATTTGCCGCCCCCTTCGCGTAAGGCGAGCCATCCATGACGGCACAACTCCTCTATCGTGCCAATCAATCATGCATTCAGACCAAGGAACATCCGCAAGTTGCTGAGCAACCACAAAACGCATATAGTCATATGCGAACTGGTATTCATCTTCGCCGGTGGTGACGATTTCGGCTCGCGCCTCGGCAACCTTGCAAATAATATCCATGCCAAAATAAAGCGTATTTGCGATGTTTGTAAGGCCAGTGGCAAAAATGTCAAAGAAAGACATCGAGAATCCGGGCTTGTCTATCCTTCGTTCCATAAGTACATTAATCAGTTCGTCTATATCAAGAAATCTTCCATCGATCTCGCCAATATTGGCAAACAGGGACCCTCTCGTCTTGTCTTCGAGTGTCGAGAGCTTGGGAACAAGAATGGCACGACTCCCTTCACTCACTGGTGACCGTAGGTACTGCCGTGCATCTACCCAGAACACCAGCCGAGTTTCAGGATCACAGAGAAATAGAAGAACGGGAACAGGAAACTGTTCCCAGTAGTGACGATGAGCATCTGAAGGGTAGTATGCCCAGCTATTATTGGGACCTTCAGAAAGGTATGAAGGGCCGGATTTTACCTGTACAGCGACAATCTGACCAGTTGCTTCACCTGTGTCATTTATAAACTCGATTTGGCCATCAACACCGACATCTGTCGATGGAGTCTCCCGCCAGACCAGGTTCATCCGCGCGAGAGTCTCCGCCACAATATTGATCCCTATTCTCTCTTGATGTTGGGTGAGTGGGACTTTGGGAAGACTCATGGCGAAACGTCTCACTAATCCTTTGGAGAGCCTAACGTTATGTGGGCGGATCCTCGCTTAAAAATAGCCAGGCCCCTGTTGGTCCGCATAAGAACCCGAAGTCATTACTAGTTCAATCCTAAACTCACTGCGTGGCAATCACTCTCGGGCAGATGAACCCTCAAGCCTGGTTCATATGCGGACCCGTATATGAACCCATGCCCCTTGGTCTGCCCGACCTGCTTGCCCAAATGATCTGACTGGAACCATGCAGATCATGCATCGCCCCCACGGTCAACCGCTACCTCTGGCAATGGCTCTGACCCCACCAGCAGCCAGTGCCTACCACCCGCCGCCGCAGGTCAACCAACACAAGCTCCCCCACCTCCTCGCCAGAGACGCAGCCCCGACTCCTAGCCCAGCCCCCCTGGCTGGAGCACCCCACCCTCTCCGGTCTGCGCGACCGACTGCAGTTGGTCTACGACTGCTGGACCCTGCTGGAGCTTCCCGACGGCACCAGCCGCCGCCCGCTGTATCTAACCCGCGGCATAGAAGAACCCGAGACCTGCTATCTCAAACGACTAGAAGCCGCCCGCCCCACCGGCTTCTACCGCGATGCCCTGCGCACCTACGCCGGGATGCTCTCGCGCTTGGCCTGGCAGGAGCTGCCCGACTCCCTGACCCGGGTGGCCACCGATGTCGATGGCCAGGGCACCGACCTGGGGGTCTTCCTATTCCTGGCCGACCTGCTCACCCTGCGCGATGGCGGCTGCCTGATCCTGCAGCTGCCGCCCCAGCACCGCTGGCCCTCAGAGGGCGACCGGCTGGAAGCCCTCGCCAAGGGCGACCGGCTCTCCCTGCCGCGGCTGCAGCTAGTACCCAGGGGAGACCTGCTGAACTGGCGCCACCCCGCCGAGGGCGCCAGCGGTGCTCCTGCATCGGGACCGGTGGAGATCGTCTGGCGGGAGCCACGCCGCCAGGCCCTGCCGCCCCGCTTCTCCAGCGGCAATGCCGCCGTGCCCACCGTGCTGATCGACGCCCATGGCGGCTTAGTGCCGGATCCACAAGCCTGGCTGTACCGCAGCCTTTCGGTCACTGATGACGGTCTGGTGCTGCGCAGCTGGCAGGCAAACCCCAACCCCGGTGCTGTTGATGGCTACGACGTGGTGCCGGCAGGCGAGCCTTCGCTGCTGCCCCAGCGGTTTGACCTACCGGCCCTCTGGTATTCGGTGGATGGCAGCGCCTTTGGAGAAGGCGATCTCCCTCATCTGGGCCTAGCCCACCAGTACCTCAACCACTACCGCTGCCGCAGTGACTACGAGGATCTGTTGTCACGCACCGCCTTGCCAGTAGGCGTGCGCACGGGCTTGGTGGATGCCTACGGCTTTCGCCGCAGCGACGGCGGCCTTGGGACGGGTGCCGCCACCGGCGGATCAGATGCCCAACGCCCCCAGCGCCTGGTGCTCTCCACCTCCTCCTTCATGGACCTGCCGGAGGGTGCCAAGTTCCAGTGGGTCGAGATCGAGGCGCGTTCGCTGGCGGAGCACCGCGCCTATCTGCAGCAGCTGGAGGAGGCGATGCGCCGCGATGCCCTGATCCCGGCCGGCGGTCACGGCCCTGCTCGCACCGAGCTGGAGATTTCGCTCACCGCCGGCCAGAGCTTTGCTGTGCTGCAGTCGCTGGCGGGCCAGAAGAGTTCGATGCTCAGCACCCTGCTGCGCCAGTGGACCCGCCTCACCGGCGAAAAGCTGTCCGACACACCGGCCTGCAGCGTGGAGATCAGTCCGCTGGTGCCGCCGCAACCGCCGCGCAAACCCCAGCCCTCAGTGCAGGAGTGGCTGTTGCTGCATGAGCGTGGAGTGATCGACGGGGCCGAGCTGCGGCAGCAGCTGGGGCTGGGTGAGATGACTGGGGGCAGCTGATCTGGCAAACGAGGGCATGACCGTGTCCTCTCCACCCACCTGCAGCTGGCGCCCCGGCGACGCAGAAGCCCTGCGTATCGCCCTCTCCATCCCCGTCACCAGTGCTGCCCTGGCGGCCCTGAACCGGGAAATGGCTCAGCTGCAGACCCACTACCCCACGGGGGTGTGCACGGCCCAGCGCCACCTCGATGCCATCGCCGCTCTGGATCAGCAGCTGGCAGTGCTGAGTCCAGCCGAGGTGAACACCCCAGTGCGCAGCCGGCGCAAGGGCGTGGCCGGTGGGGTCGTGCCTAACCCGCTGCCACTGAGCAAGTTGGCGGTGGTCGACTACGCCACCGAGCTACTGCTGGAGGAAACCGAAAGCGAGTGGAATCCAGCAGGGCCCTCGCCGGCGCTGGTGCTGAACCGGCACAGGAGCCAGCACATCGGCCAGCTGGCGCTGCTGTTGCCGCGGCTGCAGAACTGGCGCCAGTGCAACACCGATCCCTTCCAGGGATCTCTGGTGCGGGGCTGAGTGATGGAGCAACCCCTCTCGCCGCTGAACCAGGGACTTAACCCCGTGCGTGCTGCAGGGCAGTGGGGCCAGCTGGTGGGATTGCCAGCCGCTTCACCAGCGATCGACAGCCGGGTGGCTCAGCCCCTGGCTGCGCCTCTATGGCTGGCCTTGCAGCCCTACGCCAATGCCCGCCTCTGCCTGTTTGAGGTGGACCGGCCCGAGAGCCGCAGTCCGGTTCCTATTCGCCGCCACGTGATCGACTGCTTTCTGGAGCAGGGCGGCATCGTGGGCGGCTACAACGACACCGCCCTCACCGACCCGGGTGATGTGTTGCTGCGCGGCTACCTCTGCCGCTCAGCGCTCCTGCCGGTGAGCACCAGCAACACCTTCGATTGGCTGGCGGCAGAGCTGGCCTGGGCCACTCCTGGCTTCCGAGAGGAGGCGCCACTGCCCTGGGATCCGGATCTGCTGGGCACGGTGCAGGCCCCCTGTCAGGGGGTGATGTGGCTGGGAGATCTGGCCCAGCTCTCTCCCCAGGGCGGGCTGCCATCAGGAGGTCGTGCCCAGTTCGCCGGCTGCCTGGTGCAGCACTTCGGGGCGGATTACGGCCCTGGCGGCATTGGTTTATTGGTGCAGCCGCTGCTGGGGGAAGCGATCCAGCTGGTGCTTAGACCCCACAGCGTGTTGGTGCTCCGTGATGGCGACAGCTTGAACCTGATCGCTGAGCGCTACGGCACCACCGTGGCCACCTTGCGGCGGAGCAACCCCCAACTGGAAAGCACCCAAACGATCACCTCAGTCGAGGGTGATTCGTTGGCGGTGCTGGCTGGCCGGCACGGAACGACAGAAGAGAAGCTGCGCAGCCTCAACCCGGTGCTGCAGCAAAGCGAGCCGTATGTCACAGGCGAGGGCGAGACCTTGAGCAGCGTGGCGAGCGAGCAGAACCTCAGCCTCTCCCTGCTGCGCGAGTTCAACCCGGAGCTGAGCAGCTGGCCCAGCGAGGAACCGCTGCCCACCGGCACCACCCTGCTGCTGCCTGTCTACCGCTCGACCACGCCAATCCCGGCCGGGATGCAACTGCTGGTGCCTGGCTACTTACCCTCAACGCCGCTGCCGGCGGGGGAGTGGATCTACCTGCCGGCGAGGCGCTCTGCAGCTGTGCTGGATGAGATGCCTGAGCAGGGCTTTTGAGGAGCTGGCAACAGCAGATGCGAGCGCAGCCCGGACGGGGCGCCCGCAGCACCACAGCCGTGATGGGTGATGTCCTCTTCCTTCTTCTCTGACTTCAGCCGCACCAACAGCGGCACCGCTCCAGCGCCTTTGGCCCCTACTGCTCCATGGCAGGTCTACGGCCAGCCACAGCAGCAGCCCAACCAGGGCCCCGCTGGCTCTGCTCCACCTGCCACTGACTCCGACCTTCTCGACAGCGACGGCGCCGCTGACGCTGGTCTGGATGCTGCCGAGGGCGACGACACCTTTGACCTCTCCCTGCCCCAAGACCCAGGTGTCAGCGGCAGCAGCGACAACGACGACCCCCCTGCTGCCACTAGCAATGCTGAGCCTCTGCGAGCCGAACGCCGTCGCAGCAACCAGCTCGAGAAAGAGCTGCGCAAGGCCCGCGCCCAGCTGTCGCGCTTCTCGGAGATCAATCCCGATGAATACGCCCGTCTGCAAGACGCTGAGCGCAAGCGAGAAGAGTTCGAACGCCAGGTGGGCGACCGTGAACGCCAGCTCAATGAGGCCAACATCCGCCGCGTGCGCAGCGTTGAAAAAGAAAGGGACGAGGCCCGCTCCCAAGTGCAGAACCTGCGCAAGGAGCGCTTGCTGGAGCGCCTGTTTTCAGAAGCCGAGGGCCGCGTGGGTGGCGATGAACGGGGGACGTTCTTTGACACCTTCGTGACGCTCTGCGGTGGTCACTTCCAACTGGGCGAGCTGGAGGGCCGCGAGCGGCTGCTGCCGGTGGATGGCAAGGGCCAACCCCTCACCGCCGATGGCGTGGCGCTGTGCGATGGCGACTACATGGAGGAGCTACGCCGTCACCCGGTATTCAGTTTCCTGTTCCAGCAGAGGAGCGGCTTGTACGCAGGCACGGTTGCTGAGGCGGGCCATGACCACAGCGCCGCCCCAAACCTGCAGACGCTGAGCACCGCCGAGCTCTATCTGGAGGCCGTCAAGGGCACCACGCCTAGGGCGGCTGCACCACGGCGCTGATGAGCGCATCGTTTACCCCCTGCTGCAGAAGCTGATGGCTTGGTATCTGGTGTTCTGGCGCAACCGCTCCACATCCACCGTGGTGCCAGCCGCCAGCGCCAGCCAGGCCCGCTCCCGTGCCCGCGCCAAACAAAAGCGTGGTTACGGGGCGATCGTTGCTGCACGCCGCGCCAACGCCCAAGACGCTGGCTTGATCAGGAAAGGAACCTGGGTGCGGCGCCGCCGCGATGGCACCAGCCCCCAATTCGGTAGTGCTCGCTCCAAGGCCAGGGCCCGGCGGCAGCGGAGTGCCTACCGCCATTGGCTGTAAAGCCCGGCCACCAACCGGCAGCCGGGCCAGAGCCCCCAGGCTCAGCAGACCGAGACGGTGCAACCGGGGGTGCCCTGCAGCTTGCGGGCAAAGGCAAAGGCCTTCTCAGCAGGGATCAGCCGCATCTTTTTGACGGGCTTACCGCGGCGGCCAAAGAACTCGACTTCACAGGGAGTGGAGCCGAGCTTCTGAACGCCGGGCGGATAGCGGTGAACCACAAGCAGGCGGACTTCACAGACGGGGCCTTGGGGAGTGGCCATGGCTGGGGTGGTGCGGAGAACACCGACCAAGCGCCCCAAAGGAGAGCACTAGCCAGGGGCGAGAGCAGCGAGCCTTGCGTCAGCCCTTGCTGGTGCGAGCCGCAGGGGCATGCTGCGGAGGGGTTTCGCAACGCCCGGCCAGACAACGCCTAGTGGCCCTGCTGAAAGACCCGTGCTGCCCCCTCACCGCGTCCGGTGAACAGACCTGCTCGCCCATCTGCGATCGAGGCGTGGTCCAGCTGCTCCCGTCAGGCCGGATGAGGTCTGGTTTTCCCAGGGGACCTCATCCCAATAAAGGGCAGAAAGCAATCGGGTGGAGTGCAGCAGCGTGCCCTGCGGAACCTGGTGCCAGCGACCAACTCACGCGAACGTGAGCACATACCGGGCGCACGCGCATGAGCTGGTCTGATCTGGAGCGGTTAGTGGCTGATGCAGAAACCAGCCAGGAGCTCCAGCAGACCCTCAGCCATTGCCGCAGCCGCCAGGAGCTGCTGCACACCTCTCGCCAGTTGGGCTATCGGGTGACCAAAGGCGACCTGCTGAATGCCTGGCTGGAGCACCACAACGCTGCGGAAGTCAACGGAGCCGGTGGTGTTAATCGCTGGGAAGCTGGCGGCAGCTGAGCTGCCTGCATTTAGGCCAGCTGGTGCACCACGGGTTAGGGCCGCAGCCCTGGAATCCCCGAGCAGGCGCGAGTGGGTGGAGGGGCGTAGGCCTCCAGCGGGCCTGGGCCCTTGACGGCCCAGCGCAGGGGCTGCTCCCAGGCTTCCTCTGGGCAGATCAGATCCCAGCAGCAGGCGATCGGCTCGGGCAAGGAGAACAGCACCAGCTGCCGAGCTGCTGTGGTGGCCGTGCCGGCTTTGTGCTGCCTGGTGCTGCTGGAGCGGAGCAGGGTGGAGGTGGCTTGCATCGCAGGAAGGAGAAAAAACGCCCCCCCTCGCGCCCACTAAGCCGCCGGGTCAAGGCCGCCCGAGTGGCACCGAAAGGTGCACTCAGTAATTCCCACCGGGCGCTCGCCTTGGCCTTGACGCTGCGGCGCTGCCAGCCCGTCAGGTTGCTGGCGCTTGGGCGAACCATCAGGGAAGTGCTCTCCCCTGTGGTGCACCACGGCTGACCCTGAACTTCAGCAAATCAAAAGGGGAGAAAGCCGGATTAGGCCCCCGGCCGGGCTTGAGCCTGTGGCTCCTAGGCCTTAGGCCACAGCGTGCCGCTTGGCTTCGAGCTCGCAGCGCAGCACCAGCAACTCATGCTGGGCAAGCAGCCGCTGATCGAGCTCATCAACGCGGGCCAGACACTTGCGGATGGCGGGCAGGACCTCCTCTTCCAGGCGGGTGATCTCCTCTTCTCCATAGGGCTGCTCGCTCCAGGTGCGGCGCAGCGGCAGATCACGCCGCAGCATCAGCACCACCTCGATGGAACGGAGGGTGGATTCGAGCAGCAGGAACGGATCTTCCTCTGGCCTGCAGAACGGAGAGGCAGCAGCAGAGCGGATAGCCATGGAATCGGCGCCATTGGGCGCAGCGACGGGACTTCCCGAAGCGGAGGCATGACGCAGGAATGCCTCAGACTGAGGAAGCCCGGAGCAAGCCACTGGTGGGCAACGCAAGTGTTTTGGACCTGGGCCTGATTGGGCTGCAGTGGAATCCCTGAGCAGGCGCGAGTGGGTGCAGCAAGGCCAGATGTGCGGCCTGTTCAGCGCAGAGCTGGAATCCCAGAGCGGGAGCGAGCGGGTGGAAGCTCGGAGCGATCAAACACCCGAATTTCGGTTATTTGAGTCGGCTTGTCCCCTGTCCACCCCAGCTCAGATCTTTCGCAAGCGCGGCTTGTTGAGGTGATGCACCGCATGGACCACCACGCCAAATAGCCCTGAGCGATCAAAGACCTCCAGGTCCAAAGGAATTGCGACTTCTCCTGGCCGCACCGGTTCAAGCAACCACTGCTCCCCCTGACGCAGTAGCGGCCGCATCAAGAAGCTGCCCTGGTGAGCAACGACGACAACATGGCCGGAGCAGGGTTCAACGCTGCGGTCAATCACCATCAGGTCGCCGTCGTTGATCCCGTGCTGGCGCATGCCATTGCCGCTGGCCCGCATGTAGAAGGTGCAGACCGGGTTGGGAATCAGGGCGGCCTGGAGATCCAAGCCCTCACCCAAAGAGCCCGGGCAGAAGGGCACAGGCTCGCCAATAGGCAGGTTGGCCAACATCAAACCAGCAGTGGCAGCAGTACAGCTGTTCTACTCCTGGTGAGGCGGCTTGGGTTGGGTCGGCTCAGCTGCCTGCCTCTGGCCAGGGAACCAGCTTCATGTCCCCCACCTTGTTCCAGGTTTTGCATTTGGGATCAGCCAGCCGGTAGAGGGCGGTGCCGTGTGGTTCGCTCTTAGTGACGACAAGGACCGGTGCACCAGGCCAGCCGATCCGCCAAAGCTGCTCACCATCGGCCAACACAATCAAATCGCCGGTGGCAGGGTGCTTGAGGTCTGGGGCCATCGCTGCACCGTAGAAACCCGCAGGCGATTCGTTGCCAGTGCGGCAGCCCGCTCCGGCAGGGCGGAACAGGGACAACCCCAGGTAGTTTGGTCGATGGATCGTCCTTTGCCAGGTGGATCAGCTTTCGTGTCGCATGGCACAGGGGTAGCGCGGGTTCTTTTGGAGTCCCGGTTGCTACAAGCCAAGCCCCAGTCATAGTCTTGATTTAAGGCTCGCTACGGCTCCTGGTGAGTGACGGCGAGTGTTACAACCCGGGCGGGGAAGTCAAGACCACCCAGCTCACCCCTCGCCCCTGCCCCACGCCGCTAGGAGCTGGTGGCGCTCCTGCTCGCTGCCCGGACAAGGAGGGGCAAATGAACTCAGAACAGCTTCAAAGCCTTGCTGTGCTGGCTCTGGCGATGGTGCCGGTGGCTCTGGTGTGGTGGGTCTGGATCCGGATGCTGGACTGATTTCTGCCTTACTTCTGATCAATCCAGCTAAGACAGCAGCAGGGGTCAGCATCCATCGCCCGCCCAAGCCCTCGGCGGCCTGCGTCATGATGGCTTTCATAAACGAATGCCTTGGTTCGTCACAAATGTCCTCGTCTTTCTTAGATAGTTTTTCGCTAGGTGACCGCGTCTGCATCACGCGAGAAGGTGCAAAGGAGCACCGCAATTACATTCAATCGCGCGCGATTGGTACGGGTGTTGCCGTAGGTGCGTTTGCGCTCCCAGCCGCGCTGCCGGGCGCTATTGGTGCTGGAATTGGCATAGTCTCTGGTGGTGCGGGTATTGGGGTAGGAGCAGGCGCTGTCGCTGGTGTTGGAGGTGCGGCAGGCGCTGGGGTAGCGAAAGTAGTAGAGAACTTTTTCCACTTTCCAGAAGCTGGCGACAAGGGAACTGTTGTTGAAAAGAAAAACAGAGGCTTTGGTCGACCTGGATATGACTACAGAATTCAATGGGATGCAGGTCAAGGAGAAAGCATAAAGACAACTTGGCACCGCAATCGCCACCTAAATCGAGTGGATTAGGTGGATAAAGCTGGCAGCGATGCGGGTATGGCCTCACGGGTCAAGTGCCCGGCTCACCCTCCTTGAGCACGACAGTGACCCGATGGCCTGGAAACAACTCTTTGGCAGCCTTCAGTGCCTCGTGCTTATCGGCAGCGAAGACCGGCATCACGGTGATGCCCTCGGGCAGGTCAGCGATCACGTCGAACGGCAGGCTCAATTCCTTCAGAGCGTTACTTGAGATGCCATGCTGCAGGATCAGGGTTGCATATTGATCGCTGCCCCTCAGTGGCAGGTATGGAGCTTGGGGTTGCGAAGCAGAGAGCTTGTGGTGCCTGCCCACTCAAGGGTCTCGTTAGCTGGTCAGTATTGAACGTAGAAGCTTGCTGAGGGAACAGCAGGGTGGCTCGAATATCGAGGATTCAAGAATGGAGCTTCAGTTTCACCAGTTTAGCTTGAGAAACGTAGGTAGCTAACTGTGCGAATTAGGTTGCCAAGGTCTCGTCGGGTGGCAGCCGCCTCTCAGCATTTACCACAATCTCATCAGCTGTATGCATTGAATGCCCCCTGAATCTGTAAATACGCTTACTAACACGCCTTCCTGATCCGCCCGCGCCAACAAATACACCCTTTTCATCAAGCTTGCCTCCAACGCTTGCTTCTCCTGAATAATCGTAGAATTCTTCCATCTCAACTTCATCAGCAGACTCTATTCGCCTTGCAATGGCAATCTCCTGTGCAACTCTGGCTTGGGCTTCGGAAATCCGCATCTGCAACTCTTGTCTCTCCGCCTCAATGCGAAGCGTGGTGAGCTCCTTATCAGCGGCAGCGTCACTATGTGTTACATTCCTCGACGTTGATTCGGCTATCTGGCTTAAGAGGTAGCCGGTAGGGTTCAATCCAATCTTTGCAGCCTCAATAGCAAGCTTTCCGTAGTCCATTCAAGAGCAGGGATGAAATATCTTGTATATCTAGCATATTTTCGGACTGCCTCACTGTAGGTCTTGCTGCTATGACTTACTCAGGGCTGTCAGCATCCAGCTAACGGCCAGCGTAACCGGCGCCCGACGGAGCGCAGCGGAGTCGGGCGTCCGAGTTGACGCTGTGGTTGGGTCTCATGGCTTAGCCGACGCCTTGAGGGCCAAAACGAGATACTCACGAACGTGCTTCTCCGAAATGTCCTGCGCCGATAACAGCTTTATGTGCCTGCGTATGTTTCCCTTACCTTCCAGTACGTTGAAATTGTCTGGAAGTGATGCGCCTGTACCGAACTCCAACGAAATGTGCTTTGCGTAGGAGAAGACACCACAAAACGGCTGGTCAGCGGAAAACAAGAACCCGCCGTATTTCACTTCCTCGGACACGGAGGAATCCAAACCAAGGATGATTTCCCTCAGTTCTTGCACAAGTTCGAAGCGATCTGGGTTGAGAAGTCATATGTCATCGAGAAGTTTCGAGATGCGGTCGGCGGCCATGGCGTCAGGACTTGTAATATTGCTTGAACTCAGGGCTTGGGTCGCGTTCAGAATAGACGTATAGAACGATGCCGTTCGGGTCTTGAACGGCAAAGCCACGATCCCCCCAAGGGTGCTCTTCAATGGGCATGATGGCAACCAGACCGGATGCCGTGAGTGACTGATACTCGGCATCGACATCCGAAACGCTGAAGTTGTACATCAGCCCTGTCGGATTGCAAGCGGGCTGGTCGTTCTGCGGCGCCATGAACTGAACGGAAGCGCCTCCGTCAAATTCGAGATTGACGTACCATCCACAATCGAAGGTGACGTTTGCACCAAAGTGCTTCACGTAGAAATCGCGTGACTCCTCAACCTTGTTGGACGTGATGCATGGGGACAGAGAATTGATTTTCATGACGACTCCTTTTTGTAAGACCTAACTCTTTATTGGATGGTTCCGAGAACCATTCGGATCGTCCTGCCTATTTCCGGTAACCAAGGTAGACGCCCATTCCATAATCTCACCAACTCCATCTCTCACATGACTTTTGAGTTGCTGTGAGCTAAGGCTAGCTGTGGTTCTCGGGTCTGCAAACCACCTGTCCAGCCCGATACACAAGGCGAGAGTTGGAGTGGTCAACGCTATTGCTTCCAGCTATAAACAGACCCTGCTCCTACAACAGCTGCGATCGTTGCTCTTGGCCAAGTCTGAGCATGCACCTCTTGGCGTATCTCACCGCCGTAGCCCAGCCCCAGCTCAATGGCCTCTCAGCCGATTTCGCACCCAGGTGCTGGCGTCCGGCACCTCCATTGCTATCAATGAAGGCTGCTGATCGGGAGACCCCATCCACTACGCCGTGCTCTTCTCTGGTTCTTTGGGCGATGGCATCGAGATGGTGCAGGCCCTTGATGAGGCCCATGCCGTGGATATCGTCCTGGCCCAGCACCCTGACGTGCATGTGAAGGCCGTTCCGGTCGCCTCCATCAAGGGCATGAATAAGCACCGCCTTTTGTTTTCTTGGCTGGAGTCGCTGTAAGGCCCAGGCACCAGCGGCAGCCGTGGTTGGGTCAGCAGCCCAAACCCGCTGTCCCTCGGGCTCGCAGATGCGCTCTGAAAGCACAATCACCCAGGCGGCTGAACCCCAGATCAGCTGCTGATTGTGCGCCAGCAGCAGGGCCTGCTCAGACGGCAGCCAGTGGAAAGCGGCGCAGATCTGACCCTCGCCATCGAGGAACAGGCGCCGCGCCTTAGTTCTGCCCTTGGCGACAAGGTGAAAGAAGGCTTGGCGGATCGAGCTGGCTTGCTCAGCCTGCGGAGCGGCTGCAGCTGCCACCACCAGAGATGGCAGCTTGCTGGGCCTTAGCCCAACGGCCTGATCTGCATGATCGCCGCGCGCAGCTCAAAGCGATTGAGGCTGGGCCACCAGCGGAAGGGCAGGAGCTCGTTGTCCTGCAGCACCACCCCATTCACCCGCTGACAGACGCTGTCCCAGCGCCAGTCCACCAGAGCCGCTCCAGCCGCGGTGTGCAGCGGCAGGAGCTGCTCCAGCCGCCGGCGCAGGAAAGAAGGCCGCAACCGGTCGCAGCACTGCCCCACCAGCTGGTGCTGGCTGCGTCGCCGCCGGATGCGCGTGCCGGCCAGGCCTGCAATGGAAATCACCACGTCGCCAGCTCCATCAGTTGTGGGAGATCGGCCGCGCCGTAGTAGCCGGATCGCGCTGGAACAAACCGTCGAGGTAGTGGCGGCTCACGGCACGGTCCTTGCAGCCGTGCTGGAACAGGAAGCCCGCAAGCGCTGCCTGCAGCAGGCGGTACTGGTCCCAGTTGGGATGGCTGCTGATGAATTCCCGCATCGCCTGGTACAGGTCCTCCGGGAACTCATTGACGACGCTCACGTGGACAGGCAGATGGTCGGGGATTTGGCTCATGCGTTCATCACGGCAGTGCACCCATCAAGTCACGAGCACCGCACCAGCGTCAAAGCAGCAAAACCAGTCCGACAAGGCCGTGTCTCTCCGTGAGAAGCAAGTCCTGAACTGCCTTCCTGGCGGCTTGCTGTTCCTCTTGGGCAGGCCAAAACTCCCCGCTGCCGCCGGTCAAGAGGAGAGGGCTTTTCCACAGCGGGGGCTGCACTGCTGGCGCCAGCAGCGGGGTCTTGGGCGTTCAGCCTGTGGAAAAGTCGCCGGTTATGGCGGGAAACCACTGAATGTTGTTGAAAAACCCATAACTCAACACCCCTTATCGATCCCCCCATGCCCCTGCAGCAATCCCAATCGGGTTAAGCGAAACACCAGCTCCTGTCTGATCTCCAACGCACAACCGCCCCTGCAGCAGCCTCAGCGGCACTGGCGCATCACCGATAAACCGGCTGGTGCGGACTGACCGCAATGAACTGTCAGTACATGCGCTCGTGCTTCACACGGCATCTCGGCCAGGGCGCTGCTGCTGAGCTGCCGAGGAGTGAGCACCACCCCATCCATGGCCTGAGCTGACCACCAACCGATCGTCCTGACGGCACCTGGCAACAGATCCTGTTGTCACTGGGGCAAGGCCCCGGGAGAGTGCCCTTGGGCCTGACCTTGATCGAGGCGCAGAAATATGCCCGCCGCGCGGAACAGCTGGCGGTGCTCAAGACCTTTGCTGAGGGGGAGCTGCTGCGCCGCCTGCCCTTCCGCAACCTTGTAGGTGGCTCGTTGAGCTTCCCGGCTGAAACGAAACTCCCCCGCGTGGGTTTTCGGGCGGTGAACGAGGGCTACCGCCAGAGCTATGGCGTCATCAACTCCGATTCGGAGTTTGTGCACCTATTTGGCGGTGATCTGGATGTGGACCGCTCGATCGTTGATCTGCAGGGCCCCGAGGCCCGAGCTGCCCAAACCGAGATGAAGGTGCGCTCGATGCGTCTGACGCTGGAAGCCGCGATCATCAACGGCGATGACGCCTTTGATCCGCGGGCCTTCAACGGCCTGAGCAAGCGGTTGGCACCTGGAGACGAGCAGACAATCGACAACGGCGGCAGCACGCTCAACCTGCTGGCGCTTGAGGCATTGAGCGACAGCGTGATCGGCTACGGGGGCGACAAGGTGCTGATCGCCAGTAAGGCGGCCCGCCGCCAGATCAGCACCGCCTCCCGACAGGCCGGCGGGGAGCTTTATGAGGTGATCGACGGCCGCCACTATTTCGAGGGGATCGAGATCCTGCTGGTGGAGGAAGACGCCGAGGGCCATGCCGTACTGGGCTACGACGAACCGGCAGGCACCACCTCGATCTACTGCTGCGTGCTGGGTGATGCGGCGGTTTGCGGCCTGCAGGGTCCGTTTGAGGGCAGGTATGGCATTGCGGTGCGTGATTTCGGGGAGGTGCATGACGCACCGGTGTTCCGCACGCGGGTGGATTGGTACGTGGGTTTTGCGGTCTGCAACCGCAAGGCAGCGGCACGCCTCTACAACGTGGCGCCCATGCCGCTGGTGGTTTGAGCAACTGCCTGCCACCACCTGCCAGCGCCTACCTGAACGCCTGACGCTGGACCTTCCAAATCCGTAGCGCGCGATAGCCGAGCCAACGGCAGCGCTGCTCCTTGTTCCTTTCACTGGAGTTCCATCCATGACCACCCAAGCCACCCGGCTGCTCGATGCCCAGACGGTGCTCGTCGGCTGGATCAACCACTCGGCAACCGACTGCTACGAGCACAGCCGCAGCAGCGGCGATGTCATCAATCTCGGCACCGACCTCGATGCCTCCTGCTCCTTTGTGCTGGTGGCTTCTCACCCCGGCCACAGCGACGCGGTGACCGTGACCCTGGAGCTAGCACCGCTGCTGGCTGATGGCACCGCCGGCAGCTGGATCACTGCCGCTGCGGTCGCTATCCCCGCCGCTGGCGGCAAGGTGGAGGCAAGCATCAGCGGTGCTGCCCTGCTGCTGAATCCAGCCGACAGCGAACTGGTTACGCCGCCCTGCCTGCGGCTTGCCCGCGCTGTGATCTCTCCGAGCACACCGGTCGGGATGTGCGTGGCGCTGACTGCCAACCAGGGGCTTTGAGGTGAGTGCCATGAGTAACCCATTGGAGTCACTGACCCTGGCGGCGGGTTCTGAGGCCTTGCCGCTGGAGCTGCTGCAACCCCTCGACAGCAACAACCCTGCCTCCACGCCGGTTCACCTCTCGGGCCCGGAGCAGCGGCTCACTGTCACCCCGGATTCAGCCGTAGGCGATGAATCCCTGCTGCCGCCCAGCCAGCTGCTGATCAGTAAGGACGGCGAGAGCCGCTCGATCTGGCCGGTGCACCTGGCCGGCTGGCAGGCATTGGGCTGGCAGCTGCACACGGAGCCGGCAGAAGCTGCGCCCGAGCCAGAGCCAGAACCACTTTCGGAACCTGAACCGGAGCCGCAGCCATCAACGGAGCTGGTGGATGCGCTTTATCTCGAACTGGAGCAACCGGAAGCGACAGAACCCGCCTCGGCACCGGATGAGACCACGCCGACCGCCGAGCCGCTGGAGTCAACGGAAACCGCCACCAGCGACGAAGAAGCCCTGCTGGCTTCTGAGCCCACCGACTTCCAGGCCATGACCAAGGCCCAGATCGTCGACTACTGCTCCAGCGTCTACGGCGTGGAGCTCGATAGCAGCCAGACCAAAGCCGAGCTGGTGGAGCAAGCCACGGCACTGGAAGCCCAGGCCAGCGGCAGCAGTACAGCCACCAGCGAGGGCACTGGTGTTGCCAGCGGCGATCCTGCTGATCTCGCTGCCCTGGAGCTGGGTGATGCCCTGCTCTGATCACGGCCAACTGCAACCGAGCCAACGCATTCCTGGCTGGGGGCTGGCAACAGCTCAGCAGCACTGCCCTGGCGCCGATGGCCACTTCCGATCCGGCTGTGCTGGCCGAGCTGACGGCCCAATGCCGCAGCAGCAGCCGGCCGCAGGGGGTGATCTTCCTGGGCCAGGCCCAGCTGCAGGACGGCGGCACCCCTGAACCGCCCCCAGCCGGGGGCGTCAGTTCGGTGCAAGCTCTGGCGCCGCTCATCAGTGCCACCGCCGGCAATGGGGTGCTGCTGCTCGCGCTGGACCTGCGCCTGCTTGGCCCCCTGCCGACCTGACCCGAGCACTGATCGCCCAACTCTTTTTCTCTACTGATCGCCATGGCCACCACCACCGAGAGCCGCACCGCCAGCCGCTCCCTGCCCCAGCCCAGCGACCTGCTGCTGGTGCAGCGCGGCAGCACGCCATTCCGGGCCACGGCTGATGAGGTCAAGGCATTCATGCTCAGCCCCGCCACCACAGCAGCGATTGGTGCAATCAAGCCGGGCACCAACCTCTCAGTGGATGCCGATGGCACCCTCCATGCCGCCATCTCCGGTGCCCTCACCTACCGGGGTGCGATCGACCCCACCACCAGCGAGGCCCCGGCAGATGCTGCAGTCGGGGATGTGTACCTGGCCAGTTCCGGCGGTCCTGCCCTGGCCAGCTGGAGCGGCATCGCCGGCCAGGAGATAGCCCAGGGAGACCTGCTGCTGTTTGACGGCACCACATGGAGCGCCAATGCCGCCCTGGGCCCCGATGGCGCGGGTGTGATCCGGATCCAGGTGGCCGCTCCGCTGGACGTCGATGAGAGCGATCCCGCCCAACCGCTGCTCAGCGTTGGGCCCGCATCCACCGCTGCTGCCGGTGTTGTGCAGCTGGCAGATCCGTCGGCTCTTGGGGAGGGCACCCCTGGGCGGGTGGTGGATGCGGCCCAGCTACAGGCTGCGCTGGCCACCGCCCAGCCAGCCGGCGACTACATGCCGCTGGACCTGAGCACCCTGCCGGCCCTGCCCTGAGCGCTGAACTGATGACGCTTCAAGCAAGCGACCTGCTGGCGATTACCCGCTCCACCGGGCCCCAGGCCGGCACCTATCAGCTGCCGGCAGCGGTGCTGGCGGAGCTGCTCAACCCTCCGCCGGTGCTTGGGATCAGCGGGGTGCTCTGGTCGACTGTGCGCTCGGCGGCGGATATCAGCTGGCAAGCGATTTGCTGGTCGCCGGAGCTGCAGCTCTACGCCTGCGTAGCGGGTAGCGGCACGGGCAACCGGGTAATGACCTCAAGCGATGGCATCCGCTGGAGCACCCAGCCATCAGCAGCCGATCAGAACTGGGTAGCTCTCTGCTGGGCCAAAGAGCTGGGGCTGTTTGTCGCCGTAAGCGACAGCGGCCTTGGCAATCGGGTGATGACCTCAGCGGATGGCCGCAGCTGGACCCTGCGCCAGACGCCAGCCAACAACAACTGGACTTCGATCTGCTGGGCGCAAGAGCTAGGACTGTTGGTGGCCGTGGCCAGCAGCGGCACAGGCAACCGGGTGATGACCAGCAGCGATGGCTTCACCTGGACAGCCCGCCAGGCTGCTGCAGATCAGGAATGGCGCTCCATCTGCTGGGCGCCTCAGCTGGGGCTGCTGGTGGCGGTGAGCAGCACCGGCGGCAACCAGCGGGTGATGACCTCAAGCGATGGCCGCAACTGGACCCTGCGGACAGCGGCCACCACCAACAACTGGACGGCGATCTGCTGGGCGGCTGAGCTGGGTTTCCTGGTGGCGCTGAGCAGCAGCGGCAAGGGCAACCGGGTGATGACCTCCCCGGATGGGATCAGTTGGAGCAGCCGCAGCTCGGCGGCCGACAACGCCTGGACCTCCCTCTGCTGGTCGCCGCAGCGGGAGCTGCTGGTAGCGGCGGCCAGCAGCGGCACCGGCAACCGGATCATGACCAGCGGCGATGGCCTCAGCTGGACGGTGCGCAGCTCCCCGGCAGATCTGGGTTGGCGCTCGCTCTGCTGGTCGCCCCAGCGTCGTCAGTTTGCGGCGGTGAGCAACAGCGGCGCTGGCAACCGGGTGATGGTGAGCCCCTGAACCATGACTGAAACCAAGGCACCCCTGCCGGTGGTTGGCTCGCGCTGCTGGCGCGACCTGATCAGCCCAGAGAGCGGCGCCACCGTGCTCAGCCTGGCGGGAGACAGCAGTGATGCCGACCCGATGGTGGAGCTGGCCTACGACGAGGGTGGCAGCGGCTGGTGGCCGCTCTCCACGCTGGTGTTCCAGCAGTGACTGGTGAGGAGGGGCCTCAGCCCCCGCCCACCAGCTGCTGCCGCAGGGCCTCAAGAGCTTTCTTCTGGGCCCGCTGCACGGACATGGCGCTGATTTGCAGCTGCTCTGCTGCCTGCCGGAGCGATAGGCCCTCAAGGACGGTGAGCCTCAGGGCCGTAGCTTGCGGCGCAGGCAGCTGATCTACTAGCTGCTCCAGCGCCAGATCATCAGCGGGCCCGGCTGCTTCTTGCTCTGGGGCCGCCAGCTGATCGAGCAGGCACGGCTCGCCAGCGGCGTGGCCATCAAGGCTGATATGACCCAGGGGGCACTGACCCTGCTCATGCAGCCGGCGTGGAATGCGCACCAGCCGCACCCGATCGCGCAGGTGATGCTGCAGGGCACCTGAGATGCAGCGGCGCAGATAGGGCTCTGGCGGCTCACCTGCTTTGCAGCGCAGCACGGAGCGGAGCAGGGCTTCTCTAGCTACCTGGATCAGATCCTCCCGCTCAACCAAAGGGAAGAAGCGGCGGGCTATAGCTGAAGCAACGGCATCTGCCAGGGAGAGGTGCTCCAGCACCAAGGCATCACGGGCACGGAGGGCAGAGCGGGAAAGGGGGGCAGCCATCTGGGGACGGCAGAGAACCCCACCCCCAACGGCCCGCCGCAGCGCTGCGACAAGGACGCCCCACCGGGGCGCATGGCCCGATCCTTGACGCAGCGCGAGGACTGGACGAGGGATTTAGGTGGGTGTTTGACGGCCTGGTGGCGATTGCCCCAAATACCCAGCTACCAGCAGCGCCTACTCGTTCGTGGCCTCTGAGGCTGCCCTGCTGCGGGCTCGAGGCTGCGGCCAGCTGGGTTGAGAGGAACCGCTTGGGAGCAGGTGAGGGATGGGAACCCTGAGGGGGGAATGCCCTCACCGGCGTGAGGGGCGCGTAGTAGAGCTAGGTCAGCGCTTCCGCGGCACTACCAGTGCGTCCCAAGATCAGCCCCTGCCCCATCAGCCTGCTTGTCTTGACGTTGGTGCTCGGCCCTATTGCCTCAGCGCAGCAGGTCCAGCCAGGGCTATCCCAAAGTCTTGAACGAATCCGACAAGTGGAGGCCGCTGAACAACAACGCCAGAGCGTCGAAAACGCGAAATGGCGAACCTTCCCGCAAGGTGCCCCAGAGTCCAAGGCATTGACGCAAATAGAGCGAGAGCAGCAAAGAGTTGAGGCCGCCAGCACCTGGCTGATGAAGCCAGGGATGCAGCGTGAGGAGTGCTCCTACTACTGGCCCGACTGGAAGCTCATCCCAGGCACCAGCATCCGCACCACCGCGATGCGCTGCAATCGCAGTCTCCACACTGAGGTGGCGGTGGATTGCGCAACGATGAGGATGGCCGTGAGGGATCGGTACATGGCCAACACCAAGCCGGGGCATTGGCATGGATGGGCCGTACCCATTGCGACCAGTAGCAGCGATGCAGGAGAGCAGTACGCCAAGCAGCGAATGATCGCTGCGCTTTGCGACAACGTTGTTGGGGCAAAGTGAGTGGGACGAAACAGGGTGATCGCTACCAGCTGCGGGGCTCTTTTGGTGATAGTTGCCGGATCTCAGAATTGCGTTGATGGCTCTCTGCTGGGTTCCCAAGGGGGCAACAGGTAGCCCAGCCCCATGTGCTCGCTTGGCCAGCGTCGATCCCATGCCAGACAGGAGCGCATGACCCGATCATTGACGCGGCGCGAGGACTGGCCATGCCAGTCACACAGTTTATTTAGATGTGCACCATGCAATTAATTTCTAGGCGGCAAATTCAAGAGGCAGAAAAAGTCCTTGATCAACGGCCATGGAAAATTGCCTTTGGATCTCCTGAACCCTTGGGACGGATTTTGTCAGCCAGCCAGCTTCAAAGTTATGCCGCTGTGCCGTTTCACTAAAGTTGGCGCTGGTAACAATGGCTTTGGCCTCAGGTGTTGTTGCATCAGCAATGACAATCTTGGCATGTTGGTAACAACGCTCAGCCGAGCCTGAGATCAGCCGTCGGTCCACGTAGGCATGAGGTTTTGCGGGCCAAGGCCAGACTTCCCGGTTAAACCATGTTGAGATCGTTGCTAGCGGGTCAGCGCCCAGGCGATCTTCAATCTGCTTGGGATGGAAGAACAGGTCGACTCTGTTCAGCTGACCATTGGCTAAGCGATCTGCGATGGAGGCGAACAAGGCACGAAACTCACTGCTGAGGCCGATGTTGTAGGTGGCGATCAACAGGCTGCAGCGCGCTTCACCGATGAGTTGATCCACCGTGGCAAAGGTGTCGGCTGTTTTGGCATGGAGGGGATCCGGGCCAGACCAGACGAAACTCCAGCCGTTTCGCTCTGTTTGAAGTGCCTCTTGCGCATCAGCGAGGCGATCAAGCAGCAACGCCATCAGGCGGGGATGGGCCCCCTCTCGCACCATCTCCACCAGTAGCGGCTCGAGCTGGAGGCGGATCGCTTCGCTGTGAGTAGAGAGCAGTCCCTGCCAGCTGGTGGGCGTGTAGTTCAGACGCCGTAGATCAATCGCTACGCCCCGAAGTGTCTGGGCTGGCAGCGTGAGGCTCATGCGTTGATGAACTCCCAGAAGGACGGATCACCCGTTTCAGGGTCGAATGAAACGGTGGGGCTCACCAGGGCCCGATCGAGGAACTCGTTGCGGATTTCACAGGAGGTTTCGGCGATCAATTCACAGCCATGGCAGGCGGCGCCGTGGGTAGGGCGAATGTCGAAGGGGTGGTTGGGGTCGTGCTCGGAGCAGAAGGGATCGTTGCTGCAGAGCTGGCCGCGCTCAAAGGCCTTGTCCAGATAACTGACGATCCGCTTGCCGGCCCCAACCAGGCCGCCCAGGGTGCCTTCCGAGCCGGAACTACTGGTGAACAGCAAGATGCCATAGCCAATCTCGTCGTTGGCGTAAATGCGCTCCCGTATGGAGCTGGCGCCATAGCCGCACTCCAGTGCCATCTCCGTGATCAGCAGGTGACTGAGGCTGTGCAGCAAGAGGTAGGGAGCTCCTGGGAAAGGGAACTGTTTTTCGTCGAGACCACGCGACGCGAGCCATTCGTTCTCGAAGGCCTTGGTGAATTGACCGGCTCGCATTTGCACCGGATCACTGGCCGCCCAGGCCTTGATCGTGGCGGGATCGAACTCGATGAAAATCCCTTCCCCCTTGTTCTCACTCGCCGGCACCCAGCGCAGATCATTGGCCAGCGGTGCTCGGCGGTTCACCTTGGTGGTGTCGATCGGCAAGCCGCCGAGGCTGCTGGTGCGAGCCGTGAAGCGGGTGAAGCCCACTAGCGCCTGCACCTCCCGCAGGCGGTGCACCAGCAGCACCCGTTTGATGGCTTTGCTGAACCAGGCTGGCGGGTTGGGGGGCTGCCATTGATCGGCCTCAAAGAGGCTCCCTTCTGCAGAACTGGAGACCCCATCCATCGGGCCAATCAGCAGGGCCAGCTCCTCATCTTTGGGTTGGGCTGCCTGGCCGGTGATGCCTCCCCGTTGAGCCTCGATCGTTTGCCAGAGCAGCGCGGGATCCACACCAACGAAGGCGCTTTTGAGGCGTGGGTTGAATTTGAGGGCTGCTGATACATCGGCTTCCGCTTCGATCAAGGCGAGGTCGTCCTTGAGTTCGGTGACACGTTTTGCCAGGGAATTTGCTTCCTCCGGCAGGGAGATCACCGAGATGGTTTCGGTGAAGTAAGCGTTGGTGGCAGAGCGCACCAGTAGCCGGTTTTGGGTGGGCTCTCCATCGGTTTTGCACTTGTCAGGGTCGCGGGCGTTGCGGCCCAACCAGGGCGTTTGCCCTTGGCAAAGACCTAGGGGGCTCATTTCTGTGACCAAGGCATCAGCGAGCTTGCGGGTTGTGCCGCCCTCTGACTGCACATAGATCTGGGTGAAGTCGTTGCCGGTGCCGGCTTCGAGCAGGTAGAGGCGTTCGCTGTTCTTGCAGCCGAACTGGCGAAAGCAGAAGTCGCGCCAGCGGATGTCGCTGAGGTGGCCATGGGGGCAGGCCATCACGAAGCGAACCGGCACCACCGGGTACTTGCCCTCATCGTCTTGATAGGTGCGCCAGTCCGAGATGCAGCCATCGTTGAAGTGCACCAGGGGCCTGGCCCGGCAGGGAATACCAAAGGCCATCCGCTCGCTCACCTTCTGAGCCACGGACCACTCGGGAAAGCGAAACGCCTTGATTGAACCGCTGACATTTTTGAGCGGATCCACCTCCTTGGGCGGGGTGCGCAGGTCAACCCGGGCCATCCCGGTGGCCTGCCGCACCAACTGCAGCAGCCGCGGCTCGTGGATCAGATCACAACCTTTGTTATTCCAGAAATCCAATCCCCCAATCAGTAGGGAGTAGTCGGGCAGGTCGACCATGGCGCCAGGTCCGTAGAGCTGGAGCACCTGGCTTTGACGCGCTTCGCCGAGGGGCGGGGGAGCAGCTTTACGGCGGGTGGAGGCGGGCATGGGGGTGGTGGCTACTGGGCTCAGTCGTCGGCTGTGATTTCTTCCCTGAAGTTCACCATCCGGATCGGAGCAGAAGGCTCCACATCACGCAGGCTCCAGTTGGTGTTGAACTGCTTGTAGCCCTCCGTTTGGTAGATCGGGTCGTTATCGAGGGATGTGTGCAGCAAACCCGCACCAGCGCCCTTCTCTTCATGGGTCCAGTACTGCAGCTTGGCCTCTGGCTCTTGGGTGAGCTTCCACCAAGCTTCCAGCAGATCGATCACGTGATCGCGCACTTCGGTGGGTAGGTGTTCATCGAGGCTGTCATCGGCAGCGCCTGTGGCAATACAGCGCTCCTGCAAAGCCTTGGCGATCTGAGCCTTGATGGCTTGCAGGGCGTCCGCTGCCATAGCGCCCTTGGCACCAGCTAGGGCTGGATCGCTGTGGCGGGCCATAGCCACCACCACCCCAGGTAGGCCGCGATCAAGGGCACGGCTGGCAAAGGGTGTGCAGCTGGTGGCCTCCACATGGCGGTAGAAGGTTTGGTGCCAGTAGGGAAACAGCTCGAAATGGGAGCGATCCCTTGGGCGGTTGGGGTTGAGCAGCACCAGCACAAGCCCCGGCTTGTTTTGCTCCGGGATGTCGCTGAGCTGGCGGCCAACGCGGCTGGTGGCCTGGATGTACTCGGCGGCGGTTTTCGGTTGGTTGAGCACCACCATCAGACCCAGGCGAGAGATGTCGAGGCCCACCGAAATCATGTTGGTGGCTAGGGCCACATCGAGGTGGTCCTTATCGACGTAGGGCTTGGAGAGCCGATCTTTAGTGCTGCTGATCTTGGCGGTGTTGACGCGAGAGGTGAGCTCCTGCGGTTCATTGGGCCGCTTACGAGTAGCAAAAGGGTTAATGAAGCCCTCCATATCAAGGGCTCGGTTTTTGGCAAATTGTTCCAGCTGGCCACCGAGTTCGTCTTCCAAGATGCTGCGGGTGACGCCCAGCTCCTTGAGGTTGGAGAAGTAGCCAAGCAGGGTCATGTAGGGATCGGCTGGGTTGCTTGCACCCATGGCCTTGTTGTCGTTCCAGCCCTTCTGAGCTGCAGCCATCAGGCCCAGGTAGGAGCGCAGCAGCACGCCTTTGAGATTTCGGCCCGGCGCGGAGAGACCTACGTAGAGACGGGCTTGGTCTCGATCTTGAATCGTGCGCGAGAAGAAGTTGTCATCACGCTCCGGGCCTGGCGGCGGAAAGATGCGCACCTGGCTGCGGGCAAATAGGGCCTTGATCTGAGCCTCAGCCCTACGCACGGTGGCGGTGGAGGCGATGATCTTGGGCGGCGGCGTGGAGGCGTCTGGACGCATCAGAGCCTCGATCACCGTTTCATAGAGGCCAGCGAGGGTGCCGAGCGGTCCACTGATTAGATGAAGTTCGTCCTGGATGACGAGCGCTGGTGGCAGCAGCCGGCCGTGGGGAATCTTGAGCCCACCAGCCGCCTTCTCAGATGGCCCCCAGAAACCTGCAGCGCCACTGCCGGTGGGCAACTGATAAGTGCTGACATTGCCAAAGAGGGACGAGGTTTTACCAACCCAAGGCAGGGCAGCGAACTTATCGATCGTGGCGATCAGGAAGCAGGGCAGGCGGCGGTAGATCTGCTCATCCACCGGCAGCACCGGTAGTGGTGTGCCCTTGTGGAAAGCGCACGGACCCATGTGGGCAAATTCCTGTTTGGCTTCTGGCGATCTGGGCTCGCGGCAGTAGATCTCAAGCCGATCGGGATTCTTGGGAGGCAGCAGATGAAACCCCTCAGGCTGCAGGGGTCGGTTGCACCAGGGGCAGGTTTCGATCGGGATCGGACGCTCGCGCTTGCCTGATTTCCAGTTGTTGAGAACGGCATGGGTGGATTGCTGATCGCTGTCGCCCGGACCGCCCAGCTTGTTTGGCGTGGCGGCCTTGCCCACCCACATGCCGATCTCAAAGGGCCATTCACCCAGCGGATAGGGGAAATCTTGTTCAGCGCGCTTGAGCCGCTCCAGCTCCAATGCGCAGATCAAGGTGGCAGCACGGCCGAGCTGATCGAGGGTGAGCAGCCGCAGGGTGTAGCGCATCAACACGGTGAGGCCGGCTGATTCAATCCCTGGGTTCTGCAGGCGGCGATGCACCAGGGTGAACGCGGCAAGACCCAGGTAGGCCTCGGTTTTGCCGCCACCGGTGGGGAAGAACAGCAGTTCAACGGCTTCACGATCTAACCGGCCTTCTGGGGTGTCTGGTGTGGCGAGACCAGGCAGGTTCATCAGTACAAAAGCCAGCTGGAAGAAGCGCCACTTGGGGCTGCGGGTGTTTGGTGCAATGCCGATTTGATCGGGCGGCACCTTGGCGCTGAAGGCACTCCGCTGCCGGCTGGCGCGGGCCATCACCAGGTTCATGGTGCGGAAGGCCTCTCGCACCAAGGGATCACTGAGCAGCTTGATCCCGCTTTCAATGCGCCTGGCGCAGTCTTCTGCCTGGGCCCGGAGCTGCTTGGCGGTTTCGTTCTGAGCTGGATCGCTAATGGGGTGTTTGGGTTGCTGGGTTATCCATGCCCGGTAGGCCTTCACCATCGGCATCAGCTCCTGCCCGATGCGTTCGCTCCGGGCTAGATCCGCTAGGGCCTCCATATCCATCGGCACGTTGGTGCCGGCGGGTGGCTCTGGCAGCGTGCGGTAGACCCGGGCTGTTGGTAGCCAGGTGGTGGTGAGGGTGTGGCAGATGGCAGGGTTGCCTTCTGGGATATCGGCAGCAATTACTGCAACGTTGTGACCGCTGGCAAAGCAGTAATCGCGCCGGTATTGAAGGGCCGCCAGGCGTTCATCGGGATCCTTGGCGGCCTGCTGCAGCGCATCGCGGCGGGGCGGAAAGCCTGCTTGGCAACGGAGCGAGAGCTCCGCCTGGAAAGCCGTGACTGGATCGCGATAACGGATCTGTTTGGGCGGTGACTCGCGCTTGTTGAGCAGAAAGAGCGAGACAGAAAGTTGATCGCTTGGATAGTTGAGCTTTTTTGGTGCCGGCCGGGCGATCCAGCGCAGACACAAGCCTTGTGGATTGCCTTCCAGAGGGATATCTGGGCTGGTGCCGGGAGCATCAATTTCAAAACTGATGCTTTGACGCTGGGGCGTGCGGGTCCAGATCTTGTCTTTGTCTCCTTCTACAGGTGCGCTGTAATCCCCCCAGCTCACAACCACCACCAAGCTGGCGCCCTGATTGGCGATAAAGCTCAGGCCAAGGGAGGAGGGAAACCAGCTGCGGCGGGTGTTGGCCTGATCGAGGGTGTCGTTGGCGTCGTCTTCTTTCTCTTTCTTCTCCAGGCGATTGGAGGCGTCGTTGCTGGGTTCTTCCCCAGCGAGATCGGAGAAAGAAAGCTGCTCTTCTTTTGTGGTGCGGCCGGCCTCCTGCTGAAACACATGGGGCACCAGGAAGCCGGTGGTGTAACGCACCGATGGCGGTTGGTTGATCTGTTCATGGCGCCGAGCGACGTCATCCCAACTGGGTCCGATCAAGTCGATGCGAAGGGCATCGACGAGATGTTGACGGATTTCGGCGGAGGAGGTCATGGTTCAGGTGAGTTCCACGTTGAGCTGGCTGAGCAGCTGCGTGCAGTGGTCGATCAGAACTGGCAGATCCGTTTGGATGGCACCCCAGACCACCTGAACACTCACATTCAGATACTCGTGGGTGAGCAGGTTGCGGAAGTCGATGATTTGTCGCCCTTCTGGGATCGCCGCGAATAGTTGTGGATCTCGCTGTGAGATCAGCTTCAAGGCTTCACCGATGATGATGAACTCACGCTCGACGGCCGAGCGAATCAGCCTCGAGTTGCCATAGCCAGCTTCATCAATCGTGCTCGTTGCTTCCTGAATGGCAGCTGCGGCCTCCAGGATGTCGCTGAGATAGGCCCGGGGGTCACGCTGCATAGATCTGCTGCTTGCTGGCCTCGATGCTTTGTTTGACGTAAGGATTGCGGACGGCATCGGCCATCACCAGATCGACTTCCGTAGCCAGGCCCAGGCGCAGGTCGTTGAGGAGAGCGAAGTAGGCCTTGTAGAGCCTGCCGGGATCAAGTGGCAGGAACTCCACCAGCAGGTCGATGTCGCTTTCTCCAGGCCGGTAATCGGGCCTCAGCACCGAGCCAAACACATCCAGTCGCGCCACGTGATGCCGCCGGCAGGCGTCGGCGATGGCGTCCAGCTGGGGCTTGGCAAGGGCGAGGCTCATCGTTCCATTGTGCTCGCGGAGCCAGGCTGGCCAGCAGTTTGGTCCCCTTGCCCTTGCCAGGCGTCATTGATCACTTCGGTGGCGGTGCCTAGTTTCTGCAGCAACAGCAGGAGCAAACGCTCGATGCGGTTGGCATCGTGGGGATAGGAAGGCGCTGAGATGGCTGGGGCCTCCAGCTCAGTGCCCAACCTCTCCTTGAGGAAGGCGATCAGTTCGCTGCGGCGCAGCTTCGACCATCCACGCAACCGCTGCTGCCGGCAGATGTTCTGCAACTCCCCGGCAGTGAGGGTATCGAGATCCTGCCCCGGGGGTAGGAGGATTTCGGCGGATTCAGAAAGGAGATTGCCATGGCGTTCCTCGATCCGGCCGGCTTGGCGCTGGAGGTAGTCGTCGAGGCCGCGGGTGTGGTTGGCAAGGACGGTGCCCAGGGTGTGGAGATCGGCGCCAAGGCTGTCGCTGATCGGCGTGCCGCGGCGGCGGCGGGGCTCAGGCTTGGTCGTCATCGATCGATTCCTCGAAGAACTCAACGGCATCGGCCCGCTCCAGTAGCCGCTCCACCGCAAGCTTGAGATCCTGGATCGACTGGCCGGTGGGGCCACCATGGGCACGCTCTTGCTGGTCGACCGCCTCCTTGATATCGGCCAGGTTCTCTAGGGCCTGCTCGATCTGCTGCACCTGCAACAACCGGCCCTTGAGGCGGGGCAGCACGGCGGATATCTGATTGGCCTCCTCCTCCACCCGTTGGCGATAGGAGAGAAGGTCGTCCCGTTCCTGTTCCAGCAGGTTCATCTCCGCCTCCAGCAGGGCGATCTTGTTCTTGGCCTTGGTCACCAGACCCTGCTGGGCCCCGGCTCGGCGGTTGGCGGAGATCAGGGCTTCCCGCATCTCCCGATAGAAGTTGCGCAGATCGGCGAAGTGAATCAGCTTGTGCACCAGCGGAAACCGCCGGGCCGTGGTTTTGCCGATTTCCGCGGCGGGCTTGCTGGTTGGGCCAGTGGATCGGGGCATGGTGGTGATCAGGCGTCTCGGGCGGCTGGCCATGGGTCGGTCTTCATAGGGCCAGTCCGATCTGCTGTCCATCGGTGGCCAGGGCCGCTTTCGGCGGGCGGCCGCGCCGTTTCCCGTCCCCCGCTGCCGCTGGTGCAGCTTTCTTGCCCCCCTTGCCATGCAGCCCCTGGGCCACCTCCTCGGCGTAGCGCTCGGCATTCAGCGTCAGCAGGCGGGCGAGCACGTCGTCGCGCACGACATCGGGCCAGCGGTAGCGCCAGGGCAGCTTGCGGCGGCCGGTGATGGCGCCATGGGCATGCAGCTGGCCCTGGAAATCCAGCGCGTCGCTGGCGTCCCAGAAGAACAGTTCGCCGCTGTCGATGCGCTCCTGCAGCTCATCGGGGAGCGTGGCGTTGTCTTCGGTTTCGAAGTAGTCGAGCCCGAAGCCGCAGGCGGTGGGCACATCGCTCCAGCCGTAGGCGACTAGCACCGCCTGATCCATCACGCTGTGGAGGCGGCGCAGCTCCAGGAGGTCGCAACTAGTTTCAAATGGATCGTGGAAGCGGTTGTAGATCATGGTCAATCCTTCATTGTATTTCGTGACTGCATCAAGTCGACGCCGATAGTATGTTGAACCCGAGGCCCTAAGCGGTTCGAGGCAAGAAGCCGAAGGGGCCTCTACTGGTAAGTGGGCTAACTGCCTTGGCAACGGGAATGTCCTGAAGCAACTTTTGACGTTATAGATTATACGAGCATCCCTAGAGGATTTGAACTTGTTCACCCATGCTTCGTGGACCCTTGACTGCAGGGCCGAATAAACTTCCCAGTCTCCGCATGCCAAGACATTCACTGAATCGCTATAGAGCTTGTCGCGAACTTCTTCATGGCGTTCTAGCAGCATATACTTGGCGACGCGTGGTATTACGATCGCGACGCTTACTTCAGATAGGCATGCAAAAAAGTCTAATCTTTTGTCCCAGTGCTTCCAGAAGCAGTGCTCGTGAATTTGCTTGGATAGCTTGTCGCGCGAGGGCTTGACCAGGGCCTTTAGCCTGGCGAAAGTGGGTTCGTAGGATGATGCCAGGTTCTCTGGCATGTCGCCATAGTCTATGCAAAAGCGGGGGAATTCTTCGCCAACTCTATTGAGCATATCCTCTGAGCCTGTGTAGAATTTGATCACATCTCTACACTTGGGTTCCAGTTCGATTATTTCCTGCTCCTCATTTCGGGATAAAATAAAGCCTTCTCCCATTAATGTAATGCCGCGAGAGGCGTGAATTTTCCCGAAAAGCACCATTGGATTAGCCTCTGAATCTTCTGCCTGAAGTGACGATGATATATTTGACGCAGAAATACCATCTAAAAGCTTTGGTCCCTTGTATGCACCCCTTGTCATCGCAAAAGATACATAAGAAGTGCCAGCATCTCCCGGCCAAAGCCTCGATGTCGTTGCATAGAAGATGCTCAACTGCATCTCCTCAAGAATGTCTTGAAAAACGGGCCGAGTATCTCCCTCTTTGATTGACTTGGTAGTGATAAGTGCAATTCCCCCGGATTCGGAGATGGCCCTAGAAGCTCTAGCAACAAAATAAACTGAAAGATCTGCCGAGCTTTTTCGTATCCTCAGGACACTTTTAAGCAATGGGGTGTAGGCATCACCCAGGGCGCTTGCGATGAGTCGCCCTCCTAGATATGGGGGGTTGCCGATGAACACGTCAAAGCCTGGGCTTTCTCTCTTAAAGACGTCCGGGAAGGCGAGTCCCCAATGCAGGGGCTGAATGCCCTTCTCGCCCTCGCGAAGTCGCTCCAGCGGTTCCGCCAGCTCGTCCTCCAGCTCCGACACTGAGCTGTGTTGCAGCGTGGCCTCCAGATACAGATTCTTTAGGGCTTCGCGGTCTTTCGGCTTCTTGCCGTTGAAGAACGCCGCCACCAGCAGATCACCCACCGTGCGCAGGTAGGCGGTGCTGGCATTCAGCGAATCAAGAGCCTGGCGCTTCTGTTCGTCGTCGGCATCGCTGCGGCTATCGACATGGAACAGCGCGAAGCTCCTGGCCTCCTGTTGGCGCACCTGATCGAGATAGGCCATCTGGATCTCGCGCTGCAGGCTGGCGCCCTTGATGGCCTTCTCGATCTCGGATCGCTCCATGCCCACCAGCGAATCGCCGCACTTCAGGGCGTGATCCACGAAGGTGAACGGCGCGTCCTTGCTCAGGCTCACCAGCCAGAGGCTGAGGCGGGCCAGGTTCACCGCAAACGGGTTCTTGTCGACCCCATACAGGCAGCTCTGGGCGATCAGCCGGCGGGCGTAGATCAGTGGTTCTTCGCCGTGGGCGTGGCCGCCGGGCTTGAGGGCATCAGGCAAACCCTCCCGGTTCCAGGCCAGCTCCAGCAGTTCGGCCAGGAAGCGGCAGCTCTCCACCAAGAAGGCTCCTGAGCCCATAGCCGGATCGCAGATCTTCAGGTCGAGGATCTGGGCTGCTGTGGGGCGATGCTCACAGCGCTCCAGCCAGGGGCGCAGGGCCTCCTCCACGATCGGCCTTGTGAGTGAACGGGGTGTGTAGTGACTGCCGCTGCGGCGGCGCTCTTCGGTGGGTTGGAACACCAGGCCGCCGGCCGCCTGGGGGCCATCGAACAGCTCGCGGTTGATGCGCGGGGCCAGGGCTTCCAGCAGCTCGGCTTCGCTGCTGGCGTCCTTCAACGCCGTTGCAGATTTCGGCGGCAGAGTTGTGCCGGCCTCCTCTTCAAGCCAGGCCTTGCGTTTGCCGCCGGGCATAGCCAGCAGGGCATCGAGATCCACCGCCGTGGTTAGCTGTTTCTTGGCCCCCTGGGGCTTGCTCTTGAGGCCGATGCAGCGGCCGGGGATGCGGCGCACCGCGTAGCCCATGATCCCCTCATACACCGAGCCGATCTGCTCCACATCGAGGGCGCGGTAGCTGATGCGCTCGCCATTCACGATCAGCAAGTTGCGCAACAGCGCCAGCACCACGCCGTCGCTGATCCACGGGCTCTCCAGCCAGGGGTACACGGCCGGATCAAATAGCTGGCCGTGGCGTGCCGGTAGGTAGTCGGCCGTGGGTCCGCCACCATCGAACACCAGCCGGCACAGGCTCATCAGCCCGGCCCACGCCCCGAACCGCTGCTCCATGGTGTCGGGGTATTCGCTCTCGTCCTGCTGCAACTGCTCGTAGATGCCGCTGAGCTTGTAGTTCTGCTCGTAGACCGCATCGCTGGGCATCAGCGCTTCGTCTTCGGCGTAGAGCAGGAACACCAGCCGCATCAGCATGGTGATCAAGCCGCCATAGAGCTGCTGGGCATCCCGCTCGGGCAAGTCGCCCAGCAGTTCAATGTCTTGCCGCTGGCTCAGCTCATCGGCCTGCTGGAAGCCCCGCAGCAGATCCCACAGCGCCGCCAGCACCTGATCGGCCAGGGCATTGCTCACCACCGCCTGGAAGCTTCGGCTTTTTTTGAGCACATCGCTCAGGCGGTAGCCATCGGGATCGAGGAACACATGGCTCTGCCCCAGCAGTAGATCCAGCCCCGAGAACATCAGCCGGCCGCTCACCTCCGCCAGATCCGCCAGCGGGAAGGTGAGATAGCCGGAGCTTTCCCCCTTGGGTGCCACCACCAGCCGCAGCTGGGCGCCGTTGAACAGCAGCCCCGCTTCCACCCCCGTTTCGCGCAGCAGGCGCTCAAAGCGTTCCTGCGGTGAAGCCCTCCAGAGGTGCTCACCAGCGGTGAGCTTTTGATCTAGTGGCATGAGCAGTGGCAATTCCTGCACCAGCAGCTGCGCGCCTTCGCCGCTGGCGACTGGAACCACTGCCGTCGGTTGCAGCGTTTCCCCCAGTTCAGGCAGCTCTCTGGTGTAGCCCTCAATCAGCTTCGGGTCGCTCTGCACCTGATCGGTGCCCCAGCCCAGTTGCTCCACCAACAAGGTCTCGATGCCGGTAAAGCCCAGCTCTCGCTCATCCGCATCGTCGTCGTCTCCGCCCAGGGGTTCGAGGCCATCTCGGTAGCGCTGCTGCCGCTCGATCAGCTCACTGCCGCTGCGGGCCACCACCCAACCGGCGTCCTGCATTGCTGCAGGAGCCACCACCAAGCCCACGGGCTGGAGATAGCCCAGCCACTGCTGGTGGGCCAGGAGTTCGGGGTCAGTAGTGGAGGGGCGACGGGGCATGGGTCAGTTGTTCCTCACAAAGATCTCGACCAACGCAACCTCGGGAATGTCCATTCGCATCCCAACCCATTCACCCACTCCAGTGCACTTGAGGATGCGAATAGGCACATCGCGTTTGCTCCATTCCTCAAGAGGGCTTGAGTTATGAATATCAAGCTTGTAAGTCTCCCCAACGCGAAGACTCGTTGATGGCGCGAGGGCTATGTATGCAGGTTCTGGCCATTCCTCTGGATCCCCATCAGAGCTCTCGCTACTTGTCTCAAGCTGCGCCGCCGCAACAGCGCGAACTTGTATCCCTCGCTCATTATCCTTCCAGATCAACATGCCTCCTCCTTGGTGCTCTGGCAAAGACTTGACCGGGCTCGCGTCGAGCGGAAGCTCGGAGGCTTGCTTCAATAAATGAGCAGCACTACGGTCAAACAGATTGCGCTGCCACCAGTTCATGTCGTCGAGGCAGAGCTTGATCTCACTCTTGATTTCAGACAGATCCAACATGTCCGCAAGTGTTTCGCGACATTGGTTGACCTGAGCCACCATCTGCTTCTGCCGATAGGCAAGGCTTTCAGGGTGATGCTCCAGTGCGATGAGCATCAATCCCTGCTCCAGCTGAATGACAGCAGCGCAGAGAGCGACCAGCAGACGCGTGTCCTGACCGAACTGATCACCTTCTTCTTTAATCAACCCCGCAAGCTCAAGGGGCTTTTCTCTCTTCCGGGCACGTTGACGTGCTTGGTTGATCTTGTCGTGGAAGTTGGCCTTGAGAATCTTCAGGCGTTCCAAATGGGCACGCAGATCCCGTTCGCAATGGGAAATGCGGTCCTGCATCTGAGCATTGAAGTGACCGGTGTGGGCATGCTCAGCAAGGATGTCCTGAAGGGTTAAGGCCGCAGCGATGACTTCGCCGATATCTTTGGCGTTCTGCCTCTGAACGATTCTTGACAAGGTCTGCTCAATGTTGGCGAGCCTGCGATTGATCTCATTGAGCTGCTGTGTGCCAACGATGGCGTGAATAGCCTGATAGACCACCAGTGGGGCGAGAACACCAGCTGCTGGGGAAAAGCGGGCCTGCCCGACGATCTTTGAGGAGCCCTGAACTAGGACGCCACCGAGATTGTTGCCTCCGCTCTGCATCATTGTCATGGTTCCTTTAGCCAGCCCATCAACGACTGAGGCCGGCCCGACGATCCGCATCAGTTGGCCGGTCTGCACGGCAGCAGCCATCGAGGGGGTGAGTTTTGCTGCGAAGTCGCCAACCACTCCGCTCACTGACTGACTGGCTGCAGTCCCAGACCCATACAAGCTTTCAGTTCGGAGGAATTCGATCATCTGCATTGATTCCTCCAGGCCGTAGGCAAAAGCCCCGGCCTGCACTTCTCCAGCATCGTTGAGAAGGGGTATCAGTTCATAGGGCTTTTCTTCATCAATTTGGGTAGGCGATATCTCCGCAGCAGCCAAGCTGATAGCCGATCGCCTAGCCCGAGCTGGAAGTGAACGGCTTGGGTCCAAGTGGAAGGCCCAATGCTCGGCGATACCAGCAATCCTGCTGGCCAGGCGACGTACGAACTGCAGAAGGTGGAATCGAAGTGCCATGGTTAACCGCTGATCGGCCAGAGGTAAACGAGCCCCGCCGGCTCCAGCCGCTGGGTGATTACCCGATAGCTCTCCTCGATCCGTTTTGGTTCAGAGGCCAGCTCCGTTTCAATCGTCTCCAGGCGCCGCTGCCAATGTTTCTGGTCAGCCGAGAGTTGTTTGCGCTCCTGGCTCGAGAGCTTCTGTAGATCCAGGGCCGGCACCTCCAGCTGCTCCTCCAGCCCTGGGATCAGCGCCGTGGGATCGGCTGCCGCGACCTGGCGATCAAGCTTGGCCAGATCGCGGTTGCGCTGCCTCACGGTGGCGTTGATGCGTTTGCGTTGGGAGCGGAGCACCTCCTTGAGCGCCGCGGCCTCCGTGGTGCCCCGTTGGCTGAGCAGTTCAGCTGCAGAGGCCTGGGCTCTTTCCGCCGCCGCATCCAATGCAGGCTTGAGAGCAGCTACATCGGCTGGGGCTTCCGCCTGCAGCTGGCTGCGGATAGCAGCGGTGATCGCTTCATTATTTCCGGCCTCCATCGCCTTGGTGAGGACTGCCCAGGCCTGCTCTTGCTGAGCACCAACCAGCGGCTGGAGCGCCGCAGCCCGATCCGCGCCGGGATGCCAGTCGGCGATCACGCTGATCAGCTCATCGTGCAGCCGTGTGGCGCCCTGGCCAAACAGCGACAGCCTCCCCAGCACCAACACCTTGGGTTGGGGGTCGGGGCTGGCCAGCACGCAGGCCCGGCTCAATTCGTGGTGCAGGAACCCCTGACTAAGAAAACGGCTGAGCAGGCGCTGCACCAAGCGGTGCTCCAGGTGCAGGTGTACAGCCTCGGCATTGAGCCTGCCGGGATCAGAGAAGATCACTGGCCTAATGGGGTGCTCCTGGCGCCATTGCCACAGCGGCGTTTTGCGATCCCACACGCCTCGCAGGCTGTCGAGGGTGTGCTCCCAGCTGCGGTCATTGCTGCCAGCTACCAAGGACTCAGGGTGCTCTAAGCGCCAGCAGGGCTGATCCTTTTCGTCGCTGCCCTGCACCAGGCCGCTCACGCCCAGTAGGTCAAGAGAGCAGTTGAGGGCGGCCCGGAAGGGATCGTCATCGAAGCCCAGCCATTCATGGGATTTCGCCAGCAGTTGGCGTAGCTCATCCTGCTGTTGCTGCAGCTTCTCCACCCGCCGGCTGGCCTCCAGCTCCTCTCGGGCTCGGTTGAGCATGGCGCCGCGATCGGTATCGGCGGAATCCATCGCCAGCAACTGCTGCTGCACCGCTTCTGTGTTGTCGGTGTCGATACCGCCTTCCAGCACCTCATCCACCTGGCGCTGAACCAGCGGTGAAAGCGAGCCCAGCTCCTGGCGGATCACCTCCGTCTTCTTCACCAGCACATCCATTACCCGGTCCTCCGGCCGGTCTTCCAGCACGAAGTAGTGGCACCACACCTGGGGAGAGCGCTGCAGCTTGCGGTCGATGCGGCCGTTGCGCTGCTCCAGCTTGCTGGGGTTCCAGGGGATGTCGAAGTGAATCAGGTGCTTGCAGTGGTTCTGCAGGTTCACCCCCTCCCGGGCGGCATCGGTGGCGATCAAGATGCGCAGCGGCTCTTGATCGGGATCGGCGTTGAACTGGGCCTTAAGCCGCTCGCGGTTGTCTTCACTCATGCCGCCGGTGAATGAAGCGACGCGACGGTCGGCATCGGCGTCACCAAGCAGGTGCCTCAGCTGCCTTTCCAGGTAGCGCTTGGTGTCGACGTAGTCGGTGAAGATCAGCAGCCTGGTTGGGTTCCATATCGCCTTGGCTTCGCCGAGGTTTGGGCAGAGGTGGCTGCGCAGAAACTTCTCCAGCAACTTGATGCGGGGATCGGCCAGGGATCGATTGGCCGCTGCGATCTCCCCCATCCGCTCCAGTAGGGCCAGATCGCTTTGATCAGCCTCAACGGTTTGGCGTAAAGCCGCTCGGGTTTGCGCCTCCTCCAGGTTGAGCAGCTCGTCTTCTGTGAGTTCGGCTAGGTCGCTGTCGTTATTCACGCCGCCGAGCAGCAGATCCAGTTGGGCACCTGAAGCCGCCAGGGATTCCCGCCGCTGTTCTTGCTTTTGATCCAGGCTCCTGCGGTGCACCTTGAGGGTGCGCGCGAAGGCCTCGATCGAGCTGAGCAATCGCTTCTGCAAATTGGTGATCACCAGCCGATCGGCATTGAGTTGCCGCTTGGTGGCACCCCCCAGGAGCAGCCGATGCTCCCGCTGCTTGCGGTATTTCTGCAGCAACCGGGAGAGCTCCAGCTCTGGGGTATCTGCTGGCAGGCTGCCTTTTGGTACGGAGAGGGGTTCAACAATCCGCTCAGGGAACTCCTCGCCGATGCGGCGTAGGTCGTCCTTGAGGCGGCGCACCAACACCGTGTCCAGATCCCCAGGCTCAAAGGGCACACCCCGCACAAAGCGCGCTGGATCGAGTAGTTCCAACAGAGCCGTGAAGCTGTTGCTGTGGCCGTTGTGGGGTGTAGCCGAAAGAAAAACGCGGTGCTCGAACAGGGGCGCCAGGTCCCGCAGGCTGCGGGTCAAACCGGAATCGATGGCGTAGCGCAGGCTGTTACTGGCCGGCGCAGCGTTGTGGGCTTCATCAAGGATCAGCAGGCTCTGCACCGGGGCCTGGTCTTCCCCACCCTTGCCCTGCTCCAGCCACACCCGCAGCGGGGCCGAGTATTCCGAGTTGCGCAGCAGGGCGTGGGAGATCAGGAAGCGGCTGCCGGTGCTCCAGGGGTTGGTGCCGTAACCCCGCTCCTGCCGCACCTTGGCCACGTAGGCCCGGTCCATCACGGTGAAGGCAAGGCCAAAGCGGCTGGCCATCTCCTCCTGCCACTGGCGCAAGACCGACGGCGGGCAGCTGATCACGACCCGCTTGATGCGTTGGCGCAGCAGCATCTCCCGCAGGATCAGGCCGGCCTCGATCGTTTTGCCCAGGCCCACGTCATCGGCGATAAACAGGCCCACCCGGGGCATCTGGAGCGCCTTGCGCAGCGGTTCGAGCTGGTAGGCCTTGACGTCGATGCCGGCCCGGTAGGGGGCCTGGAACAGTTCGGCGTCGGTGGCGGTGACGCAGTTCCAGCGCAGGGTGTTTAAGTACGCGGCGAACTGCTTGGGTTGGTCGAAGCCTCGCTGGGCCACAGCTTCCCAGCTGCTCTCCCCAAGCACCTCAAAGTCGACCTCACTGCTCAGAAATACGGTGAGGCGCTGACCGATGGCGTCGTCTTCCATGCAGGCCAGGGACACGACCCTGTCACCCCCATCCGCCACCTTGCGGTGCATGGGGGGCTCCACCTCTTCCACCAGGTAGCGGCGGGTACGGCAGCGCACAACCGAACCCGGCTTGAGCCTGGGGCTTGGGCTGGTGGCAGCCGGTTTCATCAGTCAGCTCCTTGCGATGCGTAGCTCACTGGCGGTAGCGGCGGCGGCGGCACCGGGGGCACCTCCTACTGCTGTCAGTCTGCACCTAACAGAAGCCAGGTTGCAGTACTTCGACAGCACTTGCAGCCTTGGATTTGAGAACTATGCATAGTCTGCATAGTTCGAGGTTTCCAGCTGTTGCGGGTAGTGCCCTTTCACTGCCCCTTGCGGTGTGTCGCAACATCTCCCTCGCCAGCACCCACCCCTTCTTCCAGCGACCCCTCCAACCCCAGCAGTGCCCCAGCTCCCCGGGCCACGGCACGGAAGGCGCGGCGCTGGATCACCCGCAGCGTTGCCTTGGCGGCTGTAGGTGCCTGCAGCTCCTGGGGCAGCAGCAGCCACAGTTGTTCTTGCAGGAACAGCCCATCGGCAACCGGCACCAGACCCTGCTCCTGCCACCAGCTCCTGGGGGCCAAGGCCGGGCAGAGCGGCACCGCTATGGGCCGCTGCTGCAGCTGCTCTAGCCAAGACTGCGGGTCCTGCCAGACCCGCGAGGCGCGCTCCAGGTTGCAGAAGCAGGGCTCTAGCTCCCCATGCAGCAGCGGCATGATCTGGGCAGCGGGCAGCAACACCTGCTCCTCCCACGCTTCAGCCCAGCGCTGATGGGCCACTAGTTGCAGCGGCAAGGTTCCCAGCGGCAGCACCTGCACGCCCGGCCAGCGCGGCAGCTCCCCGCTTGCCAGCTCCTGGTTGTGGCAGAGGGAGGAGACCAAGGCTCCATCGAGCACGCCCTGGGCCACCAGCGTTGCCCAGTCGCCAGCGGGGTGGAAACACGGCGGCACCTGCAACACCCCGGGCAGACCAGCAAGCAGCGACTGGTGCAGCGCATCGGTGGCCAGCCGCAAGCGGCCGTCTTCTAGGCGATGGGCCCTGCTGGCCAGACGCAGGAAGCGCAGGCTGCTGCTTCCCCCCCAGCGGCACACCTGGCGGGGACCACGCGCGGGTTGGAGGCGGAACTGCTCGGCCAGGTCCCAGTAGCTGCGGCTCACCGTGGTCTGGTGCATCGATAGGGAGCGGGCGGCGCGCATCTGGCTGCCGCTGACCTCCATCAGATCCAGCACGTGCAGGTTCAGCAGCATCTCGGGCGGCCTGTAGGACTTGCGCCGCCGCCGCGCAGGCGGCACAACGGCAGCAGAGAGCTGGATTGGCACGGCAGCGCGGCAGCAGAACGGGGCAATCAGCCTTGCCCTTTTCCAGCTCCCGTCCACCCTCCTTCCCGCGAAGAACCCAGCCCGCTGAAACCCCCTGCCAGCACTGAGCTGGCTGCACCAGTTGGTTGGTGGCTGTTGCCGCTGGCCGTAAGGGCCAGCAACCTGCAGCAATGGAGCCCCTGCGCTGTCACCTACTGATCGGCCCGCCCGCCAGTGGCAAGAGCACCACTGCGGCGGCGCTTGCCCCTTTGCTTGCAGGGCCTGAGGGGCAGCCGGCAGTGGTGCTCGCGACCGATGCGATCCGCGCTGAGGTGTTCGGCGATTCGGCCGTTCAGGGCCCCTGGCCGTCGATCCAGCAGCGGCTGCATGAGCGGTTGATCGGTGCGGTGGCAGCCGGCATGCCGGTGATCGTGGACGCCACCCATGCCCAGCGGCCCTGGCGGCTGGCGATCACCCAGCAGCTTTCCTTGCCCAGGCCAGTGGAGTGGATCGGCTGGTGGCACTTCACACCGGTGAGCACTTGCCTGCGCTGGAACGAGAAACGGGAGCGCCCCGTTCCCGTCCCGGTGATTCGCCGCATGGCCGCTGCTTTGGCGGATGAAGCCTTTGGCCCGGGGCGGGCGGAAGGCTTTGCGTCGGTGGTGGCGGTGCAGCCCACCCAGCAGCGCGACCTCACTAATTATTTACGGAGCGAACTCTCCCGTCTTACCCGCCGCATCAGCGCGGCCTGCAATCGCCAGCACCAGCTGCTGCTCCACGGCCACTCGCGCCTGCTTGATCTAGAGCGGCTGCTTTACCTGCTGCAGCTGCTGGCGGCGCACCCCGATCTGGCGACGACCGATCAGGGCAGCCGCGAGGCCCTAGAAACGCTCGTTTCACCGCTGCCCAGCGGTGAGCTGCCCCAGCGGGCGGCCGCCCTGCTGCGCACGCTCCATGGGGTCTGCTACGGCGATGCCGAGGCTGTACGCCGCGATCTGAGCTGGCTGGAGGGCCAGGGCTTCTTCTCCGCCACCCCCGTGACGACGGGTATTCAGCCCCTGCCCCTGCTGGCTGCCACCTCTGAGGAGCAGGCCCCCCGCAGTGGTGGTGTCCATGGCGGCCAGCCGCCGATGGCTGATGCGGCGGTGTTTGTGCGGGTGATGACGCTGCTGCGCCATCTGCTGCAGACGCCCTTTGACCGGCCACCGGAAGGTCCGGGGGCACTGGCGATGCAGCGGCACCTGCTGGAACGTCTCGCTGAGATCCCCGGCGGTCATGGCTCAGGTGAGCTGGCGACGCTGCGCAAGGACATCGAGAAGACCCTCACCCCCTACGGCTTTCGGCTGCACCACGACAACCCACGTCATGGCTACTGCCTTGGCACCGCCCTGCTCTCAGCGCCGCGGCTGGTGGAAATCCATGGGGTGGTGCAGCACGCGGCTGAGCGGTTGGGTGATCCGACTGCGCAGGATCTGCTCGATGAGCTGGAGCAACGTCTCAGCTGGGGCGGCATCGAGGTGACGGCCGCGCCACCGTTGCGCACCTATCTCGATGGAGCCCATCCCGGTGCTGAGAGCCAGCAGCAGGGCAGCCTGGCTGAACCAAGAGAAGCTGAGCGGATCGAGACCGCGATCCTGGAGCACCGGCGCGTACGCCTGCTGCGCCAGAGCACCTTTGGCGGCGGCGACAACCGCGGCGAGGAGATCCGCGCCTGGCCCCTGCAGCTGGTCTTCTCAGCGGGGCTCTGGTACCTGGCCTGGGAGGACGACGCCATTGGCCGGCCCCATGGGTTGCTGCAGAGCGAACGGCTGGAACAGCTGGTGTTCCTGCAGGCCGAACCGCGGGGTCGCCGCAACGAATCCGACCACAGCACCGCCCTCGCCAGGTTGCAGCGGCTGCTTCATCACTGCGGTGGCATCGAGCTGGGCGATGACCTCACAGCCCAGGAGGGTCTCTGCCAGCCCAGCAGCGAGCAGCGCCGCCGCCAGCTGCAGACCCTGCGCTGCTCCTGCAAGAGCGAGGCCTACGCCGCAATTCGCCAGGGACAGCTTCCCTTCTCCCTCGACCAGATCCGTCTGGAACGGCCGGCCAAGCAAGCGGAGCCCAGGTCTGCGGCCCAGGGCACCACAGCCGACTGGGTACATCCGGAGCTGGCCCGAGTGCTGACGCCCAACCCCAGCGGCGACAGTCATCCCCATCCGCTGGAGATCGACCTGCCGCCGTGGATCCTGGCCCGCGGCGTCGCCCTGCGCCGCTGGCTCTTCTCCCATGGCAGCGCCATCCGCATCGAGGCACCGGAAGCGCTGCGGCAGGAGCAGCAGGGCCAGGCGCTGGAGATGCTGGCTTTGGCTCAGCGACGCCCCGGCAGCTGAGCTTGAACGTGGGATTGGGCTTACCGTTGAGCTGTGGCTCCGTGTTGTCAGCGCAGGCCACCGCCGCCATGACCCCTGCCGATTACGCCACTGAACAGTCCGAGGCTCCCTTCTCCGTGCGCCGCAGGCAGCGCGGGGGACGACGGATCGTGCAGGTGAGCAGCTCGCTCAGCGCTATGGATGCTCTGCGGGCACGGATCCGTTCGCAGAGCAAAGCGGTGGCAGAGCACATCGCCACCGATGCGGAGGCCAGTGCCTTCATTGCCGACTGGGCCACGCCTGAACCCCTCAACCGCTGAAGACAGGCGTGGACTTGAGGGCTGGGCAGATCATCACCGTTGATTGGCGCAAAGATCCATACGACCCTGGGCTGGACCCTCAGCCTCCGGAGCCCAACAAGCTCCGGCCAGCTGTCGTCGTGCAGGACTGCGAGCTGTTTGACCCTTCCTATCCAACAGTGCTGGTGGTGCCAATGACTGGTGACCCCTCACTGGCGATGGCCGATCTGACTGTCGTGCTCCAACCCAACAGCACCAACGGCTGCAGGAAGGTGAGCTATCTGCTGCCACAGAACCTGACCTGTGTGGCCAAGACTCGCATCACAGATGCCACCGAATGCTGCGTGACTCCCACCGAGCTGCAGCAACTCCGCCAGCTGGTTGTGTTGGTGATCGGGGGTTTCTCTTGAAGAGCCGCAAGCAGCTCAACCGAGGAGCAGCTCACTCCTCTTCTGTACTGCCCAAAGGAATCAGCTTGATCTGCTTTTTGCCCAGCTTGATCTCGAACTCATCGCCTGGCTTGAGGTCGAGCATGGCGGTGTAGGCCTTGCCGATCATGAGATTGCCGTTGAACTGGATCTTGGTGGTGTAGCTCAGCTTGCGGCCACCCTTGCCAGTGCTCCGGCCGGCGCTGTCGGTGCCAAGGTTCACCCCCTTGGCATTCAGCAGTGCCTCGTAAAACGCAGTGAAGTTGAGGCGCTCGCTGCCATCTTTTTTGGTGCTCAAGTAGCCGCATTCGCGCACCAGCTCAGATTTGGAGACATCGCCTAGCTCCTTTACCTTGGCGAGCAGATCTGGACCGGTAAACATTGTGAATTTTGCAGTTGTTTTATAATATGCCAAAGCCGCATGACATGTCAATCGACTACTTCACGAGTTAAGCCTTTGCTTTCAAGGCCTCTGCAACAACCGGTAGTGCAGCTACGAAATATGGGAAAAGATGACTGTCAACGGAGTGCTTCACAGGCTTCTCCATCGCCATTGCCATCTAGATAGCTGTGTCCCTGACGTAGCAGCTCCTGGGCTTTGGCATAGGAGCTGATCTCGCTGCAGCGGTAACGGCGGCCCCCCGGGGTTGTGCCATCTGGGATGACGGCAGAGCGGCGAGTGCGGCGGAAATCCCACGGCCTGGTGATGCCGCCCGGCATCTGCCAAACCCCTAGGCGGGCGCGACTAGCACGCTCTTCTGCTTCTAGATAAGCCTTGGCATCACAGCCGCGCAGGTAGTGGCGGTAGGCAAAGGCTTGGCCGTCTTCCACCAGCGCCAGATTGATGTTGATGTCAGAGATCACCTCGGCAACTGAGCGGCCGTAGCGATCGGTGGTTTTGATGTTGAGGCTTACATCCCTGCCGATCGGTAATCGCTGCTGCAAATACGTGCGGGCTTGCTGTCCGTATGGGCTTTGGGCCGTCTCGGGGGCATCGATGCAGGCCAGTCGCACGGTGAGGGCCTTGCCCGCCTGACGCACGCGGATGGTGTCGCCGTCGCCGATGGAGAGCACGGTGGCCTTGACGCCCTGTGCGACTACCTCCGCTGGCCAGGCCAAGGCTGTTAACGCAACCAGACCCAGCAGAAACTTCCTAGCCATTGCCGGAGTTTGCACCGGCAGCCTTCTCATGCGGTTCTTGCATGACTTGGTTGCAGCTGGCTGATCTGCGCCAATCTGTACCTATGCCTCAAAAGACGATGGGCCGCAATCGGCTGCTTCTTGCCTGCGCGAGTGCAGCTTTGGCGGCAGGAAGCGCCCTAGCCCAGCAGCCGGTTCAACCGCTGCCCAAGGTTGGAGGTTGCCCGCTCGGTTACTACAGCTCTGGCGGCTACTGCGTGCCCAGCTCCGGGGGCAACACCCGCGGCGCCATCGAGAAAAGCGGCGCCGGCTGCCCGCTGGGGTTTTATTCCTCTGGCAACTACTGCCTCAGCAGCCCTAGTAACGAGCGGGAAGCGATTCAGAAGAGCGGCAAGGGATGCCCGCTGGGTTGGTATTCCTCCGGCAACTACTGCGCCAAGAGCCGCTGATTCAGCAACTGCCCCCTCCCTGGGCAATGCTTAGGAGCCAGGCAATAGATGCCATGCCCCGCCCGCGCTACCGCCAAGATCCGCTACCGCTGGGCAGCGATACCCCACCGCCTGAGCTCTTTGGCCCTGAGCAGGACTTGCCACCGGGCCTACAGCTTGCCGAGCAGGGCCAGTTGCCAGTAACGCCCCTTGGACCGTTATTTGAGGAGCAGGTGTGAGGCGCTAAAAACCACCTATTCCGACCACTTTGCGGACACCTACCGGCACCTACTGATCAGAGACCACAGCAAGCGCTGCACATTTCAGCCGGACGGCCCCGGCCTCGGGGTGCGCGAATTATGCGGTTACTGCATAAACCGCAATTACGGAGTGTCGAAAAAAGTTTGTCAATGCCCCCTCGAACACGCTGGGACCATCGGCGTGAAACCTTCCATTGAGCTGGGTAGCTCCGCTTGGGACATCCCTGATGGGATAGCCACCAGCTTTCAATACAATCAAATCATCACGCTTAGGAATTACGCGCTGATAGCCGAGCGATAATGGTGAGCCTGCTAACAACCGATGCGTCAGTTCCTACTCGCTGCCGCTTTTGTCATGGCCTCGGGTCCTGCGACGGTGACTTTCAGGAAAGTTGTCACTCCTTGGCTGCCATTCAGGCGGCCTGGATTAAGGGTAGCGCCAGGAGCGGATCGGGCTCTTCTGTTGGCTTGTTTATCCACACTTCTGCCGGTTGACTCCAGCAACGGGTGGCTCCGCTCCAGCGCGTTGGATTGGCCTGGCGGGCGGCCTCGTAGACCACTGCTCGCTGCTGGCAAATAGCCGTGGCGGCTCCACTGTGGCGCTGGTGGGGCGTCACGAATTTGATCGCGCTGTGGTGGTGCCGGTGGTTGTACCAATCCACAAAGGCACACGCCCATTCACAGGCCTCGTCCTTGCTGGCAAAGGGCCGGCTCGGGTAATCAGGCCGGTATTTGACCGTACGGAACAGGGATTCCGAGTACGGGTTGTCGTTGGAGACCCTTGGCCGGGAAAAGGATCTGAGCACGCCCATCTCCTCCAGCCGTGATTCCAGCGTCGCCCCACGCATTGCATTGCCGTTGTCGGCGTGGAGGATTAGGGGCTGCTGCTGGCACTGGCGGCTGCCAAAGCCGCTGGGGCGGTGGTAGCGCTCCTTGAGGCAGGCCCGCTGCACCAGATCCGCGGCGATCTGAGCCGACTCCACCTCGGCCACATCCCAGGCCACCACTTTGCGGCTCCAGACGTCGACCACCAGATAGAGGTACAGCCACACACCCCGCACCGTGGTCGGCAGGAAGCTGATGTCCCAGCTCCAAACCTGGTTCGGGCCATCCGCCCTGAGGCGCGGCACCGAGCGCGGTTCTTGAGGCAGCCTGGCCCTCCCCCGGCGGTGGCACTGACCCGCCTGGTGCAGCACCCGATAGAAGCTGCTCTCTGAGCCAATAAAGAGCTTTTGATCGGACAGTGCCGGCACGATCTGCCCTGGCGGCAGCGCGGCGTACTCCGGTTGGTTGCACGTCAGCAGAATTCGCTGCCGTTCCTCCTCGCTCAGGCGGTGACCCACTAGGCGGGCACTGCCTTTACGGCGATCCACGCCGTCCCCATCACCCAGGAAGTCCTTCCGCCAGCGTTTGAGGGTGCGCAGGCAGATGCCGATCACACCGCAGGCCCTCACTAGGCCGGCGCCGGCAGCATTGGCCTCGCCAATCAGCTCGATCACCTTCCGCCGGTGCACGGCGCTGGTCAGCCTTCCTCGTCCTCCGAACAGAAGGCATCCCACTTTTTTTGCAGCACCAGCAAAGCCGCCATTTCCGCCATGGCCTTCTCCTTGCGCTGCAACTCCTTTCTGAGGGCTTTGATCTCCCGCTGGTCCTGGGCGCGGAGCTTCTCAAGCTCCTTCTGTTCGGCCATAGTCAGCACCGGCTTGGCATTGGCATCTTGAGCCGCCTGCCGCCAGCGCTCCACCTGCTCCGGGAACAGGCCCCGCTCGCGGCAGTAGGCGCTGAGCTCTGTGGCGTTGAGGCCAGAGCTCTCCAGCACCACCGTGAACTTGTCGGCGGCGTTCCAGCCCTCTGGTTCCTTCTCAGATGCCGGCACCACCTCTCCCTGCAACCGCCAGGCCTTCCTCCATTTGTAGAGGGTCATCACGTGAATGCCCAGATCTTCTGAAATCCGGGCCACGCTCTGCCTGTGGGGCGGGTGCATCCGTCTCCTCACATCAGCCTTAACAGCCTCGCTGTAACGACGCATTGGTCATGTCCTCAAGCCCCCGGATGTACTGATCAGAGGGGTGACAACTTTCCTGAAACCGGGGGCGATGGCTCAGTGGGGAGGTGGTGACGGCTCACAAGCCGGAGCTACCGCGTGGTGTGCAGCAAGGGCTGCAGGCAAAAGTTCATCACAGGCAAGCAGAGCAGCTTCCAATGCTCTCGTTAACAGCATGGGAGGAAGCTTTGCCTCCAATATCGCTACGATCATTACAGGCGGTAGCACCATGAGGGACTCACTTGAGTATTTAATCAGGAAGCAGTGTCCGGAGTATCTTGGCGATAGCCAAGGCTCACAAACTGCTCCAAAAAGTGAGTTGGATGACCCCAAGCATCCTAGCTATTGCAACTGGAATCCCTGGGCAAATGAATGCAAGGACACAAGTGCAACGGTAGTCAGAAATTCCTCCATAAACTGCAACAAGATTATAGAAAAGTACGAATGCAGCTATCGCAAATATCTCTTAGAAAACCCAAGCATCCAAGACTGGGCCAAGCTGAATCCAGCACTGGCGAGGAAGGAGGCACTCAAGCTTGGAGCAGTTGATGCCGATGTTATTGAAGCGCCTGTCGCCAAGGAATCCACCATTAAAACAGGACCATTGCCAGCAGCTAAGGATATAGAAGCCAAATGCCTCAAGGCATTAGACTATAAGGGATGCATGGAATACAATAGTCGAAAGTAGAGCATTCTTCTTTGTTGAAACTGATTTACTTTTGCCTGGTCTCTGGAGACACTTTTGACAATAGAAGGTGTTCAGGGTGTGACTTCTAATCACATATGAGAGAAGCCACTACATCTCAACTTCGTGCCTAGTCCGTAATTTTTCAAGTAGAATATCTCATCAAAATCTTGACTTTAAGGTGCTTGGGGGAATCCAGAAGGAGCTCGCCTCTGCTTCGGGGACCGCCAACCGCCGTCCCATGGATTTCACAACTCCAACAACCAAGCTATGAAAGGTCAAGATATTTCAACGATTATACGACGGACCCTTCTGCTGGGTATAGCTTTCTAATCATACGAAAGGGGCACTATTGAAACCGCATCACATCGCAGCTGTATTGGCGCCTATGGTTGTCTTCGCTGTAGCTGCGCCACATTATGCGCGAGCTCAGGACGCAGCCATTATGGCTTGTACAAAAAATATGCAAGCAAAGATGAACGTGTCAGCCGACATAGCATTCGCCGAGTGCAAGCAAAAATCTCTTGTCGATTGTATTAGATCAATATCGGAACGAAATTTTGTAGCTGTGTCAATCAGGAAAGAAGGTTCGGGCAACCTAATTGATCTTGGAGGTAACGATACGCGTTGGCTGGAGGGTGGTGCATGGAAAGCCCTGGGATGCACACCTTATATCCCTGGCCCGCAAAGAATTACCAATACGATTAGTTCCTGGAATACCAATAAGCACCAATGGTTTAGGCAAGCAGTGTGTCCGCAGGCATTTGTTGAGCTTGATCAGCCAATTGGAGTCATTGACGCAAAATTCCTTTGCGAAAATGATGCAGTACCGCAAAGGCTGAAAGATATTCCGTCTAAGCTGTAGTCGTCGCGAGCGGGTTAATTTGGGCCATTGTCAACAATCTCCATATTTCTTCCGCAAACTTTTCGCTTGAATTGGGTTTGCATTGGCCCATGTTTCAACGTCAGGCTTGCTGGTTACGTACTCCGACCAGCATTCGGACTTGTCCTGTGAGGCATTCATCGCAGGAGCAAGGCCTTTCTCCTTTGCATATTCTTGCTCCAGGCTTAGCGCTGGTTGCTTAATTGCAGAAATACCTTGAATGGCGACACGCTTTTCCAGTTCCTTGATTTCCGTTGCAGTTCTTACCTGGCCCATGCCAATGCCAGTTATGTCGACCATCTCCTGAACAAACCGTTTTGCGGGTGTACTGTTCTGAAACTTGATCTGAACAGAGGTTCGATTACCTAATTGGTCGTACCCTGTGATTAGATAGTTGTAATCGTGTGTCTTGGCTAAGAACCCAATAAGGCCAACTGGCCCTAATACGTAGGTGGCAGCTGCGCCAAGAACCAAGTCTTGACTTGATGAGCCAGTCCCACCCCAATTAGCGACCCTTGTAGTTGGAATTATCCCGTAAGGGGTAGTTATGGACTGCGGGCTTAAAGTGATAGTGCACTCCGCTGAGCCACACAAGGCTTCATAGGTTCCCGCACAGGCCTGTGATGCAGTCAAGAATGCGGAAAGTATCGGCAGAATAAGTCGAAATTGCATAATCGTTTATTCGCCTAATACGCAAAGGATTGTGAAATTACACCCTTCCGAGGTAGAACTGGGCTCCATCCCTGCATTATTTTTTGATTCTATAGCCATTTGCTCACTAGCTGCAACTGCTCAAGTCAAGAGAGAAATCCACCAGGAGTGATTGAACTACTTCCAGCAGCTGACCATAGCCAACGAAACCCCTCCCTCACTTCCATGGGGAAAGGCAATGAAGGGTTTCGCTATCTGGCTGGGACTTGTGCCCAACGGCCTGGAGGGCAGGCGATGTGTTCTGCCTGCGGGCAACCCTCGGCTACAGCAGCACCGACACCAACGGCGCCTATGTGGCCCCGCCAATCCGGCGGATTTAAGCAGCTTGCGGCTTGGCTGACCGGCGCAACTCTGCTTACGGAAACCTAGGCCGATAGTCACCTAGGCGGCTTGCCCTCTTGCGCTGCCTAATCCGCCGCAGGCTGGCGCCTAATTCTCTCTGGCGGATCTAGATCTCTAGGTCCCTGCCCAAACGTCGAGGGGGGAAGCAAGTCATTTATGGCTCTACGGAGCTTCAAATCAGGGAGCCCAATCGAAGCCAAGAGAGCCAAGGGACCAAACAAGAGCCCTCCAAAAAACCACCAGCCAGCCTCGTGACCTTTTGATTGAGCAACAGTCCAGGTGAAACAGGCAAAGAGCACTGCCAAGACGACGATGAGCAAGATTTCCACCGCTATGTGCTCAGGGCTTACGGAAACCTAGACGGCTTGCTGGTCAAGCCACGCAGCGATCGCCTAATCGACCACATCGCTGGCGTCGATGCTGGTGCCGCTTTCCTGCTGACTATTCATATAGGCGCGTAGGCGGCTACCCGTTTCTGGCTACCCATACCAGGCGCGCATCTTCAAACTGCTGCGCTGTTTGTTGCACCGCTGAGGCTCAGGCCACCAGCTGCTGGTGCTGAACCAGAAACGTCTCGATCCAGTCGTGGTGACGCCGCTGGCAGATCCGATCGGCGATCGATGCGGCCTCCTCCGGCACCTGGAACCGCTTGCGGAATGCCTTGGTAAACCCCTCCAGAGCAGGGCGGGGCAAGCCACGAACGGTGGCGAGGATCTGCTGGATGGTGCCTGGATCGAGCGGGTCAAGGCTTGGATCAGGTTCCTGCTGTGCAGGTGATTGGGGCTGCTGCCGGGGAGCAGCTTCTGCGGGCCTTGTTCTGGTGGAGGCGATTGGGGCCGCAGTGGCTGAACTGGTGACCTCCCTCTGCTGCTTGTCGTAGAGCGCCAGACCAAACGGATTGCCAAAGGTCATCAGCGCCCGTTTCATCGCATCGGTCTCAGCCTCCTTGATGGCGGACTCATGGGCCTGGCCCAGGTCGGCATCGATGCCGTGGCCGGCGCCAGTGCCCTCACGAACCAGGGGCGTCATGCCTCCGGCTGTGACGGTGATGCGTACGCGGGCGGTGTAGGTGACGCCCCAGCCGGGCTTCTGATCTCTGCCGATGGTTCGTTCTGCCTGTGCAACGCAGCGAACGGCGATGGTTTGGCGTTGCCAGCCATCGAAACCAAAGATGCGGTTGGCTTCCGCGATTACCTGCCAACCCTCCAAATAGCTCACGCGGCTGCGGCCCTGCTCCCTCTGTCGGACTTTGGCCCGATCAAGCGGAGCGGCCAGGGCGGCGAGCTGCTCGGGGGAGAAGCCAAGGGGTTGAGCCTGGAGGACTTGCGGCGCCGCGGCTGATGGCGGGTTTGCTGAGGTCTCCATATCGGACCGGTCAGCAGAGCGGATCACCTCCAGAGCGGAGGGCGGCCGCTGGGCCGAACGAGGAGCTGCGGGACGACTGCTGGTGCTGGACCCATTGGCGGAAGGAGCGGCGACGGTCATGGCGATGGGAAGCGGTGGAGCGAGAAGAAGAAAGGAGCGAAATTGGGTCAGGAAGAAGGGCCCCGGCTGCATCCCCGGAGCCCCGCAGGTGAGGGGCTTTTGCCCCCCTGGCCCTTAGTGGATGCGCCAGGAGCGGCGGTTGAGCAGCTGAGCGCCGGTGATTTGACGGCCGGCTTTGAGGGCTTCCTTGATGGCGTTCTTGTCGGGTTTGCTTGTGGTGGAGAAGGTGAGCCACTCGGCATCGAGGGCCTGTTCGTCGTCGATCACGACAGCTGAGGACTTGCGGCTGCTGAGCTCGTGATCGGGGAAGGAGAAGCGGGTAGCGGCTGGCTGGAGCTGGGTGAGGACAAAGATCAGCGATTCCTCCAACGCATCAGCCCGGCCGGCATCACTCCGGGCCAGATCGGCGAGCCGCTTGGCCTGCTGGCTCCGGTAAGTGGCCTGACCGCGCAGGTGCTCGATCACCCAGCAGGTGGCATCGGCCTTAGCTGCGAGGGCAGCTTTATTGCCTTCTTCTGCCAACAGGGCGGCCTCCAGCTCGGCAAGGGCTAGGGCGCGCTGCTCGGGGTCTTCTGTTTCCAGCTGCTCGGCTAGCTGGCCGATAGCGGTGGTGAGCTCTTGGGCCTCGCTGCCCAGCTTCCAGATGGAGCCGGAGCGCTGCAGGGAGCAGGCTGGGCCTGATGCCGAGGGGGCAGCCGCTGGGGCAGGGGCAGCGACTGGAGCAGGGATGGGGGTGAGAACAGCCATGACGGTGAGAAAGCGATGGGGATGGAATGAACGGAACGGAGCGCCAGGGGCGCCAAAGGCTTTTGGTGCTGGGGGATTACGAGCAGGCGATGCCAGCCGGAACAGCGCAGAGCCCGGCAGCTGAGCTGACCTCAGCTACGGAGATCGGCACCGGAGAGCGCGAGGCCATGCGCCTGGCTTGCTGCACCAGCGAGGCCGTGCCAGCACCACCGGGGAAGGCCACCACCAGCACCGAAGCGATAGAGCCAGGAGAGCTGTGGACAACAGCCCGGGCAACGGCCTGCTCGAGTAGCTCCCGATTACGAATTGGCCCAGCGGCCCGCCCATGGAGCTGCCACTGGGCCGGCATCACCAGGGCTGACCAACCCAGCTGCTGCGCAGCGCGACCAATGGCGGCATCAGCGCCGCGGGCACCGCCATGGAGAACCAGATGCACCAGCCGGCCACCGCTGCGGGCGAGCAGCTCAGCGGCGATGCGCTGCTGGGGCCAGGCCAGATCACGGCCGCCTCCGGCTGCGATCACCAATGAACGGGATGGAGCTATTTCAGTGCTAGATGAGAGATAAAGATCCATGAATCAGCTGCCAGAGGTGACAACTGATCGGGGCATCACAGCTGCTTAAAGCAATAGAGCAGTGATGGCGAGATCAGAGAATTGGATTGCCGCAGGCGATGAGCTTGGGGCCCTTGGCGCAGCCCTTATTCTAGCAGTACAAGTGCACTTATGGATGGCCAGAGTGGCTGCAGGGCAATGGATCTATGCAAAACCTGGCCATGCTCTTAGGGATCTGCAATTGATAAGCAGCCCCACCAGATTCAGCTCTTAATACCCAACCGGCCGCGCAGCCGCGCGAGAAGACTTGGAACCTTCCACCTCCCCATCAGCGCGGGCGAATGCCCGGCCACCGCAGCCGCGGGGAAGTGGCCCTGCCTACCACCCCCAAATCACCGGCCCCAGAGCGGCGGGCGGCGGCGGCTGGCCGATGCAGGCCACGGCCCAGCCGTGGCACGCTGAAGGACGGCCGCTGCCGGACGTAGCCGTGCGGTGTCGTGATCAGCCCCAAGCCAACCGCTCCGTCGGTCGCAGGCGCCATGCACCCATCGGGCCGCTCAGAGCCACCTTGAATCGATGAGGTTTGCCCTGTCAGCCTGAACGAGGACCTGCTTCTCCTGCCCCACGGTTCCCAGGTCCGCTGCTGGTGGACGTCTTCGCTGCTGGCCGTCGGTTACTGGGCAGCAGAAAGATCAACCCCCAGGAGCGCTGCGTTCGCCCGCTCGAAGGCCGCAGCCGTTCCTGACTGGCTTGCCCATGGATACGCGCGGCAGTGGACCTCGAAGCTGTGACCCATGCTCAATGCCACCGACCCGGCATCGATGCCGCGCAGGTGGCCACGCAGGCTGTAGCTGTGCCGGAAGCTGTAGGGCACTAGCCGCTCACCTTTGGCAGCCAGCAGCGCTTTGAGGCTGCACCAGCCGTGCTGGCGGTTGAGATAGGTGCCGATCGCATCCCCAGCGCCGGTTCCGCTACGTAGCGGCGGGAGCTCGATCAAGCCCGCCTGCCACCGCCCCATCAGGTTCCACTGCTGCACCGTGCCTTCTGAATCCACCAACGGCAGCGGATGCACTCGCCGCGGTTCAGTGTCGCCGCCGCCGCTGCGCTTCCGATAGCTGCACCACCAGTAGGGCTGGCCGGTGCTGCGGTCCTTTTGTACCGAGAGGTGCAGGAGCTCGATCGGTCTCAGGCCGAGTTCGGCTAGAAGCCGCACCGCTTCTGCCCATCGCCCACCCGCCGCATCGACGGGCAAGGAAGCCAGGAGGTTGATGATCTGTTGATCCTCGATTGGATCCCCCTTACTTCGGTTGAGATCTTCTGTGGGCCTGCTGCCAATGTGCGCGCGGAGATCGCTGGGAGGGAGCCACATCGCCGGGAATCCCTCGCGATCAACGCAGTAGCGCAGAAACTGCGACAAGGACTGAGCTCGAATCTGTCTCATCCGACTTCCCGTAGCCCACTGCCGGATCATCTGATCCAGCAAATTGGCGGGTGACGTTGGTGCCTTCTGGCTGGTAAGCGCCGCAACGGCATCGGCAATCACAGGCGCGTAGCTGTGGTCCCACGTGACCTGCTTGACCGCACGGCCGTGCTCCATCTTTTGCACTCGGAACCGCTCAACGGCGCCAGCCCAGTCCATAACTGGCTTTGGTGCTTTGCCATCAGCAATCTCAGCTGCGGCCTTCAGGTTGTGCCCCTCTGCAACCAGTGGGTAGATATTGCGTACACGGGTGAGAACATCACCAACTGACGCTTTGGCCCAGTCGAAAGGAAGGAAGACGGTCTGCTTGGGCTGGCCGGGGTAACGGAGCTCTAGTCGCACCTGGCCGCGGAACTCGTAAACGTTCCAGCCCTTGGCGGTGCTGCTGCGCACCGATGTTCTTAGAGCTTCTGACCAGGACTCCTGGCGACGTATCGCTGGCATAGCAGGGGCCCTCGACAGCCCGCTTGTGGGCAAGATGTGGGCAAAACTAGCCCAGCCTGACCGGACAAGGCCACCCAGCGTCGGCCAAAACCCTTGCCAACACAGAAACGGCCTTATGGGGGCTGAACCCAATAGTCGCTTTGGGAGCACTAGGTCGCAGGTTCGAATCCTGTCGCCCCGATCCATTCCAGCAGAAGGGTTCTCAGGGATTCTGAGAGCCCTTTTTTGTGCCCCGTTTTGGCCAATTGTGCGCAAGATGTGCGCAAAAACTCGCCCGAAGGGGCCCGATGGCCCCAGGTCAGGGCCTGCCCAGAAGGGGTTGGACAGGGGTGGACAGGGCAGCGCGGGTAGCCTCCCGTGCATCCGGATCCGCGCGATCGGATGCATCACCAGCCCCATGGGGGCACACCTGCATCCCGTCTATGGAATCGACCCGTCATTGCCCCTGGGCCACCGCCAGGGAGGCCCGCGACCAACTTGGGGTCAGTGAGCGCACCTTGGCCCGCTGGCGCTCTTCTGGGCTGTTCCAGGCGGGTCAGCACTGGCGTCGGAAGTTCCCCAGTCCCAACTCCCCCGTCCAGTACCACCTAGAGCAGTGCCAGGCGGTGATGAGTGAGGCCACGGCGCGCTCAGCGCACCACCTGGAGCCCAGCCATGTGGGCGCACGAACGCCACAAAAAACGCACCGAACCCAGCCGGTGCGACGAGGCCTTCGCTGAAGACCAGCGAGAGATCGATCGCTCAGACCTCCTCCTCCCAGAGCCCCATGCGCTCGAGCCAGGCATCGGACTGCTCAAAGCTCCAGCCGTGATCGGCTTCCAGAACGTCGGCGATGGCGAACATCAGATCAAAGGAGCGGCCGTCGTAGCCGCCGCGGGCGAGGGCGGTGCGCTGCAGGGCATTGGCGAGCTGCAGGAGATCGAGCTCCGCGAGCCAGTCGCCCTGCTCCAAGGCCGCAAGGGCGTGGTGCTGCTGGCAGGCCAGTCCCCCGAGATGCGAGGAGCAGGCGCTCTGGCGCTGAAACAGCGAACGGAGGTGGGCCGTGATGTGCTGAAGGAAGAGAAGCAAGGGAGCGTGCGTAAGGCCCTAAAGGGTTCCGACACTCCACGGGCCAGCTAAGCCAATCCCTGCTAGTACAGGTGTACGCATCGCAGGGGTTTGGTCATGGCGCTCTCCCGTTCAAGGTCAGCCCGCTCTGTGGCGGCAGCGGCTGAGGCCGCAGACGACTGTGAGGCCTGGCCGTATCTGGATGAGGGTGTGCTGCGCCCCAGCCGCAGCCGCAAGGTCTGCATGACCTGCCATTGGTTCCGGCATCACGCCGGAGCGCAGTGCATTCCCTTGCTCACCTGCCAGCTGCACCAGGGCCTGATTGCCCAGGGCGAGCACCTCATCAGTCGCTGCCAGGGCTGGACCGATGCCATGGCCCGCCAGCGCGGTTGGGCGCCGGAGGCGGGCTGACCCGTGTGGGTGCACCAGGGGCAGCGAATCCCTTCCTCTCCGGCTGAGGCCTGGCTGAGTGATCAGGCCGCGCCGTTGCTGAAACGACGCCAGCGGCTCAGCCGTGACAAGGCCGTTGAGCTGTGGCGCCAACGCCGCGCTGAGGGCTGGACACCCTGCGCCCCGCAATGGCAGCCACCCCAGCCACCGCCGATGGAGTACTGGCGCTGAGAAACAAGGCCAAACCAACCACGCTGCTCCTGCTCAGCGGGCAAGGCAATGCGTGAAACAACGGATTGCTCAGGGCGCTCGGCGGAGCGAATCTATGTGCACCAACCCAGGGAGGCGCCACCGATGGCTGATACCCCACCCCAGCGGCAGTAGAAGCACCGCTGACTACAGGCCACCGCAGGAACCCAGGGCCGTGCCAAGGCTCCGGGCCGCAGGAGCCAATTAGGTGTGGAGCTGGGACATGACGTACTTGCCCACCACTGTTCGAGGTGTGTGGCTGTACCTCTATCTGGTGATCGACGTCTGGAGCCGAAAGGTCGTCGCCTGGGATGTCGCCGAACGAGAAGACCCAGCCATTGCAGCCGATCTGGTAGGCAGAGCCTGCTTGAGAGAGCGGATCGGTAAGGGGCGGAAGCAGCCGTTAGTTCTGCACGCCGACAACGGCAACGCCATGCGTGCGGCCACGCTGGAAAGCCGCCTGGAAGACCTGGGCGTGCTCAGGTCGTTCTCCAGACCACGGGTGTCTAACGACAACCCATACTCGGAATCCCTGTTCAGGACGGTGAAGTATCGACCTGATTACCCGCGTAAGCCGTTCACCAGCAAGGACGAGGCCTGTCAGTGGGTGGCATCGTTCGGTGACTGGTACAACCACCAACACCGCCACAGTGGCATCAAATTCGTGACGCCCCAGCAACGTCACTGCGGTCAAGCCGTAGAGATCAGCCGCCACCGCGCTGTCGTCTATGAACAGGCCCGCCAGCGCCATCCAAGGCGGTGGTCACGATCAACGAGGTGCTGGCGTCAACCGGATGTGGTCTGGATCAATCAGCCGCCGGATGAGCTCGGTGATCCAGGGCAGCTACCGTTTGTGCAGGCCGCCTGAACGGTAGCCCAGGAGTGACACCTTTCCTGAAAGTCACCGCCGCTGGGTGCGGCGAACACTGCGTCGATCCGCCAGTGATGCCGCGCCGCCTGAGCGAAACCGGGCCAGCCACTTGTAGGCACAGCGGAGGCTGATCCCTGCTTCTGCAGCCAATTCGGGCAGAGAGCGGTTTTTATGCAGGTGTTGAGTAACCAATCGCAGCCGGCCTCGCTGCGTCAGGCGGGCATTGGCGTGTGTATGTATGGGGCGTGAGGTCTCGGTTTGGCGGTGACACCTCAACCGGTGGTAGCGACCTGACACCCCATTGGCTACTGACCAACCTGCTGAGACAGAACAGTTAGCATGCGACAAGCTCAATGCTGAAGGGTTATGGCAGTTGTCATCAATCACATCGTCGTTCACTGCTACAACAAGGAAGAATCTGCCGCCTTTATTGCCGACGTGCTCGGCTTGCCTGAGCCAAGACCCTTTCACTGCTTTCAGGTCGTTTGCCTTGACAATGGAGCCACACTCGATTTCCTTGATTCACCGGACAACGAGATCGTCTGGGAGCATTTCGCTTTCCTGGTAGATGAGGGCGACTTTGACGCGATCTTCGCACGCATTCAGACGCGGAAAATGCAGTTCTGGTCAGACCCTTTCTGCAAGCTTCCAGGAGTAATCAACACTGATGATGGTGGCCGGTCAATCTATTTCAAAGACCCAAATGGCCATCTCCTCGAAATCCTCACCGTTCCCTATGGCGGTGAACGACTGGCTGCTAAGTACATTGCATAACAGCTCGGCTCCACGGGCGCTCATCCCCTCGCGCCAAATCCCCGAGGCTTTCGCAAGGTAGGAGAGTCTATAAAGACAATGGGTTGTTGGTGGATCGCGTATCCGTGCTACGGCAGGGAGTGGTGTTGCAGGATCGGTGAGCAGGATCTGAGTTTTGGAGCAGCGGTGACCAGTGCCGATTGGTATAAGCAGGCAAATGGATTTGACTGCCCCGCTCAGCTGCGCACCTTGCTGGATCAGGAGGCCTGCTCAGGCAGAGCCTCCTGATTGCACCAGCGGGCCCAGGCGTTGAGTGCCCGTCGCGATGCTGAGGTGGTCTGGTTTTTCTGGACAGGCCCCATCGTTAACCTCTGAGGCGGGGCACCGCCCCTGAAAGGGGCTCCCACCGATGAGCAAGCGCCGCACCCACAGCCCCGAGTTCAAGGCCAGGGTCGCCATGGAGGCGATCAGTGGCCGCAAGACGATCCAGGAGATCGCTGCCGACCACACCATTCACCCGATCCAGGTGAGCCAGTGGAAGAGACAGCTCTTGGATGGCGCCAGCGAGCTGTTCACCAGAGGCAAGAAGAGCAAGGACACTGGCGAGAGCCAGGCCAAGGAGGCTGAGCTGTTCCAGCAGATCGGGCGGCTGCAGATGGAGCTGGAGTGGCTCAAATAAAAATCTCAGCTGCTCTGATGCCCGTGAACGACGCAAGCTGGTCGATCACGACCACCCTGAGCTCAGCATCAACCGCCAATGTGCGCTGCTCGGCCTGCCCAGATCCACGCTCTACTACCGACCGACAGCGGTGCGTGAATCGACGCTCCGGATCATGGCCAGGATCGACGCTCTGTATCTGGAGGATCCCTGCAGCGGCAGCCGCCGGATGGTTGATTATCTGGCCAGGGAAGGGATCCCAATCAGCCGTGACCGGGTGCGAAACCTCATGCGACGCATGGGTTTACGGGCGATCTACCAGAAACCGCGCACCACTGTTCCAGGATCTCCCTCTGAGCGGTTTCCCTGCCTGGTGG
>NZ_JAGQBW010000019.1 GCF_024345835.1 Synechococcus sp. HJ21-Hayes | reverse complement strand
AGCACCCCTCCACCCTCTCCACCGTCGGCAAACTGGCAGGCTTCTTCCAGCGCAAGGGTGACTACGAGCAGGCGGAGGCCTACTACAGCCGTTGCCTAGAGGCACAAGAGCGTCTACTAGGGCCCGAGCACCCCTCTACCCTCTCCACCGTCTGCCATCTGGCAGGCCTCTTCCAGCGCAAGGGCGACTACGAGCAGGCGGAGGCTTACTACAGCCGTTGCCTAGAGGCACAAGAGCGTCTACTAGGGCCCGAGCACCCCTCCACCCTCTCCACCGTCGGCCATCTGGCAGGCTTCTTCCAGCGCAAGGGCGACTACGAGCAGGCGGAGGCTGATTACAGCCGTTGCCTGGAGGCCTGTGAGCGGCTGCTGGGGCCCGAGCACCCCTTCACCCTCTCCACCGTCGGCAATCTGGGCAACCTCTACCGGAACAAGGGCGACTACGAGCAGGCGGCGGCCTACTACAGCCGTTGCCTGGAGGGCTGTGAGCGGGTGCTGGGGCCCGAGCACCCCGACTCCCTCACCGCCGTGTACAACCTGGCAGACTTGCTCTCCCAGCAGGGGCGGCGCGCAGAAGCCATCCCCCTGCGCCGCCGCGCACTTGCTTGGTGCCGCCAGCACAATGGCGATGCAGATCCCAGCACCCTCACCTCAATCAACGCCCTGGCGATCGACCTGCGCGAAACCGGGGAGCTGCAGGAAGCAGAAGCCCTGTTCCGCGAGCTGGTGGCCGGTCGTCAGCGGGTGCTCGAAGCCCGTGATTTCGGCATCGGCCGAGCCCTGGGCGGTTTGGCCAAAACACTGGAAGAGGCCAGCAAGCTGGTGGGATTTCTGGCAGCACCTGCTCGCTGGCGATGACCGTGACGCCGCCGCTCGGCTCATGGTCGAGGCACTGAATGTGGCTGTCAGAGTGGCCACATTTAAGCTCAATGAGGATTGAACTGGCCCTGGTCCTGCTGAAGTTGGGTCGGGATGCAGAAGCACTCACCTTGCTGGACCAGCTGCAGTCAAGCCTCAACAGCGTTGAGGCTCCCTGCGACGCAGATCGTCAGCTTCTTGCAGATGCTGATGCGTTACGAACCAGAATGGGCAAAGGATCCTGACCTGCTGAGATTGCAAGAGCCGGTGCCCAGTAGATCCGAAAACCGCTCGCGGATCTCTGCGCCCCGGTGCAGCATCAGGCTGGCGGCAATGCCAGCCAGGCGTTCCAGCTCCTGGCGGAACTCCAGGCCGTGGTGCATGTTCAGTGCATGCGCGGCCTCGTGGATCAGAACCTGAAGTGATTCAGGGCCCAGCGGGTTCTGCCAGAAGCAGGGTTGATCCAGCGCCAAGGTGAGCACATTCATGGTGCTCCAGTGGGCATAGAGGGTCACGCCGGCCTCGTGATTGAGGGTGAGCTGGCCGCTGACGCGGTTCTCACGGCCGGGGCAGGTGTCCACCAGCTGCTGGCAGAACCACACCGCAAACTCCAGGCAGCGCCCCACCGCTTCCGCTCCCCCCTGGCGTTCCAGCCACTGCTGGCGCACATCGCCCGATTGCCTGGCTACCTCGATGGAAAAACTCTCACTGTCGGCGCGCTTCGCCTTGGCAAGTTCATCGCGGCGCACCACCTCCCGGGCTGAGGGCACGAACACCTTGAGCATGTCGCGGAAACCGCTGCTGGCCTGCGCTGTGTTCACCACCTCAACACCCAGTTCGCGCGCATCCTCATCGAAATGGCGCTCGCCCATCCTTGGCACCGAGCGGGCGATGTTCTCCCCGAAGGCGCGGGCAATGATCCGCTTCTGCACCTCACTCTCACAGCGGCGGCCGGCGTGGCCCACCCACTCATCCTTCAAAGCGGCCTCATCCATCTGCTCCAGCAACAGGGGTAGGCAGGCCACATGCAGCTTCACCGGATAGCCGGCCGCCACCGCATCGCGGTTGGGATTCATCGGCACCCGCTGCTGCACATCGCAGTGGTACGGCATGGTCCAGTCCACAGCCGCCACCGGGATGCCCATTTCATAGATGGTGGGCGTCTCGTCCAGCTTGGTGCGCACCAGATGGATGCGGGTGGCCCGGCTCGGTTTCCTCCAGCTCTGGCTGATTGGGTCATACAGCTCGGTGGTGATACTGGCCTGCACCTGATGCTCCACCGCCCTGGCGCTGATCCGTTCACCGTTCACCAGCAGCTCGATGCCCCGCGGCACCAGGAACTGCGCGAAGTAGGCATCCAGCCGCTCACGCGTCTCCGCCGGCCAAGGCATCCGCATCCACACCGTGGTGCCACAGCCCTGATCCAGCGCGGGTTCCTGGCGGGTGACCCGCTGCCCATGCTCCAGCAGAAACGCCAGCTGCTGGCCGCCGCTCACCACCCTGGCCTGCTCCGCAATGCAGAGCGCCTCCTTGAACCCCCGGCCGAAGCGGCCGCGTTTGAGATGGCTATCGGTCTTGTGGGTGAGGTACACCACCTTCAGATCGCTGAGGTTGCTGATACCCGAGCCGTTATCGCGGCACTCCACCACGAAACCTTCAGCCTCGATGCCGTAGCGGAGCGCAATCTGGCCCGATTCACCCTCCACAAACGAATCCAGGGCGTTCTGCACCAGCTCCTTGATCAGGTGCTCAGCCGGCCGCGCCGCATTCATCGCCGCAAAGCCTTCGGTACTGATCGAAAGCCAGCCTTCGCTCTGCCTGGTCATCGTGGTTGGGATGCAACTACAGCAAGCCTCCGGGATGCGGGCACCAGCTGCGAGGCAGCTGTGCGAATGACGGCTGGCTGGGCTAGTGGCTCAGTGCATCGGCGGGATGGGCTTCGGCGGCAGACGCTTCACATAAGGTTTGGATTTGGCGCCGATCGGCCAGGGGTAATCGCTGAGAACCCGCTGCAGGGCATACAGCATCAACAGCATGTCGCTGGCTTCAACACCACGCTGAGGCATCACATCCGTGTTCTCATCCTGGGGTGCATGGCCCATCCAGTTCCCGAACGTACGCACCGTGTGCATGGCACTGGCCGACCAGGCACTCACGGCCGCATCCTTCGAGAGCACTTTGATCTTGCTGTAGAGGTTCAATTCACGACCACGCCCGCGCAAGCGCTTGGCGACCAGCGCCTCAAGCACCTTCCGCCCCTCAATCGCCAAGGTCACCAAAGTGACCTCCTTGCCACGCAGTTGTTGGATGATGTTGGTGAAGTAGCCACGTAGCGCCGGATCATTTGCCACTTCACCATGTTTCTCCTGGAAGGCCTCAACGGTCTGCAACAACCGCTTGAGCTGCTCTTGGTGGTCCTGATTGAGGCTGATTCTCTGCAGAGAGTTGCGTCCCAGCTTGTTGTCAATCTGTGAGCACAGCAGATCCAGGGGTTGCCGCTTCAGATCAAAGATCACCAGCTTGTGCAGGTCGGGTACATGCCGAAAGCCATTGCCAACGGCGCGCATCATGGCGGGATAGAGCTGCTCAGGCTCCGCCTTTTGGCGGCCGGTGTTCAGCAGCGGTGTCGCCACGCTCGTGCATTCGATGTCATGCAGCGGCATCAGCGCCAGCAAACAGAAAAGCTGGCGGAATACGGTTTTTTCCGTGCTCTCCTGCTTGGGTTCGCGCAGGCTTTCAACCACCGCCAATCGCTTGAAGCGGGTCATCGACTGGTCCGGCCACCGCGGTGGGGGCTTAAGCCGTTCAAGGGGATACGAGACCCACCCTCGAATCATTGGTTCCTTACTGAAATCCAGTTGACGCCGCAGATCTCCCACCTTCAGGCCACAGCGCTCCAGAAGAACCGCCACCATCGACCCAGGATCAGGCTCATAGTGGTCAACCCAGGCGGAGATCACGAGGAGGTCCACATCAATCGCTTCGGCGAACAGATCACCCCACACCACCTCCACTGTTCGCCCCGGGGCAGCATCAAAAGCGTTGAGGATTGGCATGACCGCGCTGTGGGCAGCTCCTCAGTCTGCATGGATCTGCAGTCTGGGCTCGGCACTGTCATTCGCACGCAACCCTCTCGCAGGTGCGGCGTTGCGTTTTCACTGTCCGCATACCCAACGGCCTCCCATGACCTGCCTCGATTCGCACACCGCTGGCCTTGCGCTCACGATGGTCAGCAACGCCATCGAGCAGCTGCGCGATTGCTGGTGCAGCCTCGGGTGGGACGACTCCATCTTCCTGTCTAGCCATCAGTTGCGGGGAAACCTGGCTGGCCTCCGTCCAGCTCAGCGCCGCGAGCTGTTGATCACCGTCTTGGGGCTGTGCGAAGAACCGCAGCGGTGCCGCGAGCTCCAACCTGTGCTCGAGCGGGGGCAAATCGATCCGGCCGCCGACCCCTCGCTGCTGCGTGCCGTGGCAACGCTGCAGCCGGTTCTTGCGCTGAAGTTGCCAGCGCTGCACGTCTACGAGCAGAGTCGCAGCCCCCACGGTTGTACTGAGAAGGCATCACGCGAATCCCACCACGACATTGCCCTGCTGGGCATGAGCCTGCGGCTGGAGAACAGCCTGCGCCGCAACGGCCACCACCAGCTCAGTGATCTGATCGGTCTGGATGAAGAGCAGGTGCTGGGCCTGCGCGGCGTGGGGAGCAATGGGTTGCAGGAGTTGCGCGATGGACTGGAACGGCTGCAACTTCCCTTCCCCCTGACAGCGCCTGCGGCCGAACTGTTCACGCCCCAACGAGCCTTCGATCTGTTCATGCCACCGCAACCCGCTGAGCCGCTCACCCCGCCGCCAGCCTCAGCCTTCGCCGACGCCATGGCAGCACTCTTCCCCTTCTCAGCGGACCGATGGTCTTCTCAGCCGGAACAGCCACGTTTCGAGGAGGTTCAGGAGAATCAGCAGTGGTTGGAGCGAGCCTCCGCTCTGATCGGCGGCGCAGCGGCGGAGCTACCCGGTGCCCAACGCATGCTGGAGGAGCTGGCTTCACTCACCGTTGAGCACTTCAGCGGCCTGAGCCACCGCAGCCGGGAGCTGCAACAGCTGCGCTGCATATTCATGGACATCGCGGCTATCGGCAGCGGTGCTGCCAACCGGCAGCTGGCCGCCGAGGGCCTGCAAGCGGTTCTGCTCCAGGCGTACAGCGATCAGTTCCACTCAGTGAGCGGGGCCCAACGCTGGTTGCAAGACTTGCAGCGGGCTATCGAAGCCGATAGAGCTTTGGAGTGGTTCCTCCGGTTGGCCGCGGGGGACACGCTTCAGACCATCGCTGAGCAACTCTCCCCGCCGATCTCACGTGAGGCGGTGCGGCAGCGCTTCCGGCGCCTTGGTGAGTGTGCCGGGCTTACCCCGCGCGAGCTTGCCGCTCGGCTGGCCGGCCGTCGCGAGCATCAGGAGCGGCAACGGCTGATCGACGCGCTTCGGCCGTGGCTGCAGACCCTCGGCCGGCTGCCGTTTCATACCGATCCAGGCGACGCGATCATCGGACAATCAACATCCGCATCAATCTCAGCTGGCGAGGCTGTGATGGCGCTGAATCTCAATCAGCGGCTGGATCTCTACACATCACTCGCCCTGGAGGTGCCCGAGGCGGAATGGGAATTGCATCTGAGAGTGATCGCCAATGCTGAGCAAGACGCCGGGATCGGCTACTGGCATCGCGAGGATGCCATCGCTGAATTCCTGCATCGCTACGCGGTGGTGCTTGGCGCCCCGGGGCTGATGCCGAAGCAGTTGCAGCTTCCAACCGCTGTGAAGGGTGCGGTGCAGCGGCTCGGCGGCCAGGGGGCGGTGGCCGCGAAGGTGGGCCTCACCTACCAGGGTCAGTTGGTGGGCGACAACGGTCGCACCTACTGGACCGAAGAGCGACTGCGAGCGCTGTTGGAACAGACCGCAGCCCACAGCAGCCTGGCCACCGCTGCCATGCCCAGCCGGCCGCAGATCACCGCGTTCCTCGCCAGTGGTGTGGTGCCTGAATACCTCAACAAGCAGCCCAATTCGGTTTTCGCAGCCTTGACTCGCCAGGGCAGCCTGCGTTGGGCGCAAGTGGCAGAGCGCTTCGGGATGGTGTAGCAGGACCTTGGAACCTCTGCGCTGAGCGCCGCATCCCCCTCGTTCGCATCAGAGCAGGGGCACTGAAGGTCTGCATCGGCAACGCTGGTTGTAGTTCAGCCCAGACCCTGATGAGCCCGAGCAACCAGCCGCCTCTGAACCCCTCCGCCGATGACGCCAAGGGCGCCAACGGCCGCTACCGCTTCCAGGCCGCCACGCCGGCCGTTGCCATCCCCGACAGCCCTGAACAGCTGATTGCCATGCAGGAGAAGAAGCCTGAACGCCAGGAAAAGCGCGCCGAACCCACGAGCCCCAAGGTGAGCCAGGTGCTGGAGCAGATCGAGACGCTCAACACCAACGCCTATGAGGATCAGCAGATCGCCCTGACCCTGGTGCGCCACCTCGAGCAGTTCCACGACAACGTTGTGGAAGAGATGCAGGCGGACAGTGAAGCCAAGCACACCCAAATCGTGAGCTGGGCCATCGATGCCGACCGGCTGATGCGCTGCCGCATGTTGCTGGAAAGCGTGGACCTCGACTGAGCACAGCCATGACGCATAACGATCTCGACCGGTGGAAGGCTGAACTTGAGCATTGTCCAGCGAGCGCTGTTGAACAACCGTTGATGCAGGAGCTGTATCGACAGGATCACCTGTTCTTCACCACACTCAACCTGCGCCAGCGCTGGCAGCTACTTGTGGGCCTGCACATCACCCTGCTGGATTACACGAGCGCCAGCTTCAGCCCACTGGGGCTGGAGGCCCAGCTTCTGCTATTGCCGGTTCGCCAGCTAACGCTCCCCCTGACGCAGCTGCTGGATGCCCTAGTGATTGCTGAGTTTGAACTCGATCAAGTCGCCTGGATCGAAGAGCTCGATGTGGAGCTCAGCGAACAGGAGAAGGGAGCCTGTGATCAGGTACTCACGATGCCGGAGTCAGAATTGCTGCTGCATGAGTTGCTCAGCCGCGGGCTGGCGTTCCTGGCCACCTGCGACCTCAACGAACGGGCAAAATAGGAAACGTCTTCTAGACAACAATACCCATGCTGAAGATGAGACCCACCAATGAGGTTACCTTTGGCCAGCTTCCGTACTAATGTAACTCTTGGGCCTGCCCTTTGGATCTAAGGAGGGCCTGGACAACTGCCTGTTGGGAAATGTCCGTGAAGGGAGGGACATGAGTCTCAGCCCCAACCGTGAGCAGTTTTCTGGGTTATCCAGACCCTCCCTAATCATCTTGGAGATTCCAATAGTCGATCAATGCATCTTGCCCTTGATTGGCTTGGGTGCTACTGCCAGCCGTGAGGGCCATCCCGTCAACTTGTCATGAACGCTGACCCCAACAGAGAAGCCCCGGCGATCCGCCGAGGGTTCTCCAGGCAGTCGTTCAAGGGCGCGATGGGTGCTGCGCCCCTGGTGGAGGAAGCTCCAGCCGCCTCAGCTGAGAGCGATGGTCTATCGCCCAGCATTGGCAACGGTTGGGGTGAAGGTCGTCACTGCGGACCAGCGACCTGCAGGAAGGCAGGGTTGATCTCAATCCACCAGCCGGTTCCGGTGCCCTCCACCTGCCAGCGACGGCCCCAGTTGCGCTCGGAATAACGCAGGGACTGGCCGCTGCCGATGGCCGTGCTCACGTAGCCGCCGTTCACCAGATCCGCCTCGCCATTGGGGTCGTGCATCAATAGCTGGCGAGTCGCTGGATCCCAGCCGATCACCAGGCTCCAGTGGCCGCCTCCTGTCGGCGCAGAGACAGGGCCTTTGTGCAGCCAACCCACCGGGCAGGGAATGCCGCGCTGCAACTGCTCGATCAGGTGTTCGATGCGGCCATCTGTTCGAAAGCGCGCCTGCAGCCCAAGGTTCTGAATCGCCTTCACCTGGGCGCTGGCATCAGTGGTGTCGCCATACCGCTGCACCAACGCCAGGTAGTGATCATCTGCCTGGCCTTTGCTCGTCAGGCAGCCAGGTTCGAGGAAGGCAGCGGCCATGGCGTAGCTGGATCGTTTGGGCGGGAATCGATGCCACAGGGAAACGGCGAAGATTCCATAGGGTTCCGGCGCCTGAGGGGCAATCGCTGGGAGCGAAAAGCGTCGAGATCCTCGAGTGGGCTCTCGGATGCCGATCAGTCGGTTTCAGCCGCTCTGAGGATCTTCTCGATGCGTTGACGAATTGTTGGGAACTGGAGGTAGGCCTACCAGACCTCATCGAGATCCACCCGGTCATAGGCATGAATCAGGAGATCTCTCATTCCCGCCATCCCGCGCCAGGGGAGATCACTGTTCTGCTCGCGCAACTCCGGGCTAAGCCGCTTGACCGCTTCTCCCAATACTTCGATGCAGCGGATCAAGGCATCCTGCAGATAGTCGGTTCGCTCCATCACGCCGAGGATGTCTCGGAGTGCATCCTGGTCACGGGATGTCATGCCGGAAGCACCGCCTCGGCTTCCACCCGTTCCCGCAGGGTTGGCTTGAGGTTGCGGCGGCGGATCAGATCCACGTTGTGTTGCAGCAAGCCTTCGATGTCCTGCTTGAGCTCAGCGTGCTGAAAGAGGCTTGTGCCCGCAGGCAGATCTACCAGCAGGTCCACATCGCTGGATTCGGTGGCCTGATCACGGGCCACCGATCCGAACACAGCCAGGTTGGAGGCGCCCTAGCGATCAGCGATCGCCTGCAGCCTGGGGGTCAGGGCCTGGAGTTCCGAGAGTCGCATCGCCCGAACAAAGCCTGGACTCAGTCTATGGACATCGCCAAGCTGAGCCACCACGGCCAGGTCAACGCTGCGGAACCCTATGGAGCTCTTCGTCGTCAGGCTCCATGGATTCCCGCCGGCTGGTGGTTTGGATCTCCACCGGGATCCTTGGCTTCCAGGGAGCCACGCTGGCGTTTGACCTGCTCAACTGCACCGCCCTGAGCTGGCTGTACGTGCGAGCCCATGGGCTGGCGGCGCTGGAGCGACAGCCACAGCGACCCTCCGCCAGACCAATAACCGAGCACCCTGTGGCGCTGTTCTGCACTCGGCCCTAGGGCCGCATTGATGAGGCGGTGAACCAAGGGCTGAGCATCCTGGCTGGACTCGCTTTGGGAAGCTCGGTGAGCGGTCGGGGGCAGGGCCAGCCCTGAGGTGCATGAACAGAAGTGCTGCATGTCGCCCAGGAAGAGCGTCCAGTCACGGCTGCCCTGGCGGTCAGGCAAGAGGGATGGCCTCGTCTTCGATGCGCTGGCGTAGCTCAGCCCGCAGACCCCGGCGGGTCACCAGATCCACAGGAACGCTCAGCAGATCCTCCAGCGCCAGCTTGAGATCCATGAACTGCTCAAAGCTGGGGCTGTTGGGGAACTCCACCAGCAGATCGTGGTCGCTGCCCGGTCCCGCTGAACCGTGAACCACCGAGCCAACACCTGAAGGCCCAGCCCGCCATGGGCTGCCGTGATGTTCTGCAGCACCGGAGCCAACCGGCGCAGCTCGTCCAGGGTGGGAGGCGATGAAGGAGCCATGCAGCCATCATCGCGGCTTCTGGCTGCAGTGTCGTCACCCCAAGGTGATCCGCTCATGGCCATAGGCCTTGATGCTCTCCCTCCTGGCGGGGCTGACCACCAGCCCTTTGCACCATCACGCCCAACCGGGGATCACTACTTCCGCAATCGCAGGTGGTTCAAGGCCGATAAAGGTCACTCATCACCACCCACCTACGCCTTCCGAACGGGAGAAGGTGGGTTGATTGTGGGCTACACGATGCCAGTGAAGCCAAGGCCAGATATCTGGTGATCTGCATGATCGGTGTTGATCGGGCGTCTCAGGGCACCCAGAACCCACTGGCGCCTGGGCAGACCTAGGGTTTCGGCGGCGGCGTTGTCGATGGCGGCCAAGGCGATGGTGCAGATGGCGTCGACGGCCTGAAGCTGCTGCTCTTCTGTGGCGATGGGCGAAAGCGGCAGTATTCCCACCGTGTGTGCCTTGGCGGGCTGAAGGTTGGCGTTTGTGCTGGTTGGTGGGATGTCGAGCAGCTGGTGGAATCCCAGAAGCTGCAGGGCCGCGAGGGTTTTGGCTTCGCCACGCAGCTTGATCGTGTCGCCGTTGGGTTCGAAGGCACCCTCGGCCTGGAGATCGGGCACGGCTATGGCTTCCGATACCCGCGCACCCGGGTTCGGAAGGGTCTTGGTCTGGCCCGCCGAACGCTGCCGATCAGGATCTCGATCAGAACTCTGGGGATGAGGATGCAGTGAAACGGTCTCTGTCCATGAGCACCAAGCCTCGATGAACACCCCCGCTCCTGACTGGATGCCGGACGCCTCGAAGGCCACCTACCCCGGCTGGGTGCAGCGCAAGGCTGTGACACTGTCCAAGCGAGACCAGAAACGCGGCGGCGCTGGCAATGTGCAGCAGTACCGGCTGGCGATCCATGAAGCGGTGGTGGCATCGCAGGGACGCGACCACTGGACAGGAGAGTGGCTCGACTGGGACCTGATCGGCACCTACGACAACCGTGAAGTGGCCACGGGCAAGGGCGAGCACAAGAAGCGCTACGCCATGCTCCCAACCATTGATCACCGCACCAACCAACCAGAACCCGACCTCGTGATCTGCGCCTGGCGCACGAATGACGCCAAGCACGACATGACACCGCAGGAGCTTTTGCAGTTCTGCACCGCCGTGCTCAACCACCGGCCCAACTGGCTTGGTTCAAGTCCTGCCAGCTGAGCCGGGAAGGTTGGCCCTGGCTGCTGATGGAGTTCTGGCCTGTGATGTCTAGGGCACCCCAGGCACCACCGTCTCGGTGATCTGAGGCGCTGCAGGGAGGCTCCGCCTCCCGCCGGCCGGTAACTCCGGCCGGTTGTCTCAGTGCTCGCAGTGGGTTTGGCGGACTGTGATCCATGGAACCTGGCGCACTGCAGACGCCCTTGGCATGGTGAAGGACCCAGGGCTTTCCTCCGATGAGCTGGTCTGAGCTGGAGCGTTTTGTGGCTGAGGTGGAGGCCGACGTTGCCCTGCAGCGGGCGCTCCGGCACTGCCGCTACCCCTTCAGGCTTTCACAGGCCTCCCCATCCCCATCGAGATAACGGTGCCCCTGCCGCAGCAACACCTGCGCCTGGGCATAGGAGCCGATCTGCTTGCAGGTGTAACGCCGGCCCGATGGCGCAGAAGAGCTTGAGCTGGGCTTTCGTTGGCGGGACCTGTACTCCCACGGCCGCTGCACACCGCCGCTCACGCCCCACACTCCTAGCCCTTTGAGCCGCGCCTCGGTTTCCAGGCGGCTGTAGGTCTGCCGGACGCAGCCCTGGATGTACTGCCAGTAGACAAACGCTGCACCGGAAGCCACCAGGGCTTGGTTCAGGTTGCGGCCGCCTCGGGTGAGTTCGGCCACGGCGCGGCCGTAGCGATCGGTGGCTTTGATGCGGAGCTCAACAGCTGATCCCAACGGGGCTAGTGCCTGGAGCTGGGCCCGGGCACTGGCGCCCTGGGGTGCCTGACTGGTTTCCGGCGCATCGATGCAAGCCAGGCGCACGTTCAGGGTGCGGCTGCCTTCCCGCACGCGCAGGGTGTCGCCATCGCCGGTGGAGAGCACGGTGGCGGTGCGGGTCTGGGCGAGCAGGGCAACGGCCGCCAGCGGTAATGCCAAGGGAATCACGCCTGCGACACCAAGCGCTCCGCAAACCCCGCTGCCCAGACCGCCGGGGCAAGCCCCTCTGGCACGAGACGCTTGTAGCTGTCCATCGCGAGGATTTCACTAACGGCTTCCCCCAGCCTCTCAACCGAGCGGCTTTGAGGCAGCTGGCGTTTGAGCTGCTGGTGCATGCGCATCAGGTACCAGGCGGATCCCTCTAGCCCGGCATTGAACTTGCTCCACATCGCCGGATCACGCCGCGCATCAAGCACCATGTCGCCGGCGTTGTGGGCTTTATCCGCGGCCGTCACCAACAGTGGGTCCCCTGGCTGAGCCAGAGCAGCAAGCCATCGCTGTTGGCCGAGACGTGCAGCCGCCGGGCGGCATGCACGTGAACAGGGGTGTGAGCGGGAAGGCAAATCGTGGCCATGGCGGAGCCAGCGCAGGACCATGAAGAGGCCTGCGCGGCAAGCCTTATGGGGTGCCGCTCTGAGGGCTACTCCTGGTTGGCGACGTTCACCCGGCTGACGCCCGAGAAGCCCATCACCACCGGCGGCTGGAGCGGGCGGAGCTGCTGGGCTGTGGCTTCCAGGAAGGCCACCAGGATCGTGATCAGCAGGATGTAGTCCCGCAGTGCAGGCTCCAGCGGTCCGTGGGCAGAGGGCGGCTGGGCGGCCAAGACCGTTTCCAGGGGTACCCAGAGCGGGTTGCTCCGCGCGTCTGCGTACACCTCGGACAGTCGCGAACTGTGGGCTGGATCCCCCAGCGAGGCTGACTCCGCTGAGTGGGCAAAGGCGTTCCGCAGCTTGCGCAACACGTTCAGAGCTCGCTCCACCTGCCCATCGATCAGCCCCAGCTGGCTGGCCAGCGCGACCTTGGCGCCGATCGATCCCAGAGGTCGCTCCGGAAGAAACAGGCCATCGCTCTTGGCGGTTGACGGGGTCATGACCGCCTGCAGCAGATGTTCTAAGGCGGCATCCACCCGCGCCACCCCAACGAGCACCGCACCACGACCACGCTCTTCGATCATCTGTAGCGCGATGGTGCGGGCTGCCTGTGCAGCGGCGATGTCAGGGGAAGAGCTGGGCCCTGCTGCCGTCATGGTTATTGCGAAGCCGACCCATCCTCGTCTTTCGCACGGCCAAATGCCGCAGACCAGCTCTATGAAGCAACAGTGGCATCAACATGCCATCGAGCCATGCAGGTGATTCAACTGGAACGAGACGACTGGAATTTCTTCTGCCCGGCCACCGGGCAACCCGTGTTCAAGGACCCGGGGGAGCCCAACGCCTCGACGGTGCGTGGCTTCTGGTGCCACGAAGTGCCGGAGGAGCCAGAGCTCTTGTCGGCAGAGCTCCAGCCGCAATGGGCTGCTCACATCGCCATTCAGGATGCTGCAGACGAAGGCGTCGACGTCGTTGCTTTCCTGAAGAGCGTGGACAAGCCGGGTTGGGTGGCCTTTGAGATCACCAGCTGCGGCATGGCCTGCGGGCCGGTGTGCAGCACCACTTGGACTGTACTGGATCTCAGCTGAGCGGCTCACCTGGGGCGCTTTAGGCCAACCGCTGCGCCACCACCACCTGGCCATGGCCTGCACGGTGGGGGTCATGCCCTGAATGCGCACAGGCCCCTCGAAGATGGTCTGGCCACGCGGGTCTTCTGCCGCGAGACGGCCGAGTAGCTCGTCGAGGAAGCTGCTGGCGGCGGATTTAACGCCGGAGAAATCGAGGATCAGTGGTTCGCCATCCATGGCAGGTAGAAGACCCTGGATCTTGCGGCGCAGCAGCTTGGCGGGCTGGCGCCCGCCGGTGTGGAGGCATTCGGCGGCCAGGGCGATGGCGCAGATGGCATCGACGGCCTGGAACTGCTGCTCTTCTGTGGCAACCGAAAAAAAGGGGTAAGACGCCAATGGTGTGGGCCTTGGTGGGCTGATGGTTCGCGGAGCTGCTTGAGGGGGTCACGTCAGAATCACCTAGCAACTTGATCGTGGTGCCTTCATGTCTGGCCATTAGGCCCCTGGCGCCGAGATAGGCCAACACGTCCATCGCCGGGACGTCAGCGAAGCAGGAGAGCTGCGACCGCTTGTTGAATGGTGGCGCGCGCAGGCAACAAAACAGCTGGCATGCCTTACGCCTCTGCTAGCCGCCGTACTGCAGCGGCCATCTCCGGTAGTGATTGCTCACAGATGAGCAACACCTGTTCTTCATCCAGATCGAAGTACTGATGGGCGATCACATCGCGAAAGCCCATGGCGCCCTTCCAATCAACCTGCGGAAACTGATTCGCCAGCAAACCGGGCCAATGGCGCTCGAAGCGCTTGAGACCCTCACCCACAGCCATGAACTGCATGCAGATCACATCCAGGGCGTCTTGTCCTACTTCTGAATCGAGGAGAGACGGATCAGCGAGCAGCGGCTGGCTTTTACGCTCGATGCGCGAGATGGCTTTCAGGAGGCCGCCCAGAAGCTCGCGCTGTTGAGGAGTCATGCCGCCACGCCCTCGCGTTCGATCCGCTGCCGCAGCGCCGGGTTCATGCGTTGACGTAAACGCACAACGTCCACAGGGGCCGGCAGCAGGGCATTGAGCTCCTGCTTGAGATGCACCAGGGCATACGGGGTGAGGGGCTCAAGCTCCACCCAGATGTCGATGTCGCTGCCTGGGCGCTGCTCCCCTCGGGCCACCGAACCAAACAGGCCGATCGCCTTGAGGTGGTAGCGCTGGTGCCAGTCGGCCCAGTGGTGGCGCAACTGGCTGAGAACAGCTTCAGCGGCGGGGGGCTGAGCCATGGGGGTAGAGGCCGCAACAACCAGAGACCGTGGGTCCCTGCGGGGATTCTGAATGCTTGGCTCGGCATCAGCCGCACGGCGCCTGGATCTGCGGCGCGCCCGGCAGGAGGAGCAGCTCCAGCGCCCGTGCGTGGCGAAAAACGCTGACGGCCATCAGTCTTCCGCGTTTGTAGTGCGATCAATGGGGCCCCCCAACCGCTGTGCCACCACCACGTTGGCCATGGCTTGCACGGTGGGCGTCATGCCCTGGATGCGCACCGGCCCGTCGAAGATCGCCTGACCGCGTGGGTCTTCTGCGGCCAGGCGACCCAGGAGTTCATCGAGGAAGCTGCTGGCGGCGGATTTGACGCCGGAGAAATCGAGGATCAGCGGCTCGCCATCCATGGCGGGCAGGAGGCTCTGGATCTTGCGGCGCAGCAGCTTGGCGGGGGCGCGGCCGCCGGTGTGGAGGCATTCAGCGGCCACATTGAGGCCGCTGTCGCTGGCGGCTTCGGTTTGGGTGTTGAGGAAGAGGCACTCGGCGCCGGTGGCAGAGGCGATCCAGGTACTGGCAAGATCAACAGGTTTGCTGGTGTCGAGCGAGAACATCACACCGGTGCCGAACACAGCCGGCATGGGTTGGAACTGGGGTTTGCGACGGCCCATGTTCCACTCGTAGACCACGTCGCCTGTCCAGATCTGGTAGGTGCCGCCGTTGAGGCGCACGATCTCGTAGGAGCCGGCCATGCCGTTGCCCTGGCCGATGGCGGGATCGCGGGTGACGCCTCGCTCAATCGCCTTGTCGATTGCCAGGCCGTAGCTACGCACCTCGGGGAAGGTGGGCTGCAGAGAGCCGAGCAGTCCACGGCCCATGTCGCAGATGCCGATATCGAAGCGCTGCTGCTTGGGGCGGTATTGGGCGCAGACCACGCCGGACGTTTCAGCTGCGGCGTGGGTGAGGATGTTGCCGAGGATCTCGTTGGCCAGCCACTCGAGGGCTGGGATAAAGGCGGCGGCGTTGTCGACGGCGGCCAGGGCGATGGCGCAGATGGCATCAACGGCCTGGAACTGCTGCTCTTCCGTGGCGATCGGCGTGAGGGGCAACACGCCAACGGCGGGTGCCTTAGCCGGTTGAACGTTGGCGTTCGTGCTGGAGGGTGGAATATCGAGCAGCCGATGAAATCCATGGAGCTGCAGGGCAGCGAGTGTTTTGGCCTCGCCGCGCAGCTTGATCGTGGAGCCATGGCTTCTGGCCATCAGCCCCCAAGCGCCGAGAAACGCCAATACATCCATGGCAGGGATGTCGGCGAAGGTGAGGAACACCGTGTCGCCGTTTGGATGCAGGGCTCCATCGGCGTGGAGGGCAGCGACCGCTTTGTGAATGGCAGCTCGAGAGGGGATGGAGATGACGGGCATCGTTATCGCCTCCGATAACCGCGCACCCGGGTGCCGTCGCGACGGGTGTAGGAACTAACCCAAGTGCCTGCCGCCGCGGAGCTGGCGGCCGTGGAAGCCATGTTGCCTATCAGACGGCCGACTCCCTCCCAGAACTTCTTGGAACGCTCTTCGGCCTTGGCCTGGCGAATGGCCAGCTCACGGGCTTGCAGTTGTTGCTGATGAAATTGACGGCGCCGCTGCGCTTCTTCCAGGGTTTTGCTGAGCCGCTCCTCTCTCAGGCGCCGCAGTTCGAGGCGCTGGACCTCCAGCTGATGGCGTTGTTGTTTGTCGATGGTCTGTCCCACCGCTTTCCAGTCGACCTTGCGCGCCGCAGCAGCGACACCGCGATAGGCCTGGACTAAGGCTTCAGAGGTGGTTCGCTCGATTTCACGGATCTCGGGATCGGTTTGGAGCGCGGCTTGTGCCAGCGCTGCCGGGAGCTCCGGAGGAGGAGGGATCGCACGCAGGGGGCGACCAAAAAGACGACGGAAGAACTGCTCGATTCGACTCAGGAAGGACCGGCGCGTTGCAAGCTCCTGCTGATAGCAAGCCAGCTCGGTAAGTTGCGAAGCTCGCAGGAACACCTGCACCGAGCGATCTGTGCAGACAGCTAGAACATCACCCGACCCGCTGACTGTCAGTGCCTTGGTGCTGACATCGACCTGTAGTGCCGATAAAGGCTCAAGGGCCTGGAGATCCCACTCCTGAACCACGCCTTGTTGATCAGCCAGAAACAATGCCGGTTCAGCAGTCGCGATCTGAACTCCCGCGAGTTCACCATTGGCAATCGGCAACACACAGCGATGGCTGTGAGTGCAAGCATCGAGGATGGTGACCGTGCCATCTTGGCCGGCTGTCACCAATTGTCCGTGTCCTGAACTGTTGCGGGTCTGACGGGCTGTGCCGGCGTGGATGACCAGTAAGGGAGCAAGGAGTTGGGGGTCGATCAGATGAAGGTTGTTGTCACTGCCTGCAGCGACCAACTGATGATCCTGTTCAATCAGTGCCAGATCATGACTCACCCAGCGAAGTTTTTTCGATATCGCGATCTCTTCCAGTGTGGACGGAGCCAAGCGGCGCAGCTGACGATCCTCTGCCGCCACGAACAGTCCATAGTCGGCAGACCAGAGGATCGATGTAATGGGCTTGCGGCTGATCTTGCTAGAGAGCAGTTGTGCCCCTCGGGTGGACAGGGAAACAACACTGCCGTTGTCAAGTCCGACAAACAATTGCCCTCGCGGCGTAAAGCACAAACAACGGATGCCCGATTCCAGCTTCTTGGGCTCATATTTTTCTAGGGTCTGGAGATTCACGAGTAGCAACTGGCCACAACCCCCTGCTACTGCAAGGACGTCGCCCCGTTGGCTGTAGGCCAATGCCGTGAGCGATGCGAACCATCCCTGCTTAACGAGACGCTCATATCCTTTCACCCAGAAATCGCACGGGGAGGAATCAGGCATGGCTCATCCTCCGAACAACCGATCCCACGCTCCCAGCACCAGTCGCTGGGTGCGGTATTCACCAAACTCCCGGATCTCATTGCTCTTCAGTACACGGAAGGTTTCGCTGGGGTAGTCGGGCCCCATCACATCAGCCGGATCCAGGACGTACCGCAGCTCATCACGGGATAGACCGTAGAGATGGGCGTAATAGGCATCGAGTTCGGCGCGAAGCAGGGCGCGACGCTCAGGATCGAAGGCAAATGGTTGACCTTCGAAGCCCAGATCTTTGGCCCAGGGCCTGAGGGCCTGACTGGTATAGGTCAGCTCAAGTACGCGAGATTGGATGTATTCCAATGACTTGGCATCATATTGAGCTGGCGGCAGGACCGGAAGCTGCATTGGTATAAAGAAGTTAAAGTTTGTGCCTCCTATCTTCTGCCTGGCGACATAGTCGAAAGGCAGTGCCGAGATGTTTGCAACGAGGCATGTGATTCTTTTGGCTTCTACCGAGTGGCTTGGAATGACTAGGTGGCAGCTGTTGCCAACTCCGCTAATCGGAAAAACTGATCCAATTACGCTTCTTTCATTCGTAGCATTAGTAATGCCTCTCCACCCCATTAACCACTGGCGATCCCACCCCTGAGCCTTGAGCCTGGCGCCCACTTCTCCCCTTTCCACCCAATAGCGTGGAAATACCTCGGAATCTGGATTCTGCTTTTCAGCCAGCGTCACATCCCGGCTGGAGCCATTGGCGTCGTAGGTGGCCCAGCGATGATCGAAGTGATGGATAAGCTTGGCTTCGTAAAGTGGCAGCCGGCTTGCAGCTGGCTCACTGAAGAAAAGATGGCTATCCATTGACATATCGAACATTCGCATAAACTTGATGCCCCACGGATTCCCCTGCTCACCCAGTCCTTCGTCCATGAGAACAGGTAGGTGATTATAAATTTTCTTGGTCAGCTCCGCGTCCATCTTGCTGCGGAACACTGGGCAAGTGCGAGTATTGGGGTTGATTAGTTTGATTTCATTACTCCCCAGTTTGAAATGCCGCCTCTGATCGGCAAGTTGATCTACGCGAAGGATATAGTGAGTAAAGTCAGGGTCTGAGTCGGAGAGGCCTAGTGTTACCAAAGAAAAGGGCGTGTCAATATGAACCGATGGAAATATTCTAAGAGTATTGTCAAAGGCGAGGAATGAAATAATTCTTTTGCCGAGAGAAAGGGCCTGAAAGAAGTTTCGGCAAGAGTAATCCGTGGCCACCCCCGATGGCACAATAAAACCCGAGCGCCCACGAGGACCAATTAGGCTTAGAAAGTGCTCGGCAAATAGCGCGTAGGTGTTCAAATCTCCGACTGCTGTGAGTGCGTAGCGACCACTCCCTCGAATGAACATTCCGCTGCCTTCAGCCTCGCGTTTGGCCAGCCCAAACTCCTCAACCATCTGCCGATCAGCCTCACTGGCATCTGAGCTGCTGAGGGCTTTGATCAACCGCTCTCGCGCAGCCTTGTTGGGCGCCGTGGCGATGGCCTCAGAGCGCGCCGCAAAGAATTCTTTCTCCTGCAGCTTGATCCGCTCCCATGGCGGATTGCCCAGCACGCAATCGAAACCACCTCGCGCCATCACATCGCCAAAGCGCAGGTGCCAATGGAAGAAGCGGAAGTTCTGGGAAGCTTGCACAACGGCCTCTTCCATTGCCTCTTCAACAAGTTGTCCGCCCAAAAGCCTCAGCAAGTGCTCTGTCGTCGGCACCGTGGCGCGTGAGCTACTTGTTTTAGCCAGAAAGAACGCGGCGGTGAACAGATCCGCCGCCAAGGCCTCTGGATCTTGCCCGCTGTGCTCGAGCCAGTTCGCATAAGCCGCTTGCTTGGCAGCGCTCTCAGCCAGCGTTGTCTCCGGCATCGCCTCAATGGCTTGTAGTGCTTCCTGACTGCGGCTACGTGGCTTGGCTCCACTGAGATCAAAGCTGCCCTGAATGCCTCGGTTGGATCCCCCTCGGCTGCTGGTTTTGCGCGCTGCCGCGTTTTCTTTCTTCAGGCTGGAGCACACCGTTTTGTCATCACCCGTCAGCTGCTTGTAGGCCTCATCGGGGATGCCCTCATCCAGCACCTCAGGGTCAAACACACCCACCAACGAATCGCCGCACTGGATGTGGGCATCGAGAAAGCTGAGCGGTTTGCCCGGATCAATCGCTTCGATCCACAGCGCCACCTTGCAGAGCTCCACCGCCATCGGGTTCTTGTCCACCGCATAGATGCAGTGGGCCACCACATCGCGTAGGGCGTGCTGGCGGTCGTCTTCGCTGGGTTGATCGTCGCCGGCGCGCACCTGGGCCAGGGCTACCGCCAGTCGCCGTGCGGCGGCCAGCAAAAAGTGTCCGCTGCCGCAGGCGGGGTCGATCACCTTGATGTTGAGCAGGGCCTTTTCCTGCTCAGCTGCCCCAACGGCTTTGCTGAGCCGGTCGTCGATCACGGGCACCAGGGCGCTCTTGATCAGCTCTTGCACCAGGGCATCCGGGGTGTAGTAGCTGCCGGTGGTTTTGCGGTCGCTGCCTGCTCCTCCCGAATAACGCCATTCCCATGACACTCCTTTGGGCTCGGGCTGAGGGTGAAGCTCCAGCAATCCCTCGTACACACTGCCGAGTTCTTCGGTGTTGAGGTCGCGGTAGCGCACCCGGGTGAAGGTGCCGCCAGCGTCGAACCAGCCGATTGCCTTGATCGCCTCTAGCAATGGCCCGTTGCACAGCTCAGCACCTTGCAGGTCTTGGCACTGCTCCAGGCTGAACAGGCCGCCCAAGCCGGGCAGCCCCAGCGGGGAGTTGCCGATGCTCAGTTGCTGGAACACCAGCCGCTGCAGCTCCCACAGATCGCCGTAGTCGCCCTCATAGGCGCTGCGCTTGATCGCGAGCTCCCGCAGCCGGCTAACGCTGTAGCCCTCGCGATAAATCCGGCGGCGCGGGTCACCCTTGTCGACCTCGCGAGGGAACAGCAGATCCCGATCTTCTGCGGTGAACAGGAACAGGAACCGATACACCAGCCGCAGCAGTTGCTCATGGAACTGCTGGTTGTTCAGGGTGTGGTTCTTGAACAGTGCATCGCGCAGATCCCCATTGGCGGGGTGGTTGAGGAATCCCGAACCCAGCGACTCCAATGCGCTCTGCACCCCGCTGCGCAGGGCGCCTAGAACCCGCTCGCCTGATTCCTCTGCCTTCTGCTTCCAGTCATCGAGCACGCAGCTGCCCGTGTTGGGGTGTTGGAAGCGGCTGGCATGCAGCACCAGCCAGAGCACCGAGAACTCATCGAAGCGCTCGCCCTCGATCATTAATTCCAGGTCGGCCGCCAGGTAGGCGGGTTTCACCAGCGAGGGGTTGTCATGCAGCAGACGCAGCCCATCGCCGCTGAGCAGCACGCCCCAGTTGGCGGTGTCGTCGGCATTGAGGCATTCCTGCAGGCAGCTGTGGGGTGAGCGTTTGCGGTCGTCTTGGCCGAACTGCTTGCTGCCGCGATCCAGATCGCCCGCGTCGATGCCCCGCAGGATCAAGGGCACGGCGCCATCAAAGGCCCGGTGGGTGATCGGATAGCGCGACTCGCCCTGCTGCCACCCGCTGCAAGGCTCCACACCGCTCCATCCGAACACCTCGCGCAGCAGCCGCAGCCCGAAATGCAGCCCAGCAGTACTCGCACCGGCCCGTTCCTTCAGGTTGCCGTAGTCCTCCCAGAGCTCCTTGGTGAGCACCCAGGCCGCATCGATGCGATCCCGCAGGCGTTCCCCGCGGCTCAAGCCGTAGTCGTGGGGGTCCAGCAACAGCTCTTTGGGGCGGTTGAACTTGGACACCTCTTCGAGCAGTGAGGCCGGCAGCAAGCTGCCCTTGAGCTCCAGGGCCTGAAAGGTGACGGTGGCGGTGGCGCGGGCCATGGGAGGAAGCGAGGCAGGGGCTCAGAGAAGGCGAAGTGCTGTCAGACTGCTGTCAGCTTGTTGTCTTTGCTCCTGGAGGCCTGGGCCGATGGCCACGCTCACGCTGCGCAACGTGCCCGACGACCTGGTGGCGCGCCTGAAAGAGCGCGCCAAACGGCACCGCCGCAGCCTCAACAACGAAACCATCGCCGCCCTGGAGCTGGCGGATGCGGCCGTCGTGCCCGCCGCCGTTGATCAGGAGGCGGCATTGGCACGGATCCGCGAGATTCAGGCCCGCTTCCCGGGGGCTGCCCGCGCTGCGCAGCTCGACCAACGCACCCCAGAAGAGATTCAGGCTGAACTCGACCACTTCGCTGAACTGCGCAGCCATTTCAAGGGGCCGCCACTGACCAGCGAGGAGATCATTGCGGCGATCGGTCGAGATAGCCATCCACGTGAGCTCGAACCAGTGGCCCCCGTGCAGAGGCCGCAGCCCTGAGCGTTGTTGTCGACACCAACGTGCTGATCGAGCTGTTTCTGCCCAGCTCCCACGCCGAAGCCGTTGCGTATTGGTGGATCGCCGATCCCGAGTGGCGGCTGCCGGGGTTATGGGTCTACGAGTTTCGCCATATTCACTTGAAATACCTGAGGGCAGGCCTGCTGGATCTTGATCAGGCCCTTCTCCATCTCCGCGATGCGGAACAGCGGTTTCTGCCGCAAACCATGGCCATCGAGAGTGCAGAGGCCCTTGAGCTGGCCCACAGCTACGGCTGCTCCAGCTACGACGCTGAATTCGTGCTGCTCGCCCAGCAATTGGAGTGCCCGCTGTTGACGTTTGATCGCAAGCTGCTGGAGCTGTTTCCGGATGTGGCGGTAAAACCAAGTTCATAGGACTGGAGCTGGTAGCAGCAGAAACAGGCCGATCACATCCACGGCAGGGGCGGGTTCGCACTTGAAGCGCATCCGAAGGGTTTCCCTGCTGCGCAGCGAGGCCTCGCGTACGCGGCGGTGATCGTCTTCTGCCAGCTGGGCTCGGCGTTCTGCCAGTGCTTGCAACGCAGGCTGCAGCGCATCAAGACCAGCCACGGCTTCCGTGAGCCAGCGCGTTCGTTCTCCAGTCGCAACGTTGCGCGCGGGTGGCGCCTCCAGCAGCTCCAGCGCAGCGGATCCCTCCAGCGGCTCCACCTGATCGCCGTTCACCCGCACGGTGAGGCACTCCTCCACCAACAGATCGGGCAGTGCCTCGTAGCCACTGCCAGTCCAGCGGTCTTGATGCAGCTGGTGGCGGAGCCGCAACACAAGCAGCTGGGTGCGGGATGGCACCGCCTTGGTACGGATGGCCGAGGCGCGCGCCGCCAGTTCAGGCTCCAGGCCACTGAGCGCCCGCTCGGCCACAAAATCAGCCAGCTCCACCACCAGGGGGTGGGAGCGGCTCAGGAGCTGGGCGCCATCGCGGGCGGGTGAGCGGAAGCACAGGCGCAGGCGGCCGTCGAGGTCATGGTTGCGTAGTCGCTCCAGCAACGGGAGGTGTTTGTCCTCCAGCCGCGTGAGGTCGAGCTCCCAACAGCCGCTGTTAGCTCCCAGGGCCCCGATCGGCAGGTTCAACCGCCGGCACGCATTCACCACCAGGCGCTCCACGGCGGCATCGCTACCGAGGGATTCGCGGGTGCGCTCCCATTCGCTCAGCGCTTCTTCTGGCTTGAGGCTGCGCTGGGCAAAGATCGTGCGCGTTTCCTTGGCGTTCTCCTTGGCGCTCTGCCACTGCGCATCGATCACGGCTTCCAGCCCCAGCTGCTGATCGCCATCCAGCTCGACGAGCCCTAGATCCAGCCCCAGCTGCTGCTCCTGGGCCACTTCGCCGAGGATGCTGCTGAGCACCGCCTGGGTGATCGTGTTGGCGTTGCCGGGAATCGGCACGCTCACCCCCAGCTCCTTGCGGATCGTTTTCTCTTTCTCAAGGATCACCGTGCGCACCCGATCGTCCACCGGGTTGGAGCTGCCGCCGTGCAACATCAGTGCACGCACGGCGCTGCGGGCCTGACCAAAGCGATCAACCCGGCCTTCCCGTTGTTCGTGACGGGTGGGGTTCCAGCAGAGGTCGTAGTGCACCACCGCATCGAAGGTGTGCTGCAGGTCGATGCCCTCTGACAGACAGTCGGTGGCCACCAACACCGGCACCTTGCCGCTGGCGAGTTCGTCCTGCAGCTCGCGGATGCGCAGCACCCGCTCCTCGGGAGGCAGGTCGCCGGTGACGGCCATCACCACGTGGCTCCGCTTGGGCAGTTCCTCGGCGAGCTGCTCGGCCAGGTAGTGAGCGGTAGGGCGGAAGCGGCAGAACACCACGGGCCGGAAGCCTTCTGCCAGCAGCGCCTTGAGATCCTTGATCAGCTGCTTGAGCTTGGGATCATGAGCCTTGCCGCGCAGCAGGTTGGCCCGGGCAATCAGATCCTGCAGGTGCTCAGCGTCTTCTGCGATGGCGAGATCGGCGCCAGGGGCCGCTTCTTCTCCGCTGAACTCTTCTTCGGCGCCATCGAGAACCGAGAGCTGGGCCATGGCTTCGAGGTCATCATCGAAGTCGTCGCCGCCTTGCTCGGCTTCGTCGCCGCTGGTGTTCTGGAGGTTGAACAACTTGGTACGCAGGGAGGCAGAGGCAGCTGCAGGGCTGCTGCTGACGCAGCGCAACAGGGCGAGTGCCGCCCACCAGCTCATGCGTTGGCGCCGCTTGGTGTCGCCAGCAGTGCGTCGGATCAGCTCGCGCGCATAAGCGAGCACGTCGTTGAACAGCTCACCCCAATCGCCGCTGAGGGTGTAGACGGCTTCTCGGGTTTCACGATCCGGGAAGTCGGCGCCGCCCGTGCCCCATTCCTCCTTGAGGTCTTGGCGGCGGCGCTGCACGAAGTAGTTACCCAGATCCAACCGCAGCTCACGCCGCCGTTCGCCATCGGGCATGGAACTGAGCCCCTCGAACTTGGGATCCAGCAGGCCCAACAGGTTGTCGAAGGCTTCCTGGTCGCCGCTATGGGGGGTGGCCGTGAGCAACACCAGGTGGCGATCGGGTTTCCGCGACAGGCCCCGCAACAGCTCGTAGCGCTGCTGGCGCCCTCCCCCTTTGCGGGCCGCGCAGGTGTGGGCCTCATCCACGATCACAAAGTCACCGCAGCTGCGGAGGAAGCCCTCGCGGTTGCGATCGCTCTTGATCCAATCAAGGCTCACCACCGTGAACGGGATCACATCGAAGATCGACTTTCCGGCCGGTAGCCCCCGCTCCAGCTTCTGAGCTGTGCCTGGCCGCACCACCTCAGAAGCGAGGTTGAACTGTCCCTGCATGTCGGCACGCCACTTCTCACACAGGTGCGGCGGGCAGATCACCGTGATCTGGCGGATCTCACCGCGGTCGAGCAGTTCCCGGGCAATCAACAACGCCTCCACGGTCTTACCCAGGCCCACCTCATCGGCGATCAGCACCCGGGTGACCGGTTGCTTGAGCGCCATCAGCAACGGCACCAGCTGATAGGGCCTTGGCTCCAGAGCCACGTTGCCCAGGCTGCGGAAGGGGCCAGCCCCGGCGCGGAGCTTGAGCAGCAGGGCATCGCGCAACAGGAGTGCCGAGCTCTGGGATCCGCTCTGACTGGGATCTGGTGGATCAAAGCTGGCCGGCTTCACGGCCGCTCCCTCCAGCGGCCAATACAGCGTGGCGATGCTCTGGTCACCGCCGCCGAGCGGGCGCAGCTTGAGCACCTGCTCGTGCTTTTCGCTTTGGCTCTGGGGCAGGGCGATCCACTCGCGCCCGCGCACCTTCACGATCGAGCCGGGGCTGGGGATGTCGCCAACGGGGGCCTGAATTGGCGTGAGGGTCATTGGCCACCTCCGAGCAGATCACTGTGTTGAGCAAAGACCGCATCAAAGGCCTCACCGAGGCTGCCGGACGTTGCATCTGGAGCCTTCTCACCAACTGCGCTTCTTCGCCCCTCCCCAAACAACCAGCCATACTCGCTCAACAACGCCGGCCAGCTGGTGGTGTCTTGCATGAACACCACCACGGTGATGCCTGCATCGATCAACGCTTGCCGCTTTTGCTGATCCAGCCGTTGCTGCAGAGGCTGCTCGTGATGGGGGCCATCGATGAACACCACGGCGCAGGCCTGCTTGTAGGTGAAGTCCGGCGTCACGAAGTGGCCAGGCACTTCCTGCTGGGCATTGTCCGGAAGATGGTGCCCGTGGTTGTAGAGCGTGTCGAGCCAAAGCTTCTCGAGCCCGCTTCCAGCTAGGCCCTTGAGGCGCTCCAAGATGGCGCTGCGCCCATCCACGCCGCCCTGGCCCAGGAGCTCACACCGCGCCAGGTTGAGCAGCAATTGCTTGAGCTCGGGCAGCTGGCGATCGATCAGATCGTGATCACGCTGGTTGTGGTAGCCGAGCAGGCAGCGATAGCAACCGGCTTCGCATTCGGGATCGGCATTCACCAGCTGGGCTTCCAACGCCGGCATCTCCCCATCCCAGCGCCAATGGCAAATATCCAGCGCCGTTTTGGCAACAGCCTGCAATGCCGAGGCGCTCTCCACTAGCCGGCTAAGGGCACCGGCACCCCCTTCGGCGGATTCGTAGAGCAGCAGGGCTGTGGCTGATTCCTCATTCGGCATCAGCTCGGCGGCGATCTCACTGCCATCGAGCTGGAAGGCCACCTCAATGCCTCGCTTGATCGCGCTCTTGATGCTCACCAGTTGCTGTGGCTGCCACTCGCCCAGGAATCGCACCAGCAGAGCGTTCTTGCGATCCTGCACATAGGGCGTGATCTTCACGAAACCCACCTCAGGACCGTCGTCTTCAGCTGCATCGCCGCGCAGATCCTTCTCCCCGCCCCACTGCCCGTTGATCGGGTGGATCGGGAAGCCCATGTCGTTCTTGTTTTCCCGCCGCCGCCAGCCCAGGTTCACGCGGCTGATCTGGGTAGCCGGCGCATAGCTGATCTCCAGCAGGGGCTGGCCACCACAGCTCACCTGGGCCTTGGCCACCTTCACCACGCCGTTTTCCTTGGGGAATTCGTACGTGGTGATCAGCTCATAGCCGAGCCGTTGGCGCTCCTCGTCGTCAGAGGTGATCCGATCAGCCCTCTTCGTAGTGACCTGCTCGATTTGATAGAGCCTGGGGATCCGCACCGCTTTGCCTTCGGGGTGCAGCTTGAGCGGTGTGCCGCAGTGGCAGCACAACTCTGATTCAGCGGCATCGCCGAGGTGGGCATGGCCGCAGGCACCACATACGAGCGCGTCCTGCGTGGCCAAAGTTGCCGTACCGGCAGCCATGGCGTTGTCCTGCAGGCCGAGCAGGGCCCCCTTCACCTTGTAGGTGTTGCCCTCGTGATAAATCAGCGAGTGGGGGCCGAACTCACTGATGCCCACAAAGCGGGGGCGAGTGATGTAGGTGCCGCCGCCCACCTGCTCGCGGCTGCCCGGGATGTAGGCCATCAGCGGTAGTCGCGGGAAGTTGTAGCCAGGCATGAAGCCCTGGCTGGCCAGGTAGCGGTAGGTGCTGAAGTCGTTGTTGGTGTTGCGGCTGCCGGGTTTGTCGGCGAGCAGCAGTTGTTGTTGCATCCGTGCCGCCCGCAGGCGTGTATCCGCTGCCTGGCGTTCCCGTTCGCTCAGGGCGTGATTGCCCAGATCCTTCAGGGCCTGGTTGATCTGGCTGTCCACCGCTTCGAGCAGCTCACGCCAGCGGCTGAGTGCTGCGTCGAAATCCAGGGCAGCGCCGCGGGTGAGGGATTCCAGCCAGCTGCCCGTCAGCCAGGGCGGTGGCGTGGCTCCCAGCCACTGCTTCTCCAGTAGGTCGTCGACAATGGCCTGACAGTCAGCCTGGGCGGTGCGATAGGCCTCATCCTTCGAGAGGGCCTCCATTAACTCGGCTTGAACCGGACGCCCTGGCGCGCTGATGTCCACCAGTTCCTTCACCTTCCCAGGCAGGCGTTGTCGCGTGGCCGCCAGCCACAACGCCCGGAAATGGGCCTTGAGCAACTCCTCATTCGCCAGCTCCAGCGTTGGGGCACTGACGGCACCCGCCACCATCCGCACCGGATCCGCGAAGAAATACTGATCGTGCGGGGAAGTGGCGCCGCAGTAGCTGAGCACTAGCGCAGGCTGACCGCTACGACCCGCGCGGCCGCTGCGCTGCGCATAGTTGGCCGGAGTGGGCGGCACATTGCGCATGTAGACGGTGTTGAGCGAGGAGATGTCCACGCCCAGCTCCATCGTTGGCGAGCAATACATCAGCCGCAGCGCCGCGCTCCGGAAGGCGTCTTCCCGGCGCTCCCGTTCCCCTGCATCCACTTGGGCGGTGTGCTCCCGGGCCAACAGCGTTTGCAGGAAAGGTCGCCCTTCTGTGGCGATCAAATTGGCCAGATCCGCGTAGAGGCGACGGAAGTAGGGGTTCACCGGCCCACGGCGACCGCTGCTCTGGCGAGCCTCCATCAGCCGTTTGGGGTAGCGGTCCTGGGGTTCGGCCTCGGGATCCACCAGTGTCCAACGCAGGGCCGTGCTGTTGAGCCGCCAGCCCTGCATCACTTCGCTGGCTTTACGGCCCAGTCGCACCTCCACCTGTTTCACCAGGCCCCAAGCCGTGAGCATCTCCAGGACGTGCCCCACCACCTCCTGGTAGAGGTCGTCTTTCCACTTGAAGCCTCGGTAAAGGTCTTCCACCGAGCGCCAGCGTTCACGCGCTTTCAGCCAACGGCCGAATTCACCCCGTAGCGAGAGGCCCTCGACCCCACGGTTTTTCAGTTCCTGGGGGACTGGGCTGGTGACGATGCTGCGGGCTAACTCAGGCTTCTCGTCGCTGCCGATGCTCCACACCTCCTCTAGATCGGCAGCTGCTTTTTTGCGCCGCTCGAACTCTTCCTGCACCAGGGCATCGCAGTCGATCGCCAACCGTTCCCGGAGCTCCTCCAGCAGCCGATGGCAGATCAGGAAGCGTTCCTCGCTGCTGGCCTGGGCGAGCAGCGGATGGCGTTGCCCCCAGTCCGCCTGGTCTTCCGCGCAGTTCACTAGCTCGGCGTAATCCACCTCCAGCAGCCGCAACTGCTCGAGGTTGGGATTGGTGAGTCGCCAGCCGCGGCGTAGATCAACGATCAGCCGATACTCCAACACACCACGCAGGGCACGGCGATTGCTCTGCTCCACGTTGGGTTTGACTTTGGGGATGGCGATGAAGTCCTCTGCTTCCAGCCGCAGCGCCTTCTCCGTTTCCTGGGCCAACGTCTCCAGGCTCAGCTCTTTCTCGCCCTGGGCGTTGAGGGCGGCCACCAATCCCGCTCGCAGCTGCAGCACCCGCACGAAGTCGTTGAAATGCCCGGCCTGCAGTGAGGCGTCTTGGCGGTTGTCGCTGAAGGCCAGCAGCTTGCGCGCCTGATCGGGGATTTCTTCCGGCGGGAAGCTCAGCAGTTGCCGGAGCACCGCAAGGCTCAAGGTGGTGGTGGCTGAGCTGCGGCCCTCGGAATTGAGTCCGCAGAGCTTGCGGAATTCGCTGCTGCGCACCCCGTGCTCCACCCCGCAGGATGGGCAGAAACGGAAGCTCCCCTTCAGGAACCAGCCGGGCAACCCATCACTGCTGGCACCGCCATCGGAGCGGAAGCGGGCCGGCACCGGCGCAAACTCCCGATACGTGCGCTTGAGCACCAGCTCATCGTTGCGGTCAGGCTCCAGCCAGCCGTCGGGGAAGTTGGCCTTCTCCAGGTCATCGACGTTGTAGGTGCCCTCGGCGTCGGGCATGAAATAACCATTCACCACGTCCCGCTCGCGCAGGCTGGATTCGTCCGAGAACTCGCGGGGATCGATCTGAACAGGGATCCGGTTGTTCAGATGGGCCCAAACCGGGTGAAACTCCTGCCCGCAGCTGCGGCAGAACACCACCGGATACAGCAGGGACTGGCGCCCCACATTGGGTTGATACTTCTGCGCCTTCAGCGACAGGTACCGCTGACCAGGGGCTTGCAGGGTGGCATGCACATCTCCGCCAGCGGAGACGAATTGATGCAGGCGAAAGGCGAAAAAGCGGCGGTTCGGACCGACTTCCACCTGGTAGGCGGCCAGCAGGAAATCCCGCAAGCTGCCCAGGATCTGCTCATCGTCGAGTCCGGTCTGCTCGGCCAACGTTTTGCTGGCCTGTTGCAAGGTGTGCGGCTTGCAGCGTACCCATTTGCCATCCGCCAGGCCGTCTTCTCTCTCTAGGCCCAGCTCCAGCTCAACCCAACGGGCCAGGGGGTGTTCGCGCAGATCAGCAGCTGTCCAAATCTGCGTTGCTGGTGGGGAGAGGTCAGCCTGCAACGCTTGCTTCAACTCCTCAGCGCTTGGAAGATCACCGCCTGTACAGCGCTGCAGTGTCTCGGTAACGATCTGCTCGCTGGGGATCGCCGCGCCAAACAACTTGCTGGAGACGTGCGCCACGGTAGAGTTGCGCTCCTTGGCTGTGCCCTCAGAGGCCATCGTGGCCGAGGTGCCGATGCAGAGCAGATCGGCGTTGAGCCGTTGACGAACCCGCCGCACCAGAAGCGCAACATCCGCACCCTGGCGGCCTCGGTAGGTGTGCAGTTCATCGAGCACCAGAAATTCCAGGCCCTTGGCGTCGCTGATGACTTTCTGATCGAGGGGATCCTGACGGGTCAGGATGTACTCGAGCATCACATAGTTTGTGAGCAGGATGTCGGGAGGATCGTTCTTGATCTTCTCCCGTTCCTCATCACTCTCCTGACCCGTGTAACGCGCAAAGGTGACTCTGGGGCCATCGGGATAGCCAAGGCCGAGATACTTCTGCAACTCCTCCAGCTGGCTGTTGCACAGCGCGTTCATCGGGTAGATCACAATCGCCCGAATACGCCTCTGCTGATCACCCGCCTCGCGAGCCTCCAGCACCCGATTCACGATCGGGATGATGTAACCGAGCGACTTACCGGAACCTGTGCCTGATGTGACGACAAAGCTGCCGCCTCGGCGTGCAATCTCGATCGCCTCCCGCTGGTGACGGTGCAGCTGCAGCTCCTGCCCCGGGCCGTTGTCCTTGCCCCAGCGGAAGATCCTGCTGCACTCGGGGTGCAGCAGCCCAGCCTCGACCAGCTCGCCGATGGCCCCGCCGCTCACGAAGCTGGGGTTGAGCTGGATCAGCGGCGAGGGCCAGTACTCGCCCTTGCCATAGCTTCCGTCCACGAACGCCTGCAGATCCGGTGCCTTGATCTGGGTAAAGCTGCGGCTGAACTGCCCGTAGTCCTCGACGACCCGGTTGCAAAAGGAGAAGACGTCCATCAGTACAGCTGACCCACCTTTCTCATCGCTCTGGCTTCGTAGGCAAGGCAGCTCATATCCAGTCTGCATCAACCTGCTGTCTCCCGCAGCCAATCCGAAGCCTCTGAAACGGCAATCAGCTCTGCCTTCTATGCGGATCCTGCATCATTTGAGCCTCGCTGATCTGAACCCACAGCCGCCTCAGGCATTGCCGGGGCCGGCTTGGGCTGGGAACTGGCCAGCTCGAGCAAATCGAGGATGTGCCGCTCTTCCAGCGGAGACGGCGGGGCATCAGTCGACTGTCGTTGCCCAGAGCAGCGACAGTTCCTCAGCACGATCCTGTTCTCTTGTACAAGCGGCGGCAGTTCCTGAGCTGATTGTTCAGAACCGATAGCGTGCACCCAGCCTTGCCCCCCAGCTGCTGAGCGGGTCATAGTTCACGCTGTCGACCGTGAAACCCGCTGTGCCTTGATAGGTGGCTTCCACGAAGAGATCTGTGGATTTGCTGGCGAGGTAGCTCACGCCCACCTTGCCCTGATAGCCAAACACCCCCTGGCTGCCTGGAGCCTGGCTCACCGTTACGCCAAACGCAGTGGCGGAATAGGAGCCCCAGCTCACATTGGTATAGCCAACCCCACCGCCCAGATAAGGAACCCAGCGGCTTTGGGTGGGGATGTCCACATAGGCTGAGGCCAAGACCGAGTTGGTGTTCACGCCCCCATCGTTGATGGAGGTGCTGCCCAAATTGATGCCCAGGGCCGTTACAGACAGGCTGCTCAAGGTCGCGTTGGTGTAGCTGTAGGTGAGTTCAGTGCGTACAGGTCCGAAGTCGTAGCCAGCACCAACTTCACCGGCAAACCCGCCGTTGAGGTTGTAACTTCCGTTCACCGGAATGCCAAACACTGTCGCATCTCCCGTGACGTTCTGAGGCCAGGCTGCGCCAACGCCCAAGGTGGCGTAAAACCCCTGGGCCTCTGAGCTGGGCTGAGCTGGCGTGGTTTCTTCTGCCTTGGCCCCAACGGCCACCAAGGGCAGGATCAGGGCGGCTGCGAACAGGTGACGCAGCGAGTTTGAAATCAGGCGCATTGGCTTGCGTGGGTGACGTGTTGTGTGAGTACTGCATCAGTGCGGCAGCATTTCGGCTGCGGATCTGGGGCGGCTTATTGAGCTGACCCCTTTCTTTCCGGCTGCGTTATTCAGCTTCTGCATGACTGCAGGCCATGGCTGAGCGCACCTGGCCCAGCAAGGCCTGCAAGGAAGGCTGCTCGTTCCAAATCCTGCTCAGGACCAACAACCAGTGCTGCTCGCTGGCCTCATGGGGCCACGGCTGCCAGTTCCATGTGGGCAGGTGCGGTTTCAGGTGCTGGGCCCAGGCTGGCGTCGCCAGGACTGGCCGGCTGTGCTGATGCAGCCAGAGACCCCAGGCATGGGCGTCATGGCAGGACCTGGCAGCGTGTAGACACTGCCACTGTTGTTGCCGCACCACCGAGGCCAAGCCCGGGGCGAACTGCTGCGCTGGAACCGCCACCTCGCTCCAGCGCTGTGGAGAGCCTCATGTGTGTGGAGGCATCAGGAGTCCCAGGGGTGAGCGACTGATCGGCAGCAGCAGGCAGCCGTTCCAATCGACGCCATCGCGATCGGCCTGCTGCAGCTCTGGCAGGGTGAGGCGAAGATCCAGGCCGCTCACCACGGCGGCATCGATGGCATGGGCGGCCACCAAGTCCCGCCAGGTTCTGGGGTGACGAAACCGCCCCGGCAGCGAAGTCCATGGCTGCAGAGGTTGCAGCAAACCTTGATGCCACGGACAACTCCCCACCCGCCAGGCTCCGGCCTCCAGCCGATGGGCCTGACAGGCACGGCGCAGCAGTTGAAGGCAGGCGCTGCCGCCGTAACGCAGTGCCCGTTCGTGGTGATCGGGATTGGATTTGAGGTTCAAGTCCTTCACCAGATGCCGGGCGCGGCGGCTCACGGTGGGCTGCGAGAGTCCGAGAGCCTTTGCTGCAGCGGTGGTGGTGCCACCCAGCTCCAACAAATCCAGAAGCTGGATCGGCTGGAGCAGCTCCGGGGTTCTGTAAGCAGTGGGCTTGGGGCTCAATGGCTTGGCCATCACTCGGCCCTGCCAGCCTTTGGCATGTCAGGCCGATGGAAGACCTTTTTCGTGCGAAAAAGTGGAGGTGTCCACCGCTCTGGTGGCTCTACTCATGGGGCCCCGGCGAGCCGCCATGCCCGGTGTCAACGACGTCGGCGGCTGCCAACCCGCCAGCCTGAATCAACGTGTGAGAGGTTGGAGCATCGAACACTTCAAGGCCTGATTCTGCGTCGGTGACACGCTTGCCGTATTCGTGAACGCCAGCGATCACCTGCCCACATGAGCCATGCCCTCTGCATATGCGTTACCTGCATACTTCTGGCGGGGTTGGGCAGGTGGATTGCGTCATTAGATGGAAAAGACTGGTATTGCATTAGAACCAGAGAACTGCAATAGTGGCCGTGTACCCAGCCTTGCTTGCGTCAGTGTCTAAGCTTCTTTTTGAAGAGTCTCCCGCCAAAGGCTGGCTTATTGTCGCCACTGATACATTCGTATATGACGAGGAGAATGGCAAGCTTTACGAAAGCGCAAAGCATGATCTCCTTGGCAATTCATCAAATCTTGTCAAGCTAGTTAGCGAAACAAGTGGCTGCAGGGCTGCCGAGTTTGTTTGGGAGGGCTCAACGCAATGTTCGGGAGTATTTTTCGTCGTTGATCCATTTGGTGACTGCCTTGCATCATTAGTTTCGGTCAAGGATTCATCAGGCAACGATTACGAACCCGCTTCGGTTTACGAGTCGATCGATCAAGCTCTGGAATCTCCTCTTCTACCTCGTTGCGGCAGGATTTTTTCCTGCATTGCCATGACCTACGGTGAACATGACTCGTTCATAGAAGTTGATGACTTTAGCCTTGAAGAATCAGTTGACGAGGGTGAGTATTTCGCTAATTTCCCTTCAATCTCAAAGGATCTCGACGAGGGCATAGAGGTCTATTTCAAGCCACACCCAGCACATGGCGATGCGACGGTAGTGTTCCGACTTTGCTGGGAAAAAGGTGAATTGACAGAAGAAGATGAATTTGATTATGAACTAAGCAACAAGCTTCAGGGACTTACCCATGGGAACCCATTCGTAGTGTCGTAGCTCCTTGGGTGCGCCCCATTAGTCTCGGTTAGTAAGCCACTAGTCTCTCAGTGGTACATCTAACGCTGAATAGGCGGATCAGATACCAATTTTGAGTCGGAGCGCTGTTTCAGCATAAGACTCTCCGGCTTGACTCGCCAGCTCTTTTGAAACGGCTGTGCCATTGACGGCTCAGCCGATCAACGGCGGTCGGCCAGGAGTTTACGTGGATCCGATATCCGCTTGTTGGCCCCGATACAACTCACGGTGGCGACCTTGCCGGCCAATCATCTCGGAGATTCCGATAGTCGAACAACGCATCTTGTTATTTGTTTGCTTGGGTGCTGATGTCTACCGGTTGCATCCCACCCCTATTTCCTGAATGCTGACCCCAACAGAGAAGCCCCGGCGATCCGCCGAGGGTTCTCCAGGCAGCCGGGCAGGGGCGCGATGGGTGCTGCGCCCCTGGTGTAGGAAGCTTCGGCCGCCTCAGCTGAGAGCGATGGTCTATCGCCCAGCATTGGGCCAGGTTGGGGTGAGGGTCGTCACTGCGGACCAGCGACCTGCAGGAAGGCAGGGTTGATCTCCATCCACCAGCCGGTTCCGGTGCCCTCCACCTGCCAGCGGCGGCCCCAGTTGCGCTCGGAATAGCGCAGGGCCTGGCCGCTGCCGATGGCCGTGCTCACGTAGCCGCCGTTCACCAGATCCGCCTCGCCATTGGGGTCGTGCATCAATAGCTGGCGAGTCGCTGGATCCCAGCCGATCACCAGGCTCCAGTGGCCGCCACCTGTCGGCGCAGAGACAGGGCCTTTGTGCAGCCAACCCACCGGGCAGGGAATGCCGCGCTGCAACTGCTCGATCAGGTGTTCGATGCGGCCATCCGTGCGGAAACGGGCCTCCAGGCCAAGCTCCTGAAGCGCAGCCACCTGGGCGCTGGCCTCAGTGGTGTCGCCATGGCCTTGCACCAGGGCCAGGTACTGATCATCCAGCTGCCCTTGGCCCTTGAGGCAGCCCGGTTTCAGGAAGGCTGCAGCCATGGCGCAGGTGGAGGAGAAACACATCCGGTCGCCCTGGCTCGTGGCGCTGTCGTTCTGGCTCAGATAGGGCACCGGAAGCTGGATCACTCCCTGGCGAGATGGAGGTGTTGCCTGTTTCGGCTCGATGGCTCCAGTGGCATGGGCGACTTCTGCAGCGCGCCGGCGCATGAGACCTTCCACAGGTCCATTGGGGCCTTTGCACCATCGCGGCAATTCTTGGGAGATCACCACTGCCGGCGCCTCTCCCGCGAGCAACCGCCTACGCAGGGTGGAGGTGTTCAGGGCTCCAGCCCCCACGTTGAAGCAGAAGCTGATCAGCGCATCGCGCTGGCCCGGCAGCAGCGCCACGCCAGGCAGAAGACGCTCCACGGCGCTGGCGGCATAGGCCACATCCTTCTGCAGAAAGGCATCGGCCTGTTGTTGCGTGATCGTCAGCCCAGGGACAACATCCGGCCCGGTGTGGCCATAGCCGATGGTCCAGGGAGCACCGCCACTGGCGGGGTCGGGATAGGCGCTCAGGCGGCAGCCTTCCCAGGTTTTGAGCAGGGTCCAGCCTTCAGGGGTGAGTGGCATGTCAGTCGAGCAGAGAACCTCTGAGGGTTCCGGCCCTGAGCGATGCCCTTGGCAGGATCGAGCGATGACTCTTCCCAACGCGCAGCTCAGCCCAGACGACTGGCGCCGCATCTGCGATGCCCTCCGCTACCTCGGCCGTGATCTGCACCACCGCTCCTTCTCCGTCACAGCAGAACGGTGCGAGCTCCTCTGGCAGGAGATGGACCAGTGCCTGGCGTTGGCGGACCGGCTCAGCCATGCGCAGGCGAACCCCACCGATCAGGAGGGCTGAACCCAGTCCTCCAGGACCAGTCCTGGCACCCTGGCGAATTCACGGGTGTTGTTGGTCACAAGCGTGCTCTGCTGGCTGAGGGCGTGAGCCGCGATCATCGTGTCGAGCGCTTCGATTGGGGTGCCCTTGCGCTCCAGCTCAGCCCGCAAGTCGCCATAGACCCAGACCGCTGCCTCATCGAAGGGAAGAATCGCGAGTGGAGCGAGAACCATCTCCAGGGCCTGACGGTTGCGAGCAGAACCGCTCTTGGCCACGCCGTAGGCCAGTTCGGCGGCAACCACGCTGCAGATGCCGATCTCGCCCATCCGGTACTGCCGAAATCGCTCCAGAACCGCCTGCGGTCTGGCGTTGATCACGTGGATGCAGATGTTGGTGTCAAGCAGGATCACGGCTGGATTGCTTCCCGCTGCTGCTCCTCTGGCTGGTGGCGCTCGATCACAAAGCCAGGCTCAAAGCTGGCCAGACCAGCCTCCAGGGTTGCCCACGGATCCTCAACGGGGAGGAGCAGCACCCCATTGCCGAAGTGCTTGACGGCCACCTCGCTTCCTTGAAATCGATAGTCCTTGGGAAGCCTCACGGCCTGACTACGGCCCGAGGAGAACAGCTTTGCTGTGTCCATGACCCTTTCTTCCACCTGGTGCCTACCGATGGTAGCTACCGCTTTGAGCTCGGAACCCTTTGGCGTCGTTCGTGCATGCGCGCCATGGAGTCCCGCCGGCTGGTGGTTTGGATCTCCACCGGGATCCTGGGGTTCCAGGGCGCCACGTTGGCGTTTGATCTGCGCAGAGGAGTGGTCGATCCGGAAGCACCCGAGCAACCTTCTGGCGGTTCCACTCCCGACTCCCCCGTGGCGTTGTTCTGCGCCCGGCCGCAGGGCCGCATTGATGATGCGGCTTAAGCCAGAAGAGCCACCCAGCGAAACTAGCGAGACAGCCAGAGCAAAGGTCAAGATCTGTACAACGTGCGAAGTGACGTGCAAAGGCAAGGTGCAGAAGGCTGCCACCCAGTGGGTGAATGCTCAGCAGCTCTGATCTGCCCCGAAGCGAACGTGCTGGTTCTCTTACGTGTTGAGATGAACGATTCGATGTTCAGCAGATTGACCCTCGCTCAGTTCGAGCAGGAGCACCAGAGGAAGCCTCTGTCTGTTGAGCCTGATCTTGGCAATCGGCTAGGTCAGATGTCGGTGTCCAATGCGGAAATCGGGACCGACACGAGGCTCACTTGGCGCCCTCGTTGGCCATGGCAGCGCAGTGCCTTCAGGGCGTAGATCGCTACACCAGCGATGAGGAGCTGAGGGCCTGGAATCAGAACCACTCGAGCATGGCGTCCTCCTTGCGGTTCACCCGTGCTTCAGGTGTGCGCCGCTCAAACTCCAGGCGAATCGAGCGCTCCTGCTCTCCATCAGCCGCCACCGCACGGATCGGATAGAGCTGTTCTCCATCACGGAAGGGCACATGCAGGCGGAACGTGCCATCGGCCTCCAGCGGGATCGGCTGATCACCGATCGAGAGGCTGGCCGTGGGTTCTGTGGCGCCGTAGACGATCAGCTCGGCATCGGCCACCAGCCAGAAGGAACGCGGCCTCACCATGCCGCTCCCAGATTCACTGCGGCCGCTGGCCCATAGACCGGCGCCGGAGTCGTTCGGCCCAGTGCTGCGGGCCGAATCCTGATTCCACTCATGCAGCACCTCGGAGCCGACGCGGCGGCTGCGTCCAGCGCTGGTGGCGCTCGAGAGCTGATACATCCGCTCATGCTCCACGCCGCCCCTGCTCACAGGTACAGGCATCGCCGCGATCGGCGCCTCCAGCGAGAAGGGCACAAAGGCATCAGCCACCACGGCCGTGGGCTCCTGCGCCGGCATCCGCGCCACCGACGAGGTAGCGAGGGAGAACCAACCGCCGCTCTTGGTGCGATACCCCAGTTCCACGCGGTAATCGCGATCGCTCAGCGGCATCGGCAGATGCCACTCCCGTGCTCCCGCTGCCACCATCAGCTCCTGCAGGGAATTGGCATGCACGGCGCCCAGGGGCAACCCGGTGACATCCGCCACCCGCAACGCCAGCTGCGTGCCGCCCGCCGCTGCGGCGCGCTCTTGATCGCTGGTGCTGATCTCCCAGAACACGAAAGCCCACTGAGGATCCCGCGGCAGGAAGGTGATGTGGCTGGCAAGCTCAGGAACGCCAGAGCCAGCCTGTTGCGCCGAGGCGGATGGAGCGGTGTGCAGCCCGGTTTGATCCATGCGGCTGTAGCCACCCAGCCCGATCCGCTTGCCCAGATCACGCAGTTGGGCAAGGGTCCAGCTGCCGAGATTGGAGAGGCCGCCGCCGCCCATCTCTACTCCGGAAGCGGCCATCTCCAAGCACTGCGTCAGTCGGTTGATAATCGCCCGGGAGCGGCGCCGCTTGAGGCATCTGTCAGGGCTTGGGGATCACTGCTGTCACTGTGGTCTCGGCCTGTCTGGCACCTAGCAGCGGGGGTGGCTGTTTGGCCAGTGCGCAGCACGAGTGCGGCTGTGTTCTGCAGCGCTCTTTTCCGCTCGCGACGCAGGCCAGGCTGAGCCTCTGAACCAGCCACCATGCCTCTCTGGATCCTGCAGAAGCCGCCCTCCGGCCTGGTGGAGCCCTACGAATCAGCGCGGCTGCGGGACGAGGCCAGAGCGCTCGGCATTCAGCTCGAGGCTGTGGCACCACAGGAGATCGATCTGGTGGTGAGTCGCTGTGGGCGCCGCTCGATCCGCCGCTGCGGAGCTGAAGTGGAGCTGCCTGATGGTTTGTTGCCGCGCACCGGCAGTGGAACGGACTATTTCTCACTGGCGATCCTGCGGCAGCTGGAGCACCTGGGGGTACCAGTGATCAACCCCAGCTCTGCGATTGAGGCGGTTAAAGACAAGCTCTATTCCCATCAGCTCCTGGCCCAGCGCAACCTGCCGATCCCGCGCACGATGTTGGTGCGTTTCCCCGTAGACCCGCAGCTCGTAGCGGCCCAGATCGGTTTTCCCTGTGTGGTCAAGTTGCTGGTGGGCTCCTACGGCGAGGGGATTTACCTCAGCCGTGATCCAGGCAGCTTCCGCGATCTGATGGAGCTCGTCTCCAGCCTTGATCGCACGCAACCTTTGATCCTGCAGGAATACATCGCTACCCGCCCCGGAGAAGATCTGCGGGTCTGGGTGGTGGGCGGCCGCGTGCTTGGTGCGATGCGTCGCCGCAGCACCGATGGCAGTTTCAAGGCCAACATCAGCCGCGGCGGCGATGGTGAGCCGTTCCCCCTCAACAGCGCCATCGAGGACTTGGCACTGGCCAGTGCAGCCGCGGTGAATCTGGAGATCGCTGGGGTGGATCTGCTGTTTGATGGCGAGGGCTACAGCGTGTGTGAAGTGAACAGCGCCCCCGGTTTCGCTGGTTTTGAGCAGGCCACGGGCCTGAATGTGGCTCAGGAAATCCTGGAACACTGTTGCTCGCGCATCGATCAACACCATCAGCCGGCAGGATTCCCTGCAGCTCTCACCGTTTGAGCCTCTGCCTCAGCGGCTGGCTGCATCCGGCTTGCGACACACCCCTGATCGGGGCGGTGACCGCGGCCCCCCGGGCCCCGGGCAGCGCAGGCTTACCAGTTGATGATTCTGTAGGACACCATCCCACCAGGAGAGATCTGGACGGCGCGAGTCACTGTTGCTGCCTCGCCTTTTGCAGTGGCTTGCCGGTAGTGGATAAGGGGCTGGATTGCCTGATCAGACCACCCGCAGCGGAGCGTGGATGAAGGCCTGTGGGACATGCTCAATGCGCCGCTCATCAACCCGGTCTTGTTGCGCCAACCGTATGCAACGGACTGACCACTTTCTGGTAGCCATGACTACAGAAGCCATCCCTTGCTGTAGCCCCTGATGCCTTGTGTGATGTGGCGGCTGGTCGTGCGGTTCCACGCTGGCCGTTCCTCTGGCGTGTCCTGAGCTGTGGCCACCACTGACCAAGTTGATGGGAGTGATCAGGGATTGAGCAACCCCCGTAGCCTGGTGTGACGGCTGTTGCCGCGGTGGTTGTTCACCGCCATCGCCAGGGCTTTGCGCTGCCCCACCAGCACCACAAGCCTCTTGCCACGGGTGATGCCGGTATAGACGAGGTTGCGCTGCAACATCGCGTAGTGCTGCGTGAGCAGCGGAATCACCACGGCGGGATACTCACTGCCCTGGCTCTTGTGAATCGTGCAGGCGTAGGCGGGTACGAGGTTGTCGAGTTCGGCCCAGCCGTAGATCACGCTGCGTCCGTCAAAGAGAACGCCGAGCTCACTGGCGTCGGGGTCGATCGAGTCCACCGTACCCAGATCACCATTGAACACCTCCTTCTCGTAGTCGTTGGCGATCTGCATCACCTTGTCGCCCGGCGCGAAGCGCCAGCCGAAACGCTCCACCTGCTCGGGCGGATCGGGGTTGAGCCGTTGTTGTAGCTCCACATTCAGGGCACGGCTGCCGCAACCACCGCGGGCCATCGGACAGAGCACCTGCACCTGCTGAATCGGATCCAAGCCAAAGCGCTGCGGGATCCGCTCGCTCACCAGCTTCAGGATCACGGCAACGGCCTGCTCGGCTGTCTCCGCCGGCGCGTAGAAGAAGTCGCAGCCATCCGGATCAGCAGGGGCCCGCAGATCGGGGATGCGCCCCTGATTCACGGCGTGGGCTGTGGTGATGATGCGACTGGCTGCGGCCTGACGAAACACCTGCGTGAGCCGGGCCACCGGCAGTGCACCACTGGTGATCAGGTCGCTCAGCACCTGACCCGGGCCAACGGAAGGCAGCTGATCCACATCGCCCACCAACAGCAGCGCCGTGGATTCGGGCAGGGCCTCCAGGAGGGAGGCCATCAACGGCACATCCACCATCGAGGTTTCATCCACCACCAGCAGATCGCACTCCAGTGGCAGATCTGCGCAACGCCGGAAGCCATGGGCGGTGGGATCGAACTCCAGCAGGCGATGGATCGTGGAGGCCTCGAGCCCTGTGGTTTCGCTGATGCGCTTGGCGGCCCGACCGGTGGGAGCGCAGAGCAGGATGCGCAGTCGGCGTGCGGCCAGGATCTGGAGGATGGCGTTGATCAGGGTGGTCTTGCCCACGCCGGGCCCACCGGTGATCACCAGCACCTTGCTGCTCAGGGCCTGCTCCACAGCCTCCCGCTGGCTGTCAGCCAGGGTGAGTGCCAGGCGCTGCTCCACCCAGGGGATCGCCCTAGCGGGATCGATGGCCCCCAGGTCACTGCGCTGCCAGGGTGGCTGCCCCTCAGCCAGGGCCCGCAGGGATTCAGCGATGCTCGCCTCACCGCGGTGCAGATGGCTGAGAAAGATCGCCGGTTGCCCCGCGAGCTGGTCCGCCACCAATGCAGCCTCGGACAGTTCGCTCGCCAGGGCCGCCTCGAGCTGCACCAGCTGCGGAGCGATGACCGTGCCGCCGGCCTCCTCACGGGTGAGCAGCACAGCGGCCAGATCCAGCAGCTCGGCGGTGGGTAGACCGCAGTGGCCGCTGTTGGTGGCCTCAAGCAGCGCGTACTGGAGACCGGCGCGTAGGCGAATCGGTGCATCGGCTGTGATCCCGAGGCGGCTGGCAATGGCATCAGCGGTGCGAAAGCCGATGCCGCGGATGTCGCGCGCCAGGCGATAGGGGTTCTCCGCCATCACCTGCACGGCGTCGTTGCCGTAGGTCTTGAAGATCCGCACCGCCCGCGCCGTGCCGACGCCATGGCTGTGCAGGAAGACCATGATCTCGCGCACCACCTTCTGATCCGCCCAGGCCTGGGCGATACGGCCGGCGCGCACCTTGCCGATGCCCGGCACCTCGAGCAGACGCTCGGGGGCCTGCTCGATCACCTCGAACACCTCCGCCCCGAAGGCGCCGACCAACTTGGCGGCATAGATCGGACCGATGCCGCGGATCATGCCCGAGCCGAGGTACTTCTCGATGCCCTCGGCTGTTGTGGGCGCTGAAGCCCGCAGAAAGGCAGCTTTGAACTGCAAGCCGTGCTCGCGGTCGTTGTGCCAGTGACCGGAGACGGTGATCCATTCGCCGGCGCTGATCTCAGCGGCATGGCCGATGACGGTGACCAGCTCGCGATGGCCGCGGGCCTTGATCCGCAGGACGCAGAAGCCATTGCCAGGATTGTGAAAGGTGACGCGCTCCACCGAACCGGCAAGCACCTCATGGGCCTGATCAGACGTGGGGGTGGTGGCGGTCGCCCTGGACACGGCTTTGCAGTAACCAGTTCATGGTCAACATGCCGCAGGCGTTGCGCCTTTGTGTGGAAGTCTGCCGCTCACAGGGTCTGGCAGGCCATGGCACCATGACTAGCGAGGGGGCCTATCGCCTGCAGCGGCGTTACCCGCACTTGTGCTTCTGGATTGCCCGCTGCCATTCACTCCGATCTGGTGGGTGATGGTGCTTGCGCTAGCGCATCGAGAGAAACTGGAGCTTGGCCGCTTCTACGACATCACCGCATCCATCCCCCTGGATCGTCAACAGAACGACTCTTCTTGCTTGACTTTCATGATCGACCAAGTGAGCCTATAATCTATTGACGGATTGGCGACAGCCATCGCTAAACAACAACAAGCTAGAACGTCAATAGGCCCATCTGAGATGTAGTCGCGCGCAGGGCTGGGGAACTTGCTGTGGATCTCACCACGAAGGCTGGCCTTCGAGGGTCGTAGGCGTGAACCAATGTCTCGGCCGAGCTTCCGGAGTCTCTGGCCCCGCCTCCCAGTGATATGGCGCGGATCAGCGCAGCATCCGAATCCAGATCCACCAGAGCACGGCTACCGGCACCATCGCCAGGGACAGCACGGCAATGCTCTGAATTTGCTCGGGGTTCATCGGTTCACTGCATGGGGCCGCTGCATTGGCAGTCCCTCCCCTGATCCGCTCCATAGGCTGACAGAAGGGCTTAGAGCAGGCACCCTGTCGGCCATGGACCAGCAGCCGTATCAATGCCGTTCAGCCCTGGCAGGATTCAGTCTGTGATGGCGTCCTGAACGTGCGCTACGGCCATTGACCCCATGCCTTTCGTCCAGCCCCCTGCGGCAGACCAGGGCCCGTTGCCCAATGATCCACCGCCGCAGCGCAGCTCCAGGGCCAATGCCCTGGTGATTGGTCTGGGGGGGTGCTTGCTGTTGGCGGCCGTGGGCGTCGTGATGCACGTGCTCACCACCCGTTCCCGTGATGCGGTGGTGGATGCAGATTTCATCGAACTGGCCAGTCCCATCAGCGGTCAGTTGATGGATCTGAAGGTGGGAGCCGGAGAGGCTGTGCGGGCTGGCGAACCCCTGGCCCTGGTGGAGAATCCCAGAGCCAGTAATGGCGACGTGCTGCAGGTGCGTACGGCCTTCACCACGGCCCAGGCCAGGCTGGAGCAAGTGGACCAGCAATTGGCGCTGCAGCGCAGACTGGCTACGGAGTTCCGTCAGGATGCAGACGACCAACGCCGCCTGGAAACGGCGCGGACCAGCAATGACCTCGACCAGCTTCGGGCGGACCTGGCTCGCGAGCGGCAGGAACTGGCATTCAGCGAACGAAACCTGAAGCGCCAGGAAGAACTGTTTCGGGCAGGGGCGGTTGCAGCCAACGTGGTCGACCGGGCTCGGACAACCCTGGAGTCGGAACGGCAGCAGGGGCTGGCGATTGAGGCCAAAATCCGCGCCCAGATCAACCGGCTGCAGGCGGCGGATCGCAATCTCAACCTCGAGCGCACCCGCGGTGGCACGGATCCGCTACCGCGTCTGCAGGAGGTGCGCCTGAAACTGGCCCAGCTCGAGGGCGAACGGGTCGGCGCCCAGCGCCGGGTAACGGGGTTGCAGGCCCAGCTCAAGACGGCCGAGAGCCTGTTCCGTAAACAGAGCACCGTCTGGATCGAGGCGCCCGGTCCGGCCGTGGTGTGGCAGGTCCAGGCGCGGCGAGGCGATTCGCTGCGTCCCCAGCAACCGTTGCTGCGCCTGGTGAACTGCTCCAGCCGCTGGGTCACCACCTATGTGTCGGAACGGGATCTCAGGCGCTTGCGGATCGGCAGCCGCGCCCGCATTGACCTGATCGGCGAAGAGCTGGATCTGCGCGGCCAGGTGGATCTGATCCGTTCAGGAGTGGGCCGTCTCTCGAGCCAGAACGACGACCCCGCCCCGCTGCCGATCAATCTGGCCCGCGAAAGCCGGGTGAGGGTGCGGATCGACAACGATGTTCCGGCACCGCCGCGCAAGCTGTGCTTTGTGGGCTACTCCGCCCGGGTGATCTTCCAGTGAGCGGGGGTACCCGCCGGGTGAGCCCCGGCGCCTGGGCGTTCCTGGTGGTGGCCACAGCGCTGCTGCTCGGGGCCCTGGTGCTGGCCACCTCCGACATCGGCTGGCTGGATGGAGCGCAGTTCAACCCCCTGAGCCTGCGGGTGCTACCCCGCCAGTTCCAGATTGGGGATCTGTGGCGGAATGCCCTTCCACCGGTGGTGCTGGCCGGGATGGCCACGGCGGCCACCCTCTGGCTGCCAAGGCGGCGCTGGAGTTATGCGGTGGTCGAACTGGTGCTGGTGGCATTCGCGCTGCGCTACTTCCTCTGGCGGGCTACCACGCTCAACACCGCCCACCCAGTGAGCTTCACCTGCAGCGTGCTGCTGTTCGGCACCGAGCTGCTCTACCTCCTCACCACCGGCCTGCAACTGCTGCCCGCCCTGCGCTTCGATCCGGGCATGCGCAGCCGCCAGGCGGATCAATTGGAGCCGTGGGTGCAGCACAACGCCCCAACGGTGGATGTGTGGATCCCCACCTACAACGAGCCTAAGCGCCTGGTGCGGCGGGCGATTCTCACCTGCAGAAACCTCCGCTATCCCCATCGCACGATCACCGTGCTCGATGACGGCCACCGGCCCGAGGTTGCCGCGCTGGCAGCCGAGCTTGGCGTGAACTATCTGAGCCGCGACGACAACGTCCACCACAAGGCGGGCAACCTCAACCATGCCCTGGCCCACACCAGCGCCGAGTTCATCGCCGTCTTCGACTGCGACTTCATGCCATTTGCCGGGTTCCTGGAACGCACGCTGGGCTTCTTCGCCGATCCGAAGATGGCCCTGGTGCAAACCCCTCAGCACTACTTCCAGGCGGAGTTCCACAGCCGCAATCTCGGCCTTGAGGTCGTCATGCCGAGCGATCTGGATTACTTCTTCCGTTATCTGCAGGTGATCCGCGATCGATCCAACGCGGTGATCTGCTGCGGCACCTCCTATGTGGTGCGACGCAGCGCCTTGGAATCGATCGGCGGCTATGTGAGCAGCTGCCTGATTGAAGACCACCAGACCAGCACCAAGCTGCTAACCCGGGGCTGGACAGTGCGCTACCTCAACGAGGTGTTGAGCATGGGCGAAGTGCCACGCAGCTTCGCCGACTTTCTGGACCAGCGCCTGCGCTGGATGCAGGGCAACATCCAGATCTTCTTCAGGCCGCGTGAGCTGCCGATCTGGAGCCGCCTCAACCCTGAGCAGATCAGCTTCTACGTGAACTTGGCGGTCAGCCTACTGACGCCCCTGTGGCGGCTGATCTACCTCGTGCTTCCCCTTCTCAGCCTGGTGTTCGGGTTCACGTTGATCGCTGCGCCGCCGATGGAATACGTCGCCTACGGCGTGCCATTCGTGCTGGTGCTCCACAGCCTGACCAGCTGGCTTTGCAACTACCACCAGTTTCAGTTCTGGAATGAGGTGTACGAATCGCTGCTCTGTGTTCCGGGGCTACGGCGCCTGCTGCAGATCCTCAGGCACCCGTTCTGGATCTACGGCGGCATCGTGACGAGCAAGAGCACCACGACAACACGGCAGCGCCTCAATCTCGCCCTGAGCTGGCCGCTCCTGTTGATGCTGGCGGTGTTCGGCCTGGCCATCCTGATGCGGTATGTGCTGCCTCTACTGGCCTCAGACCTTGGCAACTGGCGACCGACCTACGAGGGCGAAACCCTGATGGTGACGTGGAACCTCTACAACGCGGGGGTTCTGGCCATCGCCCTGCTGGCGTGCGTGGATCAGCCCATCCGCAGCACCACCGATCGCTTCCCGATCCAACGCATCGGCTCGCTCAGCGTCGCTGGCCAGAAGTGGTGGGGAACCACCGCAGACCTTTCAGAGGAGGGATCCACCTTCACCTTGCAGCAACCGCGGTCTGGCCTGCGGCCAACAACCGGACAACTCGAGCTGGTGGAACCTCCCCTCTCGATCCGCGTCCAGGTGGAGCCGGCCAGCCCCACCCGGCTTGCGCTGCGATTCCAGGAGTGCTCGGCCGACACCGAGGCCGCCCTGCTGGGCTTGATCTACAGCAGCGAACACTGGTTCCATCAGCCGCGGCGCCTGAGCACCACTGATGCACTGTTGCATGGGCTGGGCTCGCTCTGGCGTCCCGATCCGATCCTGCGGCGGTTTGACTAATCGCTGAGGGATCGAACCCGCTTGGGCAGCAGGGCCCGGGCAATCACATGGCTGAGCCAGGGCCTCCTCTCCGCCACCTGGCTCTGGGACTAGAGCAAGAGGTCCACAGGAATGCGGTTGTGCTGACTCAACCAGTGATCACTGGCCGCGATCAGTCGATTCACGGATGCCGCGCACGGATCATCAACCGGTAGGAGCAGCACCCCATTGCCGACGTGCTTGACAGCCACCTCGCTTGCTTGGCACCGATAGTCCTTGGGAAGCCTCACGGCCTGACTGCGGCCCGCCGGCTGGTGCTACGGCCTGCGGGAGAACTGGAGCAGCAAAGGGGGTCACGTCAACCCCTCTTCCGCCATGCCGATCAACACCGACTGAGGCACCCTATGTCCGTTGCTTCGCCCTACAGCTGTGTCGTCACTCCGTCGTCTGAACTGTTTGAGGGGCGTAGCGGCACTGCTGGTGTTGGGGCTGCTGCCAACGCCTGCAGCATCAGCCCTGGAGGTGATCCTGGTGCGTCATGGAGACAAGAACGTTGGCGACGGCAATTACAACCTGTCTCCACTGGGTTTCCAGCGTTCCGTTGCCCTGGCCAGCATGATCCCAGCCTGCTTTGGCAAGCCCGATCGCATCATCACCTTCTTCCTCGATCCGATCACCAGCAAGAACGCCCGCAGCTACCAGAGCGCTGTTCCGCTGGCGGTGGCCACGGGGGTGAACATCCGGATCGATGAGGATTCGCGCATGGATTCGTTCAACCAGGGGCAACGGCTGCGCCAGGCCACAGACGCCGCCAACAAACGCGTGGTGCTGTTCTGGGAACACCGGCGCATGCCGGAACTGGCCCGTGGTCTGGGCTGGGATGGGATGGCTGAAATCGCCAATGAGGATTTCGATCAACTGATCCTGTTCCGCTTCGCCGCACCGGGCGCTGTGCCGCAGATACAGCGTTACAGCCAGAGCGAGCTCTTCACGCGCCCCTGCTACCGCCAGGCACCTGGACTACTGCCCGGTGGCTCGTTCACGCCTTCCGTCAGAACGTTGAATCCATGAACAGGCAGGCAGCACCGGCAGTCTCAACCACTGGGATGGAACCCCAAAGCTCGGCACAATCCGGCAGCCCAATCTCACTCAACGTGGGTGGTGTTGGAGAACGCCTCTCATCTGTGCCATCTCGAGCAGCCGGATGCCTACCGCCGTGTGCTGCGTGGGTTCTTCACCGAAGTGGAAGCCGGCGGCGGCCGATGGGGATGATCGAGCGCTATGGGGCCTCACACCATTGGCTGCAGGGCATGCAGACCCCGTGCGGATCCGGACTGATCAGGAGCAGCAGCGGGCACACTTCGCCCGGTGGCGGTAGTGTGATGGGTTAGCCGGAGGCGTTGCGCCTCGCCGAGACCATCATCATCGAGGCTGCCCAGCAGGGCACCGTGGTGCAACTGGATGCACATAATGGTCAAGCGACAGGAGTACTGGCTTAAGCATGCCTGCCAGGTCGAAGAACTGCATGGTGTGGGTCTCCCTGATTGAGCGCATTTGCCCTCTATCACAACCATCTTTTCGCGAATCGACCGTTCTGCAGCAATGCTTTTTCGATACATCAAAAAAGATGATGCCTCCTTGGCAGCATCAGCGATTGCCTCAGTTTTTGGCGAATCTGGAGCAAGCCTAACCCGTATTCAGGCCACATGGCTGGATGTGATCGTCGGTAAGCTTTTGGATTTTGATTTTGATCTTGATCGAATATCCAGGATTGTTCCGACTGAGCTTCGTTTTCAATGGCATGATGTTGGGCGCCGCCAAGAGCTGGTTGAGTTCTTAGTCTCCTTAGAGTTGTTATCAAATCCCATCTCGGAATGCCTGAGCCGTTCCGTCGAACACTGGGCCCTTGCTCTTGACATCGATCATGATGCGATAGATCTCGTGCGTGAGCTTGCACGTCATCATCATCGTCGTGCAACTCGCGCTTGGTACCGATTGAGTTGGTTCGGTCGAAAAGCCAAGCAGAATGAAGCTCAAATGCGTCAAATCGCAGACCATGGCGTCATGGCCATCGCCTTGACCATGGAGCCAGACCCTTCCGAGGCACTGCGTTGGCGAAATCTCAACCATTGTCCAGATCGATCGATCGGGCAGGCTCTGTATCAACTTCTGGAGTCCCAGGATATTGGCTTTCCTGGTGAAGTTGGGGCCACTCACTCCACGCTTGCTCTGCACGACTGGATTCATGTGATCACGAATTTACCGGTGAGTCCTTTAGGAGAAATAGCTACAGCGGCTTACATCGCTGCATCCAGCCAAACCCCCGAAGCGACGCTGGCATTCTTGGGAACGATCAGTATCTTTGAAGCATCATTACTCCAGTATCATCTCGATCAATCAGTCGATCAGAGCCCTGCTGGTCTCATCGGCTATTCAGGCGCCTTGTCAACGCCAGAAGCCATGCAGTATGTTGCAACCGCTATCCAGTCAGGTCATCGTTGTCCCGTGGATCCAATTCGGGATCTCGATTACTTCTCCATTGCCCATCTGCCACTCGAGGAGATTCGCCGAAGCTGGGGCCTCCCTGCAGGTGGCTTGCCATTATTTGTCCCTTAGAAATTCGCCGTGTAGGCAAAGCGGAGCGGGTCGATCCAAATAGGCGATGGCGAGCGGGCCTTGGCTGATGTGTTCTGAGTCGAACACGCTACAGAAACTCTGGCCACGTTTGTTATCATAACCCGTGCCGATGAGCCATCCACATGCTTCAGGGGCATGGTCATCCATGGGGACATGTACATGTTCTTCGAGTTCGATACCACTCTCTGCAAACCACTGTTGGCATTGTGAGTCGCATGAGCTGTGTCTGAATAGTCCGTCGTAGATGGCTGTGGGTTGGCTGCATGAGCTGATAAGGCCAAAGCAGATAGTGCTGGTGCGACCGCGAAATCGTTGATCAATCTGTGGGAACTCGGTGCATGTAGGGCCACGTTCTTCCGTCGTCTTGCCATTGTTAAGGCTAATGGTTGTTGATCTCAGCTCCGTCTGAGGCAACCCGTCGGCGAACTCCAGTTGATGCTGCAAAGCATCGGGATGGCTCCTGATGTATTGGATAATCAGCTCATTAGTGCTTTCCCAGGCATTACAGAAATGAAAGATGAGCTCAGAACCCATCTGAAAGGTCCGCTCAATGTCAAGGGTCTTGCGATCGATCAAGAGGAGTTGCGAGCCCCTGTCGTCATGCCAAGCCATGGCCTCAAGCAGAGTGCTGCCATCGGCCAAGCACTGTCGATCGAGTTCGAGAGGTGCCAGCCAGACGCCGATGAAATGGTCTGTTAGCAAAAAGTCATGGACAATCGCCGTCGGCCTGACGGTATGTGCTCTGATCTTGTGAAGTCTACCTGCGGGGTTGATGACATACACCAACAAGCGATTGCCACTGATGCCAATATTGCAGAGATTACCTTCTCGATCGAACTTGGGATGGGCGCCAAATGGCGCTCCTGCTGTCTCTTCTGACCAGGTTTTGAGCCCAATTGTGGAGAGATCGGTCGGGCAGATCTCATGGGCCGAGCCAGCTTCCCATAGGGCCAGCAGTTGTCCGTTGAAGGCGATCAGGTTGGTGTTAGCCGTGTTGAACGCGTCAGGAAGGATTAAGCTGGTTGAAGATCTGCCTCCTGTTGAAAAGCCTGGGTAGATAAAAGTCTGCTCATGTTGTTCATCGCTAAACTTGTGTGTCTGAATCCATGCCCCCTTGTGGTCAATATTGCCCCGTGAGATCGTCCAGCACTGCGCAAAGCCATCTCCGTCCAATAAATGTGACTTGCAGACATCTCCACGTCGGAATAGAGCTGGTCCATTGCGCAGCAGCCGGCCGTTGAGCTGCTCTGGCCACCTGCCGAGAATCTCGATAACTCGCCAATAAGGCTTTAAGGCAGAAAACTCAGGCTGTCGCAGGAACACACTCGTCATAGCTGGAGATACAAGCTCATCTCAGCATCATGGCTGAAGGACGCCTGGTTGAATTCTGGTGGGCCAATGATGGTTGTTATGCTGGATTGCGTGCTGAAGGCGAAAGGCTCTGTGGGGTAGCCAATAATATTAAAGTCCATCTGTTGGTTGCCATTGATATCAAGTAGGACGCAGGCTGCATAGGTTCCATGCTGTAGATCTGCGAGGGTGATGAAAATGCTGCCATCCCCTTTGGAGCATGATTGCGATGCTTGACGGCAAGCTCGATCCATCTTCATCCAATCATCGCTATTGTTGAATAAGGCCAAGTAAGCCTGGCCTGAAAGGCTTTGTCGATTTTCGATGATGACGTGAAGATCGCTGTGGCCGGCTCCGGGTGTCATGGCTTGGCGGATTAGAATTAGTTGATGTATTCTAGCAAGATCACTTTCCTTTGCCTGAGGGGCATTGAGTCGTGCAAGGCCGTTGTCAGTCTTCTGGTCTATTGGAGGGAGATGGTCTGCTCGATTTGCTTCGAGGCAGGCTGGCTCAAGCCTGCATAATTCTCAGGACATTTGTACAGGATCATTACTGGTGCTGCGTTAAGGCAACATAGGAATACCCAGCCCATCCGCGCGTTAATCGTTCTGTAGTCGCAGGCCAAGACTGGGTGATAGCGACAAGCGGTTCATCCATCAAGTAGCAACAACTGAATAAATGAACACTTGGTCAATGATCAGTGGAGAGAGTGACCCATGTTCCCTGTCTAGATCGCCACCTAGAAGCCACACGGTCTGAAGAGCATGTGGCGTCAATGCTGGCTTGCCTTCTAGAATGGCGATAAATGATGCAATCCAACATGTTATTGCAACGACGCCTTATTCACCAAGATCATCAGCTTACCCCTTGGTGGCAGCTCTGGCGTCAACCACATGCGGCCTTGATCCGCATGCCATGGATTCTATTCTTTGTTGCTATGGGGTTGATTTATGCCTTGGAGGTGGGTTTCTTTGCGGTGCTGTTGGCGTTCGATAGCCCCCATTTGGTTGGGATGACTGCCATGGGTGTACCCAAGGCTCTGGCCTTCTCCGTGGATAACTTCTTTGCCAATGGATTCACCAATCTCAATCCCGACTCCTCCTATACCCATGCAGTAGCAGTCGTTGAACTCGTGGCTGGACTGATCACACTCTCGACTCTAACGGCACTCGTGTTCTCCCGCCTAAGTAGTCATGAGGCGCCCCTTCGATTCAGCCATCACGTCTGCATTAGCAAGCTCGATGATGGCCACCTATTTTGTCGATTTGTCACCAGCGACCTGAGTCAGTGGCTTAATGTCAACTATAGCCTGACATTGATTATTGATGAGGAGATCGAGCCAGGGTTGATCCAGAGACGACTGAAGCCATTAAGCCTGTTGAACCCGGGTACACCTCAGCTCAGCCAAACAGCAACACTCACCCATCGGCTTGACGCGTCTAGTCCAATTCGAAAGCTTGGGTTAGATGAATTGCACCGCTGTCAGGGAGTTCTCTTAGCCTTGGTGCAGGGGGTTGATGAGACAACCGGCGTCGAACTCCTTCAAACTTATGTTTACAAGACTGATCAACTGGTCGTCGGAAGTCGCTTTGCGGATCTCGTCAGTAGGGACCGAGATGGGCGCCCAGTAGTCAACCCAAGGCTACTCAATAAGATCGTTAAGGTCTAAGATTCTAGACCAGCCGTGAAGTCGACGATGTCAAACAGCAGCGAGCGCTCCGGCGAGGCATAAAAGCCGAAATTGAGCAGGTGGCTGTCACCGCAAAGCTGCACCAGCAGGCCGGAGTGGGGCGAACGGGCCAGATCGGCAGCCATGAAGGCTGCGCCACCGCGGAAGAATTCGAACACCCCAGCCCCCATGCGTTGGTGGCGCAGGGGCAAGAGCCAGGGGATGCGATCGCGCTCTTGCTCCCGCAGGATCGCCAGCGGCGAGCGCCGATCCGCCGGCGGGCTCCAGTGCCCCAGCACATGCCAGTCCTGTGATCCAGACAATGGCGCGGTGACGCGGGTCATAGGAATCTTGACCCCCCCTGCCGTGACATGGTCGCCGTCGGTGGGGTGGTTCGCAGGCTGGTGATGAATCGGGCGATCACCTCCGCGACCCAGCTGGTGCCGTGCCCATTCGCCTTGCTGTGCTCTGGTGCTTGTTTTGCACGCAGGGCCCAGGCGATCTCACGTTGGCCCACGTCATCCATCAAGGCATCAAGCCTCTTGCGGGCTTGCGTGGCCGTCAGGCTGGAGAGGATTCACCTATGCCGCCGTACGTGAAAGCGTCCTGACGTTTAGGTCGGGGGCTTCTGGGCCGGGGTAGCCGCTGGCTTGATGGCGGGTTTGGTCGTAGGGGTAACCGCAGGTGGCGTGGCCGGCTGGGGCGTGGGGATTGGCTTGGCGTTGGCACATAAGGCCACCACCATCAAGTCTTCTCCGCCGCGCTCTTTGGATTCAGCGACGGAATACGGCAGCCGCCAGGCACTCCATGCCTGATCGCCATTTCTGAGGCTCAACTTGAGGGTGTCGCAGTGCACAGCCACGCTGGCCGTGTTGCTCGTGGCCGCCGGCTCCGCTGAATGACCGGCAGTCGTTGTATCGCCGCATTGCACGCTGGTGGTACGCACGCCAGTCGCCATCAACTTCCAGGCAGACCAGTCGTAGCTGCAGGCGCCAAATGGGCGCCAGCGTGGTGCCTTGAGGGCGTTGATCTTCTGCAGTAGTGCCTTCTCCTTGTCGCTCAATCCCGATGCAGCGGGTGGCGCTGTCGCCGCACCGGAGGGTGCACTGGACGGCCGCTCCTGGGCCACGGCGGGCACGAGCCCCACGCTGCCGATCGACAGGACCGTAATCAGGGGTAGACAAGCCAGAGCCTGGCCAGGTCGCTTCATGGCTACAGCGCGTTCGAGAGATCAGAACCACTCGAGCACAGCCTCCTCCTTGCGGCCGCAGGCCGCCACTACCGGATTCGCTGCGGCCACTGGCCCAGAGTCCTGCTCCAGACGCTCTGCTCCCACCCATTGAGCGGCCCTAGGCGGCAACGGATGGACTGAGCGGAACCTGGGCAGCAGCGGTGTTGCGATCAGGACCCGGCGTTGAGCTGTGGTTGATTGACGGAAGGGGCCTGTTGATCCCGCAGTTCACGCTGCAGATTGAAGAACAGTTGGGCAGGGTCCCGGTAGTGCCGCGGCAGGCTGGTATGCAGAACGGACAACCGCTCCCAGCAGAGGGTGCGTTGGACCTTCGCCAGAGAGGCTCCCTCACGCACCAACATCCGCATCGCCTTGCAGTACATGGGGTACTGGGCTTCCAGTTCACCGATGCGCAGTCCTGCCGCGGGGGCAACCGTGGCCTGAACCATTGTCAACATGAGAAGCAACCGCAGGTTCAGCGTGACAGGGAGTCGCGGTTTTGATGTGTGTTCCCTGACGCCAAGATGGTGCTTGACAGTGTTGGCTGATTAACCCACTGAACGTAGAGCTGAGCTTCTGCGGCGGGCCAGCTGCGGGGTTGGGAGCCAAGGCCTCGCCATCGCCGCCGCGACTCCTGCTTGCCTTGAGCAGGCCCAGGCAGCCGCGCAGCAAGCTCCATACACAGATGTGTAGCCTTTGCGACAAATGCACGGGCGTCCGCCTGCCCTGGCTAGCTGTAGCTGTAGTTGAGGAGCAGATCCATGGCCTTGATGCTGCCAAGCGGACTGATGGAGCTTCTGAATGCTGAGCTGT
>NZ_JAGQBW010000018.1 GCF_024345835.1 Synechococcus sp. HJ21-Hayes | reverse complement strand
CCAGCCCAAGGTCGCTGAGCATGGGGACAACGTCTACCAGAAGGAGCCCGCACAGAAAAATCACGGTGAAAGCAGAGTTGCTGCGTCCCGCGAACGGATCAAGACCCGTTTGTCCAGAGATTCCCTAGTTTGCGTGCGCCTGTATGTGTGCTCATGGCGCAGAGTGTTCCCATATCGAAGAAGTTCCTGGCGGAGCTTTTCGGCACGTTCTGGCTGGTGTTGGGTGGTTGCGGTAGCGCTGCCATCGCCGCCAACTTCCCCTATCTCACCGGCTCGGATATTGCACCTGGTAATCCCTTCGGCCTCGGCTTCCTCGGGGTGTCGCTGGCCTTCGGTCTCACCGTGGTGACCATGGCCTATGCCATCGGCCACATCTCCGGCTGCCACCTCAATCCCGCTGTGAGCTTCGGCCTCTGGGCCAGTGGCCGCATCAAGAGCGCCGACCTGCTGCCCTACATCGTGGCCCAGGTGATCGGCGGCGTGCTCGCCGGTGGCTTCATCAAGCTGGTGGTTGCTGGCGGTCCGGCCTTCACGGCGGTGATGAGCGGCAGCAACCCCCTGGCTACCAACGGCTGGGGGGCCCACTCCCCCGGGGGCTACGGCTTCTGGGCGGCCCTGATTGTGGAAGTGGTGCTCACGTTCTTCTTCCTGCTGGTGATCATCGGCGCTACCGACAAGCTGGCTCCCTCGGGCTTCGCCGGTGCTGCCATCGGCCTCACCCTGGCCCTGATCCACATGATCAGCATCCCTGTTACCAACACCTCGGTGAACCCGGCCCGCAGCACTGGCGTGGCCCTGTGGGTGGGCGGCGATGCCGTGGCCCAGCTGTGGCTGTTCTGGCTGGCGCCGATCGTTGGGGCCCTGATCGCCGGTTGGGTGTATCGCAACCTGTGGGAGCGGGCCGAGGCCTGAGCCCTGAACTTCAGCGGAGGTCCGTCAGGGCCTCCAGCAGCTGATCGATCTCGGCCTCGCTGGTGGTGATGTGGGTGCAGGCCCGCAGGCAGTGGGGATCATCCAGGGTGCGCAGCCAGATCCCCCGCTGCCCCAGGGCCTGCACCAGGGCTTCCGGGCTGCCCTCGGCGGTGAAGCTCACCAGGCCAGCTGGGGGCGGCACCTCCAGCAGGGTGGCAAGCCCAGGGATGGCCTGCAGTCCTTCCCACAGGAGTCGGCTGCTGGCCTGAATGCCAGCCAGGCGCTCACCGGCCCTGCCCTCGGCTTCCAACAGCAGCAGCGACTGGGTGAGGCCGGCCATCAGCGGGATGCACGAGGTGGCTACCTCAAAGCGCCGGGCATCGGCATGGAAGCCACTGCTGGCACTCCCTTCGTGGCTGAGGCTGCGCCAGCCGATCAGGGTGGGCTGGCTTTCGCTCAGCAGCCGCTCCGAGAGGGCCACGGCCCCAAGGCCCTCCGGGCCGCAGCACCATTTGTGTCCTGTGCAGGCGTAGATATCGGCTGTCGCAGCGGCATTCGCGGCTCCCGTTTCTCCCAGTGGCAGGCTGCCCAGGCTCTGGGCCCCGTCCACCAGCAGCCAGGGTTTGTTCCCGTGCTGGCGGAGCCGTTCGGCGGTCGCCGCGATCGGCATCACCTGGCCGGTATTCCACAGCAGGTGCGAGAGCACCAGAAGCCGAGTGCGGGGCGTAAGGGCCTGCTCCAGCCGTTCCAGCACGGCGGCATCGGTGGCGGCTGTTGCCCCGCGCAGATCCTGTACCGGCAGCACGGCCATGGTGAGCCCCTCGCGCCGGGCCAGCTCCCGGCAGGCCGCCACCACGCCGGGGTGTTCGCAGTCGCTGAGCAGCAGTTCATCGCCGCTTCGCCAGGGAAGGCCCCACAGCGGCAGCACACAGCCGCTGGTGACGTTTTCGGTGAAGGCCACGCGGTGGGCGCCTACCCCGAACCAGTGGGCGAGGTGCTGGCGCAACGTGGCCGTGGTGCGCTCGATGTAGGGCCACACGTCGCTCGTGAAGGGCCCCAGCTCCTGAATCGTGCGCCAGCTTGCGGTGATTGCCGCGAGTGATGGCTCAGGCAGCGGGCCCTGGCCGCCGTAGTTGAAGTAGGTCTTGCCCGCCAAGGCGAGCATCTGGTTGCGCAGCTGGGTCAACCGATTGCGGGATCGCTGCGTCCAGCCTGATGCCTCAGATCACCTGGCCCAGGGCCACGGCGGCCACGGCTGAGAACAGGGTGATGCCCAGCGCCGTGAAGGGGTTTTGCCCTTGGGCCACCGCGAAGGTGGTGATCACGCCGGCGCCAAGGCAGGCCACGGCCAATTGGGTGGTGATGGCGGGGCGGCTTTCCACGGGGCGCAGGGCGACTTGCGCTGCAGCATGGGGGCGGATTGCTGTTCCCCCAATCGCTCTTAGCGGCTTCGTTACCTGGAGTTGGCCTTCGTTACCTGGCGCAATGGCTGGAGGCGGGGCGGGCCCGGCCGCTGCTGGCCCACTGCTGCAGGGCCTCCAGCTGTTCGCGGGCGGTGCGGGAGAGGGGCACCAGCTGGGCGGCGGCACCGATCAGATCCGCTTCACCAAACTCGCGCCGCTCGCCGAAGGCCTGGTGCATGGCTTCAATCACCACTTGTTCCAGTTCAGCCCCTGAAAACCCAGCCGTGCGGTCCACCACTACCTCGAGGGGCAGGCCATGGGCCGGTCGGCGCCGCCGCAGCTGCAGGTCGAGGATGGCCCGCCGCTCGTTGGCATCTGGCAGATCCAGTAGGAAAATCTCGTCGAAGCGGCCCTTACGCAGCAGCTCCGGTGGGAGTTTCTCCACCCCGTTCGCCGTGGCCACCACAAACACGGCGCTGCTTTTTTCCGCCATCCAGGTGAGCAGGCTGGCCAGCACCCGCTGGCTGGTGCCGCCATCGCTGCGGCCATCGCCCGCGGCCGCCCCGAATCCCTTGTCGATCTCGTCGATCCACAGCACGCAGGGGGCCATGGCCTCGGCCCGTTGAATCATGTCGCGGGTGCGGGCCTCGGAGGCTCCCACCAGCCCGGCGAACAGGCGGCCCACATCCAGGCGCAGCAATGGCATGCTCCAGCTGTGGGCCACGGCCTTGGCGGTGAGCGATTTTCCTGTGCCCTGGGGGCCCACCAGCAGCACCCCCCGGGGCAGCGGCAGGCCGTAGCGGCGGGCTTCATCGCTGAAGGCCAGATGCCGCTGCTCTAGCCAGCGCTTGAGGGCATCGAGGCCACCGATATCGGCAGGGGTGGCCTCGCTGGGGCAGTACTCCAGCAGCTCGCTACGGGCGATGGCCTGGCGCTTCTCCTCCAGCACCTCCTCGAGATCGCTGGCCCCCAGCTGGCCCCGCCGGGCGAGGCCTCGGGCCGCCACCTGGCGGATGCGTTGCTCGCTCAGGCCGCTGCAGCTGTGGGTGAGTTGCTCCAGCACCTCGGGATCCAGGCCTTGGCCTGTGGCCTCACCAATGCTCTGCAGGAGCCCCCGGATCTCATCCTGCTGGGGCAGGGGCAGATCCAGCAGGGTGATGCATTCCTCCAGCTCCCGCGGCACCTGCCATTCGGCGGCGGTGATCACCACCGTGTGGGGCTGTTGTTGCAGGGAGGTGCTGAGGTTGCGCAGCTTGCGGCAGATGCTGCTGTCGTCGGTGTAGCGGTGAAAGTCGTGCAGCACCAGGATCGCCGCCTGCCCCTGGGCGAGGGTGGCCAGGCTGTCGAGGGCGGCCAGGGGATTGCGCGCCGCCTCTCCGTCGTGACTGGGGAACCCCCTGAGGCCCGAGATGAAATCCCACCGGGCCATGGCCCGGTTGCCGAGGCGCCTGGCCGCAGCGGTCACCAGCGCTGCGATCCGTTCCTCCTCCTGGCTGCGGATCCAGAGGATGGGGGTACGGGCGCGGATCAGCAGATCAAGGTGGTCGGCCCAGGCCTGGCTCATGGGGCGGGATCGCGCGGCGTGGGTTCTAGCGCTGGTTGAGCCCCTTGAGGGCGGCCCAGCGGGGATCGATCATGTCGCCGCTGCCGCTGCCCTGCAGGTTGGGACCGGGGCAGCCACGGCCGCAGCGGTTCACCAGGGGCAGTTGCAAGCTCAGCTGCTCGAAGGCCCAGTGGGCAGCATCGAAGTCCCCCCGTGGGTCGAGGCTCTCCGTGAGCGCATCGGCATCGAGATCGAGAACAGTGCTACCGGCTTCCAGCACGGCGTCTTCGCTGATGCCAGCCTCACGGGCCTCCTCGCCGAGCCAGAGAAGCTCCTTGGTGTCAAAGCTGAGGGGGTGGTTGAAGTGCTGCAGGCATCGGTCGCAGCAGAGGGTCACGATCGTGCTGGCCCGGCCTTCCACCTCCAGCACGTTGCCGCGGTGCAGGGCCTTCACCGCGCCCCGCACGGGGGTGAGGCTCTCAAGCTCGCTCAGGTGCTGATCCAGCCGCCACTGCCGACCATCGGCCAGGAGCTTGAGCTCCTGGATTGGAATCGGCTGTAGGTCGTCGCCGCTGGGGGCGGCAGCCTGGCGGGACTCAGCCATGGCCCTACTTCTTGCTCTTGGGCTCGAAGGGGAGCCGCTCGCTGCCGGCCGTGGTGGCCGTGGCCGTCACCGCCTGTTGGGCCATCTGCTGGTCGAGGATCGCCTGCAGGTTGTCGGGCAGGGATTCCCGGGTGAGCAGGAAGGTCTGCACGGCCTGGAAGATGTTCGCCACCACCATGTAGAGCAGCACGCCCGCCGGCAGGGGGAAGAACAGGAACATGCCCGTGATCATCACGGGGGTGATCTTGTTGGCGGTGGACTGCTGCGGGTTGGCGGGCATGCCCATGCCCGAGAGGATCTGGGAGACGAACAGGCTGGCTCCGAAGGCGGCCACCAGGATTGCGATGTCCCAGTTCAGAGCGCCATCGGTGTAGAAGCCCACCTGGCCAAGGGCCTTGATGAACAGGAAGCCACTGCGGGCCGCCAGGCCGGGGATCTTGGCTTCCACCACGGCATCGCCGGGGGCAATGGCGTGGATCGTGCCGTTCTGATCCACGCTCACCAGCCCCTCACCCTTGGTGACGGTCCAGGTGGGGTTGAAGCTGCTGCCGTTCTCCACGCCGGAGAGCACCGAGGCGAAGCTGTCGCCCGTCTTGGTGTGCAGGCTCACGGTTTCGGTGTCGCCCACACCGAGCTTGGTGCCCTTCTCCAGGCTGGCGATCACCGGCACATGGTTGGTGTCGGTGACAAAGATCGAATGGCTGGGGCTGTTGAAGGGCTTCGGCTCCACCGCGGCGATCTGATCGGCCGGCAGCACCTTCAGATTGAGGGTGTAGGGCACATCGGCGAACGGTGAGCCCCGCAGGGTGGCGAACAGGGCGAACAGGATCGGCATCTGCACCAGCAGGGGTAGGCAGCCCGACAGGGGACTGCCGAACTCCTTCATGAGGGAGCCCAGCTCCTCCTGTTGCTTTTGGGGGTTGTTGGCGTACTTGGCCTTGATTTCCGCCTGGCGTTTTTGCATCACCGGCTGGGCGATGCGCATGCGGCGGGCACTGCGGATGGAGCCGGCGCTGAGGGGGAACAGCGCCAGACGGATCACCACCGTGAGGGCAATGATGGCCAGCCCGTAGCTCGGCACCAATCCGTAGAAGAAATCGAGGATCGGGAGCAGCAGATTGTCGGAGATGTAGCCGATCACGGCGTGGTTACGTCAGAGGGGGTGGGTGTTGGGGGCCAGTGTGTCAGGCCGCGAAGCCGCTGTTGGCGGCCTTGGGTGCCTTGGTGGCGGTGCTGGCCGCCATCCGTTCCTGGATGTAGGCCTCGGCCTCGCGGTAGTTGGGCACCGCGCGCATCTCGAGCTTCATGCCGTCGTTGAGCACCAGCACCATGTCGCCCCAGAAGCCCAGGCCGCGGGCCACAGAGCGCACCTCACGAATCTGCTTGTACACCACCTGGGTGCGGTCGCGGCCGAGCCAGCCGCCGCTCACCGATACCCGGCGGCTGGTGATGGTGAACCGCAGCCACAGGGCCCGCACGATCGCCCCCACGGCGAAGGGAATCCCGATCAGGGTGAGGCCAAACAGCAGGTTGGTGATCAGATCACCCTTGGCGGGACCGCCCTCGTAGAAGACGTCCTCATTGATGCTCGCGCCGGGGGCCACCGGTCCTGAATTCGCCGCAGCAGTCATGGGCGCAGCCCTGCCTTCTCGAGGAGTTCAGAACATTCTCCCAGCAGAACCTCATCACTGGCGTCGGCGCTGCCGGGCTTGAGGGAGATCAGCAGCCAGGTGTTGGCCATCTGGGCCTGCCGTGCTGCTGTGGCGGCCACCAGATGGGTGTGGAACAGTCGCCGCAACTGGTTGCGTCGCACCGATTTTTTGCTCACCTTGGCACTCACCACCACACCAAGGCGGCAGCTCGTCGGGGTGGTGTCGCGCGGGTCGGGCTTGAGGAGGGCCGGCTCGGCGGCCATGGTGCGAAGCACCATCCAGGTGCCGTGGAGCCGTCGGCCCTTCTGGTAGAGCCGATCAAACACAAAACGTCCCCGCAGCCTGTGTTCCCGAGGCAAAACCATGGACGGTTGGCTCGGGGTGGCGACGGGGACGTTGGCTGGAAGGAGTAGGCGGGGAGCCGCCTCTTAGACGGCGAGACGAGCGCGCCCGCGCTTACGGCGGGTGCGGATCACACGGCGGCCGGTGTGGCTGCGCATGCGAACGCGAAAGCCGGAGACCCGCTTGCGCTTGCGGCTGGTTCCTTCGAGGGTCCGTTTGGTCATGGCTCCAGCTCGGCTACGCCTTCAACATCGATCGCCCAACCTATCAGCTGGTGGTGGGGCCCAGGCCGCCAAGGGCTCAGTTGTTAGGCGGATCGATCTGGATCAGCCAGCTGCCCAGATAACCGGAGATGGGGATGTCTCCAGGGGCTTGGGCCAGGGCGTTGAACTGATACATCCCCGCATTGAAGGGGTTGAAGATGTTCATGTAGATGCCGATGGTCTTGCCAACAGGCACGGGGGTTTCCGGGAAGATCTCGATCGCGGTCCGGTCCTGTGACACCTCCACGACGGCTGGAATCTGCTTTTCGCAGCGGGTGCGCGCCAACATGCCCCCCTCTTTCATGTAGCAGAGCTGCACGTATTTGGGATTGATATCCACGTCAAAGCTCTTGGGGATGCCCACCGTGAGTTTGAGGATGGCCGTTTTGCGGTCTTTGGGTTTCAGCAGCAGGTAGTACTCCGAGCGCTTCAGCCGAGCCGTGTCGGTCATGAAGTAATAGAGCTTTCGGTAGTCCTTGGTGCTGTCCCAGCGGAACTCCATCAGGCCAGGGGTGCCTTGGGCGCGGGCTGGCGCCACTGGCGCCAAGGGGCTGAGGCTGGCAGCGAGGCCAGCCAGGCCGATGGCCGTGGCAGCTGTCGCTGCGCGTAGGAAAGACATGGAGGGAGTGGGAGGAGGGCTTAAGTCGTCAACGGATTCTCAGCAGGGGCAGAGGCCCGGGGACCCGCAGGTGGGCGGCAGCCCAGCTGGCAGTGGTGACCAGATGTGACTCAGCTGTTCTGATCAGCCAGGTCGGGTCGCAGTCTTGCGGCCTCGCGTAGGTAGGCATGGCGAGCTGGTTGGTGCTCCTGCACCCAGGCGTGGGCCAGCAGGCGAATGCAACGGGGTAGGTCGCCCTCCACGGCCATCTGCTGGCAGTCGAGTAGGGCTACGCCATCCCAGCCCGGACGGCGCCTGGCAATGGCTGCAGGGAAGCAGGCATTCAGATCGGTCGTCACCGAGAAGGTGATCGACAGCACCTGGCTGCCTTCCAGCCCATTGCGCTCCACCAGGGCATCCAGCAGTTCCGCCACGGCCTCTGCGATGGCCTCGGCGCTGTTGGCGCTGGCAGTGGTGGCACCCCGGAGCGAGCGCAGGCTGCGGGGGCTGCTCATGGCCGGTAGAGCCACAGGGGTTGGCCGCTCCAGGCCAGCTCCAAGCTGAGGGCGGCACCGAGGCGGCCCACCAGGGCACGGCCCGGAATCAGCCCCGCGAAGCGCTTGGGCGGTTTGCCGAAGGTGATCGGCCGGGTCTTCTCCTCGTCGAGATCCGCCAGGCGAGCGGCCAGGCGGCGGGCGGTGTCCTCATCGCCCAGCGCATCCACGAGGCCCAGCTCCTTGGCTTGGGCACCGCTGAACACACGTCCGTCGGCGAAGCTCCTCACCACTGCCTGACTCAGGCCCCGGCCTTCGGCCACGGCATCCACAAATTGGCTGTAGCTGGAATCGATCAGGCTTTGCAGCAGGTCGCGCTCGGCGGCCGTGAGGGCGCGATCCGGCGAGAGAATGTCCTTGTAAAGGCCGCTCTTCACGGTTTCAAAGCTGATCCCCACTCGCTCGAGCAGCCGCGAGAGGTTGTTGCCCCGCAGGATCACGCCGATGGAGCCGGTGATCGTGCCTGGGTTGGCCACGATCTGCTCGGCTGCCACGCCCACATATACGCCCCCGGAGGCAGAGATGTTGCCGAAGCTCGCCACCACCCGGCAGCCCTTGCTGCGCAGGCGTGTGATGGCGGCGTGGATCTCCTGGCTATCGCCCACGGTGCCGCCGGGGCTGTCGATGCGCAGCAGTAGGGCGGGGCATTCCCTCTGCTCCACCTCCCGCAGTGCCTTGAGCACCCGCTCCCGGGTGGGGCCGGCAATGGGCCCCTCGATGGCGATTCGCGCCAGTTTGCGGCGGGACTTGCGTCGCCAGGGCCAGGCCATTGATGCATTGTGCAGTGAATGGATCTTAAAAAGGTGCCTGTAGGCGGCTTGGGCTGCTGATGCTGCGCTGGCTGCTGATGGTGTTGCCGTTTGCCCTCTGGGGCACGGCCATGGCGGCGATGAAGCCCCTGCTGGCTGGCAGCGGTCCGCTCACCCTGGCCTGGATGCGGCTGCTGCCAGCAGGGCTCGTGTTGCTGTTGGCGGCGGCGCTGTGGCGGCGTTCGCTGGGGGTGGACCCCAGGGATCGTTTCTGGCTGATGCTCTTTGCCTTGGTGGATGCCACAGCGTTTCAGGGGCTGCTGGCTCGGGGTCTGGAGGGCACCGGTGCCGGGCTGGGATCGGTGTTGATTGATTCCCAGCCCCTGGCGGTGGCCCTGCTGGCCCGCAGCCTCTTTGGCGAGGCGATCAACCCCGTGGGCTGGCTGGGCCTGTTGCTGGGCTTCGCGGGGATCCTGTGTCTGGGGCTGCCTCTTCCGCTCTTGCAGCAGTGGTGGCTGATGGGCCCAGAGGCCATCGGGGAGCGGGCCTGGAGCCACGGCGAGCTGTGGATGCTTGGTGCAGCCCTGGCCATGGCCTTCGGAACCGTGCTCAGCCGCTATGCCTGTCGCCACAGTGATCCGGTGGCGGTCACTGGTTGGCACATGGTGCTAGGGGGACTGCCGCTGCTGGCGGCCTCTGCCGTGGCGCCGCTCTTCCATCCAGGGGCTCCGGCGTTCTGGCCCGCCTGGAGTGGGGCTGAATGGGGATTGATGGCCTATGCCGCCCTGCTGGGCAGTGCTCTGGCCTACGGACTCTTCTTCTGGTTTGCCAACCAGGAAAACCTCACCAGCTTCAGCTCGCTCACGTTCCTTACGCCGATGTTTGCCCTGCTCTGTGGGCTCGTGCTGCTGGGGGAGGAGTTGCGGCCCCTGCAATGGTTGGGAGCGGTGCTGGCGCTCGGGAGTGTGGTGCTGATCAACCGACGCCAGCAGCTCTGGGAGGTGCCCTGATGAAGCTGTTGGTGGTGAGCACTCCGGTGGGCCCTTTGGGCAGTGGCCGCGGCGGGGGGGTGGAGCTCACCCTCACGGGCCTGGTGGCGGGCCTGCTCCAGCGGGGGCATGAGCTCACCGTGCTGGCGGCGCAGGGATCGGAGCTGTCGCTGGCCTGCGCAGGGGCCGCCTTGTGGACTTGCCCCGGTGCCTTGCAGCCCAGCTGTCAGCACCAGGGCCGTGAGGCGCCCGTGACCCTGCCCGCCGGCGGACTGCTGGCCAACCTCTGGCGGCGGACCCTGGAGGCGGCCCCTCGCGACCGGTTCGATGCGGTGCTGAACCTGGCCTATGACTGGCTGCCCTTCTGGCTCACTCCCTCGGTCGCGGTGCCGATCTTTCACCTGGTGAGCATGGGCTCGGTGTCCAGGGCCATGGATGCCGTGATCATTGAGGTGGCCGCCTGGGATCAGCGTCGCCTGGCCTTCCACACCCAGGCCCAGGCCGCGGATTTCAGCCTGCCCAGCCGGCCGGTGGTAGTGGGTAATGGGTTTGATCTGGAGGCCTACAGCTTCTGCGCAGAGCCCGAACCACTGCTGGGTTGGGTGGGCCGGATTGCCCCGGAAAAGGGGCTGGAGGATGCCGCTGCCGCCGCGGCCCAGCTGGGGGAGCGGCTGGCGGTGTGGGGGCTGGTGGAAGATGCCGCCTACGCGGCGGCGGTGGAGGCCTCGGTGCCCGCCGGCACGCTGGATTGGCGGGGGTTCCTGCCCACGGCGGAGCTCCAGCGCCAGCTGGGCCGCTGCCGGGCCCTGCTCAATACGCCCAAGTGGAACGAGGCCTACGGCAACGTGGTGGTGGAGGCCATGGCCTGCGGTGTGCCTGTGGTGGCCTACCGGCGCGGCGGTCCTGGGGAGCTGGTGGAGCCTGGGGTGAATGGGCTGCTGGTGGAGCCTGACGACGTGGCGGCCTTGACCCTTGCGGCCCAGGCGGCCGTGGCCGTGGATCGCCGTGGCTGCCGGGAGTGGGTGGAGCGGCATGCCTCGCGCCAGGCCTTTGCCGCTCGGCTCGAGGCCTGGCTGCAGGGTGGGTTGCCTCCGTCTCGGACGATAGGGTCGCAAGCCGTGGCATAGGCCCTGGTGTCCGAGCAGCAGCACCCGCCACAACAGGCTCCCCGCCGGCAGGTGCTGACGGTGCTGTTGGGGGTCTTGGCCTGTGGCCTGGTGTTGTTTGTTTGGCAGCTGGGCCGCACCGGCCTGGTGGATGAAACCCCACCCCTTTTTGCTGCCTCGGCGCGGGCCATGGCCGAAACCGGCGATTGGCTCACCCCCAGGGTGAATGGCCTTCCCCGCTACGACAAGCCGCCCCTGGTGTATTGGCTGATGGGGCTGGGCTACCTGCTTCCTGCCCAGCAGATCTGGAATCCGCTGGGCACCTGGGCAGCGTGCTTGCCCTCGGCACTGAGTAGCGTGGCGGTGATGCTCAGCCTGGCGGCCACGCTGCTGCGCTGGCCCCAAGGGCGCCACCACGTGGCGATCACCGCCTTCAGTGCGGCTCTCGCGTTTGGGCTCTCGCCCCTGGTGTTGCTGTGGAGCCGCATCGCCGTGAGCGATGCCCTCTTCAGTGCTTGCCTCGCCATCACACTGTTGTTGTTCTGGTGTGGTTACGCGACGGCAGAGCCCGCCCGCTGCCCTTGGTGGCTGGCGTGGGTGGTGTTGGGTCTAGCCGTGCTGGCCAAGGGCCCGGTGGCCGTGGTGCTGAGCGCCATCACCCTCATCCTGTTTGCGTGGCGACAGGCTGATGGCCGGCGCTTGCTGGCGCGGCTGAAACCGTGGCCCGGCCTGCTGATCACGGCCCTGGTGGCCGTGCCCTGGTACGCCGCTGAGCTGTGGGTGGAGGGTCAACCCTTCTGGGACAGCTTCTTCGGTTACCACAATCTGCAGCGCTTCACCGGCGTGGTGAACAACCACCTGCAGCCCTGGTGGTTTTTCCTGCCCGTGTTGGTGGTGGCCTCGCTGCCGTTCACGCCGCTGCTGCTGCAGGGCCTACTAGCCAGCATGCGCTGTCGCCGGGCCAGCCTGCCGCCGGAGCAATCGCTGCAGCTGTTTGCAGCCTGTTGGCTGCTGGCCGTGCTGGGCTTCTTCACCCTGGCCGCCACCAAGCTGCCCAGCTATTGGATCCCCGCCACGCCGGCGGCGGCCCTGTTGGTGGCCCTCGCGGCCCAGGTCCGGCCGCCCCGCTGGGCGCGGCTCGCCACCCTGGCGCTGGTGGCGGTGCTGGCGGTGGGCCTGGCTGTCTCGCCCCGCTGGATCCCGCTGATCAACGATCCGGAGCTGCCCACCCTGCCGGCAGAGCTCCTGGCCAGTGGCCTCGTGCTGCGGGCCGCGCTGTGGTTTGGCCTCAGCCTGCTGCTGGGGGTGGCCCTGATGCGGCCCCGCTGGAGCGGTGGCTGGCTGTTGGGTTTGCAACTGCCGCTCTTGCTCTATGTGCCCACGGCCCACCTGCCGCTGCTGGCGCTGGGCGATGGGGTGCGCCAGCTGCCGGTTCGCCGCATCGCCGCCGATGTGCTGGCTTTGCGCCGCCCCAGGGAGCCCCTGGCGATGGTGGGCATCCTCAAGCCCTCTTTGCACTACTACACCCGTCAGGTGGTGCTTTTCGAAGGCATTGCACCGGTTGGGCTGATCAACCTCAGTGATCGCCTGGCCCGTGAACGCCGTCAGGGCTGGACGCCCTCTGCGCCCCACCCGCAGGCCACGCTGTTGGTGGTGATCGATCAGCGCACGGCCCAGCTGCCGTACTGGTGGAGCCTGCCCCATCAGGAGTTGGCCAGTGAGGGGCTCTATCGCCTCTGGCGGGTGCAGCACTCGGCCCTGGCACGCCAGGCCCTTGCCCTGCAACAGGCGGGAGTGCCGGGGCCCGATTGGCAGCAGCCCAGGCCCGAGCGCTACTAGCCCGCGTCGCTGGCGGTTCCCATGGCAATGCCCTCATCCATCAGCAGTCGCTGGCAGAAGCTGCAGTGCCCCCAGCGCTGTAGTTCACCCCTGGGGGCTGGCCGCTCGCACGCCTGGCAGCTGCCCATGCCGAACACGTCCACGCGGCTGGGGTGCTGGGCCCACACCTGGGCCTCTTGCTCGGTACCTGCCGCTGGTAACGGTTGGCAGAGGTGGTGCTGAAAGACCAGATCTTTCACGGAGAAGCCGGCACCCCGCAGCGCCCCGAGCAGTTGATGCTTGTTGAAGCGCAGGGCCTGTAGCCACTGCGGATGGCTGGCCCCCACCACCAGCCGCCCACCCCGCAGTTGCAGGGGCCGGCAGTGGGAGGCCAGCTGGGGGCCGGCGATCTTGGGCCAGGCGTTCCAGAGGGCGGCCAGGCTGCCATCGGCTTTCCAGTGCTGCTGCAGCTGCTCCAGGCAGCTGGTGATCCCTTTGATCGGTGGCCGTGGCGCTGGCACCAGCACGTTCACATCGCCCTGGCGCCGGGTTTGGTTGCGGGGGGCGATGGCCATGGGAAAACCCTATCGGTGGTGCGGCAATCCCGCAGTGGGGATGCAGCGAACCCTGGTTAGCCTTGGATCTTGCCCCTTCCCACGATCCATGGGCTTCTTCGATCGCCTCAGTCGCCTGGTGCGCGCCAATGCCAACGCGGTGCTGAGCAAGGCGGAGGACCCCGCCAAGATCCTGGATCAGTCCGTGGCGGACATGCAGTCCGACCTGGTGAAGCTGCGCCAGGCCGTGGCCACCGCCATCGCCAGTCAGAAGCGCATTCAGAACCAGGCTGAGCAGGCCGAATCCCAGGCCAAAACCTGGTACGAGCGGGCGGAGCTGGCCCTGAACAAGGGCGAGGAAGACCTGGCTCGCGAAGCTCTGGGACGCCGAAAGACCTGCCAGGACACCGCCACGGCCCTGAACACGCAGCTGCAGAGCCAGGCTGGCCAGGTGGACCAGCTCAAGAAGAGCCTGGTGTCTCTCGAGAGCAAGATCGCCGAGGCCAAGACCAAAAAAGACATGCTCAAGGCCCGGGCCCAGGCAGCCCAGGCCCAGGAGCAGCTTCAAAGTGCCGTGGGCAGCCTGGGCACCAACTCCTCCATGGCGGCGTTTGAGCAGATGGAGGAGAAAGTGCAGGCCATGGAGGCCCGCAGCCAGGCGGCCGCTGAGTTGGCTGGGGCAGATCTGGAGAGCCAGTTCGCCTCCCTGGAAGGTGCCCCTGAGGTGGATGCGGAGTTGGCCGCCCTCAAGGGGAAACTGGCCGGCGGCTCCACCCCTGTGGCCCTGCCGGCACCCGATCAGCCGATGCCCCAGTTGGAAGCCGTGAAGGTGGCCGAGGTGGATGCCGATCTCGAGGAGCTCAAGCGCTCAATCGACAAGCTCTGAGCGGCCGCCGCAACGCGCTCCATACAATCGCCCCACTGACTTCTGCTGCCGTGTCCGTCGTCCACCTCACAGACGCCAACTTTCAAGCCGAGGTGCTCGATGCCACGGGCCCTGTGCTGGTGGATGTGTGGGCCGAGTGGTGCGGCCCCTGCCGGTTGATGGCGCCGATGATGGACTGGGCCGCCAGCGCCTACGCCGGCCGGCTGTCTGTGGGAAAGCTTGAGGCCGATCCCAACCCCGCCAGCCGCGACCAATTGCAGATCCAGGGGCTGCCCACCTTGATCGTGTTCAAGGGCGGACAGGAGCTGGCTCGCCACGAAGGCGCCATGGCTAAGCCCCAGCTGCAGGCCTTCTTGGATGCCCATCTCTGAGCACAGACCCTTCGTTGTTTCCGAGCGGGTTGGCAGGCTGGGCAGCGGCGTCTTCGCTCGTAACGATCAGCGCAAGCAGCACTACGTCGCGAGGGCTGCCGCCCAGGGGCTCCCCCGCCTGCTCGACCTTTCCCTGGGGTCCACGGACCTCCAGCCGCCGGAAGCGGCCATTGCCGCGATCCGCGCCCAGCTGGGGGAGCCCTCCAGCGCGGCCTACTGCCTCCACAGTGCGACCCGCCCCTTTCGCGAGGCCGTAGCCGGCTGGGCCCAGCGCCGGTTCGGGGTTGCTGTGGATCCCGATGCCGAGGTGCTTCTGCTGGTGGGCTCCCAGGAGGGCACGGCCCACCTGCCCCTGGCGGTGCTCAACCCCGGCGATGCAGCCCTGCTCTGCGACCCCTACTACCCCTCCCACCTGGGAGGATTGCACCTGGCCTCAGCCAAGCCACAGTTCCTTCGCTTGCGCGCTGAGCAAGGCTTTGCGCCCGATTTTGATCAGCTCAGCTCCAGCCAGTGGCAGGCCCTCAAGCTGATGGTGCTGGGTTTCCCCCATAACCCCACGGCCACCACCGGGCAGCAGGCCTGGGTGGATGAGGCCGCTGCCCGGGCCGTACGCCACGGCCTGGTGTTCGCCCACGACAATCCCTATGTGGATCTGGCCCTCGATGGTGAGGCCCCAGCCCTCCTGCGCAGTGAGCACTGGCGCTCCTGCGGCATCGAGTTCTTTTCCTTCTCGAAGAGCTGGTGCCTCGGGGGCTATCGCCTGGCCTTTGCCATTGGCGCCGGTCACCTGATCACGGCCCTGCGCCAGCTCAAGGGGGTGGTGGATTTCAACCAGTCCCTGGCGTTGCAGGCCGGTGCCATCGCGGCGTTGGAGCAGGTGCCCGACTGGCCGGAGCGGATCAAGGCGGTGTACCGCCAGCGGCGCGATCGTATGGCTGCCGCCCTGGAGGCGGTGGGCTGGCCTGTGCGGATGCCCTCCATGGCCCTCTATCTGTGGCTCCAGCTGCCCCCGGCCGCAAGGGCCCGGGGGCTGGATGCGGAAGCGGCCTGCGCCCAGCTCCTGGAGCACACCGGGGTGTGCCTCACGCCGGGCCCTGGCTTCGGGGCCGGTGGTGAGGGCTACGCCCGCCTGGCCCTGGTGCATCCGGCTGAGCAACTGGAGGCCGGTGCGCAGCGGATGGCCCAGTGGCTGGCCCAGCTCTGAGGGCCGCTGGACTTGCGGCCGCGCTGCGGCAGCTGCCGGGGGATCACCCCTTGCCCTGGCGGCTGCGGGTGCTGCCGGTGTGCGCCAGTACCGAGCTGGAGCTGGAGCGTTGGGTCGTTGCAGGCACGCCGCCGCCGCTGGCGCTGCTTGCCCGGCAGCAGCGCCATGGCCATGGCCAGCGGGGGCGGGTGTGGCACGCGCCCCCCGGTGGGGTGTGGCTGAGCGCGGCGCTGCCCTGGCCGGCGGAGCCCGCCGGCAGCGCCGCGCTGGCCCTAGCGGCGGCGGTGGGGATCGCGTTGCAGCTGGAGGCCCTGGGCCTGCGGCCGCAGATCAAGTGGCCCAACGATCTGCTGCTCAATGGCCGCAAGCTGGCGGGCAGCCTGCCGCGGCTGCGCTGGCGCGGCGGCCGGGTGCTCTATGCCCAGCTGGGGGTGGGTCTCAATGGGGTGAACCGGGTGCCAGCCGGTGGCATCCCCCTGGCGGAGGCGCTTGGGCATCGCCGGCATCCGCAGGCCCAGCCGGCGCGGTTAGCGGCGCGGCTGCTGCGGGGGCTTGAGTGGGCCGCCGCTGCCGCCGGCCAGCCCGAGCTGGTGCGGCGCCAGGCGGAGCAGCGCCTCTGGCGCCCGGAGTGGCTGGAGCACGAGGGGCAGCGCTGGAGTGTGGCGGGCCTGGCGGCCGATGGCAGCCTGCGCCTCCGCCGCGGCACTGCCGTGGCTTTGCTGCAACGGCGTTTCTAAAGTGGCAGGCGATTTGTTTATGGCTGCTTTGCCTCGCCTCCAACCCCTGAGTCTCTTGGCCGCTCTGCCGGCGCTCTTGGGGGGTGGCTTGGCCTGGGCGCAGCTCGAGGCCGCAACGCCGTCGCCAGCCTCGCCGGAGCGAAGCCTGCCCAGTGGCTCCACAGCTCCTGTCGCACCGGTGCTTCCAGCGGCTTCGCCCCAGGCGCCGCTGCGGCCCAACCTGGACCAGCTGGGCGGTGTGGCCCCGCGCCGCTTTGATCAATCCCTCGATGAGCTGGTGCGCGAGGGGGTGGTGAGTCCGATGGAGCGGGCCCGTATCCAGGGTGAGGGCGGCGCGATGCAGCCCCTGGATGTCGGCGCCCACCAGCGGGCTTGCCGCACCGGAGCCCTCTCCAGCCAGGAGTGCCGCAGTGGCGTGGCCATCCGCTGGGGACGGCGCGGCACAACGACGGGGGATCCCCTGGTGGGTGTTGCTGGCTATGGTCGCATCGGTGCTGACGGCCTGCCGCTGCCGCCCCTCACGGTGCCGGTGTCCGCGTTGCTGGCTGGTGAAGGCGGAAGTTTCAATCTGGCCAGTGTGTTCCGCGTGAGTCCGCGGCCCTCGCCCCTGCTCGGTAACGGCAATCGCCGGCTGCTGTTCCCCCTGATCGGCGATGCCCCCCTCACCAGCACCTTCGGATGGCGCCTGCACCCGGTGCTGGGCTATCTACGCATGCACGCCGGCCAGGATTTCGGGGCCCCTGAAGGCACGCCTGTGGTTGCGGCGTTATCTGGGCGGGTGGTGAGCAGCGGCCTGGCCGGTGGCTATGGCCTGGCTGTGGAGATCGAGCACCAGCGCCCCCTGCGCCGCACCCTTTATGGGCACCTCTCGGAGCTCTATGTGAAAACCGGCGAAATCGTGCGCCAGGGCGAAGTGGTGGGCCGTGTCGGCAGCACGGGCCTGAGCACGGGCCCACATCTTCATTTTGAGTTGCGCCAGCCTGCCCAAGGAGGCTGGGTTGCCATGGACCCCGGCGAACTCGACCCCGGCGGTGGCATCAAGGGCAGCGATGCCATCGCCCTGCTGATGGGGCAATTGCTGCAGAGCCTGGAGCGGCCCAAGCCCTCTGCCGGCTAGGCCTGCGATCCGGCGCCGCTGTCCACCAGCCGGCCGTCATGGAAGTGCACCACCCGCTGGGCTCTGGCAGCCACGTCGTGCTCGTGGGTCACTAGCAACACGGTCATACCGGCCTGGTGCAGCTCATCGAACAGATCCAGTACTTCTTTGGTGGTGCGGGAATCCAGGGCGCCGGTGGGTTCATCGGCAAGCAACAGATTGGGCTGGTTGATGATGGCCCGGGCCACGGCTACCCGTTGCTGCTGGCCGCCGGAGAGCTGGTTCGGCTTGTTGTGCAGTCGCTCCCCCAGCCCCACCCGTTCCAGGGCGGCAACACCCCGCCTGCGCCGTTCCTCTGCCGGCACGCCGGCGTAGACCATTGGCAGCATCACGTTCTCCAGGGCCGTGAGCTCCTGCAGCAGGTGGAACTGCTGAAACACAAAACCCAGTTCGCGGTTGCGCAGATCTGCTAGGGCATCGTCGCTGAGGCCTTCCACGGCGGTGCCATTCAGCCAGTAGCTGCCGCTGCTGGGCCGGTCCAGGCAGCCGAGGATGTTCATGGCCGTGCTCTTGCCGGAGCCAGAAGTGCCCATAACTGCTAGATATTCCCCGCGCTGCACCGTCATGCAGAGATCGTCCAGGGCGGCCACGGCCGTGTCTCCCTGGCCATAGACCTTGCGCACGTGCTGGAGTTCCGCAACCACGGGGCCGACGGTTCCGTCAGATGCCTGGTTGGGCATCAGCCCACCGGCAGGCTGCCGGCCGCTGCGAGAGCCTTCTGCAGCATGGGGGTGCCGGCGACGGCCCCACTGGCCCAGTTGAACAGAGGGTTGGAGAGGATGCCGCCCACGGCCGTGATCACCACGCAGGAGATCAGGGCGACCCGAAGGGGTTGCAAGCCAGCAATGTTCCAAGTCAACGCAGGATAGTTCTTCACAACATCGGAGGCCTCTTGTGGCTCCTTCACTACCATCATCTTGATCACGGAGATGTAGTAGTAAATCGAGATCACTGAGGTGAGCAGGCCCACTACAACGAGCAGGTATTGGTGATCGGCCCAGCCGGCGAAGAACAGGTAGATCTTGCCGAAGAAGCCCAGCATCGGTGGGATGCCGCCGAGGGAGAGAAGGCAGAGGCTGAGCCCCAGGGTGATGAGTGGATCCTTCTGATAGAGACCGGCGTAGTCAGAGATGCGATCGCTGCCGGTGCGCAGCGAGAACAGGATGATGCAGGCGAAGGCCCCCAGGTTCATGAACAGGTAGGCCGCCATGTAGAGCACCATCGCGGAATAGCCGTCTTCAGTGCCGCACACCAGGCCAATCATCACAAAGCCGGCCTGGCCAATGGAGCTGTAGGCCAGCATCCGCTTCATGGAGGTCTGGGCCAGTGCTACGACGTTGCCCAGCACCATGCTCAGGATGGCCAGCACGGTGAACAGCAGTTTCCACTGGGCTTCAAATGGTTCAAAGCAGCCCACGAGGATGCGCAGGGCCAGGGCGAAACCCGCCGCCTTGGATCCCACCGAGAGGAAGGCCACCACAGGTGTGGGGGATCCCTCGTAGACGTCTGGGGTCCACTGGTGGAACGGAACGGCGGCGATCTTGAAGGCCACCGTGGCTAGCACGAAGACCAGCGCCAGGGCAGCCACAGGCGTGGTGCTGGTCTGAAGGGCCAGGCCTACGGCCTCCAGGCTTGTCTCACCGCCGGTGAGCCCATAGAGAAGTGAGGCTCCGTAGAGGAACACCGCCGCTGCGGCAGAACCCACCAGGAGATATTTGAGAGCTGCCTCGGAACTGCGGGCATCCCGCTTCATGTAGCCCGAGAGCAGATAGCTGGCCACCGAGAGAGTTTCTAGTGAAACGAAAATGCTCACCAGGTCGGTAGAGCCGCAGAGCAGCATGGCGCCGAGGGTGGCCGCCAGCAGGATCGCGGTGTATTCCCCCACCGGCGTCCCGGCCCGCTCCACGTAGCGCCAGCTGATCAGCAGCGACAGCAGCGTGGACGCCGCCACCACGGCCCGGAAGGCAATGGAGAGATTGTCCGCCAGGAATGAGCCGAGAAAGGAGGGCATCAGGGGGGCTGCATCCCATTGCAGGGCAAGCAGCACCAGGGCCGTGCCCAGCCCCAGGTACGACAACACCGGAACCCACTTGCTGGCCACTTTTTCGCCGGCCAGATCAACCAGTAGGCAGGCCACCATTGCCACGAGCACCGCACCCTCAGGGGCGATCGCTCCAGCGTTGAGCTGCAGAGAGGTAATGGGGCCCAGGGGGCTAGCGGGGTCGGTGGCGGAAGCAGCGGCCGCCAGGAGAGACATCACAGCTGGGAAGGGGCACCCGTTGAGGGGGACTTTAGCCGCGCTGGCCTTTGGGTTTGGTCGCCTTCTGCCCCAGGTGGGTCGCCAGGCTGGTTCGCCGGTGCGATAAAGAGGGAAGCGGTTTTACGCCTGCCTGTGGCGCACACGCTGGTCATCGTCGAGAGCCCCACGAAGGCCCGCACCATCCGCGGGTTCCTTCCCAAGGACTTCAAGGTGGAAGCCTCCATGGGGCACGTGCGCGACCTGCCCAACAACGCCAGCGAGATCCCCGCGGCCCACAAGGGTGAGAAGTGGGCCAACCTCGGCGTCAACACCGCCAACAACTTCGAGCCCCTCTACGTGGTGCCGAAGGACAAGAAAAAGGTGGTGAAGGAACTCAAGGACGCGCTCAAGGGCGCCGACCAGCTGCTGCTGGCCACGGACGAAGACCGGGAAGGGGAGAGCATCAGCTGGCACCTGCTGCAGCTGCTGAACCCGAAGGTGCCGGTGAAGCGCATGGTGTTCCACGAGATCACCAAGGAGGCCATCGGCCGCGCCCTAGAGCAGACCCGCGAGCTCGACATGGAGCTGGTGCACGCCCAAGAAACCCGGCGCATTCTCGATCGTCTGGTTGGCTACACCCTCTCGCCGCTGCTGTGGAAAAAGGTGGCCTGGGGCCTCTCTGCCGGCCGTGTGCAGTCGGTGGCGGTGCGCCTGCTGGTGCAGCGGGAGCGGGCCCGGCGGGCCTTTAGAAGTGGCAGTTACTGGGATCTCAAGGCCCAGCTGCAACAGGAGGGCAGCGCCTTTGACGCCAAGCTCACCCACCTCAAGGGCGAGCGGATCGCCGGCGGCTCCGATTTCGATGAGAGCACCGGTGGCCTCAAGGCCGGCAGCAAGGTGAAGCTGCTCAGTGAGGCGGAGGCCCAAGCCCTGCAGGCCCAGGTTCAATCCGCCCCCTGGACCGTGGCGGAGGTGGAGGAGAAGCCCACCGTGCGCAAGCCGGTGCCGCCCTTCACCACCAGCACTCTGCAGCAGGAGGCGAACCGCAAGCTGCGGCTCTCGGCCCGCGAAACCATGCGCACGGCCCAGGGGCTCTACGAGCGCGGCTTCATCACTTACATGCGCACCGACTCGGTGCACCTCAGCGATCAGGCCATCAATGCCGCCCGCAGCTGCGTGGCGGAGAAGTACGGCAAGGACTACCTGAGCCCCTCGCCGCGTCAGTTTTCCACCAAGGCCCGCAATGCCCAGGAAGCTCACGAGGCCATCCGTCCCGCTGGTGAGAGCTTCCGCACCCCCAACGAGACGGGCCTCAAGGAGAAGGATCTGGCCCTCTATGAGCTGATTTGGAAGCGCACCGTGGCCAGCCAGATGGCGGATGCCCGGCTCACCATGCTCTCGGTAGAGCTGAAGAGCGCCGACGCCAGCTTCCGCGCCTCCGGCAAGCGCATCGACTTTGCCGGCTTCTTCCGCGCCTACGTGGAGGGCTCCGATGATCCCGATGCCGCTCTCGAGGGCCAGGAGGTGCTGCTACCGGCCCTCAAGGTGGGCGATAGCCCTGCCTGCAAGGCGGTGGAGGCCCTCGGCCACCAGACCCAGCCGCCCGCCCGCTACAGCGAAGCGGCCCTGGTGAAGATGCTCGAGAAGGAGGGCATCGGTCGCCCATCCACCTACGCCTCGATCATCGGCACGATCGTGGACCGCGGCTACGCCACCCTCCAGAACAACGCCCTCACCCCCAGCTTCACGGCCTTTGCCGTGACGGCCCTGCTGGAGGAGCACTTCCCCGACCTGGTGGACACGAGCTTCACCGCTCGGATGGAGAACACCCTTGATGAGATCTCCCACGGCCAGGTGCAGTGGCTGCCCTACCTGGAGAGCTTCTACAAGGGCGACGAGGGACTCGAAACCCAGGTGCAGCAACGGGAGGGCGACATCGACCCCACGGCCTCTCGCACCATTGAATTGGAGGGCTTGCCCTGTGTGGTGCGCATCGGGCGCTTCGGTGCCTACCTGGAAACCAAGCGGGTGGCCGATGACGGCACTGAGGAGTTGCTCAAGGCCACCCTGCCCAACGAGATCACCCCGGCGGATCTCGATGCCGATAAAGCCGAGCTGATCCTTCGGCAAAAGGCGGATGGGCCTGAGTCGCTGGGGGAGGATCCCGAAACCGGCGATCAGGTCTACCTGCTGTTCGGCCAGTACGGCCCCTACGTGCAGCGTGGCCAGGTGAGCGATGAAAACCCGAAGCCCAAGCGGGCCTCCCTGCCCAAGGGTGCCAAGCCCGAAGAGCTCAGCCTGGAGGATGCCCTGGGGCTGCTGCGCTTGCCGCGGCAGTTGGGTGATCACCCCGATGGCGGCCGAATCGAGGCCGGGCTGGGCCGCTTTGGGCCCTACGTGGTGCATCACAAGGGCAAGGGCGAGAAGGACTACCGCTCCCTTAAGGCCGAGGACGACGTGCTGCTGGTGGAGCTCCCCCGGGCCATGGAACTGCTGGCCATGCCCAAGAAGGGGCGCGGTGGCCGCACGGCCCTTAAGGATCTCGGCACCCCCGAAGGCGCCGATGAGGCGATTCAGCTGTTTGATGGCCCCTACGGCCTCTACGTGAAGCAGGGCAAGGTGAATGCCTCCCTGCCGGAGGGCACCACCGCCGACACCCTCACCCTCGAGCAGGCGGTGGAGCTGCTGGCTGCCAAGGCCGCCACGGGCAAGGGCAAGGGCCGCAAGACTGCAGCGGCCGGTGGGGCCAAGACAGCTGCCGCCAAGAAACCGGCAGCCAAGAAGGCACCCGCCACCACCAAGACCGGTCGGCTGCGGGCCAGTGCCGTGCGGGTGATCAAGGCGGCTGATAGCTGATGGGTAGGGGCCTGCGCACCGCCCTGGCTCTGCTGGTCGGCCCCCTAGCGCTGGCCGGATGCAGCGGCACGCCCTTTGGCGATCAGCTCTCCCGCAGTTTCTCGGCACCCCAGCCGGCCCCGAAGGCGCCAGCCGCCGCACCGCCCGCAGTGCCTGCCAAGCCGGTGCCTACGGCGAAGCCGGCCGGCCAGGCCAAGCCCACCGTGCCAGCGTCCACGCCCCTGGCTGCGAAGCCAAAAACCCAGCCCAGCATTCCGTCGCCCTACCGCGTCACCATCAAGTTGCCGGCCGCCGATCCCTCCGCCCCTGCGGAAGTGGTGACCGAAGCCCTCCGGGCCGCTGGCGTGGCCTTCGAAGTGGAAACCATCGAACGCATTCCCCCTGGCCCTGAGCCCAGCGCCACTCCGCTGCGTACCCCGGCTCCGGCTCCGCGATGAGGAAGCCCCGCCAGCTCGATGCTCCCCTCCAGGCCAGTCTGAGCCGCCGCCAGGCCCGCCAGCTCACGGAAACGGCTTACCTGGCTGCCGCCACGGCCCTGCTCTGGGTGGGGCTGTATTACCTGCCGGTGGGCGGCGCCCTCTTCCGTCTGGCCCTGCCCCTACCTCTCGCCCTGTTGCAGCTGCGTCAGAACTGGCGCTGCGGCGTGGAGGGGGTGGCGGTGGCGGCCCTGTTGCTGGTGGCGCTGATGGGGCCCATTCGCGGGCCGTTGGTGCTGTTCCCCTATGGCTTGCTTGCCCTCTGGTTGGGGTGGTGCTGGACGCGGCGGCTGAGCTGGTGGATCAGTTGGGGGGTGGGGCTATTGATTGGCGCCGCTGGCTTCCTGGTGCGGGTGGCGGTGCTGTCGGTGTTGTTGGGAGAGAACCTCTGGGTGTTGATCACCGCCGCTGCCGCGCAGTTGCTGGAGAAACTCAGTGGCCTGCTGCAGCTGGGCGGTGGGCCCGATCTGCTCCAAGTGCAACTGATGGCCCTGGGTTTGGTGCTGGTCCAGAACCTGATCTACGTGTTGGCCCTGCACGCGGTGGCCTATTGGATCTTCCCGCGGCTGCAGACGCCCATCAGTGAGCCGCCGCCGCTGTTGCGGCCCCTGGTGGCGATGGATCCCCTCTGAGGCCGATGCGGCAGCTGAGCGGTGATCCCCAGCTGGCCGCGGCCTGGTGCGCACGGATCGCGCCAGCCGCGGCCAACAGCCGCGTGCTGGTGCTGCTGGCCGGCACCGACCCCGCGGCGGTGCCTGGCATCTCAGTGGCGGGGGCCACCCCGGAAGCCCGCCGCTGCACTGCCGCCGCCGATGCGGAGCTGCTGCTGTTGGGCCCTGGCGCCGTGCGTCCCCATGCCCTGCCGCCGTTGCCGGCAGGGGTGAGCCCGGCCCTGATCGCCCAGGTGGTGGCGGCCCAACTGGGACTCGAGCCCCTGGTGGTGGATCTGGGGGCTCCAGTGGCCCCAGCTGTCGTCCATGTTCAGCTGGGCCAGGGTCCCGCCCGCTGCATTAGCAGCGGGCGGGCGATGCCGGAGAAGCGGGTGCAGCAGCTACTGGCCCTGGGCCAGCGCTGGGGGCGGGGGCTGGCCAGGACCCGCCAGCCCTTGGTGCTGGCTGAATGCGTGCCAGGGGGCACCACCACGGCCCAGGCGGTGCTCACGGCCCTGGGGGTGGAGGCGGGCGGGTTGGTGAGCGGGAGCCTGCTCACCCCAGCCCACCACCTCAAGGCTGCCTTGGTGGCCAGGGGCTTGGCCGCGGCTGGGCTCACGGGGCTTGCCCCACCGCCGCCAGTGGTGCCACGGGTACTGGCGGCAGTGGGGGATCCGATGCAGGCCCTGGCGGCGGCCCTGGTACTCGAGGCCTCCCAGGCCCAGCTGCCGGTGCTCCTGGCTGGTGGCAGCCAGATGGTGGCGGTGCTGGCCCTGGCCCTGGCGCTGGCCAAGCCCCAGCAGCGGCAGGCCCTGGGGGCCCATGTGACCATCGGCACCACCGCCTGGGTGGCGGATGAGGCCAGCAGTGATCTGGGGGTGCTGTTGCAGCGCCTCCGGCAGCGATGGGGGGAATGGCCCCTGGCCTTTGCTTCGGACCTGCGCTTCCACGAGTGCCGTTCCCCGGAGTTGCTGGCCTACGAGCAGGGCTATGTGAAGGAGGGGGTGGGAGCCGGCGGTTTGGCCCTGTTGTGGGAACTCAGCGGCCGTACCCCTGAGGCCCTGGCCGCGGCCTGCGATCGAGCCTGCCGTCAGCTGCACCAGCCCTAGGGTCGGCGCCATGGTGCAATCCCCCTTGCTTCCCCGTCGCCAGCTGCTCCGGTTCGCTGCCCTGGGGGGCGCGGTGGCTGGCAGTGGCTTGCTGGCGGGTTGCCGCGGCAGCAGCGACGACCCACTGCTGCTCTCTGCCCGTGGCGAGCTGCCGCCGGCCTGGGTGAAGGCCCTCCCCAAGCCCTGGCGCCTGCAGCCCCTCGATTCGCCCGCGGCGGTGCTGGAGGCGGCGATGCAGGGGCGGGGTGCGCCCGCAGCGACCCTGCTGCAGCTCAGCGATGGCTGGGCCGCTCAGCTCGACCCCGCGGTTCTCCAGCCCTTGGTGGCCTCCCAACTGCTGGCCCAACTCGCGCCGATGGCTGCGCCGGTGAGTCGCCTGTTCCAGCCCGAGGGCTCCCCGGCCCTGGCCTTTCCCTGGGCCTTTGGCACCTGGGTGCTGGTGTTGCGCAACCGTCCAGATCTCGTGCGGCGTGGGGCAGAGGGCTGGGATCTGCTGCTGGATCCCAGCCTGTGCCGCAAGCTCGTGCTGCCCTCCAGCCCCAGGGTGGTGATGGAGCTGGCCACACGCCTCACCCTCCGGACGGATCCCCTGCGGCAGCTGCGGCAGCAGGCCCTGGCCTTTGATGAGCGCGATGGCCTCAACCTCCTGCTGGCCGGCGACGCCGATGGGGTGGTGGTGCCCAGCCATCGGGCCGTCCCCCTGCTGATCAGTGATCCACGGCTCCAGGCCCTGCTGCCGGCCTCCGGATCCCCCCTCTGGTGGAACCTACTGCTGCGCCCCGCGGCGGCCTCCAAGTCCCTGCCGCTCGAATGGCTGCGTGATGGCCTCACCCTGCCCCTGCTCGACCGTCTGCTGGCGGGGGGCTGGGTGCCACCACTGCCCCGGGAGCAGCTGGCACCTGCCCTGAAGCGGTGGCCCCGGCAGTTGCGGGGGTTGCTGCTGCCCCCACCAGCGGTGCTGGCCCGCTGCACCAACCTGGAGCCCCTCACGGCCATGGAGCGGCAGCGTCGCCAGGATCTGTGGGACCGGGCGGCGCCCGAGAGCCTCTAGCCCCAGAGTCGCCGCCGGGGCGCTGCCGCCAGGCGCTGGTGGGTGTCCGCCAGCAGAACGGGAATCGGCAGTTGGTGGGGGCAGCGGGGCAGGCAGTCGCCGCAGCGGTTGCAGGTCGTGGCGTTGTGCTCTTCCCACCAGTGGCCGGCGCGGCCGACCAGGTTGTAACGCTCCTGGGCGAAGGCCTCCATGCCGTGGCCCACGGCCAGGTTGCGCAGCCGCAGCAGTTCGGGAATGGGCACGGCGTTGGGGCAAGGCAGGCAGGCGCGGCACTGGCCGCAGAGATCGGTGCCGAGCTGCTCAGCGGCCTGCTGCTGCAGCCGTTGCAGGGCTGCAGCCAGCGCGGGGGCTGCGCCCTGCAGCTCCCCCGCCTGCCAGCACCTGGCCCAGATCAGATCCGAGGGCTGGGCTGCTCCCAGGCTCAAGGTGGAGATCCCCTCCTCCAGCAGGAAGCGGTAGGCCAGCTCGAGGGGATGAAATGGGGCGCAGGCGGTGCTCAGCTCGGGTGGTGGGTCGTAGAGGCGCCCCCCCTTATCGGCGGGGGAAATGGCCAGCACGCCGATGCCCTCGGCCAGGGCGGTGCGGGCCAGGGGCAGGCGCGTCTGGTCGAACAGATGCACATGCAGGCTGCAGAAGCTGAAGCGTTCCGAGGCCAGGGCCCTCTCGATCAGCTCGTTGCTGCCGTGGCTGGAGAAGCCCACCTGGGCCGCCAGACCCTCCCCCAGGGCCCAGGCCAGCAGCTCCGAGCCGGGTCCCCCTAAGGCCCACTCCAGATGTTCCGGGCGGTTGAGGCCATGCACCGCCAGGTTGTCGAGTTGCGGGCTGCCCAGGCGCGCGAGACAGTCGCGCAGTTGCTGTTGGGCCGCGGCTAGATCCGTGCCCGGCAGCAGCTTGCTGGTGAGCACCAGCTCGGCGCGGGCGCCGGGATCACGGGCGTCGAGCGCGGCCAGGGCCTGGCCTAGGTAGGCCTCCGCCGGTCCGTAGGCGGGAGCGGTTTCCAGGTGGTTGATGCCGGCGCTGAGGGCTGCCTCCAGCACCGCCGCCATCTGCCGGGGCCCTTCCACGGCCCGCATGGTGCCGAGGGTGAACGCCGACACCGGGCGCCCTCGGCCGAAAGCACGCCGCTCAGCCAGGGGTGTCCTCCCCGTCTTGCTCTTGGCCGTCGTCACTGTCGCGATTGGCCTGTTTGGCTTCGCTGCGGGCCTTGTTCACGTTGCGCACCAGTTCCGCGGGACTGATGCCGTCGAGGAAGCGGCGGAAATCGGCGGCATCCTCTGCATCGGCCTCGGCATCCACGGGGATGGAGGCGTCGGCCACCACTTCCTCCAACATCCAGATGCTGCTGCCGGTGCGCAGGGCGAGGGCGATGGCGTCGCTGGGGCGTGCATCCAGTTCGCTGGCCTTGTCGTCTGCGTCCCTGAGCTTCAGCACCGCCCGGAAGGTGGCCGATTCAATGGCGTGGATGATTACCCGCTCCAGAGTGAGGCCGCCAGACGCCATCAGGCTGGCCATCAGATCGTGGCTGAGGGGGCGTGGCGACTGCTCCTGTTTGAGCCCCGCCATGATGTTCTGGGCCTGGGCCTGGTCGATCCAGATCGGCACCTGGCGGCGGCCGGAGGGGTCGCGTAGGAGCACAATCGGGCTGCGACTGGCCGCATCCAGCGCGATGCCGGCAACGCGCATTTCAACCACAGTTTGCCCTCGGGGCCCTGTGCCCGATTATGGCCATCGTTGACAGGGGCGCCGCATGTTTACCGGTCTGGTGCAGGCCGTGGGGCAAGTGCAGCGCCGCGCCGGAGGGCTGCAGGTGTTGATCCCCGCGGGAGCAGGCCTCGATCCCGCCTGTCTGGCACTGGGCGACAGCGTTGCGGTAGATGGTGTCTGTCTCACCGTGACCCACCGCTCCGCCACTGGCTTCGATGTCGATGTGAGTGAGGAGACCCTGGGGCGCAGCACCCTGGCGGCGAAGGCCGAGCGGCGGGATTGGGTCAACCTCGAGCCTGCCCTGCGGTTGGCGGATCGTCTTGGCGGCCATCTGGTGAGTGGCCATGTGGATGGCTTGGGCACGGTGGTGGCCATCGAGCAACAGCCCGCCTCCTGGCGCCTGGCTCTCCGCTGGGATGAGGCTCTCTACGGCCGCTATATCTGCGAGAAAGCCTCGGTGGCGGTGGATGGCATCAGCCTCACCGTGGCGGGCTGCAGCCCCGATGGTGCGGAGTTTTGGATCGCCGTGATTCCTCATACCTGGGCCAGCACCACCCTGCAGCGGTTGCGGGTGGGGGATGTGGTGAATCTCGAGGCCGATCTGCTGGCCAAATACACCGAACGGCTCCTCACGGGAACCAAGGGCCGGCCTAACGCCCCATCGCCGGAGATCACGGGCGCCTGGTTGGCGGAGCATGGCTGGGGCTGACGAGGCCTGGCGTCATGCCTACGTTCCGGGGGTACGTGTTCGACTGAACACCTCCCATGGTTTCTGACAAACCGGAGCTCGATCGGAGCTCCCTTCGCAGCTTCACCATTGCCGAGGGCATCCTGCTGCTCGTGCTCGGCCTGCTGGCACTGATCTTTCCCGTGGTTGCATCCGCCTGGGTCACGGTGGTGGTGGCCCTGGCCTTTCTGGTGGGCGGCATCATCGGCTGGGTCAACAACCTCAACCGCGCTCGGCGGCTGAGTCGGTGGCATTGCTTTTGGCGCCTGGTGGTGTCCACCCTGTTTCTGGTCACCGGCGCCTGGATCATTCAGCAGTTCAGTGCCGGCATTGTGCCTGCTGCAGCCCAGGTCACGGCTCTGGCCTTTGCCATCGGCATTGTGTTCCTGGTGGAGGGTGTGGTGGCCATCATCGTGTCGCTCTCCCACACCGACATGCCTGGCTGGGGCTGGGGTTTAGCCAATGGTGTCGTGACGCTCCTGCTCGGCCTGATCATCGTGACCATGCGGGCCGGCGGCTTGCTGAGCGTGCTCGGCATCCTTGTGGGGATCAGCTTCCTGTTCAGCGGCATTGATCTGCTGGTGTTCAGCGCCGCCTTTCATGAGCGGGATCGCTCGGATGCCGCTGGGGGATCCCCGCTGGCTTGAAGGGTCGTCTGCAGCAATGGTTCAGTGGTTATCGGCGCTGTCCGTGCCGGCGGACACCGCGCCATCGCCTTCCATAGGCAGTAGCCAGATGGCTCCTGTCTCGTGGTGAATTTCAATCTTGAATTCCTGGCCGGGCTCCAGGCCCATGCGCCGGGTGTAGGCGTGGCCAATCAGCAGGTTGCCATTGCCATGCACACGGGTGCGGAACTCGGCCTGGCGACCCTTGCTGCCGCTGCCGCTGGAGCTTGCGGAGGGCAAGCTGTAGCCCTTGGCCTCCACAAGAGCGCGGTAGAAGCTCTTTTTCAGCACCCGGCCGCTAGGACCGACATAGCCGCAGGCCCGCGCGATCTGGTCCTCCGGACGATTGCTCAGGGATCGGGCCTTGTCCAGCAGCGCCTTGCCCTGCAGCATCGGCACTTGGGCGGTGACTTTCTCTTCGACAAACACCGGCGACACGGCCCTAGTACGCAACAATTGTGCCGATCGATTGCGTTCAGAGGCAAGGGCACAACCTGAGAATAATGGTCATCCCGTGATGATTCGGGTCAGCCAGCTGCGTCGTCCCCAGTTCAGGCCAGGCTCACAGCAGATAGAGAATCCCGTAAAGCACTACCCAGATCCCATCCACGAAGTGCCAGTAGAGCTCGGTAGCTTCCAGGGGAAACAGATTGTGCTGGCTCACCCGGCCACCGGGCCGGCTCTGCCACCAGACGATCAGGATCATGAGCCCCCCCAGGGTCACATGCAGGCCGTGGAAGCCGGTGATCGCATAGAAGGTGCTGGCGAACAGGTTGTCGGTGAGGCCGAAGGGCAGGGAGAAGTACTCCTTCATCTGGCCGGCCAGGAATGTGAAGCCCAGAGCAGCCGTGAGTACCAGCCAGCGCCGGCACAGGGGATTGTTACCGGCCTTGAGTGCTGATCCGGCCCTGTGGAAGGTGAGACTGCTCACCAGTAACAGCAGTGTGTTGATGGTGGGCAGCAGCAGCTCGAGCTCATAGCTGGAGCCAGCCGGCAGGGGGTTCACGGCCCGAAACGTGAGATAGGCGGCGAAGAAGCCGGCAAAGGTCATGCCATCGGCCACCAGGAAGGTGGCCAGGCCGAACAGGCGGAAATCGGGATGGCCGCCATGGCCTTCCATCTGGTGTTCGGTGCTGGTTTGGGTGTTGGTGCTCAGGGTTGTCATGGCCGTGACCTCAGCGGTTATCGGGTTTGCCGCTGCTCCACAGCTGGCGGCCGGAGGTGGCGGCGAGATCGAGTTCGCCTGGCTTAAGGCCGTAGCCGTAGGGCTCTGTTACTAGGGGGGCTTCGCCGATCCAGTTCTCCACCGGTGGCGGTGAGCTCGTGAGCCACTCGGGGGTGAGGGCATTCCAGGGGTTATCGCCCGCGATGGTGCCCTTGAACGCGCTATGGAGCACGTTGATCAGGAAGGGCAGAGTGCTGATGGCCATCAGCAGGGCTCCCACGCTGCTGAGCTGGTTGATCAGCTGGAACTGGGGGTCGTACTCAGCCACGCGCCGCGGCATGCCATTGAGGCCGAGCCAGTGCTGGGGAGCGAAGCAGAGGTTGAAGCCCACGAAGGTGAGCAGGAAGTGGATCCGGCCGAGGGGCTCGTTCAGCATCCGTCCGGTGAACTTCGGATACCAGTGGTAAACGGAGGCGAAGATCACAAACACAGTGCCCCCGTAGACGATGTAGTGGAAATGAGCCACCACGAAGTAGGTGTCATGCACGTGGATGTCGAACGGCACCTGGGCGAGGGCAACGCCGGTAATGCCGCCGAACACGAAGTTCACAATGAAGGCGCAGGAAAACAGCATGGCTGAATTGAGCGCCAATTTGCCTCCCCAGAGGGTGGCGAGCCAGTTGAAGAACTTGATGCCTGTGGGAACGGCGATGAACGCGGTGGCGATCGTGAAGAACAGCCGCATCCAGGGCGGGGTGCCACTGGTGAACATGTGGTGAGCCCATACGATCAGGCCCAGAAACACAATGCCCATGATCGAATACACCATGGTGGTGTAGCCGAACAGCGGTTTGCGGGCATGGATCGGCAGGATTTCACTCACCAGCCCGAAGGCTGGTAGTACCATGATGTATACAGCCGGGTGGGAGTAGAACCAGAACAGGTGCTGATACACCACCGCATTGCCGCCAAGGGCTGGATTGAAGAAGCCGGTGTGGGCAATGATATCGAAGCTGAGCAGTACCAGCGTGCCCGCCAATACCGGCGTGGAGAGCACCACCAGAATGCTGGTGCCCAGCATGGCCCAGCAATACATCGGGAGTTGCATCAACTTCAAGCCTGGCCTGCGCAGCTTGAGGATCGTGGCGATGAAGTTGATGCCGCCAAAGATTGAGCTGCCGCCCAAGAGCAACACACTCAGGATCCACAGTACCTGGCCAGTGGCTGGGGTGGTGAGGCTCAGGGGTGGATAGGCGGTCCAGCCCGATTGAGCGGCGCTGCCGATGAAATAGCTGCTGATCAACAGCAGCCCCGCCGGTGGAATCAGCCAGAAGGCCACGGCATTGAGGCGGGGGAAGGCCATGTCCCGCGCGCCCACGTAGAAGGGAATCAGATAGTTTCCAAAGGCTCCATTCACCACCGGCACGATCCAAAGAAAGATCATCACCGTGCCGTGCAGGGTGAGAATTTCGTTGTAGGTTTCCCGTGGCAGGAAATCACTGATCGGCGTTAAGAGCTCGGTGCGGATGGCTCCCGCTAGGGCGCCACCCACCAGGTAGAACAGAAAGCCGCACACCAGATATTGCAGGCCGATCACTTTGTGGTCGGTGCTGAAGCTCAGATAGCGCAGCCAGCCCTGGGGTTGCAGCGGCTGCGGTGCACTGGGGGTGGTGGGCGGCGAGAGGCTGAGGGTCATGACTGCACCGGTGTGGGAGTGGCAGGTGTTGGCGCTGGACTGTTCTTGGCCACCCAGTCGGCGAAGGTGTCGGGCTCATCGACGACCACCGTGGAGCGCATGCCGCCGTGGTACGGCCCGCAGAGCTCTGCGCACACGATCGGGTAGCGCCCTGGTCTGGTGGCGGTGAAGCTGAGCAGCGTCGGCTGGCCGGGAATCACGTCCTGCTTGAGGCGGAACTGGGGCACCCAGAAGGCGTGGATCACGTCGTTGGCCTTCATGTGGAGCGCCACCGGTTGCCCGACGGGCACGTGCAGCTCCCCACTGGTGATGTCCGCGTCGGGGTAGTGGAAGATGAAGGCGAACTGCATCGCCGTCACGTCGATGGGCAGGGCCGCGGTGCCGGCCTCGGCATCGATGGCAGCAGGGCTGATGCCGGCCCAGGTGCGGCCCCTGTCGTCGCCAGCCGCCATGACATGGGCGCTGTGGTCGTTGAGCGGGGTCATACCACCCATGCGGTCATAGATGTCGTAGCTGTAAATCCCTACAAACAGCACCACAATCGCGGGGATCGCTGTCCATAAAATTTCCAGCGGCAGATTGCCTTCGATGGCCAGGCCATCTGTGCGATCACCAGAGCGCCGGCGAAAGCGCACCAGGCTGAACAGGATGAGGCCCGTGATGCCAACGAACAGAATCGTGCCAATGCTGAACAGAACCTTAAAAAGTTCGTCATAAACCGGTGCATTGGCGCTGGCATCCAGGGGGAGCAGGTTGACGTTCTGACCGACCCAAAGGCCAGCCAGGACAAGGGCCATTCCTGCCAGCAGCGTCAGGATTGTGGCGGGAATGGGCATCTTCCCGGGGCATAACCGCTCCAGCCTATGGAGATTCGTCTCGCCTGTCGTGGTTGCTGTTGCCTGCTGTGTCAATCAGCCCATCAGGCCTCAGTTGGCGTGTGGGATTGCTCACCCAACTATCACTGTTGATGTCGCTCTTCCCCGGCCTCATCGCGCTAGCCAAGCGCTTTTAATTGTTGTCATTAGCGTGAGCGCCAACAGGCCTGAGCGAGGCATGGCAGCGCCGAGTTTGCAATCACCCCAGCGCCTGGCCTCGCCTCTCCTTGGTGAGTCCGCTGATCCCATTGGCCGTCGGCTCGCCAGCCTCACGGCCCATCTGTTGATCGCCCTGGTGGCCCTGGTGGCTATCGGCGGCGCTACCCGGGTGATGGAGGCCGGCCTGGCCTGTCCCGACTGGCCGCTCTGTTACGGCTCCCTGCTGCCGGGGCCCCAGATGAACCTCCAGGTGTTTCTGGAGTGGTTTCACCGCCTCGATGCCTTCGTGGTAGGTGTCGGCGTGCTGGTGCTCACCGCAGCCAGCTGGATCTGGCGCTCGCGCCTGCCCCGCTGGCTACCGGCTCTGGCCACGGCAACCCTCCTGCTCGTGGCAGGGCAGGGGGCTCTGGGTGCCCTCACGGTCACCCAGTTGTTGCCGTTTGGGGTGGTTACGGCTCACCTGGTCACGGCCTTGGTGCTCGTGGCGTTGGTGAGCGGTTGCCATCAGGGCTTAAACAGCGCCTCCCGGTTGCCGTTGCCGAGCTGGTGGGCGTGGCTGACCCCTGTGGTTGCCACGGCTGTGCTGGCCCAATGCCTGATGGGGGGTCTGATGGCCACCCAGTGGGCGGCTGGCCGCTGCTTCAGCTCCGGCGAGGGCTGTGGCTGGCTCTACGGCCATCGCCTGCTGGCCACGCCGGCGGCCCTGGCCGTGCTGCTGCTGGCGGCCCTGGCCTGGTGGCGGCTGCGCTCTGAACGCCCCCTGGCCACCCTGGCCGCCCTGCTGGTGGTGCTTCAGATCGCCCTGGGGGTCGCCAGCCTGCGGCTGAGCCTCTCGGTGCCGGCGGTCACCGTGGCCCACCAGCTCACGGCGGCCCTGCTGGTGGCCGTGCTTTCCGCCCTTACCGCCCGCAGCTGGCTTGGCCGCAGCTGCTGGGCCCAAACATCCCTGGAGGTGGCCCGTGGTTAGTGCACCGGTTTCAGCAACACCCCGGCTCACGCGGGAACAGGTGGTGCCTTCGCGGGCACGCCTGCGCCTGCCCCCCTGGTTGGAGATCGCAAAGCCGCGGCTGATTCCGCTGCTGCTGGCCACCACCCTGGGCGGCATGGCCCTCTCCGAGGGCTGGCCCCTGCCCCCAGCCCGCTTGGCCTGCACCCTCGGTGGTGGCGCCCTGGCCGCCGCTGCTGCCGGAGTGCTCAATTGCCTCTGGGAGCAGGAACTCGATGGCCGCATGCAGCGCACCAGCGGCCGTGCTCTGCCCTCCGGTCGTCTGTCGGTCACCACGGCCTTTGCCATTGCCGTGGCCCTGGCCCTCACCGCCTCAACCCTGTTGGTGGGAGGGGTGAACTGCCTGGCGGCGGGCCTCTCGCTGCTCGGGCTCTGCAGCTATGTGCTGCTCTACACGGTGCTGCTCAAGCCCCGCACCAGCCAGAACATCGTGATCGGCGGGGTGGCGGGGGCCATCCCGCCCCTGGTGGGGGCCGCTGCGGCCACGGGACATCTGGGTTTGAGCAGCTGGTGGTTGTTTGGCCTGGTGATGGTGTGGACCCCCGCCCATTTCTGGGCCCTCGCCCTGCTGCTCAAGGACGACTACCGCTCCGTGGGCATTCCGATGCTGCCGGTGGTGAAAGGGGCTCCCGCCACCGCCCAGGCCATTGGCCTCTATGCCCTTGCCACCGTTGGGCTGAGTGTGCTCGGCATCTGGGCCTTGCCCTCGGGTGGTTTGCTCTATGGCCTGTTGCTGCTTCCCTTCAACGGCAGGCTCCTGCAGATGGCCTGGGCTCTCCAGCAGGCCCCCGACGACCTGCAGCGGGCCAAGGGGCTGTTCCGCTGGTCGATCCTCTATCTGTTCGGCATCTGCCTGCTGCTGCTGATCGCCCGGATGCCCGCCGGTGCCCAATTCAGCCACCAGGGGCTCGAGTTGCTAGGGCTTGCCACCACTGGGTGGCAGAGGACTTTCTAAATTGGGTTTTCAAAACGGCTGAGCGGAGTTCCCCGGCGGTGCCAGAAGCGGTGATCCAGCTCCACGACGTCTGCAAGCGTTACGGCAAAGGCGACAAGGCGGTGGAGGCCTTGCGGGGTCTCAGCTTGTCGGTGCCCAAGGGCAGCCTCTATGGCCTGTTAGGGCCCAACGGCGCCGGTAAAACCACCACCCTGCGGATCCTCGCCACCCTGCTCGCCCCCAGTTCCGGCAGTGTGCGGGTGGCTGGGGTGGATGGCTTGGTGGATCCCCGCGGCGTGCGCGAACGCCTCGGCTACGTGGCCCAGGAGGTGGCGCTCGACAAGATCCTCAGTGGCCGCGAGCTGCTCCAACTCCAGGGCGACCTCTATCACCTGCCCAAGGCGGAGCGCGATCGGCGCATCGCTGAACTGGAGGACCTGCTGGCCATGGGCGACTGGATTGATCGTCGCTGCGGCACCTATTCCGGGGGTATGCGCCGCCGCCTGGATCTGGCCTCCGGGCTGCTGCACCGGCCCCAGGTGCTGGTGCTGGATGAGCCCACTGTGGGGCTGGATATCGAGAGCCGAGCTGCCATCTGGCAGGTGTTGCAGCAGCTGCGTGATCAGGGCACCACGGTGTTGCTGAGCAGCCATTACCTCGAGGAGGTGGATGCCCTTGCGGATCATCTGGCGATCATTGAGAACGGCCGGGTGATCGCCGAGGGCAGGCCTTCCGAGCTGAAGGCGGCCCTGGGCGGAGACCGGGTGACCCTGCGAGTGCGGGAGTTCAGTGATGAGCCCGAGGCCCTGCGGGTGCAGCAGCTTTTGCAGGGCTGTGCGGGTGTGCGCCAGGTGGTTGTGAACCGGGCCCAGGGCTTTTCGCTCAACCTGGTGGTGGAGCATGACGGAGTGGCGGAGCAGCTGCGTCGCCAGCTGGCTGAAGCACAGCTGCCCGTGTTCGCCCTGGCCCAGAGCCGCCCCAGCCTCGACGACGTGTATCTGCAGGCCACGGGCCGCACCCTGATGGATGCGGAGCTGGCGGTGGCTGGCAGCCGCGATGCCAAGGAGGAGCGCAAGCAGTCCATGCGTTGATCTCTGCCCCGTTGAGTTCGTGTTCCCCGTTCCACCAGCAATGACCAGCGCCACCCCCTCTCTGCTCAGCCCCGTGACGCCCGATATGGGCAACCACTCGGCCCTTGCCGATCTCAGCCAGGAAACCCTGGCCCTCACCAAGCGGCTGTTCCTGCAGCTGGCGCGGAGGCCCTCCACCCTGGTGGCTGGTGTGTTGCAACCGCTGATCTGGCTGGTGCTGTTTGGGGCTCTGTTTGCCAATGCCCCGGAAGGCCTGCTCCCCGATGGCATGAGTTATGGCCGCTTCCTGGGGGCCGGCGTGATTGTGTTCACGGCCTTCAGTGCCGCCCTCAACGCGGGCCTGCCGGTGATGTTCGACCGGGAATTCGGTTTTCTGAACCGGCTGCTGGTGGCCCCGCTGCGCTCCCGCAGCTCGATCGTGCTGGCCTCGGTGCTCTACATCACCTCCCTGAGCCTGGTGCAGAGCCTGGCGATCATGGGCACCGCCTGGTTGTTGGGCTACGGCTGGCCCGGTGGGGCGGGCCTGCTGCTGGTCTTGGTGACCCTGCTGCTGCTCGTGTTTGCCGTGACGGGTCTGAGCCTCGGGCTGGCCTTTGCCCTGCCGGGCCACATCGAGCTGATTGCGGTGATCTTTGTAGCCAACCTGCCGCTGCTGTTCGCCAGCACGGCCCTGGCACCGATTTCGTTCATGCCGCCCTGGTTGGGCTGGCTTGCGGCCCTGAATCCCCTTACCTTCGCCATTGAACCCATCCGTGCGGCCTACGCCGGCAACTTTTCCCTTTCGGCCCTGGTGCTGCAGGCCCCCTATGGGGAGCTGAGCGCTGCCAGCTGCCTGGGGGTGTTGGCGGCCCTGGCGGCTGGGCTGTTTCTGTTGATCCGCCCCCTGCTGGATCGCAAGCTCTCCTGATGTCTGTGCGCCCCTTGCCTGTCCGTCCTGCTGCCGCACCCTCTCCCCTGGCCCGGCGGCAGGCCCTGCGCCAGGAGCTCAGCGCTGCGTTACAACGCCGCGATGCGGCAGCCCTGCAGCGGCTGTCCAGTTTGTGGGTACATCGCCAGGGCGTCAGTTCCCTGCCTGCACTGATGCAGGAGCTGGCCCAGGCGGAGAGCCTGGTGTGGTGGCAGGAGCTGCTGGAGGCTCCCACCATCGCCAGTACTCAGCCACCCCTGGAGCCCGCGCAGCTTCCAGTTTCCCCCCCGGTGCAGCAGCTGCCAGTGCTGCCGCGGCTGTCGCGTCCGGCACCAGCTCCCAGCCATCCGGCGCTGGCCCGGCTGCGCAGTTGGCTCCCGGATGTCCAGGCTGATGCGGAGCTTCCCCGTGCGGCTTGAGCGTGCAGCCCTCCAGGGGGGCTTGATCGTGTCCGTGCAGGCGCCGGAGGGGTCGCCGATGCGGGATCCCCAGGTGATTGCGGCCATGGCGGAAGCCAGCCTGCGCAATGGCGCCATCGGTGTGCGCTTGGAGAGTCCCGATCACATCGGCGCGGTGCGGCGCCGCTGCCCGGAGGCCCTGATCGTGGGCCTGTGGAAACGCACCTTCCCAGATAGTTCCGTCTACATCACCCCAGGCTGGGAGGAGATCCAGGCGGTGTGGGCGGCTGGAGCCGATGTGATTGCACTGGATGCCACCGACCGGCATCGCCCCGCTGGTCAGGACCTGGCTGATTTGGTGCGCCGGGCCTCAGGGGATCTCCGTGCCCCACTGATGGCTGATATCGATTCCGTGGATAACGGCTTGCGGGCGGCCGCCCTTGGCTGCCAGTGGGTGGGCACCACGTTGTTCGGCTACACGGAGACCACCGCGGGCTCACGGCCGCCCGCCTGGGAGCTGCTGGCCCCACTGCGCCAGCAGTTGCCTGCCAGCACCAGCCTGATCTGTGAGGGGGGCATCGCCACGGCCGATCAGGCCCGTTCGGCGTTGCAGCAGGGAGCCGATGCCGTGGTGGTGGGCACCGCCATTACCGGTGTCGACCTTCAGGTGGCGGCCTATGTCGGGGCGATTGGCCGCTGACTGAGGCGGGAACTTGGTTACTCCCTGGGTAGGAAAGCTTCCTGAAGTTTGAAGTCCACCCAGCACCCTAGTGGTGAGACTACGCGTCTCTCAGGTGTCTCAAAGGAGGTGCAGTGATGAGCACTCCCGTGGAAAGCCTGCCGATGGCGGAGCCTCAGGGCTTGAACCGGGAACTGGGGCGGCTCTGCAGTGACCCGCCCCGGGAAGCGTTGAGCGTCTGCCGCATCCACGCCCGGCTGATCAGGGCGCTGTAGCGGCGTGAGGCCGGTGGGGCCTCACATCATGCCGGGCATGCCCATCCCGCCCATGCCACCCATTCCGCCCATGTCGCCACCGGGTGCAGCGGTGGCAGGAGGCTCGGGCTTGTCGGCGATCACGGCCTCGGTGGTGATCAGCAGGGAGGCGATGGACACGGCGTCCTGCAGGGCGAGACGCACCACCTTGGCCGCGTCGAGAATGCCGGCGGTGAGCAGGTCTTCGTAGGTGCCGGTGGCGGCATTGAAGCCCTTGCCGCTGCGCAGTACTTCTTCCGCCACCACGTTGCCGTCATGGCCGGCATTGACCGCGATTTGCTGCAGTGGTGCCGTCAGGGCCCGCTGCACAATCTGTACGCCAGTGCGCTCATCGCCACTCAGGCTGGCGGCGAGGCCGTCGAGATTGCCGGCCAGCAGGGCGAGGGTGCTGCCCCCCCCGGCCAGGATTCCCTCTTCCACAGCGGCCCGCGTGGCGTTGAGGGCGTCCTCGATGCGCAGCTTGCGGTTGCGCAGTTCGGTTTCGGTGGGGGCACCCACCTTGATCACGGCCACGCCGCCGGCCAGTTTGGCGATGCGCTCCACCAGCTTCTCGCGGTCGTAGTCGGAGTCGGTGTTGTCGAGCTCACGGCGGATGGTGGCCACCCGATCGGCCACCGCAGCCTGGTGTTCACCGGTGGCCACGATCGTGGTGCTGTCCTTGCTGATGGTGATGGTGCGCACCTTGCCCAGGTCGTCCAGACTCACCTTGTCGAGCGTCATGGCCCGGTCTTCAGACACCAGGGTGGCGCCGGTGAGGATGGCGATGTCCTGCAGGGCCGCCTTGCGACGCTCGCCGAAGGCCGGGGCTCGCACAGCCGCCACCTGCAGGACGCCACGGTTCTTGTTCACCACCAGGGTGGCGAGGGCTTCACCATCCACCTCTTCCGCCAGGATCACCAGGGGCTTGCCGGCCCGGGACACCGCTTCCAGTACGGGCACCAGGTCGGTGATGGAGCTGATCTTGCGGTCGGTGACCAGCAGCAGGGCGTTCTCGAACTCGCAGACGCGGCGATCACCGTCGGTGACGAAATAGGGGGAGCTGTAGCCCCGATCGAAGGCCATGCCCTCGGTGATTTCCAGCTCGGTGGCCAGGCTCTTGCTCTCCTCCACGGTGATCACGCCATCGGCAGTGACCTTCTCCATGGCCTCGGCAATCATCTGCCCCACTTCCTCGTCGCCACCGGAGCTCACCGTGGCCACCTGGCGGATGGCGTCGCCGGCCACGGCGCTGGAGCGGGCTTCGATGCCCTGCACCAGTTGAGCCACGGCCTTGTCCATGCCGCGGCGCACGCCCACGGGGTTGGCGCCTGCCGCCACGTTGCGCAGGCCCTCACGGGCCATGGCCTGGGCCAGCACCGTGGCGGTGGTGGTGCCGTCGCCGGCCTTGTCCTTGGTCTTGGTGGCCACCTGCAGCAGCAGCTTGGCGCCGATGTTCTCGAAGGGATCTTCGAGTTCGATTTCCTTGGCGATGGTGACGCCGTCATTCACCACATCCGGGGCGCCGAACTTCTTCTCCAGCACCACGTTGCGGCCCTTGGGGCCGATGGTGACCTTGACCGCATCGGCCAGGGCGTTGACACCGCGCTCGAGGGCGGAGCGGGAGGCATCGGAGAACAGGAGCAGCTTGGCCATGGGGCGCGGCAGCACAGAGAAGAACCGTGGCCACAGGCTCCCATGCCATCCGGCGGCCTGGCTGGTGGGGAAAGCCGAATGCCAGGGGTGGGGAAGGCTGCATCCACCCCGGCCTCTCGATAGGGTGCCGCCCATGGAGGACAGCATCACCGAGGTTCTGAGCGATGCCTTGGCGGACCCTGCCGCCGGCAGCAACTTGATGGTGTTTCTGCTGGTGGCGGGGTTAGGCCTGGGCATGGCCCTGATCTACGTGCCGCTGCGCATCTTTCTCACCATGACGGCCCGCAGCCGTCGGCTCAAGCTGCTGCAACGAATCCGGCGGCTGCGGGAGGAGCTCGCCCAGCCGGTCTCTAACGCATGACCATGCCGCCATCCACCTGCAGCACCTGGCCGGTCATGTAGGCGGCGGCGGGATCAGCGGCCAGGAAGCGCACGGCGCTGGCCACTTCATCGGGGCTGCCCATCCGACCCAGGGGGATGGCCGAGAGGATCGGCTCCACGTTGAGGTCTTTGGTCATGTCGGTGGTGATGAAGCCCGGTGCCACGGCGTTCACGGTGACGCCACGGCTGGCGAATTCCGCCGCACTGCTGCGGGTGAGCCCGATCACGCCCGCCTTGGCGGCGCTGTAATTGGCCTGGCCGGGGTTGCCCATCAGGCCCACCACCGACGTGATGTTGATGATGCGTCCACTGCGGGCCTTGAGCATCGAGCGGCTCACGGCCCGGGTGCAGAGGAACACCCCCGTGAGATTGAGGTCGATCACGCTCTGCCAATCGGCGCTCTTCATGCGCATCAGCAAGCCATCGCGGGTGATGCCGGCGTTGTTCACCAACACATCGAGCCGGCCTTCCTTCGCCAGTACGTCCTTCACCATGGCCTCCACCTGGTCCTCATCGGCCACGTTGGCCTGATGGGCCCAGGCCTTGCCGCCACTGGCCTGGATCTCCGCCACCACTGCGTCCGCCGCTCCAGGCGAGCTGGCGTAGTTCACCACCACCGTGGCGCCCGCCTGGGCCAGCACCTGGGCGATGCAGCGGCCGATGCCCCGGCTGGCGCCGGTCACCAGGGCAACCTGTCCGGCAAGGGGGGTGGCGTTGGCCATGGAGCAGAGGCGGCAATCGCGCGAGCGTAAGCCTGGCCTTGCGGGTGGCGCCTAGGCCTGCAGCGTATCCACGCCGGCCAGGGCCGATCCCAGCAGGTCGGTGAGGCGCTCCAGCTGGTCCTGGCTGCCCATCACCACCAGGAGCTGGCCTGGCGCCAGGCGCACCTCCCCGCTGGGATTGGCCAGCAGATCGGCCCCGGGGGCACCAGCGCCCGTCGGGTTGCGAATCGCCAGCACCAGGGCGCCGCTGCGCCTACCCAGCTGCAGCTCCGCCAGGCTGCGGCCATTGAGTTGGCCCAGTTGCTCGGGGTCGCTGCTCAGCAGCAGCTCCTCCACCTCACACTCGGAGCCAGCCAGCAGTTCCATGAAGTTCACCGCCAGGGGCCGCAGGGCGGTGGCGGCCATGGTGCGGCCGCCCGCCACATAGGGGCTCACCACCTGGTCGGCCCCGGCCAGGCGCAGTTTGCCCTCGGCTTCCTCGCTGTCGGCCCGGGCGATCAAGCGGCACCGGGGGGCCAGGCCCCGGGCACTGAGGATCACGTAGAGGTTGGCCGCATTGCTGGGCAGGGCCGCCACCAGGGCCCGGCAGTGATGCACGCCAGCCTCCTCGAGCGTCACGTCGAGGGTGGCGTCCGCCTGCAGCACCGTGAGGCCCCGCTGCTGTGCCTCCTGGATGCGGTCTGGATCCATCTCCACCACGAGCAAGGGCACCGCTTCGGCGCTGAGTTGTTGGGCGATTTCGCGGCCGATGCGGCCATAGCCACAGAGGATCACGTGGTTGTTCATCGTGCGCTGCAGCTGTTGGCGATAGCGGCGCTCCCGGAGGCGCCGGAAATAGCCGGAATTGGTTAATTCCAGCAGTTTCTGAATGGTCTGTTGCACCACCACTAGGCCGCCGATGATGAGCAGGGCTGTCACCACCCGGCCTCCTCCACTGAGAACCTGGGTTTCCGCATCGCTGAACCCCAGGGTGCTGAGGCTGATCAGCACCATCCAGTAGCAGTCACCCCAGTCCCAGCCTTCGCTGATCCGGTAGCCCGCGGCCCCGGCATTCACCACCATCACCAGCGCGAGCACGGGGCCGGCCCAGGGGCGCCGGCTCAGCAGTTCTGAGAGCGAGGCCCTGCTTCGGGCCTGGCGCAGGCGTGTGCGCCGAGGTTGTCTCATCCCAGGCCCATGGCCTGGAGCACCTCCGCCATGGGCAGTTGGGTCAGCGGGCTGCGGGCCCCCAGCCCCTGTACGCCCTGTCGGGTTGGCAGTTGAGCGGCGTCGCGGCCCAAGGCCACCAGGGGAACCCCGCTGAACAGGGCCAGTTCGGTGGTGATGGGATCGCTGCTCAGCACCACATCACAGCTCGCGATCTGGGCTGCCCGCTCCTGCAGCTTGCTGCCGCGCAGGGCCTGCACCACCCGCAGATCGGGCAACTTGCTGCGCACCTGTTCGGGCAGGGATTGCCACTGGCTGCTGGGCCAGTCGTTGACGGTGCCAGAGGGGCTCAGCAGCAGGGCAGGGCCCTGGCCGGCCGGTAGCTGGGCCGCCGCTTGTTCGAGGGCGGCCTTGGGTAACGCCAGGCGGAAGGCCCCCGCATCCAGGCTCAGGCCCAGCGGGCGCAGGAAGGCCCCCAGGGCCTGGGGCTGCCAGCCGTCCGTGGGGCTCACGCTGCTCGTGGCGGAGAAGCCACCCGCCGCCACGCGGTTGGGAATGTGGCTCATCGAGAGCATCAGGTCGAGCTGGCGCCCCTGCGCCAGGCTGATGCAGGCCTGAAAATCGGGCTCCCGCACGTTGCCCAGCAAGTTGGCCCAGTCCGCCAGGCTGGCCCGTGTGTCGAAGTCGAACGGAATCACCTTCTCCACCGCCGGTACCAGCGTCCAGGCGGTGGCGGCGGCAGGGGCACAGGCCACCTGTACCTGGGCCTGGAGTTGGCTGGCCACAGTCGCCACGGCCGGCAGGGCCTCCAGCTGGCTGGTGATGCCGCCCGGAAGCAGAAACAGAACGCGCATGGCGGCGGGCAGCTAGGGCGGGTCGCGGGCTGATTGTATGGAGGTCGGATCAACCAGGCTCAGGAGGCCGCCCGCTTGTGCATTTGCTGATCGCCTGTGCCGGCAGCGGCCGCCGCATGGGAGCGGAGCGCAACAAGCTGCTGCTGGAGGTGGCGGGGCGCCCTGTGCTCGCCTGGACCCTGGAGGCCGCCCTGGCCTGCGGCGACATCCGCTGGATTGGCATCGTGGGCCAACCCATCGATCAGGCCGCCATTGAGGGTTTGGTGGCCGCCGTCAACCCCGACCGTCCCGTGGTGTGGATCCAGGGAGGCGACACCCGCCAGGAATCCGTGAGCAACGGCCTCGCAGCCCTGCCTCCGGAAGCAAGCTCTGTGCTGATCCACGACGGGGCCCGCTGCCTGGTTGATCCTGATCTGATCAGCCGCTGCTCCCAGGCCGTGGCCGCCGGTGCGGCGGTGATCGCTGCTGCGCCCGTGACCGACACGATTAAGCGGGTGGATGGCGATGGGGTGATTCAGGACACGCCGGATCGCTCACAGCTCTGGGGTGCCCAGACCCCCCAGGGTTTTCCGGTGCAACAGCTCAGGGATGCCCACGCCCGTGCCGTTGCCGAGGGCTGGAGCGTCACCGATGACGCCTCCCTGTTCGAGCGCCTCGGCTGGGCGGTGCAGGTGATTGAGGCCTCCCCCTCCAACATCAAGATCACCACCCCCTTCGACCTCACCATTGCGGCGGCGGTGTTGGCCGGCCGCTAGAGCACCTGCAGCACACCCCGGTGGGCATCCAGCCGGACCTGAACGCCTAGGGGGAGAGCGGCATTGCCGGGCTCATGGCCCACCGGCAGCTGGGCCAGTACAGGGATGCCCAGGTCGGCGGTGCGCTCCCGCAGCACCTGCTCGAGGCTGAAGCAGGTGTCCGGATCGCGCGCGTCGTCGTCATTGCAGTGGCTGAAGCTGCCGAAGCCGATGCCGGCCAGTTGCTGCAGGGCTCCGCTGAGGCGCCAGTGGGTGAGCATGCGGTCGATGCGGTAGGGGGCCTCGCCCACGTCCTCCAGCACCAGCACTGCCCCGCGCAGATCCGGGAGGTGGGGGGTTCCCAACAGGTGGGTGGCCACGGTGAGGTTGCCCACCAGCAGCGGACCTATCGCCACGCCTGCTTTCCAGGCCTCCCCCGTGAGGTCCGCCAGCGGCTCACCGAACAGCAACTGCCGCAGTCGTTCCTGGCTCCAGGCGGGCTCGCTGGCCAGGGTGGTGACCAGGGGGCCGTGGATGCCGCCGCAACGCCCTTGGGTCCGCTGGGCCCACAGCAGTGAGGTGACATCCGAGAAGCCCAGCAGCCAGCCGTCTGGCAGAGACAGGGACTGATGGGCTTCAAGGAGCCGGGCGGCACCCCAGCCACCGCGGATGCAGGCCGTGAGCGGGGCTGGGGGCAGCAGGTCGCCGTGGCGCTGGAGGTCGGCCCCGGCCAGGTAGCCCCAGCGGCGCAGGGGTTCGGGGTGGCTCTCCACCTGCAGGCCCCAGCTCTGCAGCACGGCGCTGCCGGCCTCGAGCCGCTCCAGGTTGTCCAGGGCTGAGCTGGCGGCAGCCAGCTGCACCCGGTCCCCCGCCCGCAGGGGGTGCGGCAGCTGCCCTGTCATCCCGGCAGTGCCCCGCCTGTTCGTCCGAGCAACAGGGCCAGTAGCAGCAGGGATCCCAGCAGCACCTGGTGGCGAAAATGCAGTCCGTAGGCCGATCGGGGCAGTTCGGGCCGGCGCAGCAGCCAGGCCTCCCGCAGCAGTCCGGCCGTGGCAACCGCCCAGATCAGCCAGAAGAGCAGGCCGGCCCCCTGCAGCCTTGCGGCGATGGCCAGCAGCACGGCGGTGGCGCCGTAGCAAAGGCCCACGGCCGTAGGGGCCTGGGCCCCGAGGCTGAGGGCGCTGCTGCGGATGCCGAGGGCTGCGTCATCCGGGCGGTCGGCCATGGCGTACACCGTGTCGAACCCGAAGGTCCACAGCAGCGTGGCCGCCCAGGTGGTGAACAGCGGCCAGCCGCCGTCCAGGGTGCCGGTGGCGGCCCCCCAGGGGATCAGCACGGCGAAGCCCCAGCAGAGGGCCAGTACCGCCTGGGGGAAGGCAAACCAGCGCTTGGCGGAGGGGTAGAGCAGCACCGGCGGCAGGGTGGCCAGGGCCAGGGCCAGACAGAGGCCGCGGCTGCCGGCGGGCAGACCCCAGAGCACCACCGCTAGGGCTGCCAGCAGGCACAGCCCCAGCAGCACCAGGGCTGCGGACACGCCGATCCGGCCACTGGCCAGGGGGCGCTGGCGGGTGCGCTCCACCTGGGGGTCGATGCGGCGATCCCAGAGGTCGTTGGCCACGCAGCCCGCCCCGCTCACCGCCAGGCCCCCCAGCACAATCCAGCCCACCAGCACCGCTGGTGGGGGGGTGGCCGGCAGGAGCCACAGGCTCCAGCCGGCGGGGATCAGCAGGATCAGCCGGCCACTGGGCTTGTCCCAGCGCAGCAGGGCCAGCCAGGCCTGAACCAGTTCAAGGGCTGCGGCCACAGGCTGGGGCTCTCTCCAATGTTGGGCAGCACGTTAGGTGGCCCGGCGATGCGAAAGTGCCAGCAGCACCGCCTGCTGTCCCGCGTGACCGAGACCTCCGCCGGCAACGGCACAGCTGGGAGCCGGCCGGTGGCCGGCATTGACATCGGCACCAATTCCATCCACCTGCTGGTCGCGGCTGTGGATCCGGCCCTGCGCAGCTTCTCGGTGGTGCTCACGGAGAAATCCACCACCCGGCTAGGGGAGCGTGATCCTGAAACCGGCGACCTCAGCGCCGAGGCGATCGAGCGGGCCTTCATCACCCTGCGCCACTGCCGGGAGCTGGCCGCCAGCCACGGTGTGCAGCCCGGCGATGTGGTGACGGCCGCCACCAGTGCCGTGCGTGAGGCCCCGAATGGCCGGGAATTCCTGCAGGCCATCCAGGAACAGCTGGGCCTGGAGGTGGATCTGGTGAGTGGCCCGGAGGAGGCTCGCCTTATCTATCTGGGTGTGCTCTCCGGCATGGCCTTCGGGGAGCAGCCCCACCTGATCCTCGATATCGGTGGAGGCTCCACCGAATTGATCCTGGCGGATGGCCGGGATGCCCGCGCCCTTACCAGCACCCGGGTGGGGGCCGTGCGGCTGCAGCGGGATTTTGTTCACGACGATCCGCTACCCCCCAAGCGGGTGGAGTTCCTGCGGGCGTACATCCAGGGGAGCCTCGAGCCGGCGGTGCTGAAGGTGAAGCAGCGGCTCAACCCAGGCGAATTGCCGGTGATGGTGGGCACCAGCGGCACCGCCATGGCGATCGCGGCCATGGCGGCGGCGGAGGATCCTCGCCCTCCTTTGCGCATGCAGGGCTATCGGGTGCCGCGGGAGCGGCTCAATCAGCTGGTGGCCCGCCTGCTCACCATGACCCCCGAGCAGCGGCGAGCCCTGCCCTGCCTCAACGAGCGCAGGGCCGAGATCATCGTTCCCGGTGCCCTGATCCTGCAGACCGCCATGCAGATGCTCGGTGCCCAGGAGCTGGTGATCAGTGAGCGGGCTCTGCGAGAAGGCCTGATCGTGGATTGGATGCTGCGCAACGATCTGATCGTGGATCGTTTTGCGTTCCAGAGCAGTATTCGCCAGCGCACCGTGCTGCACCAGGTGCAGCGCTACGGCGTGGATCAGGCTCGGGCGGAGCGGGTGGCGGGCTATGCCCTCAGCCTCTACAGCCAGACCCAGGGGGTGTTGCACAACGATGACGGCAGCGGCCGGCAACTGCTCTGGGCCGCGGCGATGCTGCACAGCTGTGGCCAACACATCAATGTGGGGTCGTATCACAAGCACAGCTGGTATCTGATTCGCCACGGCGACCTACTGGGCTACTCCGACAGTGAGCAGCTCATGGTGGCGGCCATGGCCCGCTACCACCGCCGCAGCCTGCCCAAGAAACGGCATGAGGCCTGGCAGTTGATCGATGGTCGCGAGCAGCGCCGCACGGTGGCGGCCATGGCCCTGCTGCTGCGGCTGGCCGTTGCCCTGGATCGTCGCCCCCAGGCGTCGGTGGCGGGGATTCAGGTGCGTCTGGAGGAAACCAGTTGCCTCAGCATCCAGCTGGAGCCCATGGCTGCTGAGCTCGACCTCAGCCTGGAGCGCTGGAGCCTGCAGGCCTGTGCCCCGGCCGTGCAGGAAGCCGCCGGCGTGAGCCTCAGGGTGTTGGAGCCGCCGCTGCCGGAGCGGAGGGCTTGAACTCCACCCAGCTCAGCTGATCAATTCGCCCCAGGGTCTTGCCGGGGGTGTTGCCAAGGCTGGCGCGAACCAGATCGGGTCGGCCAGCCAACACCCTGAGCCCCGTGCCCAGGGGGAAAACTCGCGTGCCCTTGAGGTTGCCCTCAAACAGCTGCTTGCTGGTGTTGGTGCGCACCTCCAGCCAGCTGGCCTCCGCAGTGGTGAGGCGAAGGGTGGTTGGCATGGCCGCTGGCTTGGCGGGGGCGGGCTGCGGGGGCGGCTGGACCGGAACCAATGGGGCGATGGTCATGGGCCTGCCGCCGGGCTGGTTGCGCTGTTGCCAGCCCCAGCCCCCCGCTGCGGCCAGGCCAGCCAGGAGGGCCACCCAGCCCACAACCGGCAGCAGCGACGGTTGGCGCCTACGGCTGTGGCTGGTCTTGGGGGTGTGGGTGTCTGCGGTGAGTGGAGCCGGGGCAGGCTTCAGGGCACTGGCACTCTGTTTCAGCGGCGTGATCAAGAGGTTCACGTCCACGCCGAGGGCGTCGGCCACACGCCGGGCATGGGCGATCACGAACACCATTTCCGGTAACCGGCTGGAATCCCCCGCTTCGAGGGCTTCCAGTTGTTCGGGACCCATGCGCAACTGAGCCGCGAGGGTGCGGCAGTCCATGCCGCGGGCCAGGCGAGCCTCCCTCAGGGTGAGGCCCAGGCGCTCTAGGGCCGAATCGGCAGACGGCGTTCCAGCGTCAAGGTCCATGGTGGGGATGCTGGCGCTCACGCGCGGGGCCGATGATCTCGTGGCGGCATTGTGACCTGGATTCGCCGTCTATGCACCACAGCCCGAGTACGGCGCCGCAAAAGGGGCCAGTCGGGATGGCTCGTAACGATGAAACTCCTGCAGTGCAGGGGTTGAATTCAAAATATGGGCGATACTGGATTCGAACCAGTGACCCCTTCCGTGTGAAGGAAGTGCGCTACCGCTGTGCTAATCGCCCGCACCCCAAGAGCTTAAAACATCGTGGGCCCCACCTCCGCCCCGCCGCGGAACAGGTGGTGATGGCTGGCTGAATACAGCTTGGATCGTGCCTCTCCTGGGGCCGCCAACGCCGGACTCACCACGTACAGGGTGGTGCGGATGAGGTCCCGTTCCTGGCTCACCTGAGCCATTTCGCTCAGGGGCACCACCGTGAGCCACTGGTCGGGCCAGCTGACGCGATAGCCGATCGCCACGGGGGTGTCGGCTGGGTAGTGCCGCAGTAGCTCGGCCTGCACCTGCTCCACGTGGCGCGCACTCAGGTAGAGGCACAGGGAGGCCTGCAGGGCCGCCAGCCGCTCGAGCGATTCGTTCTCCGGCAACCCTGTGCGTCCACCAGCACGGCTAAGCACGATGGTCTGCACCAGGCCGGGAATGGTGAGTTCACTGCTCAGGGCAGCCGCGGTGGCCTGGTAGGCGCTGAGCCCGGGCACCACCTCCACAGTGATGTCGGCATCCAGCAGCCGGCAGAGTTGTTCATTGAGGGCGCTGTAGAGGCAGGTATCGCCATCGTGGAGGCGCACTACCCGCTTACCGGCCCTGGCGCGATCCAGCATCAGCTCCATCACCTCCTCCAAAGTGAGGGTGCTGGTGCGAATGCGCTCACAGGCGGACGGAGCCAGGGCGGCCAGCTGCGGGCTCACCAGGGAATCGGTCCAGATCAACACCTCGGCCTGTTCGATCGCCCGTAGGGCCCGGATGGTGAGTAGATCTGGGGCTCCAGGGCCAGCCCCCACGACCCAGACCTTGGCGGTGGTTGCTGTGGTGAGGTCGTTGTTCAAGTGGGGGAGCCGGAGGAAGGCAGGTTGATGCCGCTCGGATCGGGCAGAGCCCGCTGACGGACATACAGCCAGTAAAGGCCGAATCCTGCGGCGGCCATCAACACCAGGCTCACCAGCTGTGCCATGCGCAACCCACCGTCACAGAAGGGAGGTGCGCCGGCCAGGCAGAGAGGATCGATGCGTAACCCCTCAATCCACAGCCGCCCGGTGCTGTAAGTGAGCAGGTAGAAGCAACTGAGGGCTCCCGCCGGCAGGGGCAGCTGGCCCTTCAGGCCCCGCTGGAACAACACCAACAGCAGGATCACCACCCCCAGATTCCACAACGACTCGTAGAGAAATGTGGGGTGGAACGTGGTTTGGTCCAGGAACTGAATGGGCCGATTGGCGAATGGAATGGTGAGTTTCCAGGGCAGATCAGTGGGAAGACCGAAGGCCTCGGAGTTGAAGAAGTTGCCCCAGCGGCCGATGGCCTGGCCAAGGGCTACCGATGGCACCAGCACATCGAGCAGGTTCCAGAAGGCGAGCTTGCGCCAGCGGCAATAGAGAATCACCGCGAGGCTGCCGCCGAGCAGGGCGCCGTGGATGGCTATCCCTCCCCTCCAGATCGCCAGGGCATCGAGCCAGTTCAACTGGTATTGCCGCCACTCGAACACCACGTAGTACACGCGAGCACCAATCACGGCCGCCAGCACCAGGATCGGCAATAGGTCGGCGATCATCGCCGGCTCGATGCCCCGTTGTCTGCCCAGGCGCGTGGCGAGCATCAGGCCCAGCAACACCGCAACGGCGATCAGTAAGCCATACCAGCGCAGAGAAAAAGGGCCCAGCTGAAACAGCAAGGGCCCCGGTGAGGTGAACACAGCGAGATGCATCAGACGCCTTCGGCAGCCTGCACCTTTTCTACCTGCCTCTTCTTCAGTACCAGCATGATCTGGGCTAGGGCAACGGCGGCGAAGAAGGCGAGCATCCCGTAGATACGCACAGGGTTCTGGAGCACCACCTCAGCATCGAGCTGGCCGAACCCACCCACGTTGGGATCGTTGGTGAGGGCTTCGCCCACCACCACGGCCTGTCCCACGCTGGCGGTCACGGTGGGGCCGGCGGGGATGGCCTCATTCACGCTGGTGCCGTCGGCGGTTTTGATCACCACCACGGATCCGCCGTTCTCACCGGCGTTGATCGCTTCCACGCTGCCGGCAACGGAGGCATTGAATACGCCGTTGTTGCTCTTCTCGCCAGTGGGATACACCTGGCCGCGGCCACGGTTGCCGCCCACGTGTAGCTGGTACTTGCCGAAGTGGATGTTGCTGTCGGTTGCGGGATCGGGAGCGAGGATCGGGAAGGTGATCGTCTGGTGCTGGTCACCCGGGAGGGGGCCCACCAGCAGGATGTTGGGGTCGTTGTCGCTCCACTGGGTCACGTAGACACCGGCGGTTTCCTCCTTGAGCTCCTCGCTGAGGCGATCGGCCGGTGCGAGTTTGAAACCATCGGGCAGCATCACCACGGCGCCCACATTGAGCCCGGTGGCACTGCCGTCACCAGCAACCTGCTGAACAGAGGTGTCGTAGGGGATCTTTACCTCAACTTTGAACACCTCGTCGGGGAAGACCGCCTGGGGCACTTCCACCTGGGTGGGCTTCTTGGCCAGGTGGCAGTTGGCGCAGGCCAACTTGCCGGTGGCTTCCCGGGGGGTGGCGTAGTTCTGCTGCGCCCAGAAGGGGTAGGCCCAGCTTGCCTGGGGAGCCACGAACAGGGCGCCGAGGGCGAGGAGCGAACTCAGCAGCAGGGAGAAGGAGCGACGCATGGGGCGTTGGGGCGGGCGGGCGGGCAAGGGGGAGACGAGCGCGGGGTAGATCAGGCCCACCAGGGCTTCTCGCCGGTGCGGAAATCTGTTTCAGTCCACTGGCTCAGGAACACGTTGTCGTTCTCCACCGAGACGTGGGCTAGGGCCAGGGAGAGGGGAGCGGGACCGCGTACCACCTTGCCGGTTGCGTCGTACTGGGAGCCGTGGCAGGGGCACATGAACTTGTTGGCCCCATCGTTCCAGGGCACCACGCAGCCCAGGTGGGTGCAGATGGCGTTGATGCCGTAGCTGCCGATGGCATCGCTGCCCTCGACGATCAGATAGGTGGGATCGCCCTTGAGGCCCTGCACCAGGCTGCGGTCGCCTTCCTTGTGGCTGCCGAGCCAGCCGCTGGCGGTGACGTTGTTGCCCAGCTCATCCTTGGCGGTCACGCCACCACCACCACCGGCGGCCTTGGGGGGGATGAAGTAGTTCACCACCGGGTAGAGGGCACCCAGGGCCACGCCTGTGACCGTGCCGAAGGTCAGCAGATTCATGAACTGCCGACGACCCATTCCGGGAACATCACCGCTGGACGAGGGCGCTGGGATCTGGGTCATACGGGGCGGCTGGGGAGCCCACTGCAACGTGGCGCCCATTATGAACCTTGCCCAGCCCTGAACGGCTTGGCCCAACAGGGCTCTGCCGAGACCCTGCAACATGCTGTTGCGCGCCCGCTGCCACACCCTTGGATTCCGCCGACCTCCCCGCCGCCCCCCTGGTGGCCTTAGAAGTGCTGGAGCTGTTGCGGCGTCGCTGGCAGGCCTCCTACGACCTGCAGCTCATTTCCAGGCGGGGTCGTCTTTACCTGCAGGTGATGTGGGGCTACCTGGAGCAGCAGTCGTTCCCGCTGGATGCCGAGCAGTACGCGGCCAAGTTGGAGGAGCTGGTGGGCACGCTCAATGGCCTGGGGGTGGCCGCCCAAGTGCGCCACTGGCTCAATAGCACCACCGATAAACCCCGGCTTGGCAAGGCCATGACCCTGCCGCTGGAGCTGCCGCAAGGCCGGGCCAGCGAGTTTCTGCTCTAGGCCGTCTGGGGCCGCTGCACCAGAGTGGCCAGGCCCACGCCGATCAGATAAAGGGCTGTGATCGCCCCGGTGAGCAGCAGCATCGTGATCGGATCCGTGGAGGGGGTGAGTACGGCTCCTGCCAGAGCCGAGGCCACCACCACCCAGCGCCAGGCGCCGAGCATGGTCTGGGCGCGCACTACCCCCAGGGCTGCCAGTAGCAGTTGCAGCACCGGCAGCTGGAACGCCAGGGCGGTGGCCACCATCAGCAGCAGCACGAAATCCAGGTAGCGCTCGATCGACCAGATCGGCTCCACTACATCGGCGCCATAGCTCACCAGGAAATTGAGGGCCGCTGGCACCAGGGCCCACCAGGCGAAGGCCAGGCCCGCCACGAACAACACCGCCGAGCCCGCTACCGCTGGAGCCACCAGGCGTTGTTCGCGGCGGGTGAGGCCGGGCAGCACAAAGGCAAGCCCCTCGTAGAGAACGTAGGGGAGGGCCAGGGTGAGGCCGGCGTAGCCCGCCACCTTGAGCGACACGAACAGAAATTCACCCGGGGCCAGCTGCAGAAAGCGGATGCCGTGGGCTGGCACCTCCAGCAGTCGCACCAGGGGGCGCACCAGCAGCAGGCAACCGGCCGCGCCGATCACCACCGCCAGCAGGCTGCGCAGGATGCGGCTGCGCAGTTCCTCCAGGTGATCCACCAGGGTCATCTCCACCTCCCCCGGGAACTCGTTACCGAGATCGCTCAGCGGTGGTGCTGGCGCGGGCAGGGTGTCGTTTTCGCTCATGGCTCGGGCTCCCCCTTGAGGCTAGGGACTGCCTGCTCCAGAAGGGCTGTTGCCCGTGCCGGTTCGGCCCAGAGCACGGTGCCACCTCGGTGGCGCACGGTGCCTGCCGCTGCCCCTGCAATGCGTTGCAGATCCTCGGTGGGCACCATCACCACGGCCACCCGGCTGTTGCCGCGGGCCCGACTGAAGTGGGCAGCCAGGTCTGCGGCGGCCTGCAGGTCGGCCTCGCTGAGGGGTGCTTCGGACCCCTTGAGCACCACGTGGCTGCCCGGACATTCCTGGGCATGGAACCAGAGATCGCCGCGCCTGGCCTGGCGCAGGCTGATCCACTCGTTCTGGCGGTGGTTGCGACCCACTTGTAGGCGCGCCCCACTGGGGCTGCGTGCTTCCAGGGGGCAGGGAACGTCCTGGCGTGATCCCGTGCCCTTGGAGCGCTGTTTGAGCACCAGGTCACTGTCCTGTTCCAGGGCAGTGAGCTCGTTGAGGCTGGCCGTGGGCGGAAGCTGCTCCAGGTAGGTGAGGCTCGCGTCCAGCTCGGCGATGCGCTGGTGGTGTTGCTCCAGCCGCGGGGTGATCGCGGCCACGGAACGCCGCAGTTTGCGGGCTTTTTTATAGAGAGACTGGGCCTCTCCCACCTGCTCGCGGCTGGGTTGTGGCAGGCACAGCAGGGCATCGGCCCGGCGCTGCAAGGCGTCGCTGTTCTCCACCTGATCCAGCAGCGCCTGTTGGTGCTGCTGTTGCTGCTGCTCACGGCTGAGGGCCTGCTGCAGCCGTTGTTCCAGCTGCCGGCGCCGTTGCCCCTGCCGTCGTTGTCCCAGCTGCTGGCGGTGGTAGTCCGCCAGAGCCTGGTTGATGGCTAGGGGATCGCCAGGGCTGTCACCAGCTTTCCAGCAGCTGTAGGCCGTTGCCTCGCCCGCGCTGAACTGAAAACGGCCCTCGTCCAGCGCTGCGAGCCAGGTTTGCCAGCCCTGCCACAGTTGTTGCCACTGCTCCGGGGTGAGGGCGTCGACCGGCTGGCTCAGCAGGGCGGTGGCCTCGGACTGCCGGTCGCCCGCCAGTTGCAGCGCCAGGGCTGGGCTGATGCCCTGATAAGCCCCCTGCAGGGCCTGTTTCAAGGGCAGGGGCAGCAGTTGCAGTTCCTGCCGCCAGTGCGCGAAGGATTCATCGCGGCAGGGGGGCTTGCCCGCCAGGGGTGGCGGAGGGCTGTAGACATCGCCGGTGGCGATGGGCCGCAACCTGGATTGCTGCTCCCGCACCTGGCGGGCCGCCGCCACGACGCGCTGGTTCTCATCCAGCAGAAAGAGATTGCTGTGGCGGCCCATCAGTTCCACCACCAGGGTGCGGCTGATGGCCTCGCCAGGCCGTGGGGCGAACTTGAGGTGAACCACCCGCTCCCAACTCGGTTGCTCCAGCGCCACCAGGGCAAGGCCACCCAGGCCGTGCTGCAACTGCTGGGCCAGGGTGCTGCCATCCCCACCGCGGGGCGGTGGGGGGATGGCGAACAGCCTGGGGGCTTCGGCCTGCCAGCTGAGCTCCAGCCAGGTGCGCCCCTCCAGGCTGCGAAAGCCGAGCTGCAGGGTGTGGGAATCGGCCTGCTGGGCCTTCTCGAAGCGGCTGGGCACCAGCCGAGGCTCCAATTCCCCCAGCACCGCCCGCAGGGTGGTGAGATCCATGGCCTGGAGGGGCAGGGGGGCCATGGCGGCGATGGGAGGGACTCCAGAGGCGCTCCTACTCTGCAGGCCCGTGGTTGACGCAGTAATGGGTGCTCCCGCTCCCGCCGGCAGGCTCTTTCTGATCACCGGCCCGAGCGGGGTGGGAAAGGGCACCCTGGTCGCGGCGCTGCTGCAGCGCCATCCCCAGATCTGGCTCTCCATCTCTGCCACCACTCGCGCGCCACGAACGGGTGAAGTGGAGGGTGAGAGCTATTTCTTCATGGCCCGCGATGGTTTCGAGGCCACCGTGGCCCAGGGCGGTTTGCTGGAGTGGGCCGAGTTCGCGGGCAACTGCTACGGCACCCCGCGCCAGCCGGTGGAGGCCCAGTTGGCCTCTGGCCGCCCGGTGTTGCTGGAGATCGAATTGGAGGGGGCTCGCCAGGTGCGCCAGAGCTTCCCGGCCGGCTTTCAGATTTTCATCAAGCCCCCCAGCTTTGAGGAGTTGGAGCGCCGGATCCGCGGCCGCGGCACCGACAGTGACGAGGCCATTGCCAAGCGCCTGGAGCGGGCTCGGGTGGAGCTGGCTGCCGAGGGGGAATTTGACGCGGTGCTGGTGAACGGCGATTTCGAAACGGCCCTAGCCGAGCTGGAACAGCTGATGCAGCTCGGCTGAGCTGTTTCTGCTCGATCGGGTTGACCATAAAAAAAAGCGGCCCACTCGGGGCCGCTCAAAGATGGGCGCTGCTGCTCACATCGGATGGAAGAGCAGATCGGGAAAGAACCGGTTGAATTCGATCAAGATGCCGGCGGTCACGGTGAACCAGATGGCGGCGAAGACCGGGGCGGTGGTGAGGAACTTCTTCATCGGAAAAAGACTTGGGGGAAAGGCCTGAATGGGGGAGCGTGAGGCCGCGATCAGCGGGGGGACACGGTCACCTTGTCGTCAGACTCAAGCAACTTGCCGCTGGTGAGCTCACCAAAGGCGGCTAGGGGCCAAGTGGCAGCAGCAATGGTGCTCTTGATGGCCAGAGGCAGATCGATCTGGATCTCCTTCATCGCCGCGTCCTTCTCGCCACGGATGGCTTTTAAGTAGTTACGTCCAGCCCAGCCGATGCAGCCTGCGATGTAGAGGAAGGCGATGCCGGGGATCATGAACTCGCCGGCGTGGCTCCAGCGGCCGTCCACGATCAGGTGGGGAAGCCCATCGGCGCCGCAGAGGGCCTGGCTGTACATCTCGAAGCGGGCCTTGGCCTGCTCGGTGGTGGCTCCGCTGGCGCGCTGTTGGAAGCGGGCGCTCTCAGCGCAGGGAGTGAGACCTGCCACATCGGCTTTGGCCACAGGGGCGAAGCCGAAGATCAGCAGGGCAGAAATCAGAACGGCAAAGAGGCGGCGCATCGGCTCCAGTGCTTGATGGCGTGCTGGGTAGACACCTGCAGCACGGCAGGATGTCACTTGCGGACAGTAAGGGAGATCTCCAGAACTGATGCCCACACTGTTATCCCTCGAAACAAGTTGTGACGAGTCCGCGGCTGCGGTGGTGCGCGATCAGCGGGTGCTGGCGAGCGCTGTGGCCTCCCAGGTGGAGGAGCACGCCCGCTTTGGCGGCGTGGTGCCTGAGATTGCCTCGCGGCGGCATGTGGAAGCCCTGCCCTCTTTGATCGAGCAGGTGATGGCCGAGAGCGGCGTGGCCTACGCCGAGCTCGATGCGATTGCGGCCACTGCGGCTCCTGGTCTGGTGGGGGCCCTATTGGTGGGTTCCATCACGGGGCGGTGCCTGGCGCGGCTGCATGGCAAGCCCTTTTTGGGGGTGCACCATCTGGAAGGCCATCTCTGCTCGGTGCACCTGGGCGAGCCCCTGCCGGAGGGGCCATACCTGGTGTTGTTGGTGAGCGGCGGCCACACCGAGATGATCCGGGTGGATGGTCCTGGGGACTACCGGCGACTGGCCCGCAGCCGGGATGATGCCGCTGGCGAGGCCTTCGACAAGGTGGCCCGGCTGTTGCAGCTGGGCTATCCCGGCGGACCCGCCATTCAGGTGGCGGCAGCGGGGGGTGATCCGCGGCGGTTCCCGCTGCCCAAGGGCCGGGTGTCGCGGCCCGAAGGAGGATTTCACCCCTACGACTTCAGCTTCAGTGGTTTGAAAACGGCCGTGCTGCGCCTGGTGACGCAGCTCAAGGCCGAGGAGCAGGCCGCCGGTGGCCCTGGCGGCACGGCACCCTTCCCCCTGGCGGATGTGGCCGCCAGCTTTGAGCAGGTGGTGGCGGATGTTTTGGTGGAGCGCACCACCCGCTGTGCCCGTGATCAGGGCCTTGGCACCCTGGTGATGGTGGGCGGTGTGGCGGCCAATCGGCGGCTGCGCGCGTGCATGGCCCAGCGCTGCGCCGCCTTGGGCTTGGAGTGGCGGGTGGCCCCGCTGGCCTACTGCACCGACAACGCCGCCATGATCGGGGTGGCGGCGGAGCAGCGGCTGCTGGCCGGGGGCCGCAGTGATGGTCGGCTGGCGGTGGCACCACGCTTGGCCCTCGAGGAGGCAGTTCTGCTCTATGGGCCTCAGGCCCCCTTCTGATCTTCCTAGGCTCTTGAGACTCAAAGGCAGTTGCGATGGCCACCGCCCAATCCCGGGACACGGTCGAGGCCGGGCCCGACGAGATCAATCAGTGGAAGCGGGGCTTCACTCCCCAGGCTGAGATCTGGAATGGCCGGATGGCCATGCTGGGTCTGTCGGTCGGCCTTGGTGTGCTGCTGGTGGTGCGCCTGCTGGGCGACCTCAGCGCTGCCCACTGACCCCTGGCGATCCGGCCCTCAGGCTTTGCCCCGGAGGGCCTGGGCCAGTTCGTTGGGCTTGAGGCTCTGGGCGATGGCATCGCCAGCGCTGACGCGGCCGCCCTCCACCAGCTGCAGCAGAGCCTGGTTGGCGGTCTGCATGCCATCGAAGCCGCTGCGCTCCATGATCTGTTCGATCTCTTCGAGTTCGCCCCGCTGGATGTAATCGCGGCAGGCGTCTGTATTGATCAGGATGTCGTGAAAGGCTGCCCGCTTGCCATCCGTTGTTTTCAGCAGCCCCTGGGCGATTACCCCCAGCAACGACTCCGCCACCGCCCGCCGCACCGGCGGCTGCTCGGCGGGGGGGAACATCCCGAGGATGCGCTCCACCGTGCGCACGGCTGAGTTGGTGTGCAGGGTGCCGAACACCAGGTGACCCGTCTGAGAGGCCTCCAGGGCTGTGGCCAGGGTGTCCTGGTCGCGGATCTCCCCGATCAGGATCACGTCGGGGTCTTCCCGCAGGGCTGCCCGCAGGGCGCTGTGGAACTGGCGGGTGTGTTGCCCCACCTCCCGGTGGCGGATCAACGACTCCCGGCTCTGGTGCACGAACTCCACGGGATCCTCAATCGTGAGGATGTGCCGCTGCATGGTGCTGTTGATCCAGTCGATCATCGCGGCCAGGGTGGTGCTCTTGCCCGAGCCGGTGGGACCAGTCACCAGCACCAGGCCCTTGGGGCGTTGACATAACTCCCGCAGCACGGCCGGTAGCCGCAGCTCATCGAGGCTGGCGATCGTCTGGGGAATCAGGCGCAGCACCATCGCTGGCCCCCGCAGTGAGTCCATCAGGTTGATGCGCACCCGCACGAACGGAAACGCGTGGGAGGCATCGAAGTCTTTGGTCTTCAGGAAGTGGTCGATCTGGCTGGGGGACAGCATCTCCTTCAACCACGCGTTGAAGGTGGAGCTGTCGGTGACAGGCCAACCGGTGCGCAGCATGTCGCCTCGAGCTCGGTAGCGCGGTTCTTCGCCCACGCCCAGGTGCACGTCGGAGTAGTTCTGCTGCTGGGCCAGGCGCACAATCCCCTCCAGGCTGGGGGGCATGGCGCCATTGCCCGGTGGCTGGGCCGGTGCCGCTGCCGCTGCCGGAATCACCGCTGGCGGTGTGGGGGGAACCAGGCTAGGGGGAAATAGCGCATCAGGACTGGCCATGGACCCCGCCGGTGGACTACGAGCCTCAGCATTGCGTTGAAGGCCCACCTGTGCCTTCAACGCGGGAGGCATCTTTAGGATCCGCCTGGATGCAGCACTGTCTTGACCACGCCCCATAACGTCTGCATCGTGCTGGGCACCCGGCCCGAGGCGATCAAGTTGGCGCCGGTGATTCAGGCTTTCCAGCAGGCCGACGACTTCAACACCCGCGTGGTGCTCACCGGTCAGCACCGGGAGATGGTGGCCCAGGTGATGGAACTGTTCGGCCTTCAGGCCGATCACGATCTGGCCCTCATGGCCCCCAAACAGACACTCACCCACATCACCAGTGGTGCCTTGCAGGGGTTACAGGCAGAGTTCGAGCAGCACAAGCCGGATCTGGTGCTGGTTCAAGGAGATACAACCACCGCCTTCGCCTCGGCCTTGGCCGCCTTCTATGCCCAGATCCCCGTGGGCCACGTGGAGGCGGGTCTCCGCACGGACAACATCATGGATCCCTACCCGGAGGAGGCCAATCGGCGGCTGATCTCCCAGCTGGCGCAGCTGCACTTTGCGCCCACTGAGGTATCCGCGGCGAACTGCCGCGCCTCTGGCGTGGTGGGGGAGGTGTGCATCACCGGCAACACCGTGATCGATGCGCTGCTGCTGATGGCGGAGAAGGCGCCGCCGTTTGAACTGCCCGGCCTCGATTTCGACAAGCAGCGCGTGATTCTGGCCACGGTGCATCGGCGCGAGAACTGGGGTGAGCGCCTGCAGGAGATTGGCCGCGGCTTCTTGCAGGTGCTCGAGCGCTTCCCCGATACAGCCCTGCTACTGCCGCTGCACCGCAATCCCACCGTGCGCGAACCGCTGCAGGCCCTGCTGGGCAACCATCCGCGTGCCTTCCTCACGGAGCCGCTCGACTACGACCGCCTCGTGGCCGCCATGCGCGGAGCCACCCTGCTGCTCACCGATTCCGGCGGATTGCAGGAGGAGGCTCCAGCCCTCGGCAAGCCGGTGCTGGTGCTGCGCCGCACCACGGAGCGTCCGGAGGCTGTCGATGCCGGTACCGCCAAGTTGATCGGCACTGATGCGGCCGACATCCTGCGGGAAACAGCGCTGCTGCTGGAGAACCGCGAGGCCTATGAGGCCATGGCCCGGGCCCACAATCCCTTCGGCGATGGCCAGGCCAGCGCCCGCATTCTCGAATCCTGTCGCCGGTTTCTCCAGCAGCGCAGCCCCCAGCCTTAAGGCTGGGAGCGGCGTTCCTTCAGGATTTGGCCCGCTTGTTCTTGGCCCAGGGAGGCAGGTCGATGAACACGCGAGCGCCAGGTTTGAGGCCATCGAGGATCTGGGTGTCACGGCCGCTGCTGGCTCCCAGGGTGACGGGCTGGAAGGTGGGTTGATTCTTGGGGCCCACCAGCAACACCCCCGGCCGCCCCTCTTCGGTGACCACCGCCACCGTGGGCACCAGGGTGCGAGCCGCCAGTTGGCCCGTGTTGAAGTCAATGTCGGCGGTCATGCCGATGCGCAGTTCCGGGGGCGGACTGAGCAGTTGCAGCTTCACCTCGAACGAGGTGACGTTGTTGAGCTTTTCGGCTCGGGGCGCGATTTGGCGTACCCGGGCGGCGAAGCGGCGGTCGGGGAAGGCGTCCACCCGCACGCTGGCCGGTTGCCCCAGTTTGAGGCGTCCAATGTCGCTCTCGGGCACCTTGGCGATGGCTTCGAGGCCCTGGGCCAGTTCCACGATCGAGGAGCTGCTGGCCCCGGCGCTGGCGCTGGCCGAGGTGGTGGGAGTCACGAAGGCGCCGGGATCGGCGAAGCGGGCGGTGATCACCCCTGAGAAGGGGGCGCGCACGGTGAGCTCGCTGCGTTCGATCTGCCTCTGCTCGAGCCGTTGCTGAGCAGCTTGCATGGCTGCAAGGTCCACCAGGTAGGTGCTGCGGATCCGGCTGTAGTCGGTCTGGCTGATGGCCTTTTGCCTGTAGAGGCCCTTGTTGCGTTCGAGTTCGCTGCGGCTGCGCTCCAGCTGGGCCTTGGTGGAGTTCTCCAGGGCCTGGAGTTCCTGCAGGCGATCGCGTAGGTCGCCGCTGTCCATCAAGGCAATTGGTTGGCCGGCCACCACGGAGTCGCCTTCCTCCACGTAGAGCTCCTGCAGAACCCCTTGGCGCTTGGGACTCACGTTCACGCTGCGGTAGGCGCCCAGCTCGCCGCTGGCGGTGATCACCCCCGGTAGGGCCCCTTCCCGGGCCACCACGGTGTAATCCGCCAGGGAGGTTTGCTGCTGGGCGGAGCGGCGCTGTCCCAGCAGGCTGGTGCCCGCCACCACCACCACGGCTGCGGCCAGCGCGCCCGCCCAAAGCCGGCGGCGCCTTAGCCAGCTCGGTCCTGGCAAGGCAAGCAAGGCCTTGCTGCCAGCGGCCGGCTCAGATCCCTCGCGCTGGGGAGCGGGTTGGAGCATGACGAAAGGAATGGCAGGTCGCCGGCGCTCGCTCCAGTCTTCCTGGTCGCGGCGTCCACTGTGGCGGCCAGCGGGGGTGGATCACCGGCGGCTCGTAGATTCCAGCCATGCTCAAAGCCGGAATCGTCGGTCTGCCCAACGTTGGCAAGTCGACCCTGTTCAACGCCCTGGTGGCCAATGCCCAGGCCGAAGCCGCCAACTATCCCTTCTGCACGATTGAGCCCAACTCGGGCATCGTGTCGGTGCCGGATCCACGTCTGCAGCTGCTCTCCGATGTGAGTGGCAGCAAGGAGATCATTCCCACCAAGGTGGAGTTTGTGGATATCGCCGGCCTGGTGAAGGGAGCCAGTCAGGGCGAGGGCCTGGGCAATAAGTTCCTGGCCAACATCCGCGAAGTGGACGCGATCGTGCACGTGGTGCGCTGCTTCGAGAACGACGACGTGATCCACGTGAGCGGCTCGGTAGGCCCGGCCCGCGACGCCGAGGTGATCAACCTGGAACTGGGTCTGGCCGATCTCTCCCAGGTGGAGAAGCGGCGCGAGCGCCTCAAGAAGCAGGTGAGAACTAGCAAGGAGGCCCAGGTCGAAGACGCTGCCCTTGAGCGCATCCAGGTGGTGCTGGAACAGGGCGGTGCGGCCCGCAGCGTGGAGCTCAGCGCTGAGGAGGCCCTGATGGTGAAGCCCTTGGGTCTGCTAACCGCCAAACCGATCATCTATGCCACCAACGTGAGCGAAGACGATCTGGCCACAGGCAACGCCTACTGTGACGAAGTGGCGGCTTTGGCCCAGAAGGAAGGCGCCGGCACGGTGCGGATCTCGGCCCAAGTGGAGGCCGAGCTGATCGAGTTGCCCGAGGAGGATCGCGCCGAATTTCTGGCCGGTTTGGGGGTGGAGGAGGGCGGCCTGCAGAGCCTGATCCGTGCCACTTACACCCTGCTGGGCCTGCGTACTTACTTCACCACAGGCGAGAAGGAAACCCGTGCCTGGACGATCCAGGCCGGCATGACTGCCCCCCAGGCCGCCGGTGTGATCCACACCGATTTCGAGCGGGGCTTCATTCGCGCCCAGACCATTGGCTACAAGCAGTTGCTAGAGGCCGGTTCCCTGGCGGAGGCGCGTACCAAGGGCTGGCTGCGGGCCGAGGGCAAGGAGTATGTGGTGGCCGAGGGTGACGTAATGGAGTTCCTGTTCAACGTGTGAGCTGCCCTGGGGCAACACTGCGGATGTGGCCGCAGGCCCCAGAATGGTCACAGAGCTTGTGGACCCGATGACCGCCCAGCAGCCTTCCACCCCCGCGGGTGCCCCCGCTGGCGATGCTTCTCATCCCCACGACTTCGACGTTCAGAAGGAGCTGCACCAGCAGATCCGCAACGATCCCGACTACGACGACTGGGAATACGGCACCGAGCCCCTGCCCCATGAGGCCTGGGTGGCGCCTCGCAACGCCGACAAGAGCGCCTGAGCTTCAGCGCCTGGCGTACCTGTTGATCGGTCCCAGGAGCCCCAGGCCAAGTAGACATGTTGTGGCCACCAGCAGCCACAGCACGGCTCCATGCCGGTGGCTGTCCAGCAGCACGCCTGCCACCAGCGGTGCACCGAAGGCGCTGATGGCAAAGCACTGGGAGAACAAAGCCATGGCGAGCCCCTGATGGTCGGGGGGGCTGAGTTCCACCACTGCTTCGGTGGCGATCGGTAGAAAGGCCGCTTCCCCCAGGGCGAGGGGCAGTTGGGCCAGCACCACCAGGCCGATCCCGTGCCTGCTCAGGGCCGAGAGGGCCAACAGTGCGGTGCCGATGGCCATGCACACCAGGCTCAGCTTCAGCCCCACCACCACGGGCTTCTCGGCCAGGGTGCGGCCAACAGGCCATTGCAGTAGCAGCAGCAAGCCCAGTTGCAGGCCGATCAGCAGCGCGCTGATGCTCTCCGGTTGGGCCGCCCGCTCCAGCCCGCCCCGCACCAGATCCAGGGGCAGGGCACTTTGCATCAGGGCTGGAATGGCGGTGGCGACCACCGAGAGGGCCAGCAGCGGCAGCAGGG
>NZ_JAGQBW010000017.1 GCF_024345835.1 Synechococcus sp. HJ21-Hayes | reverse complement strand
GGTTGAGTTGGTTGCGATGAAGGCGGAGCTAGCCCAGCTGTGGAGTTCCTGGCAGGAGTGCGGGGGCGTGAAGTCCGCCTGAGCGTCAGCTGGGAGAGGGCAGCTCAAACCATTGGGGCACAGCCTCACCCAGCGACCTGATCCCTTGCCCCCGGCACAGAATCGGCGCCATAACAGGTTCGGAGTGTTCCATCCAGCCCTGGCTGCTCATGGCTCGGGGTTTTTTGTTGCCACGGCTTGGACTCCCTACAAACCCCAGGTCTGCAGGCCAACATGATTCCGCCCCCAAAAGAGCACGCTCTGATGCGCAGGCGAACCGTGATTGCTCAAGGCATGGCGGCTTCGCTGGCCGTGCTGGGCGGGCTTTCCATGGGTTCTCAGCGAACCCAGGCAATCGATGCGGTCGTGATCGGTGCGGGGCTCGCAGGGTTGGCCTGTGCCCAGCAACTGATGGCGGCCGGCCGCAAGGTAGTTGTGCTTGAGGCAAGACAGCGCATCGGCGGCCGGATCTGGAGCGAGCAGCGCCAGGGTTGCGCCATCGATCTCGGTGCCTCCTGGCTCCATGGCATCACCAACAATCCCCTGCACCGGTTGGTGACCAAGGGAGTAGGTGTACCGGTTGTGCCTACGAATGACCAGAGCCAGGTCACGATCGGCCCAAATGGTCAGCGCTGGAGCAGTGAGCGTAGTAAGCAGGCCGACGACTGGCTTGCAGCCTTGGTGCGCAGAGCAGAGGGGAACGGCACGGCAAGGGAGTCGCTCGACGCCTTGCTGCCGGCCCGGCTCACGCCGGACCAGCGATTCACCTTGATCGCCGATGTGGAGCATGAACTCGGAGCGGAGCTCAGCACGATTGCTGCCAATGCACCCCTCGGAGATGGCGAGGAACTACTAGGTGGAGATGCAATGGTCCCAGCCGGTCTTGATCGGCTGGTGCGGCACCTTGCCCAAGGGATAGAGATACGGCTCGGCCAGGTGGTGAAGCAAATCCAAAACCACCCCAATCGTGTCAGGGTGACCACAGCTGACGGCAATGTGATCGATGCTCAGATGCTCTGCTGCACCGTGCCTCTCGGGGTTCTGAAGCAGGGTGGAATCCGCTTTGACCCACCTCTTCCAGCAGCAAAGGCGCAGGCGATCGAGCGGTTGGGGATGGGAGTGCTCAACAAGATTGTGCTGCTTTTCCCGAAACGCTTCTGGGACGACACGACATGGATCCGCAACAACGGCCCCGATGCTGGGCTTTGGCCTGAGTGGGTGGATCTCACCAGTTTGATCGGTCGCCCGGGGCTGATGGGTTTCACCGCTGCCAACAGGGCCCGAGAACTAGAGCGTCAGCCTGATCGCGCCGTTCTTGCTTCAGCGTTGGGCCAACTCAAGCGCTGTTACCCCGAGCGTGTGATCCCTGCGCCCAGCGATGTTCTCCTGACACGCTGGGGTGTGGATCCCTTCTCCCTTGGGAGTTATTCCTATCCTGCAGTGGGCTCAACGCCAGCCATGCGTGAAGACCTGGCTCGCCGCTGGAATCGGATGGCATTTGCAGGAGAAGCTGTCAGCACGTCCTTCCCAGCTACTCTTCAGGGGGCTTATCTCTCAGGTATTCAGGCTGCGAAGGAGTTGCTGGCTTGAGCACAGCTCTTCCCAAAAACTCGGCAATCGTCAAGGTCGCAGTCTCATCACGACATCGCGACCTTGAGCTGCCGGCCGATGGAGTCGGGCTCAGCCACCGGCAGTCTCATCCAGCTCCACAGCAACTGTGGCCCACTGATCCGCAGACCACGGCTGGGTCCTCTAGATGCTGCACGAGAGGATCTCCTTCCCTGTCAGGTACCCGTTCCACCGCATTCAGCGGCGCCATCACAAGAGCGGTGTAGGCGCCCCACTCCGGATCACTCAGCTCGATCAGTGGATCGGGTCAGGGAGCTGGTCCTCGCCTCCAGGCCTGACCTCTCGCCTGCTTTCAGCTAAGGAACCTGTTGAGAGAGAACATCTAACTGAGCATGATGGCGCCTGACCCTAGACCCTTTGGGAGCATGGTGTTCTTCTCGCCATGGCTGACATTTCGGATCCGTCCACCGACTTGGTGCTGGGTGATCAAGAGGCAGATCTGGAGATTGCCGCGATTGCTGACGCCCCTGGCTTTCTCCATCGTCCTGCTGCTGGGATCGCTGATGGAGCCTGTGTTGGCCAGCCCACCAATTCCATCGCCACTGGAGCACCAGCTGGTTTTGCGGCAGGTGCCTGGACCAAGCCCTCGCCAGACCATCGACAACTTTTTGACCACAACTGAGAAAGCCCAACATTTAATTCATGGTGCGATCTGCGACGGTTTGGCAAATCCGGGCTGGTTGTATTCGTCGGAGCAGCGACAGAAGGTTGAGGAGGGCCAGCGGCTTCTTGCTCAGGCCACCGAGGCCCTGAACCTCAGCCAGTTGCCACAAGTCCTGCATCCGATCACAGGGGTTGGCACCATGTTGCAGCTTAGAAGCCTGCTGCTCTACGACCTAGCTAATCATCCGGCTCTTGTGCTGCCGGGACCTGACGAGGTGGCCCGCATGAAGCTCAGTTCCTGGACGATCCCCGAGAGCCCAATAACGTTGGAGCTCAATCAATCCTCTTCCCATGGACAGGGGCCATTACCTGGTTTGCCCTGCAAGCAATGCAGTGAGCAAGACTTCTTGTTTAGTCCGCGCACCATAGCCCAGGTGAATGCTGACTTCGCGCAGATCTTTGATGGAAATCATGCCCTTAGGCATCGCTTTGGCGGTGATCTGTATGTCACCTGGTCGCTATTGCCTGGAGGTGCTTTGCCTCCCAAGTGGATCCTTCGATTGCCGAATTCCTGGAGGCATGTTCTGGTGGAAACGGCGTATGGCGGGCAATCTTTGGTGCAATGGATGCTCCAGGTGCCTGCCTCAGTCTTGGCCCTGGCGTTTGCCGCGGCAACGAGCATTGGCTTGCGCCACCAGTTCCGTAACCACACGGCAAGTTTGGGGCTCACGACCTACTGGGTGCGTGTGGGGCTGTTGTTGCCGGTATTGCTCCTGATAGCCGTGTGGCGTTGGTTTTCAATTGATTGGGTCAATCTCACGGGTGATCGCGCTTTGGTGGTTGTCGTTGCAGCTCGGATTCTCCATATCGTCGTGGCCATGCCATTGGTGTATCTACTGAGTGAGGCTGTTGGTCAGAGCCTGATCCGTAAGTGCAAGCGCCAGGCTGATGGCACGGTTACCTGGTTGCGTCGCAAGGGGGCCGGCCAACTGCTCACTGTGGCGCGGGTGATCGGCCTCACGCTTGCGATTATGGTTTTCATTCAGGGGGCCCGCAGTCTAGGGCTCACTTCGGTCACGATCTTGGCGCTTTCATCGGTGCCAGCCTTGGCAATCTCCTTGGGTACTCAGCAGCTGATTCGGGATATCTCTGATGGATTCAGCTTGTTTTTAGATGGCCAGATCAAGGTGGGCGATAAGTGCACGATTGGAACTGCCAAGTCTGGGCAGATCGATGGTACGGTGTTGTCTATGGGTATGCGATCGATCCACCTACAGTTGAAGAATGGCTCCCAGCTGGCGATTCCCAATTCCCAGGTTGCCGGCTCGGTGGTCACAAATCACAGCGTTCGAACAGCTGAGCCATTGGATTTGCGGTTGTCGCTGCCCAAGCTGGAGACCAATGATCTAGTACAGCTCAAGAGCGGGGCCGAGGCACTGCTCTTGGCGGCGGAGAGCCTTGACAGCGCTGAGGCCCACCTTGACCACACCCAGGAGGGGTGGTGGTTGCAAGTGAAAGGGCGTTGGCTGCCTGGTCTCTCGAGTGCTGATTTGCCCCATAGGCGGGACGACTTATTCCTTGCCCTGCATCGGCTGATCGCCTCCCTTGAGGGTGGGGTGAGCTCGGAGGTGTTGGATGGGCTCCAGTCCTCAGAGGCTCAGATGAACAAGACTATTGAGTGATTCCAGGATCTGGTCCTGCAGCATGGACCGAGAGTCCTGGAGTCGAAAACTGCTCTCATTGTTGCACCTCACAGCGTTGATCGGCGCGGTAGTTCGTTGCACTGCTGTTGAAGAGATCAGTCGCAGAGGAGAGGAGAGTGGCTCATGATGCGGTTGATCATCGTGAGATACTGGTGGCGGTTGGAGGTTGCGTTCCGCGCCGTTCTGGAAGGGTGTCGAATATGCCCATTCCGGCACCCTGGCTATTGAACCAGTCTACTGCCCGGCTCAAGAAGTTAATCGCCGCGGCCTGTTATTTGCGAGCGAGAGCCTCAACGTAGGCCATCGATTCGCGTCATCGAGGGCGAGAGAACCCAGTCGTAGCCCACGCCAGTCGAGATGCCTTGCTGTCGGTTGTCTTACGGCTCTCCGTGGCAGCGCTGCCAGTGCAGCTACGGGCTCTGCTGGTCCCTCACCAGTTCGGCTTCGGCTTGCATGCACGGTTGGTCCCCATGCACTAGGGCGGGTTCTGGGCTGGGCCGCTGTGTGGCCTCAGCTGCAGATCAGCACCTGGATCGATCAGATCTGATCGATCAGAGCGGCGACCTCACGCATGCGTTGTTACCTGGGCACTGATCAACCCCGGCACCGCAGCCCTGACATCTGATGGCTGTTCTGGAGCCCACCAATCTGCTGCTTCTGGCCTGTGCGTTGATCTACCTCTGGATTGGCGAGCCAGCTGAGGCCGCCATCCTGCTGGTGTTCGTAGCCGCCATCAGCGGCCTGGATGTTGTGCAGCAGCACCGCAGCCGGCGAGCCCTGGCGGAGCTGGCTCGGATGGCTGCGCCGGCGGTGTCGCTGCGCCGCCATGGCCAGGAGCTCAGCCTTCCGCCCGATCAGGTGCAGCAAGGCGATCTGTTGCGCCTGGAAGAAGGCGATCGCGTCGCCGCCGATGCCCACATCACTGAGGCAGCAGGGTTGTGGCTGGATGAATCGTTGCTCACCGGCGAGGCTTTGCCGGTCCTCAGGCAACGCGTCGGTGAACCGATCCAGGCCGGTGCCCTAGTGGCCAGCGGTCGGGGCTGGGCGGAGGTGGTGGCCATGGGCGCCGATACCGAACTCGGGCGCATCGGTGCGAGCCTGCTGCAGGTGAATCCACCGCTCACGCGCCTGCAGCGGCAGACCCGACGACTCACCAGTCGTCTCACCATCGCCATCCTGGCGCTGACGACTGTGTTGTTGCTGATCCACGGTGCCGTCACCGGGCGCTGGAGCGAGGCACTTCTGGCCACCCTGGCGCTCGCGTTGGCGCTGTTGCCCAATGAGATCCCGGTGGTGCTGGCCCTTTTCCTGGCCCTCGGTGCTTTGCGCCTCGGCCGGATCGGTGTGCTTGCCCGTTGGCCTGCCGCGGTGGAGAGCCTGGGCAGCACCACGGTCCTGGCGGTGGACAAAACCGGCACGCTCACCCAGAACCGTATGGCCGTGGCCGCGCTACTCACCTGGCCGCAGGCGGAGGGCTGGCGCCCGCACCAGCCCCTGGCTGAGCCCTGGCACCGCTTGCTGGAGCTGGCGGTGCTTGCCAGCCGGCTTGATCCGGTGGATGCGATGGAGGTGGCGATCCAACGACTTGCCAGCGAGCGGCTGCGGCACCAGAACAGTGACCATTTCCATCCCGACTGGCCCTTGCTGGGGGAGTACCCGATCACCCAGGACCTGCTGGTGGTCTCGCAGCTCTGGAGTGACGCCGACGGCACTCAACACATCGCTGCCAAGGGAGCACCGGAGGCGATCGCGGCGCTCTGTCATCTGGAGCCAGGCACCGCCGCGCGGTTGTTGCAGGCCGCTGAGCAGCTCAGCCAGGAGGGCCTGAGGGTGCTGGCGGTGGCCAGTGGTCTAGACGGCGCACCGCGTCATCCCGAGCTGAGCACCACCGAGTCGGAGCCGTTGCCGCCCCAGGTGCACGACTTCCTGTTTCAACCGATCGGCCTCATCGCATTCGCGGATCCGATTCGGCCTGAGGTGCCTCTTGCGATCGCACGGGCCCAGGCCGCAGGGGTGCGGGTGGTGATGATCAGCGGCGATGCACCGGCCACGGCGCGCTCCATCGCCGATCAGGCGGGATTGCCTCCGGGCGAGCCGATTTGCGGCGCCGAGCTGGGGCGCCTCGATCCAAGCCAGTTGGCCCGCCGGATCCAGAACACAGCGGTGTTCGCACGGGTGATGCCGCAGCAGAAATTGCAGCTGGTGCGGGCCCTGCAGGCCGCCGGTGAGGTGGTGGCCATGGGTGGTGATGGCGTCAACGACGCACCAGCCCTCAAGGCCGCCGACATCGGCGTTGCCATGGGCAAACGCGGCACGGCCGTTGCACGGGAAGCCGCCGATCTGGTGCTGCTCCGCGATGACTTCAGTGCGCTCGTGGACGCACTGGCGCTGGGCCGACGGATCGAGGCCAACCTGCATCGGGCCCTGGGATACACGCTGGCGATCCACCTGCCGATCGCCGTGCTGAGCCTGATGCCACTGCTGCTGCCTCAGCTGCCCTTGCTCCTGCTGCCGGTGCACATCGCCTTGCTCCATCTGGTGATCGACCCGGCCTGCACCGTTGTGTTTGAGGGGATTCCGGCAACGCCACAGTTGATGCAACAACCGCCCAGGCCTGCTGATGCGCCCTTGTTCACTGCTCAGACCTGGCATCAGGCCCTGGTTCAGGGAGGGCTGCTCAGCGCACTGGTGCTGGCAGCGGCCTTCTGGCCAGATCTGGCGGTGACGGAGCAGCGCAGCTGGGTGTTTGCCCTCCTTCTGATCAGCGGCGGGGTTTTGGTGTGGTGGAACGGCGATCGCCGCAGCACCCTCACCCGCGCTGGCTCGCTGATTGGTGTGGGGCTGTGGCTGCTGGTGCAGGTGATTCCAGGCCTGGCGCCCCTGTTGGAGCTGGCGCCAACGCCCCCCGCTCTGGCCCTGGGGTTTACGGCGCTGGTGATTGCACTGGCTTGGGTGCCCGTGGGGAGCAGCTCTGCTGCAGCGCAGTGATCAACGCATTCGCCTCTGTGGCCCAACGGGCACCATCAGCGGTGAAGGTGGTAATACCATCCAGCCAGGTGCTGGGGCCTTGGCTGCACCCAGTTCTGCGATGGCCAGCTCAAGCGGGACTCCGTGCTGGAAAGCCTCATAGACCGCCACCACGCCATCGCGCATGGCTTCGAGTTGGTCCGGCTCCCAGGGGTATGGCAGGAGCAGCTGCTTGCGATGCTCGTCCCCTGAAATTCGATACCGTCCAGCTACTGCGGCAGCCCCTCTGGCCGAGGGCCCGCAGGACGCCGCCGCGGAGCAGAACATCCCATTCCGGGACCGCTGCTATGTGAGAAGGTGCTCCTCACAGACTGGCACGGGCGAGCAGAAGCCGGCAAATCCTGTCAGCCCAAAAGCCAGTCTCAGAAAGGCTTTTGGGCTGAGAGAGCAGGCCCTGACTGAAACGCCCCCTGATGGATTCGAACCATCGACCGGCTGCTTAGAAAACTCTGGTTGTAAAAGCCCAGAATTCTTGCTGTCACTGATGTCTTGCGTCCGCCTGCCTTAGGTGTGAGAAGGAATGTGAGAAGGTTTGGGGTTCCAGGGCCCTCGAAGCGCGGCAGGGACGGTCTCTGAGTATCGAGCAGCTGTCTTGCAAGCAGCTGCTCGATGGAGGGGGTTGGCCGGCCTTGTCGCTGGGCGCTACGGGCGCCGCAAGGCTCCGGTCGGCGACGGCCGTCCTTCAGCGTGCCACGGCTGTGCCGTGGCGTGCATCGGCCAGCCGCCGCCGCCCTCCGCTCCGATGTCGGTGGTGCGGTGGTGGGCATAGTCGCTCTCCCGCGGCTGCGGTGGCCTGGTCGCTGGTTACCAGTGTTTAGCTGCGGTGATGCTCCATTTTTCCTCGCGCGGCTGCGCGGCCATTGCATCATTTGGCCTTGATCTGATGGTTTTGATCCTCATTAAGCCGTTGCTGCCGCGTGGGGCTCAGTGTTGTGTAGATCGATTGCCCTGCAGGGGATCTGCTTGTCCTTAAGTGCGTTTGTACTGGTAGAATAAGGGCTGCGCCAAGGGCCCCGAGTCCATCGCCTGCGGCAACCTCACCCCCTGGTCTCGCCATCCCGGCCGCGTATCTCTGAGCGGCTTCGATGCCCCGATCAGTTGTCACGTTCGACAGCTGAATCCATGGCTTTATGTAGTCCATCGCGGCCGGAGATTGCCCCGGCTCGCTCTCTGGTGATCGCGGCTGGTGGTGGCCGTGATCTGGCCTGGCCCCATCAGCGGGTTGCCGCTGAGCTGCTCACCCGCTCCGGGGGTCGGATGGTGCACCTGCTGCTCCACGGCGGTGCCCGTGGCGCCGATGCCGCCATCGGCCGCGCTGCCCATCAGCTGGGTTGGTCCGCTCTGGTGATGCCGGCCCAGTGGCAGCGGCACGGGCGGGCCGCTGGGCCCATTCGCAATCGCGAGCTGCTGGAGCAGGCCGTTGCCCGGGCCTTGGCTCACTCTTCCCCCGGCCGTCAGGTCTCGGTGTTGGTGTTGGCGTTCCCCGGTGGGGCCGGCACGGCATCGCTCGTGCAGCAGGCGCGCCGCATGGCCTCCCGCTCCCCCGTGCCGATTTCGGTTGCGCAGGTCAGTCCATCGGCAGGGCTCTGGGCTGCTCCAGTCCTCGCCCGCTGCTGAGCCCTCAGCACAAGCCTTCCGCGCCATCGGCGCTGCGTTCCGTTCCCACGTCCTTCATTCCTCACGCCGTCATGCCTGTTCTCACTCCCATTCCCGCAGCCCCAGCTGATTTCCCCGCGGCAGCCCCCTCGGCAAATGGCCCTGCCTGTTCGCTGCAGCGTTCCAGCTCCCTCTGGCAGCTGGGGATCGAGGCCCAGGAACTCACCACCGCCATCGGCCAGCTGGCCCAGCAGCTGGAAACCGATGACCCCGAACAGCGGGCCCTGGCCCTCGCTGAGCTGGAAGCTGCCCTCCTGGCAGAAGAGGGCAACAAGGCAGCGCTTGCTACCAAGGCCGATGCCACCTGCTGGGTGATCGAGCACCTCCGCGGCCAGGCCGCCTACCGCCAGCAGCAGGCCAAGCGCCTCAGCGATCTGGCCCGCGGCGATGCCGGCCGGGCCGATGCGCTGGAGGAGTCGCTGGTGTTTGTCCTCACCCAGCTGCAGCCGGCGGCCACCCGCTTCTCCTTCCCCGATCACGAGCTCAGCAGCCGCAAATCTCAGGCGGTGGTGATCGACGACGAAGAGGCTCTCGATCCCGAATGGCTCGCCGTCAAAACCACCACCCAGCCGGATAAGGCCGCCATCAAGGAAGCCCTCAAGGCCGGCCGCCAGATCGCCGGTGCCCAGCTCCTCTCCCGCCGGTCCTGGCGCATCCACTGACGGCCAAAGGTCGTCTCGCCATGGGTCCGCAGCAGGAGCGGGCCCGCATTTCTTCCTTCCGCATCTCACCGCACAAGGAGCACCTCCATGGACACCACCGCCTTCTCCCCCGAACAGATCGCCGCCCTATCGGCACCTCTCGATCGGGCCAAGGTCCAGACCCGCAGCCAGGCCGGGCGGTCCCTGGCCTACCTGGAGGGTTGGCAGGCCATCGCCGAGGCCAACCGCATCTTTGGCTTTGACGGCTGGCAGCGCGAAACCATCGCCGTGCAGTGCGTCGCCGAACGGGAGCGCACCCTCGGCAGCAGCAACCGCGCAGGCTGGGGCGTCACCTACACCGCCCGCGTTCGGATCAGCGTTGGGGATGTCATTCGTGAGGGCAGCGGTGCCGGTCACGGCATCGACGCCGACCTGGGCCAGGCCCATGAGTCCGCCATCAAGGAGGCCGAGACCGACGCCATGAAGAGGGCCCTGATGACCTTTGGCAATCCCTTCGGGTTGGCGCTCTACGACAAGCAGCAGCGGGAGGTCACTAGCTCATCCGCTCCCACGTCAGCCCGCCACTCACCGGCACCTCAGTGCAACAGCGCCGCTGCCGAGCCCATGGCAGAGATGGGCCTTGAGCCCCTCGATCCCGCCACCATCCAGCAGATCCTGGCCACTGTGGGGGGCCTGCCGCGCCCGGCGCTGGAGGGGTTCACCAAGGCATTTCGCAAGCGCTTCCAGGTACCGCCTGATGCCCCCTCGATCGCCGATCGGATCTGCCAGCGGCGCCACTACGACTGGATCGAGGCGTTTCTGGTGTCGCATCGATCCGTGCGCTCGGCTGAACACCGCCAACCTGTCCCCGCATGAGCCTCAGCGCTGCAGCAGCCAGCGCAGCAGCGACAGGCCGATGATCAGCCCGATGCCGGTGTTCCAGAGCCAGGACGGGCGCTCGGCCAACCGCTGCAGCCAAACCGGTAGCTGATCGCGCCACTGCTCCATTGCCAGCACCGCCAATAGCAGCAACAGCAGGGGGATGCCGATCGCCAGTACGAGTTCACGGAGCATCGGCACCTCTCCTCTGCCTGAACCGTATCCAGCCCCAGATGCCGCGGCAGCCAACTCCTCGAACCCGTGCTAGTACAGGTGTACGCGTCTGGAGGTTTCATGGGCATCCCTCTCCCCGGCCAGCGGCCCTGGCAGCCCGGCTTGAAACCCCGATCGAGGAGTGGCCGTATCTCGACGGACAGGTGCTGTTCAAGACCCGCAGCCGCAAGGTCTGCATGACCTGCCACTGGTTCAGGCATCACGCCGGTGTGAACTGCATCCCAGTGCTCACCTGCCAGCTGCACCAAGGGCTGATCGCCTACGGCGAGCACCTCACCAGCCGCTGCCAGGGCTGGACCGATGACATGACGCGCAGTCGCGGCTGGGCGCCGGAGGTGGCTTGAACGGCCGATGAACGTGACAGACAGGCCCGGTCGACCGCCGCTCTCCCCGCAGGAGGGGTGGATCAGTGATGGCCGGCAGGTGCTGCATTTCAAGCCGCTCCGCTACGACCGCTGGTGCCAGGCTCTGGAGGTCACGCTGGGGCAGCTCATCTCGGGGGAAGCGACTCCGCTGCTCAAACGCCGCAAGGAGCTGACACGGGAGCAGGCCATCAAGCTCTGGAACCAGAAGCGGCAGCTGGGTTGGCGCGCCTGCTCACCGCAGTGGATTCCGCCGGAACCGCCGCGGGCCTGAGGCCAGCCACCGCTGCCGGTTCAGTCCGCCAGCATGAGCTCACGTCGTGGTCTCGCTGTGCTTCTGAACCCGTTCTGCCCGTTCAGCACGGCCAAGGTGCTGGCCCTCAAGGCCACGGTGGTGCTGCTGCTCACCATGCTGATCAAGGCCAGGGTGCAGATTGCGGCTGGGTCAGCTCTGGGCATCACCCTGTTGTTGCTTCAGACCCTGGTGTTCCTGGCCGTTAGCGGTGGCCTACTGCTGGCGGCCGGCGGAGCCGCGCTCTACGCCACCCAACAGCGCCGGCCGGCAGCGGCCTGAGGTCGATCCATGACCGTTGAAGTCGCCCTGGCGATGCTGGAGCGGCAGGGTCGCTGGCTCGTGCAGCTACGCGATGAGATCCCCTCGATCGTGGCCCCTGGCTGCTGGGGGTCTCTTTGGTGGCCACCTCGATCCGGGCGAGACGCCGGAGCAGGCACTGCGAAGGGAGCTGCTGGAGGAGATCAGCTGGCAGCCCCACGGTGGTGCGGGCCCCGCCGCTGCGGCTCAACGGGATGTTGAAGGATGCGCCCCGCCCGCCAACGGAGATCGAGCTGAGGCCCCCCTTGGCGAAGTTGAAGCGCAGCGGGCCAAGGCGTGCAGAGCGGCGAAAGCGGAAGCCCATGGCGATCAGCGGCTCTTGACGCAGTAGCTGCCGGAGCTGAACCAGCCCAGCGGGCAGGAGTTGCCGCTCTTCTGGATCGCCTCACGCTCATTGCTGGGGCTGCTGAGGCAGTAGCTGCCTGATGAGTAGAAGCCCAGAGGGCAGCTGTTGCCCGTTTTCTCAATGGCGCCGCGGGCATTGCCGCTGCTGCTCGGCACGCAGTAGCTGCCTGAGCTGTAGTAGCCCAATGGACACCCTCCCACTTTCGGGATGGGTCGCACCGGTTGCTGGGCCAGGTCTGATCCGCTGGCCAGTGTGAGTGCAAGCGTCAGCCACAGCCAGGTCGGTTGCATCGACATTCCGGAGCTCATCTCAGGTTGCCTTGCCGGTTCGGTCAGCTGCAAAGGAATGTCCCAGCGCATAGAAGTGCCAGGGATGCAGACTCCAGCGATGGCATCGCGCTGGCTGCCCCTGCTGTTGGTTCTGGCTGCTGTCCTGCAAGGGGCCGGTTCGGCTCAGACCCTCAAGGGAGAGATGCTCTCGATCGGCGACGGCGACACCATCCGTGTCCGCCAGGGTGGCAGGGCCATCACGGTGAGGCTGGCCTGTATTGATGCTCCCGAAACGGCTCAGAGCCCCTGGGGGCAGCAGGCACGGCGCTTCCTGCAGCAGCGCCTGCCGATTGGCCGTGAGGTGTCGCTTGAGGTCAAGACCATCGACCGCTACGGGCGCACGGTGGCGGAGGTGATCAGCGAGATCAACATCAACCTGGCGATGGTGGAGGACGGCCAGGCCTTTGCCTATCGGCAATACCTGGCCGGCTGCAATGCCCAGGATTATCTCGACGCCGAGTTTCGTGCCAGCCGGCGGCGGTACGGGGTCTGGCAGCTGCCGGGAGGGATCACGCGGCCCTGGGATTTCCGGCGAAGCCGCAACGCAACGGTGTTCCCCGATGGCACCACTCCCGGTGGGCGGCGTTACCGCTGCAGCGAGATCGGCTCCTACGACCTTGCCCAGGAGCTGCTGCGCCAGGGTCACACCTATCTCGATGGCAACGGCGATGGGCAAGCCTGTGAAAGGCTGCGCTGAGTCGGTAGCCCGGAAGCCGCACCTGATAACGCTGCCGATACCTTAGACATTCAGCAGCGGCCTGAGGCTCCTCCGATGGTTGCAGAGTCAGAGCCAGCAGCAAGCCAAGAAGCAAGTCCACGCCTAGGCTGTCCTGGCAGTGCACTGTCGCCAAGGTGGCTCCGGCTGGCTCCTTCCGCGAAGAGGTCAAATCGGCGACACTCCGATGGCTCAGCCAAGGAGAGCACTCAGGAACTTACGTCGTTGAGAAGAGATCGGTATCTTTCTCAAGTTCAATAGGACGTCGTGAAGAGAATCAGGACAGAACTCTATTTCTTCGACTGCTCCCTCAGGTAGAGGCATGGCCAGTCCTTGAAGCCATTGTTCTATGCGACGGCATGGGAGGTATGGTTGAGGGCGCCACAGCGGCGGAGCTTGCATTGAGCTCCTTTGTTGCCGCATTCTCTACCAAGAAACACGGCAGCCTTGCCGACCATCTCTGTGCCGCTGTTGAAGCTGCGAATGAAGACGTGTACCGCCGCTTTGGCGGACGCGGAGGGGCGACTCTATCTTCGGTGGCTATCTCCAGTGACGGAGAAATGGCAGGCGTCAACGTTGGCGATAGTCGGATCTATGGCCTCCTTGAGGACAGCCAGTTAATACAGTTCTCGAAAGATGACACGCTGGGCAATGCGCTTTCCGATATCGCGGTGCCCAGTGCAGTCGGAAAACTTGGAGAACTGCTCCAGTTTGTTGGGCTTGGCAAGGGGATTGTTCCGCATCGTATCAATCTCAATGGGTTGCCGTCGCCATTCAAGTGTCTATTCCTGACCAGCGATGGAGCTCATGGGCTTCATGGTCCAGTGTTCGATGAATTGGTCAGGAATTCCCCTGGCATTGTTGAGATGGCTAAGCGTCTAATTGCCATCTCTGAATGGACGGGTGGCAAAGATAATGCCACTGTTGCCATTTGGCATGCACCCCACAATTCAAGGGAGTTGCCACGGCTTGAGGGACGAGGATCGCTTGAAATCTGGGGTATCCAGGGTAAATATGAGCTCACGACAAGACAGGAGACTCCCTCTTATTTTCGAGGCAAAGACTCAGATGCAGAGCGTGGAAGCCGGAGAAAGCCGACCACTAGAAACCGAAGGGGCTCTTCTGGAGAGGGAGTCAATAGAGGCAATAAACGTGAAGGCCTAAGTCAGGATGGCCTATCTCAGGCTGACCCTTCGCAAGCTGCTCAGGCTCTCGGTGAAGGGAGCTTGGAAAAGAATAGAAACCAACTAGAGATTGAGGTTCTCGATAGCTAAAGACTCCCCATGACTCCTTTGATTCCCGATAGGTATCAGCAGCTGGAGCCGCCCTTGCGTGGGGGGATGAGCCGTATCTACATCTGCGAAGACAGACTACTTAAACGGAAGGTGGTCGTAAAATACATTGAGAACCCGCGTGAGAGTCGTCGCCTCCTCGATGAGATTAAGGCGCTCCAGAGCGTTAGATCGAAGCATGTTGTCCAGGTCTATGATCTTTTTCACGATTCCACAATTCCAGGATATGGAATTGTTCTTGAGTATGTAGACGGCCCGAATCCAGGAGGTATTGCGAATGAGCAGCGACCGCTGGAATCCTTCGCCTCCATCCTTTATCAGATTGCCACCGGGATATATGACCTGCACTCCCAGGGCATTATTCATCGTGACATCAAGCTCGATAACATCAAGATAGACGGGTCAGGAATCGTCAAAATATACGACTTTGGCCTAGCACGTTTCTCTGGAATCAACAACGAGACCCAGGGATTCGCTGGGACGCTTGGCTATGCAGCACCAGAGCTGCTAAGGGCCGACAAAGTCGGTTTCACAGAGTCAATAGATGTCTATTCATTCGCTGTGCTTGCGTGGTACTTGTCAGGAGAAAATCTCCCGGCCAACCTTTCTCCAGTCCGCCGGGGCGAGGTTCCCAGCTTCGCCGTCCTCTCACTCGGAATCCCAGCCAGAATCTCCAATCTGCTCGACGCGTCTCTTTGTATTGATCCAGCTGAAAGGCCAAAGATAGGAGAGATTCAACTGGCCCTAGAGGAGTTTCTGCTTGTCGGCAGGCACAAGGGCCTGCTCGTGACCTCGGACAAGGTGTTGACCATCGATAAGAGCCGCCCTTCTATTCGCATGAGACTGGGTAGCGCGACGAACGGGGAGGAATGGTCAATCTCTATAAACTATTCAGGTGCATCTTTTGATGTAGCCGAAACTGTTGGGGATGTGCGAGTTAATAACAAGCCTGTTCTTGCTGGCCAAAAGATGCCGAAGAATTGTGTGATCACTCTTGGTGTTGGTGGCGACAAGAAGGCGTTCGCAACCTTCGATATTTCTAATCCTGAGGTTGTGCCATGAGGAGTCGTCGAGTACACGCGACGGGTGATCGAATTGCGGATCGATACGAGATCCTCGAATTTGCGGGTGAAGGCGGAATGCAGGAGGTTTATCTTGCTGAAGACCTTCATCTAAGCAGGCGGGTTGCAGTCAAGACTCCCAAAAATGCCTCTGCAGACAAGCGTTTTGAGCGCAGCGCGATTGTGAGCGCACAGGTTAACCACCCAAATGTTGCGAAAACGCTTGACTACATCAATGAAGGAGAGGCGCAATATCTAGTCGAGGAGTTCATTGAAGGAAAAGATATCAAGAAAGGATTGTTGGAGCCTTTCTTTGCGCTTGATCCCTCGCTTGTCGCCAAGATCCTGCACCACTTGGCCAAGGGATTGGCGGCATCGCATCGCGCGGGGGTTGTGCATCGTGATCTTAAGCCGAGCAATGTGATGTTTGTTGGTGGCCCTGAAGTCCATGGGATCAAAATCACTGACTTTGGCATCGCGAAGATGGCCAAGGAGGAGATCGACGATGCTGTTGTGGGTGGCGATGAAACAATGTCAGCTTCCAAGACGGTTGTTGGTGCTCTGCCATACATGGCTCCTGAAGTGCTTAAGTCTCAAGAGAGCACGGGAAAAGAATCTGATATCTGGTCAGCAGGAGCAATGATTTATGAGCTGTTGACCGGTGACCCTCCATACGGGCGTGGCTTTGGCGCTGTTGCCAAAATCATGCAGGCGGAAATTCCTGACCGACCCATTCGCTTCCCGGGTAAAACACAGTTTAAGCCGCTGGCGAGTGATCTCGCGGACATCGTTCTCCATTGCCTGAGCCCGAACCCGGTGGACCGACCGAATGCTGAGGCGCTTTCCGCTGTATGCGCTGATTTGTGCTACACAGTTTCGGAGAGGAGGTTCGGAGAGTGCGTCTTTCTGCATTCCTCCGGGGCTTTTGGCAAGATCAGGGAGGACGACGGCAGCAAGGTCTTCTTTAACAATAAAAGTGTCTATGGACCCAGGCTCACCGTTGGTGCGAAGGTCTGTTTCTCTTGCTTCCCTGGTTACCCCAATCCTCGAGCTCATCCGGTCCTCCTGCTCAATGAGGAGGACCGACCTTGAATGGACCTTTTGAGCTTTTCTCGGTGCCCAGAGTGCAGGTGATTGGCGATGTCAAGTAATTCTGACTTCGCAGCTCACTGCAAGGCGGTGATTGCAAAGGCTCGTTCTGGGGGAGTTGAGCCACAGGCGATCAACGAGGTCTTGGCGGCTCTCCATGCCTTTGAGAGTGGACGGGGTGGCCTGGAGAAGCTGCGCCAGCTCACCAAACGTTTGAATAAGCGAGCCAACTTCATCCAGCTGCCCACACAGGAGAAGCCCAAACCTCGAAAGAACACAGGGATTCAGATCGTCCAAGGGGGTGCTCCGGGCTAAGAGCAGCTCCTGTCGGTTGTCTGGCGGCTGTCTCGTTGCGCTCACGGCTTGGCGTTGGTCGGTCCATCAGTTCTGGCGATCACTCAATCCGGTGTGCCCCTGCTTGCGCACCACGTGAGGGCTTACGCGGTGCGCTACGTACTCCTTACGCGGCGGTTCCATCGCCGGGGATCAACGGCGATAGCGTGCGGCAGCTCAGCCATGGCCTACTGCTGGCACCTTCAGTAACCCTCCCGGCAGCGCGGGCGATTTGGCCTCGGCCGGCCTGATCCGCGTGGGCATGGAGCGGTTCATTCCTCATGAGGACTCCGGGCAGCGGATCGATGCGGAGTGCCAACAGTCGCTGCGGTTGCGCGCCAGCTCATCGGATCCTCCCCGAAAAGTATGCACCCAGCGCATACTTTTCGGGGAGAGGTGCCCTGCAGGCAGACCTCCACTGCGGCAACGGTTTTGCCAGGCAGTGGCCAGCGGTGCCATCAAGGCATCATCCTGGGGTTCGATTAGCCGCAGCCTGCGTCAGCCGTTGGACTTCCGCCAGCTCTTCAAGCTCCGCCTGATGGTGGCGGCCATGGGCGAGACCCAGCGGCTGGGTTGGTGGAACAGTGGCGTGCTCACCGGTACGGGGGAGTTCCTGTTCCAGCAGGGCTTTCCCCGCTCGGCGCCGTTTGCCCAGACCCGGGCCGGGTTCCGGGTGGCCCAGCTGGCCTGCGATGAGGCCCTGGCGATCCAGCCCACCTCGGGCGGACCGATCACCTGCCACCTGTTCCGGCTGACGCCCCAGCTGGAGGACGCCTTCGAGAACGAGCGCAACCGCTGGATGGATGAGCCCCAGGAGTGGGCGGACTGCTTCCAGGCGGCCTGGGGCCTGAGCGCGGAGCAGTGGCCCCAGGCGCTTGTGGAGCTAGCCGAGCTTGATCCAGATGCGATCGCGTGGGCCCGCCAGCAGACCCCCCAGACCGCCAAGGCCTTGCGGCTGGACGATCCCTTCGAGATCAACCAGGGCCACATCGAGCGTCTGGCAGCAGGCTTCGTCTGCGGCCAGCCCGGGCAGCTTGTGGTGCCCTACCTGCAGGTGGCGGGCTGATGGCAACGGCAACCAAGGCCAAGCGCAAGCCGGCTGCTGCCGCAGTACCTGCTCCAGCAGCAGAGAAGCAGGCTGCGGCCAAGTCAGCGACCCCCATGCCTGCGCGCAAGGCCAGCACCAAAACCACGGCGAGGGCGAAGGCCGAACCACAGCCCAAGCCAGCGGCACCGAAGGCAAAGACCACGCCCAGAGCACCCAAGGCCAAGGCCCAACCAAAAGCCCCCGCCATCACCCCTTACAGCAGCTACGGGCTGATCAAGGGGGCACTGATCAGCGAGACCCTCCAGGTGCTCCAGGGCTGGGACCTAGAGACCAGCAAACGGGCCAACCTCGATCAGGTCCGCGCCAGCAACAGCATCGGCGCCCCCACCCAGGCCTGGCTCAAGCAGGTGTGCACCACCTTCAGCCGCAGGTTCGAGCCGTCCGGGCGCGACCGCTCGCTGGCCCTTGCTGCTCGTACCGCCACAGGACGCCAGCACTGGCGCCCCCTACTGCTGTGGCACATGGGCAACAGCGAGGGCCTGCTCGGCGATGGCCTGGCCTGGACTTGGGAGATGTTCTCCGCCGGTGGCGATCTCCTCCAAACCGATCAAGCACTCGACTGGCTGGAGAGCACTGGCAGCCAAGGCCATCCAGAAGTCGCGGAATGGGGAGAGAGCACCCGCAAGCGCGTAGCCGGTGGCCTGCTGAAGGCCGGCGTCGATTTCGGGCTGCTGCAGGGCCGGGTGAAGCGGCGCTTCACTGCGTACTACCTGGCAGATGAACCCCTGCTCTACGTGCTGCTGCAGTGCTTGGCCAGCAACCGCACCACCGCAGCGGCCCTGGCCGATCCGCGCTGGCTGTGGTTCCGGCTGCCGGAAGCGGAACTTGAGCATCGCCTGCTGCTCCTTCACCAATCCCAGGTGATCAGCTACTACCGCGCAGGGTCAGTGGTGGATCTCAAACTGCCGGCCAGCAGCGCTGAGGCCCTGGTGCAGGAGGTGTGGACATGAGCCAGAAGGAATGGCAGCGCTGCCTGCAGCAGCAGCTCGAACCGGTGCTGACAGCGCCCGACTCCGGCGTGGGCCTGAGCACCTACACCGACATGCCCTTCGGGATCTTCCTGTATCCCCCGGAAGACGAATGGGAGCTGCGCCAGGCGTTGCGGGATCTGGTGGTGCGGCTGGAGAACGCCGGCAAGACCGTGCAGCGCCTGTCGATGGCCCAGCTGCTGGAGCAGTCGATCGAAGCCGCCGGACTGTCGCTGGAGGAGATCGCCCAGGGGGAAGCCGACCTAGGCATCGCCATGGTGCGCGACACCATCCGCGACGTGCTCAGCGGCAAGGCTGCAGGCTCCACACCCCTCGATCAGCTGGTGGCCGAAGCCGTTGATGGGGCCAAACCCACCAACAGCCACATCGTCTTCCTGGAGCGGGTGGGGGCCCTGTTTGGCCTGCACCGGCCGTCAGCGCTGCTGGAGAACCTGCACCACAAGGTGAGCCATCCGGTGGTGCTCTTCTACCCGGGCCAACGGGATGGTCCGGCGGGGCTGCGCTTCATGGATGAAGCCGAAGCCGACCACAACTACCGCCCCAAGCTGTTCGCCTGACCATGACCACCACCGCCATCCGAGAGCTGTTCTCCGGTCGGATCGACCGCAAGATCGAAGAGGTGATCAAGGTCGATCAGGACGACGTGGCGATCGTTCGCCAAGAGATCGACGAATACATCCTCACCGAGTCGATCGAGCAAAACATGCTCAAGGTGCTGGATGGCTACCGCCAGTCAGTGAATCAACCCAGCGAAGCGATCGCCATCTGGGTGGCGGGCTTCTTTGGCGCAGGTAAATCGAGCTTCGCGAAATATGTGGGCCTGGCGATCAGCAACCGCGACCTGGCGGGCAACAGCGCCGGTGATCTGCTTGGCCAGCGGGCCAAGAACCTGCAGATCAAGGCCCTGCTGAAGGCGATCAACGAGCAGATCCCCACTGAGGCGATCATTTTCGACGTCTCGGCTGATCGCAACGTCAACGCCAGCGACGCGCTCACGAAGATCTTCTACCGCAAGCTGCTCGATCACCTCGGCTACTCCAGCAGCCTGGAGGTGGCGGAGCTGGAGATCGAGCTGGAGGAGCAGGGCCGCATGCAGGCCTTTCTCGATGCCTTTGCCCAGCTCTACCCCGGAGAAGACTGGGCCGTTGCCAAAACCCGGCTACTGCAGGCGATGCCCAGGGCCAGTGCGGTGATGCACGCCCTCGAACCGCAGACCTACGCCGAGAAAGACAGCTGGCTCAAAAGCGCCCGCGATGAAAGCGTGCCGATCACACCCGCCAGCCTGGCGGAGCGCACCATTGAGCTGATGGGGCGCAAGCACCCCGGCAAACAGCTGATGTTTGTGGTGGATGAGGTGGGCCAGTACGTGGCCCGCGACATCCAGAAAATGTTGGATCTGCAGGCCATCGTCCAGCAGCTCGGCGTGAAGGGCCGCGGCAAGGTGTGGGTGATGGTCACCTCCCAGGAGAAACTCTCCGATGTGGTGGGCTACCTCGACGACAACCGCACCGAGCTGGCCCGCCTGCAGGACCGCTTCCCTTACAAGCCGGTGCTGGAGCCCTCCGACATTGCCGAGGTCACCAGCCGGCGCGTCCTTGGCAAAAACAGCAGCGGTGAGCAGACCCTGCAGGGCCTGTTCCAACAGCACCAGGGGCGCCTCGCCAGCCACACCAAGCTCGACACCAAGATCCGTCTGCCCGAGCTCACCGGCAAGGCCTTCGCGGACCTCTACCCCCTGCTGCCGTATCAGATCGAGCTGATCATTCAGGTGGTGTCGGGTCTGCGCCTCTCAGGCGGCGCCAGCAAGCAGTTCGGCGGCGCCAACCGGGCGATCATCAAGCTCGCCCAGGAGCTCCTCACCAATCCCCAGTGCGGCCTGGCCGATGAAGCGGTGGGCGCGCTGGTGACGCTGGATCGGGTCTACGACCTGCAGAGCAACAACATCGATTCGCAGTACCGCGGCAAGATCAGCGACATCGCCACCAAAGCCAGCCACCCGCTGGCTGTGCGCGTCGCCAAGGCGATCTGCCTGCTGCAGTTCGTCGATCAGGTGCCGGTCACCGAGCGCAACATCGCCGTGGTGTTGCACCCGCGGGTGGATGGCGACTCGCTCGAATCAGAAGTGCAGGAGGCCTGCCGGCATCTGGAGGAGCGCAACCTGATCCGCAAGGCGGACGGGCAGTACCGCATTCCCAAGCCGGAAGAGGAGGACTGGGAGCAGGTGCGCAGCCAGCAGGCGCCATCGGCCCAGGATCGGCACAACCTGCTCCAGGAGGCCCTGCGGCAGAACTGGGAGCCCGTGCCCAGCGCCGGCCTGGGCAATGGTGTGAAGAGCTTCAAGGCCGCATTGCACTTCCGCGGCAGCGAAGTGGTGAAAGGCGATGTGCCGGTGAAGGTGGAGCGGGTGGATGGCAGCGAGGGCTTCGAGGATCGGGTGGAGCAGCTGCGCCAGCAGAGCCAGCAAGACACCAACACCTTCTTCTGGGCCATGCGTCCCAGCCCGGAGCTGGATCGTGCGCTGGGGGAGTGGTTCCGCTCCCAGAAGGTGATCGATCTCAAGGGCCGCGACGCCAGCGGCAAGGGCCAGGTGCAGCTGGTGAGCGAGGAGCGGCGCAAGCTGGAGGGCTTCCGCCAGGAGGCCTGCCGGCTGGTGGATCAGGCCCTGATCCACGGCCAGGTGCTGCTCAACGGCGGACCCTGCGCCGTCGGTGCCAACGCCAGCCGGGCGGTGGAGGCCATCCGCCAGGCCCTCAGCGATGGCCTGGCCCAGATCTACGAGCGCTTTGGGGAAGCGGCGGTCAGCCCAAGTGGCGACGAACTGAGCAAGCTGCTCAGCGCCGACAACCTCAAGGGCCTGACCGGCTCGATCGAAACCCTGCGCCTCTGCAAGGAGGAGGGCGGCCAGTGGGTGATCGACACCAACCGCCCGGCCCTGCAGGCGGTGCTCAACCGCATCAAGGTGAAAGGCGGCCAGAGCGGCAAGGAGCTGGCCGATCACTTCGCCGATGCGCCCTACGGCTGGACGCTTGATGCGGTGAAGTTCCTGGTGGCGGCTTTGCAGGTGGGCAGCCAACTGAAGGCCACCCACAACGCCCAGAGCTTCGTGGGCGCGAGCAAGCCCGAGGTTCGCCCCCTGTTCACCAACAACAGCACCTTCCGGGCCACGGCGTTCGCCCTGCATGAGGCCAGCCTCAGCCACCAGGCCGTGATCGAGGCCTCCTTGCAGTTCCAGAAGTTCGCCGGCAAAACCGTTGCCGGCATCGCAGCAGCTCCGTTGGCGAAGGAAATCCGCAACACGGCGGTGGGCGTCAATGCCGACCTCAATGCCGCCAGCAAGGCGATGGTGCCGCTGGACTTGCCTGGCCGGGAAGCATTGGATCAGGCCTGCGAGCAGGTGTCCACCTGGCAGGACAGTGACGATGAGGAGGTGGTGAAGGCCTTCCGCGCCAGCGCTGAGGCCGTCAAAGAGCAATGGCAGCGTGCCACGGCAATCAAGGAGGTGCTCGAGTCCCGTATGGAGGATCTGCGCCGGGCTCGCCATGCCCTGGGTGAGCGGCTCTGGGGACAGCTGCAGTTGGAAAGTGACCTGCCGCAGGAGCTGATCGAGGCCGAGCATCAGCTGCGCGACCTGCTCCAGTCGCTGAGCTTTTACGAGCGGCTCCCGGAGATCGACCAGCTCGCCAAGAAGCTGGAAGACGCCTACGCCCAGCGCCGCAGCGCCGCCCAACAGGCGCTGGCCGCCCAGGTGCAGCAGCGGATGGCTGAGCTCGAGCAGGCCCCAGGCTTTACCGAGCTCGACAGTGAGCGGCAGGAGCAGCTCAAGCAACCCTTGATGCAGAGAGCCAGCGCCGCCGAGGGACTGGATCTGGTGCGGCTGCGCGATCAGCCCGCCATGCTCGAAGGTGTGCTGCGCCAGCAGGAGCAGAAAGCCCAGCAGTGGGCGTTCCCAGAGCAGGAGGTGAGCAAGGTGATCGTGCGGGAGCTCTGCCGCGAGCCGTTTGATTCCGATGGGCTCGAAGAGGTGCTGGGTCGCATCCGCCAGCGCTGCGAAGAAGAGCTGGGCAACGACCGCAAGGTCTTGTTGCAGTGAGGAGGGGCTAAACCATGGAAAAGGAACAACGCACCAGGCTGCAGAAGGCCACCCAGGATGCCCGTCGCCTGCTGGAGGAGGAGTTCCGCAGCCAGCTGCTGCAGACCTACGACATCGACGTAGACAAAGTGCGTTGGGCAGAGGAGCCCGGTGCGCACCTGCTGGCCGGACAGCGGTTGATCAGCGAGAAGCTCATCGCCTGGATCGAGCACAAAGAAGCCCAGATCAACGACCGCAAGGAAGCATTGCTTCTCGCTCTGCGGGAGATGGCGTTCACCGCGCTGAACCGCTTCGTGGCGCTCAAGCTGATGGAAGCCCGGGAGCTTGTGCGGCCCTGCGTGAGCGGAGGGCTGGAGAGTGCCGGCTTCCTGGAATTCACCGCCGTGGCCCAGGGGCTGCTGGCGGATCAGGAGAGCAGCTACCGGATCTATCTGGAAACGATCTTTGAGGATGTTAGCCGCGAGCTTCGAGCGCTCTTCGATCCACGTGATCCGGCGAGCCTGCTATGGCCGAAACGTGCAGCGCTGTTGGAGCTGCTGGAGATCCTCAACCAACCGGAGCTGGCTGAGCTTTGGGGCGAGGACGAAACCCTGGGCTGGGTGTACCAGTACTTCAACGGCGATGCCGAGCGCAAGAAGATGCGCGAGGAATCAGCAGCACCGCGGAACAGCCGAGAACTAGCGGTGAGGAATCAGTTCTTCACACCTCGCTATGTGGTGGAGTTCCTCACCGACAACACCCTAGGCCGCATCTGGTACGAGATGCGTCAGGGCGATACGGGCCTGAAGGATCGCTGCCGCTATCTGGTGCGGCGGCCGACTGAGATCTGGCTGCAGCCCGGTAAGGAAGCTCCCGGGCAGCCAGATACCGATCAAGCACTTGGCCAAGAAGAGCTGCTGCGCCAGCCGGTGCACATTCCCCATCGTCCTCTCAAAGATCCTCGAGAGATTCGCATGCTGGATCCGGCCTGCGGGTCGATGCACTTTGGGCTCTATGCTTTTGATCTGTACCTGGAGATCTACAGGGAAGCATGGGAGGTCGCCCAAGGAGCTGACCAGCCGGTAAATCATAGTGATACTTTTTCGTCATTTGTTGCTTATGCAGCCGACTTTGCAGACAAAGCCTCCTTCCTGCGAGAAGTTCCACGGCTGATCCTGCAGCACAACATTCACGGCGTCGACATTGATCCCAGAGCCACCCAGATCGCCCGTCTTACACTCTGGCTGCGAGCACAGCGTGCCTGGCAGGAAGAGCAACGGCTGGTTGTTGATCGCCCACCAATTAGTCGCTCCAATGTGGTCTGCGCCGAGCCAATGCCAGGAGAACGGGAGCTTTTAGCCGATTTTGTTGATCGGCAATTCCCAGAGGCAGAAAGAGGTCTGGTCCGCCAACTTATGGAGGCGATCTTCGACAAAATGCAGCTGGCGGGCGAAGCCGGTTCGTTGCTGAAGATCGAAGAAGAAATACGTGATGCGATTGATCAAGCGAGAAAGCAATGGCGAGAACTTGCTGTTCACCAGCAGAATCTTTTTAGCGGAGAAGAATTAGTAGCGCTAGGCCAGACGAGCGCATCAATTGACAATGGCCTTCAGAGGCTTACTACAGATTTCTGGATTGACATTGAGGAACGCATCTACGGCGCGCTGAGCGAATACGCCAAACAAGCCGAAAGCGCAGGAGGCTTCCAACGACAACTCTTTGCAGAGGATGCGGCGCAGGGATTTGCCTTCCTTGATGTCTGCCGAAAACGATACGACGTGGCGTTAATGAATCCACCTTTCGGCGATGCATCACATGCTTCCCTTGAGTTACTCGATTCGACACTGGCGGCCTGCGGTCGGGATATAGGCGCTGCCTTTGTTAGAGAAGCTGCACTCCGCTGGACGGATGGTGGGAAGGTCGGTTTCTTGTTGGCTACTGCGCCGTGGTTCAAACCCGTATTTGAGAGATGGCGAGAAACCCTATTTTTGGGGAAGAAGATGCACCTAGATGTCGGCAGTCACCTTGCCGGTGAGGTGCTAGATGATGCCACCGTGACCGCGTCACCGATGGTTTTGACAGGATCATCGGCCGGAGCATCCGCGGTATTCCGCTTAACTCGAGAGAAGGAGATCCAACCTGCACTAAGGGATTGCATTGATAGCCTGAAATGGGGCAGGAGTCTGCCTCAGACATATCTTGTTCATCCTGTAGATGTCTGCACATTTCCAGGGCGACCCTTTTGCTACTGGGTCTCATCTCAACTGCGAAGAAACGTCGCAGATCTTCCTCCCTTTGAAGGCAATGGAGGAACAGTCAAACAAGGAACTGCCACTGCAGACGAAGCACGTTTTTCTAGAGCCTGGTGGGAAGTGCCTGCAGAATCGGTGGCCTGGACTCCTTATACCAAGAGCAGCACATATAGCCCGTACTGGGATGACATTACGTGGGTGGGCATGTTTGAGAATGGTCTAAGGGAGATCCTGGCCACAGGGCGAGCAAGGGTTCAGGGAGTTGAGTTCTTTGGCAAGCCGGGCGTAACTTATCCAAGCAAGGCGGTGCTGGGGTTTAATCCCAGGCTTCAGCCAGAGGGTAGCGGATTTGGTCATTCAGGCTCGGTCGTTTTTAGTGATGACATCCACCCACTAGCTTTGCTGGGTTTTCTCGGCTCGCGTCCGGTTGAGTACTTGTTAAGTCTTTTCATCGGAGAACTTCAAGGCAAGGCGGGAGTCCATCCAAATCATTATGAAGTAGGAACGGTTCAGAGGATTCCTTGGCCCGGATTAAGCACAGAGCAGGAGGCAGACCTTCGCCGATGCGCTGGCGCGGCGGTCAAAGAAGTCTTCAAGCTCCATCAGCATGAAGAGACAACAAGAAACTTTTCTTTTCCCTTCTCGAAAATCGGCGCCGGACTCAGAGATGGTGCTGTTGAACTGAACCAGATTGAGCAGGTCTGCCTGGAAGCACTATGTGCATACCGCAAAGAAGCTGACCTTGTGGTTGCGTCTGCTTATCGATTTTCGGGCAGCGACTACGAGGAGATGGAGGAAGCATTTGAAAATCGCATTCCCCCTGCGGATGGACGATGGCGGATTTACTTTGGAGAGCATGGCTCAGACCACGATGCTCCTGAATATGCGTCCCGATGTATTTCATGGTTGCTGGGAGTTTCGCTTGGGAGGTGGGCATATCAGCCAGAGACGGAGAATATTGTTCTTGATGAAGAGTTGATACTCGCAGCGCCTGCCAGATGTGCCCCTGGTCAGTTACGGAACAAGCAAGGAATGCCCGCCCAGGCAGGGGATGTGCCCGCTTCGTATCCGATACCTGTCGCGTGGGGCGGCATCCTCGTGGACGATAGGAATCATCCACTGGATCTCGAGCGCAGCACTCGCCAGGTTATCGAAATCATCTGGAGTGCCCAAGAAGTAGCTCCAACGGCTGACGCCATTGAACGCGAAGCCTGCGACATCCTCGGCGTGAGGTCGCTCCGCGACTATTTCCGCAAACCCGCTGGCTTCTTCGCCGATCACCTCAAGCGCTACTCCAAAAGCCGCCGGCAGGCTCCTATCTACTGGCAGCTTTCTGCGGCAAGTGGGAGCTATTCCATTTGGCTTTACTACCACCGCTTCACGCAGGACACGCTGTATCGAGTTCTCCGTGATTTCGTCGAGCCTCGCATTCAGCAGGCTGAGCGCGAACAATTCGAACTTGAATCCCAAGGAGCCCTTTCCGGTGATGCAGCCACCCGGCTTCAGGAGGCGCAGACCCTGCTCCAGGATCTACGGATTCTCAAGGGCGAGCTGGAGCTGATCGCACCGCTCTGGAATCCCAATCTCAACGACGGCGTGATCATGAACCACGCCATCCTCTGGCGCATCACGCCCTACACCCCCTGGCAGAAGAAGTGCAAGGAGTGTTGGGTCAAGTTGGTGAAGGGCGATTACGACTGGGCCCATCTCTCCTTCCACCTCTGGCCCGAGCGGGTGATTCCCAAGTGCACCACGGATCGCAGCCTGGCGATCGCCCACGGTCTTGAAGAACGCCTCTGGCAGGAAACCAACAACGGCAACTGGCTGCCGCGGCAGCTCTCAGAGACTGAACTGCAGGCGCTGATCAGCGAGCACAGCAAGCCTGCGGTGAAGAACGCCCTGGAGCGCTTCCTGGTCGCACCACCACCGGTGACGCCAACCCGCACCCGTGCGCCTCGCGCGACACGATCGTCTACTGGCGGGACCTCACGCAAGCCCCGCGGCACCGCCACCGTGGTGGATGCCGAGGCATCGCGGCAAACCCTCCTCGCTCTCACCGCCGCGCCAGCGGATGGCCTTGGCCGCAACGCCATCGCCGAGCTCCTGGGTGTGGAAGCGGCCTCTCTTACCGCCGTGATCAAACAGCTCAAAGAGGGCGGTCAGATCGAGCAGCTGGGTGCCGCCCGTGGGGCGAGGTACGTGCTCACGGAGGCGGGGCGGGCAGCAGTGGAGCTGGAGGAGGCGGGATGACAGCCCCTGGGCTTGGATTCGATGTGACGCCCTTTCTCCACCAGGACGAAGGGCAGCACTTCGATCGCAAGTCGCTGTTCCACGGCCCTCCGGAAGCCAAGAAACCGCGCGACCGCAAAGAAGTGCGCGATCAAGTGGCGCGTTATGTGGCGGGCTTCGCCAATGCAGAAGGCGGTGTGCTGATCCTTGGCATTGAAGACAACCACACCATCACCGGTCATCAACTGCCGCAGTCGGCATTGCAGACGCTGCTTTCTGTTCCCCAGTCGCGCTGCGAGCCACCACTGCCCCCAGGTCTCGTTGTGCCGCATGACGGACACGAGCTGGTGGTGTTCGACGTGCCCAGCACGGATGGTCCTGTCCAAGTGACAGGCGATGGCTTTCCGCTGCGCATGGGCGATCAGACCGTCGACAGCAGCGAAAGCAAGATCCAGGCCCTCAAGCTTCAGGGGCTGGTCGAAAGCCACGAAAGCCGCCCTTCCGCCCTGAAGCTCAGCGATCTCGACAGCGACCTGCTGGCGCAGGCCCGTCGTGGCGCCGGTTTGGAATCCCTCAGCGACTCCGACTACCTGCTCAAGCGCAAGCTGGCCGATCGCCGTGGATCGGAGTTGGTGCTGCGTCAAGCCGCTGAACTGCTGTTCGCTCGTCTGGGCCCTGATCACCCCAACGCCGGCGTGCGGGTGTTCCGCGTGGTCGGAACGGAGCGGCGCCTTGGCGCCACCCACAACGTGGAGGAGCGCCCGCGCATCGAGGGGAACCTGCCGCAGGTGTGGCAGGAAGCCGTCGGTGTGATCGGTGGCCTGATGCGCCAGCCCTCCCGCTTGGTGGGCAACCGCTTTCAGGCCGTGAGCGAGTATCCCCGCTTCTCCTGGCAGGAGGCCCTTCTCAATGCCATCGCCCACCGCGACTACAGCATTCAGGGCAACTGCATCGAAGTCTGGCTCTTCGACGACCGTATGGAAGTCGTCAGCCCCGGCGGCCTGCTGCCCGAGCTCGACCTTCAGGAGCTGCTCAGTCGTAAGCGCGTGCACTGCAGCCGCAACCCACGCCTCATGCGCACCCTGGTGGATCTGGGCCTCACCCGCGATCAGGGGGAAGGCATCCCGCGCATGTTTGCCGAGATGGAAGACGCCTTCCTGCCAGCACCCCGAATTGAACCAACAGCCCGAAACGTCTCGGTGGTGCTGGGCAACACCACCACCCTCACCGAAGCCGACCGCACCTTTGTGGAGCGGCTGGCCGCCGAGGACCTGACCCAGGAAGAATTCCGAGCCCTGCTCCAGGCACACCGCAACACGCAGGTGGACAACGCCAGCCTGCGGCAACTGATGGGCCTCGACACCCTCGCCGCGAGTCAGGTACTGCGACGCCTGCGAGATCGCTCCATGCTGGAGCTGCACAGAGCGGGCGCGCAGAGTTTCTACACCCTCGATCCCGGGCTATTGGCTGGCGATCGTCCCGGTCAAGGGAATCTGGTGCTCGATCGAGGGGAGCTGGCAGCGGATCGAGGGGAGCTGCCCGCGGATCGAGGGGAGCTCGGGGCGGATCGAGGGGAGTCCGGGCCGATCTCCAGCACCGTCACAGTTGGCGACTTCCTGGGCCTGGATCCTGCCCTGCAACAAGCTCTCGCCTCACTGGGTACTAGGCCCCGCAAGGAAAAGCTTCGACAGGTGATCGGTCAACTCTGCTCAGACCAGTGGCGAACAGGCGCCTGGCTGGCTGGTCTGCTCAATCGCCAACCTGAGAATTTGTCGGATCGACATCTGAGCCCAATGGTGAAAGACGGGCTACTGGAACGGCGTTTTCCTGATATCCCCAATCACCCCGAACAGGCCTACCGAAGCCCGAGCCCGTCCAATCCATGACCCAGGCAGCTCCCAACAAACTGGAGGCCCGCTTCTGCCAAGAGCTCTCCAAGCAGCTCAGCCTGCACCGGGTGGTGCTGCTGTTTGACCCTGCAGAGCAACTGCGCTCGCTGCTCGATGCCCTGGCCACCAGCGAGCCCAGCGACGAGGCGCCCGGTGGGCTGAACCTCGGCGAGCTGCAAGCCCAGTGGGTTGTGGCGGGCTCCAGCCTGTTTGCCCTGCGCAACCAGCTTGAGCCGCTGGTTTGCGCAGACCTGCCCGATCCTCTGCTCGTCTACCTGCCCCAGAGACACGAGGCCGACTGCCGGTCCACGTTGTTGGAGCTGATCCGTGCTGGCACGGTCTTCGAGGCGCAGCTGGTGAACAGGGCCCGCGTCTACCTGCGCGAGGTGATGGAGCCCGACAAGGTGGAGCAGTTGCTCAAACGGCCCGATCTCACCTACCGCGACATCGCCATCGCCCTGGAGCAATCTGGCGACGGTGGCTTCAGCCAGCTCAAGGCCCTGTTCCGCCAGCATCTCGGTGGCATGAGCAGTCCACCTGAAAATGCCGAGTTGGCCCGGCTCTGGCTGGCATCCGATCAGTGCGATGCCGGTATCACCGCCAAGGGGCTGGAGAGCGAACTGCAGGATCTGCTCCACAGCCGCTGGGGCCTTGGCTTGCCAGCAGACGCCACGCTGGCCGACTGGCGCCAGCGCGCCCAGCGGGCACTGCTGCTGCACGAGTTCCTCCACGATTGGCATGGCGATGAGCTCACCGCCTTCGCCAAGCAATCACTGCCGGTGGGCAAGGCCGCAGAGGAGAACGCCCTCACCGATGTGAAGGCCCTGCGCCGCAACCATGCCGGCGCCTACATCGCCATCGCCGCCCGCGTGGAAGCAGAGCTGGGCCTGCGCGAGCTGATCAGCAGCGAACGGCCTGGCGTGCTCGGTGCGATCGACACCTTCCCCTGCGAGGAGCAGTTCCTGCTGCGCAGCGTCGATGCCTTCCTCTCAAAAGGCGAATCCGCCAAAGCCCAGGAGCTGGTGCTTGCCCGCCACGACAGCTTCTGGCTGGTGGGGCAGCCCACCGATCCCACCCAGTCGCAGCGGCGGCTGCAGTGGGAGCTGGCCCGCACCGCGGCATCCCTTGGCCTGGCCCTCGATCAAGCGGAAGCCCAGCTGCCCAAGCCAACGGCTTCCGTCGAAACCTGGTTGGCCTATCAGGCTGAACTGGCCCATCACGTGGATGGCCTGCAGCGGCGCCTGGAGCAGCAGGTGGCCGAGCTCAGCGCTGCCGCCGTCGAAGTGGCCCAGGGCCTGGAGCAGCTGCGCACCCGCTACGAGCAGCTGCTCGACAAGCAGACCCAGCGCTTCACCGATGCCTTCCAGCAGGCCGGCTGGTTGATTCCCGGCGCCATGCCCCAGACCCGCATCTGGGCCGAACGGGTGCAGCCGGGGGCCGGCCGGGCGGTGGTGTTCTGGGTGGATGCCCTGCGCTATGAGATGGGCGCCTCCCTGCACGAGCGCTTCAGCGGCTGGAGCCGCGAGCAGCTCAGCGATCTGCGGCTCGAGATCGCCCAAGCGTCGCTGCCCTCGATCACGCCGGTGGGCATGTCGGCCCTACTGCCCGGCGCCGAGCGCAGCTTTGCCGTCACCGAAGGCGACGGCGAACCCTGCTCAGTGGTAGATGGCGTGCCGGTGGGTTGGAACAGCGATAAGGCCAAACGGTTGGCCCACCTGCAGCAAAGGGTGCCTGCGGCGGTGGTGCTCAACCTGGTGGAGGTGATCCGCAGCAAAGACGCGGTGCTGCTGGAGAAGCTCGCCGGCTCCGGCCCGGTGGTGATCACGAGCATCGGCATCGATGAGGCCGGCGAGCGCGACAGCGACGAGCGCCTCGCCAATGTGCGCGCCGACATGCAGCGCGAGCTCGACACCATCGAAGAAGCCGTGCGCCGTCTGGCTGCGCTGCCCCTGGAGCAGTCGCTGGAGCGCTTCGTGATCACGGCCGATCACGGTTTTTTGCATCTGCCCCTGGGCCGAGAGCCGGCGATGCGGATCCCACCCCCTGCCGGCAAAACCTTCAAGCTGGAGCGCCGCTGCTGGCTGGGCCATCCATCAGCCGTGCAGGAGCCCTGCATCGAGATCCCGCCAGCAGATCTGGGCTACGGCAGCAAGGGGCTCTCGGTAGTGGTGCCCCGCTCCGCCGGCGTGCTTAAAGCAGGCGGCAGCCTTTGCTATCACCACGGCGGCACCAGCCCTCAGGAGGTGCTGATCCCCCTACTCAGCTTCCGCTGCAACCCAACGGGCTTTGCTCCGCAAGACGACGGCAATGCCGCCAAGGGCAAGCGATCCAAGAAGGAAGCATGGCCTGGTGATCTGCCGAAAAAGATCACGAACCGGATCCTGATGCTGCCGATCCAGCTACCAGTCGACCTGATGAATCATGGGTCCGAACGCCAGGCCGTCCTGGCGGCTTACGACAGCAAGACTGACGACCTCGTCGCCACCCCCATCCAGGCCATCGGCGCCGAGCTCGACCGCGAAACCAACCGCCTCACCCTCACTCCCGGCCAGGTCGCCACCATCGGTCTGATGCTTCCCGCCGAGGTGAGCGCCAAGAAGCTCTACCTAGAACTCCGCGATGCTGCGACGGATCTGGTGCTGCACAAGAGTCCTGATCTGCCGGTGGATCTGATCGGCTGATGGGTCCTGTTTTCTACCACCTGGGTTGCTTCCCTCCTCCACAGCTGGATTGGCAGCTACTGATCCCGCTGTTGGCTCCTGCAAACGCCAGCCGGGCCTGCTACGACGGGCTGCTGGATGGGCGACCATGACCCATTTTGTGGATCACGAAAACCGATCCGTGATCCACAAGCCCGTTTGTCGTTCGCCGGTGATCTACAAGCCGCCCTGTTCTGCCGAGCACCCCGCCCCAGCCATTGCCCCCTGAGCCAGCCATGAGCACCGCCACCCGCGACGCCCTCGACGACAAGGTCAATCAGGTCTTCGCGGGCAAGTGCGTCCGCAAAGACTTGGTGCGGGCCGTGAAAGTGGGCGCCAACGTGCCGGTGTTCGTGCTCGAGTATCTGCTCGGCAAGTACTGCGCCTCCTCCGATTCGGCCGCCATCGAGCTGGGCCTCTCGGTTGTTCGCGACACCCTGGCCAACAACTACATCCGCCCCGACGAGGCCACCAAGGCTCAGAGCAAGGTCAAGCAGAAGGGGCGCTACACCTTCATCGACAAGGTGAAGGTGCGCCTAGTCGGCAACACCTATGTGGCCGAGTGCGTCAACTTCGGCAGCAACAGCCTGCGCATCTCTGATGAAGATGTTCATGCCTTCGAGCGACTGCTCACCGGTGGGGTCTGGGCCCAGGTGGAGGTGGAGTGGGATGAGAGCGACAGCAAGGCCCCCTTCTCGATCAGCCAGCTCACGCCGATTCAGCTGGCCAGCTTCAACCTGGATGAGTACCGCAAGCTGCGCACCCAGTTCAGCACCGAGGAGTGGATCGATCTGCTGATCCGCTCGATGGGCTACGAGCCCTCTCAGTTCAGCCAGCGGCTCAAATACCTATTCCTGCTGCGCCTGATCCCCCTCTGCGAGCGCAACTACAACCTGGTGGAGCTAGGCCCGCGCGGCACTGGCAAGAGCTTCGCGGTGCAGGAGCTCTCCCCCTACGCGGCCCTGCTCACGGGCCCCACCACGGTGGCCAATCTGTTCGGCCACATGAACGGCAAGGTCAAGGGGATGGTGTCCATCTGGGACGTGGTCGGTTTCGACGAGGTGGCCGACCTTCAGAAGATGCCCAAGGAGGTCATCACCACCATGAAGACCTACTGCGAGTCGGGCCAGTTCCAGCGGGGTGCCGAGAGCTTTGCCGGCGACGCCAGCATTGCCATGTTCGGCAACACCCAGCAGCCGATCGATGTGATGGTGCAGACCGGGCATCTATTTGCCCCGATGCCCGACATCATTCGCGACGATCGGGCTTTCATCGACCGGCTGCACTGCTACCTGCCGGGTTGGGAAGTGCCCAACATGCGCAACGAGTTCTTCACGGACCACTACGGCTTCGTAATCGACTACCTGGCCGAGGCCCTGCGCGTCCTGCGCAAACTCAACTACACCGAGCTCTGCGACAGCCACTTCGGCCTGGGCAGTCACCTCAACACCCGCGACCGCAAGGCCGTGCGCCGCACCGTATCCGGGCTGGTCAAGATTATCCATCCCCATGGGGAACCGTCGAAGGAAGACCTGGAAGACATCGTCAAGCTCGCCATCGAGTGCCGCAGGCGCGTCAAGGAGCAGCTCAAGAAGATGGGCTCCTTCGAGTACAGCCAGACCTCCTTCAGCTACTCAGACAACGACACGGGCGAGGATCATTTCGTTGGTGTGCCCGAGCAGGGCGGTCAGGATCTGATCGCAGCGGAGCCGATGGCACCGGGTTCGGTCTACACCGCGTCCGTAACCGGGGATGGCACGGTGGGCCTCTATCGATTGGAGGTTTCCATCGCTGCAGGCAACGGCAAGCTCAAGCCTGCAGGGGGGATCAGCGGGCAAATGAAGGAATCCATCCAGCGCGCCTTCGCCTATCTACAGGCCAACAAGAGCGCCTTCTCGATTAGCCACGAGGCCGACAGCTACGACTACAACGTGGAAGCCATCGACCTGCTGGGGAACAAGGTGGAAGCCGAGGTGGGCGTGGCCTTCTTTGTGGCCGCCTTTTCGGCCATCAGGCGGGCCCCTGCCCGTGCCGGCATGCTCGTGATTGGCGACATGAGCATCCAGGGCAACATCAAAGCCGCCCGCTCCCTGGTGGAACCACTTCAGGTCGCTATGGACAACGGTGCCCGCTGTGCTCTCATCCCCGGCGAAAACAAGCGCGCCTTCCTAGAGGTCAATACCGACGTAATAGACAAGATCGATCCAATTTTCTACAACGATGTGAAGACGGCGACGTTCAAGGGGCTCGAGCTAAATTGAGCCTTTCGGGACTGCTTGACGCCTGAGCAGAAGCGCACCCCTGTTGCCTTGTCGCGCCGAATATCGCAAGGAGTCTCTAGTATTCCTGCCTTCTTCTCGCACAAGCTTCCTGCGATTCATTGGCAGTACAAAGGAGCTTGGCTCCTTTGCGCATGTTTTCCGAGGCTTCCAGAACGCGCAAGTTGTCCGGATGATGCAGGCCGCCAGCAGCTAGCGGATGAATGTGATCAACGTGATAACTGATACGCCCCTCAGCTTTGTTGAGAGAGTCTCGAAGTCCATAGATCTGGTCTAGTCGCTCCTTTTCCCCCTCCGAAAGTGCTGGAGACTGGGCCATGATGCGCGCCTTTCTCCTCTGGAGGCCGGAAGCCCCCTTGAGTCGATTGACCTCATGCACAGCCTCCGGCTTAGGGCAGCAATCCTCGCTGATCTCAAGAGTTGGTCCCTGTAGCTCCCACATCTGCCGCCTCAGCTGCCGAGAGCACCACTGGTGAAATCGAGTGTCACCATGGAGATCAATGAGATCGCGAAACCGTGTGACCTCATACACAAAGTCCTCTTCCAGCTTCTCGCCGGTCCAGCGGGTCCAGCAGCGGGCCAGGAGTCGGTCAGGTTTCTTGGCCCAGATAAACAACGTGGGCAGTTCATGATCTTCTTCGCCTTTGGCGGGACCCCTGCTCGCAAAGGTTCTGTCGCCTGGCCGCGTCACGAGCCCCCTGTTGTTCGACTGGATTAGCCTAAATTTCATTACAGCTAGCCTTCTAGCGTCGCGCGACTCTTTCTGGGAGCTGGAATGCCGATGTCTTTGGCGATGAGATCGAAGCCCTTCTCATTATTGAATGGCTCAATTTCGGCCTGAAGCCGTTTGAGTTTGACTTTTCCCTGGTTGAGCTCGAATAGTGGTTCCCTGATGAACTCCTGGGACAGTGTATAGGACTCGGGTTCTTGCGCCCCGGTGCTGCCATCTTTTTGCCATAGAAGTTGCCAATATTCGGGAAGGCAACGATCAAATAGTCAAAAGCGCCCGGGCTTTTCTGCTTGACAGGGAAGCCTCGGTCGAAGTCGGTTGCATAGCGACTGTTCACCTGCACGCGGATATGTGCTTTCTCATCCGGCCCAGGCTGATGCCGTGGATCCGGATGGAGGCAGATCGAGTCATATCCCTCATTCCCCGATGGGGCCTCGTAGGTGAGGATGTTGCGCCGCATCAGGTGGCCCATCACAAGGTATTCGGAACCGACGGTCACGACGGATAGCCGTAGCCAGTCTCGACCTGCCTCGCCGATCAGCCATCAGCTCCTGCATCAAGGATCGGCCAGGCCATCTCAACATGCCAGGGCATCCCTGTGGGCCTGCCTCCATTTGCGGCTGCGGCGCAGATGTGGATGACTCCGATGGGCGCGTAGCGGTGGCCCAGAAGAAGGCCCTCACTTCCTTGCGTCTGCAGCTTTTGGAGTAGTGCTCAGGCTCCACTTCAGCTCAGCGGCCGTGGGTTCCGCCTAATCGGCCGCATGGCGGGCTTGAGGCTTGCCGGAATCTGCAGTTGCTGATCGGCCCAGTGAGCTGCCAATGCAGCCAGCAAGCTGTCGCGGGTCCCGTGAACACGGAGCATGGGGTGGGCTGAAATCGCTGCTCACCTGCCTGCTCTGGTCAGCTCGCGGGACCAGTGCAGAAGGTGACAGGGCAGCGCAACCAATGGCATAACCACGACGATCGATCGCACAGGTGCTTCTTTGCGTATGGCACTGAGCGCGACTTTTCCCGCTGAGCTTGCTCCGGGCCTCTCCAGTCTGAGGCTCTCCTGACGTCGGGCCTCCGCTGGGATCGGTCCCGTCACTGCGCCGCTCTCGGCGCCGATCGTCATGGCCACACGCTCTGCTGCTGGCATCCCGGCTTCCGCGGAATCACCGTTCTGCCGGCCTGAGGAAGATCCCTTCCTGCTGCTGGAATCCACGATCCGCTCGGTGCAGGAGATCCTGCTGCGCCGGCGCGGGCTGGCGCTGCGGCGCACCTGGATCGAGCAGCCCTATGGAGAAGAGGAGATCACCCTGCTGGAGGAAGAGGTGATTCCCGCGATCCAGCAGTGCCTGGCTCGCATCGATGAGCTCGATGAGCGGCTGCTGGCCGAGCAGGAGCTGCTGCGGCGCTCCCAGCTCGAGGCGCAGCGCCGGCTGATGCTGGCCTGAGCCCATCCCGGCCCGGCGGGCGTGATCAGCACGCAGCGCTGGGCCTCAGCTCAGCACGTACACATCGCCGCTGGGTTGATCGAGATACAAGTCACCCGACACAGATCCGGGCACGGTTGTGGGTGCGCCACTGCCGGTGAACCAGCCGGTGCCGCGGCTGCCCTGGGGGCCGCTTGGGCCCTCCACCCCCTGCAGGCCCTGTGGCCCGGGCTCTCCCTGCAGCCCTTGCGGTCCCTGCGGGCCGGCGATGCCTTGGGGTCCCTGGATCGAACCCCCATCCACCCAGGTGCTGCTGGTGGCATCCCACACGCGGAAGGAGTCATCCGCCTGCACGATGTAGGCATCGCCCTGGGCTGCATCGGCGGGCAGGTCCGCCACGGTGACCACATCCCCCTTGAAGGTGATGCCCAGGCCCGGTGCGCCTTGGATGCCTTGCTGGCCCTGCGCTCCTTCCGGGCCTGCAGCGCCCTGCATCCCCGCTGGTCCCTGTGGGCCTTGCACGCCTTGGGCGCCATCGGCACCGGGTTGGCCCTGCACCCCTTGGGGGCCCTGCGGGCCGGGATCCCCTTGCGGACCCTTGAGCGAACCGGAGGGAATCCAGGCCATGAAAGAGCAACGGCCCTGTGGCCGGCGGGAGCACACCCCCTATTGCCGTTGTTGCGCTCGGCTGAGTGGAGTTCAGTGCTGCAGCACCTGCCACCAGGAGCCGCGCAGCACCGTCACCGCTGTGCCGGCCACCTCTGAGCGGAAACGCAGGCTGAGGTTGCCAGGATTGGCGCCGTTTTCCACCGTGCCGCTCACCTGGGCCCTGAGCACCGAACTTCCGGCGGAGGTGGTGCCGATCAGGGGTGTGTCATAGCTGCTGGCGGTGAGGTTGCGAAAGCTGGTGAGCGATTCACCGGTCACCAAGTTGTGGATCACCGCCTGCGGTGTGGCGGGGCCTGAGAGGGTGGTCACCAGGCCGGTGTTGTTGGCGCCGCTGGAGAAGTAGAGCTCCGCCGAGAAGGAGAGCACCTGCTGCGCCGCCAGGGTTGTGGTGAACAGGGTGAGCCAGCTGGTGTTGGAAGTCGTGCTGAGCGCCGCCGGCAGCCGCGCCACTCGCAGCATCGAGGGTCCCTTGAGGTTGGTGCTGCGTGTCCAGGGCATCAGCTCAGTTCCAGTTGATAGAGATCACCGCTGCGGGTGTCGAGGTAGTAGTCGCCGGCTTGGGCATCAGGCAGGTCACCGGGCGGTCCGTCTCCGCTCCACCAGCGGGTGCCGCCGCCACTGCCCGGAGGGGTGGCCCAGAGGCCATCGGCCCGCAGGAAGGTGTGGCTGGAGCCATCGCTGGCGGGTACGCCGCCGCTGCTGGTGCCGCCACTCCAGCGCTGCAATTGCCACTGCTCGCGGCGGCGCCCATCAAAGGGTTGACCGAGCAGGCCACTGCCGGGGATCAGCGGTTGAATCGCCCCCGGCGGTAGGGGTGGCGGTGGAGGCCAGATCGGGCAGCCCAGCAGATGCACCGCCAGCTCGGCGGTGATGCCGTTGCCGCTCAGTTCTGCCGAAACTTGCCAGTCCTGGGCGCAGCCATAGGCATGGCGCAGCCGCGGCGAATTGTCGCCGCTGGGCCAGGGCCAGGTCTCAACGCTGCCGTCGCCCCAATTAATCGTCAGGGATGTTGGCAGCGGCGGCCGAGCCAGCAGCACCACCACAACGGCTGTGCTGTTGGCCGGGTCCTGCGGCACGGCTACCGCCGGCAACCAGGCCAGCTCCAGCGGTGCGGCGGGGATGGGAGCGCGGCGGTAGCCCTGCTGCTCCCAGCGGGTCACCTCCACGGGAGGCACCCACACGCTCTCGCCCGGGCAGCCAAAAGGCGGCAGCAGGCGGACTAGCTGCGGGCTGGCTGCCGTGCTGCTCGCTTGGGATGGCAGGTGGGAGCGCACGGGAGCGATCACCAATCACAGCAGCGGGTCGTCGAGCAGCAGCGCCTCGCCTGCGGCGCTGCTCTCCAGCTCCCAACTGGCAGCCTCCCCTGCCGCAGTGCTGGCTTCGGATGAGCTCGGCTCTGGCGTTGCTGCGGCCAGCGCTGCCTCGATCACTTCTGCAGGCGCTGTCGGCTGCGGCGTGATCTGAACGCCGGCGGCGGTGGCGATCAGGGTCCAACCCTGCTGCTGCCAGCCGCTCAGATGCACCGGCCAGATGAAGCGTTCCTGGCTGCCGTCACTGATTCGCGCCAGGCCGGCCGGAACGGTGGGATCCACCAGGTCGTGGCGGGTCGGCATGGCTGGTGCCACTTCGATCGCAGTGGGCTGCGCCGGCAGCAGCTCGGCTGCCGGCTCCTCTGCGGGGCTGGTGGAGCGTTTGCGGGCCATGGGCTCAGGCCGCGATGGTGGCCGTCAGACCCACGTGCATGCCCGCTGGTGTGGTCGGGGTCACGAGCGCCTTGGCGAAACACACCGCCGGAAGATCGAGGTTGGGCAGATCCGCCGGAAAGATCTGGATGTCATGGCCGGAGAGGAATGCCTCCACCCGCCCACCTTCTGCCGGTAGGGCAACGCGGACAGCACTGATCCAGCTGCCGGTGGTGCCATCGCGCAGCACCGGTGCCAGCAGCAACTCCACCTCCACCGCGGCAGGCGCGCCGGGATGGGAGGCCACCAGCGAGAAGCGGGAGGCCGCATCGAGCTTGGTGTTGAGCAGCACCTCCTCACCGGAGAGGAAGGTGTGCTCGCTGTTGCGGATGGCGCTGCGGTTCGTCCACCCCACCAGGGTGGTCTCCGCATCGATCAAGGGGTTGCCGTTTGTGAGGGCCATGGCTCAGGCAGCGGGGGTGATGTTGAACAGACGGCCGGCGGCGCGGGGCTGCAGCACGGCAAAGCCCACGTACCAATCCACGCGGGTGCGGAACACCGGGGCATCGGGCACCTCGCCCAGGTCCCGCACCGAGATGCCGTAGCGGCCCTGGAACGGGCCCTGCAGGCCGGTCACGCCCTGATCACCAAAGGTGCAGCAGTAGATCGAGCTGGTGCCGCCCGCCTCGTCGTAGCCCATCACCTCGACGCCCTGGGCATCGCGGTCGACGGTGAGGATGTCGCAGTCCTGGTAGCGATGCACCGTCATCCCGTAGGAGTTGGTGCTGGTCTGATACACACCACCGCCGATGGAGGTGCGGGCGAGGGCATTGAGCTGGCGGCGCATCGCCTTGCTCATCACCAGCACCTTGCTGCCGCCGTAGGCATTCACCGAATCGATCAGCTCATCGAGCCGATCGAAGTTCAGCGGTGCGCCGGGGATAGCGCCGGAGGCGTTGTTGATCGCCATCGGGTTGCCGGGTGGCAGCCGCTTGCTCAGGCCGTCAAAGGCGCGGGGATTGCTGGCGGTGTCGCCGTTGATCACGGTCGCCTCCAGGGTGAGGCGCATCGAGCGCACCTTCATCTCGATCTGGCTGGCGCGGGCTTCAGGGCCCATCAGGTCCACGATCGAGCGGTCCACATCCACGTCACCGCCGAAGAGGTGCACCGCTTCGGCGCGCTGGTCCACCACGCCGTAGCTCTGGGTGTAGCCCTCGTTCACGGCGCGGAAGCCCACCGAGGGCAGTTCCTGCTCGGCGGAATAGAAGAGGCCGCTGCCGGCGATGTTCATGAACGGCAGCCGGGCGAGCAGTTCGCCCTCCGAGAAGGTCTTGAGCACAGCGAGGTGCTCAAGCCGGTGCTCGTATTTGGCTGCCTCGATGAGGGTGAGGCCCATGGCACAGGTGGGGCCAGGCCCCAGTGATGTCAGGGGCTATTGCCGAGCAGCTGCGCTGAGCGTTTTGGGCCGTCGCCCGTCCCCTCAGAGTTGCTCTAGTGGGGTCTGCCGACCTGGAAGCGTGTTGATGGCCAGTCTTCTGCTGCTCCGGCAGCTCTGCCAGAACACCACCAGCAACCGGCCGATCAAGGAGTGTGGGAGCTTGCGCTCACGAGCGGCCGAGCTCCATAGCCCCCGGCTGATCAGCCAGCGCTTGATCGCTTCCATGAAGCGGCCGCGGCGGCTGGCGAGCCAGAGAGAATGCTCGAGTTGCTGACGCCTGAATTCGCGGCGCTGATGGATTTCGCCCATCACGATCCCGTGCAACTCCCAGTCCACTGAACTCCTGGAGTTCTGCCGGTAGTGGGCATCGAGCTCCAGCAACTTTTCATCCTCGAGATTGCGCGCCAGCTGGCAGTAGTGCTCGTGGCTCTCAGGCAGGAGGCACATCAGCCGACTTGGATGACCTACCCCACAGTTTGCGCCGAATGCGGCTGACTGGATTGGCGAAACGGCAACAGCAGAGGACTGCCCTGCTGCCATGTCTCCAAGCTCTCCCGCTCCGGCTGCCGTTGCGCCTGCTGCCCAGGCGCCGTTCAACGCTGAGCGCTGGCGCCAGTTCTGGGACAACTGGAAGGCTCAGCCTCAGCAAACGGACGGCATCGAGCAGTTGCGCCAGGCGGTCATAGCGGCCGATCCGACGATCCTCACCGAGTCCGCCCCCTGGCGGCAGACCTTCTCCTCGGCGCCGCCGGCTCCGTCCCATGTCAATCCGCTGCCGGTGGCCTGGGAGAACCAGAACGACAACGCCTCAGGCACCGGCTACCGCGAGTGCTTCTCCAGCAGCTGCGCCATGCTCGCCCGCTTCTGGGGCAAGGTCAGTGGCGATGACGCCTACAACGTCATCCGTGCTCGCTATGGCGACACCACCTCGGCAGAAGCGCAGTTGGCGGCGTTGCGGTCCCTGGGGCTGACCGCCAACTTCGCCACCAACGGGCAGCGCGCAACGCTGGAGGAGCAGATCAACCTGGGGCGGCCGGTGGCGGTGGGCTGGCTGCACCACGGCCCCGCCTCAGCCCCCAGCGGCGGCGGTCACTGGAGCGTGGTGATCGGTTTCACCGAGACAGTCGCCATCCACAACGACCCCAACGGTGAGGCCGACCTGATCCATGGCGGCTACACCGCCAACACCAATGGAGCAGGGCAGCACTACAGCTGGAAGAACTGGCTGCCGCGCTGGCAGGCGGATGGTCCCTGCACCGGCTGGCTGCTCACCTGCCATCCCTGACCCCAAGGAGCACTGCCATGGCTGGTGGCGATGGATTTGATCGCGAGCGCTTCCTGCTGCGGGCGGTGGCTGGGGTGTTCATCGCCCAGTTCGCGCTCTATGCCGCTGGCCTGGGCGGTTGCTTCTGGCTTGGTCTGCAGCGGCGGCTTGGCCCGGTGTGCAGCAGCTACGCCGAGAACCTGCAGCAGACCTTTGAGACGGCGGTTGGCACCAGCCTGGCCTTGCTCGGTGGCGGCAGCATCGTCAGTGCCCGGCGCCGCGATCCAGACAATTGAACCAGCCTGGCCGCAGCGCTGAGAACGGCCGCAGGACGTTCAAGGCTGGGGATGGGCCTCTGGCCGCTCCAGGTAACTGGCAGCCCACACCGCCGGCGCGATGCCATGGGGCACCAGACGCCGGTAGGGCTCGCTGCTGAGCAGTTCCTGCACCGCTTCTGCCAGCAGGGCGGTGGAGCGACTCTCCGGCAAGCGATGGCTCAGGGCCTGCTGCACGCGCAGCAGGTACCAGGCACTGCCCTCCAGCCCAGCCGTGAAACGCTCCCAGTCATTGGGGTTGCTGCGCGCATCGAGCACCAGGTCACGGGCGTTGTGGGCCTTGTCAGCTGCCGTCACCAGCAGAGAGGTCTGCGGCTTTTCCTCCAGTGAGGCGATGTAGCGGGTCTTGCGCAGCAGCCAAGGTTCCTTCTCGGCGCCGGGCTCCACGGGGCCAGCGGTGTCGGTGCAGTCCACCACGATCGCGGCCACCTCCGCGCCAAAGCGTGCAGCAATCGAGGCCTGGCTCTGGCCCGCATCCTCGATGGCGTCGTGCAGCAGACCCGCGATTGCCTGGTTTTCGCTGCCGCCGTCCTCCCACACCAGAGCACTCACGGCAATGAGGTGGGCGATGTAAGGAACCGGCTTGCCCTTGCGCCGCTGACCGCGGTGCAGCTCAGCCGCCCAGCCCAGGGCATCGGTGTAGCGCTGGCTGTGGGCGTTCTCAGGAGCCGTCATCGCCACGTTCTACAGCCGGTGTTGCGGCTGCTGTCTCAACCAGGCCCCGGCAGCCATCCGGCCATGGGGTCGGCGAGGAATCACCAGCACTGCCCCGGAGCGCAGGGCTGCGCCCTGCTCGCCCCACCCTGGCAAGGGCTAACGCGAGCCGCTGCGCGGCCCTTGCCAGGGCGTGTCGTCCGGGGCGTTGGGACAGGTGTTCCTCGCCTCCGTCCCATGGCCTCCTCTGCTCCTCTGGCCTGTCCGATCCGTCAGCTGGTGCTGCACAGCTACCCGGCTGGGCTCAAGGTCGCCGCTGCCGAGCGCGTCACGGTCTTCTATGGCCGCCGCGGCAAGCCCGTGAAGAAGCCTCGCTTTCTGCCGGCTGAGCTGGCCCATCAGCTGGCCCGCAAGCTGGCCGCCAAGCGCCTCGGCACCGTCTCGGTGCTCTGATGCGGCGGCCTTGTGGCCCGGCGTTGCCGGGCCTTTCTGCCCTTGGCCAGCTCACCTCCAGGCCAGTGGCTGATTTCAAAGCCAGGGCCGGTAGCGGCTCCGTTGCCTGCGCGCTGCCGCACGAGCGGGAGCTGAGCCGAACTGGGGGCTGCTGCCATTGCGGCGCCGCCGCACCCAAACGCCCTGTCGGATCAGGCGGCGGTCGGCCTTATTGGCTTGCTGGATCGCCACCAAGCCGCCGTAGCCGGCTTTCTGCCTGGCCTGAGCACGATCCCTGGCCTGGCTGCGATTCAGCGCCGGAACCACGGTGGCAGTGGAGCGACGGCTCCAAAAGGCCAGGTAGTAGTGCCAGCGCGTCATGGCGCTCAGCTGCGCGGGCTGCGGCCATTGAGGGCAAAGCCGGCCCGGTACAGCTCGCTGGCGCTCATCGCCTGTGGATTGATCACCTCGCCAAAACCGCTGGCGCCGAGGCTGCCGGCAGCAGTGCCCGCGGGCAAAGCGCCCGTGCCCATGGCGCCGCGCTGCTGGAACAGGAATCCATACACGGGGTGGATGCGCAGCTGATCGAGGTAGTCGGCCGTGGTCATCGGCCGGCCGTCATCACCCAGCAGCGGCTGGCCCTGAGCGTCCAACGGTTCGAGCGCATCGCTGCCGTCCTTGCTGCTGCCAAGCCGGAAGCAGTCCCAGAGCATCGAGCGGAACACCTGGAAGAAGGTGCCGCGCCCATCGCCGCCGGTGCGCCCTTCCGCTTCTGAAAAGGCGCGCTCCAGAAGTCGCTCCTTGCGTAGCTCCTGCACCCGCTCATGGGCGGCGTCGCGCTCGGCACTGACGGCTGCCACCCGTTTGGCGGCGGCCTCCTCCATCTGGCGTTCCCGTAGCTCCAGTTGCTGCTCGAGGTGCTGCTTTTGGCGTTCGGCCTCCTGCAGGCGGGCGTACTCCTCGGGGTTGATCTCCGAGAAGCGGGTGAGCTGCTGCCGCAGCCCGCGCAGTTCTTTTTCGAGGTTGTTGCTGCGGCGGCGCTCGGCCTTGAGGGCTTCGCTGAGGCCATCGCCGCCGGATCCCTGGGTGGGTTCATTGGCAGTGGTTGCAGCATCAGAGCCACTGCTGTGCTCGGCCTGAGTGCTGTCCTGCTCGCTGGCCTCCGGTTCGCGGAGGTCCAGGAGTTCGTTGCCATCAACCCCGCTGCGGGCGGTGCTGGTGCTGGGGGTTGCAGATGCAGTGGCCATGACCCGTCTCGGCTGTCAGTGGGATGGCAGCCCATCACGGCGCTGCCACCCCCTGTTGCCGAGGCAGGAATCAGACGACTCGATTCGGCTTGAGGGTCCCGAACACCCGCTCGCCGATCAGCGGCTGCACCAGGAAACCGATGCCGCCGGAGCCGTAATCGGCGCCGAACTCCAGCACCACAAAGGCGGTGTGCTGGGCGTAGGGATCCACATCAGCAGCGCCCGCAGCGTTGAGCAAGCTGAGATCCCCCAGCCAGATCAGTCCCTCGCAGGGGGCCACCACGGTGCTGCTGAGCGCACCTCCCGGTGCGACGCCGCCACCGCTGGCAACGCGGCGGCCGTTCTGCTGCCAGCTCAAGGTGCTGCTGAGCCAGATGGCGCCAGGGTGAGGCGGCAGGCGAGTGGCCCGGCAGATCATGCCGCTGTAGGTGAAGTCGCCGGTGTCGACCCCAGGGCCGTTCTCCTTGGCGGAGATGTAGTTGGCGCGCACCAGAAAGCACTCGAACACATGCGCCGCCACCACAGCAGAGGTGGTGTCACCGGGGATGGCGTTCTCCGCCAGCAGCAGGCGTGCATTGGCAAACGGCTGCAGGGGCGTAGCTGGCCAGGACCCGGCTGTCCGTGGATGTTGGTTGCTGGTGAAACGTCTGGGGCTTGTGGTCATCGCTCAACCCCGCAGCATCGGCGTTGTGCCCAGCTGCCCTGTGGCCTGGGCGGTGAATTGCACCCAGCTGCTGAGGGAGGGCAACAGCAACAGCAGCTGGTCGGCATAGCGACGCCGCTGACGTAGCAGTCCCATGGCGGACGAACTGGGGTTGGCGTAGGTGGTCTCGCTCTCCTCACGCAGGAGCGCCGTGTCGTACTCGATCACGTCGGCTTTCTGCAGGGGTGCATCACCAGCCGCGGCGACCGAGCCGGCGATCGGCCCCGAGTGGCTGCGCTTCTGGATCGCCTGCTCCCGCTCGATGTCACCGTCCAGGAGTTGCTGATCGATTAGGGCCACCGCATCCAGCAGGGCGCGGGCGCTCAGCACACCAGCCGGGTGTTGGCGCAGCAGATCCGCCATCGCCCGCCCGATGGCATCCAGACAGGGAACGGTGGCGGGCAGCGCCAGACACTGGCGGATGGCCTCCTGGTCTTGCGGTTGCCACGTCGCACCACCTGGCGCGCTGGGCACTTTGCTGCTGATGGTCATGCAGAAGCCGGTGCCACACCGGCCAGATCCCCCAGCCATTGCCGCAGGGCCTGCTCGCTCACGATGCCGCGCTCATGCAGCTGCAGCATTTCGGCAACGGTGGGTTGCGGCTTAGGCGCCGGTGCCAGAGGGCTGATCTCCACCAGCAGCGCCGGGCCCTCCTGCACGGGAACTGGTTCTCCGGTGATCGCGCACCAGTGCTGCAGCAGAGAGGAGAACATCGAGGCCTTCTGGATCGCCTGGCTCTGCAGCAGCGCATAGGCCTGCGAGGCCGCCAGGGAAATTTCGGTGGCGGTGCGTGGAGCCCCCTGGGCGCCGGATGGGATCAGGGCGTCACGGCGCATGCCCTGGTCGAGGGATTCCAGCCAGGCGCGGTGCTCGGCCAAGGAGCGGGCCTGGATCTCCACGAACTGGAAGCTGGCCCCATCGGGCAGATCGATCACGCTGTTGGGCCCCAGCACGACCGGCTCGCTGGTGCCGCTCCCCATCGGGCCCACGACCCCTGTACGCACACCCACCGGCAGAGCTGTTCGGTACAGCAGCTCCTGGTAGTCGCTCTGGCAGCGGAAGTGATTGAGGTACTGATGAGCCAGGCCAAGGTGCGGCAGGTCACCCTCGCCAAAAGCGGCGCCATCACTGGCGTACCAGATCAGGGGCAGCTGGCCGATGCCGCGGTAGTGCTGCAACCCCGTGCGTTGCGGTCGCCAGCCAGATGGGGCCTGCGGGTCTGCCACCAGCTCGATGGTTTCCACGCTCATCCCCTCGCCATCAAGCGCAACGGAGCCGTAGAGCCATGGATGCTGGGGTCGATCCGGGTCCAGGGGCTCGTCCTGGGCCTTGGGGTTGGGCAGCCGAAAGCTGACCGCATCAGGTAGGGACTGGGGTCCGGGCAAGTGCCAGTTCAGGACGTCGCGGCGCTCCAGCAGAGCAAGACGCGGCAGGGAGAGGCGATCGCCACGGCGCAGCGCCTGCTGGCGGTCGCCCTCGCTGGGCCAGAGGTGCTGCGGTGGCAGCACGCCAATCAGTGCTGCACCATCGCGGAGCACCAGCACGTCGGCGCGCTCGAGGAACACACCCAGGTCGGTGCCGCGTCCATCCACATCACTGATCACCGCCTGCAGCGAGGCCGGCAGCTCACGCCAGTGGCTGGAGGCCAGCATCCCCGCGAAGGTGCGCAGGGCATCGCGGAAGAACCCTGAGGGCAGAGCCGCCTCCAACCGGCGTCGGTAGGCGGTTTCAGGTTCTCGTTCACCGCGGGGGAGGTAGTGCTCCTTGCGGCCGGCGAGGAGGTCCCAGCAGTCTTGGACCAAGTCCAGGCGCGGGAGCAGGGCCATCAGGGTTGGATCCAGAGGCCAGCTAAAGGAACTCGAGATTGATGAGGGCAACTTGGCTTAATGACTGATCGCTATTGCCGGAGGGCATCAGCGCTGCCAGCAGCATTTGGCTGTCGGGCCTACACAGAGGTTTACTCGTCAACTATTCGGCCCTAGGCTAGAAATGTTTGCGGCCATCTTCACGAAAACACGGGCAAGCTATCGCCTTCTTCTATGCCACTTTGGAGACCAGCGAAGAAACAGGAACGCTTTAGGAGGATGAATCTTTCAATGGACCAGAAACGCTTTCAGCTGATCTCAGATTCGCTGACGCGCGAAAGCGCGACATTACCCTGCCCTAGGTGCGGCGGAAATCAATTCCAAATCGTCGGCGAGAGCCTTATCGTCCTTCAGAATGATCCAAGTGTGGTGCGAATTGGCGGCCCCTCGATTCCCGTCGTTCTAGTTGGGTGCTCACGTTGCGGTTGCATGTTCCAACATGCGGTCAATTTGCTCCTGAGTGATGGAACAAGGGAGGATGGCCAGTGAGCCTAACTGAGTCTTCTCAAAACCGTAGCGCTACGTATACGCAGCCGACAGATGATTGGCAGCAGAGGATGGATGAGAAAAAGCTTGATGCCGGTCAGCTTGGAAGACTTTTTGGCACAGGCGACTCTGCGCCTAGCAATATTGCTGGCCTGGCAGTGCTAGGCGGCCTTGCGATTGGAGGATTAGTGAGCGGAGTCTTGCTCCTCAAGTCGAATGCGGGCACGAGTGATGTGACAGAAATATGGAAATACATTGCCCCCATCGTCACTGCTGCGCTCGGTTATTTATTTGGAAAAGGGCGTCCCTAGCCTGATTATTCCGCGATAAGCTTTTCCGGCTTCCGCAATGAGCAGTGGACGCAAGTTCGCCTACCGAGCTGTTCTCGCGGGCTTTATTCAGCCAAGTTAGCAATAGCAATCACCCGCACCGCACAGGCCGCAGAAATCTCAGCCCACCGTTGGCCACTCAGGCCCAGCTGTTGGGGGATGTGATCAGTCGGGACACCCTCCCGCAGTAACTTCTGTCCACGCGCATGCAGCTCCCGCCAGCGGCCTGGCACTGAAATCAAGAACCCCTTGTCGCGCAGGTAGTGCGTGATCTCGCCATTCACGAACGGCCTGGCGTAGGCGATGAAGTGGTTGGGGCTGCGGCCCGGGCGGTGGATGTCGTAGCGGCGTGAGGCTTTGATCAGCCCGATTGCCGCCAGCTGCTCCAGGTCTTCCTTGGGGTGACCAGTGCGGCGGGCGTAGTTGGCTGCCACCTTGGCGGCGAAGGGCAGGTGCTCCACCACCAAGGCATCAGCAGCAGCATGAGGCGAGCGCAACGGGCTTCGGGAACGACCTGATGTCGTCACGCGAGCGGTGGCCTGCTGGGGCCTAGGGCGGTGGGCGTGTGGTGTCGGGCTCATCAGAAATGGGGGGTGATGTCCTTCAGCGGGAGAACAGCAGGGGGCGGGGCGTGGCCTTGCCCTGGCTGCGCCAGTGCTGGGTCTGCAGCCAGATCACGCCCTGGCAGAAGGCATCCGCCAGGTCGTCATGGGCTCCGTTGGGAAAACCCAGCAGTTCGCTGATTAGGGCCTCGTTACCGCTGCGAAAAGCCAGCTGGCCGGCTTCCAGCAGCGGGGCCACGGCATGGGCGCGGCTCACCTTGCTACCGGTGGGCCGCACGGCAATCAGCCCAGGGATCTGGCGCTGCAACAGCTGGCAGACGGCTGGGCCATTGGCGGCGTCCTCGATCAGCACCCCATCAGGACTAAGACCCTGGTCCAGCGACCCCAGGGTCTGGACGAGGAAGTTGACCACCCCCGGCAGGTCGAGGCGGTGGTGCTGGCTCCAGATCACCTCGATCCGGTGGACAACGCCTTCTTGCGGGTCGGCCGGTGAGCGCACCCGGGCGGCGCTGGGGTGGAGCTGCTCACCCCGTGCCTTGGCCTGGGCCGCCGGGTGGCGGGCCTCCTGATCAGGCAGCAGGCCGAGGAGGCAGAAGCCGCAGTAGTCGTTCTCCGCTCCCCCCTTGAAGCTCAAGTCGCAGCTCAGCACCACCGCGGCAAAGGACCGGCCGATAAGGGCAGGCGGCCTCGCTGTGGTGCGGATCCAGGCGCGTTGGAACAGCAGACCCTCTGCCGGCGACGGCCGCTGCTGATACAGCGCGTTCCACCAGTAACTGCCGGCGCGGATGCGGATCTGCTCCAGCTCCCCAAGAGGGAACCGTTCTGGGCAGAGCGGCTCGCCGGGCTGGCGCCAGTCCGGCTCGATGGTGCAGGTGGCTGGGAACTTGATCTGCTGCTGTGTCGGTTCAGCAATGGCTGGCAGGTTCAGCACCTGCCAGCGCTGCGGGGCATTGCCGCTCTCCTGCTCCAGCAGCCAGCCGATCAGGTCGTCCTGATGCCAGCGAGTCAGCACCACCACCTGCGCCGCCCCAGCACTTCCATTCACCCCGGGTTCAGCGCGGGTGAGCCAGACGGACTGGAACCACTCGATCAGCTTCTGGCGTTGGCCGGCGGAGTTGGCGTCTTCTGGACCCTTGTAGGGGTCATCGATGATCCCAAGCGCGTAGCCCTTGCCGGTAAACGGCCCGCGCACACCAGCGGCGATGCAACCGCCGCGATCAGGGGTGAGCCAGTTGCCCACGGCAGTGGAGTCCTTTGAGAGGGGGTGGCCGACCGCGCGGTAGTAGTGCCGTGCCTCACGGCTATGGGCATAGGCCAGCTCGGCCGAATAGGAGGCGATGGCGCAGAAGCGCGTGGGGTAGCGGCTCACCCAGTAGGCCGGGAACAGCTTCGACACCAGGAGCGACTTGCCCAGCCGCGGGGGGCAGCAGACGATCAGGCGGTTGAGCTCCCCATCGGCCACGCGCTGCAGCAGGGCGATCAGGCGTTCGGCCCAGGTGTGGAAGGCGTAGCCGGGATAAGCGGCCACGATGAAATCCCGGAAGGCCTGCTGGGCCTGGGGTCCGTTCTTTTGGCGGTCAGGATCGGCGACATCCAGTAGACCCCAGTCGGCCCAGCGGTCGCTGGCCGGATCGAGAAGCAGGCCAGCCATCAACTTCTGGCCCCGCCCCCATGGGGCTGGGGTGGTTTGATCGGTGCCCGCAACAGTCCGCCGATCTCGGCGATCACCCGGAAGGCACCCACCGCCGCGGAGAACTGCTCAGCGTCCATGGCGCGGCGGGCACAGTCGTTGAGGGCAAAGATCTGCTCGGCCTGGTGGCGGCGCCGGTCGGAGATCAGCTCCTCCACCATCCGCTCACGGGCCAGGTTGAGGTAGCGATTGATCGTCTGGGTGTTCTTGACCCCCCAGCTTTCACGAGCTTTTTCGGCGATCAGTGCCAGCGGAATGCGCTGGGCAATCCACAACTGCGCCTCAGCAATGCGGCGCTCCACCTCCAGCCGCGTGGGCCGAGGGGGTGGCTGCATGAGCAGTCCCCTCGTGCGGCGCGGGGGGTTGGAATGCCCGATCGGTCGGGCGGGGTCGGTCGGCTCATACAGCGGCTGGCCGTTGTCGTCTTCTGCGCTGGCTGCAGAGCGCAGCTCTTCCACCGGATCAGCGGCGCTGTGCTGGCGGGAGTGCTGCGCCATGGGCTCAGAACGGCAGTGCCGGCGTCTTGGGGGCACGGATGGTCCAGAAGGGTTTGCCGCGCTTTTCAGTGGCATTGCCCTGCTGGATCGCGCTGTCCTTGGCGGCCTTGAGCTGCTGCTCGATCTGTTGCACCACCGGCGGGAAGTCGTAGCTCAGCCGCCCGGGGCTGTGGGCAAAGGCCCAGTCGTTGTGGGAGAAGGCTGGATCCAGCTGGCCGGCGGCCATCGCCGCGTTAAGGGCCTCCAGCAGGGGCTCCAGTTGCTGCTCCAGCTCCTTCTGCCGGGCCTTGATCGCGGTAACGGCATCCAGCAGGGCATCGAGATCAGCCGCATCTGCGGGGGATGCCGATGGAGCAGCAGCGAGCAGGAGGTCCGCCATCAGAGAGCACGAGATCATTGACCCGGGCAATTCCGAGCCTGCTCAATCTAGTGGCTCTGCATTGCAAGCCAACTCTTTGGCCTGCCTCGCGGGTGCCTGAGTGATCAGAAGGGGCGGTGGCTCAGGCAGTAACGGCTCCAGGCCGCAGCCCAGGACGCCAGGCACTGCTCGCGGCTGTAAAAGGTGCTGGTGAACGCCTCGCCGGGCTTGCTCCAGATCGTCTGTCCCAGCTCGTAGTGGTTCCCCTGGGCGGCCTCGAGCACCATGTATCCGCCCAGCTGGGCGGCGGTGGAATAGGGCCGGCCGTGGGCCGAGAGGGTCTTGAGGTCGTAGAGCACCCGCACCGGCTGGCCATGGCGCTCGCTTAGCGCCGCTGAGACATACCCCCCATCGAAGGCACCAGCCACGTTGCGGGTGAGGCAGCAGGTGAGCCGTTCGCTGGCGATCACCTGCACCTCATCCCAGAGCGGCAGCTGCAGCAGCGGCAGGATCCAGTCCCGGTACTGGTGATGGCCTGGCATGGTCTCGGCGTCCAGCAGGGCCTCACGGGCGCTCTTGCCCACCAGGAAGCGGGCCTGGCTGTAGTGCTCCAGAGCGGCATGCACCGTGGTGCCGCGCGGCTCCCAGATCGGCCGCTTGGCCTCGATCGCCCGTTTGGCGGTCTCGCTGAGGCCATGGGCCAGCACACCGGTGATTGATACCGGAAACAGGTGATCGCCCAGCCAGTAGCGATGGGCCTCCTCATCCCGCCAGAGGCCGGGGATGGGATCAAGCCAGGTGGAGGTGGTGGTGACCATGACCGTTTCAGGTGTGACGCGCTGTGACGATGGGCGTCACAGCCGAGAGGGCTTGCCGGCAGGAGCTTCTAGGGGTGGCTGTAACGCTGTAACCCTTTTTCAGAGATAGAGGCTTTGGCAAGCAGCAGGGGCTGATTCGGAGGGTGTGCATGTGCCGTTGAATTCATAGGGGGCTCTATCGGATCCCTGGAGCGTTACATCGTTACAGCGGCCCAAATCGATTGCGGGGCAGGTGATCTGGGCGTTACCGCTGCTGTTATGTCTGGCCCGTTTGTGACGGCTTCTCGTTACAGCTCGCCCAGGGGAATGGCGACCGCACGGCTGACCATGCCGGCGCCACAGAAGCGCACCGGTCCGGCCCGTTGCGCACCGGCCAGGCGCAGCAGCACCACGGGCCAACTGTTCTGCCAGGCGGTATCAGCAAGAAACTGCTCGATCGCCTTGGCGGTGTTGCTCACCAGCAGCCGGTCCTGATCCACCCGCAGGCCATGGCGCCCGAGGGTCTGGGCTGCCAAACCCGGGCTCACGTCGATGCAACTGCTGTGGCAAGCCGCCAGCTCCACCAGCTCGCCGATCGTGCGGGTGACGGGTTTGTCGTCGGTCTCCACCCGCACCTGGCGCTGCAGGATCGTCTGAATGCAGCGGGCCTCATCCGGCACTTCGGTGCTCTGGCTATAGCTCTCCCAGTCGTGGCAGGCGATGCAGTGCTCCGCCTCCTCCTCGGTGGGCACCGCATCACTGAGCAGCGACCAGGCACCGGCCATCAAGGTCCCGTACTGATCGCCGAGGCGCTGAGAGTCGAAGTGCCGTGCCGCCGCAGCGGAAAAGACCACCACCGACTGGCGGATCACCGGGATCAGCGAGACGGTGCGGGCGATCAACCGCCGCGCCAGCTCCGGGGTGATGTGGCGTTCGAGATCGCGATCGAGGCTCTGCCAATGCACCTCCCGCTCCTCCTTGCCCATCTCGGTTGGGCTGCGCAGGGTCAGCTGTGCGAAGCGGCTTTTGTCAGCGCCCTGCTTGAGGGCCGTGGCGATCGATGACATCAGGAACATCGAGCGCACCCGGTAGCGGCTCACATCACCGCTGGGGGACCCCTTGAGCATCTCGGCGCTGCTCTCGCTGCTGGCCACCCGCGCCAGCGACAGGATCGCCTGCATGCGTTGCTGGTCGCCCTTCTCGTTGCTCTCCGCCTCATCGAAGACCACAGGCACGGCGTCGCAGCAGATGGTCTGGCGCAGACCGGCTTCTGTGGTGGCGCCCACCACCACCAGGCTCAGATCACCGAGTAGTGGCGCCACGAAGCGATCGAGGATCTGGCTCTTGCCTGAGCCGGCGCCGGCGGTGAGCCAGAGATGGGGGCGCCAGCGCAGGGCACCGCAGATCGGTGCCAGCACCACCCAGCCCAGCAGCAGGGTGCCGGACGCGGGCACCTCCCAGCGAAAGCGGTTGGCGATGCCCACGATCACGGCCGCCTCCTGCACGCTCAGGGGCTCAACGCCGCAGGGCCCCTCCAGACGTTTGAGGCGTTGGTAGATGTGCCGCGAGCGGAAGGGTTTGGTGATCGGGTGCTCCCCCTCGGGGGTGATGAGGCGATCACCGAGGTGCAGCACGGTGCGGCCCTCGTCCCACCAGGCCCCGCGGCCGCGAATGCGCTCCACCGCAAAGATCCCCATCGCGGCGGAGCTCTTGTGCAGATCACTGGCTGCTGCCGGCCAGTTCACACCGGTCCGGCTCGGGTAGAGGCTCTCCCAGTACTCCAGTGGTGCCAGGGCCACCAGGTGGGTGGCGGTGTGGCAACCCCGGGGCAGGCGGATCACCTGACCGGTGCTGCCGGGTTGATAGAAGTTCGCGTCTGCGTCGTAGCCAAGGCACTGAAAAGGCGTGCCCGGGCTTGGTGCTGCAGCAGGCGCTGTTACTGGCTGAGCACCAGCGTCATCGCCATCAGCACCCGCGTCAGCGGGGCTCCATGGCTGGGCTGCGTTCGCCAGCTGCCGGGCAGCCTGCCGGGGTGTCCAGTCGGCATCGGCCAGGTCCCAGCCTTGGGGCAGATCTGCCGGTAGGGCCACCAATTGCAGCTGGCAGTCGAGCGGGTGCAGCAGGGCGACCAGGCTCTGCATGGCCTCCAGGCCCGCGGCATCGGCATCGGGCCAGAGCGTCACTTTGCGGCCGGCTAGCGGCGTCCAGTCCGCCTTGGCGAGCGCCTTGGAGCCGTTAGCCCAAGTGAGCACCACGTGCTGCGGAAACAGGCGCGCGGCCGCATCGGCGGTGCCCTCCCCTTCCACCACCAGCACCGGAGCGTTGGGGCGCTGCAGCAGATCCGGGAGTCCGTAGAGCGGCCTGGGAGAGGGCCAGTCGCAGCTGAAGGCGTCGCGGCGGCTGGGGCGATGCCAGTCCCCATCAAGCCAGACGCGATGCAGGAAGGCTTTGCCGCCGCTGCGCACTCGGATCCGCTGGATCCAGAACAGCACTTCCCCTGCTCCATTGCGGTAGGCCCACTGGGCGGTGGCCCCGCGGTTCAACGGCGGTGGCTGGGCATCGGCGGGAGGCTTCTCGGGCATCCGCCAGGGCTTGCCGTTTCGGCTGGTGGCCCTGCCGGCACGGGTGTCCTGGTGATCAGGCACCAGGCCAAGGAAGGCCTCCACCTGCCGGGCGGCCTCCACAAAGCTCCAGCCCTGCCGGCGCATCAGCAGGTCGATGCCGGAGCCAGCGCCGCCGCACTGGTCCTTGCCGCCGCACTGATTGCAGAACCAGGAGCCGCTGCCGTCCTTGTCGTCAAAGCGGTAGCGATCCGTCCCGCCGCAGAGCGGGCAGGGCTGATGACGATTGCTGAGCTGCTCACCGCTCAGTCCCGCCAGGGCAGCCAGGATCTCTGGCCAGCGGCCCCGGGCCGCGGTAATGGCATCAAAGGCCATGGGTTCCGGCTCACCTGCTCGCTGTTGAGGTCGCGGTGGGATTCGGTGATGCCCGATCCGGTCTGTCCAGCAGGAGTTCGCGGTCCATGGCGGCATCCAGCACCTGCCGCAGTGCCGCCGAGCGACTGAGGGAGCCGTGCCGCCTGCGGGCATCCAGCCAGGCGAGTTGCTGCTGGGTGATCGAGACACTCACCGGCAGGGCGTAGTCAGGCATCAGGCCATTGCTCGTGATCTGCAGCCTAATAGCTTTGGCCATGCCTCGCTAGCCTGAGTCATAGAAGGCGAGCGGCTAGCAGTCGTCCCGCTCGAGCTGGTGCCAATGCCGTCAATCGTTCTGCGTGACTACCAGCTGCAGTTGCTGGCCGATCTCCGCGCGGCCCTCAAGGCCCATCGGCGGGTCTGCGCCGTCATGCCCACCGGCGCGGGCAAAGGCCAGACCATCGGCGCCATCGTGCAGGGCGCTGCCCGCAAGGGCAGAAAGGTGCTGGTGCTGGCCCACCGGGCCGAGCTGATCGAGCAGCTCACGGGCACCGTTCGGGCCTGGGGGCTGGAGCCCGATGAGATCGCCCCCGGCCACCGGCTGCAGGGCCGGCAGTTGGCAGTTGGCTCGGTACAGACCGTGGCCCGGCGGCTGGGGCAGCTGTCAGCGCCGGATCTGATCATTCAGGACGAGGCCCATCACCTGGTGGCCGGCAACGTCTGGGGCCGGATCATCAACACCTGGCCAGAGGCGCAGCTGATCGGCAAGACCGCCACGCCCGAACGCCTCGATGGCAAAGGGTTGGGCGTTGAGGCCGGCGGCTTTTTCGAGGCCCTGGTGCTCGGTCCATCAGCGGCCTGGCTGGTGGAGCAGGGCTGGCTGGCCCGGCCCAAGGTGTTCTCCTGGCCTGGAGCCAGAAACAGCAAGGGGCATGGTCCCGAACTCCACCAGCGGATGGGCGAGTACGACCTGGAGTTGGCGGCGCGCGCCTTTGGGGACCGGGCCGCGATCGGTGATGCGGTCTCCCACTACCTGCGCCGGCTGCACCCCGGCACGGCCATCTGCTTTTGCTGCACGGTCGAGCACGCCGAGCAGATGGCTGGCGCCTTCCGCGCTGCGGGGATCCGGGCCGCGTCAGTGAGCGGTGGCACGTCAGCCGAGGAGCGCAAACGCTTGATCGCCGGGCTCGGCACCGGGGAGGTGGAGGTGCTCACCAGTTGCATGATCATTTCCGAGGGCACCGACATCCCCTCAGTGGGCGGCGCGATCCTGATGCGCCCAACTGCGTCCTTGTCGCTCTACCTGCAGATGGTCGGCCGGGCCCTGCGTCCCGCACCGGGCAAGCAGGAGGCGGTGATCCTCGATCACGTCGGCAATGCCCATCGCCATGGCCTGCCCACCGATGAGCGCGCGTGGAACCTGGCTGGCCGTCGCCGCCGGGAGGCCGTCTCGATTCCGATCAAGGACTGCCCGGTCTGCTTCTGCAGCTGCCCCAGTGCCGCACAGGTCTGCCCCGACTGCGGCCATCTGTTCCTGAGCGAGGAACGCGATGAGCAGAGGCGCGGGCTCCAGCAGGTTGAGGGCGAACTGGTGGAAGTCACGGGTGCAGCCCACCACCGGCCCAAGCCCAAGCAGCAACAGCAGCGGCCGCGCCGCACGCACCCGGCCGCAGGCTGCCGCACCTTCGAGGAGCTGCTGCAGCGCGAGCAGGAACGCGGCTACAAACCCGGCTGGGCCCACCACGTCTGGGCTGCAAGGCAGCACAACAAGGCAAACGGCAGTACGCTTTAACGTACGGGCGAGAGCCATGCCATGACAACCGTGTCAGCCACAGAAGCCCGCAAGCGGCTCTATGCCCTGATCGACGAGGTGGGGCAGTCCCACGAGCCAGTGCAGATCACCGGCAAGCGGGGTAATGCCGTCCTGCTCTCGGAAGACGACTGGCGCGCCATCCAGGAGACCCTGCATCTGGTCTCGATCCCAGGCATGCGCGAATCAATCCTGGAAGGCATGGCCACGGATACTTCTGAGCTGAGCGGCGAACCGGGCTGGTGAGCTGGACGGTTCTCTTCACCAAGCAGGCCCAGAAGGACGCCCGCAAGCTCGCCTCGGCTTCTCCGGCGCTCAAGCAGAAAGCCCAGGCCCTGCTGGATCTCTTGGCCGTTGACCCCTATCAGCAGCCACCGCCCTATGAAGCCCTCGTCGGGGAGCTGCGCGGAGCCTGCTCACGGCGCATCAACATCCAGCACCGGCTCGTCTACCAGGTTCTGGAGGAGGAGCGGATCGTGAAGGTGCTGCGCCTCTGGACGCACTACGAGTAGGCGCGCCGTTCACTGACAACCAGCCCGGCAACAGGAGGTATGGCCTCCTCTCCGAGCGAACACGAGATCCAGCAGCGCATCCGCCTGGTCTGCGGCCGGGGGCCGGTGCGGCTCTGGCGCAACAACACCGGTGCCCTGGTTGACCAGCAGGGCCGCTTCGTGCGCTTTGGGCTGTGCAAGGGCAGCAGCGACCTGATCGGCCTGCGCTCCGTGGTGGTGACGCCAGAAATGGTGGGCCAGCGCATTGCCCAGTTCGTCGCCCTGGAGATCAAGGCGCCCCAGGGTGTGGTCAGCCCTGAACAGCAGGCGTTTTTGCGCTTGGTGCAGCAGCTAGGTGGCGTGGCAGCGGTCTGCCGCTCCATTCAGCAGGCCCAGGCGGTCCTGGGCCTGGTTGCGAAAGACAGGGAGGCGGCATGAAACGGCCCGAGCTGCGCCGGCAGCTGCAGGCCCTGGCCCGCCGCCATCCAGGTCTTCATCCCTACACACTCGCCCTGCAGTTCCAGGCCCAGAGCGGGCGCATCCTCAGCGGCCAGCAGGTCAAACAGCTCCTGGCCGAGTCCGATGCCTGCAGGGACAAGCACGCCAAGCTGTAACAAGCTATGGCTAGCTGTGCCAAGCAAACTCTAGGATCGGGCTATGGCACAAGAAAAGAAACCCGTCAAGCGTTCCTACCAGGCCGTCCTGGACTGGCAGGACGAGTCGCGCCGAGCGTTTGGGAAGATGCTGCTCAATTGGCGACGCCGTAACGGCTGGACCCAATACACCGCCTGCGAGTGGGGCGCCGAGGCCGAGTTCGAGGTGATCTCTTACGGCAACCTTTCGGTGATCGAGCAGGGCAAAGCCGGCGAGCTGCGGCAGAAGGCGTTCTTCCAGCTCGAAGAGATCAACCGCCGTCTCGATGACGCGGGGAGCAAGCTCGCCGGGGTGAAAAGCCAGCGCCTGAAGGAGCAGTTGAAAGACGCCGAGCCCCTGCGCGGGGATGACGGCAAGCTCTGGGATGCCGTCGACTTCTGGAGCTGCTACATCGGCTATGTGCCGGTGCCCCAGACCTATCAGAGCGCACCGGCGCCCACACTCACATCCAAGCGGGCTGAGGAGCTTTGCCATAAGTGGCGCCAGCAGGTGCGGCGCGTAATTAAGGAAGCTGGCCTGGACGTCACCCAGGGCCTGGAGCAGCTGGTCAAGGGTGCACCCAAGGAGCACCAGAAGCGTTTTTCGGAAGTGCTGGCCATCGACGACTACAGCTCGGTTGAGCTGGCCCAGCTCTGGGTGGATGGCGAGGACTTCCTTCCCGAGCAGTGGATCGGCACCTGGGAGCAAAAGGCGCTGGGCACATGATCGCTCCGCTCCGGCAGGCGACGACCAAGTCAACCCGGATGAACGCGAGGAAGGCAGGGGTTGCACCTCGCGTCAGCTAGCCGCTAAGCTCAGGCCAGCGGGCACAAGCCCGGCTCTCATTTGCCATGACGCAATCCCCCGCGCACGCAGGCGTGCCACCCGATGCTCTCGAGCTTCTCGGCGAAAAGGGCAGCGCCGAGCGTGCGCTCACTGCCGCCCTGGCCTCCTTCCAGGAACAGGTGCAGGCCGTTCCATCACTTGATCTGGCTGCCGTGGTCGATGCAGCTAGGCCAGCTTTCTCCTCCGGCATAGCGTTCAGCGCACAGCTGGTCGAGATCCGCGGCCGCCACAAGCTCCGGGTCACCGTGATGCACGCTGGCGGCGCTGAGGTCACCAGCGAGGAGTGGGCCGACGAGGTCGACGATCTGCTGCAGGCCGCTGGTTGGATGCTGGCTATGCTGCTGGGCATTCCTTTGGCCAAGCAGGCTTGGCCTAGCGAGCCTCGTGGTCGGCTCAAGGCTGAGCTAGCGGATGTGCCTATTGCTGTCGATGCGGCTCAGTCCTCGCCTGCCTCGCATGAGGAGTCCGCTCCAGCGGCTGATCTTGATGTCGCATTGGAGCCGCTCATGCCCCAGGAGATCGAGGCCACCCACCAACGAATCCTCGCCCTGCCCCAGGCAGCGCGTCAGCAGCTGACCAGGGCCTTCCGCGAGCACTTCCGGGTGCCGCGCAATGCCCGCTCGATCGGCGATCGCATCACCCAGCACCAGCACGCCGCCTTCATCGATCACTTCCTTGAGGAGTGGGAAGAGCAAGGCCTCGATGGCGCCGCGGCGCCGGCAGAGCCATGAAAGGACTTCGTCGCTACGGCGAGCAGCCCCGCTCCCAGGCCGGTCGCCACTTCATCCAGACCCAGGTGCGCACCGACGTGTATCTGCGCGTCCGAGAGGTGATGGAGCACCACAACCTCTCGGCCAGTGGAGCGGTGCACCACCTGCTGCGTGAGCGCTTTGGTTTACCACCCCTGCCTCCCTTCGATCAACAGCCCATTTCCACCATTCACCCCGATTCAACCCATGGCTAAGGACATCTTTCGTACGCCCCTTGCCGAAGTGTGCTGGGCCCACCTGATCACCCCCCGACACCAGCTTGACAAGAGCAAGCCCAAGGCCTGGACGGCCGACTTGCTGCTCCCCAATAGCGATGAGCAGGCCCAGTCCTTCCTGCTGGCGATGGAAGATCAGTTCATCGCCCTCCACGGCAGCCGCAAGCGCCGCGCCGAAAAGGGCTTCCCCTGGAAGCCCGACAAGGAGAAGCCGACCGAGATCACCGTGGTGCGGTTCAAGGTGCCACAGTTCCAGCGGCGCGATGGCTCCCTCTCTGACGGCCCCCGCATCGTCGATGCCAGGAAACAGCCCTGGGATGGGGCCGCCATCGGCAACGGCTCGAAGGTGATCGTCGCCTTCGACATCTACGACTGGGACGGGGAGAACGGCTGCGGCATGACCTTCCAGCCTCGCGCCGTTCAGGTGGTCGAGTTCGTGCCCTTCGAGCAGGTCGATCCCACTGACGGGTTTGAGGAGGTCGAGGGCTATACGACGGGTGCGGGCAACGGATCCGGTTGGGCCGTTGATGACGATGACGAGGCCGCCTTCTGATGGGCTCGCCTCACGTCACCAGCAGCCGGGGAGGTGGTCGCCATCCCCAGCTGCCGGCTTTCTGCCGGACTCGCCGGCCCGCCACCGTCGCCGTCACGGCCAGCAGTCTCGCCTCCCTGCGCCTGCTGCTCCTGCTGGGGCTGCTCTTTCAGCTGAGCACCCTGCTGCTTGTGCTTGCAGGCCCCGTGCCACCGCGATTGTCGCCGCTCAGTACCAGCACTGCCTTTCCCTCTGACGCCGGCGTCGCCGCCAGAGGAGCTCAGCTCATCGCGCCGCATTCAGACCGATGAACACCACAACCACGTCGTCCTATCCAGCTGCACCACCTGTCGTTTCGATGAGTCACCCCGCTCTGGTCTCCCGTTCCTGGAACGGCACACCGATCTCCCGTCGCATCACCGATGGCTATGTCAATGCCACGGCCATGTGCAAGGCCAACAACAAGCAGTGGTCGAAGTACCGGGAAAGCGACCGCTGCCAGACCTATCTGGAGGCCCTCGCTGAAACCTCCGGAATTCGGATGTTTGACCTGATCGAGTCCCGCCAAGGCCAGGGCGGCGGCACCTGGGTTCATCCCCAGGTCGCTGTCGACCTGGCCCGCTGGATAAGCGCGCCTTTCGCGGTGTGGATGGATGGCTGGTTCCTGGAGAGCGTCCAGCAGGCTCAATCGACTCCAGTGGAAACACCTCTAGCTCGGATCCGGGAAGCCGACGTGATCGCCCTGGTGGAGCGCAGCATCGATCTGTTTGAGCGGTTGGGCGGCCTGGATCAGCGCGACCAGCTTCTTTTCAAAGACATCGTCCGCAGCAACGTGCTCACCGCCAGTGCTGGGTTGCTGCCCGGTGCGCCGACTGACGAGGAGCTCACCTTGGGAGATGCCTGGCTGGAGGTGTTCCAGCAAGCGCTTCCGCGCAGCCAGTTCTGCGCCGCCGGCAAGCTCGTGGCCAGGGCTTACCGCGAGGAGTTCGGTGAAGAACCCCCGTGTCGCCAACAGTTTGTTGACGGGGCCCCGCGCCAGGTCAAGAGCTACCGCCGCAGCTGGTTGGTCGACACGCTCCAGCGCTGCTGCGCGCAGCTGGCGGGGAGCTGATGGAAACCCAGGTCACGACCACCCGCCAGCGGGTCTGGATCAGCACAGCTGAGGCCTGTGAGCTGCTCGGCATCAGCCGCGAAACCCTGCGTCAGCTGCGGCTGCGCGGGGTGCTCCAACCCGGCAAGCACTTCCGCCGCTGGGGCTGCACCGAAGGCAAAGGTCCCCTGCAGTGGCATGGGGAGAACATCGAGGCCTCGATCACCGGCTGGAGCCGCCGCCATCTCAAGCAGTGAGCGGGGTTGCAGGCGCGGCCGCTCTTCCTACGGTTCGGAAGAGCAGCCTGCCTTTTGCCTGGTGTCTCTGCGAGCTCGTTTGATTGCCGTACTGATCGGAGTGGGTGCCATCTGCGGCAGTCCGGCTGTCGCCCAGGTCCTGAAGATGGACTACCAGAACAACCGCATGAGCGGTTCGTTACGCAGTGGCGCCGTGGAGGTCAACGCGCAGCAGCAGCGGCGGATTAACGAGTCCGGATCGAATGTGCTCCAGCCGGTGGCTGTCGTTCGTGTGAATGGCAACGAGGTCGGCCGGCTCGTTGGCGCCGAGAAATGGGGTGGCAGTCCAGCTGCGGTGGTTCAGATCGCAGAAATGGATCCGGAGAACCCCTACCCCGAAGTACTGCTCTCGTCCTTCACCGGAGGTGCGCACTGCTGCAATCAGATCCAGGTGCTCACCAGCGATCGCAGCGGGCAGACCTGGCGAGAGGTGACACTCGGGCCCTTCGACGGGGGCGATTCACCAGCAGAGGACCCGTTGCGGAATGGCCGCTTCCTGATCGTCGATGTCGACAACCGGTTCCTCTATCGCTTTGCCTGCTACGCCTGCAGCACCGCACCTGCCCGCATCTGGCAGCTGCAGGGCGATGCCTTTGTGGATGTGTCCCATCGGCCTGAGTTCAAACCACTTCATCGCCGCAACCTGCAGCGCATGGCCGAATGGTTCCAACAGAAGAACCCTGAATCACCCAATGGGTTTCTGGCCGGTTACGTCGCCAACAAGGCGCTGGTGGGCGAGCTGTATGACGGCTGGGATCGCATGACCCAGCGCTACGACTCCTCAGACTGGGGGTTGAAGGAGTGCAAGGGCGACCTGGATGACAACGGCAAATGCCTGGGCCGGGAAATCGTCTACAGCTCTTTCCCGGAAGCCTTGCGGGCCTTTCTGATCGACACTGGTTACATCAAGCCAACCGGTGAGCAGTAGCGCTGCACAGCAGCAGGCTCACGACGTCATGCCACTGAGCCGTTGGGCCGCTTTGCTGAAGGCGTCATCCACCACGTCATCCCCGCACCAACGGCTGTAGGCCGCCAAATGGGTTTGAACGCTGTGACCCATTGCGGCGGCAACCACCTTGGGCGGCAGGTCACAGATCACGTGGGCCCGGTGGGCGTAACCGTGCCGGCAGGAATAGAGCACCAGCTTTTCTCCCTGGGTTTCGTACTGCTGGCGCAGGCTTTGCCAGTGGTCTCTCCGCAGCAGGTAGCGACTGAAGGAATCCGAGCCGAAGCCAGCTCGCATGGGCGGGAGCTTTGCCGGATCAAAGGTTTCGAGGAGTCGCCATTCCGTGGCCCATTGGTCACAGGGCAGCAGTCGCAGGGGCCTGGGCTTGGTTTTGCCGCGAGAGGCAACCTTCTCATACGTGCACCAGAGCCGTCCCTGGCGAAGCTGCAGATGCTGCAGCTCTTCGGGTCGCAGACCAAAGGCGCAGAGCAGTTGAAAGGCAAACCGCCAGCGCGGGTCCGGGATGGCCTGCACCATCGCCAGGATGTCTGGCACGGCGATTGGCGTCGTGACCGCTCGGCTCTCCCGTGATCGGCCGATGATTGTTGAGAGGTCAGGTGGCGGAGCCCATTGGGCTGGAAGCAGCTTCTGGCTGGCCGCCCAACGGAGCAGAGCAGCGGTGTACTGGATTTGCAGTCTTCTGGTGCGACATCCAGGGCGCTGACTCCACAGATCAGCTTGCGCTTCCAGCAGTTGGGTTGCATCGCGGGCAGCCGGTGGCCCTTTCGCTGTCTTGAGAACCAGCGCCATTCGCGGCTTGTAGAGCCGTTCCCAGGTCGTTTCCTTGATTTCACCGCTGCGCAGCTTGTGCTGCTGGTAGCGGCGGATCAGGCCGGCCCAGTCAATCGAGATAGGGCGGCTGGCTGTTGCTGGAGATGGAACTCTCTGCTGCGGGTTTGAGGGCTGGCTGGCCATGGCTTCTGCATGGCGCCTGGCCTCAGCCTCAGCCTTCGCTGTACTCAGCTCGGCGATGGAAAGCTCGAGAGGGGCCCCGTTTTGGAAGGCCTCGTAGACCGTCACCACGCCGTCTCGGATGGCTTCGAGTTGGTCCGACTCCCAGGGGTACGGCAGGAGCAACTGCTTGCGATGCCCGTCCCCGGCGCGAGCCGTGATGTGAAGCCGGGCACGTCCCCTGAAATTCGACACCGTCCAGCCACTGCGGCAGCCCCTCTGGCCAAGGGCCCGCAGGACGCCGCCGCGGAGCAGAACATCCCATTCCGGGACCGCTGGCATGTGAGAAGGTATGTGAGAAGGTCCTTCTCACAGCCTGGCACGGGCGAGCAGAAGCCGGCAAAGCCTGTCAGCCCAAAAGCCAGTGTCAGAAAGGCTTTTGGGCCGAGAAAGCAGGCCCTGACTGAAACGCCCCCTGATGGATTCGAACCATCGACCGGCTGCTTAGAAGGCATGCCTTAAGCCAGTTCCAGCAAGCTTTCTGGGCTTATTCGGGCAGCTTTGAACGCAAGGGGGCACGCAAGGAGGGCGTGTTTTCGCTGCGTTTAGCGGCGTAACGTCGTGTCGTGGGGCCGCGCCGCGTCAACGGCCGACCCCGTGACCGATCTGAGTTGGCAGACCGATGACCACGTTTTATGCACGGCAAACGCCGCCGTCACCCTCCAAGCAATTCGCAGGCGCCGTCATGCAACGACGCCCCCAACGCGTCACAACCACGATGTCCTGGCAACTCCATCAGAAGCTCCAGCGAAGGGCGGACGAGGAGGGCCGCAGTTTGTCCAACCTCATTGCTCACCTGTTGGAGGTGGAGAACAACGGCTAGGGAAGCTCTGGAAAACCCCAGCGATCCACGGGACAATGGTGCTGTGATCACAGGCCAGGACTGGATTGATGGGTGGCAAGCAGCTCGGCTTCTCGGACTACGAGCTGACGACGGCCAAAAAG
>NZ_JAGQBW010000016.1 GCF_024345835.1 Synechococcus sp. HJ21-Hayes | reverse complement strand
GGAAGTACCAGAGGTGGCCGTCCACCTCCTTCATCTCCACCTCCAGATCGCTCACCGCCGATCCCGAGGCGGGGCACCAGTTCACCAGGTATTCGCCCCGGTAGATCAACCCCTGCTCGTGCAAGCGGTTGAAGGCCTCGATCACAGCGGCGCTGCAGCCGGCATCGAGGGTGAAGCGCTCCCGCTGCCAGTCCACCGAGTAGCCCAGGCGGCGCAGCTGGCCCACGATCGTGCCGCCGCTCTCGGCCTTCCAGGCCCAGGCTTTCTCCAGGAAGGCCTCGCGGCCCAGATCTTCTTTCCGTTTGCCCTCAGCCTTGAGCTGCTTTTCGAGAATCGTCTGCACGGCGATCGAGGCATGATCCGTGCCGGGCAGGCACAACACGTTTTTGCCCTGCAGGCGCTGGAAGCGCACGATCGTGTCGATCAGGGCCGTGTTGAAGGCGTGGCCCATGTGCAGGCTGCCGGTCACGTTCGGCGGCGGGATCACCACCGAGAACGGCTCACCGGGGGCCTTGGGGTCGGGATGGAAGGCACCGCTGCTCTCCCAGGCCTGCTGCCAGCGGCTCTCGGTGCCGGCCGGGTCGTAGGTCTTGGGCAGGCCTGCGGCCGGATCGGTGGTGGGCAGGGAAGCCTCGGTCACGGGCAGGGCAGGGGCAGTGAGCCCATGCTCTCAAACGCCTGCCGCCAGGCGCTGGAGATAGGCCTCCCGGGTGCCGGCGTTGATCCAGCCGGTGGCAATCGTCTTGCTGTGCTCGTGGCTCACTCGGCCGCGGTGGATGTGGGACAGCCCCGCCGGAAACAGCAGGAGCTTGCCCCGCTCGGCCGGCTCGTGGTGCTCCTGCCAGTGAAACTCGGTGCCACCCTCCGGCACGTCATGGGCATAGAGGATCCAGGCCAGCACCCGGGCCTGGGGCTCCGTGGCCTCATCGCTGATCGTCCAATCGCAGTGCCAGCTCTTGAAGCCCTCGCCGGGGGCATAGCGCTGCAGGTTGAAGATGGGATTCACGAACAGCTGCTGGTCCGGGCAGCACTGGCGAAACAGGGGCCGCTCCTGCAGGTAGCGCTCCAGCGCAGCACTCACCCCCCGCACGATCACCTCCGCCAGGGCAAAGGCCTCCGGATCCGAACGGTCAATGGCCACCAGGCTGATGTCCGTGGACACCTTGGCGGGCTCGGCGTCCGGACCCGCTCCAGGGCCAAAGGCCACCCCCGGGGTGTGCAGATCAGGCCGCCGCTCGAAGAAGGCCATCACCCCATCGGCCAGGGCCTCAAAGCCGGCATTGCGGTAGGCGGCAATCAGGCGCATGGCTCACTCCAGGGGATGGCAACAACCGACTCCAGGCTCTGCCAGCGGGAGCGATCCGCCGCCACGCGGCCCTGGAGGCCCACGCGCTCGAGGGCCTGGGCCACACCGTCGAGCTCCAGGGGACCCGAGGGCCCCACGGGCATCACCAGCACCTGCTGCTCGGCCGGATCCGCCATCACCTGCAGATCGAGATCCTCCAGCACCCGCTCGAAGAAGATCCGGCGCAGGCGCCCCGTGAGCACCGGCCCCAGGGCCACCGCAAAGGCCTCCAGGCCTTCACGGTCGCCACTACAGCCGCAATTCAGCGCGAGCCAGATCAGCAGCTTGGCCCAGCTCTCGCTGGTCCACAGCGGTGGAAAGCTCTCGCGGTGCTGGCGCACCAGCTCGCCAATGGCGAAGTCGAACAGGGTGGCCTGCAGCGCCACCGGGTCAGGGGTTGCACTCCTCATACCTGCCATCCTCCACACCGGCGGGCAGACTGCGGAGGCACGTGCACGCGCCACCCATGGCCCTGGACTTCAACGATCCGGATCTGGAGTTTGCGGATCTGGTCTATGCGTACCAGAGCTGGGTGATGGCCGTCATCAACGACGAGAAGCTGGGCGGTGAGGACACCCTGCTCACCGACGAGATCACCGAGGACGCCCTCAACGCCATGCGTTTCCTGCCCGGCGAGGTGACCTCCGCCATCGAAACGAGCCTGGCCCGCGTCTACGACGTAGATGCCGACGAACTGGCGGCCCTGCTGTTCCCAGAAGACTGAACCAGCCAGACACCTACATCCTCGGCACCCACGGCGAAGAGCTGGAGCGGCTGCGCTTTCAGCATCAGCTGTGGCAGCCGATCGCCCGCGCCGCCTGGGAGCGGGCAGACCTCCGGCCAGGCCAGCGGGTGCTGGATCTTGGAGCCGGTCCCGGCTTTGCCGCCCAGGACCTGGCCCGCGCCGTGGGCCCCAGCGGCCGGGTGCTGGGCCTGGAGCTGAGTGGTGACTACGTGGCCACAGGCCAGGCCCTGGCCCGGGCGGAAGGGCTGGAGCAGCTGGAACTCCGTCAACACAACCTGCTCGAGGATCCGCTGCCGCAGGAGGCCTTCCACCTGGTGTGGTGCCGCTGGGTGGCCATGTTTCTGCCGCGGGTGGAGCCCCTACTCGATCAGCTGCCCCAGGCCCTGCAGCCCGGTGGTCAGGCCCTGTTCCATGAATACATGCACTGGGACAGCTTCGGGCTCCACCCAGGCGGTGCCGCCATCCGGCGCTTTGGCGCAGCCGTGCAGCACAGCTTTCTGCAGGCGGGTGGCGACCCGGACATCAACCGGCGACTGCCCTCCCTACTGGCGGCGCGGGGCCTGCAGATCGCCGAACTCCGCCCTCTGCCGGTGGTAGGCCGCAGCGGGTCGATGGCCGCCCAATGGCTGGAGGCCTTCGTGGGCGTCTACAGCCTGCAACTGCAGCGGCTGGGGCTATGGACCAGCGCCGATGCCCAGGCAGCGGACGCTGAGATCGAGGCCAGCCGCCATGACCCCGGGAGCTACTGGGTGGGGCCCACGGTGCTGGAGCTGATGGCGACACGATGGGAGCACTGACGCTGCCCTGCCGTGGTGTGGACCGAGGCTGACATCCCCGACCAGAGCGGGCGCCTAGCCCTGGTAACCGGCGCCAACAGCGGCCTGGGCCTGGAAACAGCCCGCGCCCTCGCCGCCAGGGGCGCCCGGGTGTTGCTGGCCTGCCGCGATCCCGAGCGGGGCGAGCAGGCTCGCCAGGCCCTGTTGCCGATCGCCAGCGCTGGCATCGAGGTGTTGGCCATGGATCTGGCCGATCTCGCCAGCGTGGCCCGCGCCGCTGAACAGGTGGCCACGGACCACGGCCAGCTCGACCTGCTGATCAACAACGCCGGGGTCATGGCTCCACCCAGGCAACTGAGCCGCCAGGGCTATGAGCTGCAATTCGCCGTGAATCACCTGGGCCACTTCGCCCTCACCCAGGCACTGCTGCCCTTGTTGAAGGCACGTGCTGGGGCGCGGGTGGTGCACGTGAGTTCCGGTGCGCACTACTTCGGCCGCATCACCTTCGACGACCTGCAGGGGGAACGGCGCTACGACGCCTGGGCCGCCTATGCCCAGAGCAAACTCGCCAACGTGATGACGGCACTGGAGCTGCAACAGCAGCTGGAAGCCAGCGGCAGCACTGTGCTGTCCGTGGCCGCCCATCCGGGCCTGGCCCGCACCAACCTGCAGCCCACCTCCGTGGCCGCCCGAGGCTCCCGGCTGGAAGGACTCGCCTACCGCTTGATGGATCCGCTGTTCCAGAACGCGGCCATGGGGGCCCTGCCCCAGCTGTATGCCGCCACCGCCTCGGATGTGCAGGGCGGGGAGTTCTTCGGGCCCGGTGGCCTCGGGAACCTCAAGGGCCATCCGGTGCGCTGCCGCCTCGCGGCGTCCGCCCGCGATGCGGCCCAACGCCAGCGACTGTGGCAGCTCAGCGAGCAGCTGAGCCATGAGGAGCTCGATCAGCCATAGCGCTCACCTACGAACACCCTCAAACATCACCGCCAGGGCCCACCTGATCAGGCTTCACGCCCGCATGTTCAGCGCGTGAGAAGGATGCCCGGTGCCGGTTTCGAACCAGCGACATCCTGCTTGTAAGGCAGGCGCTCTACCGCTGAGCTAACCGGGCGATTGCGCCATTCTGCAGCCACACCGCCCCCGCATGTCCATGGCCAGCGGACGCCATCACGACCGGGCCACCTGGCTACTGGCCTTGCCCTTCGGTCTGCTGTGGTGGCCGTGGCAGGGCCTGCTGGGAACCGCCGTGGGAACCCTGGCCTTTCTGCTGGGGGGGCTGCTGCTCTCGCCTGATCTCGATACCCGCTCCAATCCCACCCGCCGCTGGGGGCCGCTGCGGCTGCTGTGGTGGCCCTACCGCCGGCTGCTGCGCCACCGCTCCCTGCTGTCCCACACGCCGTTGATCGGCACGGCGGGGCGCCTGCTCTACCTGGGGGGCCTGCTCCTGGGGCTCTGCTGGCTGCTACACCCCTTGGGTGCCCCGTCCCTCGGGGCCCTGCAAGAGAGAGGCCTGACGCTCTGGCTGCAGCAACGCCCCTTGCTGCTCACGGCCCTGGTGGGCCTGGAAGCAAGCGCCTGGCTGCACTTGCTTCAGGACGGTGACCCCATGCCCAAAACCCCGCGCCTGCTGCGGCGTCGCAGCCGCCGCCGCCACCACAACGTGAGAAGGTGACCGGCCAGCCCAGCCCGCAAGGCTCTGCCGCCATGAGCGCCATTCCCGATCCCACCCTGGCGGCCCTGGCGGAGCTGAAGGCCGTGGTGGCCCGCCTAAGGGATCCCGAGGGCGGCTGCCCCTGGGACCTGGAGCAAACCCATGCCTCCCTGGTGCCCTACGTGCTGGAGGAGGCCCATGAGGTGGCCGATGCCATTCGCCACGGCAACGATCAGCAGCTGAGCGAGGAGCTGGGCGATCTGTTGCTGCAGGTGATGTTGCACGCCCAGATCGCCAGCGAAGCCGGACGCTTCGACCTGACCGAGATCAGCCGCGGCATCAGCAGCAAACTGATACGACGCCACCCGCATGTGTTCGCCGGCGCCGAGGCAGCCGACAGCACCGCCGTGAAGGAGGTGTGGGAGGCGATCAAAGGCCAGGAGCAGGCCGAACGCGAGGCAGCCAGCACCGCATCCGCCGCCCCAGCCTCCGCCAGCCCCCTCAGCGACCGCCTGGCGAGCAAGGTGCGCGGCCAGCCCGCCCTTACCGGCGCCATGACGATCTCCACGAAGGCCGCCGCGGCCGGCTTTGAGTGGGACACCATGGCCGGCGTGTGGGACAAGGTGCACGAGGAGCTCGATGAGCTCAAGGAGGCCGTGGCCAGCGGCAACCAGGCCCATGCCCAGGAAGAGCTTGGCGATCTGCTGTTCACCCTGGTGAACGTGGCCCGCTGGTGCGGCATCGACCCGGAAGCCGGCCTGGCCGGCACCAACCGCCGCTTCCTCGATCGCTTCTCCCGCGTGGAGGCGGCCCTAGGGGGCGAGCTGGGGGGCCGCTCGATCGGCGAACTGGAGGGCTTGTGGCAGCAGGCCAAGGCCGACATCAGAGCTGAAGATGCCCAACGGCGAGGCGGCTGAGCCCTCGCAACAACACCCTCCTACCCCTCAATCCTCCGGCAGCTGAACCCGGCCGCTGCGCTGGCCCTTGATGGCGCTGCGCTGCTTTTTGGCCGCCAGGCGCCGTTCCTTGGAGCCCCGGGTGGGCTTGGTGGGCCGCCGCGGTGGTGGTGGCGGCTGGAGCGCCTCCTGCAGCAGCTCCACCAGGCGCCGCTGGGCCGCCACCCGGTTCTGCCATTGGGAGCGGTGCTCGCTGGCGGCGATCACGATCGTCCCATCCACCAGCTTCCCCTGCAGCCGCCGCAACGCCCGCGCCTGCAGCACCGGCGGCAGAGCCGCCGAAGCCGCCAGATCAAACACCAACTCCACCCGCGAATCCGTGGTGTTCACGTTCTGGCCGCCGGGGCCAGACGATCGCGAAAAGCGCCAGGCCAGCTCCGCCGCCGGAATCAGCACCGCCGGGCTCACCCGCAGATCCGCCGTGGGACGCTCGCCCGCCATCTCCTCTGCTCCGTCCATTCAGCCTGTCACGGGCAACACACCGGCGATGCGCAAGGCTGGAGAGAGCCAGCTTGCGTGCCATGGGCGACTCCGCCACCCCAGCCCCCAGCCCCGGCTGGATCGACGAGATCTTCGACGGCGTGCGCTACGGCCTGGAGGGCACGGTGATCGCCGAGCAGGATTCGCCCTTCCAGCGCGTCACGATCATCGACAGCGCGCGCTACGGCAAGGGCCTGCTGCTTGATGGCTGCTGGATGACGGCCGAGCGCCAGGAGCGCCACTACCACGAGGCGATCGTGCATCCGGCCCTCTGCAGCGCGGCGAGCATCGAGCGGGTGCTGGTGATCGGCGGCGGCGATGGCGGCACCGCGCGCGAATGCCTGCGCCACGCCGGCGTACAGCACCTCGACATGGTGGAGATCGACGGCCTGGTGGTGGAGTGGAGCCAGCAGTACCTGCCCTCCATCGGCGGCGGCGCCTGGAGTGATCCCCGCTTCCACCTCACCGTGGGCGATGGCATCGCCTGGGCAGCGGGTGCCCCGGACGCCAGCTACGACGTGGTGATCGTGGACGGCTCCGACCCGGCTGGCCCGGCTGAGGGCCTGTTCAACCGCGCCTTCTTTGAACAGTGCCGCCGCATCCTGCGGCCCGGCGGCGTGTTCGCCACCCAGAGCGAATCACCCGAGGCCTTCCGCCAGGTGCACCTCGACACGGTGAAGCTGATCCGCGAGGTGTTCGGCCACGCCGATCCGATGTATGGCTGGGTGCCCATGTACCCCAGCGGCTGGTGGAGCTGGACGTTCGCCGCCAGCGACGGCCGTCGGTACCTGCAACCGGATCCCGCCCGCGCCGCGGCCGTGGTCGCTGGCTCCGAAATCTGGAGTCCCCGCTGGCAGCGCGGCGCCTTCGACGCCATCCCCGCCGGCATCGAGCGCGCCCTCAACGCCTGATTCCCTCCACCCTCACCCCGCCATGGCCGATCTCTCCCTGTTCGACACCGACGGCGCCATCTACATGGGCAGCCAGCGCGACCCGGTCGGCTGCCGGGTGGGCCTGTTCGGCGTGCCCTACGACGGCACCACCTCCTTCCGCCCCGGCACCCGCTTCGGCCCGGCGGCCATCCGCGAGGTGAGCAGCGGCCTGGAGAGCTACTGCCCCCAGCTCGATCGGGATCTCGAGGAGCTGGCCATCGCCGATCTGGGGGCCGTGGACATTCCCTTCGGCGCCCCCGAGCCGGTGGTGGCGGCCGTGAAGCAGGCCACCGAAGCCGTGCTCGCCCTGGGCCTCAAGCCGCTGATGCTGGGCGGCGAGCACTCGATCAGCTCCGGCGCCGTGGCGGCGGTGGCGGCCCAGCACCCGGATCTGGCGCTGGTGCAACTCGATGCCCACGCCGACCTGCGCCATGCGTGGCTCGGCACCCACCACAGCCACGCCTGTGCCATGCGCCGCTGTCTGGAGGTGTTGCCCAGCCAGCAGCTGCTGCAGATCGCCATCCGCAGCGGCACCCGCGAGGAATTTTCAGAGCTGCGGCAGACAGGCCGCCTGGTGGCGATCGAGCGGATGGCCGAAAGCCTGAAGCCCCTGCGCGGTCAGCCCCTTTATCTCACCGTGGATCTGGATTGGTTTGATCCGGCCGTGATGGCCGGCACCGGCACTCCGGAGCCGGGCGGCTTCCTCTGGCGTGATTTCGCCGCCCTGGTGGAGGAGCTGCGCCACCACAACCTGGTGGCCGCGGACGTGGTGGAACTGGCACCGCAGCTGGATCCCACAGGCGTGAGCAGCGTGCTGGCCGCCAAGGTGGTGCGCAGCCTGCTGTTCCTGTTGGATCGCTAGGCAGCGCTCGGCGAGCGCACCCTAATAAGCGCAAGTCCCGCTGGCCCGCTGCTCCCGCAGGCGTTCGTGCTGCTGGCCGATCAACTGCACCGCCAGGGTGGGGTGGTTGTGGAGCAGGTTGAGGAAGCGCAGGCGATCCAGCCTCACCACTTCCACGGGTGTGCGCGCAATGGCCTCATTGCGATACACGCCGTCTTTCCAGACGATGTCCTCGTAACTGAACAGTTCACCCGGGCGATAGCAAAGCTTGTCGCCAGTGCGATTCACCACCTCAACGATGCCCCTGCGCACGCAGATGATGGCATCAGCCGCCTGGCCGCGGGAAAAGATCAAGGCTCCCGTGGGGAAGGACAGGCTCTCGCAGTCCACCTGCGCAGCCATCAATTCAAGAGGAGTGGCCGCTGCCAGCGCTACGCCCAATCACCCACCTCCGGATGACCCTGTTTCTGGAACGAAGCATCGCACCACCAGCCCAGCCAACGCGGTGCAGCAGCGCATCAACCGCATGGATGCGGCATTTCTTCCACTTGTTTTCAGAATTCAGGGCCCGATCCAGGCTGAACCGCTGGGATCAGGGCTCCGCCAGCAGCTCCGCCAGCGCCAGCTGGTGATTGCGCACCTCCGGCTCCACCCACGGGGACTCTCCCATCACGGGCAGGCGGGGCGGCCGGGCCGTCCAGTGCTGGCACCAAAGGTCGGAGGCCAGTTCGGGATGGATCGGCAGCTTGCGCAGCTGACACCAGCCCATCTCCACTCCCGTGGGAGGGGCGCAGTGGCGGCAGCTGCGGCAGCAGGGGCGAGTGCCCATCCAGGGCCTAACCGGGGGCGCTCAAACTAAGGACGTCCACCCCCTCACGACAGTGGACGGACCGAACCTGCGGGTTGTCTTCGCCTTGTTGAAGCCCACCTTTCGGCGGCGCTCCATAGGATCCGAGCCACTGCCTCGTTGCCATGGCCGCTGCTGAGCTGCTGCAGCGCACCCCCCTGTTCGACGCTGCCAGGTCCGCCGGGGGGCGCATGGTGCCCTTTGCCGGCTGGGAGATGGCCGTGCAGTTCAGCGGCCTGGTGCAGGAACACAAGGCGGTGCGCCAGGGCTGCGGGGTGTTCGACATCTCCCACATGGGCGTGCTCACCCTGCGGGGCGATGGGGCCAAGGATGCCCTGCAGGCCCTGGTGCCCACCGACCTGTTCCGCATCGGCCCCGGCGAGGCCTGTTACACGGTGCTGCTCAACGACCAGGGCGGCATCCGCGATGACGTGATCGTCTACGACCAGGGGCAAGTGGCCAACAGCGATGGCAACACCGGCCAGCTCCTGTTGGTGATCAATGCGGCCTGTGCCGCCACCGACACGGCCTGGCTGCGCAGTCAGCTGGAGCCCGAGGGCATCACCATCGCCGACCGCAAGGGCGACGGGGTGCTGCTGGCCCTGCAGGGCCCTGAGGCCCAGGCCCGCCTAGAGGTCCTGAGCGGGGCCAACCTGAGCGGCCTGCCCCGCTTCGGCCACCGCGAGCTGAACCTGGCCGGCGCCACGGCCTTCGTGGGGCGCACCGGCTACACCGGCGAAGACGGCTTCGAGCTGCTGCTGCCCCGCGACGCGGGCCTGGCCCTGTGGACCCAGCTGCTGGCCGAGGGCGTGGTGCCCTGCGGCCTTGGGGCTCGCGACACCCTGCGACTGGAGGCGGCCATGCACCTCTACGGCGCAGACATGGACACGACCACCACACCCCTCGAGGTGGGGCTGGGCTGGCTGGTGCACCTGGAGATGCCAAATCCATTCATCGGCCGCGCGGTGCTGGAGCAGCAAACGGAGCAAGGTGTGCAGCGGCGGCTGGTGGGGCTGAAACTCGAGGGACGCGCCATCCCACGCCATGGCTATCCGGTGCTGGCCGCAGAGGCCGCCGCAGGAAGCACACCGATCGGCACGGTGAGCAGTGGCGGCTGGTCGCCCTGCCTGGAGGCCGGCATCGCCCTGGCCCTGGTACCCGCCGCGCTAGCCAAGCCCGGCACCGAGCTGGCAGTGGAGATCCGGGGCAAGGCCGAACCCGCCCGGGTGGTGAAGCGTCCCTTTTATCGGCGCTGATGGCGCCGCGACCCAGCGCATCGAGTGGGACAATCGCGGATCCCAGACCCGATCCCAGCATGCGCAGCCACGGATGCGGCGACCTGCGCCACGACGCCAGCGGCCAGGCCGTTCAGCTCTGCGGCTGGGTAGACCGCAGCCGTGACCACGGCGGCGTGATCTTCATCGACCTGCGCGACCGCAGCGGCACCGTGCAGATCACCGTGGACCCGGACAACGGCGCCGAGATGTTCGCCGTGGCGGAGCATCTGCGCAATGAGACGGTGGTCCAGGTGGAGGGCAAGGTGCGGGAGCGCCCCGCCGATGCCATCAACGACAAGCTGGCCACCGGCCGCATCGAGGTGCTGGCCAGCGCCATCACTGTGCTCAACAGCGTGAAGGGCAACCTGCCCTTCCCCGTGTCGGTGCACGACGAAGAGAACACCCGCGAAGAGCTGCGGCTGCGCCACCGCTACCTCGATCTGCGCCGCGAGCGCATGAACGGCAACCTGCGCCTGCGGGCCCAGACCATCCAGGCGGCCCGCCGCTTCCTGGAGGACCAGGGCTTCATCGAGGTGGAAACCCCGGTGCTCACCCGCTCCACCCCCGAAGGCGCTCGCGACTATCTGGTGCCCAGCCGGGTGTGCGGCGGCGAGTGGTTCGCCCTGCCCCAGTCGCCCCAGCTGTTCAAGCAGCTGCTGATGGTGGGCGGCATCGAGCGCTACTACCAGGTGGCCCGCTGCTTCCGGGATGAAGACCTGCGGGCCGATCGCCAGCCGGAATTCACCCAGCTGGACATCGAGATGAGCTTCATGGGCCAGGAGCAGATCCTGGAGCTCAACGAAGCCCTGATCGCCAGCATCTGGAAGGCCGTGAAAGGCGTGGAGCTGCCACGCCCCTTCCCGCGGCTCACCTGGCATGAGGCCATGGAGCGCTACGGCACCGACCGGCCCGACACCCGCTATGGCCTGGAGCTCACCAACGTGAGCGACCTGGTCGCCACCATGGGCTTCAAGGTGTTCAGCGGTGCGGTGGCCGCCGGCGGATCGGTGAAGTGCATCGCCGTGCCCGGTGGCAACGACGCCATCAGCAACGTGCGCATCAAGCCCGGCGGCGATGTGTTTTCCGAGGCCCAGAAGGCCGGTGCTGGCGGCCTGGCCTTCATCCGGGTGCGCGAGGGCGGCGAGATCGACACGATCGGCGCCATCAAGGACAACCTCTCCGAGGAAACGAAGGCTGAACTGCTGGCCCGCACCGGTGCTGAGCCCGGCACCTTGCTGCTGTTCGGCGCCGGCGACACCGCCACGGTGAACAAAGCCCTCGATCGGGTGCGTCAGTTCCTAGCCCGCGAGCTGGGCCTGGTGCAGCCCGACCGGGACAACGACCAGTGGAACTTCCTCTGGGTGGTGGATTTCCCGATGTTCGAGTTCAACGCCGGCGAAAACCGCCTCGAGGCCCTGCACCACCCCTTCTGCGCCCCCAACACCGACGACCTGGGCTCCGATCCAGCCGCCTGGGCCACCACCCTGCCCACGGCCCGCGCCCAGGCCTACGACCTGGTGCTGAACGGCCTGGAACTGGGCGGCGGCTCGCTGCGCATCCACGATTCGGCCCTGCAGCGCCAGGTGCTGCAGACCATCGGCCTGCCCTTGGAGGAGGCCAACCAACAGTTCGGCTTCCTGATGGAAGCCCTCGATATGGGTGCCCCGCCCCACGGCGGCCTGGCCTTCGGCGTGGACCGGATCGTGATGCTGCTGGCCGGTGAAGAGTCGATCCGCGACACCATCGCCTTCCCCAAGACCCAGCAGGCCCGTTGCCTGATGACGGGCGCCCCTGGCGGTGTGGCGGCCAAGCAACTGGAGGAGCTGCACGTGGCCAGCACCTGGGTGGACGACGAGGACGGCTGAACCTCCAGAGGAGGGCTGAACCCGAACAGAAACCCAGGGTTTCGCCACCCCGCGCAGCACTATGCGGATGGTGGGGGCGTCCCACCGTTGGTGCCGCCCATGCCCAAAGGCACCCACAGCACCGATCTGGTGCGGCTCTACCTGCAGGACATCGGCCGGGTGGACCTGCTCAGCCATGAGGAGGAGCTGACCCTGGCCCGGCTGGTGCAGCGCCGCGAACGCCTGCTGCGGGAACGCCAGGCCCTGGGTGCCGACACCCCTGGCCTAGCCCAGCTGATCACCCTCGAGGAAGCGCGCCAGCGGTTGGCCTCACACCTGGGCCACTGGCCCACGGTGCAGCAGTGGGCCGAGCGGGTGGAGCTCACGGTTCCCGACCTGCGCACCGCCCTGCGCACTGGACAGGACGCCTGGGCCGAGCGGATCGGCAGCAGCGTGGCTGAGCTGAAGCAGGCCCTGCACCAGGGCCGCCGAGCCCGCGATCGCATGATCCAGGCAAACCTGCGGCTGGTGGTGGCGGTGGCCAAGAAGTATCAGCAGCGGGGGATGGAACTGCTGGATCTGGTGCAGGAGGGAACCCTGGGCCTGGAACGGGCCGTGGAGAAGTACGACCCCACCCGCGGCTTCCGCTTCAGCACCTATGCCTACTGGTGGATCCGCCAGGGCATCACCCGGGCCATCGCCACCCAGAGCCGCACGATCCGGCTGCCGGTGCATGTCACCGAGAAGCTGAACCGGATCAAGAAAGCCCAGCGCCAGATCGCCTCGGAGCAGGGCCGGGTCGCCTCCGTGGCCGACCTGGCCAGGGAACTGGGCCTGAGCGAAGACATGGTGCGGCTCACCCTGATGCGGGTGCCGCGCTCCGTGTCGCTCGACACCAAAGTGGGCCGCGAGCAGGACACCGACCTGGGCGACCTCCTGGAGGACGGCCACGCCACCCCAGAACAGCAGCTCACCCGCGACGAGCTCCACGCCGACCTGGAGGCCCTGCTGGAGGAGCTCAGCTTCCGCGAGGCGGCGGTGATCCGCCTGCGCTACGGCCTCGAAGACGACACGCCCCAGACCCTGGCCCAGATCGGCGAGGGTCTGCATCTGTCCCGGGAACGGGTGCGCCAGATCGAGTCGCGAGCCCTGATCAAGCTGCGGCAGCCCCAGCGCCGCTGCAAGGTGCACGACTACCTGCACAGCCTCGATACCGATCAGAAGAGCTGAAGCCCATGGCCTTCACCTCCACAGGCCCCACCGGGCTCAGTAGGCCCCGGAAGACGCCCAGTAAATTGAAGGGTCGCCCGAGGTGCCATGGCCAAATTCGTCTTCGTGACCGGTGGCGTGGTGTCCAGCATCGGCAAGGGGATCGTGGCCGCCAGCCTGGGGCGCCTGTTGAAAAGCCGGGGCTATAGCGTCTCGATCCTCAAGCTCGACCCCTACCTCAACGTGGACCCGGGCACCATGAGCCCGTACCAGCACGGCGAGGTGTTCGTAACGGAGGACGGCGCTGAGACCGACCTCGACCTGGGCCACTACGAGCGCTTCACCGACACCGCCATGTCACGCCTCAACAGCGTGACCACCGGCTCGATTTACCAGTCGGTGATCAACAAGGAGCGCCGCGGTGATTACAACGGCGGCACCGTGCAGGTGATCCCCCACATCACCGGCGAAATCCGGGAGCGCATCAAGCGGGTGGCCGCCAACAGCAACGCCGATGTGGTGATCACCGAGATCGGCGGCACCGTGGGGGATATCGAATCCCTGCCCTTTCTGGAGGCCATCCGGGAGTTCCGGGGCGAGGTGGGCCGCCACGATCTGGCCTACGTGCACGTGACCCTGCTGCCCTACATCGGCACCTCGGGCGAACTGAAAACCAAGCCCACCCAGCACTCCGTGAAGGAGCTGCGCTCGATCGGCATCCAGCCGGACGTGCTGGTGTGCCGCACCGACCGGGAGATCAACGAAGAACTCAAGGGCAAGATCGGCGGGTTCTGCGGTGTTCCCACCAGGGCCGTGATCCAGTCCCTCGATGCCGACAGCATCTACGCCGTGCCCCTGGCCATGGAACGGGAGGGGCTCTGCCGCGAAGTGCTCGATGTGCTGCACCTGGCCGACCACGACAGCGACATGGCCCGCTGGCAGGACCTGGTGACCAAGCTGCGCAATCCCGGCCCCGCCGTGAAGGTGGCGCTGGTGGGCAAATACGTGCAGCTCAACGATGCCTACCTCTCGGTGGTGGAGGCCCTGCGCCATGCCTGCATCGACCGCGATGCCTCCCTCGACCTGCACTGGATCTGCGCCGAGCAGATCGAAGAGCAGGGGGCGGAGTCCCTGCTCAAGGGCATGGATGCGGTGGTGGTGCCCGGCGGCTTCGGCAACCGCGGCGTGGATGGCAAGGTGGCCGCCATCCGCTGGGCCCGCGAGCAACGGGTGCCCTTCCTGGGGCTGTGCCTGGGCATGCAGACGGCCGTCATCGAATGGGCGCGCAACCAGGCGGGCCTCAGCGGTGCCACCAGCGCCGAACTCGATCCCGACACCGCCCATCCAGTGATCCACCTGCTGCCCGAACAGCTGGACGTGGTGGATCTGGGGGGCACCATGCGCCTGGGCGTCTACCCCTGCCGGCTGACCCCGGGCACCATGGCCCACAGCCTCTACGGCGAGGAGGTGGTGTACGAGCGTCACCGCCACCGCTACGAGTTCAACAACGCCTACCGCAACCTGTTCCTGGAATCGGGCTACGAGATCAGCGGCACCTCACCGGACGGCCGCCTCGTGGAACTGATCGAACTCAAGGGCCACCCCTTCTTCACGGCCTGCCAGTACCACCCCGAATTTCTGTCACGGCCGGGCAAACCCCATCCCCTCTTCCGTGGCCTGATCGCGGCGGCCCAGCAACGGCTGCCCTCCTCCCCCCAGGAGGCCCTCAGCGGCAGCCAGCAGATCCTGCCGGCGGCGCCATGAACACGGCGCAGGTCGCTCTACTCCCATCCCTGCCGGTGGTGGAAACCTTCCACTCGCTCCAGGGCGAGGGGATGCATGCCGGCCGCAGTGCGTTCTTCATCCGGCTGGGGGGCTGCAGCGTGGGCTGCAGCTGGTGCGACACCAAGCACTCCTGGCCGGAGGGGGTGCACCCGCAACGCAGTGTCTCCGCGCTGCTGGAGGAGCTCCAAGCCGCCGCCGAAGCGGGCGCCGCCTTCGCGGTGATCACCGGCGGTGAACCGCTGCACCACAACCTCGATCCCCTCTGCCAAGGCCTGCAGGCCGCTGGCCTGCCCCTGCACCTGGAAACCAGCGGGGTGGATCCGCTCAGCGGCGAGTTCGCGTGGATCACCCTCTCGCCCAAAGCCCATAGGCCACCCACCCCGCAGCTGCTGGCGCACTGCGATGAACTGAAGGTGGTGGTGCATGACAGCAGCGATCTCTACTTCGCCGAGGCCATGGCTGCAGCGGCCAAGGCGCGTTCCCACGGCCAACCTGCACCCCTGCTGCTCCTGCAGCCTGGCTGGCAGAGCAGCAAAGGACAAGCGCTGGCGATCGGCCATGTGAAAGCCCATCCCCAATGGCGCCTCAGCCTGCAAAGCCACAAGTGGCTGGGGGTGCGCTGAGGCGGACCGCTGGCAGTGCACCAGCACCACGCCACTCCAGCCAGCTCGGCATCATGGTCTTGGCGACCTCCGCATCCAGCCCCTTGCCCACCGCCATCGCCCTGCTGTCGGGTGGCCTGGACTCCGCCACCGCTGCCGCCCTGGCCCAGGAGGCGGGCTACCGGGTGATCGGCCTCTCCTTCGACTACGGCCAACGCCACCGCCGCGAGCTGCTGGCCGCCGCTGCGGTGGCCAGCGCCCTGAACCTGGCGGAGCATCACACCATCGCGGTGAACCTGGCCGCCTGGGGCGGATCAGCCCTCACCGATGCCGCGATCGCCGTGCCCACCGAAGGAGTCCAGGAGGGCGTGATTCCCAGCACCTACGTGCCAGGGCGCAACACCGTGTTCATTGCCCTAGGGCTGAGCCTGGCGGAGGCGCGGGGTGCCGAGCGGCTGGTGCTGGGGGTGAATGCCGTGGATTACTCCGGCTACCCCGATTGCCGCCCCGACTACCTCGAGGCCTTTCAAACCCTGGCGGATCTCGCCACCAAGGCCGGTCGTGAGGGCCAGGGGGCCCGGCTGTGGGCCCCTCTGGTGAATTGGACCAAAACCCAGATCGCCCAGGAGGCCCTGCGGCTGGACGTGCCGATTTCCCGCACCTGGAGCTGTTACAGCGGTGGGGAAGAGCCCTGCGGCCTGTGCGACAGCTGCCGCATCCGCGATGCCGCGCTGATCGAGGCGGGCCGCCCCGACCTGGCCAGTGGCCACAGGCCTTCTGGGGCGTGAGCCAACCCGAGCGCCTACGGCTGGACTGGCGGGAGCCGGCCGCTGTGGCCGAGCTGCTGGCCAATCATTTCGGGCCTGCTGGGCTGGTGTGGCTGGATGGGGATGGCAGCGCCCTGGGCCGCCACACCACCCTGGCGGCGGCCCCCGTGGAACAGATCTGCTGCCGCGGCCTCCCCGGCCAAGCGGGAGCCGAGGATCCCTTCCAGCGGCTCGCCACCCTGCCGCCAGGCCACTGGATGGGCTGGCTCAGCTACGAGGCAGGCGCCTGGGTGGAGCCTGGCGAACACTGGAAACGGGATGCCATGGCCAGCCTCTGGCTCGCCCGCCACGACCCGGTGCTGCGCTTCGACCTGCAAACCCAGGAGCTCTGGCTGGAGGGCACGGATTCTGGCCGCAACCGCGCGCTGGCGAACCTGGTGGCCGGCAGCATCCCCCAGCCGCGGCCCCTGGACGACCCAACCATCCCAGCCATCCCCCTCGATCGCTGGCACTGGCACACCAGCCCCCAGCACTACGCCCAGGGGGTGGCGCGCATCCGCCAGTGGATTGCCGACGGCGATCTCTTCCAGGCCAACCTCACCGCCTGCTGTGACACCGAGCTGGACCACACTCCCGATGGCCTGGCCCTGTTCCGCCGGTTGCGCCACCACTGCCCCGCCCCCTTTGCCGGGCTGGTGATGGCCGCGGGGGACGCCGCCGGCGAAGCAGTGATCTCCGCCTCGCCGGAGCGTTTTCTGCAGGTGAGTGCGGCTGGGCAGGTGGAAACCCGGCCGATCAAGGGCACCCGGCCCCGGTTCAGCAACCCCGCCAGCGATGCCGATGCGGCCGTGGAGCTGGTGTGCAGTGCCAAGGACCGCGCCGAGAACGTGATGATCGTGGACCTGCTGCGCAACGATCTCGGCCGGGTGTGCGTACCCGGCTCGATTCAGGTGCCCCAACTGGTGGGCCTGGAGAGCTACCCCCAGGTGCATCACCTCACCTCGGTGGTGACCGGGCAGCTGCGGGACGACCAGAGCTGGGCGAGCCTGCTACGGGCCTGCTGGCCTGGCGGCTCCATCACCGGAGCCCCCAAGGTGCGGGCCTGCCAGCGCCTCAATGCACTGGAACCGGTGGCCCGGGGGCCCTACTGCGGCTCGCTGCTGCGCGTGGACTGGGACGGCAGCTTCGACAGCAGCATCCTGATCCGCAGCGTGATGCTGCAGGGACGCCAGCTGCGCGCCCAGGCCGGCTGCGGCATCGTGGCCGATTCCGATCCCACCAGCGAAGCCGACGAGCTGGGCTGGAAGCTGCAACCGCTGCTACAGGCGCTCAGCTGAGCATCGGCACCAAAGATCTGGCCTATAAAACGGGCAGACGCGCGGGCCGGATCCCCGATGGCGATCGCCTGGATCGATGGCCAGTGGGGCTCCCCGCACGCGCTGGCCCTACCCCTGGCCGACCGCGGCCTGCAGCTGGCCGATGGCCTGTTCGAAACCATTCTGATGGAGGCGGGCGAGCCCCGCCTGCTCCAGCAGCATCTGCAGCGCTGGCAGGCCGCCGCCCAGCGGCTGGCCATGGCGCCACCACCGCCCCAGGAGCAACTGCTGCCGCTGATCGAGCAAGCCGTGCAGCGGGCCCAGCTCCGCGCCTCCAGTGGAGCCCTGCGGCTGAACTGGAGCCGAGGCCAGGCGGCTCCAGGCAGCGCCAGCCGCGGCATCGACCTGCCCGGCCCGGGGGAACCGCCGCTGCAGCACCAGTTCTGGCTGGTGCTCACACCCCACACCCCCAGCTTCACGCCCCTCACCGCGATGGTGAGTCGCCATGAACGCCGGAACGCCGCCAGTGGCCTGAGCGGGTGCAAAACCTTCGCCTACGGCCAGGCGATTCAGGCACGGCAGGAGGCCCGCGTGGCAGGAGCCGATGAGGCTCTGCTGCTCAGCACCAGCGGCGAACTCTGTTGCGGCACCAGCGCCAACCTGCTGGTGCGCCGCGCCGGCCAATGGCTAACGCCGCCCCTGGCCAGCGGTTGCCTGCCGGGGGTGATGCGACAACGCGCTCTCGAGCTGGGCCTGGCGCGTGAACAGCGGCTCGAGCCTGAGCCCCAAGCCGGTGACCAGTGGCTGCTGATCAACAGCCTGAGCTGCCGGCCCATCCACCTGCTCGACGGATGGCCCCTGGACATCTGCCAGGACCCCGCCGGCTTCTGGCGTCAGCTGCTCTGAACCAAACCGGCCAGCCCCGGGTGTCCCTGGGGGACACCCCGGAGCCCCACCTGTTGCTCAAACGCTGAGGAAACGATCCACCACGTCCTTGCTGAGCTCTCCGGTGGGGCCACTGGCCACCACGCCACCCTTCTGCATCGCGTAGTACCAGTCGGCCTGGCGCACGAAATGCAGGTGTTGCTCCACCAGCAACACGCTGATGCCGGTGGTCTCGATGATGCGGCGCACCGCCCGCTCAATGTCGAGCACCACGGAGGGCTGAATGCCCTCCGTGGGTTCATCCAGGAGCAGCAACTTGGGCTTGCCCAAGAGGGCCCGAGCAATGGCTAATTGCTGCTGCTGACCACCCGAAAGGTCGCCGCCCCGGCGATTGAGGAACTTCTCCAGGATGGGGAAGAGCTCGAACACCACCGGGTCGATGTGGCGATTCCTGGCCAAGCCACCGGGCAGGGCCTCCATGCCCAGCATCAGGTTCTCGCGCACCGTGAGCTGGGGGATGATCTCCCGCCCCTGGGGCACATAGCCGATGCCACCCCGGGCCCGCTGGTGCGGTGCCATGGCAGACAACTCCCGATCCTGCAGCTGCACCGATCCAGTGCGCTGCCGCAACAACCCGATCACGGTCTTGAGCAGGGTGGTCTTACCCACGCCATTGCGCCCGATCAGGCACACCATCTGGCCAGGCCGCACGCTCATGTCAACGTCGCGCAGGATGTGACTCTCGCCGTAAAAGACGTTCAGCCCACGCACTTCAAGCAGGTTGCTGGTCATGCGGCCTCCTGGGTTTCGCTGCCGAGATACACCTCGATCACCCGCGGATCGCTCTGCACCTGATCCATCGAGCCCTCGCAGAGCACGTGGCCCTCATGCAACACCGTCACGGGCGACTGCAAATCGCGAATGAAGTCCATGTCGTGTTCGATCACCAGCACCGTGTGATCACCGGCCAGTTGGCACAACAACTCCCCTGTGCGGGCCGTTTCCTCGTCGGTGAGACCCGCCACCGGTTCATCCACCAGCAGCAGTTCAGGATCCTGGGCCACGAGCATGGCGATCTCGAGCCACTGCTTCTGGCCGTGGGACAACCCTCCGGCCAGCTGGTTGGCATGGCTCTCCAGACCCACCACCCCGAGCAGGTGCTGCACGCGGTCGCGTTGATCGGAACTGAGGGAACCAAACAGCAGAGCTGCCGGTCCATGGGGACCACGCACCGCCAGCTCCAGATTCCGGCGGGGGGTGAGGTTCTGGTACACCCTGGGGGTCTGGAACTTGCGGCCGATGCCGAGCCGCGAGATGCGGTGCTCGCTCTGGCCCACGAGGGAGGCTCCGCGGAACAGCACATCGCCCTTGGTGGGACGCACCTTGCCGGTGATCACATCGAGGAAGGTGGTCTTGCCGGCGCCATTGGGACCAATCACCGCGCGCAGCTCGCCGGGGGCCAGCTGCAGGTTGAGGTCGTTGAGAGCGAGGAAGCCGTCAAAGCTGACGGTGACCCCCCGCAGTTCAAGCAGATTCATCGCTGGTTGGGCTGTCGTCATGAGGCACCACCGCGGGGTGTGGTGTCGAAATCGCTGTGCTCCGCCTGCACCTCGGGATCGAGATCCAGCGACGGATAGGTGGCGGCCTTGGGCGGCCAGCCCACCATGGCGATCAGACGCCCGGGGCCACCCTGGCGCCACCAACCCACCAGGCCATCGGGCAAGGCCGTGACCACCAGCAGGAACAGACCACCCTGGATGAACAACCAGGTTTCCGGCAGCTGTTCGCTCACCAGGGACTTGGCGTAGTTGATCACAACAGCTCCGAGCACCGCCCCGATCAGGGTGCCGCGGCCACCCACCGCCACCCAGATCACCATCTCGATCGAGAAGGGTACCGCCATGTATTGGGGCGACACAATGCCGGACTGCACGGTGTAGAGGGCGCCGCTGATGCCGGCCAAAGCACCGGCAACGGCGAACACCACCGTCTTGTAGGCCGTGGGGTTGTAACCGGTGAAGCGCAGCCGCGGCTCGTCGTCGCGAATGGCCACCAGTGCATCACCAAAACGACCGCGCGTGAGCCAACGACAGAGGAACCAAGCCGCGATCACAAAGACCACCGTGAGCCAGAACAGATGACGCTGCATGGCATCACTGCCCACCAGCTCACCGAAGAGGCGGGCGGTATCGGTCTTGAGGCCGTTGGTGCCGTTGATCAACTTCTGCTGGCCGTTGAAGAAGTTGAAAAACACCAGCAGGGCCGCCTGGGTGAGGATCGAGAAGTAAACCCCCTTGATGCGGTTGCGAAACACCAGATAGCCGAGCACGCCAGCCACCAGGGCTGGAATCACCCAGATGGCAAAGCCAGTGAACAGCGGCGATGTGAAGGGCTGCCAGAACGCCGGCAAGCTCTTCACCCCATAGAGCGAGAAGAACTCCGGCAACTGGCCTGGCTCCAGGGAGCTCAGCTGCAGATACATCCCCAGGGCATAGGCACCCAGGGCGAAAAAGATGCCCTGGCCGAGGCTGAGCATGCCGGTGTAGCCCCAGATCAAGTCGATGCCGAGGGCCACGATGCCCAACGACAGGAAACGACCCAGCAAATTCAGGCGAAAGGGCGGCAACACCGCCGGCAGCACCAGGGCCACCACCACGATCACCACCCAGGGCAGGGCGCGCCGCAGGTTGCGGGAAGAGAGCAGATCGGCCATGGCTCAGGCCTCCACCATGCGGCCCTTCTGCGGGAACAGACCGGCCGGCCTGATCTGCAGAAACACCACAATCACAGCGAACACCAGCACCTTCGCCATCGAGGTTGTGGCGAAGAAGGTGATCAGTTCATTCAAACCAGCCGGCATGGCCGGCCACACCAGCAACAGGGAGCCGGAACCCACGATGTAGCTGAGCACGCCGATACCCAGGGCCGCCAGCACGGTACCGGCGAGTTTGCCCACGCCGCCCAGCACCACCACCATGAAGCAATCCACGATGTAATTCCCCCCCAGGTTCGGACCCACCGAACCGAGCAGGGTCACGGCCACACCGGCCACACCAGCCAGGCCCGAACCGATCAGGAAGGTGAGCGCATCCACCTTCTCCGTGGGAATGCCAAGGCAATCACTCATGGGCCGGTTCTGGGTCACAGCACGGATGCGCATCCCCCAGACACTCTTTTGCAGGAACCAGCCCACGGCCACGAGCGCCACCACGGTGAGCGCAATGATGAACAGGCGCGCCGCGGGCATGTTCACCGCACCCACATCAATGGATCCCCGCAGCCACACCGGGGCCGTCACGTCGATGTTGCGCGCACTGAACCAGGGCTGATCCAACACCCGCTGACCACCCAACAGCGAGGCCACCACGATGCCGATCACGCCGCTCACGATCCAACTGCCCGTGCCCAGCAGCGGCGTCCAGCGCTGCTGCCACCACGGCTTCGGGGTGAGGCGGGGCACCAGCAAACCGCTCACCACCGCCAGCACCAGACCAATGGCGAAAGCACTGGAGACCGAGCGCACAAACTGCTGCAGGATCAGGCTCACACCCCAGGTCGCCAGCAGGGTTTCCAGGGGGCGGCCATAGAGCCGCCGAATCACGGTTTTCTCGAGCAGCAGGCCCACGAGGCCACTCACGGCGAAGGCCAGGGGAATGGCCACCAGGATGTACACCGGGAACAGAGCTTCCGGCAGCACAGCCTTGAAAATGTTCTGCACCACAAAGGTGGTGTAGGCGCCGAGCATCATCAACTCACCATGGGCCATGTTGATGACACCCATCAGACCAAACACCACAGCCAGCCCCAGTGCCGCGAGCACCAGAACCGAACCGATGGCCAGGCCGTTGAACAGTGTGTCGTAGAGAAGATCCATCGCGACCCGCAGGGATCAGGCAAAGAGGAAGAAAAAGATCAAACAACAGGAACAAAAAGAGGGGAGATTTCTCTCCCCCCAGCAATCCTGCAATGGTGTGAGATGGAGCCGGCCCAATGCCGGCCCCTGCCGGATCACATCTTGTACTTGCCGGCGTCAGGACGGTTCTGGGTCCAGTCGCAGGTGTAGCCCTTGGTCTCGGGCACGTACTGGTTCCAGGCCACGGGCTTCACGAAGCCCTTGTTCTCGAGGATCTTGAACATGCCGTCCTTCTGCACCTCACCGATCAGCACGAGCTTCTCAACGTGGTGGTTGGGCTGCACGGTCACCTTGCCTTCGGGAGCATCGAAGCTCACGCCGATCAGGGCCTCGCGCACCTTGTTGTCGTCCACGCTGTTGGCCTTCTCGGCAGCAGCGGCCCACAGGTACACCATCATGTAAGCGGCTTCGGCGGGGTCATTGGTGACCCGCTTGTCGCCGTACTTGGCCTTGAAGTCTGCGGTGAACTTCTTGGAAGCCGGGGTGTCGAGGCTCTGGAAGTAGTTCCAGGCGGCGTAGGTGCCCTCGAGGTACTCAGGACCAATGGCGGCGATCTCCTCTTCGGCGATCGAGAAGCTCATGATCGAGTAGCCGTTAGCCGGGGTGATGCCGGCGGCCTTCATCTGCTTGAAGAAGGCAACGTTGCTATCGCCGTTGAGGGTGTTCACGATCACACCGCCCTTGGGCAGGGCCTGCTTGATCTTGGCGATGATCGGAGCCACTTCGGTGTTACCGAGGGGCAGGTAGTCCTCACCCACCACCTTGCCACCAGAAGCCTTGAGCTGCTCCTTCATGATGGTGTTGGCGGTACGCGGATACACGTAGTCCGAACCCACCAGGAAGAAGTCCTTGCCCTTGTTCTTCAGCAGCCAGTCCACGGCAGGCTCAGCCTGCTGATTGGGGGCAGCACCGCTGTAGAAGATGTTCTTGGAGCACTCCTGCCCTTCGTATTGAATCGGGTAGAAGAGGAAGTGATCCTTGGCTTCGAACACGGGCAGCATGGCCTTGCGGCTGGCGGAGGTCCAACCGCCGAACACCACAGCCACCTGATCCTGATCGATCAGTTTCTTGGCCTTTTCAGCAAAGGTGGGCCAATCGGAAGCACCGTCTTCCTCAACGGGAACAATCTTCAGCTTCTTGCCGTCGATTTTCACGCCACCTTTGGCGTTGATCTCATCGATGGCCATCAGCTCGGCTTCGGCCACCGTGTTCTCGGAGATGGCCATGGTGCCGGAGCGGGAGTGAAGGATGCCCACCTTCACTTCGCCATCAAAATCTCCTGATGCCTTGTCGCCGCCGCCACAGGCAACGAGGGACAGGGAGGTAGCCAGAGCGGTAGCCCCGCCCAGCAGCCGCAGCGAGGTCTTCCGCATCGAGGGAGACGTCATGGGTTCTAAAAGCACGAAATGAGCACCCGCCGAACAGCGGTAAGCCGGACCGTATCGAGCCACCCAGGCGCCACTTGGTAGCGAAACGAACAGTTTGAGGAACCCAAGAAAAAGGCGCCTCCCCAAAAAATCTTGCGAATCCGATTCGACCTCGCCCGCTGTGCGCGCCGCTACCGAATGCCAACTAGGTCGGCAGCTGTTGCAGCAAAAAGGCCTCCACGGCATCCAGTCCCTCGCCCGTGTGCAGGTTGGTGAAGCACCAGGGGCGTCCGGGGCGCATGCGCTCGGTATCCCCCTGCATCACCTCCAGGCTGGCGCCCACCATCGGAGCCAGGTCGATCTTGTTGATCACCAGCAGGTCGGAACGGGTGATACCAGGCCCGCCCTTACGGGGAATCTTGTCACCGGCGGCCACATCAATCACATAGATGCAGAGATCCACCAGCTCCGGGCTGAAGCTGGCCGCCAGGTTGTCGCCGCCGCTCTCCACCAGCACCAGGTCGAGTCCGGGGAAGGCCTGCTCCAGGTCCTCCACTGCCGCCCGGTTGATCGAGCAGTCCTCGCGGATGGCCGTATGGGGGCACCCACCGGTTTCCACACCGCGAATGCGCTCCGGCTCCAGGGCACCGGCGCGGGTGAGGAACTGGGCATCCTCCTGGGTGTAGATGTCGTTGGTCACCACCGCCAGCTGCAGCCGCTGCCGCAGGCGGCGGCAGAGAGCCTCCACCAGGGCGGTCTTGCCGGAGCCCACCGGGCCGGCCACACCAACGCGCAGACGACTGCCGCCCATCCCGTTCAGCTCACCACCTTGTTGGCCTGCTTGAGCAGGTCCTGGGGCAGCGTCACCCCGATGGCCTTGGCGGTGGCCTGGCTCACCAGCAGATCGGTCTTGGTGAGGGGCTCGAAGGGCATAGTCGCCGGCGACTCACCCTTGAGCACCCGCACGGCCAACTTGCCCGCGGCATAGCCATCATCGCGATAGTTCCATCCGATCACCCCCAGGCAACCGGCCAGCTCAATATCGGGCGGATCCACGGAGTACACCGGAATCTTGTTCTCGAGCCCCACCTTGCAGATGGAGTTGAAGGCCTGAATGGTGGCGTAATCACCGATCTTCACGAAGGCCTCCACCTTCTGTTGTGCCAGGGCCTGAGCGGCCTGCAACACCTCACCGGAATTGGCCACCGCCTGCTTTTCGAGCTGGATGCCGCGCTGATCCGCTTCCTTCTGGAGAATGCCGGCCTCGTATTCGGAGTTGGGCTCGCCAGGGTTGTAGATGAGGCCCACCGTCTTCAAGGCGGGATTCACCTGCCGGGCCAGGTCGAGCTCGCGGCCCACGGGGTTGGTGCCGATTGTTCCCACCACGTTGGGGCGGTGTTGACCCACGCCCCCGGGCGGGGTACCAGCACCGGCACCCCAGGGATTGGAGCAGTAGCAGAAGATCACCGGCACCGACTCGGGCAACACCTTCATGGCGGCCTGCAGCGGCGGCGTGCCCACCGCCAGCACCATGTCCACCTGGTCGCCGAGGAACTGCTTCATCACCAGGGTGGTGTTGGGCAACTCACCCGCGGCATCCTTCTGCATGAAGGTGACGGTGCTGCCGTCGCGGTAGCCCGCATCGGCGAGGGCCGCCTCAAAACCCTCACGGGTGAGATTCGGTGGGGGTGCATCCACCATCTGGAGGAGGCCGATCAATGGCCCCTTGCGCTCCGTCCGGCCACCGAGCTTGCCGCAGGCCGCCAAAACGAGAGAGCTACCCCCGCCAGCTGTCATCAAAGCGATGAACTCACGCCGCCCAAGGGTCATGGGGACTCGGAACTGTGGGTGCCAACTGTGACGGAACCGTAGAGGGCCCGCAACGTGGCTGGGGTGAACTGTTGCCGCTCCTCCGCGTTCCAATCGCCGATCAACTGACCGGCCTGAAGCATCACCAGCCGATCGCCGTGGCGAAGGGCCTGCTCGAGGCTGTGGGTCACCATCAAGGTGGTGGTTCCCAGCCGGGCCACCAAGCGATCGGTGAGCTCCATCACCGTGGCTTCCGCCCGCGGATCGAGGGCTGCCGTGTGCTCATCCAGCAGCAGCAACCGCGGTTGGCCGAGGGTGGCCATCACCAGGCTGATGGTCTGGCGCTGGCCGCCGGAGAGCTGCCCCACAGGGGTGTCCACCCGATCGGCCAGGGGCAGACCCAGCTCCTCCAACAGCTCGGCATAACGACGCCGATCCGAGCGACTGGGATGGAGTCCGGCCAGCCCCCGCAGGGACAACAGCGAGCGGCGGCGGCACTCGGCCAGGCGAAGGTTTTCAGCAATCGTGAGCCCCGGAGCGGTGCCATCCAGGGGGTTCTGCATCACCCGCCCGATCCGGCGGGCGCGGCGATGATCAGGCATCCCCACCAACTCACGCCCCTCGAGCTGCACGGAGCCGGTATCGGCCTGCAGGGTGCCCGCCACGAGGTTGAGCAATGTCGACTTACCGGAGCCGTTGCTGCCGATCACGACAACAAACTGACCGGTGGGACAGCTGAATTCAAAATTGTCAAAGAGCTGGCGCCAGCCACCCCCAGGCTGGGCATGGCCCCAGCGCAACCGTTGAACCTGCAGGCTCACGAGCGGCCTCCCGCATCGGAGAGCCCGGGGATGCGTAGCCGGCCCAGCCCCAAGGCGGCGAGGAGCAGCAGGGCCGTGGCCAGCTTGAGGTCTACAGGGTCCATGCCCAGCTGTAGAGCCAGGGCGATCATGGCCCGGAACAGCACCGAGCCCAGGACCACCGCTAGCAGCGCCATCGGCACGCTGCGAGGACGCAGCACCGATTCCCCCACGATCACGGCCCCCAGGCCGAGGATCAGCGAGCCAAGACCCATGGTCACATCGGCAAAGCCCTGGTAAGTGGCCACCAAGGCACCGGCCAAGGCCACCAGAGCATTGGCGGCGGCGATGCCGAGGGTGAGACCGCGGCGCGTGCTCACCCCATTGGAGCGGGCCATCACCGGGTTGTTGCCCAGGGCCCGCAGGGCAAGGCCCAGGTCGGTGGCCAGCAACAGGGTGAGCAAGCCGATCAGGCCAGCCACCACCAGGAGCAGCGCCAGCAGCCAGCGGCCATCACTAGCCAGCCCCAGGTCGGGCCAGCTGTCGATCGTCAACCGCAGATCGGTGAGGGGAATGTTGGAGCGGCCCATCAGCCGCAGGGTGATCGAGTAGAGGCCGGTGGTGGTGAGGATGCCGGCGAAGAGGTCGTTCACCCCGAGCCGGGTGTGGATGAGGCCGGTGACGGCCCCGGCCAGGGCCCCCAGCGCCATGGGAACCAGCAGCGCCAGTGGCGGGGCCACGTGGTCGCTCAGGAGCAGCGCCGCACTGCCACCGCCCAGGGCAAAGGAGCCGTCCACGGTGATGTCGGCGAAGTTGAGAACCCGCAGGGTGAGGTACACGCCCAGGGCAAGGCCGGCATAGGCCAGGCCTTGGTCGCAGGCACCGATCCAGATGGAAAGCATGGCCGCATTGTGCCGCGGTTTTCATGCCCGAATCAGGCCAGGCTGGAACAATCGTCAGCTGCGGAACAAACGGGTGTAAAGCTCCGCGTGCTGCAACTGCGCCAGGCCGGCGCCAACGCCCCCACTCCACAGCTCCTGGGGGTCACACCCCGCCAGCAGCGCCGCCCGCTCCGCCAGCAAGGGAGCCAACTGCAACTGCAGCCGCTGGCCCTCGGTGGGGCCCAACGGCACCAGCCGCACCGCGGCGCTGATCTGATTGGCGACCCAGCTGTAGAGGTAAGCCTCCTCGATAGCGGGGGATGGCAGCTCCAGGCAGTGGGCCGCCCAGGCAAAGGCCGCCGGCCAGCTGAGAGCCGAGCACGCCGCCGGCAACGGCCAACCCAGATCCCCCAGCAGCTGGATGAGCGATCGCCCCATCTGCCGCTGCTGGGCTCGCACCTCCGCCGCTTCCCGCTGGGCACACAACCAGCCATCGAGATCGAGCACCGCGGCGATGGCCTGGGCCTCCCCATCACAGCAACGGGCAAGCAGCGCAACCAGGGGCACCAGCGAGGCCGTTTCCACCCCAATGGCCCCCCGCTGCAGTTCCGCCGTGAGCCACTGGTGCAGGCCGGCGGCATCGGTAAGGCGACCCGCCTGCACCAGCACCTCCAGCCCCTCGGAATAGCTGAAGGCCCCCACCGGCAGGGCCGGGCTCACCAGTTGAAACAGGCGCAGGCGCGCTGCCGCCGCCCCAGAGCCAACACCGGACATCACGGACATCAGTGGCTGTGGTGGTGGTGAGGCTGGCCATGGCCGGCAGGTGGTCCCGCATAGGCGCCGGCCTCAGGCTGGAAGGGGGCCTGCAACCGCTCCACGCTGAGGCCCCGTTGGCGCAGCAGGTCTTCCAGCACGCTGTCTTGGAGCAACAACAGCTGGTCGGCGTGGAGCTCCATGGCTACATGGCGATTGCCCAGGTGATAGGCGGCCTGCAGCAGGGCCAAACGATCCGGACTGCGCACCCGGAGCAAGGCCTCCGGGGCCGCCTCCACCCGCACGGCCACGCTGGCGTCGTGGCTCAGCAACACCTCCCCGGGCTCCAGGGCTGCGCCCCGGGGTAGCTGCAGCACCAGATCGCAGCCACAGGCACTGCGGCGATGGCCGCGGCTACTAGTGCGCTGATCGGCACTGAGGGGCAAACGCAGGCAATCCACCGGCGGCAAGGCTCCTGGGGCCAGCCGTTCCACCAGGACGATTGACGAGAGGGAGCCAGGCTCAACAGTCATGAACGGCACCATCGCGGGCCAGGGGCCCTAGAAGTGTGCCTATGGCTACGAGAAGCGGCCCCAGGGGAGCGGAGCATGCGCCCATGGCCCCACACGACACACCGAGCAGCAGCGCCTGGCGGGGGGAGGCCTGGCTGCACTTCAGCCGCAGCAACGGCCGCACCGTCCACCAAGGCGGCGCCAGCTCACCCCTGAAATTGCAGCGGGCCTTCCAGCAACCCAGTGGCCACACGGAATTGCCCCTGCTGCACACCGCCGGCGGGCTGGTGGGAGGCGATCAACTCCTGGTGCGCGCCGATCTCGGCGCCGGCAGCCAGGCCCTGCTCACCAGCGTGGCGGCCCAGAAGGCCTATGGCTCCGTGGGCCGCTTGCACCGCAGGCCGGACGGACACTGGGCGCGGCAAACACTCCACTTCCAACTGGCTGCCGGCGCCGACCTGGAGTGGCTCCCCCAGGAGCTGGTGCTCTATGCCGGCGGCCTGTATGAGCAGCGGGCCCGGGTGGAGCTGGCGGCTGAGGCGAGCTTCCTGGGGGCTGAGGTGGTGCGCCTGGGCCGCACCGCCGCCGGCGAACAGCTCGCAGCGGGCCGCTGGCGCTCGCAGCTGGAGATCCGCCGCCACGGCGCCGGGGGCCCCCGCTGGGAGCTGGTGGACCGGCTCGAGCTGGGCGGTGAGGCACTGGCCTGCCGCCACGGCTTGGCCGGGCAACCGGTGTTTGGCTCCCTGGTGTGGGCAGCGCCACAGCCCCTGGATCGGCCGGTGCTGGAGGCACTCCTGGATGCCTGCCGCGCCGAGCGCAGCGGCTTGGAAGGGGAGATGGCCTGCGGCCCCCTCGAGCAGGGCCTGGTGGCCCGCTACCGGGGGCCTTCCAGCCAGGCGGCTCGCTACTGGTTCACGCGGATCTGGCACCACACCCGTCGACTGCGGCACCTGCCCCCACCGGAGCTGCCGCGGGTGTGGCCCTTCCAGGAGCAACCCCTGCAGCAGCAGGACAGCCAACCCATGGCTGTGCCATCGACCCCTGCCGGTTCACAGTGAACTGGCTGCACCCCTGGGCCCTGCCACAGTCATGACATGCATCTGACTCCTCAGGAAAAGGACAAGCTGTTGATCGTCACCGCCGCCCTGCTAGCGGAGCGGCGGCTCAACCGCGGCATCAAGCTCAACCACCCCGAGGCGGTGGCCTGGCTGAGCTTCCTAGTGATCGAAGGCGCCCGCGATGGCAAAACCGTGGCGGAGCTGATGAGCGAAGGCACCACCTGGCTCAACCGCACCCAAGTGATGGAAGGGGTGCCGGAGCTGGTGCAGGAGGTGCAGATCGAGGCGGTGTTCACCGATGGCACCAAGCTCGTGACCCTGCACGACCCGATCCGCTGACCCCCACACCCAAGCCATGGCCCCTCTGATCCCCGGTGAACTGATGCCCGAACCCGGTGAGCTGGAGCTCAACGCGGGCCGGCCCGTCACCACCCTGCTGGTGGCCAACACAGGCGACCGGCCCGTGCAAGTGGGCTCCCACTTCCACTTTTTTGAGGCCAACGGCGCCCTTGCGTTTGAGCGTGAGGCGGCCCGTGGCCTGCGGCTCGACATCCCCGCCGGCACAGCGATCCGCTTCGAGCCCGGCGACAGCCGCGAGGTGCAGCTGGTGCCCTTTGCCGGCGACCGCCGCGTGTTCGGCTTCAACGGCCTGATCAACGGCCCGCTCGACTGAACGTCCAGCAGCCAGCCCCCCGCACCTGCACACCCCGCCGCCCCATGCCCTACCGCATCTCCCGCCGCGCTTACGCCGAGACCTACGGCCCCACCACCGGCGATCGGCTGCGGCTGGCCGACACGGAGCTGATCCTGGAGGTGGAACGCGATTTCACCAGTTACGGCGATGAGGTGAAGTTCGGCGGCGGCAAGGTGATCCGCGATGGCATGGGCCAGGCCCAGACCACCCGCGCTGATGGCGCCGTGGACACGGTGATCACCAACGCCCTGATCCTGGATTGGTGGGGCATCGTGAAGGCCGACATCGGCATCCGCGATGGCCGCATCTGTGCCATCGGCAAGGCGGGCAACCCCGACACCCAGGTCGGTGTCGACATCGTGATAGGTCCGGGGACCGAGGCCATCGCCGGCGAGGGCCATATCCTCACCGCCGGCGGCATCGACACGCACATTCACTTCATCTGTCCGCAGCAGGTGGAGACCGCCCTGGCCAGCGGAATCACCACGATGCTCGGCGGAGGCACCGGCCCCGCCACGGGCTCCAATGCCACCACCTGCACCCCCGGCGCCTTCCACATGGCCCGCATGCTGCAGGCCGCCGAGGGCCTCCCGGTGAACCTGGGCTTCTTCGGCAAAGGCAACGCCAGCACACCTGAAGGGCTCGAGGAACAGATCCGCGCCGGTGCCATCACCCTCAAGCTCCACGAGGACTGGGGCACCACCCCAGCCGCGATCGACTGCTGCCTCTCCGTGGCGGATCGCTTCGACATCCAGGTCGCGATCCACTCCGACACCCTCAACGAAGCCGGCTTCGTGGAAGACACGATCCGCGCCATCGGTGGCCGCACCATCCACACCTTCCACACCGAGGGGGCCGGCGGGGGCCACGCACCGGACATCATCCGCATCTGCGGCGAGGCCAACGTGCTGCCCAGCAGCACCAACCCCACCCGGCCCTACACGCGCAACACCCTCGAGGAGCACCTCGACATGCTGATGGTGTGCCACCACCTCGATCCGCGCATCCCGGAAGACGTGGCCTTTGCCGAATCGCGCATCCGGCGCGAAACCATCGCCGCCGAGGACATCCTCCACGACATCGGCGCCTTCTCGCTGATCGCCAGCGATTCCCAAGCCATGGGCCGGGTGGGCGAGGTGATCACACGCACCTTCCAGACCGCCCACAAGATGAAGGTGCAAAGGGGCGCCCTCGCGGGCGACTCAGATCGCAACGACAACACCCGCCTCAAGCGCTACATCGCCAAGGTGACGATCAACCCGGCGATCGTGCACGGCATCGACCATCAGGTGGGATCGGTGGAAGTAGGCAAGCTGGCGGATCTGGTGCTCTGGAAGCCGGGGTTCTTCGGCGTGAAACCAGAGCTGGTGATCAAGGGCGGCTCGATCGTCTGGGCTCAGATGGGTGATGCCAACGCCTCGATCCCGACCCCAGGCCCCGTGCATGGCAGGCCGATGTTTGCGGCCTTCGGCAAAGCCCTGGCGCCCAGCTGCCTCACGTTCGTGAGTCAGGCAGCCCTGGAGGACGACGTGCCCCGCAGGCTCGGGCTAGAGCGGCTGTGTGTGCCGGTGCAGAACACCCGCGGTGGCATCAGCAAGGCGGCGATGAAGAACAACACCGCCCTGCCCAAAGTGGAGGTAGACCCCCAGACCTACGAGGTGTTCGCCGACGGCGAACTGCTCACCTGCGAACCGGCCGAGGTGCTGCCCATGGCCCAGCGCTACTTCCTGCTCTGATCCACCAACGGCTTCCGTAGCAATGGTGACGCAGAGGTGCCCTGTAGCTCTGCATGATCACGCCACCGCAGCCCAGTCATGTTCACGGACTACAGGCCCAATAAGGGCTACGACGAGTATTTCAGCTCCAGCGATGAACCCCGGGCCGCGCTACGACCCCTGCTCTCCTCCCTGGGGGCCCTAGGCCTGGATGAGCTGAACCGCAGCCATGCGGCTTCGGGCATGCTGCTGAAGCGCCTAGGCGCCACTTTTCGCCTCAACAATTCCGGCAAAAAGGGCGGCGAACGCATCCTGCCCTTTGACCCCTTACCGCGGCTGATTCGCACCGGTGAGTGGCAAAACCTGGAGAGCGGTCTGATCCAGCGCCTCGAGGCGATTGATCACTTCCTCGCCGACGTGTACGGCGAGCAGCGCATCCTCAAAGACGGCATCATTCCCCGCGAAGACCTGGAAACCTCCCAGGGCTGGCGCCCCCAACTGATGGGGTTCACCCCACCCCTGGGCCGCTGGTGCCACATCTCCGGCCTCGACCTGATCCGCGACGGCGCGGGCACCTGGCGGGTGCTGGAGGACAACCTGCGCTGTCCTTCGGGCGTGGCCTACTTCCTGGAGAACCGCCGCGTGATGAAGCGCATGTTCCCCAGCCTGTTCGCCGGGCGCACGGTGCAACCGATCGACGACTATCCATCCCATCTGCTGCAGACCCTGCGGGACCTGGCCCCCTGGACCGACAGCCCCAAGGTGGTGCTGCTCACGCCCGGCGTGTTCAACAGCGCCTACTTCGAACACAGCTACCTGGCCCAGCAGATGGGCATTCAGCTGGTGGAGGGTCGCGACCTCGCCTGCCAGGACGGCCGCGTGTGGATGCGCAGCACAGCGGGGCTGGAGCCCGTGGATGTGATCTACCGCCGTATCGACGACGACTTCCTGGACCCCGCCGTGTTCCGCAGGGATTCCATGCTCGGAGTTCGCGGGCTGATGGAGGTGTATGCAGCCGGCCGGGTTGCCATCGCCAATGCACCTGGCACAGGTGTGGCCGATGACAAGCTCATTTATGCCTACCTGCCAGAGATGGTGCGTTACTACCTCGGCGAAGAACCGATCATCGAGAACGTTCCCACCTATCTCTGCTCACGGCCCGACGAGCAGGCCTACGTGCTGGCTCACCTGAGTGAACTGGTGGTGAAGGCGGTGTCGGAAGCGGGTGGCTACGGCATGTTGATCGGCCCCCACGCCAGCCAGAGCGAGATCCTCGAATTTGCCGAGAAGATCAAGGCCAATCCTCGCAATTTCATCGCCCAGCCCACCCTGGAACTCTCCACCGTGCCATCGCTCAGCGATGGGGAGCTCTATCCCTGCCACGTGGATCTGCGGCCCTATGTGTTGCGGGGCAAGGGGGCCTGGGTGAGTCCCGGAGGACTTACACGTGTGGCGCTGCAGCGGGGCTCCCTAGTGGTGAACTCCTCCCAGGGTGGTGGCTGCAAGGACACCTGGATTGTGGACGAACAGGAGGTGCCCGCATGCTGAGCCGCGTTGCCGATTCGCTCTACTGGATCAACAGGTATGTGGAGCGGGCGGAGAACATCTCCCGCTTCGTGGAGGTGAGTGAAGCCATGGCCCTCGACTGCCCTCCCGGCAGTGCCGAGCCCTGGCTGCCCCTGATCGATGCCAGCGGCGATCGCGAACTGTTCGATTCCCTCTACCCGGATGGCGGCCCCATCCAGGTGGTGGAGTTCCTGGTGCGGGCGGAAGACAACCCCAGCAGCATTGTGAACTGCATCGCCTGGGCCAGGGAGAACGCGCGCCAGATCCGCGATGTGATCACCACGGAGATGTGGGAGCAGATCAACAGCCTTTACTGGACCCTGCTGGAAAGCGACAGCTTCTGGGACCAGCCCCCCCAAGAGCAACTGCGCGACATCCGCCGTGGTTGCCAGCTGTTCTATGGCGTCACCGACGCCACCCTCAGCCGCGACCTCTCCTGGCAGTTCAGCCGCCTCGGTCGGCTGATCGAGCGGGCCGACAAGACCACGCGCATCCTCGATGTGAAGTACTTCCTGCTGCTGCCCAGCACCGAAGAAGTGGGCGGCGTGCTCGATGAACTGCAGTGGATCTCGTTGCTGCGCAGTGCCGGCGCTTATCAGATGTTTCGCCAGTCGCAGCAACAGATCATCGCCCCCAAGGCGGTGGCCTCCTTCCTACTGCTAGATCCGGTGTTTCCCCGCTCGGTGCGCTACTGCTTGGAGCGCATCAACGAGACCCTGCAGGTGGTGCATGGCCGGGCCCTCCCTGGCCCCCCAGACGACCTGGAATGCCTCAGTGGGCTGATGCTGGCTCGCTGGAGCTACACCCGCATCGATGAACTGGTGGCCGGCGGACTGCATGAAGCCATCGACGGCCTGCAGGGGGATCTGAATACCCTGCATGGGTTGATTCACGATCGCTACTTCGTGATGCCCACGGCCCTCGCCAGCGGTGCCGAGCCCAACAGCCAAACCTCCTCCGCCTCAAGCACCGACCTGGCATGCGCGCCCGCCTGATCCACCGGTTCGACTACCGCTACAGCGAGCCGGTGCTGCTCGGATCCCATCGCTTCTGCCTGCGGCCGCGGCCCCACGGCTTCCAGCGGCTGATCACCTACGGGCTGCAGGTGAGTCCGGACCCCAGCCAGCTCTACGACCTGCTGGCCGCCGGCGGCGACACGATCACCCGGGCCCGCTTTCTCGGTGAAAGCGACCACCTGACCGTGGTGGCCAGCTCCGAGGTGGAGACCTACAACCCACCACTGATCGAGGCCTGCCTGGATCAGGACATGGCCCGGCTGCCCGTAACCATCGGCAAACTCAATCCCGATCTGCTCAGCAACCTGCAGGGCTGGTTGCCCAACGGCCAGCACGACGCTGCCGCCATGGATCTGGCCCAGGAGGCCTTGATGGGCAGCGACCAGCGCAGCCTCACCTTCCTGCAACAGCTTGTGGAGATGATCCAAGACCGGGTGAAATACACCCAGCGCCACGTGGGCCCGGCCTGGCCGGCCGGACGCACCCTCAAGGAACGGGTGGGCTCCTGCCGCGACCTGGCGATGTTGATGATCGAGTGTTGTCGCAGCATGGGCCTTCCGGCTCGCTTCGTGAGCGGCTACCACCTGGTGGAGCCGAAACCGGAGCGCTATGACCTGCACGCCTGGGCCGAGGTGTACCTGCAGGGAGCCGGCTGGCGAGGCTTTGATCCCAGCGGCCAGGGGGCCGTGGACGACCGCTACATCCCCGTGGCCACCTCATCCAAGTCCGACCTCACCGCCGCCATCAGCGGCAGCTTCTCCGGACCGCCGGGGGTGAAAAGCACCCTGGAGTGGGAGATCAGCGCCGAAATTCTCAATCCGGTGAGCCAGGTGGTGATGGCGGGCAGCTGAAGTCCGGGGCCAAATCCAAACCTGTAGCAATGGGTGCAGCTGAAGGGGCCCTGGCCGCGAGAGGACAGCAGCACATCTGCGGCAGTGCCGTGGTTCACCCCCTCCCATCCCCGTTGGCAGCCAACCCGCAGCAGGACCTGGGCAGCACGGCCGCTGAGGTGGAACGGCGCCTGATGCAGGCAGGCATAGCCCTCACCTTCGGTGGCGAACCCACCTACGTGCCCGAGCAGCCAGAGGGGGCCGAATGGAGCGTGGCCGCCGACGGCCCCACCAAGCTCACCTATGCCAAAGCCCTGGCCCGCGAGCTGGAGCAGCGGGTGTGGCCGGGCAGCACGCTGCTCTACTGCCCGGGCAAGCGCTACGACGGCGAGGTGAATCCCCGCTGGGCCCTGCGGCTGATCACTGGGGCCGATGGCTCTCCCGTGGTGGCCTGGCCCCAGGCGGATGGGCAACCAAGGCCTGTGTTGCCTTGCGAGGGGGCGGAGGCCCTGCTGGCGGCCATCGGGGCTGCGCTGGGCTGTGCTCTGCAGCCCCTGGAACTGCGGGATCCCCTGCAGCTGGAGCAGCGGGTGTGGGCGGCACCGCTCTGTTTCGAAGAGCAATGGCAGGCGGCAGCCTGGCCCCTGGCGGAGGAGCATCGGGTGCTGCTGGGGGCCCCTGGGCCGGCCGGCCTGCGGCTGCCGTTGCAGCATTTCCCGGAGGGGGTGCTGCGCCAGGTGCTCACCCTCGAGCTCAACGCCAGCGGCTGGACCCTGTTTCTGCCTCCCCTGGCCCGCCAGCCCTTGGAGCGGCTGCTGCAGGTGATCGCCAGCGCCAGCGCCCCCTGGTGCCAGCCGGAGCTGAGTGGCGTCCTGCCCCTAGACATCGAAGGGGCCTGGCAGGTGCTCGGCCTCACCGCCGACCCCGGGGTGCTGGAGGTGAACCTGCCGGTGTGTTCCACCTGGGCCGATTACGCCGACTGGATGGAAGCGCTGGAGCTGGCGGGCCAGGCGGTGGGACTGCGCTCCTGGAAACAGAACGGAGCCCAGGTGGACGGCAGCGGCGGCGGCAACCATCTGCTGTGGGGTGGGCCCAGCCTGGCCAGCAACCCCTTCTTCCACAGGCCAGCCTGGCTGGTGGGCATCCTGCGCTACTGGCAGCACCATCCCTGCCTTGCCTATCTCTTCAGCGGCAACTCCGTGGGGCCGGCCTCCCAGGCGCCCCGCCCCGACGAAGGCAGTGCCGCCTGGCTTGACCTGGAGTTAGCCCACCAGGTGCTGGAACAATTGCCGCCGGGGGACCAGCGGGTGGCCATCAGCGAAACCCTGCGCCATCTCCATGCCGACAAGAGTGGCAACACCCACCGCAGCGAAATCAGCCTCGACAAGTTCTGGAACCCCGCCTGGACGGCCGGTTGCCAGGGCCTGATCGAATTCCGGGCACTGGAAACGATGCCCCACCAGCAGTGGAGTACCTCCGTGGCGCTGCTCTGGCGGGCCCTGGCAGTGCACCTGCTGAATCCTGGGTGTCGGCCCCAAGCCCTGCGCCCATGGGGGAACAGCCTGCACGACCGCGCCATGCTGCCGAGCCAACTCTGGGCCGACCTGGAGACCGTGCTGGCGGAGCTGGCCGCCGATGACCTGCCCCTGGAAGCAGAGCTGTTCCGGCCGATCTGGCACTGGCGCTTCCCCAGCCTGTTGCAGTGGCAGGACGGAAAGGGTGCAGAACTGGAGATTCGCCGGGCCCTCGAACCCTGGCCGCTGCTCTGCGATACGCCGGTGGAGGGGGGCAGCACTAGCCGCTTCGTGGATAGCTCCCTGCGGCGCTTTGAGCTGATCGCCAACCCTGCGTTCCGCCGCCACTACCGATTGGATCTGCAGGGACGGCCGCTGCCCCTGGGCAGCGGGACCGATCAGCCCCTGGCGGTGCGTTACCGACTGGAGCAGCTCTACCCCTGCCTCCATCCCTGCATCCCTGCCCAGGTGCCACTGCTGCTGGACCTGCAACCCTCCGAGGAACATCGCGACGGTCCACTGGCCTGCTGGCAGCTGGATCACGAGAGCACCGGCTTTGTACCCGTCACCGAGGCGGCCGCTCGCGTGCGGCCGAAAGAGCAGGCTTTGCCCTGGCGCGCCGCCGGGGAGCATGGCTGCACAGTGGATCTGCGGCTCTAGGCATCGCCGAGATCACCGTGACCCCAAGGGAAATTTAAGGAACTGTTCAAGCTGGCTCACGTTTGATTGCGTCAGTCCAAAACACAGTTCCCCAGGCGCGCGAAAGATCTAGAAACGGATTAATTGGGCAGCCGCCATGGGCGAACAGTTCCAGCTGGTCAACCTCACAGGCGATGGCTGCCGCATCACCAGGGATGGCTGCGGTGGCTACGTCGTGAGCCGCAGCACGGATCCCAGCGGCGAATGGCGCCGGGTGGCGAACCTGCCGGCGGCCTACGCGGTGTGCGAACTGCTGGGGGAACGCAACACCCTGGGCCTGCCCCGCCGCCCCCAGGGCTGATCTGGAGGGGCAACGGGAGTTTCACCAGCTGACACCGTGCAGCTTGGGCAGTGGCGCCGTTTTAAAGGTGGTGGCAAACAGGCGCGGAATCACCCGACTGTTGTAGACACGGAATTCACGCACCACGCTGGCCTCCTCCTCCCGCACCGCCTGGTTCAACACCACGGAACCATCGGGATCAGACACAGAACGATGGAAGGTGCCGGGCGGGATGCGCAGGATATCGCCGCCGGTTTCCAAGCGCACAATGTGATAGGGATAATTCCATCCAAAGTTCACCAGATAGAACGTACGCCCTCCATGCAGGGCGAGCAGATTATCCTCCTGGTGAGGATGCAGATAGAACTGCCAGGCGCCGGTTTTCTCTTCATCCGGCGGACTGATGGCCGGCCCCGCATGGATCACCAGATCCCTGGCATTCGACTCGGCAACGGTGATATCAAAAAACCGAACAGCTGGCGTATCGCGGAACTTCTCGTAGGGAATCAACTCAAACATTGGCGCCGACTTCGGCGCAGATCGTCGGCTTTCCTGGAGCGATGCATCCTGATGGAGAGGGGCGGCGGCCATGGGAGCTGCGCCGAGGCGCAATCGGGAGCGCCCAGTGAACCGAGCCCCAAGGGCCGCGGGCGTGCGATCGACTACGAAAGACGCGGCATTGCAGACCAGTTTGCCGAGTGGTTGATCGGCGCTCAGAAGGGAATCGGCATCTCGGCATCGGCCGGCTCGGGTGCGCAGCTCTCTACCCGTTCATTCACAACCGTGCCGATCACCACGATCGATGGCGAGGCAAAGGCCTGGGCCTCCACCTGATCCGCCAAGGTGCCCAGCTCGCTCACCAACTGGCGCTGCCCCCGCACCGTTCCCTGCTGCACCACCGCGGCCGGGGTCTGGGCTGCCAGACCGCCGGCCATCAGCTCATCACAGATGCGGCGCAGATTGTGCAGCCCCATGTAGATCACCAGCCCATCACTGCTGCGGGCCAGTCCCTGCCAGTCAACGCCGGGGCGACGCTTATCGATCTCCTCATGGCCCGTCACGAAGGTGACGCTGGAGCCGGCCCGGCGATGGGTCACGGGAATACCCGCATAGGCCGGCGCAGCGATGCCGGCCGTGACCCCAGGCACCACCTCCACGGCCACGCCATGGTTCACCAGGTGGGCCGCCTCCTCCCCGCCGCGGCCGAACAGGAAAGGGTCACCACCCTTCAACCGCACGATCAGGCGATGCCTGGTCGCCAGCTCCACCAGCACCGCATTGGTACTGGGCTGGGGCACCGAGTGGTGGCCACGGCGCTTGCCAACGAAGTGACGCTCGCAGCGTTCCGGCACCAGATCCAGGAGGGCCTTGGGCACTAGGGAGTCGTACACGAGGGCATCGCACTGCCGCAACAGCCGATGGGCCTTGAGGGTGAGCAGTTCGGGATCCCCCGGCCCAGCCCCCACCAGGTACACCTTGCCGATCGCCGCGGGCTTGTCCGTCATGGCAGTGCCTCCAGGGCCGAGATGAGGAACTGACGCACGGCAGGCAGCTGCAGGAGGGGTGGGAGAACATCAACCCCCGGCCCGCAGAGTCCCTGGGCCAGGGATTCGCTGAGTCGATTGGGCGCCAGGGTGAGGGGCACCAGAACACCAGGGCCCTGGGCGAGCGGGCCAAGGTCGCTGAGTTGTGCAGTGTATGGAGTGGCCAAGCCTGGGCAAGCCAGCACGGCCCCTAGGTGGCTCAGGTAGCGCTGAGGCAAGGGCCCCGTCAGGGGGTGATGCAACCAGCGACAGGGACGACCAGCAGCCAACCGCTGCAGTTCCGCAGCCAACAACTGCTGCCAGCCAGGCCAGGCTCCCAGGAACGGTCTGCGCTCCAGGGCCAGCGGCCCCACTGGGGCCATGGCCACCCGCCAGCTGGCGGCAATGGCGGGCACATCGATCCGCACATGGCCTCCCGGCAGCAACAACAGCGGCACCAGGCTGATGCCACCGGCCCGCTGGGCTGTCCGCCAGAAGGCCCCATCCCCCTCAGGGGCTGGGGCCGTAAGGGCCTGCAGCAGCACCGGCGCACCACGGCGCTGCTGCACCGCAGCCGCCAGCTCCTGCAGATCAGCCGGGATCAGCCCCCCCTGCCGCCCATGCACCACCAACACCAGAGGCGTGGCCTGCAGGCGCCGCTGCACACGCGCCGCCACGCCGGGATCGAGGCGCTGGCACAGCAGCCGTTGCAACTGCGGCTGAGCACCCGGCAACCGGGCCAGCAGATCCACGGCCTTGGCCGCCAGCTCCGGATCCAGATCGGCCGCGAGCTGGCGGAGCGCCCCAACCAGGGGCCGCCGCGGCCAAACACCCAACCCCACGGCGAGCCCCTCCAGGGCCGCCAGGCGCTGGGCCCTGGCACCAGGGGCCAGGGCCCGCTGCTGCAACAGCAGCCCATCTCCGGCCTGGCGTTGATGGCCAAGCAGCACCAGCAGCTGAGGCTCCCGGACTACCACTCCCGGCCCGATGGCCTGGCGCAGCAGCTGGGCCACCCGCAGATCCCGAAACAGCCCAAGGACCGTGAGCCAATCGAGGGGCGGGGGCGGCGTGGCCGAAGCCAGCTGCAGCCATTGCAGGAGCGGCTCCAGCCACGGCTCCCGACCCGCCGCACTCGCGGTGGGCAGCTCCTGCTGGAGGGCCGCCAGCAAAACTTCAGACCTAGCCCCGCAGAGCTGGATCAAGCGTTCGGCTCCGCAGCGATCCACGCGACCCACCAGGGCCGCCAGCAGATCCTGCTCCGGGGCAAGCGCACCGCGGGCCAGGGCCTCGAACCAGGGCTGCAGGGAACCACTGGCGCGGCGCAGGCGCTGCAGTTGCCGCCAACGCTCATCGCTGCCGAGAGACGCCAACACAGCACGGTTGTGATCAGGGCAGGGCTGGTTCAGCAGCGCCAGGCCAGCAACTCCCTCCACCCTGCCAGGCAAAGGCTTCAACACGCCGATGGGCGGCGGCAGGCGCCAAAGCGCTCCACCAGCAGGTCTTCGAGCACGTCGGCGAGCTGGGTGAGGGGCACACCCTTGTGGTGCAGTTCTGCCAACTGGGGATCGGCGCCCATGGAACCACCGAGGAAGATCTTCGCCGCCTCCACCATCTCGCCCCCATGGCGGGCCTTGGCCCCCATCAGACCGATCTCACCCATGTAGGGCTGACCACAGGCATTGGGGCAGCCGGTCCAGTGGGTGCGCACGGCATGGGGCAACTCCAGCCGCTGCTCCAAGTCGGCCACCACCGCCTGGGCCGTGGTCTTGGTGGGAATCAGGGCAAAGCTGCAATAGCGATTACCGGTACAACTCACGGCCTCCCCCTCCAACGCACCGGGAGCCGGGCGGAACCGCTGCAACAGCGGCTCCGCCAGCAGGGCCTCCAGATGCTCAGTGGCCACATCGGGGATCAGCACGTTCTGGGCTTCGGTGAAGCGCAGTTCACCGCTGCCATATCGGCGAGCCAGCCGCGCCAGCTCCGCCATCCCAGCAGCATCCAGGCGCCCCACCGGCACGCTCAGGCCCAGCCAATGCAGCCCCGGCTGCTTCTGGACCTGCACCCCCAGGCCAGAGCGGGGGGCTCGGTGCACGTGGTGGCGACCATCGTGGGGGCAGGCCTCACCCCCTAGGGCCACGAACGCCTCCAGCACCGCCTGGCGATAGGTTTCAAGGCCGAGCGCATCGATCAGATACATCAACCGGCTCTTGTTGCGAGCCACCCGATTGCCGTGCTGTTCGAAGTGGCGCAGCAGGGCCAGGGTGAAATTGGGCAGCTGCTCAGGGCGCAACCACAGGCCCAAGGGCACCGCCAATTCATTGCGCTGGGCGGAGAAGAAGCCCCCCACCATCACCGTGAACCCCAGCTCACCACCGCAGTCGGCGGGCAGGAAGGCCAGGTCGTTGTGGAGCAGAAAACTGTCCGGAGCACCCCCCACCGCCACATTGAACTTGCGAGGCAGGTTGCGTGGGGCATCGTCGGCCAGCAGGCGCTCCTGGATCGCCGTCACCAGCGGCCGGGTGTCCAGCAACTCTTCGGGGTCGATTCCCGCCAGGGGGTTACCCGTGATATTGCGGGGGTTGTCGTGGCCCGATTGGCGGCTGGTGAGACCCACGGCCTCCATCGCGGCCATCAGCGGCGCCATGTCCTCCAGCAGCAGCCCCCGCAGCTGCAGGTTCTGACGGGTGGTGATGTCAGCGGATCCGTCGCTGCCACAGCGATCCACCGCATCGGCGAGCACCTCCAACTGATCGGCCTGGATCACCCCGTTGGGCAGCCGCAAGCGCACCATGAAGCGGCCGGGCGTCACCGGGCGAAAAAAGATGCCGAGCCACTTGAGGCGGATGGTGAGGGTGGCCTCATCCAGGCTGTCCCAGCCCTGGGCCGCCAACTGGCCCAACTGGGGCTCCAGATCCAGGCCGCACAGCTCAGCCTTGGCCTGTTCGATTTTGCTGAGAGCAGTAGTCATCGCAACCATCAGCCAAGGGCACCCAGGGTGCGCAACGGCCCCACCGACAAAGTGTCACAATCACTACCAATGCGGTGTACATGGCGCACCGTGCCCTGGCGCCCAGGCGATTGAGGGCGATTGAGGGCGATTGAGACGGACGGTCGATGACGGAGAATCATCAGCTGTCTCGCCGTGGCATCGGCCGCATGGTTGCGCAGGCTCCCGCAGCGTCCTTCCCGCCGCCGGCAGCCAAGCCCGCGGGCCGCGAACGATTCCGCATCTATTTAGGCAAGGTGGGCAGCGGCGAGCACACCAGCAGTGGACTCAGCCGCGAGGAGGCGGCCGATGCACTGGAGATGATGATCAACGGGGAAGCCAGCCCCGCCCAGATCGGCGCCTTCCTGATCGCCCATCGCATCCGCCGGCCGGAGCCCCAGGAGCTCACCGGCATGTTGGATGTGTACCGCCGGCAGGGGCCGCAACTGCACAGCCGCAGCCGCGCCCTCTGCTTCGGCATCCCCTACGACGGCCGCAGCCGCACGGCTCCGATCTATCCCCTCACCACCCTGGTGCTGGCCAGCGCCGGCATCCCGGTGGTGCTGCAGGGGGGCCGGCGTATGCCCGTGAAGTACGGCGTCACCACCATGGAACTGTTTGCCGCCCTGGGATTGCAGCTCAGCGGCCGCAGCCTTGCCTGGGTGCAGGAGAGCCTGGATCGCTGGAACCTCGCCCTGGTGCATCAGCCCGACCACTTCCCCGCCGCGGAAGTGCTGATCCCGATTCGTGAGGACATCGGCAAGCGCCCCCCCCTGGCCAGCCTGGAACTGCTCTGGACCCCCCACCGCGGCGACCATCTGTTGGTGAGTGGCTTCGTGCACCCCCCCACAGAAACGCGCGCCTGGCAGGCCCTGAAGCTGGCCGGTGAAACGGAGGTGCTGACGATCAAAGGGTTGGAGGGCAGCACCGACCTGCCCATCAGCCGCGCCTGCGTCACCGGGCGCCCCACGGCCAGCGGCGATGGGCGCATGATCCTGCACCCCCGGGACCACGGTTGCTATGGGGATGACCCCCGCTGGGATGACCTGGACACCTGGGCGGCCCAGGCCCTGGCGGCCCTCGGTGGCCAGGGTCCGCTGGCAACAGCCCTGATCTGGAATGCCGGCACCTACCTCTGGCAGGCGGGCCACAGCGACAGCCAGGCCGCCGGCCTGGAACGCTGCCGGGAGCTGCTGCAGGCGGGAACCGTGCTCAGCCAGCTGCACAACATGGGCCAACACGGCTGCTGACGACCCATGCCAGCCCCCGGCCCCCAAGCACAGCACTGCTTTGCATTCGAGAGCGATTTCATCGGCACCTGGCGCTGCATCCCCCTGTGTGTTCGCCGCAAACTGGATCTGAGCGGCCTCAAGCTGAAGCTCAACCACTGGCTGGAACTCACGCAACCACAGCGGCAGGAACTGGTGGACTGGCCCGACGGACCCGATGCCCTGCAGGGGCTCAAGCAACACCTGCTGGCCCGCACCGCCGCCATGGCCGATGGACAGGCCAAACCGCTGCCGCCAGCTGAAAACCAACCCTGGCAGGACTCCAGCCGCGTTCCCCTGGAGGTGGAACGCGCAGCTGGGCAACGGGGGGTGCGACTCGAGGCCGCGTGCTGGGCCCAGCTAGGGGAACTGGAGCGCTTTGCCCTGTGCAAGCTGGTCCGCCCCGGCCATGACCACCACAATCTGGACTCCGCCCTGGCGGAACTGCTGCCGCCGCAGGCTCGATAGGTGCGGCTGGGCACCAAGGGAGGAATCAAGCCGCCATTTCGTAACAACAGCAACGGGAGCGGGTGCCCGCGGCGTGGTCTCTTGATGTCCGTTGGTCAGCTTGTGCGCCAACCACTGAATTTGCTCTGACGGCGGCCCGTTGTTCTGAGGCCGGTCAGGCCTTGGCTCCTGCGCCGCCTGCGGCCGCAGAGGCTCTCACCTGATCGCACGGGCCCCATGGGGGTCAAATCTTCATGTCATCCATCACCCGACGCAAAGCACTGCTCTCCGGCCTGGCCGCCGCCACCGGCGTGGTTGTTCAGTTCGGCGGTGTCGCCGGCCTGCTGGGCACCAGCCCCGCCCAGGCCGCTCCTGGCAAACCGGAAACCACCAGCGTGGAGCTGGGCTTCATCGCCCTCACCGACGCCGCACCCCTGATCGTGGCCCAGGAGAAGGGTTTCTTCGCCAAACAGGGCATGACCGGCGTGGAGCTCAAGAAGCAGACCTCCTGGGCCGTGACCCGCGACAACCTGGAGCTGGGCGGCGCCCGGGGCGGCATCGACGGCGCCCACATCCTGTCGCCGATGCCCTACCTGCTCACCACCGGCGCCATCAGCAAGAGCAAGAAGCCGGTGCCGATGTTCATCCTGGCCCGCCTCAACACCAACGGTCAGGCCATCTCCGCCTCCAACGAATTCAAGAAGTACAACTTCGGCACCAAAACCCCGGCCATCGCCAAGGCGGTTGCCGAAAAAAACAAAACCGGCGACAAATTCAAAGCTGCGGTGACCTTCCCAGGCGGCAACCACGACCTGTGGACGCGCTACTGGCTGGCCGCCAACGGCGTGGATCCCAACAAGCAGGCCGATCTTGTGGTGATTCCACCGCCTCAGATGGTGGCGAACATGCAGTCGGGCACCATGGATATCTTCTGTGTGGGTGAGCCCTGGAACGAGCGCCTGGTGAACAAGAAGCTGGGCTACACCGCCCTGATCACCGGCCAGCTCTGGAAGGACCATCCCGAAAAAGCCTTCGCCATGCGGGCCGACTGGGTGAAGAAAAACCCCAACGCCACCCTGCGTCTACTGATGGCCGTGCAGCAGGCCCAGAAGTGGGCCGACAACCCCGCCAACACGGTGGAGCTCTCCAAGATGCTCGCCAAAGACAAGTATGTGAAAGCCAACGCCGACGATCTCCTGCCCCGCCTGCAGGGCACCATCGATTTCGGCAACGGCAAGGTGGCCAAGATGAAGAACCTCTCGATGAAGTTCTGGGCCGATAACGCCTCCTTCCCCTACAAGAGCCACGACACCTGGTTCATCACCGAAGACATCCGCTGGGGCTATCTGCCCAAAGGCACCAACATCAAGGCTCTGGTGAACAAGGTGAACCGCAGCGACCTGTGGCGCGCCGCCGCTAAGGCCAACGGGTATGGCAATGGCCCGGCCGGCGACTCCCGCGGCGTGGAGGTGTTCTTCGACGGCGTCAAGTTCGACGCCAACAACCCACAGGCCTACCTGAACGGCCTGAAGATCAAGGCCCTCAAGTGAGCCCAAGGGCCCCGGCCGGCGTCACCGCCGCCGGGGCCCTGATCAGCTCGCCCACGCCTGAAACCAACAACACGGCCTGGGTTGCCCCCGCGATGGCAGCCCCGGACCGCGATGACCTCCTTTCTCCGCCAACGCGGCGGCAGTCCCGTCATGACCAGCCTTTCCGCCACCCCCCGCAGCCCGCGCCCCAGCAAGGCGAGCTGGATGCGCTCCCCGCTCGTGAGCCAGATCAAGGCCCCGGTGGTATGCATCGGGCTCACCCTGGCCATCTGGCAATTCCTGTCCCAGTTCAGCTCGGAGGGATTTCCCGGGCCGATCCAGGTGATCAGTCAGACCTGGGACCCCTACATCATCAACCCCTTCTTTGATGACGGCGGCACCTCCAAGGGTCTGGGGCTGCAGCTGCTGATCTCGTTGCAGCGGGTGGCCGTGGGCTACACCCTGGCGGCGGTGGTGGGCATCGCCGCCGGCCTGGCGATCGGCCTGAACCGCTTCCTGCGCCGCGGCTTCGATCCGCTGATCCAGGTGCTTCGCACCGTGCCGCCGTTGGCCTGGTTGCCGATTTCGCTGCTGCTGTTTCAGCAGGCGGACACGGCTGCCATCTTCGTGATCTTCATCACCGCCATCTGGCCGATCATCATCAACACGGCCGTAGGCATCAACGAAATCCCGCAGGATTACACCAACGTGGCGCGGGTGCTGCGGCTGCGGAAGCGCAGCTACCTGCGCGACATCCTGATGCCCGCCACCGCCCCCTACGTGTTCACGGGCCTGCGGATCGCCATCGGCCTGGCTTGGCTGGCGATCGTGGCCGCCGAAATGCTCAAGGCCGACGGCGGAATCGGCTTTTTCATCTGGGACGCCTACAACGCTGGTGGCGACAGCAGCACCAGTCAGATCATCCTGGCGATTGTGGTGATCGGCCTGGTGGGCCTGGCGCTGGATCGCCTGGTGGCTGCCGTCGGCAACCTGGTGGCCAAGGGAGGCAAGTGATGGCCAACGCCTTCCTCACCGTCGATGACGTCACCCGCAGCTTTGCGCTGCCCAAGGGCGGGCAGTACGTCGCCCTCAAGGACATCGATCTGCAGATCGCCGAAGGGGAGTTCATCTCCCTGATCGGCCACTCCGGCTGCGGGAAATCCACCCTGCTCAACCTGATGGCGGGCCTGGATCAGGCCAACACCGGTGGCATCCTGATGGACGGCCGCCAGGTCACCGATCCGGGCCCGGATCGGATGGTGGTGTTCCAGAACTACTCATTGCTGCCCTGGCAAACCGTTCGCCAGAACATCGGTCTGGCGGTGCACAACGTGATGCGCCAGGCCAGTGAAGCCGAGCGCCAAGAGCGCATCAACGCCAGCATCGAGCTGGTCGGATTGGCCCACGCGGCCGACAAGCTGCCGGGGGAACTCTCCGGTGGCATGAAGCAACGGGTGGCCATCGCCCGCGCCCTGGCGATACGGCCCAAGTTGCTGCTGCTGGATGAACCCTTCGGCGCCCTCGATGCCCTCACCCGGGGCAACCTGCAACAGCAGCTGATGCAGATCTGCCAGCAGGCCGGTGTGACCACCGTGATGGTGACCCACTCGGTGGATGAAGCCCTGCTGCTCTCCGATCGGGTGGTGTGCCTCACCAACGGCCCGGCCGCAGGCATCGGCCAGATCGTGACGGTGAACCTGCCACGACCCCGCCAGCGGTTGGAGGTGATGGAGCACCCCGACTACTACAAGCTGCGCACTGAGCTGATCAACTTCCTGCAGCAGCAGAGGCGCCTGAAGCAACGGCGCCAGAGCCTCACCAGCGCCACACCCGCCGAGCCCACGCCCGTGCCAACCACGGCGGGCAGCGCCCCACGCAAGGTGCGCATCGGCTACCTGCCGGGCCTGGATGTGGCCCCCCTTGCTGTGGGGCTGGAGCGGGGCTTCTTCAGCGAACGCCAGGTGCAGGTGATCCCGGTGGTGTTCCACCGCTGGCAGCAGATGGAAGAGCAGCTGCGGGCCGGCGAACTCGACCTGGCGATCACCTCAGCCAGTGCGCCCCTGGCCCTGGCCCTGGGGCTGCACGGCCAGCCCGCTTGGCCGGCGATCACCCCGATGACGGTGACCCGAAACGGCAATGCCATCTGTCTGGCACGCCGCTTCCGGGATCTCAACATCGACTCGCTGACCACCCTGGCGGAGCGGCTCAAGGGCCGTGAATGGCCCCTGCGATTGGCCATCGGCCAACGGGGAAGCATGCAAGATCTGCTGCTGCGCCATTGGCTGGCCAGCGGTGGCATCGATCCCGATCGAGATGTGGAGTTCCTCACCCTCTCGCCGCTGGCCATGCAGGCCGCCCTGCTGGCGGGTGAGATCGATGGATTCATCGCCGGCCGCTACCGCGTGGCCAAGGCGGTCGAGGCTGGCCTGGCCGACGTGCTGGCCACCGACCTCGACATCTGGAGCAACCACCCCGAAAAGGTGCTCACCTGCCACGAAGGCTGGGCCGCCGAACACGAATCCCTGCTGCTTGACGTCTGCAGCGGCCTGATCCGCGGCGGTCAGATCTGCGAGGACGGTGGCCAACACGACTACCTGGTGGGCCTGTTGAGCCGGCCCCAATGGCTTGGCACCGATTCCGCCCTAGCGCTGCAGCGCCAGTTCGACCTGGGCACCGGCCCAGCCTCCGGTCGGCGTCTGCCTTTGAACCGGTACCACAGCGATCGTGCCCACGTGGCTAACGGCGCGGAAGGGGCTTGGATCCTCACCCAGTGCAGCCGCTGGGGTTGGACCCCGTTCCCCAGCAACCGCCTCGAGCTGCTGGGGCAGGTGTACCGCAACGACCTCTGCAACGCCGCCCTGGAGCAGGCCGGCCTGCCAGCCCTGCGGCCCGAACGGCAGCCGATTCCCCTGGCCTGCGGCCTCGCCTTCGACCAGGACAATCCGATCGCCTACCTGCAACAGCTCCCCTTCAACCGCGGCACGGCCGAAGCGGTTGTGCCCGTGCCCAGCGGCCAGACCAACCGCCCCCTCGCCGTTCATTGAGATGACCAGCGCCATGACCAGCCCCCCTGTGCCAGCCGGTCGCTTTGAACGCGACCTCAGCCGCAACCCCAACTACCTGCGCTTTGAGGGCGTCGGCCAGGTGTTCCACACCAAAAACGGCCCCTTCGAAGCCCTGCGGGACATCAACCTGACGGTGGCGCAGGGGGAATTCATTTGCGTGGTCGGCCACTCCGGCTGCGGCAAGAGCACCCTGCTCAACATGGTGTCGGGCTTCCTGAGCCCCACCAGCGGCCGGGTGAGCCTGCAGGACCAAGCCATCGACGGTCCAGGTCCCGATCGCATGGTGGTGTTCCAGAACTATTCGCTGCTGCCCTGGAAAACGGTGGAGCAGAACGTTGCGTTAGCGGTGAAAGCGGCCAGATCCGAGCTGGATGCCCAAGCCAGAGCCGCAGTGGTGGACCATCACCTGGAGATGGTTGGGCTTCTGGAGTCCCGCCACAAACGGCCCGGGGAAATTTCCGGCGGCATGCGGCAACGGGTCGCCATCGCACGTGCCCTGGCAGTGCAACCGGAAGTACTGGTTCTGGATGAACCTTTCGGCGCCCTGGATGCCATCACCAAGGAGGAGCTACAGGAGGAACTGCTGGCCATCTGGCGGGAATACAAACCCACCGTGCTGATGATCACCCACGACATCGACGAGGCGCTCTTTCTGGCCGACCGGGTGGTGATGATGACCAATGGACCAGCCGCGACCATCGGTGAAATCGTGGAGGTGCCGTTCGAGCGCCCGCGCCGCTACGAGACGATCCAGAACGATCCGCGCTACGCCCAGCTACGGAACCACGCCCTCGACTTCCTCTATCGCCGTTTTGCCCATGACGACGATTGAGCGGCGACCGAGCGAAGGCCACCTGCAGATCAAGGCCGGTCACACCATGCTGCTGGACGAGCGGGTGCTGCTGCAGAGCAGTTGCCTGAGCATCACGGCCGGACTGGTCCGCGTGGCCATCTCGAGGCCGGAGCAGGAAGCACTACAGGCCCACCCCATCACCCTCGGCTTCCTCCAGACCGGCGACCATCTCCCCCTCGACCTGCTGCGCCACGCCCGGCTGCACCTGCAGGCCCTGAGCCCTGCCCAGCTGGTGGCGGGATGCTCGGCCATGCCTCCCGCCGGCGCCAGCAGCCTGAACGACTGGACCGTGGCCCTGCTGATGATCCGCCACCTGGGGGACGCCGAACAGCGCATCGCCGCCCTCCTGCAGCTACTGGTGCAACGGCTGGGTCGACGCAGCGGCCACTGGTATGAGTTGCCCCTGAAATTCACCCATGCCGACCTGGCGGAACTCAGTGGCCACACCCGCGTCACGGTGACGCGCCAGCTCTCGAAATGGCGGGACACGGGCCTGATCCAGCAGGACAGCGGGCCCGAGCGGACCCTGCGCATCGCGCCGCTGCTGGTGGAGGCCTGAGGCGGCAGGCTGTCCCGTTAGGTGGACGCCTCTGGCCTGGGCCAAGGCGCAACCCAGACGGCAGCGGCCTTCAACTCCGGCTGCTTGGAATGGGGGCAGCCCAGCTCATGCATCAGCCGGTTGGCTTCACAGGCCTTGGCCTGGGTGGCCCCCCAGTGCATCGGCAGGAACACCGTGCCCGGCCGAATGCGATCGGTGAGTTGCACCCGGGCCGTCACGGAGCCGCGGCGGGAGCTCACTTGGGCCATGGCGCCATCCACCAGGCCATGGCGCTCGCCATCGGTGGGATGCACCTCCAGCAGCGGCTCAGGATGCTGTTTCACAATCCGCGCCACATGGGCCGTGCGCGTCATGGTGTGCCAATGGCCCAGGTAACGGCCCACGGTGAGCACCAGCGGGTAGGCGTCGCAGGGGGGTTCGGCTAAGCCCAGGGGCAGATCAGCCCACAGGCGGGCCCGACCGTTACCAGTGGGGAAGCGATGGCCTGCGGGAGCAGCCGGGAAGGCACACACCTCGCCATAGAGGCGCGCTTGGCCACCACCGGGCTGCGTACCTGCCGGAAAAGGCCACTGTTGGGGACCGTGCTGGGCCAGCAGGTCGTGGCTGAGGCCGCTCACTTCACACACCCGGCCGGCCGTGAGTGCCGTGAACTCCGCGTACACCTCCGCCGCTGAGCCGTAGCTGAACTGATCCACGAAACCCAGGCGGCGACCCAGCTCAGCAAAGATCGCCCAGTCAGCCCTGGCCTCACCCGGTGGATCCCGGAAGGCAGCACACAGGGTGACGCGGCGCTCGGAGTTGGTCATCACGCCGCTCTTCTCACTCCACTGGGCCGCCGGCAGCACCAGATGGGCCACCTCGGCCGTTTCCGTATCGGCGTAGGCCTCACTCAGCACCACCAGCGGGCAATTGGCCACCGCCGCCCGCACCCGATCCAGCGACGGCATGCTCACCAGGGGATTGGTGGCAGCCACCCACCACAGCCCCAGGTCTCCCCGCTCCATCGCCTCGATCTGCTGCCACACCGCCAGACCGGGTTCGGCCGCGATTGAACCGGGAGCGAAGCCCCAGTGCCGCTCCACCTCGGCGCGGTGCTCGGCGTTCGCCACAACGCGATAGCCCGGCAGCAGCTGGGCTAGGCCACCGGCCTCACGCCCCCCCATCGCATTGGGCTGGCCCGTGAGCGAAAAGGGGCCCGCCCCCTTCCTCCCGATCTGACCGGTGACCAGATGCAGATTGATGATCCCCGCCACCGTGGCGGTGCCCTCGCTGCTCTGGTTCACCCCCATGGACCAGAGGCTGAGCACTCCGGCCGAGCCAGCCCACCACTGGGCTAGCTGGTGCAGATCGGCTTCGCTGATCCCACAGAGATCACTCACCCGCTGCGGCGTCCAGACCTGCCATAGCGCCGCCAGTTCTGCGAAACCCTGCGTGTGGGCAGCCACGAAGCCCTGGTTGATCGCCGCGGCCTGCAACAACAGGTGGCCCACGCCGTGCAAGAGCACCAGATCCGTGCCGGGGCGGAGTGCCAGGTGCAGATCAGCGGCATCGCTGGTGGCCGTAGCCCGGGGATCCACCACCACCAGACGCAAGGCCTGTCTGTCTTTGCGTTTGCGCTTCAGCAGCCGCTGAAACAACACCGGATGGCACTCAGCCGTGTTGGTGCCAATCAGCACCACCAGGTCGGCCGCATCGAGATCGTCGTAACAGCAGGGAGGGCCATCGGAGCCGAGGCTGCGGGCATAGCCGGCCACCGCCGAACTCATGCACAGGCGTGAATTCGCATCGAAGTTGTTGCTGCCCAAGGCACCCTTGAGCAGCTTGTTGGCCACGTAGTAGTCCTCCGTGAGGAACTGCCCCGAGCCATAGATCGCCAGGCCAGCCGGACCCTGGTCCGCCAAAGTGCGACGAATCTGCGTCAGCAGCTGCTCAAAGGCCGCCTCCCAGCTGATGGGCTGAAACGGTTGGTCTCGGCGCTCCCGCCACAGCGGGGTGGTGAGCCTGTTGTGGTGAAGGGTTTCACCCACGGTGGCGCCCTTGACGCACACCTGGCCCAGGGAGGAGGGGTGCAGGCGATCTCCACGGGTTGTCCAGTGGGGGTCGCCTGCCGCCGCGGGCGGCTTGAGCTCCAGGCCGCAACCCACACCGCAGTACGGGCACTGGGCCAGGGCCGCTGCCGCAGGGGCGCTCACCACGTGCGGTAAGGCAAGAACTTGCCGTTCATCGTCACCACCACCCGATCCCCCTTGGGATCCTCCTGGCGGTCCACGGTGAGGCTGAAATCAATCGCCGACATAATCCCATCGCCGAACTTTTCCTGGATCACATCCTTCAAGGGCAGGCCATACACCTGCAGGATTTCGTAGAAGCGATAGAGCAGCGGATCCGTGGGGATCACCGGATCGAGGGCCCCTTTCACCGGGTAAGTGGTGAGCTGATCCAGCAGCTCAGCTCCGCCGCTACCCCCCAGCTCTAGGGCCTGCAGCAGCGCCTCGGCCTGCTCCGGCGTGGCCGTGGCCTGGCCATAGATCAGGCTCGCCACCCACACCTCATCGGCCCTCAAGCGCTGGCCGAGATCGGCGAAGCTGAGCCCAAGGCGGCGCTTGGCGGCCAACAGGGCGGCAGTGAGGGGAGAGAGGGCCATGGCGCTGCAGGCTGGAGCGGATCGATCGGCGGACCCTATGGATCAGGCCGATGCACTCAGGCAGCGGTTGCTACAGAACGAGGTGACGCAGGGCGCCAGCCCGGCACCGCTGCGTAGCTGCCTGCTCAGCGGCGGAGCCAGCCGACGCATGGGCCAAGACAAAGCGCTGCTCCCCCACCCCGAAGGCGGCTGCTGGCTAGAGCGCACGCTGCGGCTGCTGGCCGCGCTGCGAGCACCGATCACGCTCCTGAGCCGCTGGCCAGAGCACCTGGCCCTGGCTGGGCAGCTCGCTGAGCAACCCACGGCAGCTGCACCAGCCACTATCACCGTCCTGGCCGAGCCGTCTCCCTGGGAGGGGCCCTTGCTGGCCCTGCACCGTCTGATGGAACACCACCCCAACCAACGGCTGCTGCTCTGCCCGGTGGACATGCCCAATCTCACCCTGTCCGTGCTGGAAAGCCTGCTGGCCGCAGCTGAGGCCGCCCCTGGGGCCATCCACCTGGCCCACGACGGTGAGCGTCTGCAGCCCCTGCTCGGCCTCTACCCAAGCGGCCCCGCTCAACGCAATGGCCTGGCCGCCGCAATCGGCCAGGGGGAGCGCCGCCTGCAGAGCTGGCTCACCCACCAGCCCTGCCACCGCGTGACGCTGGACGCCCGCACGATCCGCAACCTGAACCGCCCCGACGACATCTGAGCTGCCCACGGGCGGGCCAGCAGACTGGACTCCGCTGCAGAGACGGCCGTCGCTCACCCCCGCGATCAGCTTCAGCGCCCCCTCGGCGTGCTGCGCCTCTCGCTCACAGCCCGCTGCAACCTGGCCTGCCCTTACTGCCTGCCCGATGGCCAGGAGCCACCGGGACTGCTGAACCTGGAGCAACGGTTGCAGCTGATCCAAGCGGCCGTGGCTCTTGGGGCCCAGAGCCTGCGGCTGACCGGCGGCGAACCGCTGCTGCACAGCCAGCTCGATGCGCTGATCAGCGCCGTACAGCCGTTGCGCGCCCAGGGCCTACGCGAGATCACCCTCACCAGCAACGGCACCCTGCTCAGCGCCAGCCGCGCCCACGCCCTGCGCGCCGCCGGCCTGGATCGCATCACGCTCAGTCTCGATGGAGCGGATGGAGCCAGTGTGGCCCGCATGGCGGGCTTAGCGGATGCCCGTGCCGGCAAGCGAGCTCTGACTGCAGTGCTTGAGGCGATCGAGCACGCCCGCGCCGCCGGCTTCGATCCAGCAGCGGGACAGCTGAAGCTCAACGCCGTGATCCAGCGCGGCCGCAACAACGATCAAGTGGTGCCGTTGGCCGGGCTCTGCCGCAACCAGGGCCTGGAACTCAGGCTGATCGAATACATGGATGTGGGCAACCGCAACGGTTGGAGCCCGGCCGATGTGGTGAGCGCCGCCGAGATGGTGCAGCAGATCAATGCCCGCTGGCCCTTGGAGCACCTCGGCCGCAAGCCACACGGCACCGCCAACCGCTGGCGCTACCGCGATGGAAACGGCTGCGTGGCTGTGGTGGCCTCGGTAAGCCAACCCTTCTGCGGCGACTGCAACCGCCTACGCGTCACCGCCGATGGCGTGGCCTACACCTGTCTGTTTTCCGCACCCGAGAGCGGAGTAGACCTCAAACCGTGGCTGCACCAGGGCGTGGACCCCGCGGAGCTAGAGCACACGATTTCAACCCTTTGGCGTCGGCGGGACGATCGCTACAGCGAAGAGCGCGACCAGAGACGGAACGTCGTTGGGGCTCCCTCAACCGTCTTGGCACGTGCCGAAATGGCTTATCTCGGGGGATAACTTGCCTGCCACCATCAGCCCTGGGAACCTGCCGTGATGCCCAGATCCACGGCCCTGAACACCATCCACCGCACAACCCTGGCCGTGGTGCTGACACTGGCAGGAGTGCCGTTGCTGTTGGTCAGCACACCCCGGGCACTGTCACAGCTCCCCCCAACTGCGCAACCCCTACTGGTCAGTGCTGCCGTCAGTCTCACCAATGTTCTGCAGGACCTAGCCTCGTCGTTCTCCCGCAGGCAACGGGGTCCGGCTCCCCAGTTCAACCTGTCAGCCTCCGGAATCCTCCAACGCCAGATCGAGCAGGGGGCACCAGTGGATGTCTTCCTCTCGGCCGGCAGCAAACAGATGGATGCCCTTGAGCGGGCCGGGCTTCTGCTGAAGGGAAGTCGCCGCAAACTGATCAGCAACCAACTGGTGCTGGTGGTGCCCACCAGCCAGCGGGGCATGCTCGGCTTCCGTGATCTCACAAGCCCCCGGATTCGCCGCATCGCCATCGGTGACAACGCGGTCCCGGCGGGTGATTACGGCCGCCAGGTTCTGCAGTACTACAAACTCACCACCACACTTCAACCAAAGCTCGTACCTCTTGGCTCAGTGCGCGCCGTGGCTGCCGCGGTCGCCAGTGGCAGCGTCGATGCGGGATTCGTGTATCGCAGTGATGTAGTTGGCGTGGCCAACCTTCGCATCACCGCTACGGCGCCAGCCACCAGTCATCAGCCAATTCTTTACTACGGCGCGGTCATCCAACGCAGTCGCCAGCCCAAGGCCGCCAAGGTCTATCTCGAAGGGTTAAGCAGCCCTGCGGCCCGCAATGCCTTCATGCGCGCCGGCTTTTCACCGCTGCCCTCTGGGGGCTGAACCACCACCATGCCCCCTGCAGTGGACACCCTCTGGTCCCCGCTGCTGCTCTCGCTGCGAGCAGCAGCCCTGGCGGTTCTCCTGCTGAGCCCTCCGGCAATCGGGGCTGCTCTACTGGTGAGGGGCTGGCACGGCCGGCGGCGGGCCCTAGCCGACCTGCTGCTGCTGTCACCGCTGGTGTTGCCGCCAACGGTATTGGGGTTTGTGTTGCTGCAATTGCTGGGCCCCAACGGGCCCATCGGGCAGCTCCTGCAGGCGATGGACATCACCGTGGTGTTCAGCTGGGGCGCCACGGTGATCAGCGCTGCCGTGGTGGCATTCCCGTTGATGTACCGCAGCACCCTGGCCTCCCTCGAACAACTCGACCCAGCCCTCGAGGCCGTGGCCCTGGGCTTGGGTTGCAGTCCAGTGCAGGTGCTCCGGCGCGTCACCCTGCCACTGATCCTCCCTGGCCTATGGGCCGGTCTGAGCCTCAGCGTTGCCCGGGCGCTCGGAGAATTCGGCACCACCATGATGCTGGCGGGCAACATCCCCGGCCGTACACAGACGCTGCCCCTCGCGATCTATAGCGCCGTCGAAAACGGCTCCCTACCCGAGGCCTGGCGGCTCACGGCCATGGTTCTCCTGCTCAACGGTGGCTGCCTGGTCTTGGTCGAAGGCCTCAACCGACGCCGATCCCCCAGGGTGGTGCACGGGCGTTCGGCCATCCATCCGGAGGAGGAAAGCTGTGTGGCGGCGCAACCGCTCAGGCCGCCCCAACCCGCTGCCCCTGCCGTTCTGCAGGTGGCCATTCAGCTCCACCGCGGAAGCTTTGAGCTGACTGTGCGCTGGAGCAGCCAGGTGCCACGGTTGGCGGTGCTGGGCCCGTCTGGGGCCGGCAAGACCCTCTTGCTGCGCTGCATCGCCGGGCTTGAGCGGCCGCAACACTGCCGCATCCAACTGGGTGAGCGGCTGCTCTGCGATAGCGACCATGGGGTCTGGGTCGCACCGCAGCACCGGCGGATCGCCATGGTGTTTCAGCAACATGCGCTCTTCCCCCACCTCTGCGTCGCCGCCAATGTGGCGTTTGGGCTGAGCCAGCTCAGCCGCGAACAGCGACATTCTCGGGTGGCGATGCTGCTGGCAGCGGTGGGACTTGAGGGGCAGGCACGGCTGTTTCCAGATCAGTTATCAGGAGGCCAGTGTCAGCGGGTGGCCCTGGCACGAGCCCTGGCAATCGAGCCCGAGTTGTTGTTGTTGGATGAGCCCCTCAACTCCCAGGACAGTTTCCGTCGGCAGCAATTGCAGCACTTGGTCGACAGCCTGCAGCGCAGCACTGGAACCCCCATCCTGTTGGTCACGCACGACATCGATGAAGCCCACCGGCTGAGCGATGAACTGCTGGTGATCGATGGCGGACGCCTCATCCGCCAGGGAGAAACCCAGGAACTGTTTACCCATCCCCGGCAGCTGGCTGTGGCCAAGCTCATGGGCTGCAAGAACCTCAGCCCAATCCACTGGCTGAGCGCCGATCGGTGCCTGGCTGAGACCTGGGGCCTTGTGATCAAGGCAGCACAACCGTCGTCCCCAGCCGCTCCGAATTGGATTGGCCTGCAGGCCCATGACCTACGTCTCTGCACCATCGGCAGCACGAAGGCTTGCCCCGAGCTGATCGTGAATCCCTGCCGGCTGATCAATGTGAGCCATGGCGGCCTGCAGGTCAGCACCTATGTACAGATCGGCGCAAGTGCCTTCGCTATTGAAGTGGGACTACAAGCCTGGCAATGGCGACAGCTACAAGGTCAGGCCAACGAGCTCGAGCTGGTGATCCCAAGGACGGCCATCCTGTGGCTGGAGTCTTGAACCGAGCGGTGCAGGAGCCAGCCGCGGCATGAGCCCCATCGCAGATCACAACCAATGCCGGGGGTAGGGAGATGCACCAGGCACCCAGCGGCTGAAGCCCCAGGCCAGCAGCACCAAAAGCATCGAGCCACTCAACACCGGAAACAGCAGAAAGCCCCAGGCCACCTTCAGATACACCGCAAGGAAGGCCATCCCGCCGGCGGGCGGATGCAAGCAACGCAACTGTTGCCCCATGAGGATCGTGAGGCCCACGGCCAAGGCCAGCACCAGAGGCCCTTGCCCGGCGGTGCTCACCAGGGCCACACCCACCAGGGCACCGAGCAGATTGCCGAGCACGATGTTGCGCGGCTGGGCCAGGGGGCTGGCGGGGTAGCCAAACAGCAGCACGCAAGAAGCACCCAACGGCGCCACGATGAGCAGCTGGCCGCTCCACAGGGAGAGCAGGCCCAGGAACAGCACCGCGCCGAGCGCCGCCAGCGACGTGACCCCGATCTGGTTGAACCGAAAGCGGGGCTGATAGCGCCGACCGCGGCGGCGTTCACGCCGAACCACCACGTGCAGGCGACGCAGCCCGCTCACCCTGCTGGCTCCGTGAACCGCGGCAGCAGCTGCACCAGGTTGCAGGGGCGGGTGGCTTCATCGAGCTGGGCGGAGATCAGTCGATCCCAGGCGGTCTGCACGGCATCCAGCGAACCAGGCAGCACAAAGATCACGGTGCCATTGGCCACGCCCGCCAGGCAGCGGCTCTGGAGAGTGCTCGTACCGATCGTTTCAAAGGAGAGCACCCGAAACAGCTCGCCAAAACCCTCGATCGTTTTATCGAGCAGCGGAGCAACGGCCTCAGGGGTGCCATCACGGCCGGTGAGGCCGGTGCCGCCGCTGGTGATCACCACCTGCACGGCGGGATCGGCGATCCAACGGCTCAGCTCAGCACGGATCTGATAACGATCATCACGCCTGATCCGGCGCTCCGCCAGCCGGTGGCCGGCGGCTTCGATCCGCTGCTGGAGCGCATCACCCGAACGATCATCCGCCAAGGTGCGGGTGTCAGACACCGTGAGCAAGGCGATGGCGAGGCTCAAATCGGAGGCAACGGCGCTGAAGCCATGGTCGCAAGGGATCGCGCGCAGGGCTGGTTAGCGTTGTTGCCATGGCTGGGCTGTCTGCGGGGAAGATCCGGATCCTGCTGTTCGCCGGGCTGCGCGAGCAGGCGGGCTGGGCTGAGCAGCAGTGGCCGGCAGCCCCCCAACCTGATTCCGTACTCACCCCCCGTCAGCTCTGGTTGAAATTGCATTTGCCAGGCGCGCTCGATCAACAGGTGCGCGTAGCCATCAATCAGCAGTTCGCCGACGCCGACACCCCCCTGCAACCAGGCGATGAGCTCGCTTTCCTGCCGCCGATCAGCGGAGGCTGAAGCGAAGACCATGCAGCTCAGGATCGATCTCCACAGCACCTGCTTCGAACCCCTGGAGGTTCTGGAGCGATGGCAGACGGAGCTGAAAGGCCTGGGGATCGCCGAAAGCGCCGCTGAAAGCCTGTTCGTTGGTCGCGTGCGGGACACGGCTGCCGATGGCACCCTCCTAGAGGCCCTGGAGCTCGAGCACTACCCAGGCATGACCGAGCAGCAGCTGGAGCAGCTCGCTGTGAACTGTTGCAACCGCCACGGGGTGAGTAGCTGCCTGGTACAGCACCGCATCGGTCGGGTGATCCCAGGTGAGGCGATCGTGCTGGTCGCCATCGGCGCCAACCGCCGCGGACCCGCCCAGCGCTGCTGCCAGGAACTACTGGAGGCGCTCAAACACCACGCCCCCTTCTGGAAACGCGAGTGGCGCACCGATGGCAGCAGCGAGTGGCTGAGCGGTAACACACCGCTTTGAACCTGCAGGTTCAGCTACCTCTTGCACGGACCGGTGGCAACAGAGCCGGTGGCAGCAGAGCTTCGACCGCGAGAACCAACGCTTCAGCCTTCCCAGCCCAGACGACGTGGTCACCACTATCTGTTGCAGCTGAAAGCCCCACACCACTCAAAACACAGGCAAGCGCAACAGCTGCGCCCACAGCTCCGTGCCCGCCTCCAGGCTCCCAAGTTCCGCCGGGATCTCCAACAGCAGATCAGCCCCCTGCAGCGAGCCGATCCGCGAGGAGGCCTGCGACCCTGCGACCCGCGCCGACAGCCCGCCATCAGCCGCCACCGCCAACTGGGCCCGGGCCAGCTCAGGCCGGCCGGCACCACGGCGCAACGGCGCCTCCAGCTGCACCTTCAGCCGGGGTAACAGCTGCAGCTCAGCCCCCTCGAGCCGCTGCAGCGCCGGCCAGAGCAACTGCAGCGCCGTGATCGCCGCCGCCACCGGATTGCCCGGCAGACCAAAAAACGGCACACCCGCCAGCTGGCCCCAGGCGAAGGGGCGACCGGGTTTGAGGAACAGCTTCCAGAACCGCACCTCTCCCAGCTCATCCACGAGCGGCCTGATCCAGTCACTGTCGCCGGCGGACACCCCGCCTGTGCCCACAACCACATCACAACTCTGGGCCAGATCCCGCAGGGCGATGCGCAACGGCTCCGGCTGGTCAACGACCACCCTTTGCTCGGCAAGCACATACCCCAACCGCTGCAGCAGAGCACACAACAAGGTGCTGTTGCTCTCCCAGATCTGGCCTGGTCCCCGCTGCAGCCCAGGTTGCAGCAACTCATCACCGCTGATCAGCAGCCCCACGCGCGGCCGGCGCGTGACCACCAGCTCCTGCAGCCCGCAACTGGCCAGGCGCCCCAGATCCGCCGCGCCCAGGCGTTGACCCGCGGGCACCAGCTCCTGGCCCGGTGCGGCCTCCTCCTGGGGGTGACGAATCCATGTGTTGGGCCCGCAGGGTTGGAACAGCTCGAGCTCCTCGCCCTCACCAACCACCCCCACCAGCTCCTGCGGCAGCACCCGCTCACTGCCCTCGGGCACCACGGCACCGGTGAGGATGCGCACCGCTTCGCCCGCCGCGAGGGCCGAACCGTAAGGCGTGCCGGCAGCCGAAACACCCACCAGGCTCCATCGCGTGCCAATGGCGGGAACGGCCCCACCAGCAATGGCGTAGCCATCCATGATCGAGGCGCGGAAGCCCGGCACCGCCGCCGGAGCCAGCACCGCTGCCCCTGTGGTGCGCCCCAGGCAGGCAGCCAGGGGCAACGACTCCCGCAGGCCCAGCGGCTGCAGGTGCTCCAAAATCGTCGCCCGGGCCTGCTCCAGCGGCAGCCCTTCACGGCCGTAGGGCTCAGTCATGGCGCTGCCAGTCGCCATGGCGCCCGCCGCTCTTGCTGAGCAGTCGCACCGGGCCGATCGTCATGGCCGGATCGGCGGATTTGAGCATGTCGTAGAGGGTGAGCAGCCCCACCTGCACGGCAGTGAGCGCTTCCATCTCCACCCCGGTGCTGCCGGTGGTGCGAGCGCTGGCCTCCAGACGCAACGTGCTGCCGTCGCTACTGGGCTCAATCGTGACCTCCACGCCGCTGAGGGCAATCGGATGGCAGAGCGGGATCAACTCCCAGGTGCGTTTCGCCGCCTGGATCGCCGCCACCCTGGCCACCGCCAAAACGTCGCCCTTGGGCGCCCGCCCCTCAAGAACCAGGTCGAGCACCTCGGGCTGCATCACCAGAAAGCCCTCGGCCGTGGCCTCACGGCGGGTGGGTGGGCGATCGCCCACCTCAACCATGTGCACCTGCCCGGCCGCATTGAGATGGGTCAGCTCTGCCATGGCATCCCAATCCGAAGACCCACAGCATGGCCGGCTGGGCCTTCAACTGCTGCAGCACAGGCCGGCCAGGTTGACTCCAGCCCCTCCTCAACTCGCCCAGACCTGCAGCGCCTGGCTTCCCCACTGCTCCAAGGTCACCCCAGGGAGCAGAACCCACTGTTGGTTGAAAGGCAGCTCAACGCGCACGCCCTCGGCACTGCCGAGCACACGGGCCTGTTGACCTTCGCCCCAGAAGCCCCGCAGATCGAGTCGATCCTGGGTGGGATCAAAGCCTGCGATCGTCAGCTGACGGCCCCAGGCGTAGCCGAGGCGAAACTGCTCCGCCTGGTCGCCGCGGGCCTGCAGTCGCGTGTCGCCACTGCCGACCAGCACATCGACCGTTGGAGCCGACACCCCGGCACCAACGCCACCGGTGATCGGATCGACCGGGGTGATCGGTGCTGGCTCTGCGGCCGGTTGGCTGGAAGCTTCAGTGACAGCTGCGGTCAGCACCAGAGCTCCATCGAGGCTGGATAGTTGCCCACCTCCTGGGATCAGGCCCTGCACGTAAGAGCGGGCAGTCGTACCCGGCTGCAGGGTCGTGCCCCAGCTGGGCGGGCTCAGGGTCACCTGCCAGGTGCCATCGGCCTGGCGCCGTTGCTGCATGGTGAAGTCGGACAGGCCCCGCAACTCATAACGGCTGTTGAAGCTGACGCTCCACTGGCTGAGGGCTTGCCCACCGGGGTTGGTCAGCAGGAGCTGACCCTCAAAGGCACCGCTCCACTGGCTGCTGAGCTGCAGCGCCACAGCAATGCCACCGCTGTCCACAGGCGTTGTCGCTGCAGGGCTTTCGGGCAACTGCGGGTCCACCGGCACCGGCTGGGGAATCACCGGCTGGGTTTGCAGCTCCACTGGAAGTGCGGGGCCGCCGTTAGCCGGATCCTCCAGCACATCGGCCAGGTCAAACTGACCATTGCCACCCACAATCGCGTCAAAGCGCAACCCTGACGCGGCAGCAATCTCAGCAAAGCTGCGGCCATCCAGCCAGAAGTCGGCAGCCGCCTCAACCAGACTGTCCGGATCACCGACCGCGTCATTCGTGAGGTCCCAGAACATCACACCACCGAGTCCCTTCTCACGCGCCCAGGCACTCTTGAGGGCAATCGTGGCGGGGGTCTCAAACGAACTGAAGGTCTGCTGCGCTGCATTCCAGAGGTAGGCAGCCTGAGCGTTGTCGTCCCAGATCAATTGCCAACCGCCGGCACGCAGCTGGGCCAGCACATCCTTGTAGTCATAGACGCCGGCCTCAAAGCTGCCAGGGGCAGCCCCGGCGGCACTGTCGCCATAGCCGAAATCAACCACGCCGTAGTCGTCTGGACTGGATTGCACCCCCTTCCAGGCGCGGGTGTAAGCGGGAGCACCGAGCACGATCTGCGAAGGATCAACGCCGGCCTGCAGGTAGCGATCAATCGCCGTGCTGATGTCGTAGCCGATCGCATCTCCTCGCAGTGGCACCTGATGGCCGGTTGAGGCCTCCCAAGTGCCGTGGAAGTCGTAGGTCATCACATTGAAGAAGTCGACAAACTCCTTCAGTTCGCTCAAGTGAAAGCCGGGGATCTTGTCGACCCCGGCAGCCGAGGCCACCGAGATCTCGTAGCGGCGGCCCAGCTCACCGCCAAGGCCATCAAGCTTCTGGCGCAGCAGCTGCAAGGTGGCAACGTAGTTGGCGCCGTCGGCGGTCGAGGCGGCGTTGCTCTCAAGGCCGCCGCCACCGGGATACTCCCAGTCGAAATCGACCCCGTCGAACATGGTGTAAGTGCGCAGGAAGTCGACCACGGACTGGGTAAACACCTCGCGCTCAGCGGCGCTGTCGAGGCTGGTTGAGAAGTTGCCCGACAAAGTCCAGCCGCCGATCGCGATGCTGGTGCGCAGGTGAGGATGCAGGGCCTTCAGTTCGGCGATCTGGTTGAAGTTGCCCCAGACGCTCTGGCCGCTGCGGGGATCCTCTGCCGGGTAGAACCAGCTGTCGGCCTCACCACCGACGGCGTCCTGCGGATCCGTGAAGCGCTTTTCAGTGGCGGCATAGCTGTCGAACAGCGCCATCCGCCCATCGCTGCCGATGCGGGCAAAGGCATAGATCAGGTGAGTGAGGCGATCCGCCGGCACATCGGCGATCTGCACATCCCGCCCATAGATGCCCCACTCCGGGAAGTAGGCCGCCACGATCGGCGTGTTGGTCACAGGGTTCTCCAAAGAGCCGGTCTCCGTTCACTGGAGACACCGTGCCTGCAGTCCCGGGGCGGGCACATCCTTCAGCTGAAGGGTTGTTCAGCGCGCCAGGCCCAGGCGCACCGCCAACGCAGCAGCTGCGGCCCGATCGCTCACCTGCAGCTTGTGGAGGATCTTCTGCACATGATCGCGGGCCGTCACCTCGGCGATCTGAAGCCGTGCGGCGATCTGGCGGTTGGTGAGACCTTCGGCAAGCAGCGGCAACACCTCCAGCTCGCGCCGGCTGAGGGCGTCGGCTGCGGGCCCCTGGCTGCTCAACAGAGGCTCGCAGGCTGGACCGCAGTAGCGCACCCCCTGGTTGATGGCGGCCAGAGCGCGGGCGAGTTCACCGCTGCCGAAGTCATCACTGCAGACCAGGGCATGCACCCCCGCCCGCCAGGCGGCCTGAACCAGAGCCGGCTGCAAGGGGCCAGCCATCGCCATCAGGATGGTGGGTGGGTTCACGCTTCGCTGCAGCGCCTCCACCAATGGCAGCACCGAACCGTCGCTCAAGGACTCTTCGATGAAGAGCAGCACATCGCCCGCTTCGGCCGGCAGCTGCTCACGCACGGCAGCAGCCGAATCGCAGACGGCCAACAAGCGCTGCGGCAGATGCGGCGGCTGAGGATCAAGCTCGCTCAGCCGGATCGTCAGCAGATTGGCGTAGGGGCGATGGGTAGTGGCAATCAGCAATCGCCAACTCTGAAGCTGCTGATGGACTTGGCCGGTGAAGGCCCGCAATTGCCCGGGATCAGGCTCGACGCCATGGGGGGTCATGTCGACAAATAGGGCGGGCGCGCCGGTTGAACAGGTTCAAGAGGCCCCACCACCACCGCCGTGCCGTAGCAGAGCACCTCCGTGGCGCCGCCACTGCCACTGGTGACGTCGGAACCGTCGTAGCGCGTGCCGACGATGGCGTTCGCCCCCAGAAGCCGGGCGTGCTCAACCATCTGGTTGTAGGCAGCTTCACGGGTCTGCTCACACATCTGCGTGTAAGCGCCGATGCGTCCGCCGACAATCTGTTTGAGGCTGCCTAGAAATCCCTGCACCAGCGTTGGCGAGCGCACCACGATCCCACGCACGATGCCCTTGTACTCGTGGATGGCGTAGCCCTCAATCGTGAAGGTGGTGGTCACGAACATCAGCTGCAGCGGCAGGGCCAGCGAAGCGCTAGTGGCGTTCTAGCCGGGGCGATGGACCGGGCATTTGCTGAACTGGAGCGATCTGCGGCCCCGGCCCGTGCGCCTCTCGCGCCCCTCCACGACCCTCTGCGCCTTCGTCACCCTGCTGAACGACCGGCTGGGGGAAAGCATCGTGTTTCCACTGCTGCCGTTCCTGCTGGCGAGCTTCACCAGCAATGGCCGCACCCTCGGCCTGCTGGCCGGTAGCTACGCCATCGCCCAGTTCGCCTTCACACCACTGATCGGTGCCCTCAGCGATCGCTTCGGCCGCAAACCCGTGATCAGCGCCTGCGTGGCCGGGTCGGTGCTGGGGCTCAGCCTGTTCGCCATCACCGTGAGCATCAACTGGGAGGCGATCCCCTGGGCAGCGGGCACAGCCCTGCCCCTCGCGCTGTTGTTCGGCGCGCGGTTGATCGATGGGGTGAGCGGCGGCACCGCCGCCACCGCCGGCGCGGTGCTGGCGGACATCTCCACACCGGAAAACCGCGCCAAGGCCTTCGGCCTGATCGGCGTGGCCTTCGGGCTGGGCTTCATCCTCGGCCCGGCCTTCGGAGGCTTGCTGGCGGGCGTGAACGTGACCCTGCCGGTGTGGGCCGCCGCTGGTTTTGCCCTGCTCAACCTGGTGCTGGTGCTGACGCTGCTGCCTGAAACCCATCCGGCGGAGGAGCGCCGGGCCATGCCCCGCAAGCGGGATCTCAACCCCCTGAGCGCCCTGCAACGGGTGTTCACCAATCCCCAGGTGCGGCGGTTGTGTGCCGCCTTCTTCCTCTTTTTCCTCGCCTTCAACGGCTTCACCGCCGTGCTGGTGCTCTATTTCAAACAGGCCTTCAACTGGGGCCCAGGGCTGGCCACCATGGCCTTCCTGGTGGTCGGCGTGGTGGCCACCGTGGTGCAGGGAGGGCTGATCGGCCCCCTGGTGGAGCGCTTCGGTGAGTGGCGCCTCACGCTGGCAGGCCTGGGCTTCGTGATCGCCGGCTGCCTGCTGATCCCCCTAGCCACGATCAGCACGGCCCAGCCGGTGGTGTTCAGCGCCGTAGCGATCCTGGCCATGGGCACCGGCCTGGTCACCCCCTGCCTGCGGGCCCTAGTCTCCCGTCGGCTGGATGCCTCGGGCCAGGGTGCGGCCCTGGGCAGCCTCCAGGGGCTGCAGAGCCTGGGCAGCTTTGTGGGGCCACCCCTGGCCGGCCTGGCTTACGACCTGATCGGCCAACGCAGTCCCTTCTGGCTGGGCATCCTGCTGCTCACGGGCGTGGCCCTGCTGGTGGCCGGGGGACTGCCAGGCAGCGCCGTCAAGCCAGAGCAGCACACAAACTGACGGACCTCGATTGCTACCTTGCCAAGGGCGCACGGTGGGCATCAATGGCAGAACCAGTCGTCGCTCCGGAGCACTACGTCAACCGAGAGCTGAGCTGGATTGCCTTCAACCAGCGGGTACTGGCCCAGGCCCTGAGTGAACACACGCCGTTGTTAGAGCAGGCCAAGTTCAGCGCCATCTTTAGCAATAACCTCGACGAATTTTTCATGGTGCGAGTGGCTTCACTGAAGTCACAAGAAGAAGCCGGTGTGCAAACCCTGAGCGACGACGGCCTCACCCCCACCCAGCAGCTGGCCAGAATCCGGGAGAGCCTGCACCCGCTACTGGAGCAGCAGCAGGCCCACTACCGCCTCTACCTGAAGCACCAACTGGCGGAGCACGGCGTCCACCTCATGGACTATGCCCGTCTCAACCACCGCCAGCAGGAGTGGGTGGATGACTACTTCCAGAACGCCATTTTTCCGGTACTCACGCCGCTGGCCGTCGACCCAGCGCACCCCTTTCCCTTCATCAGCAACCTCAGCCTCAACATCGCCGCACTGATTCGCGACCCCGACAGCGGCCAGCAGCAATTCGCGCGGGTGAAGGTGCCCCAGAAGAACCTGCCGCGGTTTGTGGAGCTGCCGGTTGAGCTCAGTGACCACGAGCCCACGCCGCTGTTCACGGCGGTTCCCCTGGAACAGGTGGTGGCCTTCAACCTCAACCTGCTGTTCCCCGGCATGGAGATCGAGGGCCACTACTTCTTCCGCGTCACCCGCGACGCCGACTTGGAACTGCGCGACCTCGAGGCCGACGACCTGATGGAAGCCCTACAACAGGGCCTGCGCAAACGCCGGATGGGCGGTGAAGTGGTGCGCATCGAGGTAGCCAATGAGATGCCCGATGCCGTGGTGGATCTTCTGCTGGAGGGCACCGCCGTGGAACCGGCCGACCTCTACCGGATCAACGGGCCTCTCGGCCTCGACGATCTGATGAGCCTGATGGCGGTGCCGTTGCCGAACCTCAAGGACAAACCCCATCGCGGCCGCACCCACAAGGCCCTGGCTAGGGCCCAGAAGAGCCTGCTGGAGGACGGGTCGATCAAAGCCGAAGAATTCGAGAGCATCTTCTCGGTGCTGCGCCGGGGCGATGTGCTGCTGCATCACCCCTTCGATCTGTTCGCCACCTCCGTGGAGGAGTTCATCAACCAGGCCGCCGACGACGCCTCGGTACTGGCCATCAAGATGACCCTCTACCGCGTCTCCAAGGACTCTCCGATCATCAAGGCCCTGATCCGCGCTGCCGAAAACGGCAAGCAGGTGATGGCCCTGGTGGAACTCAAGGCCCGCTTCGACGAGGACAACAACATCCAGTGGG
>NZ_JAGQBW010000015.1 GCF_024345835.1 Synechococcus sp. HJ21-Hayes | reverse complement strand
TTTGCATCAGGGCTGGAATGGCGGTGGCGACCACCGAGAGGGCCAGCAGCGGCAGCAGGGGTGGCAACCACTGGCCCCATGGGAGCCTGACCCCACCGGTGGGGCTCGCTGCGGGGCTGGGCAACGGCCGGCGCAGCAGCAGGTGGGCCACCACCACCAGGCAGAGCATGTCCACCACGTAAATGCCTCGCAGCCGCCCCAGGGCCGCCAGCACGGCACCGCCCAGGGCCCCGCTGGCAATGCCGAGGGCATCGGCGCTGCGGGCCAGGGCGTAACCCCGGGCTGAGCTCAGCGGTGGTGAGCACAGGGGAACCGCCAGTTCAATGGCGGGCCAGTACAGCCCCATGGCTGTGCCCAGCAGCAGTTGGCCAACCACGTAGGCAGGGAAGGTGTCGGCCTGCAGCAGCAGGCCATCCGCGAGCAGAGCCGTGGCCGCTGCCAGCAGCACCGGTAGCGAGCAGTTCAGGCCCCGATCCAGCAGGGCGCCGCTGGCGAAGCGGCCCGCCGTGCCGGTGAGGGCGGCCAGGGCCAGGCCCAGTCCCACCGACGCGGCGGAGAAGTGTTCCCGGTGGAACACCATCGGCGTTAGGTAGAGCACCCCACCGGCGCCGAGGCTCGCCATCAGGCGAACCATGGCCAGTTCCCGTAGCGGCGCGGGAAACTGGAACCACCAGCTTCGGCTTGCTGACTCCCTCTGTGGCTGTCCCAACGCGCTGTCGCCGCATCGCCGTAGTGGTGCGCAGTCTGCTTGTCAGTTCGTGGCTTTGGGCTGCCTTGCCGTGGCCGGTCCGTGCCGCAGACCAGCTGGAGGTGCAGCTCGATGGCCTGCGGGTGCCGGTGGACCTCCGGGAGTTGGAGGCCTGGAGCCGGGATCCCCGTCGTCCTCAGGGTGATCTGGGCGTCTGGCTTGCCCTGATTGAGCCCAACAGTCGAGACGACCTGCTGAGGCTGTTGCGGGCCCCCCTCGTGCGCGATCGCTCCCTAGGGCAGCAGTTGCTCAACAGCTGGGCGGGTCAGCGGGTGCTGGAGGAAGTGGGGGGTCTCATCAGCACCGATCAGGGCAACGCTGCGCCGCTCCTGCTGGTCTCCTTGCAGCAGTTGCTCGCCACGCAGCCGCAGGTCACCACCATCGAGCTCTTGCGGGCCGTGCCCAGCCAACGGCTCATCCTTCACGTGGATGTCCTGCTGGAGTTGGCGGCCCAGTGGCGGCACCAACTCCAGCAACAGCAGCAGGCCCTGCAGGCTCTGCGGGCCTTGGCCCTGCCACAGCGGGGGGCCTTGTTGCCCATTACCGATGGCCTGGCCTTGGAGGCTGCCTCCAGGGCTGATGGCGCTGCTGCCCCTGCCCGGGCCCCTCAACGGCTGAGTCTGTCGGTGGCCCATCGGCAGCAGCCCCTGGCACTGGAGCTCTGGCAGGCCCGCGAGGTCCGCCCCCAGCAGCCCTGGGTGCTGCTCACCCCGGGCCTGGGGGGCAGCACGGCCCAGCTGGCCTGGCTGGCCTCGGCCTTGCAGGAACGCGGCTGGTCGGTGCTGCTGTTGGAGCACCCGGGCAGCGATGAGGTGGCGGTGCGGGAACTTCTGGATGGTCGGCGGCTGCCGCCAGGGGCCGAAACCCTGCCCGATCGCCTGCTCGATATGCAGGCGGTGGTGGCGGCCCAGCCGCGGGGGCAGCTCCCTCGCCTGGGGGGCTCGGTGGTGTTGATGGGCCACTCGCTGGGGGGGCTCACGTCTTTGCTGGCGGCCGGGCTGCGGCCCGAGCCCGGCCTGCTGCGCCGCTGCAAGCGGGCCCTCGCCGACCTACCGCTGATCAATCTGTCTCAGCTGCTGCAGTGCCAGGTGAGCCAGGTGAACCTGCCGCTCCCGGTGCCGCTGGCCCAACCCATCGCCGGGGTGGTGACGTTCAACGGCTTCGGCAGCCTGTTGTGGCCCCATCGCGGACTTCAGGGGATTGGGGTCCCGGTGCTGATGCTGGGGGGCAGCCTCGACCTGATCACTCCTCCCCTGAGTGAACAGTTGCAGCTGTTTCTGCCCGCGGCCACGGCCAGCAGCCGCCTGGTGCTGGTGGAGGGCGGCAGCCACTTTTCGCCCGTGCGGTTGCGCCGGGGCGACCAGGCCCTGTTCCAGTTGGGTGAGGAGCTGGTGGGGGTGGATCCCGAGCGGGTACAGGCCTTGATGCTCAGCTTCAGCAGCGAGTTTCTGCAGGGTTTGAAGCAGCCTCGCAGCATCCCCCCCCAGCAGCGCCAGCTGGGGGGGGTGAAGGCCTATGTGCTGGATGCCCAGGCGGCGCAGGAGTGGCGGGCCTCTCTGCGGGCAGCTCCCTGAAGCCCACGGGTTAAAACGAGATGCGGGGATCCAGCAGCGCCACTACCAGGTCCACCAGCACACTCACGGTTACCACAAGGGCGGCCACCACCACCACGATGCCCTGCACCACGGGGTAGTCGCGCTGGCTGATGGCCTCCTGTAACCGAAAGGCGATCCCTGGCCAGGAGTAGGTGACCTCGATCAGCAGGGCCCCGCCGATCAGGGACGCCACGGTGATGCCCGTGATCGTGAGCACCGGCAGCAGCGCATTGGGCAGGGCATGGCGCAGCACCACGCGCCGTTCGCTTAACCCGCGGCTACGGGCCGCTTCCACGTAGTCGGAATCCAGGGCTCGGCGCAGGTTGAGGCGCAGGGCATTGGCGAACACCCCACTCAGCAGGAGGCCGAGGGTGCTCGCCGGCAGCACCAGGTGGCGCAGGGCTCCCCAAAAGGGGGGGCCGCCACCGGCCAGCAGGCTGTCGAGCAGGTAGAAGCCGCTGCCACTCGGGGGCTCCAGGGTGGGGGGAAAACGGCCCCCCACCGGCAGCCAGCCCAGCCACACCGCGAAGATCAGTTGCACCACCATGGCCGCCCAGAATGGCGGCAGGGCATAGGTGCCGATGCCATAGAGGCGGCCACCGAGATCGAGTTTGCCCTCCGGCCGGGCGATGCCGCTGAAGCCCACCGCCAGGCCCACCACCGCGGCAATCAGCAGAGCCACCAGCCCCAGCTCCAGGCTGGCGGGCAGGCTGCGGCCGATCACGGCGGTGACGGGTTCCTGGTTGGTGAGCGACTCCCCCAACTGCCCCCGCAATAGATCGGCGAGGTAGTGGCCGTATTGCACCAGCAGTGGCTGATCCAGGCCTAGTTGCTGGCGTAGGGCGTCGCGGGCTTCCTGGGGTGCGCGGGTGCCCAAAAGGGCATCGATCGGATCGCCAGGGGCGACCCGCAGCAGCAGGAACACCAGGCTGGCGATCAGCCACAACATCACCGGCACCAGGGCCAGACGGCTGGCGAGATAGGCCAGCAGATCCTTGCGCCGGCTCATGGCTGCAGCCTCCGCTGCAGGGCCTGTAGCACCAGCCGGCCGGAGCCATCAAACAGTGGGGGGGCCAGCCAGGGCTGGGCCCAGGCCCGTGGCGCCACCTGCCACACCGGGATGTAGGCATTGCCCTGGGCCGCCCGCTGCTGGATCGCCTGCAGCATCTGCAAGCGTGCACGGCCCCTGAGACCCTCGCTGGCCTGCAGCTGCCCCTGCAGGCCAGGGGCGCTCCAGAAACTGCCGAAGCTCACACTGCTGCCCTTCAGGCAGCTGTTGCCTTGGGTCGTCTCGCAGGCCAGTAGCGGAGCCAGGTACACGTCGGCATCGGGATAGTCCCCCACCCAATCGAGCAGGATCATCGGGAAGGCGCCCTTCTCGAGTTGCCGGTAGGCGGTGGTGGATTCCACCCCACTGATGTCCAGCTGCACGCAGTCGCCTAGGTCGCGCTTCAACTGGGCCTGCCAGGTGAGGGCGAACAGCCGATCGGCGGGAACGTTGGAGCGGAACGTGAGCGGCAGGCTGAGCCGCTGGCCTTTGCAGTAGCCGGCCTGGCGGAACAGTGCCCTGGCGCGCTGGGGCTGGTAAGCGGGCCAGGGCGGGGGGACGGCACCGGGCAGGGGTGGGGGCACTAGCGAGCGCAGGGGTAAACGCATGTTGAAGCTCACCCGCTGGCTGATCAGCTCGCGGTTGAGGCTGTGGGCCACCGCCTCGCGCAGTCGCGGATCGTTGAGCGGTGCCCGATCGCTCAGCAGGGTGAGGTAGCCGATCTCCACGGCCGGGCCCAGGCCCTCCACCAGACGGCCGCGGCGGGCCCGCTCCGCCAGTGAGCGCTGCTGATCGCTCTCCAGCCCCTGGGATAGCAGCACGTCCACTTCCCCGCTGCTCAGGGCCCCGAACAGGGCCGTGGAGTTGCTCAGCGTCACCAGGTGAATGCCGCGGTTGCGGGGCGGTTCGCCCCAGTAGCCCGCAAACGGGGCCAGTTTCTGGTGCTGGGGCGTGTAGCCCGTGAGTCGGTAGGGGCCCGTACCCACGAAGCGGTTGGCCAGGGAGCGCTTGGCGTGGTTGCGGTAGGCCGCCGGTGACACCGGCGTGAGGTTGATGGAGCTCAGCAGCGCCGCCAGGGCGCTGTAGGGACGCTTCAGCTGGAGTTCGAGCTCGTACGGGCCCCTGGCTCGCACGGTCTCAATGCGGTCGTCCAGCAGGTAGCCGAGTTTGCCCAGGGCGCGGAAGCGCTCCAGGTTGAACACCATGGCGGCGGCATCAAAGCGGGTGCCGTCGTGGAAGCGCACATCCCGGCGCAGGGGGATGCGGGCGATGCGGCCATCGGCGGAGAGCTGGGGCAGGGCCGTGGCCAGGCGTGGCAGGGTGCGGCCGCCGGGGTCACTGGCGTAGAGGGGATCGCCAACGGCGCTCAGCAGCTGGGTGCCGGCGAAGGTGGTTACATCCACCGGATCAACCGAGTCCAGGCTGCTCTTGTTGGCCACCACCAGCTCACCCTCTGGCTTGGGCGGCAGGCATCCGACCAGCGGCAGCATCAGGGCCGCAAACCCAAGACCGATGGCGTGGCGAGGTGCGGGGCGGATGGGGTCAGGCCTGGACAGGCCACGCAGGTGAGGCGGCTGTATTCAAGCCCCTTGGAGCTTGCGGGGCGGATGGGCGTGGCCGGTGGCGGCCACCTGTTGCAGTGAAATTTCAAAGACGGGAGACCCGTGGCGGGCCAGGGGCCAACGGCGCACCCAGCAGCGGTCGTGGCGGTCGTCGACGCCGATCACCTGATACGTGTGGTCGTCGCTTGTGAGCTGGATGCAGTCACCCTGATGCAGCGTCATGGCGTGGCGGGTTGATGAATCGAAGGGGAAGCGGGAAGGCGGGCAGGAAGGGGTGGTGATGCCACAGTTCCGCGCCGCTCCGCAGTGAAGTGTTCGGCTCGTTACAAAAAGAGGGATGCGTCAGGGGATTCCCATGGAGCGCTGCGGTTCAAGCGCGGCGGTGGATGGTGGCGTGACGCGGGGATTGGGACGAACCGTCTACGGATTTGCTTCCACTTTGCATCAGAGTGCCGTGCGACTGCCAGGGACGGTGTTCCCTACAACGTGCGCAGGCAAGCCGCCACGCTCTCCACGTCCGTGAGGGCCTCAATGGCGCTCAGGGCTGCCCTGAAGCGGGCCTCCGGTGCCTCGTGGGTGATCACTACTATCTCGGCGGTGCCGCTGCCGCTGGTTTCGAATTGCACGATCGATTGGATCGACACCTGTTCCTCACCGAAGCAGCTGCCGATCTTGCCGATCACGCCGGCCTGGTCGCCGGTCTGCAGGCGCACGTAATTGCGGTGCTGGGTTAGGCCGGCATCCACGAGCCGGCACTGGCGCCAGCGATTGGCCGCCAGCAGCGGATCCAGGCCGGCGTTGGGCCCGCCCACCTCGCGGATGCCAGCGATGTTGAGGATGTCGGCCACCACGGCAGACGCGGTGGGGCCTGCTCCGGCGCCAGGGCCATAGAACATCACCCGGCCCACGGGGTCGCCCTCCACCAGGATCGCGTTGTTCACGCCATGCACGCCTGCCAGGGGGTGTTCCTTGGGCAGCAGCGTGGGATTCACCCGCACATCCAGCTGCACCGTGCCGTCGGGATCGGCGCCAAGGAACTGGGCCGTTGCCACCAGCTTCACCACGTAGCCCAGCTGGGCGGCGTAGTTCACGTCGCGGGAATTCAGCTTGTTGATGCCCTCGGTGGGGATGGCGGCCCGTTCGATCGATCCGCCGTAGGCCAGGCCCGAGAGGATGGCGATCTTGTCGGCGGCATCGCCGCCTTCCACGTCGGCGGCGGGGTCAGCCTCGGCGTAGCCGAGCTGCTGGGCATCGGCCAGCACCGCCTCGTAGGCCGCACCCTCATCGGCCATGCGGCTGAGGATGTAGTTGGTGGTGCCGTTGATGATGCCGCTCACCCGCTGGATGCGGTTGCCACCCAGGGATTGCTTGAGGGGCTCGATGATCGGAATGCCGCCGCCCACGGCGGCTTCGATCAGCACGTACACGCCCTTGGCGGCGGCCGCGGCGGCGATCTCCTCGCCGTAGCGGGCAATCACGGCCTTGTTGGCCGTCACCACCGGTTTGCCGGCGGCAATCGCCCGCAGAATCAGGCTGCGGGCCGGCTCGAGGCCGCCCATCACCTCCACCACGATGTCCACGGCAGGGTCGTCCACCACCGCTTCGGGGTCGGTGGTGAGGAGTTCGGCCGGCAGCTCCACCGGCCGCGGGCGGCTGAGATCCCGCACCGCCACCCGCCGCAGGGCCAGGTTGCCCACCAGCGGATGGCGCCCCTCCGGGCTGGCCACGATGCCGGCCACGCCGGCGCCCACAGTGCCGAGCCCGAGCAAGCCGATGCCGATGGTCATGCCTGCGTGTCCGTGAAAGCGGCGATCCTAGAAATCTGAGCGTCAGCCGTCAGCCGTCAGCCGTCAGCCGTCAGCCGTCAGCCAGAGCCTGGGCCTGGGCCTGCATCATCTTGAGGATGTTCAGGAAGCCGTTAGCTCGGGATGGCGTGAGGCTCCCCTGCAGACCGGTCTCCGCCAGGAAGCTGGGATCGAGCTTGGCGGCGGCGCTGGGCTCGAGCCCTTCCAGCCCCTCGATCAACAGGGCCAACAGCCCCTTAGTGATGGCGGCATCAGAATCGCCCTGCCAGTGGAGCTTGCCGTCCACCAGCTGCCCCACCACAAACACCTGGGACACGCAGCCCTTCACCTTGAAGGCGTCGTTGCGGTAGTCATCCGGCAGGGGTTGCAGTTTCTTGGCCAGCCAGAGCACGTACTCGTAGCGGCGCTTGGGATCACTGGTGGTCTTCAGCCGCTCAACAATCTGATCGAGCTTCTCGCTGCCGGTGGCCATTAACGGGGGCGTCGGATGCGCTGCAATCCCAGCAGCATGGCAGCGGCTCCGAGGCCACCGAGACCCGCCAGCGAAGCCAGGCCCAAGGGGCGGGCATGGTGCTGGCTCACCCGATCGAGTTGGGCCTGGCCGCCCTCCACAGGCATCTCCAGGTAGTCGCGATGGCCTGCGCCGCCATCCACCTGCACCTCCCAGTCGCCACTGGCACCTTTGGGCAGGGCAAAGCTCAGTTGCCCCTGGGCGTCCGTGCGTCCCACCTCGATGGGGGCACCACCCGGAGGCACCAGGCGCACCACGGCGTCACGGGTGGGTTCGCCGCTCGAGAACTGGCTCTGCAACGTGAGCTCATCACTCAGGGCCTGCAGCCTGGTGAGACTGCTCTCGATGCCGTGGGCCCGGGCTGTGGCCGGTGCGACCAGCAGGCCGAGGCCGAGCAGGGGGGCGATCAGCTGGCGGGACATGGCGTGAACCTCAGGAGGCGGACCAGCGGCTGCCGGTGCTCTTCGTTTTACCGGCCTGCACCATGCGCACCATTGAACTCACCATCATGGACAGGGCATCCGAGGGCTCGTTGCGGTTCTTCAGCTCCGAGGCCAGCACCTGCTCAGCGGCCGTGCCTGCGGAGAGCCTGATGCTGGGTCCGCGCTTGGTGGTGCTTCCGGCGCGACCCGCGGCAGTGGCAGATAGGAACGCGTCGTTGGCCTGAAGATCCACTGCGGCTGAGCTGTTCGATGCCCTGATCCTGGCAAATGGCCGGGGTTCGAGCGCCGATCGTGGGGGGCCGTTACATAGCTTGCAACCTCAAGCCGAGGCCAGCTTCAGCCAGTGGAGTCCGGTTTCATCCAGCCAGCCGTGGAAGGGAATGTCCCAGGCGTCGCGGGGTAACCGTTCCACCAGGCAGCCGCTGGGCAGCACCGCCAGGGCCGGGATCGCCCGCCACGCAGGATCAGTCCGCAGGCGATCGAACCAGCCACCGCCGTAGCCCAGGCGGATGCCCGCGCAGTCGAAGGCCAGGGCCGGTGCCAGCACCAGGCCTAGGTGCTCAGGCTCCAGTAGCGGCCCTGTGCTTGGGGCCGGAATGCGGGCGTCGTCCGGCGTCAGGGGATCGCCTGGCTGCCATGGGCGGTAGTGCAACCGCCCGGCCTCGATTCGGGGCAGGGCCAGGCGCCCCTGCAGGGGGGGGTGTTGGCTGAGGAGCCGCAGATCGGCTTCCCCCGGCAGGGGCCAGTAGAGCCCAAGCCTGCGGTCTGCAGGGATCCAGTTCGCTAGATGCTCGGCCGCCAGGGCTAGTAGCGGTGCCTCTGTTGCCGCCAGCAGCGCCCCACGGCGGGAGCGGTAGTGCTGGCGCAGGAGGGGCTTGGTTGGGGCGGGCGGCTGTGTGTCCACGGCCTCAGCGCTGGAACCAGCCGGTGAGCGCCACGGCCAAGGCATCGGCTGCGTCGTCGGGCCGGGGGGGATCGCTGAGGTTGAGCTCACGCATCACGGCGGCCAGCACGTCGTGCTTGTCGGCGTGGCCATGGCCGGCCATGGCCAGCTTGATCTGCATGGGGGGGAACTCCACCACCGGCACCCGGAAGCGGGCCAGGGTCATCATCACCACCCCGCGGGCCTGCACCACGGAGATGGTGGTGCTGGAGCGGTAGAAGAAAAACTTCTCCACCGCTGCCAGTTGGGGCTGCCAGGTGCGGATCAGTACCCGCAGATCCCGGGCGATTTCCACCATGCGATCGCCTTCGCTGGTGCCGGGATCGGTGCGGATGATGCCGCAATCGAGCATCTGCTGCACGCCTCCGCCGGTGTCGATCACCCCGTAGCCCACGCGGGCCAGGCCGGGATCGATGCCGAGGATGCGCACTAGGCGGCGAGGGCCAGCTCGAATTGGCGGCGATCGCTGGCTTCAGCCCGTTCGAACACCTTGCAGAACACCTTCACAACCCGGTCGCCTGAGTCGATCTGCTCGAGCGGATCCTTACGCAGGCGGTGGCGCAGACAGCAGGCTGCCACCCGGGCCACGTCGTCCTCAGTAACTTCCGTGCGGCCCTCCAAGGCTGCTAGGGCCCGGGCTGCGCGGTTGGTCACGATGTCGCCCCGCAGGCCATCCACATCCAGCTCCCCACAGATGGCGGAGATGCGGATGCGCAGGTCGTCGTCGATCTGCACGTGCGGCAGGCGGTTCTGGGCTTCCACCACCCGGGCCTGAAGTGCATCCTGGGTGGGCTGCACGCCGTTGTTGAAGCCGTCGGGGTCGTTGTCGAAGCTGGTGCGCTGATCCACCACCTGTACCCGCAGTTCGGGATCGCGCACGGTGCGTACCTCCACGCTCATGCCGAAGCGATCGAGCAGCTGAGGCCGCAGTTCACCTTCCTCGGGGTTGCCGGAGCCGATCAGCACGAAGCGGGCCGGGTGGCGCACGCTCACGCCCTCGCGTTCCACGGTGTTCCAGCCGGAAGCGGCCGAATCCAGCAGCACGTCCACCAAGTGGTCGTCCAGCAGGTTCACCTCGTCCACGTAAAGCAGGCCGCGGTTGGCCTTGGCCAGGAGGCCTGGCTCAAAGGCCCGCACGCCCTCGCTGAGTGCCTTCTCGATGTCGATGGTGCCGCAGAGGCGGTCTTCGGTGGCGCCCAGGGGCAGGTCCACCATCGGCACCTGGCGCTTCTCGGTGGACAGTGCCTCGCCGTGCTCAGCCCGCAGGCGCACCTCGGCGCTCTGGAGATCTGGATCCTGGGGCGAGCTGTTGTAGGGATCGCCGGCCACCACGTCGATCTCGGGCAGCAGGTCGGCCAGGGCGCGGATGGTGGTGGATTTGCCGGTGCCCCGGTCGCCCATGATCATCACGCCGCCGATGCGCGGGTCGATCACGTTGAGCAGTAGGGCCAGCTTCATCTCCTCCTGGCCCACGATCGCGGTGAAGGGGAAGACCCGGCGCTTGCGGGCTTGCGTCACGGTTGGCTGCTGGCTGGGTTTGTTGGCGATTGTTTCACACGCAACAGGCTCAGCACCTGGGGCGGGGTGGCATCGGCCGGGTAGATCAGCCGCACCTGCAGCTGCCGCTGGGCCCCGGGGGCCAGGCTCACCGTGCCCAGGGCCGGCCCCTGCTGGCCGGCCCGTTGGATCAGGTGGAAACCGCGCCGGCCCATGGGTTTGCCGGTCCCGTCGTCCAAGCCACTCACCTCCACCGTGCCGCGAAACATCACGGCCTTCGCCGGGGTGGTGTTGAAGCGCAACCCGCCCAGGGGCTGGTCGGATTTGAGTGGTGATTCGAAGGCCAACTGCAGCTGCAGCGGGGCCTTGCTGTCGTTGCGCAGGGGGATGGAGAGGTCGTACTCCACGCCGTAGTTGCCATGGGCCGCCCAGGCGGTGCCGGGATAGAGGGCCTGCAGTTCGGCGGTTTGCACCTGGCCGCTGCCCAGGCTGCCCCGTTCCAGGGAGCTGATCGGCCAGGAGATGGGCGCGCGGGAGGCGCTCAGCCAGCGCTTGCCGGGGTCGGTGAGGCTGGTGCGCCAGATGCTGCCCACTTGTACGCCGCTGACGCGTGAGTAGATCAGCTGGCCCTTGCTGCCCCGAGGTGTTGGGGTGTGCTCCTTGGGGCTCAGGGGGCCGTTCAGCATGGGGGCCCAGCTCTCCGGCGTGGGCGGCTGGTCGCCCGTGCCGAAGGCTGCCAGCGTGGCCACACTCACCGGTCCGCTGCTCACCAGCCGCAGCTGCAGGTTGCGGCCGTTGAGTAGGGGGTCGAGGCCTTTCACCGGCAGGGGCAGCACCACCAGGGTGGTGGCCCGGTTTGGCGGCAGTTGCCACTGATCGGGCAGCAGCGGGCTGCGCTGGCGGATCAGCAGTTCCGTGGCCACCCGGCTGCCGGGGCCTGAGAAGGTGCTGCCGTCCTGGGGCAGCACGGCCGGCAGGGGCAGGAATGGCGCCGATGGCTGCACCCGGTCCGTGGCCTGGGACAGGGCGGTGGAGCCCGCCAGTAACTTGAGTGTCACGGGCTCGGTGCCACGGGGTTGGGCCAGAACCGCCAGCCACAGGGTGGAGTCGAGGCTCTCGGGCTTGCCCGCGTACACGTGGTGGCTGAACAGGTCGAAGCGACCGTTGAGAGCCACATCCAGGTGGGCTCTCGGTTCAGGTCGCCCGGCCGCCGGGAAGGTGGAGAGCAGAATGCCCGGTGCGGTGATCAGCTCCGGGTTGTTGTCATTCAGCATCAGCACTCCGTCCAGAGCACCAGGCAAGGGGGCCACGGTCTGGGGGCGCACCAGCGTGGTGGGGGCAGCAGGGGGCGGTGTTGCCGCCAGCAGCAGGGGGGGAATCATGGGTTGGTCGCTCGGGGCTGGGAACTACTGCTGCTGCGGCCGATCAGTGTTTTCGCCACTTCTGCCGCCATGGCTCGGATCAGGTCGGTGGAGCGCGGATCGTTGAAGGGGCCCTTCACCATGAAGGCCGCCACGGCCCGTTGCCCATTGGGCAGTTCGATCAGGCCGCCATCGGCGTAGGCAATGCCGATATCACCGGTCTTGTTGAGCACGGTGACGCCATGGGCCAGCAGGTCGCTGTCGGGATCGGGGGAGTCGCCCCCCAGGCCCATCAACAGGCCCAGGGGCAGGAGGGTATTGGTGCGGGATTTGCCCATCACTTCGCGGAACAGATCCCGGGCCCGCGGGCTGAGTTTTTCGCCGGTGTCCACCAGGGCGATGGCCCGGGCTAGGTCGTGGGAAGTGGTGGTGTTGGTGCCGTCGAGATCCGGCAGCCAGTTGTTGATCACCGTGCCGCTCAGCCCCATGGCCTGGAAGCGGGCGTTGAGGGTCGTCTTGCCCCCGAGCCGTTTGATCAACAGGTTGGTGGCGCTGTTATCGCTCACCCGGATCATTTCCATGGCCGCCTCGTAGAAGGGGAATCGGGTGCCGAGGGGTTTGCTGGCCATCCAGCCTGCCCCACCTCCCATGACCTCCTTCGTGAGCGGCAGGGGTTCGTTCCAGCGCAGCTTGCCGGCGTCGAGATCCTCGAGGCCCGCTAGCAGGATCGGCGTCTTGATCGCGCTGGCGGCCGGCAGGGGAAGTTCGGCCTGGAGCTGGGCAAAGCGGCCGTCGTCCAGCACGAGCAGGTAGCCACTGGCCTTGAGGTCCTTGTGAACGGCGGCCAGTTGCGCCCATTTCTGGCTCAGGGCCGTGAGTTCGGTGCGGGGCTCAAAGCGCCCGAGGTTGAGGCCCCGCTGCAGGGGTTGCAGGGGGGAGGTGGCGCTGGGATTGGCCCGGGGCATGTCCACGGCGCCCTGGGCCAGCCGTGGCGCCAGCAGTTTCAACACCGTGCCGCTGATCAGCCCGAGCCCCACACCCATCACCAGCAGGCGCAACACCAGCCGCAGGGGTGGGCCCCAGGCGCTGCCGTTGCCAGGGCGAGGGGGGCGACTGGAGCTCACGCTGATCGGAACGGGATCGGGCCAGACCTTAAGGGGTCTCTCTGGTGGCTGCCCAGCGCAGTTGGCGAACCATGCCGCGCACCAGAGCCACGTCCTCGTCGCTCACTTGGGCCCGTTGCAGCAGGGCGCGCACTTTGGCCATGCGGGCGTGGGCGGTATGGGGATAGAGGAAGCCCACATCCAGCAGCAGCGCTTCGGCGTCGGCCAGCACCGCCTCGAGGTTGCCCCTGGCAGAGGGTTCTCCGGTCAGCTCGCAGCCTGGGGGCATGGCCGGCGCCGGGGCCTGGCGCTGCTGCTGCAGCTCGTGCAGGCAGATCGCCACGGCGTGGGAGAGGTTTAGTGAGGCGTAGGCCGGGCCGGTGGCGATGCGCAGCACCCGTCCTGCCTGCAGCAGTTCATCGTTGCTCAGGCCCCGGTCCTCCCGGCCGAACACCAGGGCCGCCACCGTGGGGGAAGCCGTGGTGCTGTCATCGGCATCACGGCCGGCCAGTAGCCAGCGCAGTCCTTCCTGGGGGCCGCTCAGGGGCAGGCCCTCCTGCTCGATGCGGCCACTGGTGGCCACCACTCGGCGGCAATCGGCCACGGCCGAGGCCAGGTCGGGGAACAGGGTGGCTTGCTCCAGCAGCCAGCCACCGTGCACAGCCATGCGCCGCGCTTCGTCCCCCAGGTGGTCGCAGCGGGGGGCCACCAGGCGCAGTTGATCGATGGCGAAATTGGCGCAGAGCCTGGCCACGCTGCCCACATTGAGGGGGCCCGCCGGCTCCACCAGCACCACCGCCAGCGTCACGAGAGCTGATGCAGATAGGAGAGCAGGTCGGCCATGGCCTGGGGCTCCGGTTGGAAGCGGGGCATCGGGGGCGTGCGGCCACTCACCACCTGCTGGATCAGCTGCCGGTTGTTCTTCCGCTCGGCCACGCCATGCAGGTTGGGGCCCACCAGCCCTTGGGCGGCCATGCCATGGCAGCCGGCGCAGTTGATCAGAAACAGCTGCTCCCCGCGCTCCATTGAGCCCCCCAGTTGCAACGTGCTGCGGGTGTAGGGATCGCTGCGGGCTGCCGGCAAGGCAAAGGCCAGCACCAGGACCACACAGGCCGTGGCCAGCAGCACCAGGGCGGAGATCAAGCCCCGCTTGGGGCCATCGGTGGGGGTTGGCGTTGGCTCTGCGGTCACAGTTGTTGCGCGGTGGTCACACTGCCCACCCGGGCCGTGGGAGAATTGTGCAACGCCTACCGGTTGCACCAGACCCATGATCGAACCCCTGCTCTGCGGCATCGTGCTCGGTCTGATTCCCGTGACCCTTACCGGTCTGTTTGTGGCCGCCTGGAACCAGTACCGCCGTGGTGGCGCCCTGGGGGGCTGATCCACGGGGCCACTGGCTCTCAGTGCTGGTGGCTGTCCAGCGTCTTGCGTTGCTTCAGCATCAAGACGGAGCTCGTGCCATAGCGCTTGTGCTTCACAGCGATCCAGCCTGGAGGAACTTCGGGCTGGGTCATTGTTGCGTGTTCCCACAGCAGTAGGCCTCCCGGTTTGAGCCAGCTGCCTTGCATCACCGCGGCGGCCACGGCCCCGTAGAGCTCAGCGCTGTAGGGCGGATCGGCATAGATCAGATCAAAGCCCTGGGCCATCGGCGAGCCGCTGCAGCGCTCCAGCGCCCCCGCCCCCAGCCAGCGCAGCACCTCCTGGGCCACCACCTCCACCGCTACGGGTTGGGGCAACCCTCTCGCCACGGCTTCGAGATTTTTGCGGGTTGTGGCCTGCATGCGCCGGTCCTGATCAACGGCCACAACGGCTGCCGCCCCTTTTTGCAGGGCCTCGCAGCCCATGACACCGCTGCCACAGAACAGATCCAGCCAGAAGGCTCCGGGCAGTTCTGTGGCCAGCATGTTCATCACCGCCAGTCGTACCCGGGAGGGCGTGGGCCTTGCCAGGCTGCCGGGCGGGCTCTGCAGTTTGCGGCCGCCGCTCAGGCGCAGGCTCATGACGGCTGGGCCACCCAGTTCAGCCAGCGCTGCAGCATCAGCTGGCCCGCCAGGCTCGATTTCTCCGGATGGAACTGGCAGGCGGCTACGGCGCCCTGCCAGAGGGCGGCTGTCACGGCCACGTCGCCGAAGGCCACCCGGCCGGTGATGCAGGCCGGATTGCTGGGCACTGCGGCGTAGGAATGCACGAAATACACCCAGGCAGGAGGGGCTCCTTCGGGCAGTAGTGGGCTGGGGCTGGCGGGTAGCAGGGGTGCCCAGCCCATGTGGGGAATGGGATGCCCGGGACTGCGGGGCAGCGCGGTCACGCGCCCCCGGATCAGGCCCAGGCCCCTGGCGCTGCCCTCATCGCTGGCTTCGAACAGCAGCTGCAAGCCCAGGCAGATGCCCAGCAGGGGCCGGCCAGCGGCGCACCAGGCCTGGATGGCCGGTACGAGCCCCGAGGCCTGCAGCCGTTCCATCGCTGGATCGAAGGCCCCCACGCCCGGCAGCACTAGGGCTGCGCAGGATGCCATGGCGGCAGGGGAAGGCACGGTTGTTACCTCGGCCCCCAGCCGCTCGAAGGCCCGCTGCACCGAGTGCAGGTTGCCCATGCCGTAGTCGATCAGGCCGATGCGGGTCATGGGCGTGGTGGTGTGGCGCAAAGACGTTGGCCAGGTTGTTCGATCGCGGCCGCGGCGAGCAGCTCCAGGCCGTTGAGGCGGTCGATCATGCGATAGAGCAGGCCCATGCGGCGCTTATCGAGATGGAAGCGCAGGCAGTGCCGCAGGATGCCGTGGGCATCACAACTCTCGCCCTGGCTGATGGCGCCTTCCTGCACCAGGGCGTCGAAGTCATGGTTGAGGCTGTGGAGGGTCTCGGCGGAAATGGCGCTGTGGAGCAACAGCTCCATCACGTCTTCAGCGAACTGGGCAGTATGGAACACCCGGTAGAACTGCGATACGTGATCCATGGCCTCAGCGGCGCTGCGGGCCTGCTTGAGCAGGGCAGTGTCCTCCGCGGAGATCAGGCCGCGGTTCACCACTACCTTCTGCATGTCCCCCAGCCAGCTTGGCCAGAAGTCGTCGCCGGTCGGAGCGAGCATCACCAAGTGCATGGGCGGGGTGCGCCCCGTCTGTATCACGGTCATCACCTCAGACCCTCGCTGCACGGCCTCTGCCGCTAACTCCTCGGCGAGTTGGTAGGAGGGGTCAGAGGGCTGGGTTCTGGCCAAACCAAACACCGCAACCTTGCGGGTGTGGTGGTGGTGCTGAAACACGTGGAAGCCGTCGCGAATGTCTGCAAGGGCTCCACTGATCAGCCACAACTCATCGAGATCGCTGCTGGTGCGCGAGATTTCCAGCAAACTCACGATGCTGGAATTAATGGAACGGCGCTGTGGATGGCCCAGCAGCAGAACAGCCAGGGCCTCCAGTTGACTTTCTTCCGAGGGAGCGAGGGCAGACCTGGTGGAACGCAGGGAAGCTGATCAGAGGTATTTGGAAATCGTGCCCGCGAGGGTGGTCTTGGGAACGGCGCCCACCACCGTGTCCACCTTCTGGCCGCCCTTGAACACCATCAGGGTGGGGATGCTGCGGATCCCGTACTGGCTGGCCACATTGGGATTCTCGTCGGTGTTCAGCTTGAAAACCTTGATCTTGCCCTCGAATTCCTTGGCGATCTCATCAACGATGGGAGCCACCATGCGGCAGGGGCCGCACCAGGGGGCCCAGAAGTCCACCAGCACGGGCACATCACTCTTGAGCACGTCTTGCTCAAAGGAGGCGTCGGTGACGGCAGCGGCGCTGGACATCCGAGGAGGGATCAGGGTTTTGGGAATCTAGCAACGCTGTTCGGCGTTGCATGCAGCCACCCTTGAAGTCGTAACCGTCGAGGTTGTAACCGTGGGTGGTGGCTGCTTGGTGCGCCTGCACCGGAAGACAGAAAGCCCGGACGCGCCGGGCCAGGGGGTGTGAGGAGTGTGTGGGCCGAAGCCCGCACGCCTCGAGGCTAACGCCGGCCTTTACTTGCCCATGCCTAGCTGCTGGGCCTTTTGGTAAACCTTGCCCTCGGTGAGCAGGGAGGGGGCCACGACCACCTCAACCTGTTGCATCTCCTTGAGGGTGCGGGCGCCGAGGGTGCCCATGGAGGTCTTGATGCAGCCCAGCAGGTTCTGGGTGCCGTCGTCGAGGCCGGCGGGGCCCCGCAGGATCTTCTCGAGGCTGCCGGTGGTACCCACCTTGATGCGAGTGCCACGGGGTAGGACCGGGCTCGGCGTGGCCATGCCCCAGTGGAAGCCGCGGCCGGGGGCCTCGGCGGCCCGGGCGATCGGTGAGCCGATCATCACGGCATCGGCGCCGCAGGCCAGGCACTTGCAGATGTCACCGCCCGTCACGATGCCGCCGTCGGCCACGATCGGCACGTAGCGGCCGCTCTCGCGCTGGTAGTCGTCGCGGGCGGCGGCACAGTCCGCCACCGAGGTGGCCTGGGGAATGCCGATGCCCAGCACCCCGCGGCTGGTGCAGGCGGCACCGGGGCCGATGCCCACCATCACGCCGGCGGCGCCGGCGCGCATCAGCTTGAGGGCCACGTCGTAGGTGACGCAGTTGCCGATCACCACGGGCACGCCAAAGTCGCGGCAGAGGGCTTCGAGATCCAGGGTTTCTTGGCCCTCGGGGCCGACGTGCTCGGTGCTCACCACCGTGGCCTGGACGAAGAAGAGGTCAGCTCCGGCTTCGGCGATGGCCTTTCCGAATTTGAGGGCCGCCACCGGAGTGGCACTCACCGCGGCGATGCCGCCCTTCTCCTTGATCTCGGCAATGCGCTGGCGGATCAGGTCTTCCCGCACCGGTTGGCTGTAGAGCTCCTGCATCAGGGGAACGAACTCGTCCTTGCCAACCGCGGCAATGCGGTCCAGCGCTGGGTTGGGGTCGTCGTAGCGGCACTGGACACCCTCCAGGTTGAGGACCCCTAGGGCCCCCTGCTTGGTGAGTTCCACGCACATGCCCCCGTCCACCACGCCATCCATGGCACTGGCAATGATCGGGATCTCGCGAGTGATGCCGCCCAGGGTCCAGCTGCTGTCCGTTACAGCAGGATCCACTGTCCGGCCACCCGGCACTAGGGCAATTTCATCGATGCCGTAGGCGCGGCGAACGGTACGGGAGCGGCCGAGCTGAATGTCCACCGGAGACCTTGACGCAATCGGGCCAAGCTATCAACCGGCCCGACCAGCCACTCCCTGCCAGGGGAGCTGTTCTCAGCGATTGCCGCGAAACGCAGCCCAGCGGCCTTTCACGTTGGCGATCACCTTCCCGCGGTCGCTACTGCGCACCAGATTGCTGAGGCTGAAGCGCACCACGGCCACCAGGCCGGCGAGTTCCAGCAGGCCTGGTAGCAGCGGCAGGCTATCCAACACCCCCAGCAAAGCGCCGTAGATGCGTAGCACCAGCAGCAGGCCGATCAGGCCGGCGGCGGCTGTGAGTGGTGTGCGGGATGTCTGCCAGATCTGCTGCAGCTGGCCGCTGGCGATCCACTGGCGCAGCTTGTCAAGCAGCAGGTCCCATTCGCCTCCTTCCGCGTCGCCGCCGCTGGGCCGTTCCAGGGCTGGCACCTCCATGGTGCTCACCACCGTGGGCACCTCGGGCACGGCCACGGGTTCAGGAGCCGGTTCCGGAGTGGGTTCAGAGGCGGGCTCTGCCTCCGCCGTAGGGCCACCCAGGTGCACAACCTCCATGGCTCGAGCTGTCTCGGTGGCGAAGGGCTGCTGGAGGGTCGGTTCAGGCTGCGGGTCTGCCGGCTGCTCCACCAGTTGCTCCGGCTCTTGCTGCGGCTGCGGCAACGGGGAGGAAGCGTCAGCCATGGGTCCGCAGTGGATTCAACGATGGGGGAGCTTACGGCCGTTTCCGTGCTGAGGGTGGTGCGGAGAGCCGGTGCTTCAGTCTGTTCATCCCTCCAGGGGCACCAGGGCGGGCCGCTGGCTCAGGGGAAGCAGGGGGAGGCGCAGGGGGAACTGTCCGGATTGCAGCTGGTTGCACAGTTCGGCGGCGATGGAGGCGGCCAGGCGCGGACTGTGGGCCGGAGCGCAGCGCAGCGGGTGCCCATTCAGCAGCAGGTTGCCCTGCTTGAGCTGGGCGTAGCTGATGGAGCCAAAGCTGGGTTTGATCCGGCGCGGGATGGCGAAGTCCAGCACCGGGGCTTCCAGGTCTGCATTCGTGCTGGCCACCTGCTGGGCCACGCTCGGGTTGATCAGGGGAATCGGAGCGGCGATGGCCACCAGCAAACTGGTGCCGTGGCCCTCCATAGCAGCGGCGCGCACCCACTCCGGCCGCAGGGCATGCAGGTTGACCTCCAGGCTGCAGCTCATGCCCGGGCTGGCGGCATGGCCGCTGACCAGGCGCCGGACAGCCGGATTGTGGCCGCTGCCGCAGCCGGTGACCCAGCCGATCGCTCCCCCCACCAGTACCGGTGAACCGGGGCCTAGCAGCGAGAGGCCCGGCATGGCCAGCCCGATGCTGCCGCTGCCGCCGCAGCTGTAAAGGGCCGTGGCGAAGGGCCCCAGCAACGGCCCCCAGGGGGTGCGGGTGAGCCCTTCGGCGCTGCTCACCGCTACCACGCCGTTTTCGCTGATGCCGCGGTGGAGCAGCAGCCGGCCTGCGCCGATGCGATCCAGGCTGAGCCTGGTTTCCAGCTCTTGACGCGGCTGCAATGCCGTGGGGTCTCCGCTGGCACTCAGGGGGAGATCGTGCCCCGCCAGCAGCGAGGCCAGCACCTGGGCGCCTCCTCTCCCCAGGGGCAGCACCAGATCCGTGCTGCCGTGCCCGCCGATGCCCTCGGCTCCGCCCAGACGAAAACGGCGGATGCGGATCGGGGGATCGCTGGGCCCCAGCTGCAGCACCAGGCTGGCTTGGTCGTGGAACTCCGCATTGGCGGCCACCACCACATCGGTGGCCTCGAAGGCCGCCGTGATCCCCGCTGCGGCCACCAGCTGCTGGAAGGCCGCCACCGTGCAAACCCGCAGCGTTCCCTGCCGCTGGCGATCCTGCAGGTCAACTTCAGTCCGCGGTGACGAGGTCATTGGCGGAACAGTCGATAAAATGCGTTCTAACGAAGGCGGTCTTGAATGGCGGATCCAAGCGGACCCGGAGAACTCACTCCCGGAGACTCCGACGGGCGGATCATCCAGGCGGACCTGCGCAACGAGATGTCGCGCTCCTATCTGGAGTATGCGATGAGCGTGATCGTGGGCCGGGCCCTGCCCGATGCCCGCGACGGCCTCAAGCCGGTGCATCGCCGCATTCTGTACGCGATGTACGAGCTGGGCCTCACTAGCGACAGGCCCTACCGCAAATGCGCCCGTGTGGTGGGTGAGGTGCTGGGTAAGTACCACCCCCACGGCGACACGGCGGTGTACGACGCCTTGGTGCGGATGGCGCAGGACTTCTCCATGCGCATGCCCTTGATCGATGGGCATGGCAACTTCGGCTCGGTGGACAACGATCCGCCGGCGGCCATGCGCTACACCGAGTCGCGGCTGCGGGCCCTCACCACCGACAGCCTGCTCGAGGACATCGAGAGCGAGACCGTCGATTTCATCGACAATTTTGATGGGTCCCAGCAGGAGCCCACGGTGATGCCTGCCCGCATCCCCCAGCTTTTGCTGAACGGCTCCACGGGCATCGCCGTGGGGATGGCCACCAACATCCCACCCCACAACCTCACTGAGCTGATCGACGGCCTCTTGGCCCTGATCGCCAACCCAGGCCTTGAGGACCGGGCACTGACGGCACTCATCACGGGGCCGGACTTCCCTACCGGGGGGCAGATCCTCGGCCGGCGGGGGATCCGCGAGATGTACAGCACCGGCCGCGGTTCGGTGACCATGCGGGGCGTGGCCCAGATCGAGACCGTGGAGGGCAAGGGCCGCCCCGACCGCGATGCGGTGATCATCACCGAGTTGCCTTACCAGACCAACAAGGCGGGCCTGATCGAGCGCATCGCCGAACTGGTGAACGACAAGAAGCTCGAGGGCATCGCCGACATCCGCGATGAATCTGATCGCGATGGCATGCGGATCGTGATTGAACTGCGGCGGGATGCCTACCCGCAGGTGGTGTTGAACAACCTGTTCAAACTCACTCCTCTACAGAGCAATTTCAGTGCCTACATGCTGGCGCTTGTGAAGGGGGAGCCGGTGTTGCTCACCCTGCGCAAGATGCTCGAGGTGTTCCTTGAGTTCCGCGTTGAGACCATCGAGCGCCGCACCCGTTATCTGCTGCGCAAAGCCGAGGAACGCGACCACATTCTGCTCGGCCTGCTGATTGCGCTCGATAACCTCGACGCGATCATTGCCCTGATCCGCAGCGCGGCGGACACCGCCACCGCCCGCCAGGAGCTCCAGGACCAGTTTGGCCTCAGTGAGATCCAGGCCGACGCCATCCTGCAGATGCAATTGCGGCGGCTCACGGCCCTGGAGGCCGACAAGATCCGCCTGGAGCACGAGGACCTGCTCGCCAAGATCACCGACTACAAGGACATCCTGGCCCGCAAGGAGCGGGTCCTGGCCCTGATCACCGAAGAGCTGCAGTCGATCCGCACCCGCTACGACTCGCCCCGTCGCACCGAGATCCTCGACCTCGAGGGTGGGCTCGAGGACATCGACTTGATCGCCAACGAGCGCTCAGTGGTGCTGCTCACCGAGAACGGCTATCTCAAGCGGATGCCGGTGAGTGAGTTTGAGGCCACGAGCCGCGGTACCCGTGGCAAGGCCGGCACCAAGAGCCATGGTGAAGAGGCCGTGAAGCTGTTCATCAGCTGCAACGACCACGATTCCCTGCTGCTGTTCAGTGATCGCGGTGTGGTGTACTCCGTGCCGGCCTACCGGGTTCCGATGTGTAGCCGGGCGGCCAAGGGCACGCCGATCGTGCAGTTGCTGCCCATCCCGCGGGAGGAGTTGATCACCTCGCTGCTGGCAGTGAGCGCCTTCGAAGACAACATGGTGCTGGTGATGCTCACCAGCGGTGGCTATGTGAAGCGCACGCGGCTTTCCGCCTTTGGCAATATCCGCTCCAACGGTTTGATCGCCATCTCCCTCGAGGAGGGCGATGCCCTCACCTGGGTGCGCCTGGCCCTCCCAGGCGACAGCGTGTTGATCGGCTCCCGCAATGGGATGACCATCCACTTCCGCCTCAGTGATGAGGAGCTCCGTCCCTTGGGCCGCACGGCCCGCGGCGTTCGTGCCATGAACCTGCGGCCGGGCGATCAGTTGGTGAGCATGGATGTGCTGCCGGTGGAACTCGCCGATCGGGTGGAAGGTGCCGCCGCTGGCGAGGATGACGAGGGCGACAGCGAGGAGCTGGCTCCCAGCGAAGGCCCCTGGGTGCTGGTGGCCTCGGCCAGCGGCCTGGGCAAGCGGGTGCCGGTGGATCAGTTCCGGCTGCAGAAGCGGGCGGGTATGGGCCTGCGCTGCATGAAGTTCCGGCGCGATGGCGACGTGCTCGTGGGCCTCAAGGTGCTGGGGGCCGGTGAGGAGCTCCTCTTGGTGAGCGAGCGGGGTGTGATTGTGCGCATGCAGGCCGATGCAGTGCCCCAGCAGTCGCGAGCGGCCACCGGCGTTCGGCTGCAGAAGCTGGATTCCGGCGACCGCCTCTCCGAAGTGGTGCTAGTGCCCCCCGCTCCCGAGGAGACCGAGCTGGAAGCCCCTGCGGCTGCCAGCGCCAGCACCGAGGCCTGATCGCGGATGGCGGTCGAGTTCTGGAGCGCCAACACAGTGAGCGACCTGATTCAGCGGGACGTGCTGGGCCTGGCCACCACCAGCATCGACAAGGGCGAGCTCACCTTCTCGCAGCAGCCTTGTGGCGATACCACGATCTGGAAAGGCCAGGCCAGTGATAGCGGCATCCGGGCCCTCCGCTCCCGCGATGCCAGTGTCCACTTTCCCTATTTGTGCTTCTGCGGTGACGCCACCGCCGTGTTTACGCCCGTGGATCTTGCAGCCCTGGGCACAAGCCAGGGGCGGCCCTTGCAAGAGCTGGTGGCGGAGGCGGCGAGCCTGCAGGCCAACAACAGAGCCGTATGGGAGCTGGCCCTGTGAGGCAGCCTGCTGAGCCTGTTGAGGTGCTGGTGATCGGCGCAGGGCCTGCTGCCCTGTGCATTGCCGGCGCTTTGGCTGAGCGCGGTCTGGCCGTGCAGGGTCTGGCCCCGGACGACCCTGCCGCTCCTTGGCCCAACACCTATGGGGTTTGGGGGCCTGAGGTGGATGCGTTGGGCTTGCAGCATCTCTTGGGCCATCGCTGGAGTGACACCCGGAGCTACTTCGGCGATGCCGTCGCCAGTTCCGCCGTGCAACACGGCATCGACTACGGCCTGTTTGATAAAACCGCCCTGCAGCAGCACTGGCTTGCGCAGTGTCTGCGCGGCGGTGTGGATTGGCAGCGTGGTGTGGCGGCATCCATTGAGCACGATGCTCGCGGCTCCAGGGTGCTCACCGCGGATGGCGCGTTGATCGCGGCCCGTTTGGTGATCGATGCCAGTGGCCACAGGGCGGCCTTTGTGCAGCGTCCCGATGAGGGGCCGGTGGCAGGCCAGGCTGCCTACGGCATCGTGGGCCGCTTCTCACTGCCACCGGTGAATCCCGGGCAGTTCGTGCTGATGGACTATCGCTGCGACCACCTCAGTGAGGCGGAGCGCCGCTGCGGCCCTCCCACCTTCCTCTATGCGATGGATGTCGGTGAGGGGATGTTTTTCGTGGAGGAAACGTCCCTGGCGCTGGCGCCAGCGGTTCCTTACGACCTGCTCAAGGACCGACTGCTGCGGCGATTAGCTCACCGCGGTGTCGATGTCCTGGACGTGCAACACGAGGAGCACTGTCTGTTTCCGATGAACCTGCCGCTGCCGGATGTTCGGCAGCGGGTGCTGGCCTTTGGCGGTTCCGCCTCGATGGTTCATCCTGCATCGGGCTATATGGTGGGTTCGCTGTTGCGCCGAGCTCCTGCCCTGGCTGAGGCGATCGCCGCTGGATTGAGGCAGCCTGAGCTATCGATTGATCAGCTGTCGCACCAAGCCTGGCAGGCCCTTTGGCCCCTCGAGCTGCAACGCAAGCATGCGTTGTATCGCTTTGGCCTGGAGAAGCTGATGCGATACCCCGAGGATCAGCTACGGGCCTTTTTCGCCACCTTCTTCAGCCTCCCGGCGGAGCAGTGGTTTGGCTTCCTCACTAACACCCTCAGCCTTCCCCAGCTCATTGCTGCCATGTTGCGATTGTTCGTCGTGGCCCCCTGGCGTGTGCGCTGGGGGCTGATGCAGCAGCAGGGACGCGAGCTGGCGCTTCTGGGGCGCTTGATCAGGCCATAAGGTCCCCAGTTGGCTTTTCTCTTGGGGAGGGTTGGTGGTGTTTTACGACCTCACGCTGTCCACCGATTGGGTTGAGCCCGCACACGAGCTCCCTTGGCCAGCCGTGCAGCCAAAGCAGTGGTTGCCCCACGCAATGGCGCGGTCCTCGAGATGGTCGGCTGTGATGGTGGCAATCGTTGGATGCGTTGTGTTGCCGAGCGGGCTGATTGGCAGATGCAGCATCTGGTTGAAATCGCAGTCATACAGATGACCGTCGGGTGCTACGGAGAGGGTGTCGCGGCACATCAGCCCGCAGAGCGCCAAGGGGTTAAAGGCTTCTTGCAGCACGCTTAGGTAGTTCGATACTTGGCCTTCGCTGTCCAGTTGTTGCAGGAAGCGGGCAATCGGCATGTTGTTCAGGCCGATCAAGTTGTCGAAGCTCACGCCAGCCTCGGCCTGGAGACGCTGTTTCCAGGCCTGTTCATCGCAGGCCGTGAGGTGTTGCAATTGGGTGCCGCTGGGATTGCTCATCAAGGTGAGCGGCAGGTTGGGATGGCCCAGGCCATAGCCCAGGGCATTGAGCCGCCGCAGCGCTTCAATTGAGGACTCCCAGGTGCCCTCACCCCGCTGGGCGTCGGTGGCGGCGGCCTCGGGCTTGGGCAGGCTGGCCACGATCTCCACCTGCTGCTCCGCCAGGAAGCCGGCCAGATCGGCCAGTGCCGGCAGTAGCAGAACCGTGAGGTTGCAGCGGTCGATCACGTGGCAGCCCTGGTCGCGTGCAGCCCTCACCAACTGCCGAAACTGCTGGTGGAGCTCCGGCGCTCCGCCGGTGAGGTCCACCACGGCGGGCCGCAGGCGTTGGATCGCCGCGATGCACTGCTCCACCACCACTGCGGGCATCTGGGTATGCCCCTGATGGGGCCCCGCCTCCACGTGGCAATGGCTGCAGGTCATGTTGCAGAGCTTGCCCAGGTTCAGCTGCAGCACCCGCAAGCGGCCCCGGCGGGGCACCTGCAGGTCCCGGTCCTGCAGATGGGCAACAAATCCGGCCCCAGGGGGAAGCCCCGCTCCCAGCAGAGCTCGTTGCTCCTGGGGTTCCAGCACGGGCCGGGGGATCGTGGTCATGGGGCAGGCAGCCGGGCCCAGTCGGCCGCGTTCACAAGGGGGAACAGACCATCTTCGCGGGCCACGGCTTCCAGCCAGTCCGCGGGGGGAGGATTGTTGGTGTCGATCGCCTCCAACAGCCGCCAGAAGCGGGTGAGGTGCCGCTGGATGCGTTCGCGGGCCAGTTCGGTGGTGGTGCCGGCCCGCAGGATGAAGCTCCAATCCGAGCTCTGGGATAGCAGAAGTTCGCGGGCCGCCTGATGCAGCAGGTTGCGGGCTTCGGCACTGCCGACTCCCTTGGCCACCCGCGCCACCATGGCTCGGGATGCACGGTGCCACTCGGGGATCACCCAGGCATTGCTCTCGTTTAACCAGTAGTGGTGGTAGCCCCCTTGCCCCCAGCTGGAGGGGGAGGGCTGGCAGAGCTGCAGGGTATCGCCGCGGCTGAGGCTCTCCCGCAGGGTCACCAGGCCCACACCGGCTGCCGGGGCCTGACGGAACAGTTCCCCGAGGAATTGCGGTCCTTCAAACCACCAGTGGCCAAAGAGCTCCGCATCGAAGGGGGCCACCAGCAGGGGGCGGCGCTCCATGGCGGTGCCCAGCGCCTGCAGGTGCTGGGACCGACCCTCCAGGTAGTGGGCCGCGTCGCGGCGGACAGCGGCTAGGGCAGCCGCGGGGTCGTAGGCCTGTTTCTGATCGAGGGGGCACTGACGCCCGCTCACCCGGTGCAGCTTGAGGCCGAGGGGCCGGGGGCAATCGATGCCGCGCTGGCTGAGTTCGTCTGGGGGTAGATCCCAGCCCAGGTCGCGGTGGAACTCGCGGTAACTGGCATCGCCGGGGTAGCCCTCGCGAGCGCTCCACACCGGCAGGGTGGATTCGCTATCGCGGGCGAAGAACGCCATGCTCGCGGGGGTGCAGATGGGTGCATACACCCCGTAGCGGGGACGCGGCAAGCCGTGCAGCAGGCCGTGGGCGTCAAGGATGGCGTAGCGCAGCCCGCAGCCCACCAGCAGCCGATCGAGCCCCTCGTAATAGGCACATTCCGGCAGCCAAATCCCCTGGGGGCGTGCCCCCAGCAGGCGTTCGTGCTCCCGCACTGCCGTGAGCAGCTGGGCCCGCACCGCTTCAGGACAGTCGCGCAGCAGGGGCAGGTAGCCGTGGGTGGCGGCACAGGTGAGCAGATCGAGCACGCCCGCCTGTTGCAGCAGGCGGAAGCGGGGCAGCAGATCGCCGTTGCAGCTTTGCCAGATGGCGGCCGTGTGCTCCAGCCGCTCGGCCAGGGCGGTGGTGGCCGCGCCATGGCTGCTGGGAGCTTGCTGCAGCAGCTCCAGCCGCACCGTGAGCCACGGCCCGAAGCGGCGGCTGAGCTCCCCGCTGCTCAACAGCGACAGCAGGGTTGGCGAGAGGCCCAGGCTCAGCCGTGGGCTCTGGGCGGGATCGGCAGCTGCCGCCTCCAGGGTTTCCAGCAGGGGGATGTAGCACTCGAGCAGGGCCTGGAAGTACCAGTCCTCCTCCAGGGAGCCAGGCTCGCTGGAATGCACATAGGGGAGGTGCGCGTGAAGCACCAGGGCCAGGTCGCCGGCGGCCAAGGGCCCACCTCGCAGTTCAGCAACTTTAGGTGCAGCTTCTAGGCTCAACTTCAGTAATGGGGTGCCGATGCAGCTGGCTCTGGCGGTCGATGGCCACAGCATGTTCTACGTCCAGCAGAAGCTGGGCTGGTTCTTCGACCCGCGCCGGCTGCTGGAGTACGCCACGGCCACTCCTGGTCTGGAGATCGGCAGTGCCTTCTGGTACACCGGCCTGAAGGATCCCACCGACCAGCGGCCCTTCCGCGATGCCCTCACCAGCCTGGGCTTCACGGTGCGGGCCAAGCCCCTGCGGGAATTCGGCAACGACCCGGAGCAGCGCCAGTTCGCCAGGGCCAACTTGGACGTGGAGATCGCCATCGACCTGATGGCCGTGGCCCACCGCACCGATGAGGTGTGGTTGCTGAGCGGCAGTCGCGACCTAGAGCGCCTGGTGGAGGTGCTGCGGGCCCGGGGCCTCAAGATCGTGGTGATGAGCACCGATGGCATGGTGCCGCGCGAGCTGCGCAACGCCGCCGATCGATTTGTGGATCTGGCCAGCCTGCGGCCCCAGCTGGAGAAAGCTGAGGCCCTCCAAGCACCCGTGTTCAGCCGCTCCAGCTGACCACAGCAGGCCGGAAGCACGCCACACCCCTAGACTGGGGCTAACTCATAACCATTCCGACTTGTAGCCGCCATGGCCCGCGATCCCGGCCGGGTATTGATCTTCGATACCACCCTGCGCGATGGGGAGCAATCTCCGGGCGCCAGCCTCAATCTTGAGGAGAAGCTGGCGATCGCTCAGCAGCTGGCTCGCCTCGGGGTGGACATCATCGAGGCGGGCTTTCCCTTTGCGAGTCCCGGTGATTTCAACGCCGTGCAGCGCATCGCCGCCGCGGTGGGCACGGCCGATGGCCCGGTGATCTGCGGCCTGGCCCGGGCGGCCCAAGGCGACATCAAGGCCTGTGCCGATGCCGTGGCCCCCGCTGTGCACAAGCGGATCCACACCTTCATCGCCACCAGCGACATTCACCTCGAGCACAAACTGCGCAAGAGCCGCGCCGAGGTGCTGCAGATCGCTGGCGAGATGGTGGCCTACGCCTGCTCTCTGGTGGACGACGTGGAGTTCTCCTGCGAGGACGCCGGCCGCTCCGATCCGGAGTTCATGTATCAGGTGATCGAGGCGGCCATTGCCGCTGGGGCCACCACCATCAACATCCCGGACACGGTGGGTTACGCCACCCCCGTTGAATTCGGGGCCCTGATCGATGGCATCAACCACCACGTGCCGAACATCGATCAAGCGGTGATCTCGGTGCACGGTCACAACGACCTGGGCCTGGCCGTGGCCAACTTCCTCGAGGCGGTGAAGAACGGTGCTCGCCAGCTGGAGTGCACCATCAACGGCATCGGCGAGCGGGCTGGGAATGCCTCTCTCGAGGAGCTGGTGATGGCCCTCTATGTGCGCCGCAGCTACTTCAATCCCTTCCTGGGCCGTCAGGCTGAGAGCAGCGAGCCGCTCACGGGTGTGCGCACCGAGGAGATCACCAAGACCTCCCGGCTGGTGAGCAATCTCACCGGCATGGCGGTACAGCCCAATAAGGCGATCGTGGGGGCGAATGCCTTTGCTCATGAGAGCGGGATTCACCAGGATGGTGTGCTCAAGAACCGCCTCACCTACGAGATCATCGACGCCCGCACGATCGGCCTGGCCGATAACCGGATCTCCCTGGGCAAGCTGAGCGGTCGCAGTGCCTTTCGAGCTCGCCTGGAGGAGCTGGGTTACACACTGGAGCGCCAGGCCCTGGATGATGCCTTCGCCCGGTTCAAGGAGCTGGCGGATCGCAAGCGCGAGATCTCCGATCGCGATCTCGAGGCGATCGTGAGTGAGCAGGTGCAACAGCAGGATGAGGCCGTCTACAGCCTCAAGCTGGTGCAGGTGAGTACGGGCACAAATCTGCAACCCACGGCCACTGTCACCCTGGTGAACAGCGATGGCGCTGAGCTCACCGAGGCTGCCATTGGTACAGGGCCCGTGGATGCGGTCTGTCAGGCCCTCAACCACCTGGCGAGGGTGCCCAATGAGCTGGTGGAGTTCTCAGTGAAGAGCGTCACCGAGGGCATTGATGCCATGGGCGAGGTGACCATTCGCCTGCGGTCCGATGGAGTGCTCTATTCCGGACACGCCGCTGATACCGACATCGTGGTGGCTGCGGCCCAGGCTTTCGTGAATGCCCTCAACCGCTTGGTGGCAGGTAGCCAGCGAACGCCCTTGCATCCCCAGAAGGGGCCCCTGCCGGTGGGGGATCTGGCGCCCGCCGACCGACCCAGGCTCTGAACCGGTCCGAGAGTCTGTCGTTATGAGCGAACTCACCAGCGGGAGATCCCGCAGCCTCGCGGCCAGTGCCCTGCAGCTGGTGCTGTTGTTGCTGGTGGCCCTGGCCATGCTGGTGCCCCTGTTCTGGCTGGTGAGCACCTCGCTGAAGGGCCCCGCCGAGGACATTTTCACCACGCCGCCGGCCCTGCTGCCCAGCCAGCCCAGCCTGGAGGCCTACGGGCGCTTGTTCCGCGATAACCCCATGCTGGGCTACATCGTGAACAGCACCATCGTGAGCGGGCTGGCGGTGCTGGCCAACCTGTTGTTCTGTTCCCTGGCGGCCTACCCCCTGGCGCGGATGCGCTTTGCCGGCCGAGGGTTGGTGCTGGCCCTCGTGGTGGCCACGATCCTGATTCCTTTCCAGGTGGTGATGATCCCGCTCTACCTCTTGATGGTGCAGCTGGGGTTACGCAACACCCTCTGGGCCCTGATCTTGCCCCAGGCGGCCACGGCTTTCGGCATCTTTCTGCTGCGTCAGAGTTTCGCTGGCGTGCCGGTGGAGCTCGAGGAAGCGGCCCGCATCGATGGCTGCACCCCTGTAGGGGAGTGGTGGAACGTGATGATCCCTGCTGCCCGGGCCGATCTCATCACCCTGGCGATGTTTGTGTTCATCGGCACTTGGAGTGATTTCCTCTGGCCCCTGGTGATCCTCGACGACCCCAAGCTCTACACCCTGCCCCTGGGGCTGCAGCAGTTGGCCAGTAGCTTCTCGCTCGACTGGCGACTGGTGGCGGCGGGATCGGTGGTCTCGATTCTGCCGGTGCTGCTGCTGTTCATTGGCCTGCAGCGCTACATCCTGCCCAGTGCCAGCGGCGATGCCGTGAAGGGCTGAGGGCTGAGGGCTGCGCTGCGCAGAGCATCTTCATTCGTTGTGGCTCGGATCAGCGCTGGGCCCAAGCCCACACCAGCAACACTGCATAGCCCCCCAGGCTGGCCAGTTGTAACAGCACCTCCAGTCGCTCAGCCCGCCGTTGCATGGGAGCGGTGTTGCCTGTGGCGTACCGGTCCATGACGTTGGCGCACCAGATGAATTCGCAGAAAAAGATCAGCGTCGCCAGATAGGAAAACGCATACAAGCCGTCGAGCACCGTGAGGTATGGCAGGGAGGGCAGGCTGTCGCGGTAGGCCTGTTGCATGAACACCAACGTCAGCAGGACGACCGGTGGAATGGCGAGGCGCTCTGAGCTGAAGCTGGAGCGCAGATTTGGGGTGAGCAGCATCACGGTCATCGTGATGGCCAGGGGCATCAGCCACTTCACCAGGGCTGCCCAGCCAATCGGCTGGTAGGTGAGCTCCATTCTGACTCCCTCGGTCTCGTTGTAGAGGCGCCAGCTCGCGAGTTTGTAGCCATTCATGTTAGTGCGCTTGCTAACGCCGGAGCCCTCTTGGATGGCCTCTAGGCGAATGGCTGGTGGATCGGCAATGGCAGTGGGAAAACTCGGATCAGGTGCTAGGTGGAGTGTCAGTGGTAGGGCGCCAAAGGGATAGCTGCGATAGTCGATCTCGTCAGAATAAAAACTGCCGTTGAAGCGATAATTCTTGCCCAGATTGCTTCCCGCACGAATTGCGCTGCTTGTTGGTTCCACCGCAGAGTTCCATGGCTGCACCATGTTCTGAAAGCGCAGCAGGCTGATCGGATCGATTCCGGCTGCGAGCCACTGCCCCATCTCTGTTTCTGGCGCTGTCACCTGCAGGGTGCCTTCCACCGTGTAGGTCTTGTCACGGGAGGAGAAGCCGTAGACGTTGTCCACATCCATCGACACGGACAAGGGGACCAGGCGCGGCTGAGAGGGTGGCGGTGCTGCGGCCTCAGAGGCCTGTGGCCATGCCAGTAGGAGTGTCAAGGAAAGAGCCACAAACCATCCTGCTGCCCAATGCCACCAGGATGGTTTGTGGGGCTTGATGACCCGTGGTTGGTGCTGGAGCACGCCTGCTGTCTGGGATCTCACGCTTGTGCTGACGGTTGGCTGAGCAGGGCCAGGGCCCGTCGATGGTCCCATGCTGCCAACGTCTTGAGGCGTTGGCCTCGCTTGCTCTGCTGGGTGTCTATCTTCTGGATAACATTTTCAGTGGTCTGGCTGACGATAGCTTTACCGCCGTGGTGCTGTTCAGTTCAGTGCTCGGGGTGCTGCTCTAGGGTGTCGATAACAAGGGCCGGCTGCTCGAGCCTCTGGAGGTGATGCGCCAGCTGTTTGCGCGCCTTAGCAAGCTGGTGGCACTCGTCATTCTCTACGGCATTTTTCCCATTACGGCTCTCAATGTGGTGCGGCTTGACTGGCCGCAGCTGTTGCGTATTCACGGCTTTTTCAGCACTCGCTGGTGGCCTTTCTGCTGCTGAGCCTGCTGTGCGTTCGAGCGGTTCTGGTACTGACCCCCTGGCGCTCAAAGCCAGCAGTGCGAACTTGCTGATGGCCCTGCCGCTGTTGGTCGCCAACCTGCGCCAGGAGTTGCCGGTGGCACTGGATCCCCAGCAGCATCATCCCGAGGCTGTTGATGAAATCGTTCCCCTGGTGTCGCTCGGATTTGCCCTGCCCACCTTGGGGCAGGTGGCCGCCCTGTGGTTCATCCCGTTTGCGGGCTGGTACGTGGACCAACCGCTTCAGCCCAGCGAAACAGCTCGTATGTTGCTCACGGCCATCCCCGCTGCTGTGTTAAGCCTGAAGGCGGTAATGCGCCAGGAGTTGCAGACCCGTGGTTTGTCCATGGACCTACTCCAGCTCGTGTACATCAATGGTGAGTGGCTCTACCGCTTCGAGAAGGTGTTGGCCCCCGAGGGGTTGGTGGTGCTTGCGGTTCTGCTGTACGCACGCGTAGTGGGCGCCCTGCGGCTCAATCCCCTCCGGCCTCGGCGCGGCGGCCCGTGCCTATTTGGCGCGTTCCCTTCAGGGCACCTACCGCAACGACCAGAAACTCCTGGGTCTGCGTTCCGCAGCCGCTCGCCCGCAATCGGCTGCGCTCCGCCAGCTCATCCCTGAGCCTGTTTCCCTGGCGGCGATCCTCAAGCGCGGTGTGCTCCGGGTTGGGGTGCGGGCCGATGGTTTGCCCTGGGCGTACCGCAAAGCCCGCGGTGAGCTGGTGGGCTACGACATCGATCTGGTGGAAGGCCTTGTGCGCAGCCTGGGGGTACGGCTCGAGGTCCGTGAGGCCTGCCTGGAGGCCCTCGAGAGCTGGCTGGATTCCGGCCGCATCGAGCTGGCGGTTGGCGGGATCCAGACCAGCCCACAAAGGGCGGTGCGCCATCAGTTAAGCCAGGGCGACCAGCGGGTGCATCTGGTAGGCAGGCCGCTGGTGCTGGCGGTGAGTGATCCGCAACTGCTCACGGGCGACCTCAGGGATCAGCTCCGCAGTGAGCTGGTGGGACCCTCGGGCCAGCTCAGCCTGCAGCTGTTGCCCCTGGCCGACAAGCGCCAGTTCTTCTCCGCCGCCGGCCCGGCCTGTTTCGATGGGTTGCTCATCTCGGCGGAAGCTGGATCGTCCTGGGCCGTGCTGCACCCGCGGACCAGCTTGATCGCTCCCTTTGCAGATCGCCTTGCCGGGGAGTTGGTGTGGGCGATTGCCGGGGATGACGTTGCCCTGTGCCGTTACATCAATGCCTGGCTGGCCCGCGGCCAGATGGAGGCGCTGTTCAGCCACTGGGTGCGCATTGAGGGCTGAGCCTTACGCCTGTGCCATCGCCAGCAGTCCCTGGGTGAGCCGATCCAGGGCCTCCTGCAACTGGGCCTCATCGAGCATGCCGTAGCTGAGTCGCAGGCAGCAGCCGCGCAACCCGAAGCTGCTGCCGCTTACCAGGGCCACCCGGTGCTCCCGGATCAGTCGTTCCATGGCCCCATCGCTGCTGAGGGGCGTGCTCACATTCAGCAACGCATAGAAGGCCCCCTCCGGTGGGGCCATCAACCGCCAGGGTGCTTCGGGTTGCTCGAGAGCGTGAAGCACCTGGGTCCGCCGCTCCGCCAGGGTGGCGATCCGTTCCAGGCACCAGCCATTGCCGGCCTCCAGGGCGGCCAGGCCGGCGTGCTGGCTGAGCTGGGGAGCGCAGATCAGGATCGTGTCCTGCACCTTGGCCAGCTCCGCCATCAGCGTTCTGGGGGCCGCGGCGTAGCCCAGGCGCCAACCCGCCATGCCGTGGCTCTTAGACAGCGAGCCGAGGGTCACGGTGTGGGCGCCGCTGCCAGGGGTACTGCCGGGGCTCCAGTGCTCGGCGGTGCCGTAGCTGAACAGGGCATAGGCCTCGTCGCTGATGTGCAGCAGGCCGCGCTCAGCGCAGAGCTGGTTGATCGCCTTCAGCACCTCACGGGGAAACACGGCCCCGCTTGGGTTGTTGGGTGACACCGTCACGATGGCGCGGCTGCGCGGGGTGATCGCGGCCGCCAGCCGCTCGGGATCCGGGATCACCCCTGCTTCCACCGCCACCGGCACGCCGCCCGCCAGGCGGATCGCCATCGCGTGGTTGAAGTAGTAAGGCACCGGCAGGATCACTTCATCGCCGGGGTCGCACAGCACCTGCACCACGGCGTTGAAGGCCATGTTGCTGCCGGCGGTCACGAGCACCGCGCTGGCCTCGAGGTCGAGCCTGTGCTGGTGGTGCAGGTGGTTGGCGATGGCGGCCCGCAGGGGCGGCAGCCCCTCCACCGGGCCATAGCGATGGATCTGGGGATCGCTCTGCAGGGCCTGCAGGGCGGCCGAGATCACCGTGTCCGGTGGGCCCCAGCCCACCATCCCCTGGCCGAGGGAGAGGGTGCCCGGGGTCTGGGCGATCAAGGCCCCCATCACGGGAATCACGGGGCTCTGCACCGCCGCCAGGCGCTGGGCGGCGGTGGGGGCGGTGCCACTCATTCCGGACTGAGGGGCTGGGGGGGAGCTTTGGGTTTGGCGGGAGTGGGCGCCGGCAGCAGCCCGGCATCCGCCGGCGGCAGGCTCAGCTCGGGGCGACTGCTGATCTGCTGTCGCAGGGCCTCTTGCTCCCGGCTCAGGGCCTGCACGGTGGTGTCGAGGGTCTCGAGCCGCTGCAGCCGCTGCACGGTGCTGCGCAGCTGCTCCTCGAGGGCATTGGTGCGGCCAAGGTCGTTGGCGTTTTCGAGGGTTTGCAGACGGTTTTGCAACGTTTGAAGCCGTTGGCCCTGCTCGCGCACCTGCAGCAACAGCACCACAAACAACACCGCCACCAGGGCGGTGAGGCCCGCCCCTCCCCAGCGCATCCAGTTGGGCAGGGACCTGGCCAGCTCAGGCGTCTGCGGGCTGGATGCCATGGTTCGGCAGATCTGCTGATCCAAGTCTGCGGGCTCATGGCCGGCTTGGCGAGCCCTCATCCCTGGGCCCCGCCCGCTAGGACAGATGGAACCGATCGCAGCTCCGTTGTCGCTCGCCCAACTCGACGCCTTTCTGGCCCACGCGCGTTCCACGCCGGACCTGGCGCAGCGGTTACGCCAGCCCGTGGAGGTTGAGGAGTTGTTGGCCCTGGCCGCCAGCCATGGGTATGGGCTGGAGGAGGCCGATGTGATCGCCGCCCAGGTGCGGGCCGAAGCGGAGCTCAGCGATGCCGAGTTGCAGCGCCGCGCTGGCCTGGAGGCCCGCAAGCTGCGCAGCTTCATCCCCGGCTGAGGGGCAGGCCCCATGGCCCTGGAACACGTCAGCGACTATCCGCGTCCACCTGCCCTGGTGCCCTGTGCCGACCATGTGGTTGTGAGGGTGCTGGGCCAACTGCTGTGCGACACCCACCACAGCCTCAGGGTGCTGGAAACCTTCCATCCCCCCACCTACTACCTGCCACCCGAAACGATGGCGCTGTCCTTGCTGCGGCCGGCCGCTGGCCGCAGCTTCTGCGAGTGGAAGGGACTGGCCCGCTACTTCGATGTGGTGGTGGCCGGCCAGGCCTTGCCGTGTGCCGTGTGGCAATACCCCGAGCCCACGGCTGCGTTTGGGGCGCTGGCCGGTTGGTATGCCCTCTACCCGGCCCAGATGGATGGTTGTTGGGTGAATGGGGACCGGGTGATTCCCCAGCCGGGTGGTTTCTATGGCGGCTGGATTACCTCTGCCGTGGTGGGCCCCTTCAAGGGGGATCCTGCCCATCCTCAGCTGATTTAGAGCGATACAGAGCTGGCGCCGTGAAGCTGGCGTAATGGCCTTCATCCCTGAACCACAGCCCTGATTCCTGCTTCAGGTCTGCGGGGTTCAGTTGCCACTGCTGCGTCAGATAAGCCGCAAAGTTTGGTGGGCTGGTGAGGGGAACTCCATCCCAGAACACCACCGCAAAGCGAAGGGCCCGCACCAGATAGCCACCGCCTTGGAGGGCTTCAGGTTCTTCGATCTCCTCTTCCATTAAATGGGTGCGAAAGGGTGCTGCACCCTTGCCCTCGAGGGGATATTTGTGGAAATAGAGCGCTCGAGCCCGGGGGAAAATCGGGCCGGGTGCCAGCCGCAGTAGATCCCGGAAGGCAGTATCAAACGATGTCATCAATGGCGGATGTTCTCAGGTTCCCAGCAGGCGGCAGCCGATCTGAATGCGGCCTTCATCCAGCAGCCGACCAAGCTTCAAGGCCGTGGCTTCCTCTTGGCGATTGAAGCTGGTTTGATGCCGAGTGATCCAGGCGATTTCTTCAGCGGTGATCACGCCTGTGGAGAGGCTTTCCAGAAACACTTCGCCGACGACCATGGCTGTGCAGCAGCTCTGGTGGAGACGCTATCGAGCCCATCGATCCTGACTTTGCCGTGCAATGAGTTGTTACCCACAGGAGTGAATGCCCCTCTCGGCAAGGGCCAGGCTTCAGGTGGTCTGCTCGCGGTGAATGGCCAGGGCCGCCACGACGCCGCCCGCAAATCCCGACACGTGGCCAATCCAGCTGACGCCGGCCGGCGAGGCAAACGGCAGCAGGCTGGGCAGCACGCCTCCCCAGGTGATCAGGCAGAAGCCTGACAGGGCCAGGGTGCTGAGTCGCCGCTCCAGAAAGCCGATCACCATCAGGTAGCCGAGCAGGCCGTACACAATGCCGGAGAGGCCATGGCTGCCCTGGGGCCAGACCAGCCATACGGGAATCGCGCAGGCATACACGCCAAGCCACACGGCGAGGTAATCGCGGCGGCTCTTGGCCAGCACCAGCCAGGAGAGCGGCAGGAATAACAGGCTGTTGCTGAGCAGATGGCTGAAATCGCCGTGGCTGAAGGGCGCCGTGAACACGCCCACCAGGCTGCCGCCGCTGGCCAGGGGGAGCATGGGCAGGTTCCAGCGACCGCCGAACAGCAGTTGGTCCACCAGTTCCTGCAGCCAGGGCACCGCCAGGATCAGCAGAGGCAGCTTTAGCCGAGCTGGAAGCCAGCGGCCCATCACAGGGGGAGGCGCGAGTTGGAGATGATTCTGCTGACCTTTCGTGGGCGAATGTTGTGGACTCCACCGGGGTGCGCGAGCGGCTGATGGGCCCCAATGGTGGCCGCTGGGATGGCACCTTCATCCGCTGCGGTGCCGATGGCCAGGAGCAGGAACGCTTCCCCACCAGCCTGCAGGTGACGGACAACGGCGATGCGATCGAAGCCGCCCTCACCTACTGCCACACGGGCCAGGTGCGCAGTATGCGTTTCCAGGAGCCCCCGCCCGAGATGCAGATTGCCCCCAGCGGCCACTGGAGCCTGGGGCCTGATCGCATTGGCCCGTGGCCCTGGTTTGCGGAGCTGTGCCTCGTGCACGGGGATCGGCGCCGCCGGGTGGTGCTGCGCCATGGCAGCGCCGACCTGGAGACGTTTGTGCTGGTGGTGGAGGCGCGTCCTGGTGTTGCAGATCCAGCTCCAGAGCCGCCGCTGGCGGTGCCGTTGGTGGGGCCAGGCCATTGGTGCGTGCAGCCTGGTCTGGAGCTGGTCACGGTGATGGGGCGGCAGCTGGGGGATCCCGTGGCCTGTCTGTTGCGCTGGCAGCCTGAGCCGGGGATCGCGTTGGAGCTGGTGCGTCGCTATGGCGCCAATGGTTTGCTGGAGCCGCTCAAGACTTGTTGAAACGCCAGGACACCCGGATCCCCGTGGGCAGAAGCAGCACCCCCCGAGCCTCCATAGATTGAGGCTTTCGCCGGTTCTGCCATGACGTTCTTTGAGCTGCTCTGGCAGGGCGAGGGATTCAGTGATGCCGGTGATCTTGCCGAGGCGCTGGCTGGATTTCAGGAGGTGAAACCCAAGGAGCTGAGCTGGCAGGAGGTTTGCGCCGATCCCAGCTACACCCCCACGATCCGCCGCTATCGCTCCTTCGAGGCCTTTCTCGATAACGAGGACGAACTCGAGACGATCCTTCCCACCGCGGAGATGCTCGAGCAGGCCTGCCCTGCGGGGACTGGCGCTGAGGCCGAGGAACCGTCACCTTGAAGGGATGGATTCCCTGCCCCCCGGATTTGCGCCGGATCCCCACGCTTGGGGAGCGGAGGTGGTGGTGATGCATCCCACCCGTCTTGAAGATGTGCAGGAGGCCGTGATGGCCCTGCGGGATCACGCCACCGTGTTGCTCAACCTCAGTGCCATGCCCGCGGCGGAGGTGCAGCGGGCTGCGGATTTCATGGCGGGCGGGGCTTTTGCCCTGGATGGCCAGCAGCAGTGCCTGGGTGAGCGGGTGTTTCTGTTCGCTCCCCATTTCGTTCAGCTCAGTCGGGCCTGAGGTGCAAGCTGGAGGCTCGAATGATCGCGGGCAGGCCATGCAGGCAGCGGAGCTGGATCTGGTGGCGGCGACGCCCGTGAATCACCTCTGGCCCCAGCTGGTGGAGCGCCTGGGCAGTGAGCGGGCTGTCCAGGCCGCTCGCCAAGCCCTCGATCTGCAGGCCATGCGCGGGCAGCCCGGCACCCTGCCGGTGTTGCTGGTGGAAACCTGTGGCGTGGGTCTGGTGGAGCGTGCCCAGCTGCGGGTGGCCACCGGCCTGCCCCTGCCCGAGGATTCCGCTGGCTTGCTGCTGCTCAGTCGGCGAGAGGGAGCCCTGCAGCTGGTTTGGGTGGAGGGTGGCCCTGCGGGGGATTTCAAGCCTCGAAGCGACAGTCCGGCTTGAGACCGGGCACTGTGAACTCCATGAACCAGAGGTATTCGCGGCTGCGCCAGCCCAGGTCGAAGGGTTCGGTGGCCTGCCACTCCTCGCTGGTGAGGCCGTAGGCCGCCTCGAGGAAGGGAGGCACCAGGGCTTCCACCGCCTCCTGGCCTGGCTCGCCTTCGTCGAAGAGTTTTGCGGTGTAGATCGCGGCGAAGATTTCATGGTCTTCATCGCAGATCACCACTTCGAAGCCCTCGCCGCCGCTGGCCGGCAGGGTGTGGAGCTCGAAGTACTCGTCCCGCTCCAGTGGGTCGCTTGGGGCCTGGTCTAATAGAGCTGCCAGGGCCTGCTTGAAGCGATCCAGTGCCATGGCCCTGCTGTGTGCTGCTGGCAGTGTGGCCAAGGCGGCGGTCCCTGGCCACCGGTCAGTGGCGCTTGGCGTTCGTAGGCTGATCTGCAAGGCCAGGAATCCCGTGCCGCCTTTTCCCGATTACCCCATCCCTGGGGATGAGGACCAGCGTTTGCGGGATCTGCAGCGCCACGGTGTGCTCGATACGGCCCCAGACCCCCACTTTGATCGCATCGTTCAGTTGGCCAGTGAGGCCCTGGAGATGCCGATCGCCCTGGTGTCGCTGGTGGATCGCGATCGTCAGTGGTTCCTGGCTCGCCATGGTTTGGCGGTGAACCAGACCCCTCGGGAGATGGCCTTCTGTGCCCATGCCATTGCGGCGGATGGGGTGCTGGTGGTGCCCGATGCCCTCGCCGATGAGCGCTTCAACACCAACCCCCTGGTGCTCACGTCCCCCCACGTCCGCTTCTACGCCGGCGCGCCGTTGCAGTCGTCCGAGGGACACAAGCTCGGCACTCTCTGTGTGATCGATCAGAAGCCCCGCAGCCTCAAACCGGATCAGCTGGAGATGCTGCAGTTGATGGCGGATCTGGTGATGCGCGAGATCGAATTGCGCCGGGTCAGCAGTCTCTGTCCAGTAACGGGGCTGTTCAACCGGGCCAGCTTCTTCCGCTTAGGAGAGCAGGAGGTGGAGCGGGCCCGCCAGCAGGGGCATGGGCTGTTCCTGCTCAACTTCGACATCGACGACTTCCGCCAGATCAATCAGCGCTGGGGACACCAGGCCGGTGATCAGGTGCTGGTGGATGTCTGCAAGCTCACCCAGCTGCGGCTGCGGGAGCAGGATCTGTTCGGCCGCATTGGCGACGAGGAGTTCGCCGTGCTGCTGGTGGATGGCGACGACAGCAGTTCCATGGCCATGGCCGAGGTCATTCGCAGCGATGTGGCAGCCATGGGTGGAATCTTCAGCCATTCCGATTACCACCCCCAGATCAGTGGTGGGCTCACCAACCTGGTGCCATCGGACCACAGCTTTGCCGATCTCTTCTATCGGGCCGATCAGGCCCTCTATTTGGCCAAAGGCAACGGCCGCAATCAAATTGCTCGTTTGATTGCGGAGTGAAGGGCCTGTCGCCGGCTCTGGAGGCCTCGCTGATCGCGGTGGATGGTGATCTACTGGTGGTGAACAAGCCCTCCGGCCTGCTGTGCCAGCCGGGGCTCGGCCCGGCCCTGGCCGATTCCCTGCTCACTCGCCTGCGCTGCACCTGGCCCACCGCCCAGCTGGTGCATCGCCTGGATCGCGACACCTCCGGTCTGCTGTTGCTGGCCCTTACCCCGGAGCTGCACCGGGCCCTGAGCGGCTTGTTTGCCCAGCGGCTGGTGTGCAAGACCTACCGGGCCGATGTGGCCGGCGTGCCGCTCGAGCAGGCGGGCAGCATCACCCTGGCCATCGCCAAGCGCAGCCATCGACCTCCCCTCTACGGTCCGGATCCGACGGGCAAGCCCTGCCGCACCGATTGGCGGTTGCTGGGGGTGGCGCCGGATCGGGGTTGGAGCCGCCTGGAACTCACGCCCCACACCGGCCGCTCCCATCAGTTGCGGGTGCACCTGGCCGCTCTAGGCCATCCGATCCTGGGGGATCCTCTCTATGGCTCGCCATGGGCACCCCGATCGGATCGGCTGCGGCTGCATGCCTGTGGCCTGGCCTTCCAGCATCCCTTCAGCGGCGAGCCGCGGCTGTTTCAGGCCCACTGCCCCTTCTGACTGTCCCTTCTGAGCGCACCATCACTGTGAGTCCCCATCCCCCCGCTATCGCCGCCCTGGGCTACGTGGCCGCCAGCCTCACCACCGTGAGCTTCATCCCGCAAGCGCTCAAGACCATTCGCAGCGGCGATACCCGTGGCATTTCCCTGCGCATGTATGCCCTGTTCACCGCCGGTATTGCCCTGTGGGGGGTGTACGGCCTGCTCACGGGGGATGGCCCGTTGATGGCCGCCAATGTCATCACCCTGGTGACGGCTGGCCTGATCTTCGAGCGCAAGTTGCGGGCTATGTTGGCTGGGCGGCGCTGAGGCTGGTTCAGCGATTGCGGGGCGCCAGGCCACTGCCACGGCGCAATCCCGTGATCCAACGGCTGCATTGCCAACGCAGCCCCACGGCTGCAGCCGCCACCAGCAGCCCTACGGCACCTGCGGGGCTCGCCCCCATCCAGGCCGTGAGTGCCAGCCCCAGCCCCGCCAGCACCAGGCCGATCTGGTGGAGACGCTGCAGTTGCCGCAGGGCAGCGGAGCAGCTGCGGCAATGGCAGGTGTGGGCCTCGTAGCGATCCATCAGCTGGTCGCGGTTGAGGCGTGGCTTGAGCGGTTGCCCCGGGAATGGCTCACCGGCGTAGCGGTTCTGCCAGTCGTGCAGCGCGCGCACGTAGCGATCGGCGCTGGTGGCGAAATAGCAGTTGCGATTGGCCGCTTGGCTGCCACCGCGCTGTTCCAGCACCCGCTCCTGCCAATGCAGGAACACCTGGTCATCCTCCAGCACGGTGTGGTTGCCGATGTGCTGCAGCCACTGGGGCCGGAGCCGCAGCAGCTGGGCCGGCAGGGCCGACTCGAACTGAAAGGGAAAGCGGGCAAACAGCCGGCACTCGCCCCGGCGGATCGGGGTGGCGTACACCACCGTGAGAATCCGCGCGAAGCCTTTCGCGGTGAGGTCGTGCCACATCAGGCCAGGGGCCGAGAAGGTGGTGAACTGGCTGCCGAGCTTTCCGCGGCGGGGGCCTTCCTGCCAGAGGCCCGTGAACCCCTGTGGCCCGAAGCTGGTGAGCTCCAGCTCCACCGGGCCGGCATTCTCTCGCCGCCCCACGGTGGCGTGGTGGGTGAAGGGCACATGGCTCACGTCCAGCACGTTCTCCAGCAGGGTGAGGGCATCCATCGGCAGGTCGCGGAAGGTGTCCTGCACCAGCCAGCCCTCCTCTTCCAGCACCGGCACCAGCGGCAGGGGCTCCGAGCTGGCCAAGGCGGCCTCCCCCGCAAACACGAACAGCAGCCCCTGGGCCTCAGCTGTGGCGTAGCGGCGGCACTGGCTGCGTTGCGGGCTGGAATTGCTGTCTGTGGGCGCCTGGGGGATGGCGGTGCAGCGGCCCTCACCGTTGAAGCTCCAGCCGTGATACGGGCATTCCAGCTCTCCAGCCCCGTTCAGGCGCCCCTCCGAGAGGGGCACCAGCCGGTGGGGGCACACATCCGCCAGCGCTCGCCACCGGGCGCTGCTGCCTTCGAACCACAGCACCAGGTCCTGCCCCAGCAAGGTGAAGGGCGTGGGCCGGGTTGGATCGAGATCCTTGAGGTAGGCCACCGGATACCAGGCGTTCTGCCACAGGCTTGGCTCCAGGGATCGTGTTGTCATCAGGCGCTGTAGCCCTTGCGGGCAGGGATGGGATAGGGAATGCGGCGATGGCGCATGCGCCGCCACACCCGCACAAAGGCCCGCACCAGCAGTTCCAGTTCCGCCAGGCTGAGGCCGCTGCTGGCCAGTTGGCCGTCCTGCCAGCGGGCGTCCACGATGCGGCGCACCATGGTCCGGGCCTGCTGTTCGCTGGTGTCGGGGGGAAGGGAGCGCAGGGCAGCCTCACAGCCATCGGCCAGCATCAGCACAGCCGTTTCGCGGCTGCGGGGGTTGGGGCCCCGGTAGCGGAAGGCGCTTTCCGGCACCTGGGGATTCCGCCGGCGGGCCTCGTGCAGGAAGTAGCCCATCTTGAGCGTGCCCTGATGCTCGGGGATGAAGTCCGCCAGGGGTTTGGGCAGGCGGTACCGGCGGGCCAGCTTGAGGCCTTCATCCACATGGGCCTGCAGGATGCCGGCGCTGAGCTGGGGATCGTCGAGGGTCTCGTGGGGGTTCTCACCGCTCTCCTGGTTCTCGATGAACCACTGGGGAGCGTGCAGCTTGCCAACGTCGTGGTAGAGGGCGCCGGTGCGAATTAGGTCCACGTCCGCCTGGATCGCCCGGCCTCCTTCCTCGGCCAGGCCACAGATCATCAGCGTGTGTTCAAAGGTGCCTGGGGCCTCACAGGAGAGTCGCCGCAGCAGCGGGCGTTCCAGGTCGGCCAGTTCCAGCAGGCGGGTGCGGGTGAGCAGATCGAAGAAGCTCTCCACCATCGGGCTCACCAGCAGCACCCCGAGTAGCAGGCCCCCCAGCAGCAGGGCTTCACCGGGCAGGTCCGCACTGATCGGCAGCTGGCCATTGCCCTCGCCGCTGGCTGCCGCCAACTGGAGCAGCAGCCACTCCGCCGCCAGGGCCCCCACCGGCAGCAGCAGTGCCAATTGGAGCAGTTGGGCGCGGTTGCGCTGGCGGCCCGCCAACACGGCCGCCACCACCGCCACGCCGGCCGCCACCAGGATGCGCTCGTCGTTGAATGCCGCCATCGGCAGCGGCCAGAGCAGGCTGGCCATGGACAGCCAGGCCAAACCAGCCGTGGTGCCGAGGCCCTGGGTGAGCAGCAGCGTGGGGGGCACTAGCAGGGCCAGGGGGCTCGCGGCTCCCCCCAGCCAGAGCTTGAACCCCTGCACCACCAGCAACATCCCGAGGGCCAGCAGGGCCTGGCGAGGTTCCAGGCTGGCCCGGCGGCGCCGGATCAGCAGCACCATCACGCCACAGGCGGCCATGGCCTCGCTGAAGTGCAGCAGCCAGGCCCCGATCAAGGGTCGACGGTTCACCAGACCGAAGTAATCGAGCACCGCATAGGCCTGGGGGCTGATGGGTTCACCCTGGCGGGTGATCAGTTCGCCCTGGCGCACATTGATGGTGGGGATGCCCTGCTGGGTGAGCAGTTCTTCAATCAGTCGCTGACTCAGCCCTGCATCGATGCGCAGGTTGGTGCGCCCCTGCAGGGAGGTTGCCACCACGCGGCTGCCGAGGCTGCGGCCCGGTTCCCCCAGGTTGTCGAGCTGAAGCTGGGCAGCGTTTTCCAGCTGTTGCCGGGCCACACTGCCCACCACGCCCTGTTGGAGCATCCGTCGCTGCACCTGGCGTAGTTCCGCCTGCCAGGTGTCCAGTTCGGCGGGGGGCAACTGGCTCAGCCAGTCCCGTTCCTGGGGGCTGAGATTCAGGGGAGCCACCTGCTCCTGGCGGCTGCCGGCCAGGCGGGTGATGGCCTGCAGCTGGCGGTCGAGCCGCTGTTCCAGCTCCTGGCTGATGCGCGGGTTCACCACCTGCACGTGGGTCCTGGGGCCCAGCTGGGTGCGGCGCTGGTCAAGGGCGTCGGAATCCACCACCGTGGCGGCCTTGGGGGCCCGCGCCGTGAAGGGGGCGGGGATGCCGGGCCTGAGGCTGGGCTCCACCAGCCAGGGCCAGCTGGAGAGCAGGGCCACCAGCACGCACACCAAGGTGATGGCCACGCTGTCGCGCCATCGCCAGGGGGCCAGCACCTGGCGGGGCATTTCCAGCCGCAACAGCTGTCGCCAGAGGCGATGGGCGGGGCCCGGGCGCGTCACCGCAGCGGCGAAAGGGATGCCCAAGCTAGCGATGCCCAGGCATGCTGAAGCCAGATGTGCCCTTGACGCTCCATGGCCACGCATCTGGACGGCCGCCAGCTGGCGGCGGAGATTGAACAGCGCCTCTCGGCCGTGGTGGCGGAGCGCCTGGTCAAGGCCGGACGGCCTCCGGGACTGGCGGTGCTGCGGGTGGGTGACGACCCGGCCAGTGGCGTGTACGTGGCCAACAAGGAAAAGGCCTGCAGCCGCATCGGCATCACCAATCTGGGTGCCCATCTGCCCGCCGACACCCCCGCGGCCGAGCTGCTTGCCACGATTCAGCGCCTCAACGCTGATCCTGCTGTGGATGGGATCCTGCTGCAGCTGCCACTGCCGCCTGGGCTGGAGGAGGGGCCCCTGCTCGCCGCCATGGATCCTCAGAAGGATGCCGATGGGCTGCACACCCTGAACCTCGGTCATCTTCTTAAAGGAGAACCCGGCCCCCGCAGCTGCACCCCCGCCGGGGTGATGGCGCTGCTCGCCGCTGGCGGCGTGGAGCTGGCCGGCAAGCGGGCCGTGGTGGTGGGACGCAGCATCCTGGTGGGCCAGCCCATGGCGTTGATGTTGCAGGCGGCGAATGCCACGGTGAGCGTGGCCCACTCCCGCACGCAGAACCTGGCGGAGCTCACCCGGCAGGCCGACGTGCTGGTGGTGGCGGCCGGGCGGCCCCGCATGATCGGCGCTGAGCATGTGCGGCCCGGCGCCGTTGTGGTGGATGTGGGCATCCACCGCAAGCCTGAGGGCGGGCTCTGTGGTGATGTGCGCTACGAGGAGGTGGAGCCCATCGCGGCGGCCATCACCCCGGTGCCGGGCGGGGTTGGCCCGATGACGGTGACCTTGCTGCTGGTGAACACCGTGGCCAGCTGGTGCCAGCGCTGCGACCTGGATCAGCCCCTGGCAGACCTGCTGCCCTGACTGTTGCGGGCTTACGGCCTGGGGCGACGATCGGAGGGCACCGCCTGAGAGAATCCACCCGAGACCAGCGGCCCCAGGCCGAGCCCCCATGACCGCGGCGGTGAGCACCACGTTTAACTTCGCCGCTTATCTGGAGGCAGCCCGCGTGCGGGTGGAGGCGGCCCTCGATGGTTCCCTCGGCCCCGAGCGGCCCGAATCCCTGCGAGAGGCGATGCGCTATTCGCTGCTGGCGGGGGGCAAGCGGCTGCGGCCGATTCTCTGCCTGGCGGCCTGCGAGCTGGCCGGTGGCAACGGCGATCTGGCCATGTCCACAGCCGTGGCCCTGGAGATGGTGCACACCATGTCGTTGATCCATGACGACCTCCCCGCCATGGACAACGACGACCTGCGCCGTGGCCGCCCCACCAACCACAAAGTGTACGGAGAGGCCAACGCGATCCTGGCCGGTGATGCCCTGCTCACTCGCGCCTTCGAGATGGTGGCGCTGCGCAGCCCCGGCGTGCCCGCCGAGCGCTTGCTGGCTGTGGTGGGCGAACTGAGTCTGGCCTCCGGCGCCCCCGGGCTGGTGGGCGGCCAGGTGGTGGATCTGGAGTGCGAGGGCAAGGATGTGAACCTCGACACCCTCGAGTACATCCACCTCCACAAAACCGGCGCCCTGCTGCGGGCCTGCGTGCTTACCGGTGCCCTGATTGCGGGCGCTTCCGAGGAGCTGCTGGCCGCCCTGCGCACCTACGCCCGCGGCATCGGCCTGGCCTTTCAGATCATCGACGACATCCTTGATGTGACCGCCAGCAGCGAGGTGCTCGGCAAGACCGCCGGTAAGGACCTCACCGCCGACAAGACCACCTACCCCAAGCTGCTGGGCCTGGAGGAATCCCGCCAGCGGGCCGATGCCCTGGTGGCCGAGGCCAAGGCCGCCCTCGCCCCTTGGCAGGACACGGCTGCGCCGCTGCTTGCCCTGGCCGATTACATCACCAACCGCGATCGATGATCCACTCCCTCTTGGATAACGGCGTGATGTGGTGGGGCCTGGCCGCTTGCGGCCTGGCCCAACTCTCCAAGTTGCTGATCGAGCTGGTGGTCCATCGCCGCTGGCGACCGGCAGTGCTGGTGGAAACCGGTGGCATGCCCTCGAGCCATTCCTCCCTGCTCACCGGCACTGCCGCGGGCATCGGCTGGCAGCAGGGTTTTGACGGTGGCCTGTTCGCCCTGGCGGCCACCATGTGCTTCGTGGTGCTCTATGACGCCGCTGGCGTGCGCCGCGCCGCCGGCATCACCGCCCAGCGGGTGAACGGACTGCCCGATGGCCTCTGGGATCCCCATCCCGATGCCTCTAAGGGCGATGCCGCGCCCCAGTTCAAGCCCCTCAAAGAGAACCTGGGGCATACGCGCCTCGAGGTGCTGATTGGTGCCCTGCTGGGCCCGCTGGTGGCACTGCCCGGCCTGGTGCTGGTGGGATCCCCCTTGGTGTTGGCCCAGCACTGGGGCCTGCTGCCCATTGGCTGAGGCGCCGCGGAAGGGGCTGACGCCCGGCCAGCAGGCGGCTGCCGAGACTTTTTCCGCCTGGTTGCAGGCCCCCTACGACGGCACGCCCTTCGTACTGAGTGGCTATGCCGGCACAGGCAAGACCTACCTCTCCCGCCATCTGCTGGAGCGGGTGGAGAGCACGGGTCTGTGCTGGACCGTAGTGGCCCCCACCCATAAAGCGGTGGGGGTGATCCGCCAGCAGTTGAGCCTGGCGGGGCTACAACCCACCTGGTTTCCCTCCACCATTCACCGCCTGCTGCGCTTGAAGCTCAAGCGCCAGGGGGATCTGGAGCGCTGCGAGGAAACCGAGCAAACCGCCGGCTCCCTGGAAAACCTGGGGCTGGTGCTGGTGGATGAGGCCTCCATGGTGGATTCCACCCTGCTGGAGATCGCCCTGCGCTGCGCCCATCCCTTTCGCACCCGCCTGGTGTTCGTGGGGGATCCGGCCCAGCTGCCCCCCGTGGGGGAGCCCCAGAGTCCGGTGTTTGGCATGGGCCGTGCGGCCACGGCGGCCCTCACCGAGGTGGTGCGCCACCAGGGCCCCGTGCTGCAGCTCGCCACGGGGCTGCGCAACGGCCTGCTGCCCTGCCGTCAGCCACCGGCCTGTCTGCCGGTGCGCACGGCCCAGGGGCTGGTGGCGATGGCCCCGCGGCAGGAGTGGCTGGCGGCGGCTCAGGCTGCCCTGCGGCGGGCCGTTGAGCTTGATAACCCCGACCATGCCCGCATCCTCTGCTACACCAACCGCGCCCTGGAGCAGCTGGTGCCCCTGGCCCGGCGTGCCATCCATGGGGAGATGGCCGACCAGCTGCCGGTGCTCCCCGGGGAAGTGCTGATCACCCGATCTGCTGTGATGGCCCCCGCCTGCCGTGCTGGAGAGGAGGCGGCCGAGGAGCCCGACATGGTGCTGGGCTCCAACCGGGAACTGGTGGTGCGGGACGTGACCCCCGATCGCTGTGACCTGGCGGATTTCGGAGTGGGGGCTGGCGATGCCTGCCCGCCCGCCGTGATCGACACCCTCACCGCTGAGGTGGAGGCCGGCGAGACCCGCCTTGCCCTGCGCCTGCTGCCGCCGGCCGGCAGCGCGGCCCGCCGGGATCTGGATGCGGTGTTGCAGCACCTCCGCCTGCAGGCCCGGGAGGCCGGCAAGAAGGATGGTCGCGGCCTCTGGCGCCGCTACTTCCTGGTGCGCGATGCCTTCGCCTCCCTGGGCCCGGCGGCCGTGCTCACGGTGCACCGCAGCCAGGGCAGCACCTTCGGCGAGGTGTTCATCGCCGGGGATGTGTTCTGGCCGAGCGATGCGGTGCTGCGTCGCCAGCTGGTGTATGTGGCGGTGAGCCGGGCCAGCCAGGCGGTGTGGCTGGTGGCCGATAGCCGCTCGTCTGCAGGGAGTGCAGCCGACCGGCAGCTCTGGGCCGATGGGCTGGGCCAGGGGGCCTGAGGCTCAGCCCAGCTGCAGCCCGTCGATGCCCTGCCAGCCCAGGTAGCCCGCCAGCACCAGGCTGAGGCCTCCCACCAACACATCGCCGTTGCTGAACAGCAGCTGTTTGCCTTTCTCGAGCAGGGGCACCACCTGGTGGCGGCCGATCACCACCGCCAGGAAGGGCAGCAGCAATGCCAGGCTGGAGGCCACGGTGAAGCCAGCGGTGTAGAGCACTTCCTGGGTGCTGGTGAGGCCGGCGGAGAGCAGGGCTGAGGCCGTCTTGGCCATCAGAAACAGATCGTCCGGGCTTACGGCCTCAATGGCGCAGCTGGCCCCCAGCAGCAGCGGCAGGGGCATGGCGCAGAAGCGGTCCAGTTGCCGTGTCCAGCCCGGGGGTTCCTTGCCGTCTTCGCGGCTTTCCAGCAGTTCCTTCATGCCCAGGGCCAGCAGGGCCCCGGCGGCCAGCAGATCCAGGCCGGTGCGGTGGCTTGAGCCCTGCTGCATGGTGAGCAGCAGGCTGTGGCCCACCGTGAGCAGCAGGGTCACTATCAGGGCGATCGTGGCCAACCAGCTGAGCAGCAATAGCCCACCGCGCCGCAGGGGGTTGGGGCCCAGTAGCAGCAGCAGCATCAGCCCGATGTGGATCGGACTGATGCTCACACCACTGCCGTAGGCCAGCAGCTCGGCCCAGAGGCTGGGGTTGATCATGGCTGGAGTGCTGGCAAGGGGGCCGTTCAGGCCCGGATTTCGAACCAGTCTTCCCTGCTGGGCGTTAGCTGTGAGGTGATCACCTGGGACACGCTGGCGCTGCGCGGCCCCCGTTCAGCCCAAAGTTGCAGTTCGGTGAGCTGATGCACCGGGCCCTCCACCTGGATTTCCACGGAGCCATCGGGGCTGTTGCGCACCCAGCCGCTCAGGCCCATCTGTTTGGCGGTGTGGCTGCAGGCGGCGCGGTAGCCCACCCCCTGCACCTTGCCCCGCACGATCAGTCGCCAGCGCTCGATGTACTGCACGGGTCTGGGCTCGCCCCGTTCCACCCGCCGCCATTCCTTGAGGCGCTCGGCCCGGCTGCTGCGCACCAGGGGGCTCATGTCCGCGAACAGCCAGCCCGGGGCCTGGGAGCCCATCTGTCGGGGCAATTTCTTGTGCACCATGGCTGCCCTCCTGGCTGGGGAACGCGGAACTGAGGCTCCACGATCAACCTGCCACAGCGCTCGGATTCCGGCTACGTGGGATCGGCCACGGGGGCGTTCCAGCGCAGCAGGGTGTGCTGCTCCCGTTCCTGGCCGAGCACGCTGAAGGTGCCTGTGCCCAGCACCAGCAGGGCCCCGCCGGCGGCACCGAGCCCGAGCCACGTTCCCGCCAGGCTGCGCAGCAGATGGCCGTGGGCGAACAGGGCCACGCGACCGTCGGCTCCCGTCAGGGCGAGGCACTGCTGGATCAGCCGCTCGCAGCGCTCCTGCACCTGCTGGCGGCTCTCGCCGTTGGGGCAGGGATGGCTCCACACCGTCCAATCCGGCACCGACTGGCGGATCTCGGCCGTGGTGATGCCCTCATAGGCGCCGTAGTCCCATTCCTGCAGATCGTTGCTGATGACGGCTTGATCCCCCAGCCCCGCTAGCTCGCAGGTGCGCCGGGCCCGCTGCAGCGGACTCACCAGCACGGCCGAGAAGCTCTGGGCGGCCAACAGGGGGGCCAGGGCTCGGGCTTCCGCTTCCCCCTCCGGCAGCAGCGGGATGTCGGTGCGGCCGGTATGGCGGCCGCTCTGGGCCCATTCGGTGGCGCCGTGGCGCAACAGCCAGAGCTCAGGCGAGGCAGTGGTCACGGTGGTAGGTGCGGGCGGCTAGAGCAAACCGTTGGGGCACCTGGCTGCAGCCCGCCCAGTGCAGATGCAGCCAGCTGGCATGCAGGCCAGGGTGGGTCCAGCCCTCGGGCCGGATCGGCGATCCCCAGCCCTCAAGCTGCCACAGTTCGCCATGGGCGGCCACTGGATCTAGCTGCCAGCGATGGAACTCATGGCCGCAGAGGCGCTCGCCGGGCCGCACCACCAGCCCCTCGCGGCCCACGCTTGCATCGCGGTAGCCCAGGCTGAGGCTGCCGCGGCGGGCGTGAAAGGGCAGCACCCCAGCCATGGGCTGGGCCACACCGGCCTGATCACAGAGGCTCTGGCCCAGCAGCAACAGCCCGCCGCACTCCGCATAGATCGGCAGCCCCTCGGCAGCCGCAGCGGCGATGGCGCTGCGGCTGCGCTGGCTGGCTGCCAGTTGGGCGGCGTGCAGTTCGGGGTAGCCCCCGGGCAGGATCAAGCCACGGCACTCCGCCGGCAGGGGAGCATCGGCCAGCGGTGACCAGGCCTCCACACGGAGGCCGTGGGCCGCCAGCAATTCCCCCGCCTCCGGATAGCGGAAGTGGAAGGCCCGATCACTGGCGATGGCGATGGTGAGGGGCGCGTGGCCTCCGGGGGCGGCCGGGTGTGCCTGCAGGCACCAAGTGATCGGATCGAGGCCATCGGCTGGGGGGCTGGGGGCTCCCAGCAGGGGCCACAGCTGCTCGAGGTCTAGGTGGCGTTCTGCCAGGTTGGCCCAGGCCCCCTGGCGCTCCTCTAGGTCGGAGAGTTCGTGGGCTGGCAGCAGGCCCAGGTGGCGGGAGGGCAGGCTGAGGGTCTCGTGGCGGGGCAGGGCCCCTAGCAGCGGCATACCGATGCTCTGCAGGGCCTCCCGCAGCAGGGCATGGTGCCGATCGCTGCCCACCCCGTTAAGCACCACCCCGGCGATCTGCAGGTGGGCTTGGTGGTCGCGGAAGCCCCGCACCAGCGCCGCCAGTGACCCAGCCTGGCGGCTGGCCTCAACTACCAGCAGCACCGGCAGTCCCAGCTGGGCGGCCACGGCTGCGGAACTGCCCTCGCTGCTGGGCCCCTTGCCATCAAACAGGCCCATCACCCCCTCCACCACCGCCAGGTCGGCGCCGCTGCCGAAACCGCGGTAGCTGCGCTCCACCCAGGCCTCCCCGCAGAGCAGGGGGTCGAGGTTGCGGCAGGGCCTGCCGCTGGTGGCTGTGAGCAGCTGGGGATCGAGGTAGTCGGGCCCCACCTTGAAGGTCTGGATGCTGCGGCCGCGGCGGCGGGCCAGGGCCGTGAGTGCCAGGGTCACCAGGGTCTTGCCGCTGCCGCTGGCCGGGGCGGCGATCAGGCAGGCCATGGGGACTGGAGGATGGGGCTACTGGGGCAGCAGCTTGGCAGCCAGGGGGGCCGCAGCCGCCAGCAGGGGGTTGGTGCTGTCGTGGCCGCCCCCCAGCAAACGGGCCATTTCCATTTCCTCGCTTTCATTCGGCAGGGGCACCACCTCCTCCGCCAACTCCATCGAGGCCGCACCGCCGGCCTCCAGGCGCATGCAGCCGCCCGATTCCGAGCAGAGAATCACGCACAGGGGGGCCTGGCCCGGGGGCGCACAGATCAGCCGTAGGCCCACGAGGGCCCCGGGGTGGGTCTTGGTGATGCCCACGGGCACGGGCATCAAACGCACCTGCACGCTCTCGCCATCGTTGCGCTCGAATTCGGCGCCAATGCCCTGCTGGCCCTCGTCGCCCGGGATCCAGTAGCTGCTCTGCAGGTGCCAGCCCAGCCGGTCGGCGATCCAGGCGGCCAACAGCAGCCCTTTCACGGGGTGGTGGCCTTCCATGTCGATGTCCAGCTGTACGACCCGATCGAGGGCGCTCTGGCGGCTGGGGGGGTCGAAGGCCATCGCCAGCGATTCGCGCCAGCTACGCAGCCGCAGCCAGTTGAGGTCGTTCACGGCCTGGCCCGTGGCGATGCGCTCCACCAGTAGATCCAGGCAGCGGCGGGGATCGCCGCTGGAGCTGTCCACCACCAGGCGGCGCGGCGGCACGGCCAGGGCCTCCAGCAGCTCGGGCGATTCATCCATCGAGCCGTTCCACCACACCCAGCAGGGCAGATCGGGTTCGATCAGGGGCTGCAACATGGCCAGCCCCTGATGCAGGGCACCCATGCCCCCCCGCAGCACCACCACATCGCCGCAAGCATCCTCGCTGCCGCTGCGTTCCTCCGGCAGGGGGCAGTAGGCCGCTACCAGGGTTTCCAGCGGCTTGTCGGCCGCCAGGGTGGGAGCCAGGGTGATCAGGCGCCGCGGCCGATGGGCGCTAATGGCGCGATCCACGAATTGGCCGCGCAGGTCGTCGGCCGTGTGCTCCCCGGGCTGCTGGCCCAGGGCCCAGGCCAGCTCTGTGGCAGTGGGCGCCGTGCTGCAGGGCAACCCGCAGGCGGGAATGGCCTCGCGGGCAGCCTCCAGCAGCTCCTCGTTGAGCAGGCCGCTGATGGGGCCATCGATCCGGCCCGTGCGGATCAGCTGCTGCTGCAGCCAGGAGGGTTCCCACACCAGCAGGGTGAAGGTGGCAGCCCCGGCGGATCCCAGCAGCCCCTCACTCCAGAGGTTGTTGAGGTAGCCGGGCACCTCGCTGGGGGGCAAGGCAAGGGGGGCCTGAAGAGTGAGCTGGGGAGCCATGGCGGGCGGTACGGCGAAGGTGGGGGAGGGATCGGCAGGCAATTGGCGAACGCGCGCAGATCAGGGGCGGCGCCACATCAGGCCCTCCTCGGCCATCAGGTTGTCGGCGGCGCCGGGGCCCCAGGTGCCGGCCTCATAGGGGTGGATCGGCAGCTGCCAGGGAGCGTCCTCTATCAGTTCCAGCAGTGGGGTGTACAGACGCCAGGCCGCTTCCACCTCGTCGCTGCGGGTGAACAGGGTGGGATCACCCAGCATGGCGTCAGCCAACAGGCGCACATAGCCCTCGTCCGAGGGCTCGCCGAAGGATTCGTCGTAGCTGAAGTGCATGTCCACCGGCCGGCTGCGCATGCCGGAACCGGGGGCCTTTACCTCAAACACGAATCCGGCCCCCTCATCGGGTTGGATGCGCAGGATCAGCTGGTTGGCGGTGGGGCTGCCGCCGGCCGCATCGAACAGGTGAACTGGCGCTTCGCGGAAGGTGAGCACCACTTCGCTGAGGCGCTTGGGCAGCCTTTTGCCGGTGCGCAGATAGAAGGGCACGCCCTGCCAGCGCCAGTTGTCGATGAACAGCTTCATCGCCACATAGGTTTCGGTGGTGCTGTTGGGATTCACCCCCGGTTCGGCTCGGTAGCCGGTGAGTGGCATCGCCGGACTTCCTCCCTCGCTGTACTGGCCTCGCACGCAGCACTTCCAGGGCTCCTCTTCATTGGCCAGGCGTGAGGCCTGGAGCACCTTGGCCTTTTCGTTGCGGATGGCCTCTGGATCAAAGCGGCCGGGGGCTTCCATGGTGGTGAGCGCCAGCATCTGGGTGAGGTGGTTCTGCACCATGTCCCGCAGGGCACCGGAGCTCTCGTAGTAGCCGGCTCGCTCTTCCACCCCCACCGTTTCCGCGGCCGTGATCTGCACGTTGGCGATGTAGTTGCGGTTCCAGATCGGCTCGAAAATCGTGTTGGCGAAGCGCAACACCAGGATGTTCTGAACCGTTTCTTTGCCGAGGTAGTGGTCGATCCGGAAGATCTGCTGCTCCTGGCCACAGGCCTGCACGATGCGGTTCAGCTGTTCGGCACTGCCGTAGTCGCGGCCGAAGGGCTTCTCGATCACCACGCGGCTGCGGTTGGGATCCTTGAGCAGGCCGGCATTGGCCAGGGTTCGGCAGCCACTGCCGTAGAAGGCGGGCGACACCGAGAGGTAGAAGGTGCGGTTACCGCGGGTGGCCTTGAGGCGGTCGATGGCCTCCAGTCGGGTTCCCAGCCGCTCCACGTCCTGCTGCTGCTGCAGATCCACCGGCTCGTAGAAGAGGCAGGCTGAGAACTGGCTCCAAGCGCTCTGGTGCTGGCTCACCTCCTCACTGAGGGCCTCGGCCATGCGGGAGCGGAACTCCTCATCGCTCCAGGGGCGGCGGGCACAGCCGAGCACGGCGAATTCACTGGGCAGCCGCCGCTGGCGGAACAGCTCGAACAGGGCCGGAATCAGTTTGCGATGGGTGAGGTCGCCGCTGGCCCCGAAGATCACCAGGCACTGGGGTGAGATCACCCGCTCTTGGCGCAGGCCAACGCGCAGGGGGTTGGTGAGGGTGTGGGCCATCTCGATTGCGCGCTTGCCCATGGTTTAACGGTCCTGGCGGGGAAGCGCCTGGGTCGATGGCGTTCTCAAGGCTTTTGTGCGTGATCAGTTAAAAAAGCGCCGTCTGGCAGGCCTCGTGAGCTGCCCATGAAAAAAGCCCGCCGGTGGGGCGGGCCTGGACAGCCTGGATGGGCCATGAGCCAGGGCTCAATAGGTTTCCACGTGCCAGCGTTCGGCCTTCTTGAGCTGGGGACGCAGCTCGGCCCAGTTCAACCCCTTGGCGGCGGCGGCAGCGGTCATCGCCTCGTCGATGCCCGGCTCCATGCCCCGCAGGCCACACATGTACACGTGGGTCTTGGGGTTCTCAATCCAGGAGAAGATCTCGTCAGCGTTCTCGCTGACGCGGTCCTGGATGTACATCCGGCCGCCCTTGGCGTTCTGCTGCTCGCGGCTGATGGCCTTGGTGTAACGGAAGTTGTCGGGGAACTGGCTCTGGTAGTGGTTGAAGTCCGCGTCATAGAGCAGGTTCGCGGTGGTGGGAGAGCCCATGAACAGCCAGGCCTTGCCCTTGAAGTGCCAGCCGTTTGCCTCGCGTTCGGCGGGTTCGAACATGCGGCGCAGGTAGGTGCGCATCGGTGCGATGCCAGTCCCGGTGGCGAACATGATCACGTTCGCGTCCTCATCGGCAGGCAGCAGCATCTCTTTGCCCACGGGGCCGGTGATCTTCACCTTGGCGCCCGGCTCGATGTCGCACAGGAAGGTGGAGCACACCCCGTTGATGGTCTCGCCGTCCTTCTCGTATTGCAGCTGCCGCACGCAGAGCGAAACGGTGTGATCCGCCATGTTGTCGCCGTGGCGGGTGCTGGCGATCGAATAGAGGCGCAGCTTGTGGGGCTTGCCGTTGGCGTCTGTGCCATCGGGAATGATGCCGATGCTCTGGCCTTCCACGTAGTGCAGCTGGGGGTTGCCGCCGGAGAGGTCGAAGGTGATGTGGTTCACCCGGCCGATGGCCCCTTCAGCCAGGAGGCTGTAGTTCTCGGTCACCGTGCCGATGAACGGATCCTTGGGCTTGTAGAGGTTGACGGGAACGTCGGCGTGGGACACGGCGGCTGGTTTCGAGGGGGCGGCTTTGGTGGAGGCTGCAGCAGGGGGTGCGCCGGTGGCGTCCGCAGCTGCGGGGGCGCTGCCTTCTGAGGCGGCATTCACCGACACAATGCGCCCACCGAGCTTGCTGATGGATTGCATCAGCGCTTGCAGGCGGGAGAACGGAACGGAGATGGAGCGCTCAGCACGGCGCGCGCCGGCGGCTCCATAGCCCTGCACCACAACGGTGAACATGCGGGCATCGCTTCGGCTGGAAGTCGCTGTCGAAACACGCATGAACAAGGGCGGCTTGAGAATGCGCGCGATCATAGGGAACTCCCACCGAAAATTTTCTCGGCCGCCTTGGAGCAATCGGAGCTAGGTTTGGCCACCGCAGACCACCGCCCAGCCCTAGTCGTTCCTTGACGCAGCTCTCGGCTCCCAACGGCAACGGTCTGTTGCAGACCCAGGCCCTCACCATGGGCAGTGCCCCTCTGCAGTTGGAGAGCTGTTCCCTGGACACGATCCAGCAGGACATGGAGCGGTTGCCCGGCGGATGCCGCAGGCTTGCGGTTCAGTTGCGGATTGGCCTCGATCCCGATGCGATCTGGGCGGTGCTTACCGACTACGACAATCTCAGCCGCTTCATCCCCAATTTGCAGAGCTCGCGCCAGCTGTGGCGGCGGGACGACGTGGTGGGTCTGGAGCAGGAAGGCGCCCAAACCTTCATGGGGCTCCGCTTCAAGGCCAGGGTTCAGCTGGAGCTCACCGAGCACCGGGAGCAGCAGCGGCTCAGTTTTGTGATGACCAAAGGGGATTTTCGGCGTTTCGAGGGGTCCTGGCAGATCGGCGGCGTCAGCACGGAAGCCACAACCCTGCTCTATGAGCTCACGGTTCAGGGCTGCGTGGGCATGCCGATCGGACTGATTGAGCAACGTTTGCGGGAAGACCTGGCCGCCAACCTGCGGGCTGTGCAGCAGGAAGCCCTGCGTCGCTTCACTCGGGTGGCCAGGGCCTGAGGGCCTACCGTCACCTGACATCCCCCATCCAGGGTTCGCCAGATGGAGCCGTAGCCCTGCGGAGTGATGGCAATAAAAAAGCGGCTGCTGGAGCCGCTCGATTGGTATACCCCCAAGGGGATTCGAACCCCTGTCGCCTCCGTGAAAGGGAGGTGTCCTAGGCCTCTAGACGATGGGGGCTAGGACTCGGACAACAACAAGAGAGAAAGTCTCTCTTGCCTTGCGGGATCTGCCTTTTGGCGTCCCTCTGCCGATGAGAAGAAGTTACGGGCCAGAGCTGCCCTTCGTCAAGACACGCCCTGGCCATCCCACACGGGGACGGTGAAGTGGAAGCAGGCCCCCTCCCCGGGTTCCGAGGCCACCCAGATGCGGCCGCCGTGCACCTCGGTGATGCGGCGGCACACCGAGAGCCCCACCCCAAAGCCCGATGTGGTGGCGGAGGTCTGGGGTAGGCGCACCCGCTCCTGGAAGATCCGCTCCTGCTCATCGCGGGGGATGCCGGGGCCGGAGTCGCAGATGCTCACCTGTAGCCACTGGCTGGTGCGGTGCAGCACCGTGAGGCTCACCATGCCGCCGTCGGGGGTGAACTTGAAGGCGTTCTCCAGGAGGTTCAGCAGCACCTGGCGCATGCGGCGCTGGTCGGCATACACATCCGGCAGGTCGGTGGGGATGTCGGTGATCAGCTCCAGGTCCCGGCCCACCCACAGCTTCTCGAGCTCGAGGATGGCTTCGGCCGCCACGGGGGCCAGGGCCAGGCGTTGCGGGTTGAACAGGGCTTCCCAGCGGGTGGTGCCCACCTCCAGCAGGTCCTTGGAGAGCTGCTCAATGTCGTCGAGCCGGCGGCCGAGCACGTCGCGGAAGCGGGCCTGGTCGATCTGGCCGAGGTTCATGCTCTGCAGCGCCAGTTTGGAGGCGGTGAGCGGGGTGCGCAGCTCGTGGGCCACCATGCGCAACAGCCGTTCCTGCACCCGCAAGCGCTCGATCAGAGTCTCATTTTCCTGGCGCAGCACCAGCACCTGGTCCTCCAGCTGCAGTTCCCGTTGGGTGCGGCTGCCATCGCTCTCCGGAGGGCGCAGGCTCATGCCCAGGCCACTCACCACCTCCACCTGCTGCCAGCGGGGCAGCCAGCTGCGCAGTTGCTGCAGCAGGGTGTTGCCGGCAAACACCTGCTTGGGGGTGGGCTCCAGCTTGATCAGGGCCGGGGTGGCCACCAGCCGGTGCAGTTCCAGCAGTTCGGGCCGCTTGGCGGGGTCAGCCACCTCCAGGGTCACCTCGAAGCCGAAATCCTCACTTTCAAGGAACCCCACCAGCCCGCGCAGGTCGGGGGTGGAGCGGTGATGGGGGGCGGCGATCAGAAGCAGTTTTAGGTGGCGTAGCGGCGGAGGATCCGCAGGGTTCAGCACAGCAGGGCGCGTTGATGCATTCCGCTGGCGAGACGCGCCTGCGGTGCCGGAGGGATTCGGGTCGGCGGGGCTGAGTTCCCCTGCAACGGGCACCGGTGTGGCGAATCCTGAGAAAAGTGTGCTCACCCTATGGTTTTCGGGCAGCTGGTGGTGTCGCCGCTATGACGACTGTGATGAGTCGTTGTTCGAGGGGTTGCTGTGAGCCATCACCATGAATTGGCTACGAGGCCTCACCCTGTGACCGGCGGACCCGCAGTGGGTGGCAGCCGGATCAAATTGGACAACAACCTGAGGCGCTGGTTCAATCGTAATCTGGGTTTGTGGCGCTCCCGCCGCCAGTACTTCTTTCCAGACGACGAAGTGCTGCGGGTGGACATGTTGTTGCGCGTCGAGACCTTTGAGGACTGTGCCGACGCCGAGGTGCGCTATCGCTTCAGCTGGTGGCCCGAGAAGGAGTACGACTTTTTTGAGAAGAAAACCCGCTACGTGCGGGAGGGCACGATGGAAGCTACCCTCTGCGGCCATCAGTTGCGTCGCAGCCGGGGTTACCTCTGTGGATCTCCCACCCGCAGCCAGATCCGCCAAGTGGATGAGCACGAGTTGGTGTTCGAATCCCATTATCTCGAATGGGACATCCTGGAGCACATTCGCCTGGTGGATCAGGACCGTTACCGGGCCCGCTCCATTTATTCCTGGTGCGATGGCAACCTGGAATTGGCGGAGATTCATCACGAGATCAGGCTGGAGGGTGCGGGCACTCCCCTACCGGCAGACGCCTGACGTGGCTCGGTCCGCTGGTTCTGCAGCAGGATTGGGGCTCATTGCCCGTTCTGCGCGTGCGCAAGACCGCCGGCCGTTTCGGCCTCCTGCTTCTTCCCCTGGCCCTGCTGCTGGCTCCGGCTGCTGCATGGGCAGGTCCCGCCACGGAGGCGGACATGAGCCTCTACACCCGCATTTCGGCCTTGAATGTCTGCATCTCCCGTGCCGCTGGGATCGAGTTTGATAAGTCGGTGGCCGTGGCCGGCGAAACCCTGGCCCAGGTGATTCAGGGTCAGCACGATGGTGTGATCCAGCAGGTGGGCCCCAAGCCCCTCAGCCTGGATGAATTGCGCAAGGGGTCGATTAACTCGGCCGTGCTTGGGGCCGTGGAGGTGTGCCCCAAGGACGTTCCTGCCGATGTGCTCAAGAAGGTGCAGGACGTGCTCAAGAGCCGCACTGGCCAGGCCCAACCGGCTCCCGCTGGCCAGCCTGGCGCCAAGCCGGCTGCAGGCTCCAAGCCGCCGGCGAAGTAGCCGCACGGCCAGTTGCAGTTGGTCGCAGGTTGGGCTGAAGCCTGTAGGGACTGCGTGGTGCTGCGGGGCTTTTCTAGCGAAAGGCCCCCAGGGCCTTCCTCACTCCTCCAGCTGTCATGACCTCGCTGCGTTATTTGCCGGCCCTTCTGGTGGCCCCCCTGCTGGCCTTGCCTGTGGGGGCCTATCCCCGTGCTGTGGGGGTAGCCCCCTACGAGCGGGCGCCCAATCCCTGGGCCTATGGCGATACCTACAGCGATGGCAGCGATGGGCCCCCGCTTCCCCCACCGGTGTCCCGGGCTCCCTACGGCAGAACCCCCTCCCCCGCCCAACCCCTCAGCCTCGAGCAGCTGGCTCAGCGCTGCAACACAGGCCGGCTGGTGGGCGGCTTGATGGGTGGGGGCCTCGGCTACGCCCTGTCCCGCCAGGATGGACGGGCATGGGCGATCCCCCTCGGGGCGCTGCTGGGCTCCCAGGTGGGCTGCAGCACCGCCGCCGGTCGGGGGCCCGTTCCCTGGTGATCTCTTCTCCTTCCCATGGCCACCGTTCGCCTTGCTGACTACCGCCCGGCCCCCTGCCTGATTGAACGCACGGATCTGCGCGTTCAACTGTTCGCAGACCACAGCCTGGTGGAGGCGGAGCTGGCCTTCACGCCCAATCCGGCCGGCGAGCCCGGCCCCCTTGAGCTGCGGGGGGAGGAGCTGGAGTTGCTGGACCTGGCCCTCGATGGCGAGGCTCTGCCTGGGGCGGCCTATCGCCTCGAGTCGGGTCGACTGGTGCTGCTGCACCCCCCGGCCAGGCCCTTCCAGCTGCGCTCACGGGTGCGCATCCACCCGGAAACCAATACCACCCTCGAAGGCCTCTATGTGAGTGGGGGCCTGTTCACCACCCAGTGTGAGGCCGAGGGCTTCCGCCGCATCACCTTCCATCCGGATCGCCCCGATCTGCTCAGCCGCTTCCGGGTGCGGATTGAGGCGGATCGGGAGAGTTGCCCCGTGCTCCTCTCCAACGGCAACTGCCTGGAAACCGGCGAGCTGCCCGGTGATCCCTCCCGCCACTACGCCATCTGGGACGATCCCTTCCCCAAGCCCTCCTACCTGTTTGCCCTGGTGGCGGGGCGGCTGGATGAGGTGCGGGAGGTGTTCACCACCCGTAGCGGCCGCGATGTGCAGTTGCGGATTCACGTGGAGCCGGGCGATCTGCCCTTTACCGCCCATGCCATGGCCTCGCTGAAACGCTCGATGGCCTGGGATGAGGAGGTGTATGGCTTGGAATACGACCTCGATGAGTTCAATATTGTGGCGGTGCGCCATTTCAATATGGGCGCGATGGAGAACAAGAGCCTCAATATCTTCAACTCCAAGCTAGTGCTCGCTGATGCTGCCACTGCCACCGATGCCGAGCTGGAGCGGATTGAGAGTGTGATTGCCCATGAGTATTTCCATAACTGGACCGGCAACCGCATCACCTGCCGCGACTGGTTCCAGCTCTCGCTCAAGGAGGGCCTCACGGTGTTCCGGGATGCCTGCTTCACCGCCGATCTGCATTCGGCTGCCGTGAAACGGATTGAGGATGTGTCGCTGCTGCGCAATACCCAGTTCCGTGAGGATGCCGGCCCCACAGCCCATCCGATTCAGCCGGATCACTACCAGGCGATCGACAACTTCTACACCACCACGATCTATGAAAAGGGTGCCGAGGTGATCCGCTGTCTCCACACCCTGCTGGGGGAGGAGACGTTCATGCGCGGCATGGCTCTCTATGTGAGCCGTCACGATGGCACCGCCGCCACCTGCAACGAGTTTGTGCAGGCCATGGAGGACGCCGCCCAGCAGTCCGGCCAGCCCCGCTTCGACTTCCAGCAGTTCCGGCGTTGGTACGGGCAGGCCGGCACCCCCAGCCTGGCGATTCAGCGCCACTGGGATGGTGAGGCCGGCAGCCTCAGCCTCCAGGTGCGCCAGAGCACCCCGGCCACCCCGGGCCAGCCCCATAAGGATCCGCTGGTGATTCCCCTGGCCATGGGCCTGGTGGGTCAGGGCGGTGATCCTTTGCCGCTGCGCCTTGCGGGGGAGGGGGAAGCGGAGGCGGCTGCCGCGGTGCTGGCACCGTCCTGGGGGCAGGGCAGCCGGTTGCTGGTGATGGACCAGCCAGAGCAGAGCTTCCACTTCGTGGGCCTCGAGCCCCATAGCCATCCGCCGGCCCTCTCGCTGCTGCGTGGTTTCTCGGCGCCGGTGAAGCTGGAGCTGGAGCGCTCCGGCAGTGAGTTGCTGCATCTGCTCGCCTGCGACAGCGACCCCTTTGCCCGTTGGGATGCGGGCCAGACGCTGCTGCGCCAGGCGGTGCTGGAGCGAGCGGCGGGGCAGCCCAACGATGAATTGGAAGAGGGGCTGGTGGCGGCCTTTGAGCGCATCCTGCTGGAGGTGGGGCTCTGTGATGCCAACCGCAGTGCGCTGCTCGCTCTGCCGGGGTTGCCGGAGTTGGAGGACGCCGCCCTGGCGCTGAGCGGCTTGGCGGACCCCCCGGCCCTGTTTCAGGCCTTACTCGATCTGCAGGCCCGCTTCGGCCGCGAGCTGGAGCAGCCGCTGCATCAGAACCTGCATCGCTGCCGGCAGCAGTGGGGGCTCGCCTGGCCCCAGGGCAACGGTGATCGCCAACTCACCGGCACGATCTGGGCCTGGCGGGTGGCGGCTGGCGATCAGCTCCTGCGCGCCGAGGCCGCTGACGCGGTGATGGGTCCTTCGATGACCCTGGCGCGGGCGGGGCTGCGGGCCTTGCAGTGCCACAACACCCCTGAGCGCGCCGCCGCCATGGCCGCGTTCCACGATCGCTGGCAGCACAAGCCGGTGATCCTGGATGCCTGGTTTGGCCTGGAGGCCGCAGCTCCCTTTGGCGATGGGGTGGCCCGGGTGCGGCTGCTGATGGAGCATCCCCGCTTTGATCCCGCGGCACCGAATTCCCTGCGGGCGGTGCTGGGTGGCCTGGCCGGCAACGTGCCCGTGTTCCATGCCCTCGATGGCTCGGGCTATCGCTTCATGGCCGAGCAGATCGCTGCGGTGGACCAGCGCAATCCCATCACCGCCTCCCGCATGGCCAAGGTGTTTAGCCGGTGGCAGAGCTATGGCCCCGAGCGCAGCCTGCGCCTGCGCGAGGCCCTAGAGCAGTTGGCGCTCGCACCGCTCTCGCCCAACACCGCCGAGGTGGTGGGCCAATGCCTGGCCTAGCGCTGGCTGCTGGAGCGGGGGAAGGGATCGGGGAACAGGCTGTTGTGCAGTTGGCGCAACCCCGCCTTGCGGGCCTCGCCACCTTCAGGGCCGGCATGCAGGCCCCACAGCCCTTCCCAATAGAAGTAGATGACGCCGTGGTTGCGGTCTGCCGCCAGGCGCACCTTCTGATTCAGGGTGGGGATTGGGGTGGTGCGTCCGCCGAAGCCCGAGAGGATGCCGATCTCCACGGGGATGCCCCAGCTGCTGGCCTTCACTAGGGCGGGCTGTTGCAGATCCTTGGCGAACCCCTGCACGGAGTAGGCGTAGTTCTGCACCACCAGCTCCTCGATCAAGCCGCCCAGGGCCCAGATCTCCCAGTCCTGCAGCCAGTGGTTGTAGGCGAAGCGAAAGGGCCCGGGTGAGAGGCTCACATAGGGGCTGCTCTGGCCCTTTTGCTTGAGGGTGTTGCGCAGCTCCCGCAGCAGGCCACTGAGCTGGTGGCGCCGCCAGGTCATCCAGGCGCGATCGGTGTGGTTGTTAGGGGGATCGCTGCCCTTCTCCTGGCGATAGAGGGCGCGGGTGTAAGGGTCGTAGCCCAGTTCCACGGGCCAGGCGAAGTGGTCGTCGAGCTGGATGCCGTCCACGCTGCAGCGCTGCACGATCTCGCCGATCAGGCCGATGAAGCGCTGGCGTACGCCGGGATGGGCCGGGTTGAGCCACACCATGGCCTTGCCATGCATGATCAAGTCGGTGCTGCCGTCGCGTTTCTGCAGAACCCACTCGGGGTTCTGGCGTACCACGGCCGCCTCGGCGGGCTCCATCAGCCCGTACTCGAACCAGGGGATCACCTTGAGCCCCCGGCGATGGGCCGCCTGGGTCATGCGGCAGATGGGATCGAAGCCCGGGTTGGCCTTCGCTAGGGCCGGCTCCATTGGTGCCCAGCGGCTGCGATGGAACGTGGTGCCGCGGCTCCACACGTTGGGATAGAGGGTATTGAAGCCGGCAGCCGCCAAGTCCGCCACGGCCTGATCAATGCGCGCCGGCTCGTAATAGAGGGGGCTGGGGCTGTTGGTGAGCCAAACCCCCACCCGCCGCTGAGTGGCTCGAGCCTCTAGGGCGCCAAAGGTCTGCAGCCCCGTTGTCACGAGCGCCGTGAGCAGGGCTGGTAGGGCCCGTTTCAGGCGCGTGGAGAGGCGAAAGGGATGGGTCTGGGCCGGTTCAGGCGCGGAGCCCTTCAACGGAACATCGAGCTCACGGAGCTCTCCTCGTGGATGCGCCAGATGGCTTCGCCAAGCATGTTGGCCACGGACAACACCTGCAGTTGGGGGAAGCGGCGATCGTCGGTGAGGGGGATCGAATTGGTCACGATTACCTCCTCAAACAGCCCCTGTTCGGAGAGGCGCTCCACCGCCGGAGGTGAGAACACGGCATGGGTGGCGCAGGCCAGCACGCGGGTGGCGCCGCGCTGACGCAGCAGCCGGGCACCGGCACAGATGGTGCCGCCGGTGTCGATCATGTCGTCGATCAGGATCGCCGTTTTGCCGGCCACATCACCGATCACCGTGAGGCTCTCGGCCACGTTGTGACCGGAGCGGCGCTTGTCGATGATCGCTAGAGGGGCATCGTTCATCTTCTTGGCGAAGGCGCGGGCCCGGGCCACACCGCCCACATCGGGAGACACCACCACCACGTCGCCGAAGTCGCGGCCTGCCAGGTAATCCACCAGCACGGGTGAGCCGTAGATGTGGTCGCAGGGAATGTCGAAATAGCCCTGAATCTGGGCGGAGTGCAGGTCCATGGCCAGCACCCGGTCCACGCCACTCTTGGCCAGCAGGTTGGCCACCAGCTTGGCGGTGATCGACTCGCGCCCCGCGGTCTTGCGGTCGGCGCGGGCATAGCCGTAGTAAGGGATCACGGCGGTGATCTGGCGTGCCGAGGCCCGCTTACAGGCGTCCACCATGATCAGCAGCTCCATCAGGTGGTCGTTCACCGGAGCGCAGGTGGGCTGAATCAGGAATACGTCGCAGCCGCGGATCGATTCCTGAATCTGGATGTAGAGCTCGCCGTCGGCGAAGCGCTTGATCACCCGTGGGCCATCGGGCACGCCCAGGTAGGCGCCGATTTCCCGGGCCAGAACCTGGTTGGCGGTGCCGCTGAACAGCCGCAGCCTGCGGGTGTCGTGGGGCAGGCTCGCCTGTTCCACCCGTTCTGCGGTCAGGAAACTGGTCACGGCGGCCGCTGGCGTGATCGGTTGAGACCCGATCGTAGAAGCCACTCGGTTCCCAGGCTGCAAATCACCATGAAGAGTTCCCAGCACTGGCCAGGACCCGGGCTTGTTTTGGTGGCCCCCGCAGGCGTGTTAGCTGCTGCTGACCAGGCCCTGGCCCAGCTGTTGCAGCTGGAGTGTCTGCCGCCCCTTCAGGATCCCCGGGCCGATCCCGCCACCGCCCTGGCGGCCTTGGCCCAGCGGCCTGGCCCAGCGGCCTGGTTGCAGCCCCTGGGGCTTGATCCCGGGGCCTGGTTGGGCTCTGGCGGTGGTTGGGCCGATGCCCTCGGGGCCTGGCGCCAGCCCACGTTGCTGGTGGTGTCGGGAGCGGCCGCCGGCTCCGGCCCTGCGGCTGCCTACCGGGCCTTGCTGGCCATGGCCGGGGTGCCGTTGGTGGGCCTGGTGCAGTGGGGTGGTGCGTGGCAGCCTGGCGAGCGGCGCTCTGATGGATTGCCCTGGCTGGGTTGGCTACCCCTGGCGGATGGCGAGGCCGATCAGGCAGATCTAGCGGCCCTGCGCCACCACTGCCTGGTGCGCTGGCAGGCCCTGGCGGAGCCAGGCGCGCTTCAGTTGGGCCAGGGCTGATCTCGGGCCTCAGGGGCGAGTTGGCGCAGGGAATCTCCCGGCTTGACAGGGGGCTTCAGGGGCAGGCTGCGGAAGCGCACGGGTTCGCTCTGCTGCAGGGCCGCCGCTAGCAGGCTCAGCACCTCACCCTGGCTGAGGTTCGTGTCCACCTGGTTCTGGAGCTTGTTGATCAGGTTGGGCAGCTGCTGTAGCTGTTGCGGGTGGCCCATCTGCTTGAGCAGGCTCTCCACGGCCAGCTGTTGCCGCTCGCGCCGCCCCTCTTCCCCGCGCTCCTCATCACGGAAGCGCAACAGCTGTTCCAGCTGTTGCCCCCCCAGCCATTGCAAGCCGCCATCCAGCTTGATCGTGAGCTTCTGGGCCTTGTCGGTGTAGTTCATGGTGCGGTCGGGGGCGATTTCCACCCGGCCCAGGTCGTCCACCAGGGTGCGCAGGGCACCGCGGGGCAGCACCAGGTAGCGCTGGGGTTGGCCCTGTGGCAAGCCCACCAGCGCGGCCACCGCGCCCGCCACCAAGGCCGGGCCGCCGCGGCGGTAGAGGCTGCCCAGGGCCACAGGCTTCTGATCACCTGGCAGCTGCACGGCGGTCTCGATGGGGAGGGTCAGCACCTGCACAGGCCCCTGCGGGTTCACCCTTACCAGCAGCAGGGCATCGCTGTTGGCCTGGCCCAGTGGTGCCGCGTCGTTGCGCACCGTGCCAGGGCGATCGCCATCGGAGCCGATCAGCAGCACGGTGATGGCCTGGCTTGGCACTTCCGCCAGGGCCTTGGCAGTGGGAATGTCCTCTGGCTTGGCGGCCCGATCCGCTTCGGGCCACAGGAGGTTCACGGTTCCCATGCCGGCGGCTACCCCGAGGCCGGCAGCCAGCAGGCGCAGGGCGAGGCGCCGACGGGAGCCACGTGGGGTCTTGGGCCTTGCCCCTTTGGGGACCATGGCGCGCCAGTGGAAAATCGACCCACTTTGACGCAGCTGTTTGCATTTTGCCCTGGGTAGGCCGTCGAGGCCGATAGGTTGATGCATCCGGATTGGCCTGCAGGCCCACCCCGTTGACTTCCGCCCCCTCTCCCCAGCTCGCTCCCCACGAGCGCGCCCAGCCTCTGGCCAAGGGCAGCACCTACCCCGCCAAGGATCTGTGCAGCCAGTGCGGCTTGTGCGATAGCCGCTGGGTGGCTTATGTGAAGGATGCATGCGCCTTCCTTCACCAGCGTTTCGAGGCGATGGAAACGGCGGCCCATGGCCGCAGCCGCAACCTCGACAACGAGGACGAGCTCTATTTCGGCGTGCAGCAGCGCATGTTCAGCGCACGCCTGGCTCAGCCCATCGAGGGGGCCCAGTGGACAGGCATCGTGAGCCGCCTTGGCGTGCGGGCCCTGGAAACGGGCTTGGTGGACGCGGTGCTGTGCGTTGGGCAGAGCGAGCATGACCGCTTCACGCCGGTGCCCGTACTGGCCCGCACGCCGGAGCAGGTGCTGGCGGCACGGGTGAACAAGCCCACGCTCTCGCCGAATCTGGAGGTGCTGGAGCAGTTGCCCGGCAGTGGCATCAAGCGCCTGCTGGCCATCGGCGTGGGCTGTCAGATCCAGGCCCTGCGGGCCGTGCAGTCCACCCTGCCCCTTGAGCAGCTCTATGTGCTGGGGCTCCCCTGCGTGGACAACGTGAGCCGCGACGGACTGCAGACCTTTCTCGAGAGCACCGTGAGCTCCCCGGACACGGTGGTGCACTACGAGTTCATGCAGGATTTCCGCATCCACTTCCGCCACAGCGACGGCCGCGAGGAAACAGTGCCCTTCTTCGGGCTCGACACCCCCAGGCTCAAGGACGTGTTTGCGTCCAGCTGCCTCAGTTGCTTCGACTACACCAACGCCGGAGCCGATCTGGTGGTGGGCTACATGGGGGCCACTTTCGGGCGCCAATGGATCACTGTGCGGAACCCCAGGGGCCAGGAGCTGCTGGATCTGGTGGAGGCGGAGCTCGATGTGGCCCCGGTGATGAGTCGTGGCGATCGTAAGGCTGCCGTGCAGCAGGGCATTGAGGCCTACGACAAAGCGCTCAAGCTGCCCATGTGGCTGGCTGAGTTGATTGGTGTGTTCGTGCAGCGCTTCGGCCCCAAGGGGCTCGAGTACGGCCGCTTCTCGATCGACTCCCACTTCACCCGCAACGCCCTGTGGCTGCGCCGCAACCATCCGGCCAAGGCCGAAGCCCAGATCCCTGCCTTTGCCAAGAAAATTATCAGCCGCTATCGGTTGCCCAAAATTTGACCAGCCCTGCCCGCCGCTGCGGCGTTCTCCTGCATCCCACCGCCCTGCCGGGCACGCCCGGTTCCGGCAGTTTTGGCGCTGCCGCCGAGGAGTGGATTGATGCCCTGGCGCGGCAGGGCATCCACGTGTGGCAGCTGCTGCCCCTGGCGCCGCCGGATGGCACGGGCTCGCCCTACAGCTCCCCCAGTGGGTTCGCCCTGAACCCCTGGTTCTTGGATAGTGAGCGGCTGGTGGCTGATGGCCTGCTCGAAGCGGGCGATCTGGACGCTCTGCCCCGCGATGGAGTCAGCGATCGCCTGGATCTCAACCTGGCCAACCGTCGGGCCGAGGTGCTGGGTGCGCTTCTGTTGCAGCGCTGGCCCTCCCGTGGCACCGCGTGGCACGAGGCCTTCGAGCACTGGCGCGGCCAGCAGGACTGGCTGTTGGATCACTGCCGCTTCATGGTGTTGCGCCGTCTGCATGGCCAGACCCCCTGGTGGCAATGGCCGGCCCCGCTGGTGCGCCGCAGCCGCCGTGCCCTGGCGGCTCTCGACCGCGATCAGGCCGATGGGCTGCTGCAGGAAGCCCTGGTGCAGTGGCAACTTCAGCTGCAGTGGCAGCGCCTGATGGACCGGGCCCGCAGCCATGGTGTGCAGCTGGTGGGGGATCTTCCCTTTTATGTGGCCCACGACAGCGCCGATGTCTGGAGCCATCGCCGCCTCTTTTCCGTGCGCGCCTCCGGTTCTCTGGTGACCCAGAGCGGCGTTCCGCCCGACTATTTCGCCGCCACCGGCCAGCTGTGGGGCACCCCCGTGTACCGCTGGGCCCTGCACAGAGTCACCCGCTTCCGCTGGTGGGTGCGGCGTCTCCAGCGCCAGCTCGAGCTCTACGACCTGCTGCGCCTCGACCACTTCCGCGCCCTGGAGGCGGCCTGGTTGGTGCCTGGCACAGACCCCACAGCCGAGCATGGCGTCTGGCACCGCTCCCCGGGCCGGGCGCTGCTGGAGCGCCTGCACCGCCGCCTGGCGGGCGGCCACCTCCCCATGATTGCGGAAGATCTCGGCGTGATCACCGCTGGGGTGGAAGCCCTGCGGGATCACTACGCCCTGCCGGGCATGAAGATCCTGCAATTCGCCTTCGACGGCTCAACGGACAACCCCTACCTGCCGGAGAACTATCGCGGCAGCAACTGGGTGGTGTACACCGGCACCCATGACAACGCCACCTGCATTGGCTGGTGGCAGTCCCTCGGCGACCACGAGCGCCGCCGGGTGGAAGAACAGCTGGGCATGGCCGTGCATTCCCCCGGCTGGCAGCTGCTGGAGTTGGCCCTGCAGTCGTCGGCTGATCTGGCGGTGGTGCCCCTGCAGGATCTGCTCAACCTGGGCGATGAGGCCCGCTTCAACACCCCTGGCACCGCCAGCGGCAACTGGCAGTGGCGGCTGCATCGTTCGATCGCCTCGCTGGATGGGGCCCTGCAGGGCCTTGGGGAGATGGCCAGGCGCTACGGCCGCTGAACAGCCGGCTGCCGCGGCTGCGGCAGCCTGAACTGCCCCGGTTGCTGGGCCAAAGGCTGCAAGGGAACGCCGTTCCAGGTCACCTCACCGGCCTTGGGGGCTGGCTCGAGTTGCAGGCTGAGCGGCGCCTGGAGTTGAAGCACGAGCTCGCCGCTGGCCCCCTGCAGGTTGGTACGTTGGCCGCCCTCGCTGCTGAGTTGCAGGCGGCTGGGCTGGCTGAGGTTCAGGCTGAGGATGCCGCTGCTGCTGGAGGCCTGGGTTCGGCCCCGTTGCAGTTGTTGCACGGCCAGGCCCCGACTGACCTGCTGTAGCGGGCGCAGTTCCGGGTAGGCCCCCAGCAGGCTGGTGCCGGGCGCGGCGGGTTTGACCTGTTCCGTAGGAGGGAGCGGCGGGATCGGCCGCAGGCTGAGCAGATTGGCCGCGGCCAGCTGTTGCTGTTGCAGGTTCACCCCGTAGATCAGCGCCAGGGTCAGGCCGCCGTAGAGCACGGTGCCCTGCCAGGTGCTGAATACGTCGATTGATCCCGGCGTGAAGCGTTGCAGCAGACCGACCCTGCAGCTCCCGTTTGGTCCACCGTTCGCTTGTTGGGGAGGTAGGGCTACATCCAGGCTGCCCTTCGGCAGCTCCAGGCGCTGCTCGATCAGGGGCAGCATCGTGCGTAGGTAGGCCCCCTCTGGCAGCCGATCACGCCAACCCCGCTCGAGGGCTTCGAGCACGGGGGTGCTGATTCGGGTCTCGAGGGCCAGCTGGCGCAGGTTCAGGCCCCGGGCGTCGCGCTCCTGCCTGATCAGACGTCCCACCTGCAGTAGGGGATCCTCCGCTGCGGGTGCGCCGTTGGCCGCAGGGGGCATCGCTTGTTTACCCCGCTGCAGCCAGCGCCCCAGGCGATTGGAGAGGGGGAGCTTGGTGGCGAGCCGTGGCATCAACCCCTGGGTTCCTTGTAACCCCATTCTCGAGGATCAACCCGCCGCCAGCGCCCTTCCGGCAGCTCGCCCAGCTCCAGGGGGCCGATGCCGATGCGCTGGAGGTCGCGCACCCGGTGCCCCAGGAGTTCAGCCGTGCGCCGGATCTGGCGATTTCTGCCCTCGCTCATCACCAATTCCAGCAGGGTCTGGCCCCGCTCGCGCCCGAGGCGCCGCACCTGCACCGGCTGGCTCGGTTGCCCCTCTAGGGGCACGCCCCGACTCCAGCGATCGAGGCTGGACTGGCTTGGATCGCCCTCCACCCAGACCCGGTAGGTCTTGCTGTGTTGGTAGCGGGGATGGGTGAGGCGCAGGGTCAGGCTGCCGTCGTTGGTGAGCAGCAGGGCACCACGGCTTTCAAAATCCAGGCGCCCCACAGGGTGCACCCCCTGGCTACGGGCGAGGTCCGTGGGCAGTAAGTCGAGCACCGTGGGGCGACCCTCCGGATCGTGGCAGCTGCAGACCACCCCGGTGGGCTTGTTGAGCAGCACCACCACGGGGACGGCGGCGGCGGCGATGGGGTGGCCATCGAGGCAGATGCGATCGCGATCTGGATCGGCCCGATCCCCAAGGCCCGCCGGTGCTCCATTCACCTGAATCCGGCCGGCGCGCAGCAGATCTTCGGCGCGGCGCCGGGAGCAGAGGCCTGCCGCGGCCAGGACTTTTTGCAGCCGTTCGGTGGCCATGGTGGTGGGTATGCCTGTTGGCCGTTTGCCAATTCTGCCGAAGCCGGTTTCCCCGCCAGGGCAGCCCAAAAAGGGTGATAGTTTTACGAAACATTTGGGTTTCGTAACTCCGCGACGCCATGCCATCCCTGCCCGTCATCACGAGCCAGGCCGCTGCCGGCACTGATCTGGTGCGCTCCTATCTGCGGGATATCGGCCGCGTGCCGCTGCTCTCCCACGAGCAGGAGATCACCTTGGGCCGCCAGGTGCAGGAGCTGATGGCGATCGAGGAGATCCGAGAGGAACTCAGGCTGCGGGCCGGTGATCAGGACCCCACGGAAGCCGAGCTGGCCCAGGCCGCCGGACTCACCCTGCCCCTGCTGAAAAAGCGGGTCAATGCCGGGCGTCGCGCCAAGGAGCGGATGGTGGCAGCGAACCTGCGGCTGGTGGTGAGCGTGGCGAAGAAGTACACCAAGCGGAACATGGAGCTGCTGGATCTGATCCAGGAGGGCACCATCGGCCTGGTGCGGGGCGTGGAGAAGTTCGACCCCACCCGGGGTTACAAGTTCTCCACCTATGCCTACTGGTGGATTCGCCAGGGGATCACCCGGGCGATCGCCGAGAAGAGCCGCACGATCCGGCTGCCGATCCACATCACCGAAACGCTGAACAAGCTCAAAAAAGGCCAGCGGGAACTGAGCCAGGATCTGGGCCGCACCCCCACAATCACGGAACTGGCGGAGGCGGTGGATCTGCCGGAGGAGGAGG
>NZ_JAGQBW010000014.1 GCF_024345835.1 Synechococcus sp. HJ21-Hayes | reverse complement strand
ACAGCTCAGCATTCAGAAGCTCCATCAGTCCGCTTGGCAGCATCAAGGCCATGGATCTGCTCCTCAACTACAGCTACAGCTAGCCAGGGCAGGCGGACGCCCGTGCATTTGTCGCAAAGGCTACACACTCATGCATTGAGCATGACAAGCAGTTTCAGCTGGTGCTTGGCAGGACCAAGCAGCCTGCTGGCACGAATGGGGCAACAGCGGGAGTCGGGCTACCCCGATGCGGGTGACGGATCAGGCTTTTTCTTGCTTTTCAGCAGCCTCCTAACTTGAGCTCTGACGTGGGCTTTTCCTGTCTCGATGGCGTACACCGGCGGTGATCTGATTCGCGATTTTCTCAATCTGGAAGAGATTCCCTACGTTTTCGGGAACCCTGGTACTACAGAAACCACCTTTCTTGAGGCGGTGGGGCGCTCCAGGGCTGAATACCGCCTGGCGTTGCATGAATCCACCGCCGTCGGCATTGCGGCCGGCTACGCGATGGTGACGCGCAAGCCCGCTCTGGTGAGCCTGCACACCTATCCAGGTCTGGCAAACGGACTGTTCAATATGCGCAATGCCCTGCTCTCTGGCGTTCCGCTGCTTGTGATCAACGGCCAGCAGGACTCGAGGTTTCTCATCCATAACCCTGTGCTGGGGGCTCCTAACGCCCAGCTGGCGGAAACCGCCACCAAGCACAGCTATGAGGTGACTCAAGCAACGGATCTACCGATAGCCCTGCAGCGCTGTTGGCTTCAGGCCCGGCTGCAGCCGAGAGGGCCGGTCTTCCTTTCGGTTCCGATGAACTTTATGCAGGAACCCATGGCGGAGGTGGGCCTGCGCCGCACCACCGTTCTTGATGATGTGGTGCCAACCGGTCTGGATCAGCTGGCGGATGCTCTGCAGGATCAGAGTGGCGGTCCACTCGCGATTGTGGCTGACTATGCGGTGGGTGCTTCTGACGCGGTGCAGCATCTCAGCCGCCTGGCTTCCCACCTTCGGGCTGACCTCTATTCGGCGCCGTTCCATGTCCAGGGCGTGGTGGATCCCCTGCACCCGAACTACTGCGGCCAGCTGCCGGCCACCACACGCGAGATCCGGAGTGTCTTGAGCCGTTATCGCCGGTTGTTGTTGTTGGGCGAAAAGGTTGACACCTTCACGTTTAATGGTGAGCAGGCCATTCCGGCCGCCCTGAAAATTTTCCAGCTGGCGCCGTCCACCCGTCAGCTGGGTTTCGATTACCCCTGCGATCTGGCGGTGCTTGGCGATTTGGGCGCTTGCCTCAAAGGCTTGGTAAACCTGCTGGGCGCCCCTGATCTCCCGCCATTTCAGCGGGATGAAGCGCAAGTGTTTGCGCAGCTGCAGGCCGACTATCCCGGCCATGGCAACCATGCCAGTGATGCGTTGATCCTGCATGTCTTGCAACAACTCCCCCGCCAGTGTCATCTGGTAACAGAAGGCTCCTCGGAAGATGCTCTGGTGCAGCGCATGGCCATTGCCTTGGGCTTCACCAACGTGCATTTTGCTCCCCGGGGCGGTGGCCTGGGCTGGGCCATGCCCCTTGGTGTGGGACTGGCTCTCGGAACAGGGCAACCATCGGTTTGCTTTGTAGGGGATGGTGGTGCCCAGTTCTCGATCCACGCGATCTGGAGTGCAGCTCGCTACCGCATCCCCACTGTGTTCATCTGCTTTGTGAACCACGAATACCGCATCCTCAAGGACCTGTGGTGCGGTGCCATGAACACAAGCTTCGATCAGACCAGCTTTGTTGGTCTGGACTTCGACGATCCAGCAGTGGATCTCGAATCGATTGCCAGCGGTTACGGAGCACGCACGGCCTGGTTGCCGGATGCCGCCGCGGTAGAAAGGGAGATGAAGGCAGCAATGAACCATGCCGGCCCGTCATTCCTATTCATTGAGCGGGAGTCCTGAGGCGAAGCCTCACGTTCAACACGATCGCAATGACCTGGACGATATGAGGGGAACTGGTCTGCCTAGAAGTTGATGGCTGATGGCGTGCGCACAACCCGCGCGCAAGGGGGCACTTCAACCGCTTCCGCCATTCCGACGGAACCGGCGACCACCGCGGCCCAGAAGCCCCCGACCATCAGCCGTGATCGATCAGGCAGCGTGATGCCGGCTGCTCACCAGCTCCCCGGTGCAGGCCATTGGCAGCAACGCTGACCGGCCCGCCTCGTACCAGGCTTCCACAAGCACAGAGCTGGAGTGGGGATTGAGTGCACCCGCCAGGAGCCAGAGCTCATCGTGCAGCACCTGGGTCTGATGGGGCGTGCCCACGTACCAAGGGGCTTCTGGATCGACCGACAGTTCCTCATGGAGCAGCAGCAGCCCCTCCAGAACGCAGGCAGCGAAGTCTGGTGTCATCCGCAACAGAAGCTTTCACCATCCATGCACAGCGATGGGCACCTGGGCAAGACCTGTGCCATCCCCTGGGCAGATCCATTCCGACGGACTCATCCTCAGTCCACTGCTCCGCGAACACCAAGGGGATCGACCCGGGTTGATCGCCACGGAGCAGCGGAGCCTCAGGATCGCCAATGTGCGCCGCCTTAGCCGCCTCTGCCGCCTGCTCAAGGCCAACTGATCAGCCCGCCTGCAGCCAGGCGAAGCCCGTCATTCGCACAAGTGACAGAGACTCGGCCGAATGCAGGCCATAGGGTCGCTCCAGCGCCGTCAAACCCGCCCGTTCACCCCCGATTCATTCCATCCCCTCCCCATGCTCCGCATCATCCACACCGCCGATTGGCAGATCGGCAAGCCCTACGGCACGGTTGGCAACGAGCAGAAGCGCTTCCGGCTGCAGCAGGAGCGCCTGGCAGCCATTGGCCGCATCCGCGATGTGGTGCGGCTGCAGGACGCCCGGCTGGTGCTTGTGGCCGGCGATCTCTTCGACTCACCAACCCCGGCCACGGACGCCGTTCTGGAGGTGCTCGAACTGATCGGCGAGATGGAGGTGCCGGTGCTGGTGATCCCTGGCAACCACGACTACGGCGCCCCAGGCACGGTGTGGCACCGCGACGACTTCCAGCGGCACCAGCGCCAGCTGGCGCCCAATCTGCAGCTGCTGCTGGAGCGCCAGCCCCTGGTGCTGGAGCAGGCTGTTGTGCTGCCTTGTCCGCTACTGCGCAACCAGGACAGCAGCGATCCCACCCAGTGGTTGCGCGGGTTCGACTGGAGTGGTCTGCCCACCGACCGGCCCCGCATCGTGCTTGCTCACGGCGGAGTCCACGGCTTCGGGGGGCGGGACTACGAGGGCGATGAGGAGGCCCAGGCCGGCGCCAACAACCTGATCGACCTGGCGGCCCTAGCAGCCGAGCAGATCGACTACATCGCCCTGGGGGATTGGCACAACCTCAAACAGGTTTCCGCCCAGGCCTGGTATCCCGGCACGCCTGAACCGGATCGCTTTGACCAGGGTGATGACAACCAGCGCGGCCAGGTGCTTCTGGTGGAGCTGCAACGCGGCAGCACTCCGGAGGTGAAACCCCAGCCCACAGGGCGAATCCGCTGGCACAACCTCAAGGTGCGCTTCAGCGGCGATGGCGATCTCGATCGTTTTGAGCGCCAACTCGAGGAGCTCACCGCCGGCCGGGTCGCCCGCGATCTGCTGCGGCTGGAGGTGAGCGGTAGCCTCAGCCTCGCGGGCCATCGCCGCTACCAGCAGCTGATCAATGACCTGCAGAACCGGCTGCTGCGGCTGCGGATCAAAGGTGAATGCGAACAGGCACCCGAGGCTGCCGAGCTCGAGCAGCTCACCGCCCGCAGTGAAGACCCCTTGATCGCCCAGGTGGCCCAACAGCTGCAGCAGCGCCTGAACCGCGAGAGCGATCCCGATTCCGAGGAGGCGGGCCGGATTCGCACCGCCCTCTGTGAGCTGTTCCGCTTCGCCACCACCCGCTGAACCACCATGCGTCTCCTCAACTGCCAACTCCAGAACGTGCGCCTCCATGGCGAGCTGGAGGTCAACTTTTCGCCCCGGCTCACCCTGATCGGCGGGCCCAATGAATCCGGCAAGAGCACCCTGGTGGAAGCGCTGCACCGGGCCCTGTTCCTGAAGGCCTCGGCGACGGGTGCCCCCGTTGAGGCGCTGCAGTCGCGGCTGCACCTGGGCCAGCCGGTGGTACAGATCGGCTTTGAAGCCAAGGGCGACACCTGGACCCTGCGCAAACGCTTCAGCGGCAGCACTGGACAGGTGACCCTGCAGGCCGAGAGCAGCGGCAAAGCGCTCATGGGACCAGCCGCAGAAGACGGGTTGGCTGAACTGCTGGGCGTCGGCGAAATCGTGGGCAGCAAACAGGCGGGCACGGTGCTGCCCAGCCGCTGGGCCCATCTCTGGGTGCGCCAGGGCCTCTCCGGCGATGACCTGCTCGCAACCGGCAAAAGCCACTACGACTTCGACCAGCTGCGTCTGCAGCTGGAGCGCAGTGGCGGCGCTGCGGTGCAGCAGTCAGCCCTCGACCAGCGGGTGGAGCAGCGCATCGAAGCTGAACTGGCCGAGAACTTCACGAGCCGGGGTACCAAGAAAAACTCGCCCCTCTACGCCCGTGAAGAAGCCCTGAAAACGGCCAACGCCAGAATGGAATTGGCGCTGGCTCGCCTCACGGAATACGCAGACGCCAGCGAGCAGCTCGCGGATCTCTGCGAAGAGTTGGAGCAGCTCCAGGCGCAAGAGCTTCCGGCATTGATCGAGAGCCAGAAGCGCCTGCAGGACGGTGCCCAGGCTGTTGGTCGCCTGGATGCCGCCATCGAGCTGGCCGGTAAGGCCCTGGAGCCCATCCGGTTACGCCATGAGGCTGCGGGACAAGCGCTGCAGCAGCTGGATGATCTCCAGGCGCAGATCGAGCAGCGCCAGAAGACGCTGGCGACCTTGGAAGCCAATGCCGCTGGGGCCCAGAGCCGGGAAGCGGAGCTGGAGGCGGCTGAGCAGCAACGGCGCCAGGGCCTGGATGCCATGACCCGGCAACGCCAAGACCTGGAGCAGCGCCAGCAGTTGCTGCAGCGTTTGGTGGAGCGCACCAGTACGGCCGACTCGCTGACGCGCCAGAGCGCTGAACTGGAGAAGCTGCGGCAGGACACCTCCAAGCGCCAGTCCTTGGAGCAACAGCTGACCGGCTTGCCGGGCATCAGCAAGCCATCGCTGCTGCAGCTGCGCCAGCTGGAACAACAGCTGCGCGACGCCCAGACGCGCCAGGAGGCCATGGCCGCCGGGGTGAAGCTGCTGAGAGCAGACCAGCCCGTTTGCCTCGATGGCCGCCCCTTGCAGGTGGGGGATGAGCAACGGCTCAGCGCGGTGTTCCAACTGCAAGTTGGCGAAGGGGTAGTGCTGGAGATTGCCCCCGGTGGTGGCCAGGCGCTCGACGATCTGGAGCAGACGGTGCAGAGCGCCCGTGAACAGCTGGCCGCCCGTCTGCAGGCACTCCATCTCGCGAGCGTGGGGGCTGCAGAGGAGCTGCTGGAGCAGCGCACCGCGCTGGAACAGCAGCTGGCAGCCCTGGGCGCCGGGCCGGCCGATCTCAGCCAGCTGGAGCGACAGAACGACGCCCTGGGGCAGCGACTCGCTGAGCTGGATGCCGAACTGCAGGACCTGGCGGAGGTCCGTGAGGCGATGGAGCAGGAGCAGCCACTGCCTCAGGTCCTCAGTGCGTTGCAAGCCCTGCAGCAACAGGTGAGTGCCACCAGCAAACACACGCTCGCGGCGGTGGGAACCGCGGAGAACGAGCTGGAGGCCGCCCGTTCAGCCCTCCAGAAGTTCCAGCAACAGCGGCTCAGCGAGGCGAGCCAGATCGAGGTGGTGCGCGCTGAACTGGCCGACCGCAACCAGCGGCTGGAGCCGCTGATCAGCCAGCACGGGGATCGCGACGCGCTAGCCGCCAAGCTCACGGGCCTCAGCGGGGAACGCCAGCAGGCCGAGGCTGAGCTGAACCAGCTGAACGCTGAGCGAGCGGCCCTCGCCAGCCAGGACGCCGAGCGGGAGCAACAGCGACTGCAGGAGCAGATCGAAGCCCTCACCAGGCGCCAAGAAGAGCTGCTCGATCAACGGGGTGCTGCCAAGCAGCGCTGCGACAGCATCAGCAGCCAGGACCCCTTCGCGGCGGTTGAGCAGGCCCGGCTGCAGCTGGAAACAGCCGAGGCTGACCATAGCCAACTGGTGCGCCTCACGCAGGCCCATCAGCTCCTGCAGCAGCTGTTTCAAGAAGCCCAGGCCGATCTCTCCAGCCGCTACAGCGAGCCCCTGGCACGGGCCATTGGCGACTACCTCAAGCCGCTGGTGCCCGATGGCCAGGCCGCCCGCCTCAGCTACGACCAGAGCAAGGGCTTCCAGGGCCTGCAGCTGCGGCGAGGTCAGGAGTTCTACGACTTCGAGGCCCTGAGCGGCGGCATGCGCGAGCAATTGGCAGCAGCCCTGCGGCTGTCCATGGCCGATGTGCTCAAGGAGGCCCACGACGGCTGCCTGCCCCTGGTGTTCGACGACGCTTTCACCAACTCCGACCCCGAGCGCATCGATCTGGTGAAACGCATGCTCAGCACCGCCGTGGATCGCGGCCTGCAGGTGATCTTGCTCACCTGCGATCCCGCGGCCTATGGATCCTTTGCGGAGCAGGTGGTGGAGCTAGGGAGGGCCTAGAGGCTCCGCCTGCGTTACAGCACCCTCCTCCAGTCGCCCCGCCAGAGCTATGGCGCCCAGGAACAATCTCCTCCGGCTTCTGCAGCACCTGAGTCAGGCGGGTACCTCCGAGTGCCAGCAGCAAGCCATGGCGAAATCCTTCAGACCTGCCTCGCCTACAAGCTCGACCACGCCGCCGAGACGATGGGCTTGAGGATCCGCTGACGCTGCTGCATGAACCCACGAACCAGTGGGATCCCAATGCCGTGGCGGTGTTCTGGAAGCAGGGGTGTATCAGCTACATCCCCAAGGACATGGTGGCGGAGTTGGGCCTCACGCCTTGGGCGAATAGCGATGGAGAGATCTCTGAGCAGGTGAGCTCACAGTGGAGCCGGGCGTGGGAATCCACGAGCGATTGGATTGGTGTGACGACCCCCACCTCTCATGGCTCCCTGCCCACCCAATCGACTGAGACCCGTTCTGTTGCGAGGGGTCTTGCACTTGTGTCTGTCAGCCAGGGCGCAGGGTGCCAACTCTCAGCGGCTTGTGAGCAGGAATCGTGAGGTGCGGCTGCTCAGCGCCAGAACTTCGGGTCAACCGCATGTAACTGCCCGTTTGGCGGGTCAGCGCATAGCCATGGCGCCGCAGACGCTCGGCGAAAAGCTGGCCATTGACATCCCGCGGGTCTTCACAGGGCCAGCAGTTCCTGCTTCACATGATGAAGGCGGATCAATGGTGGTGCCTGGCCTGAATCGAAGTGGAAGAGGGCGGCGTCGCGGATCTCCCGATGGAGTTCCTCGCGAGTCTCGGCCTCCATATAGATCGCGACTGCGGCGGCGCTGGCGCGAAAGGAATCGTCCTCTGCTTCCTCCACCATGAAAAGAATGTCTTGCATGGGCCCCCCTCCAATGGAACCAGTCTGGCGGCGGTGCACGACAGGCTGCCCAGTCACTGCAGAAGCCCCCTCAGCGGGGCCGAGGGGTGATGGTGAGCAGATTGTCGGAGCGGCTGTAGCTAGTGCTGATGCGGGTACTGGTCTCCGGGGCAGGAGGCTTCTTCTCCATGGCGTCGTAGTGGGCACGCATGGCCGCTAGGCGGTCTTCGTAGCCAGGATGGGTGGAGTCCGGTTCGGTACTGGAGCCATCACCAACCGAGCGCGCCATGAACTCCAGCTCGTGCTGGCAGATGCGAGCCGGATAACCGGCGCGGGCCAGCATGGTGGCGGCATCACGGTCGGCCTCGAGCTCAAGTTCGCGCGAGCGCTTCATCTCAGCCAGGTTTCTGGCCTGCTCGCTCTGGCCGCGCAGGTTGTGGCTCAGGTGATAACTCTGCTGAAAGATGTGATAACGGCGGATGTGCGCGATCTCATGGGCCACCGTGCAGGCCAGGTAGCCGGTATGGGTGCCGTAGGCGCGAAATGTGGCACGTGGAAGCACAACCGTGCCGCTGGAAGCTGACCAACCCTGGATGTCGCCAAGGGCATAGCCCTGACGCATCAATTCATCCCAGCCATTGCCATAGCGCTGGTAGGGGTTGAGCTGGGCGAACATGTCGCACTGCTCGGGTTTGCAGAGCCCGCGCTGGGCTGCCAGTTGGGCGGTGTAGCTCCCGGAGCCCACCATGAAATGGAGGGGCTGTTTGCCGAGATCATTGCCCTGGCTGAGGCGCCGCAACACCACCTCGAGGGTCCGGACCTCCTCCGGTGGACGACGCGCTGACCACACGGCGGTGGCGATGCCCGCGGAGGCCAGTGCAACGGAGACCACCACGGCCGCGACGGTGCGGGAACGCTGCTGGGGGAGCGGCATCGGTCAGGGCTCCAGCAGATCGAGCAGCCGACCGGCTTCATCCACCAGGCGGTGCCGTTTGCCGGTACTGCGGGCACGAGCCTGGGCGGTGCGGAAGGCATCGGCCTGGTTGTGCTTCTCCTGGAAGCGCTGCCAATGGCCAAATTGGTCTTGCCACTGGATCACGATGCGGGTCATGGCTTGTCGATGGGCAACGGCATACAGCATCAGCTCGGATGAGCCAGGCCGAGCAGTTCCTCCTGCGAACCACGGGGCGGGGCGACGCCATGGTGAGACTAGACTAAGACCTAGTTCAGGGCGATCCACGATGGAGCCGGTGAACATCCACCAGGCCAAGACCCACCTCTCCCAGTTGCTGCATGTGGTGGAGCAAGGAGAGGAAGTGGTGATTGCTCGGGCCGGCGTGCCGATTGCACGGCTGGTGGGCTGGCAGGCTCAAGCCCGGCCTGTGGCAGCGCCCGGGGCGATGCGCGGCCAGATCCAGCTCGGTGCTGACTTCGATGCACCGCTGGATGGCCTATTCGAGGCGCTGCGGTGACGCGGCTGCTGCTCGACACCCACTTGGTTCTGTGGTGGCTGAATGACGATCCACGGCTTCCGCAGCCTGTGGTGGAGCGCGTGCAGGCTCCGGAGGCAGAGGTGTTCGTCAGCCAGGCCTCGCTATGGGAGATGGCGATCAAGGTGTCGATCGGCCGCCTGCACGTGGATCTGCCCGAGTTGGAGCGCCAGGTGCCGCTGCAGGGCTTTCACTGGTTGCCGATTCGCAGCGCCCATCTGCTGGCGGTGGCGGAGCTGGAGGCCGATGGCAACCATCGCGATCCCTTTGATCGGCTACTGGTGTGCCAAAGCAGGACGGAGCCCATGCTGCTGTTGACAGCGGACCGCCAGTTGCGGGCCTACGGCACCACCGTGAACGTGATCGGCTAGCGAGCGCCCCGCCCTGACGGGAGACGCCTGATGACCGATCTGGAGCACCATCCGGAGGGTGCTGGATCTGGACACTGCGGAGAGCTGATTGTTCTGCAGATCAAACCGACGGGGAAGTGCAAGAACAATGGAGGTCATTCGACGCAAAACGCCCCGTGGCTGATCAGCCTGCCTACGGCGGTCTTCAAGCGGCGGTGTCCTTGGACAAGGAGCGCGACCTGGCCCTCCTCGCCGGACGGTTGCTGCTGGCGTTACTCGAGCTTGCGGTGCCGGTGAAACCTGCCTTGGCCCGCTTCTCGTGCGAATCACCAGCCCGGGTCCAGTTCAGGCAAGGCCCGCAGCTTGGCGTCAGCGGTGATCAGCGCTGCCCCCAGCTGCAGGGCTGGGGACGAGAGCCGTTCGGGCTCGTGGGCCCAGAACAGCAGGATGTGGGTGTCACAGATGGTCGGCATCGCCACTCCAGGCGGCATGAACCATGTCTGGCATCACAGGGTGGCTGTGCTGAGGTGAGGTGAGCAGAACCCATGCCAAGCAAGGCTGGGTGTGGGCCAAGTCCGCGGGGCCTTGCTGCCTTCCGCCGTCAATTTGCAGCCCCTGAGGCACCCATTAGCGCGGACATCTGTACGGTTCTTGCATTGATTGCGTCTTGGCGATCTGAACCCGCAGCAGTCGCAGGCACTGCCGGGCCACCTTGGTGTTCACCGCCCCTTGCGGCATCAGCAACCACAGCTGCTCGATCAGGGGTGGCTGCTCCACCAAGGGCACCAGGCCATGGGCCTTGATCCAGTCGTTCCCCAGCACATCGGTGCAGATCGGCATCGCCAGCGTCCGATCTCGTGCCCGCTTGATCCAGGCGGTGGGTTCCTGGCAGGCCGCCGGTTGCTGCTCCACCGCAAAGCCATGCCACTCCACGGCTTGCCGCAACAGCGGTGTTGCTCCCTTACGCGGCAGCAACACCCGCCGTGTCGATGGCGTGGTGGCCACCAGCTGCAAGGCCAGCTGGCCCAGGGGGAGCGCTGCCAGGCCATCCCACTGCGGTGCCTGGCCGGAGAGGAGCAGCTTCTCCAAACAGAAGGAGCTCACGATGGCCCCATCGAGCAGGCCATGGCGCACCAGCTCCGCCCAGTGCTCCGCGCTGCGGAACCGTGGTGGCACCCGCTGCACACCCGCCATTCCCAGCAGCAGGCCTTGGTGGAGCACATCCGTACCGATGCGCAGAAGTCCCTCCATCAACCGGTGCTCCCGGTAGGCCAGGCGCAGGTAGTGCAGGCAGGCGTTGTGCCCGTGGCGGCATACCTGTGAACCCTGCCGAGGCTCCAGCTTGAACTGATGCTGCATCAACTGCAGGCTGCGGCACACCGTGCTCTGGTGCATGGCCAGGGCGATGCCCGCCTTGGTCTGGGAACCGGCCAGCTCGAGCAAATCGAGGATGTGCAGGTCTTCCAGCGGAGAGGGTGGGGCGTAGGTGCCTTTCGCCTTTTTGGGTGCGGACCGGGCGGCACTGCTGCAGGAGTGGACCACAAGCGGCATGAACGTTGCTGAATGCAGCGTCACCACCACAGTGCCGACGCGAGCTCTTTTTGGTGCGAAAGAGTAGAAGCATTCACCGCTCTGCCGCCATGGCACCCCTGCGCTGCCACCTGCTGATCGGCCAGCCCGCCAGCGGCAAAACCACCCTGGCCAAGGCGCTGGCGCCCCTACTCACTGGCCCGGGTGAGCCGCCGGCGCAGGTGCTCTCCACCGATGTGATTCGGGCGGAGGTCTTCGGGGATGCGGCGGTGCAGGGCCCATGGGTGGACATCCAGCAACGGCTGCATCAGCGCATCCAAGCAGCGGTGGCCGCTGGCATCCCGGTGATCGTGGATGCCACCCATGCCCGCCGCGCCTGGCGCCTGGCGATCACCCAGGCCCTGCCCATGCCGGCAGACGTTGAGTGGATCGGCTGGTGGCTCTACACAGACCTGCCCACCTCGCTGGAGTGGAACAGCCGCAGGGAGCGGGCCGTGCCAGTGCCGGTGATCCAGGAGATGGCCGCCGCCCTGGCCGATCCCCACTTCGGGCCGTGTCGTGCCGAGGGCTTTGCCGCCATCTGTGCCGTGGTGCCCACCCACCACAACGACCTGGCGGAGGTGCTGCAGGCCGAGCTGGCCGCGCTGGATCGGCGCATTCGTTCGGCCACCAACCGCGAGCGCAAGCTGCAACGCCACGGCTACTCACGCCTACTGGATCTCGAGCGGTTGCTCTACCTGATCCGGCTGCTGAGCACCTGGCCCGATCTAGCCGCCAGTGATCCCGCCAGTGCCGAGCACCTGGAGGCGATCCTCTCGCCGATCCCCGAGGGTGACCTTACCGATCGGGCCGCTGCCTTCCTGGGCCGCCTGCACGGGGAGTGTTTTGCTGATACCGGCGCGATCCGCGCGGATCTGGCCTGGCTGGAGGCCAACGGCTTCTGCGGTGCAATCTCCAGCACGGCACCGATTCAGCTGGCGCCACTGGCTGTAGGCGAGCGCACTGGCTTGGCGACGGGCGCCGTTCACGGAGGCCTACCGCCCATGGGGGATGGGCCGGTGTTTCTGCGGGTGATGACCCTGCTGCGCCACCTGCTGCAGGTCCCCTTCGATCAGCCTGCGGAGCGCGGCGCCAACCTCCACCAACACCTGATTGCCGCCACCGAGGCCATCCCCGGCGCCTACCTGAGCGGCGAAACGGCAACGCTGCGCAAAGACCTGGAAAAGATCCTCACCCCCTATGGGTTCCGCAACCGCAACGACAACGTTCGCCACGGCTACTGCCTCGGCACCGCGGTGCTTTCGCCACCGCGCCTGCGGGAGCTCCACAACGTGGTGCGCCAGACCGCCGGCCGCCTGGCCGACCCCTCGGCGCAGGACCTGCTGGCCGAGCTGGATGAACGGCTGGGCTGGGCGGGGATCAGCGCTGATGGCCTGCCGCCCGTGCGCAGCTACGCCCGTCATGCCGTGGTGGATACGGCCCTGGTGCGGCGCGATTCCCTGGCTGCACCAAGGCGGGCAGAAGCGATCGAGGCGGCGATCGTGGAACACCGGCGCGTGCTGCTGCAGCGCTATCCAGGCGTGGGCAGCTTTGCTGACAGCCCCGCTGGCGAGCTGCGGGTGTGGCCACTGCAGCTGATCTTCCACAACGTGGGCTGGTACCTCATGTTTGAGGAGGACCAGGTGGGCCACCCGCAGGGGTTGATCCGCAGCGAGCGGCTCGATCGCCTGGCCATGGCCCGTGGTGAAGGCGATCTGCGCCGCAGCCCCGAGCAGCACGCCGCTGCCATCAACCGGCTGGAGCGCTTGCTGCATCACAGCGGTGGCATCTACTTCGGCAGCGACCTGGAGCAACAGCTGGCGGTGGCCAGCGCCTCAGCCCAGCGCCGCAACCAGGTGCTGGTGACCCTGCGGTTCTGTTGTGCCCCCTGGGCGTTCGCTTTCATCCGCGAGGGCCTGCAGCGCTACCCGATCGAGCACACCCGCTTCTCCAGGCCCCTGCCCGGCGACAGCTGGTGGCACCACCCCAAGGCGCCTCACGTGCTGGAACCAGGAGCGACTGACACCAGCCATCCCTACCCGGTGGAGCTCGACCTGCCGCCCTGGACCGTGGCTGCCGACATCGACCTACGCAGCTGGCTGTTTGCCTTTGGCGGTGGGATGCGCATCGAAAGCCCGGATGCGCTCAGGCAGGAGCTGGTGCAGCGCTGCCGGAAGGCGATTGAGGCCAATGGCGAGCAGAACTTGCAGCAGACCCCAGAGCCTGTGGAACGGTTTTTCCCCCGTCGGTTACGCCGAGACTGAGGACAACCGGCGCAACGCCTACCGGGTCAGTTCGGATGAGGCTTTGCTGATTGCGCTGCCGCAATCACTCCTCCTCGTCGCTACCGCCTACGGGCACCAGGCGGATCTGCTTCTTACCGAGCTTGATCTCAAACTCATCGCCAGGCTTGAGATCGAGCATGGCGGTGTAGGCCTTGCCCACCAGCAGGTTGCCATTGAACTGCACCTTGGTGGCATAGCTCAACTTGCGGCCACCCTTGCCAAGACCACGGCCGCCGCTATCGGTGCCAAGGTTGACCCCTTTGGCGGCGAGCAGCGCTTCGTAGAAGGCGGTGAAATTCAGCCGTTCACCACCGTCTTTCTTGCTGCTCACATAGCCACACTCACGCACCAGGTCTGATTTGGATGCGTCACCCAGCTCCTTAACCTTGGCGAGCAGTTCAGATCCGGTGAGCATGAGGCGGAAGCATTGATTGCTTGAGCCTAACAAACCCGTTGCCAATGGTCATCGCTTTGGCCTACCGATTGACACAGCGCTGATCTGATCAGCGGTTGAGCTGTTGCATCTTCCCGGTCACCAACGCACCCACGGGACTCCAGATCAGATAGGGGATCAACAGCCACGCCGCTGGAACGGAATGCGGCACCAGCTGGCGTAGAAGCAGGTGTAGATGCCGATCCAGATCGACGGGATCAGGCCGTCAAAGGTGGGCTAGGCCGGCCGTCGCAGCCGGATGCACCAGCGCAGGGATTCACAGGCCTCCCCATCACCATTGGCCTCGAGATAGGTGTGCCCCTGTTTGAGCAGCTCCTGCGCCTTGGCATAGGGACCAATCTCTCCGCAGCGGTAGCGGCACCGATGCTGCGGCCCCGCGAGCTACGGCGGATCGATGCAGACCACAGCCAGCAGACACACGCGTGCCATGGCCGGAGCCTGCACCAGTAGTGGTTCCATGCAGCTCCTGCATAACTTGGGCCAACCCCGCTCACTGGCACCAACCTGGTTCTCTGCACTGACGCACCATGGGCCGCCTCCCGCTGCTGTTCGCTCTGGCCCAGCAGCCGGTGCGCCCCCTCCCGAAAGCGGGAGGGTGTCCCTTGGGCTACTACAGCTCCGGCAACTACTGCGTGAAAAGTCGCTGATCGCCGTTGGCAGACGTGGCGCCTCGTTCAACATCCCGGCTCCACGGGGCAACTGCTCTGGGAGCACGGCTTGGTGAGCCGTCTGCTTGCTGATGGCTCCCTCGCTGCGCCAAGCGCTGGGCACAGCGCTGCATCACGACGTCCGCGAGGCCCTGATCGAACAGATGGGGCCAGCCCACTGCGCTGACCGGGTTCGCCAGAGCGGTAGCGAATGTGCTGCAGCTCTTGCCAGCCCTGGCCGCCCGATCCATCGTGGCTGCAACGGGATTCGGAGGCTCCACAAATGGACGACACCCCCCCTGAGCACCAAGCAGGAGCGCGCTGACGATCCGGCCCCTGCTCCAACATTCTCGACGGATCCCTGATGTTCCAGGCCTGAATGGCCGTCCACTGCACCGCCTGAGGTGCCCCGGACCGAACGGAACGTCCCACTCGACACCTGGCCCCAGGTGCCAGCGCCGGCAGCTCCGCCCACAACTGAAAATACTCTGATCAGACGATCAGGCTGTTATCCAGCACCAAACTCGCGCAGCTGCTGCCGTCCCCCTTGGGTCGGCACCACGGCTGAGCAGGCAAACGCCCGGGGCCCACGCTCCGGGCTTTGTTGTGGCCCCGACCCGCTCAGCTCTAGCCACACAGCCGGATCAGAGCCTCCACCATGACAAAGGCGATGGCCAAAGCGGTCATGCCGTCTGACCATCTGGCTCAACTGTGATTCCCTTCCGCCCGGGCCAGGGCCGCCGCCGGATCACCGCTGAGATCCGCCTTCAGGAACTGGGGGGTTTCGGGCAGCACCAGCTGCAGATGGTTCTCTCGATGTAGCTCCAGGCTCAGCTCATGGCTCTGCAGCTCCAGCACGTGACCCGCATGGTGGTGGTCGTCGCTGAGCAGATGCAAGTGATAGCCCGGCACATTGATCGTGCGGGCATAACTGGGGGTCCAGAAGCCCACCAGGGTGCCGGCCACATTCTCCAGATCGAACGTCGCCTGGGCATCGGTGGCGCTCACAAGATCCACGCCGGCCTCGGCCTTGCAGGCCACCCGATAGCGGATGCGCGCGAACACCCCGTGAATGCGAATGGCCACGAACAGGTTGGACTGATCGCGCAGGGCGTCGAGCCGTGCGGTGAGATCGGCCCAGCTGGCCACATCGCGCAGGGTGTCCCGGTGGTCGGTCGCAAAGCGGGTGGCCACCCAGAAGGGCGCTAGGGCATCGACGGGGGCCTTCCGCACCGAGCCATCGCCACAGGCCTGCCAGCAACAGCCATCAAGCAGGATCCCCTCACCATCCAGGCCATCGAAGGTGCCCAGACCGAAATCGCCGTGCTTGAGCAGCTCGCCCACCCGCACGCAGCCTTGGTAGACCCCCTGCACCAGGGCACCGGAGGTGGACACCTGGTAGAGGGTGTGGTGGTCCAGATCCAGCGCCTCGGCCAGGGCATCTCGGATCACATGGCAGGCGCTTTCACCGGTGCGCCGGCAGCGCTCCTGCAACGCCGCGAACAGGCCATCGCCGAGATGGACGTGCAGGTGGTGGCTGGATTCGGGAGGACAGGGCATTGGTGTGAACCGGCGGATCAGTGAATGAAGTCCTGATGCACGTCCTGCATCAGCTTGAAGTTCTGGGAGTAGTCGATCGGAATGTCGATCAACACCGGCACGCTCTGCTGCAGCGCTTCCCGCAACACCGGGCCCAGCTGATCGGCGGCGGTGCGGCCGTAGTGGGCCTGCTCCTGGAACGCCACCATGTCGTAGCTGCCGTTATTCCAGATCAGGTGCACAAACCGGCTGCCAATGCGGACGGCCGTTTCCAGCTCCGTGGCCGTGAGCAGAAAACCGCCATCGCCAGTCACGCCATGCCGTTCGAGAAGCTTCAACAGAACGTAGCGCCGCTCATGGGGCGTCTCTTTGGCCACCAGCTCATCCTGTTAGCGATTGGCGATGGCGGCAAGCAGATACACCTCCCACAGCACAAATATCGAGACTTTATCGGCGCACAAAGTGAATAATTGACATCCACCAACTACAACACAGTCAAGATCAATACCCTCACCAAACCAGGTCAAACCCAGGCACACAGCGTGGGCAATCAGGCCCTGTTGCAGCTGGCCAATGAGCACCGGGATGCTGTTTGCGCCGGCATGGTGGCGGAACCCATGGCCAGTGAGCAGACCTTGCGGCTGCGGGTCTTCACCCGCACGGCCTCATCGGGATAGGGCCGCGATGAGAAGGCCTGAAAGCCAAGGCGTCATGAACCCAGAGCCAGCCGATTTCGCACCGCTGGGGCTCAGCCGAGCTGGCGCACCGCCTTCACCGCCAAACCGGCCTCGGTGGCGGTAACTGCCGCCAACGTAAGCAGGCCGATCAGCCCCACCAGCTGGTTCTGGGCCTCGGCTGCAGCATCAGCGTTCTGGCCCAGCAGGGCACCGGCCACGAACCAGACAGTGGCCAGCGCCGAGGTGATCCAGTAGGCCTTCCAACGCCGCTGATACAGATAACCAGCCCCCAGACCCGGCACCACATTCAGCAGCACCGCTACCCAACCGGCCGAGGCGGCAAGGATCTGCTCACGGGTGGGGGTCATGGCGGGAATGGAGTGGAGCTGCACTCTGGCGAGCGGGGCCGCAGTGCTGCGGGGACGTCCATCGGTGGAGCCCCCCCGAATCCTGTTGCAGCCACGAAGGACACGGCAGGCGGCACGCCTCCTTGCCCCGCCCCCTTCACAACCCGTTACAATTTGCGCAACGATCCGAAACACGCATGGCCCAGCCCTCTCCCCGCTTTGGATTTGTGGCCTTCGCTGAGTCCTGGAATGGTCGCCTGGCCATGCTCGGCTTCGTGATCGGCCTCGGCACCGAGCTGCTCACCGGCCAGACCATCCTGGCCCAACTCGGCCTGGGTTGATCGCCATGAGCACCGACTACTCCACAGCCATCGCCTGCATGGTCGCCCTTGTGGTGCTTCTCACCGGCATGACCACCTACGTGCTTAGCCGCCCCAGCGACCTGGCCCGAAGAACCCGATGATCGCGACGCTCACCATCGTGCTGTTCGGCGCCTGGGTTGTTGGCGCCCTGCTCCAACCCGATCTGGCGAACTGACCCCATTCCGTCCACGTTCCTGCCGTTCTGCTTCTGAACGCCTTGTCCATCGGCAACGCTGCTCACACCCCAGGACATCCCTGGGGTTTCGTGTTGTCTGCCTCAGCGATCCAGTAAGTCCCAGAATCGCCACTGCGCCGCATGGCGCTGCCGCAGACTCTCGACGAAGTGGTGGTGTTCTTGAATGCCCTGCCAGTCGTCGATGCGGACAGCCAGCTGCTCACAGGTGCGCAAATCCTCCACGGCATAGCGATAGCGGGTCGTCCGTCCCATCCCCAGGGCAAAGCACACCATCGCCCGCAGCAACACCATGGCCGCCAGGGGATGGTTGCCACTGAGGCGTTCGGCAGCAGGGCCATAGATCGCAAACGCCCCTCCATCCCAGTCCTGTTCGTGCGCGATCACGTAGCGGGCAGCTCGGGGCAACGCAGGCCATCCCACCAGGAACTGCAGTGCCTGCAAGGGCACCGGGTGCGCGTCCACCACCTGGAAGGCCTCCGTTTCAGCCTCCACATCCGCGAAGGCCTCCAGGCGTTGGAGGTACTCGCGCAGGTGCTGAATCGCGAGGGTTTTGCAGAAGCACTGCCAGCGCAACTGCTGGGCCTCGTCCAGGCGGCCCAGCGCCTCGAACACGGAGAGCCGCGCCTCATCCCACGCCGGTGATGGGCGGCTGGCAGCGCCCTTGGTGGCGCCAGCCAAAACCTGGAGAGCCTGCTCGGGCCGACCCTCCTTCAACAGGTGCTGGGCCACCTCGGCGGCTGTGTTGGGCCAGCTCAATTGCGCGGAGTTGAACTGGGCTAAGTAGGCCTCCACATCGCCACGGCACTGGGCGATCTGCACCAGGGCCTGGTGACCGTCCTGGGCACCACGATCGCGGCACTCCTGGGCCAAGCGCTGAAGGCCCTGCTCGCCCAGAACCTCGTTCAGGGTCGGGATCAGATCGTCGAACTGCCCGTAGCTGTTGTCGGTCATCAAGTCAGCCACCTGCTCCGCCAAGGTGTCGGATGGCAACTGGGCGGCGCTGGCCAGCCCCCCCAGGTGGGCCGCCGCCTGGCTGAACACCCCGATCACGGCGCCGGTGGTGTCGGAGCAGCGATCGATCACGCCATCAGCCAGCTCCAGGAAGCGCACCAGTAACTCACAGGCCAGCGCCGGATCCTCGGCGGCAATGGTGCCGGTAATGGCCTGGTGCTGGGCCTCCAGATCAGCCAGCAAGGCCTTGCGCTTGCGGGAATCCACGAAGGTGGTGGAGCGGGCGATGGCGGCCAGGCGCTTGCGCACTTCCTGGGCCGCTCCCTCGGCCCCATCGGTGCTGGCCAAGGCGAGGCGTAGGCGGCGTTGGATCACCCCATTGCCTGTACTCACCTCCATCAGCAACTCGGCGAGCGCAGCAACGCCGAGTTGCTGGAGATTTTTGGCATTGAGAGTGCGCTTAGCCGCCATTGCCCCTACTGCTGTGCTCGGCTGGATCGGACCCTAGGTACCCAGTGAAGAATCCAGCCACCGCGCAGCAATGCCACCACGCTGGCGGCAGGAGTCCGTGGATTGCGAGGGTGCCTTGTCTGAGCTGAGGCTGCGCCTCGCCGGTGATGTGATGACGGGACGCGGCATGGACCAGCTGCTGCCCCATCCGGTTGATCCCCAGCTTTACGAGCCGGTGGCTCCCGCCTATCCCTGGGGTGAGGCCTTGGCCGCGATGGAAGCCATGGCGGCCGATGTGCGCATCATCAACCTGGCAACGGCGATCACGACAGCAGCACGGCCATGGCCGCAGAAAGACATTCATGACCGGATGCACCCCCACAACATCAGCTGCCTTACCGCCGCCAAGCTTGATCTGCGCTGCCTGGCCAACAACCACAGCCTGGATTGGGGCTGGAGGGGCCGGGCTCAGTGCCGATCAGGCCCAACGTCGGCTGGTCTTCGCGTGGGCCGTGGCGAGTAGCGGTGTACCCCCGAGTTGGGCGGTGGATGCGCACCATCCTGGCGTGGCCTTTCTTCCCCATCTGGACGACGGAACCTCCCGCTGGCTGGCAGGGTTTGTGCTGAAACAGCGGCGCCCTGGCGACAGGATTGTTCTCTCGCTGCACTGGGGGGCCAACTGGGTTCCGGTCATGCCGGACAGGCACCAATGGTTCGCGAGGCAGCTGATTGACCTGGCCGACATTGATGTGGTGTTTGGCCATTCCTCACACCACCCCCTGCCATTCGAGATCTACCGCGACAAGCTGATCCTGTATGGCTGCGGTGATCTCCTCAATGACTACGAAGGCATCGAGACACCCAGCCCATGGCGCTCCGACCTGGGCTGCCTCTATGGCATAAAGCTGGACGGCGACACCGGCCAGCTCCTAGAGCTCGACATCCTGCCCTGGTTGATCAAACGCTTCCAACTGCAGCAGGCAGGCCCTACCGATCAGGACTGGCTCAAGCAACAACTGAACCTGGAGCGCACTAGAGGCGGTGCATCGGCACCACCGTCATGCCAATGGGCGTGAGGGCAATCAACGCCAGTTTGACGTGCTGAATCCCGAAGGGGATTCCAATGATGGAGATGAAGCAGGCCAGGGCTGAACTGAGATGACCAATGGCCAGCCACCAGCCGGCCACCAGAAACCAGATGACATTGCCGATCAAGCCGAACGGACCCGTGCCGATGTCATCACGGCCCGTGAGTTCACGCCGGCTGATGGCTTCCTGGCCAAAGGGCCAGAAGGAAAAATTGCCAATCTCGAAACAGGCCCGAGCCCAGGGCAGGCCCACGATGGTGATGGCAGCAATCAGGCCGGCCAACCACCATCCCAGACCCATTACGAAGCCCCCCAGAACGAACCAGAGGAGATTGAGCAGGAAGCGAAGCATGGCTCCAGACTGAAAGAGGCGTCGTCAGGAAGCCAGGATCACCTCAGGCTTCACTCCTCTTCGGAGGCGCCTGCGGGGATCAGCTTCACCTGCTTGCGGCCCAGCTTGATTTCGAATTCGTCGCCGGGCTTGAGATCCAGCATGGCGGTGTAGGCCTTGCCGATCAAGAGGTTGCCGTTGCCCTGAACGGTAGCCACGTAGCTCAGCTTGCGACCACCCTTGCCAACGCCTTTGCCATCGCCACCACCCAGATTGAGACCCTTAGCCTCGAGCAGGGCTTCATAGAAAGCGGTGAAGTTCAGGCGCTCGCCACCGTCTTTCTTGGTGGACACGTAGCCGCAGCTGCGGACCAGATCGGATTTAGAGACGTCGCCGAGCTCCTTGACCTTGGCAAGAAGTTCAGATCCGGTGAGAGCCATGGTGCGGGAGTGATTCTGTAGAAGACCCTAGCAAGTAAGTGTCTGATTGCCAGCCCCAACCGCACACCCCCACGCTCACTCCTCCTCTTCAGACTCACCCAGCGGGACCAGGCGGATCTGCTTTTTGCCGAGCTTGATCTCAAACTCGTCGCCAGGCTTGAGGTCAAGCTGGGCGGTATAGGCCTTCCCCACCATGAGGTTGCCATTGAACTGCACCTTGGTGGTGTAGCTCAGGGAGCGGCCGCCCTTGCCGCGTCCGTTGCCAAGGCCACCCCCAAGGCTGATGCCCTTGGCTTCCAGCAGGGCTTCGTAGAACGCGGTGAAGTTCAGCCGTTCCGAGCCATCCTTCTTGCTGCCCACGTAGCCGCAGCTGCGGACCAGATCAGATTTGGAGGCGTCGCCCAGCTCCTTGACCCTGGCGAGGAGATCAGCACCTGTAAGCATCTTGCAACGATCACCAGAACCTCGACAGTAATTCAGCCATGCATGGCCTGCGAGGTGGCAACAAGACCGCTTGGAATGACCTAGGGCTTGCTGGCCGTTGATGGGTCGAGGCCCGTCTCCAATTCCAGGCCAGCCCGGCTGAGATTCCAGCGATGAACTGCCGTGGCCTCAGCAGAACGGGCCACCTGCAGATTGCGCTGGGCCAACAACAACTCAGTGATCGGGGCGATCCCTGCCCGGTAACGCAACAGGGCGTCTCTCACAGCTTCCGTCCCCGCCTTCGCTGCAGCGGCTGCCGCCTGCATCTGCTGCTGAGACGCTGCGTGGGTGGCGTACCAGGTCGTGACGCTCTGATTGATCGCTTGCTGAGCCTGCTCGATCGCCAGACTGCTCTGTTCGGCGCGGCGCCGTGCCAGAGCCGTGGACTCACGCGTCAGCCCCCCATCAAACAAGGGTTGACGCAGGCTCAGCACAGCACCCCAATCGTAAAAGCTGCCGTAGGCATTAGCGCTACTGCTCTGGGTAGGCAGGGACGCCGATCCACCGTTCACACTCACCTGAGGGCTGGCATTCAGCACCGGCACATTGAGCCAATCGCCATTGATTCCGGCCCCCAGCACCAACCCCAGCGTTGGCAAACGAGCCGCCCGAGCCAGTTGCACCCGTGCCAGCTGGGCCTGGCGCTGCTGTTGCAGGGCCTCAAGAGCGGGTCGCTCCTGCAAGGAGCGCCGCAAGGTGTCCGGCAACGGCAAAGACCAAGCGCCCCATGGCAGCAGGGGATCACTCACCTTCACCACCTGCTCCGCAGGGAGATTGATCACCCTGGCCAGGCCACTCAGGGCAATCTGCTGTTGAGCCTGAGCCTCCACCAGACCCTGGCGATCACTCTCCACCAAGGCATCAGCCTGGAGCGTGTCGATCCGGGCGGCCAGCCCCTGCTTGCGAATGGCCCAGGCATCGCGCTGCAGCTGAGTGGACACCTGCAACGACTGCTGCCAAACGGGGATCAACGCGCCGGCCAACTGTGCCTGGAGATAGGCACTCACGATGTCGAAGCGACTGCGCCGTTGTTGCTCCAACTGCTCGGCCTGGGAGGCCTTGAGACCCGCCGTGGCGACCTGCTGCAACGGCCCACGGCCAAAATCCAACAGTGAATAGTTGAGGGCCAGCCCCAGGTTCACAAACGTGTTCTGCACCACGGCATAGCCGTCGGCCCCCAACTCCAGGTTGAGATCTCCGATGCTGGGCAGATTCGAGATAAAGCCCACACTCGATCCCACCTGGGCGTAGGTACCAAGGGCTACCAGATCCAGCTTGGGCAAAAAGCGGGTGCGTGCCAGACCCAGCAGGGCCTTATTTTCCTCCACCACCAGGGTGGTGTTGCGCAGATTGAGCGATTGCGACAACCCCAGGGAGAGGGCCTGCTGGAGGCTGAGGTTGAGGGGTTGCAACGGCTGGGCCATGACGCGCTGCGGCACGGTCACCAACGCACTCACCGCCACCCCTGTAAGGAGCGCACCAAGCCCGAGCCAACGGCATCCGCAACAACGCAAACGGAGTGCCCCCAAAGTGCGCGTATCCTAAATCGACAAACTGACGATTACTCCCCGGCGCGCCATGACCCCTGTGGATTTGGCACCGCGCCTGTTGCCGATGGGCTTGGTGACATCCTTCGCCGTGATCTGGGCCGTGTCCCCTGGGGTGGATGTGGAAGTCGAGGGCAGTGGCGTGCTGCTCCAGCCGGATAGCCGCGTGGGCGTCTATGCCCGGTCCGCTGGGCAGGTGCAAAAGCTGTTCCACGCGGTGGGCGACCCGATTGCCGAGGGCGCCGTGGTGGCCAGCCTCGATCGCATCGACCAGGCCGCACCCGGCGGAGGCCTGGTGCTTGGCAATCCCGATGCTCTGCAGCGTCAAGGGGAAGCCCTGGCCAAGCAGCAAGCCGCCATTCGGGCTCAGATGAGCGCCATCAACCGCACCAACCAACCGGTGGCCAAACAACTCCAAGCCCTGGAGACCCTGCGGCAAGACGACGTGATCCCCCGCTACAGCCCCTTGTGGGTGGGAGCGCAAGACCTCTACCTGCGTAATCAGGCGCAGATCAAGGCCCTGGAGGGGCAGCTCGCGCAGCTCGACGTCAGCCGGGCGGAGCTCGATGGCCAACGGCTCAGCCAGGAGGTACTGGCCCCGCGTACTGGGACACTCCTGAGCCTCTCGGTCGCCCCCGGCCAGGCGGTGTTACCGGGCCAACGCATCGGCACGATTGGTGCCGGGCCGAATCAGGCGAGCCGGCCCCGAACGGCGGTAGGCCTGTTCAGCGATGCCGATGCCGCACGGCTCAAACCCGGAGATGAGATCAAACTCGATCCCGTGCTGCAAACCCGTGACCGCTACGGCGGCACCACCCAGCGCTACGGCTCGGTACTGGGGCGGATCCAGACCATCTCCCCCGCCAATGCCGATCTGGCGGAGGTGAGTCGTGTGGTGGGGGATCCCGAGCTGGCCTCCAGCCTGATGGCCCGCAGCCGCCAGGCCGCCTTGGGCGAGGGCGGCGACCCCTTATCCACAGCGGCCGACAAGGTGAGTGCCCCCGTGGTGTTGATCACCGTGGCCCTCGACAATGCCACCACCCCCAGCGGCCTGCGCTGGAGTAGCGGACGAGGCCCCGATCTACGCCTGGAGAACGGCACGCCCGCCAAGCTCAAGGCGTCCCTGGAACGGCGCTCCGTGGTGAGCTTTGTGTTGCCGTTCCTGCGCTGGTTGGGAGGGGCCCAGCGATGACACGCCGCTCATGGCTTCAACCCTGGCGACAACCCGCCCCATGGCTGGCGCTGTTGCTCCTGGCCATTGCCGCCGTGAGCAGCTCACCGCGGCTCTGGTTCTGGGTGGCCCTCTTGCTGGTGGTGCTGATCGTGGGCTGGGTCCAGGCCCTCAGGCCCCCCGGACCCTGAGATGGACAGCCTGGCCCTCAGGGCTGCCCTGGTGATCGGCCTGGCCGCGGGTCTCACCAGTGCCCTGGTTGGTGGTCTGGGCCTCAGTGGATCGCCGGTGGCCTACGGGGCTGTGATCGCCGCCCTGGTGGTGCGTCCGAACTTCAGCCGATGGCCCCTGGCCATCTACCCGGTGCTGCTGGTGATCTGCGGCGTGGGTCTGGGGATTGGCGTACTCGCCAGCAAGGTGATGGCCGGAGCACCCCAGGTGTTCGTGTTTGGGCTCGTGGCCGCTTTGATGCAACTACTGGCCCTGCTGCTGCCCGACAAGCTGCGCATGCTGAGCAACGTACTGGCCGTGGTGGGGGTTCTGCCCCTGCTGAGCAACGCACCGAGCTTCAGCGCCAGCGGCGATGAACTCGTGGGCATCGCCACGGGCTTGGCCGTAGGAACCGTGACGCAACTGGCCCTGACACCGGCAGGGCTCCCACCTGTTGAGCCCCCAGAGCAGCACGAAGCGATGCCGGAGACCAGTGCCGGCCAACGGCTCCGCCAGGGGCTGCAATCACCGTTCTTCTGGCGCAAGTTGGTGTTCGCCAGCCTGGCGCTGGCCATGGGCGAGGGCATCGGAGCCGTAACCCCCAAATACCTCTACTTCGGTGTTGTGCTCTTGCTGAACGACAGCATCGGCGACACGCTGCTGCGGGTGCGCGATCGCCTGGTGGGGGTGAGCCTGGGCATCCTGATGCCCCTCCTAGTGTTCAACACCATCGGCCTCAGCAGCTTGGCCAATGGCCTGGTACTGGGGGGCACCGCCGCCCTGGTGGCAGCGCTGGGCCGCAGCGATCACCTGAGAACAGCGCTGATATCCAGCGGTGTGGCGTTTGTGGGCTACGGCCCGCTGGTGGCCTGGTACATCCCCCACCGCTGGATCGACTACGCCCTGGGTTGTGGCCTGGCGCTGGCCATCGGCCTGCTGTTGTTTCCCAACTCCGCCCTGCGGCGCTATCACCAGCTCAAGGACGATCCCACCCATTCCAGCGCCGAACTATCGAGCCTCCTGCCGGCCGCCCGGGAGGAAGCCCGTTGGCTGGGCCTACCTCCTCCAGAAGCCCTGCAACGTTGATGGCGACACGCACCTGGCTCCCCGTCCTCACGGCCACAAGCGCCGCAGGCTGGGTGCTGGCCCACCAGCCCAGGGCCCTAGCGGCGGGAGCAGACACCGCCCTCTGCCAGGGCGGCAATGCAGCCATGGGGATCGGCCTTCAGCTGGGATTGGCCATTGCCCTGTTGATCAGCACCTCCATCGTCCACACCTTGGTGACGGTGATTCAGGTCGATGGACTGCAACAACCCTGGCTGGAGTCTTGGTGCCGCCGCCACAGCTGGTGCCGCCTGCTGGTGATTCTCGCCATGGCGCTGATCACTGCCGGAGCCCTAATTGTGGAGATTGGCCTGTGGGGATTGCTCTATTGGGGCCTGGGCCTGATCCAGGGCCTCGAGGCGAGCCTGTATTTCTCTGGGATCACGTTCACCACCGTGGGCTACGGCGACATGACCCTGCACGGCTGCTGGCAGCTCCTGAGCGTGGGAGAAGCCATCAACGGGGTGCTGATGGCGGGATGGAGCACCGCGCAGCTGGTGTATGTGGTGCAGAGAACGCAGACCTTGAGACTGGACTACAAACGCTCGCTGCATGATCTGAATCCTTGATCATCGATTGGCTAGCCCTTGACTGCGGTGCGAGCCGTGCCCGCAGGGCCTTAGACGCTCCGATGTGCCATGGCCTTGCCCCTACCGAGTGGCCTCCTGCAACTTCTCATCACTGACGTGCACGTTGAGGGATCGCGGCAAGCTAGGGCCAAAGCTTTAAATCGCATTCGGTCAGCAACGCCAAGCAGTGCCACTGCGGCCTCGTTTGCCACCAGCAAGGGCCTCCATCCAAGCAACCTGAGTGGCGCGGGTGGCGGCGAAGCGGGGGGCACTGCTCCCCCTATCAGCAGGAGCCAACAAAACTCCCCCGCTCACAGGATTTGGCCTGGCGGATATTGCCTCCATGTGCAGCAGAACGCTGCACGTCCCAGGGCCGACATTGTTCCGCACAGAATGGCACACGGTCGTGATCCGCTGACACACAAGCCGGGACAAACACCTCCGACCAGACCATGGACGGAGCATGAGCACGAAACCGCGATGACGGCAGCACCGCGAACCCTGGCCCAGATCGTGGATATGACGCTGCGCCCCCTGAGAAATGCGGCCCGCGCCCTCAAGAGCCAGCGCCTTGCAGAGTCCACCAATGCAATAGACCAACCAGACATCTCCACTGCGGCAACATCCAATCCGAGCGGAGCACCATCCCGAGAAGCCAGCACCCATGTGGTGTTCCTGCCCCGCGATCCCCAGTGGGGCTACTGCTTCTGGTCCATCGATGCAGCCGACCAGGATCGGGCCCGCGCGCTCGGAGCCACGCTCCTCTGCCTGCGCCTGGAGGATGTGACCGGCCTCGACAGCAACCGGGCCCATCCCCATGCCCTGATGGAACTGGTGGTGGACCAGAAGGCCCATGAGTGGTACTTGCCGGTGCCGGTGGCCGATCGTGACTACCGCATCGAACTGGGCTACCGCCTTGTCAATGGGGGCTGGCTCGCCCTCGCCGTGTCCTCCACGGCACGGGTGCCGGGCCACGGGCCCAGCGAGGTGGTGGCCGATGCTTTTGTGCCCTTCTCCCTCACCACTGCCCCCGCGGCCACGGCCTCACCGCTCCCTGCCAGCGGTGGCGTGACCCACGAGCGGATGTATCAAGAAGCCACCCGCAGCCTGCGCTGGATGGGTCGCGGTTCCGAGCTGTGGCAGGAAGGCACGGCCAGCTCCACCGATTCGGGTTCCCTCCACGACTCGGGCATCGGCCGGTGGGCCAGCGGCCGCCACGAATCCGGTGCTGGTGGCGTGCTGCGGCAGCGCTCCTTCTGGCTGGTGGCGGATGCGGAACTGATCGTGTATGGCGCCACAGACCCTGGCGCCAGCCTCAGCATCGGGGATCAGTCTGTGCCCCTGGACGAGGACGGCACCTTCCGCCTACAGGTGCCCTTTCGCGATGGCGAACAGGTGTATCCCATCACCGCCATTGCCGCCGATGGTGAACAGAAGCGCTCAATTCGCCTGAACTTCAGCCGCTCCACCCCCGAGGCCAACATGAACAGCAAAGATCAGGCTGTTCAAACCTGGTTTTAAGGCGATGCGATTCACCCCTCAATCTGCTCTGGCGATCACAACGCCAGAGCAGGATATTTGCCACCAAGACAGAATCTGAACCACCCGACCGACCTTCGGTGTCCAGTTTCCAGTACCCAGCACTACATGTTCAGAAAGTCTTTCGGCTCACAGTTGTTGCAGAGTAACCAGCTGCTCAGCGGCAGCCCCTAGGGTCGCAAAACACGGCGCAACAGAACCATGGCCCCCTTGGAGCGCAGACTTGATCCGTCTGCTTTGAAGTGGCAGGACGATGGGGAACTCGCCCCCAACGACGTATTCGCGCTGATCTGCCGCCTGCGCGCAGTGGAACCTGGTGAACACAGCAACGAGCTCTGGCGGCTCGGACAGAAGTATCCCCAGACCACATCCCGGAGTGACAACGGAGACCAGGCCGCCTGAATCGTGTCACCTGCGGCGACACACATCTGGTCACATCTCATGGCCCGACAGGAAAACGTGAGTCATATCGGCTCGCGAAGCTTAGGGCGTTGGAGATGACCCATGAGCTGGAGCGAACTCGAGCGGCTGGTGAGTGCCGCTGAAACCAGAGCCGAAGTGCGGCGAGCGGTGCGGCGCTGCACCAGCAGCCAAGACCTGATCACAGCGGCCCGAACCCTGGGCTTCCGCATCACGGCCGCCGATCTCAAGATTGCGGAGGTGAAGCACCGGGTGGAGCACCGCAACCGCAGGCTCCAGCAGCACCAGAGATCCCTCGGAGCCGCCTGAGCGCAGCAGCGTTAATCCCGCAACACCCGCACCACTTGGGGAGCAAACAAAAACACCTGCTCCCCCACCCGCTCGGAGTGGCCATCGATCGCGAGCACGCCGCCGGAGAGGAAATCCACAGTGCGTTGGGCAACCTCCGGTTCCAGGGAGGCGGTGTCGAGCACCAGGGTTTTCTGCTCACGCACCAGCACAAGGGCGGAGCAAGCCTCATCAAACGAGAGGGGGGTCACCAGGGCAATTTCGGTGCTGAGGCTGCGGAATGGGGTTTGCATGCCTGCAAGCTGACGCTCTCCACAACCCTTGACCGTTCACGACACAACCTGTCGTGAGCGCAGCGCATCACGACCGGTATCAACGCGGTTGTGCTGCTGCCACACCAGCGGTGCATTCCTAACTTGAAGGCACCGGGCTGATCCCAGCCATGGCCGAGAGCTACCCCGAACTCGAGCCCGTGCTGCAGCGCCACGAGCACCGGGCCGACGGCCTGATTGAGGTCTTGAATCGCGCCCAGGAACTCTATCGCCATCTCACCCCACCCCTATTGCGCCACATCGCGCGGCAACTGCACCTGCCCTTCAGTCGGGTCCAGGGCACAGCCAGCTTCTACCACCTGTTTCGCTTCTCGCCTCCGGCACGTCATCGCTGTTTGGTCTGTACCGGTACGGCCTGTCATGTGAAGGGCGCGGCCAGCCTGTTGGCCGCCCTGCAACGGGAACCCCTGAACACCTGGGGCATTGAGCTCGGCTCGGTGCGCTGCATCGGCACCTGCAGCGGTGCCCCGCTGGTGGTGGTGGACCAGCAGGTGTGGAATCAACAGAGCTGCGCATCGGTGCTGTCGGGCTTGCGGGAGCTGCGGCCATGAAGGCCTGCCTGCGGGTCTGCACCGCCGCCAGTTGCCGGAGCCGCGGCGGTGCCTCGCTGCAGCACAGCCTCAGCGAGGCCGTCGCCCGCGCCGGGCTCGAGCACGGCCTCAGGGTGAAAGGGGTGGGTTGCCTGGGCCCCTGCAGCGATGGGCCACTGCTGGCAATGGACGCCGACCCCAAAGCCCAAACGCAGCTCTACGGCTCCATTCCAGTCGCCGATGGTGCCCAGCTGGTCGCCAGCCTCATGGAGGCCGCCGCCCAGCACACCCTGGCTCACTGGTGCCCTGCTGGCGGCCTGCGGATTGATCTGAACCACCCCTTTTTCCAACTGCAACGGCGGCTGGTGTTGGAGCACTGTGGCCAGATCGATCCCACCTCCATCGAGGAGGCCCTAGCGGCCGGCGCCTACCGGCAACTGGAACGGGTTCTGCAGAACAACAACCCCGCAGCCGTGATCGAACAGGTGCGGCGCAGCGGCCTGAGGGGCCGGGGCGGGGCTGGCTATCCCACCGGGCTCAAGTGGGCCGCCGTGGCCCAGATGCCTGGCACCGAAAAGGTGGTGGTGTGCAACGCCGATGAGGGCGATCCCGGTGCCTTCATGGATCGCACCGTGCTGGAAGGCGATCCCCACACCGTGCTGGAGGGCATGGCCATCGCGGCCCACACCGTGGGGGCCAGCCGTGGCCTCATCTACGTGCGGGCGGAATACCCCCTAGCCATTGCCCGGCTGCGCACCGCCATCGCCGCGGCCCAGGGGCACGGCTGGCTGGGCACGGCGATCGCGGGGAGCCGTTGCAACTTTGATGTGGAGCTGCGGGTGGGGGCCGGCGCCTATGTATGCGGCGAGGAAACCGCCTTGATGCAGTCGATCGAGGGCAAACGCGGCATGCCGCGGCCCCGGCCGCCCTATCCGGCAGAGCGGGGGGTGTTCGGCCTGCCCACGCTGATCAACAACGTGGAAACCTTCGCCAATCTGCCGGCGCTGCTGCGCCTCGGCCTGGAGACCTACGGCCGGGGCACCAAGGTGTTCTCCCTCACCGGCCACGTGCGCCGGAGCGGCGTGATCGAGGTGCCGATGGGTACCAGCCTCCGCACGGTTGTAGAGACGATGGGCGGTGGGACGCCGGCGGGCAGAAGCATCAAGGCCGTGCAGACCGGTGGACCGTCCGGCGGCTGCGTTCCAGCCCACCAGCTGGACACGCCCGTGGACTACGAGAGCCTCCAATCCCTCGGCACGATCATGGGCTCCGGCGGCATGGTGGTGATGGACGACACCACCGACATGGTGGACATCGCCCGCTTCTTCATGGCGTTCAGCCGGGAGGAATCGTGCGGCAAGTGCGTTCCCTGCCGCGCCGGCACCGTGCAACTCGACAACCTGCTGGAGCAGATCCTGGATCGGCGGGCCACCCCAGAGGATCTCGAACAGCTGGAGAGCCTGTGCCGCATGGTGAAGGACACCAGCCTCTGCGGCTTGGGCCAGGGCGCCCCAAGGCCCGTACTCAGCACCCTGCGCCACTTCCGCGACGACTATCTGGCCCTAGTGCCGGTGGAGACCCGCCGATGAACCTCTACAGCCTGCGCATCGACGACCATGACGTGGCGATCGCGGCGGACTCCACCGTGCTGCAGGCGGCGCAGGAGGCGAGCATTGCCATCCCCACCCTCTGTTTCCTGGAGGGGTTGTCGGCGGTGGCGGCCTGCCGAATGTGCCTGGTGGAGGTGAGCGGCAACGACACACTCCTGCCGGCCTGCATCACCCCCGTGCAAGAGGGAATGCAGGTGCACACCGCTACCCCGCGCCTGCAGGACATCCGCCGCACGCTGATCGAGCTGCTGTTCACGGAGGGCAACCACGTGTGTGGCATCTGCGTGGCCAACGGCCACTGCGAACTGCAGAACCTGGCGGTGGAGGTGGGGATGGACCACAGCCGCCTGCCCTATCGCTTCCCCGATCGCCACGTGGATCTCTCCCACCCGCTATTCGGAATGGATCACAACCGCTGCGTGCTCTGCACCCGCTGTGTGCGGGTGTGCGACGAGGTGGAAGGGGCCCACGTGTGGGATGTGGGCTGGCGCGGCGAACACTGCCGGATCATTGCCGGGCTCGAGGAACCCTGGGGTGCCGTGGAGGCCTGCACCCACTGCGGCAAATGCGTGGAGGTGTGTCCCACCGGCGCCCTGTTCCACAGGGGTGATACCACCGACGAGAAGCACAGCGACCCAGCACGGCTCCAGGCACTGATGCAAGCCCGGCAGCAGCAGCGATGGAACCCGTGAGCCCCACGATCCCCCGCAAGCAACGGCTGGCCACCGTGTGGCTGGCGGGGTGCTCCGGTTGCCACATGTCGTTTCTCGACCTCGATGAATGGCTACTGGAACTCGCCCAGCAGGCCGACATCGTGTACAGCCCGGTGGCCTGCGACCGCAAGGACTACCCCGCAGCCGTGGACATCTGCCTGGTGGAGGGCGGGGTGGGCAATACCGACAACCTGGTCCTGATTCAGCAGGTGCGGGCCAACACCACGGTGCTGGTGTCCTTCGGTGACTGCGCCGTGACGGCGAACATCCCAGGGATGCGCAACATGTTGGAGGGTGCCGATCCCGTACTGCGGCGCGCCTACCTCGAGCTGGCTGATGGCAGTGGCCAACGGCCCCATGCCCCCGGAATCGTGCCCGAGCTGCTGGAGCGCGTGCTGCCCGTGCATGAGGTAGTGCCGGTCGACGTCTACCTGCCGGGCTGCCCGCCCTCGGCGAGCCGCATCCGGGCAGTGGTGGAGCCCTTGCTGCGGGGTGAATGGCCCGAGCTCAGCGGCCCCGACCTGATCCGCTTCGGTTGAGGACGCCGCGCCATGCACCCCGAATCCACTCCCCGCCGCATCACGATCGATCCGGTGACCCGCATCGAAGGGCACGCCAAGATCACGATTCAGCTCGATGGGAGCGGTGCCGTGGCCACGGCGCGCTTCCACGTGACCGAATACCGCGGGTTCGAGCGGTTCTGTGAGGGCCGTCCCTTCACCGAGATGGCGGCGATCACCGCACGCATCTGCGGCATCTGCCCGGTAAGCCATCTGCTGGCCGCGGCGAAAACCGGCGACAAGATCCTGGGCGTGGCGATCCCACCGGCGGCCGAACACCTGCGGCGCTTGATGAACCTGGCGCAACTCACCCAGAGCCATGCCCTCTCGTTCTTTCACCTCAGCAGCCCTGATTTCCTGTTGGGCTGGAACAGCGATCCAACCCAACGCAACCTGTTCGGCCTGATCGCCGCCAACCCCGACCTGGCCCGCGCCGGCATCCGCCTGCGCCAGTTCGGCCAGGGGGTGATTGAGGCCCTGGGGGGCCGCAAAATCCATGCCGCCTGGGCCGTGCCCGGCGGCGTGCGCAGCCCCCTCAGCCCGGCACTGCGCGACCAGATCCGGGCGGGACTGCCGGAAGCCTTCACCATTGCCGAGCGGGGCTTGAGCCTGTTCAAACAACTGCTCGACACCCAGCTGCAGGAGGAGCTGGAGGTGTTCGGCAACTTTCCCTCCCTATTTCTGGGGCTGGTAGGGAAGGACGGCAGCTGGGAGCACTACGGCGGCCGCCGCAGCGGTGGCATCCGGGTGATGGCCAGCGATGGCTCCCTGGTGGCCGACGGCCTCCAGGAGGACGACGTGGAGCAGTTCCTGGCAGAAGCCGTGGAGCCGTGGAGCTATCTGAAATTCCCCTACATCCAGGCCCTCGGCCCCCAGGCCGGCAGCTACCGGGTGGGCCCACTGGCACGGCTGAACCTATGCGACTGCATCGGCAGCGAACGGGCTGACCAGGAACTGCAGGAACTGCGCCAGCGGGGCGGACGGGTGGTGACCGCCTCGTTCCTCTATCACCTGGCACGGCTGATCGAGATCCTGGCCTGCCTGGAGCAGATGGAGCAGCTGCTCGACGATCCGCTGATCACCGCCACCCACGTGCGGGCCCGGGCGGGGGTGAACTGCCATGAGGCCATGGGGGTGAGCGAGGCACCGCGGGGCACCCTGTTCCACCACTACTGGGTGGATGCCAACGGGCTGATCGCGAAGGTGAACCTGATCATCGCCACCGGCCAGAACAACAGCGCCATGAACCGCACGATCACCCAGATCGCGCGCCATTACCTGGCCGATGGCAACCTCAGCGAGGCCATGCTCAACCGGGTGGAGGCGGGCATCCGCTGTTTTGATCCCTGCCTCTCCTGCTCCACCCATGCAGCCGGCCAGATGCCGCTACTGGTGCAGCTGATCGGCCCCGATGGAACCCTGCTGGAGGAGCGGCGGCGCGGATGAGCCAACACCTGGTGATCGGCTACGGCAACACCCTGCGTGGCGACGACGGCGTGGGCTGGCACATCGCCGCGGCCCTCGAAGCCCTCGCCCTGCCCCAGCTGGATGTGACGGCAGTGCATCAGCTCACCCCGGAGCTCGCAGCCCGGATGGCCAACGCCGACCAGGTGGTGTTCGTGGATGCGCACCACGGCACAGTGCGGCAGCCCCTGGCCCTGGAACCCCTGCAGGCCGGTGCACCCCCGCCCCCCTTCAGCCATCAGCTCTCGCCCCAGGCCCTGCTGCAACTGAGCCAGCAGCTCTACGGGCGCCAGCCCCAGGCCTGGCAGCTGCTGATCCCCGCCCAGGCCTGGGCCTACCGCCATGGCCTCTCAGCTGGGGCCACCGCCGCCATGGACGAGGCGATGGCGCTGTTGCTGGCCTGGATCCGGCGGGAGGCCGGCCATGCATGAACTGGCCCTGATGGAGGAGGTGCGCCAGCTGGCCGAACAGGAGCTAGTGCGTGCCGGAGCCCGGCAGATCCATCGGATGCAGCTCCGCATCGGCAGCCTCTCGGGGGTGAACCCCGAGGCCCTGCGCCTGGCCTTCGCCGTGGTGATGGCCGACGACAACCCCAACGGCGAACCCACCACCCTGGATCTCGAGGTGGTACCCACCCTGTGTTTCTGCCCACACTGCCAGCAGACCTTCGCCCCAGCGGACGTGATCCATGCCTGCCCCCGCTGCGGCGCCCTCTCCAGCCAGCTGCTGCAGGGCCGGGAGTTGGAACTGGTGCAGCTGGAGGTGTCCTAGATGTGCGGAACCTGTGGCTGCGCTGCCCCCCCCCGCCGGCTGATCACGCTGCAGCAGGGCCTGCTCAGCCGCAACGATCAGCAGGCAGCCCACAACCGCCGGCACTTCCGTAGCCACGGCCTGATGGCAGTGAATCTGCTGTCGGCACCGGGCTCGGGCAAAACCGCCCTGCTGGAGCAACTGGCCAGCCGCTGGCCCCAGCGGCCCCTGGGGGTGATCGTGGGCGACCTGGCCACCGACAACGACGCCCAGCGGCTGCTCCAGGCCGGGGCACGGGCCGTGCAGATCCGCACCGGCGACCTCTGCCACCTCGAGGCCGACCTGGTGGAGCGTGCGTTTGCCCAGCTCAACTGCAGCGGCATGAACCTGTTGGTGATTGAGAACGTGGGCAACCTGGTGTGCCCCACCGCCTTCGATCTGGGGGAACAGCTGCGGGTGGTGATGCTCTCGGTCACGGAAGGGGAGGACAAGCCCCTCAAGTACCCCGCCCTGTTCAAATCCGCTGATGCGGTGCTGATCAGCAAGGCCGACCTGGCCGAGGCGGTGGGATTCCAGCGACAGCAAGCACTGGACAACCTGCAGGCCGTAGCCCCCCAGGCCCGGCTATTCGAGCTGTCCGCCCGCAGCGGCCATGGCCTGGAGCCGTTCTCCCACTGGCTCCAGCAGCACCTACCAGCCGGCCATGGACAGCACCCCTGAACAACAGCTGCAGCTGCAGATCCAGGGCCTGGTGCAGGGGGTGGGCTTTCGGCCACGCCTGTATGGGCTGGCGCAGCAACTGGAGCTCCGGGGCTGGGTCCGCAACAGCCCCAGCGGCGTGGACGTACTTCTGGAGGGCCCAACCGCTCAGCTGCAGCGATTCCTGGCGGCGCTGCAGCAACACCTACCCCCCCATTGCCGCATCGACCAACTCCACCAGCACTGGAGGCCGGCCACTGGTGAGCTGACGGACTTCCAGATCGCACCATCGGCGCCGCAGCCTGGCCCGGGCACCGGCCAAGGCATCCAGCCGACCGTGGCCCTGACCTCCCCCGATCTGGCCATCTGCCCGGACTGCCTGGCGGACCTGCGCAACCCCCACAACCGCCGCTATCGCTACCCGCTGATCAGCTGCACCCATTGCGGCCCCCGCTACAGCGTGGTGGATCAACTGCCGTTCGAGCGCCACAACACCAGCCTGGCGGACTTTCCCCTCTGCCCCAGCTGTGAGCGCGAGTACGCCGATCCCGGCGATCGCCGTTTCCACGCCCAGACCATCAGCTGCCCCAGCTGCGGCCCTCAGCTGCGCTGGCAGGGCGACACCGGCACCGCCGCGGCCTGCATCAGCGCCGCCGTCAGCGCCCTGCAGAACGGCCAGATCGTGGCACTGCAAGGGATGGGGGGTTTCCAGCTACTGGTGGATGCCCGCAATCCCAAGGCCGTGGCAAGCCTGCGGCGCCGCAAGGGGCGCCCGGATCAACCCCTGGCCCTGATGGCCACCCGCGCCTGGGTGGACCAGCACTGCCAGCGGAGCCCCGAGGAAGCGGCGATCTTCGAGGGGCCTGCAGCACCGATCGTGCTGCTGCGCCGCAGCCGGCAGGGCTGGGCTGCAGTGGCGGAGGCCGTGGCGCCGGGCAGCCCCTGGCTAGGGGTGATGCGACCCACCAGCGGCCTGCACCAGCTGCTGCTGGAGCCCATGGGTGGGGTGGTGGTAGCCACCAGTGCCAACCGCTCCGGTGAACCGCTGTGCGTGGAGGCCGATGCCGATGCCACCCTGCTCAAGCAGCTAGCCGATGGGGTGTTGAGCCATGGGCTGCGGATCGTGAACCGGATCGACGACAGCGTTGTGCGGGTGGCCTGCCAACGGCCCTTGGTGCTGCGGCTGGGGCGGGGGCTCGCGCCCTGCGCGCTGCCCCGAACCACCAGCAGCCAAGCCCTCGCCCTTGGCGCCCAGGTGAAAGGCAACCTGGCCATGGGCCTGCCCGGCTGGTGGCTACTCAGCCCGGATCTCGGCAACCTGAGCAGCAGCGCCGGGGTGCAGCGCCTGCGCCACACCCTGGAGCAATGGCGTGGCCGCCATGGCCCCAGAGCCAGCACCATCGGCTGCGATCAGCACCCAGGCTATGCGTCGTCCCAACTGGCAGCAGCGCTGGCCAAGGCGGAACAGCTGCCACTGGGCCGGCTGCAGCACCACCACGCCCACCTGCTAGCGGTGATGGCGGAACACGGCCTGGAGGGCTCTGCCATCGGCGTGGCCTGGGATGGCGCGGGCCATGGGGCCGACGGCAGCCTCTGGGGAGGCGAATGCCTGCGGGTAAACGCTGGCGGCTACCAACGGCTGGCCCACCTGCGGCCCTTCCGCCTACCAGGGGGTGAGGCGGCCCTGCGGGAACCGCGCCGCGCCGCCCTGGGGCTGCTGATCGCCGCCTTCGGCGACCGGGGGGCAGCCCGCTGGTCGGCCTTCAGTGCCGAAGAGCTGGAGGTGCTGCAACGCGCCATGGCCAGCCAGCTCAACAGCCCGCTCTGTTCCAGCGTGGGACGCCTGTTTGATGGGGTAGCCGCCCTGCTGGGCCTGCCGCAGCGCTGCAGCTACGAGGGGCAAGCCGCCATGGCGCTGGAGGCCCTGGCCCTGGACGCCCCTACCAGCACCCCCGCCTACCCCCTGCCGCTGCGGCGCCCGCCAGGGCCGCAGCCATGGCAGCTGGATTGGCAACCCCTGCTGGAGGAGCTCCTGCGGGATCAGGCCAGTGGCGTTGCCGCCAGCGTGAGCGCCCTGGCCTTTCACCGGGCCCTGGCGGGCGCCGTGGCCGAGCTGGCCACCGCCCTGGAGTGCCGGCGCTTCCTGCTCAGCGGGGGGTGCTTTCAGAACCAGCTGCTGCTGGAGCTGAGCACCGCGGCACTAGAGCAACGGGGCATCGAACCCCTCTGGCCCCAGCAGCTCCCCTGCAACGACGGAGCCCTGGCCATCGGCCAGCTGATGGGCCTGGCCGATGGCCCCGAACTCCACACCAGCCGCCCCCAGGAACCCTGCCTATAACCGGGGCAGCCCCGCAGCTGGCGAGCGATGTGCCTGGCGGTACCGGGTGAACTCGTGAGCATCAACGAGCACCACGATCCCCTGTGGCGCACGGGGGATGTGAGTTTCGGCGGCGTGCTGCGCCAGGTGAGCCTGGCCTGCGTACCCGAGGCCCAGCTGGGCGACCAGCTGCTGGTGCACGTGGGCATGGCCCTTGCGGTGCTGGAGCCATGAGCCCCCCTCGCGCCTGGATCGATGGCAACGAAGCCGTGGCGCGGGTGGCCTACCGCCTGAACGAGGTGATGGCGATCTACCCGATCACCCCCGCCTCCCCCATGGGCGAATGGGCCGATGCCTGGGCTGCCGAGGGGCACCCCAACCTGTGGGGCAGCGTACCGGCGGTGGTGGAGATGCAGAGCGAGGCCGGCGCCGCCGGCGTGGTGCATGGCGCCCTGCAGGCGGGTGCCCTCACCACCACCTTCACGGCCTCCCAGGGATTGCTGTTGATGATCCCGAACCTCTACAAGATCGCCGGCGAACTCACCGCCGCAGTGATCCACGTGGCATCCCGGGCCCTGGCCACCTCGGGCCTCTCGATCTTCGGCGACCACAGCGATGTGATGGCCACCCGCGGCACGGGCTGCGGCCTGCTGTTCGCCGCCTCGGTGCAGGAGGCCGGCGACTTCGCCGCCATCGCCACCGCCGCCACCCTGGCGAGCCGAGTGCCGCTGCTGCACGTGTTCGACGGCTTCCGCACCTCCCACGAAATCCAGGCGGTGGAGCTGCTCGATGACACCACCCTCCAGGACCTGATCCCCGCTGCGCTGATCGCCGCCCACAGGGCCCGCGGGCTCTCACCCGATCACCCGCAGATCCGCGGCACCAGCCAGAACCCGGATGTTTGCTTTCAGGCCCGCGAGGCGACGAATCGCTTCCACGACGCCACACCGCTGCTGGTGCAGGAGGCCATGGACCGCTTTGGCGCGCTCACGGGTCGCCATTACGCCCTCTTCGACTACCAGGGCCACCCCGCCGCCGAACGGGTGCTGGTGCTGATGGGATCCGGCTGCGGTGCCGCCAGCGAAGCGATGGAGGCGCTCCTGGCGCGGGGAGAACGGGTGGGGCTGCTGCATGTGCGGCTGTTTCGACCCCTGGCGAGCCAGCAGCTGGTGGGCGCCCTGCCAGCCAGCACCCAGGCCATCGCCGTACTGGATCGCTGCAAGGAACCGGGCAGCGGCGGCGAGCCCCTCTATCTGGATGTGGTGGCTGCCGTGGCCGAGCACTGGCCCGGCCCCAAGCCCGGTGTGGTGGGGGGGCGCTATGGACTGGCGTCCAAGGAGTTCACCCCCGCCATGGTGAAGGCGGTGCTCGACAACCTGGCCGCCTCGCCGCCCAAGAACCACTTCACCGTGGGCATCACCGACGACGTGACCCACCACTCCCTGGAGGTGGACCCCAGCTTCGACACCGAACACCCGGACACCTTCCGGGCCGTGTTCTACGGCCTGGGGTCCGATGGCACCGTGGGCGCCAACAAAAACGCCATCAAGATCATCGGCGAGGCCACAGGCCTGCACACCCAGGGCTATTTCGTCTACGACTCAAAGAAGGCGGGATCAGTCACCGTTTCACACCTGCGCTTCGGGCCCCAGCCGATCCGCTCCACCTACCTGATCCGCCGAGCCCAGCTGGTGGCCTGCCACCACTGGGATTTCCTGGAGCAGTTCGATGTGATGGACCTGGCGGCTCCCGGCGCCACCCTGCTGCTGAACAGTCCCTGGCCGCCGGAGCAGTGCTGGCCCCACATCCCCGCCCAGGTGCAGGCCCAGATCCGGGCCAAGGGCCTGCGGGTGTTCGCCCTGAATGCCTCGGCCATCGCCCAGGAGCACGGCCTAGGGCACACCATCAACACGGTGATGCAGGTGGGCTTCTTCGCCGTGGCCGCGGTGATGCCGATGTCGGCGGCCCTCAGCGCGATCCGCAGCGCCATCCAACACAGCTATGGCCACAAGGGGGAGGCGATCGTGGCCCGCAACCTGGGGGCAGTGGAGGCGGCCCTGGGCGGCCTGCGGGAGATCACGCCCACCCCTGGAGTTGCCGATCGGGGGGCCATGGCCCCTGAGCCACTCCCCTGCCCTGCCCACCTGGCCACGGCACCCGCCGTGGTGCGAGAGCTGGTGCTGCCCCAGCTGCAACGCCGGGCCGATGCCCTGCCGGTGAGCGCCCTCCCCTGCGACGGCAGCTTTGCCAGCGGCACGGCCCAGTGGGAGAAGCGCAACATCGCCGAGGCGATCCCGGTGTGGGAGCCAGACCTGTGCGTGCAGTGCGGCAAGTGCGTGATGGTGTGCCCCCACGCCGTGATCCGCGCCACGGTGGTGGAGCCTGCGGCCCTGGCCAGCGCCCCCGAGGGCTTCCGCTCGGCACCCGCCCGCGACCGCCACTGGCAGGGGCAGAGCTTCACCATCCAGGTGGCCGGGGAGGACTGCACCGGTTGCCGCCTGTGCGTGGAGGTGTGCCCAGCCCGCGATCGGCAGGCCCCCCAGCGCAAGGCCCTCAACATGGAGCCCCAGCGACCCTTGCGCACCCAGAGCCGCAACCACTGGGAATTCTTTCTGGCCCTGCCCCAACCCGACCGGCGGGAGCTGAACCTGCACCACATCGGCCAGCAGCAACTACAACAGCCGCTGTTCGAGTTCTCGGGTGCCTGCGCCGGCTGCGGCGAAACCCCCTATCTCAAGCTCGCCAGCCAGCTGTTCGGCGATCGCATGGTGATCGCCAACGCCACGGGGTGTTCCTCGATCTATGGCGGCAACCTGCCCACCACTCCCTGGAGCACCAATGCCGAGGGCCGCGGCCCTGCCTGGAGCAATTCCCTGTTTGAAGACAACGCTGAATTCGGCCTCGGCTTTCACGTGGCCTTCAACCAGCGCCGCAGCCGGGCCGAGCAACTGCTGAGGGGCCTGGCTGATCACCTGCCCCAGACCCTCGTGGATGGACTGCTGGAGGCTGATCAGGGCGATGAGGCCGGCATCCACGAGCAGCGCGAGCGGGTGGGCCAGCTGAAGCAGCAACTGAGCCGCTGGCGGGATGCCGAGGGCAGCACAGCCCTAGCCAACGCCAACGCCAACGCCGCGGAACTCGAACAGCTGGCCGACGACCTCGTGAAGCGCAGTGTGTGGATCGTGGGCGGCGACGGCTGGGCCTACGACATCGGCTTCGGCGGCATCGACCACCTGTTCGCCTCCAACCACGACGTGAACCTGCTGGTGCTGGACACCGAGGTGTATTCGAACACCGGGGGACAAATGTCGAAAGCAACGCCCAAGGGCGCCGTGGCCCCCTTCGCCAGCAGCGGCAAGAGCACCACCAAAAAAGATCTCGGCCTGATCGCGATGACCTACGGCCAGGTGTACGTGGCCAGCGTGGCCATGGGGGCCAGAGATGAGCACACCCTGCGGGCCTTCCTGGAGGCCGAATCCTTCCCCGGGCCTTCGCTGATCCTGGCCTACTGCCACTGCATCGCCCACGGCATCGACATGGCTAAGGGCATGGCGCAGCAAAAGTTGGCGGTGGATTCCGGCCGCTGGCTGCTCTACCGCCATGATCCCCGTCGCCGGCAGCAGGGCCTGGCGCCGCTAGTGGTGGATTCGCACTCCCCCAGCGTGCCCCTAGCGGAAGCCATGGCGAGCGAAAACCGCTTTCGCAGGCTGCACTCCAGCCATCCAGAGCGGGCGCGCGCCCTCAGCCGCGAGGCGGAAGAGGAGCAGCAACTTCGCTGGAATCTCTACCAGCGCCTGGCGGGCGAGGTGCCGCGGCCGTGAGCAGCTCCAGTCCTGAGCAGTTGCTGGCGGAGATCCGGCACCATTGCACCCAGTCCTGGACCCTGATGGAGGTGTGCGGCGGCCAAACCCACGCCCTGCTGCGCCACGGCATCGACCAGCTGCTGCCCGCCGAGATTCACCTGATCCACGGCCCCGGCTGCCCGGTGTGCGTTACCGCCAGCGAGCGGATCGACCAGGCCCTGGAGCTGGCAGCCCGGCCCGAGGTGATCCTCTGCTCCTTCGGCGACATGCTGCGGGTGCCGGGCCGCCAGGGCCGCAACCTGCTGGCGGTGCGCGCCGAGGGCGGCGATGTGCGCGTGGTGTACAGCCCCCTCGACGTTCTCGCCGTGGCCCAACAACATCCCGATCGGCTGGTGGTGTTCCTGGCCGTTGGCTTCGAAACCACGGCTCCCGCCACAGCCCTACTGGCCAGGCGAGCCCTGCTGGCGGGAGTCCCCAACCTGACCTTGCTGGTGTGCCACGTGCGGGTGCCCCCGGTGCTGCACGCCATGCTGAACGCCCCCCAGTGCCAGGTGCAGGGCCTGCTGGCGGCGGGCAACGTCTGCGCAGTGATGGGCCAGGCGGAGTACAATGCCCTGGCCGCGGAGCACCGGCGCCCGATTGTGGTGACGGGCTTCAGCGCCATGGAGCTGCTCCAGGGAATCCTCCAGGCCGTGGACCAGCTGGAGCGGGGCGCGCACCGGGTGGAGAACGGCTACCGCCGGGCCGCCGCCGAGCAGGGCAACCACGCCGCCCAGGCCCTGATCCAGCAGGTGTTCCACCCGATCGACTGCCAATGGCGCGGCCTGGGCTGGATTCCGGGCGGCGGCCTGGCCCTGCGAGAGCCCTTTGCCAGCCTGGCCGTGGAGCGGCGGGTGGCCCCGCCAGTTAGCGCACCAGCCTCACCGGAGCAGGCCCAAGGCTGCATCAGCGGCCTGGTGCTCCAGGGCCTGGCCCGCCCCAGCGCCTGCCCGCACTTCCGCCGGCCCTGCACCCCCGAACAACCGCTGGGGGCACCGATGGTGTCGAGTGAAGGCGCCTGTGCCGCCTACTACCGCTACCAGCGCTGAGCCATGACCTGGAGCAACGGCGATGGGGACGCGATCCAGCTGGGCCATGGCGGCGGCGGACGCCTCAGCCAGCAGCTGATCCGCGAGCTGCTTCTGCCGGCGCTGGGGACCAGCGATGGCGTGCTGCATGATGCCGCCCTGCTGCCCGCCCAGCCGGGCCGGCTGGCCTTCACCACCGACTCCTACGTGGTGCGCCCGCTGATCTTCCCCGGCGGTGATATTGGGCGCCTGGCAGTGCTGGGCAGCATCAACGACCTGGCCATGGCCGGAGCGATCCCCGTGGCCCTGAGCCTGGGGCTGATCCTCGAGGAAGGACTGCCCATCGCCACCCTGAACACCGTGGTGGCCTCGATCCAGCGGGCTGCAGTGGAGTGTGGTGTGGCGGTGGTGACCGGCGACACCAAGGTGGTGGAACGGGGCAAGGGCGACGGCCTGTTCATCAACACCAGTGCCGTGGGCCGGGTGGACCACAACCTGTGCATTCACCCACCCGCTGTGATGGCCGGCGATGCGGTGCTGGTGAGCGGTGATCTGGGCCGGCACGGGGTGGCGATCCTGGCAGCCCGGGATCACCTGGGCTTCCGCACCACCCTCCGCAGTGATCTGGCCTCCCTGCTGCCACCGGTGCAGGCCCTGCTGGCGGCAGGGCTGGAGCTGCACTGCCTGCGGGACCTCACCCGGGGCGGCCTGGCCAGCGCCATCGATGAAATCGCCACCAGCGCCGGCTGGGCCATTGAGCTCCAGGAACCGGCCATCCCGGTGGGGGCCGAGGTGAGCGGTGCCTGCCAGCTGCTGGGGCTCGATCCGCTGGCCATGGCCAACGAGGGGCGCATGGTGGTGGTGTTGCCCCAGTCCCAGGCGGAGGAGGCGCTGACGCTGCTGCGCCAGGTGGAGAGCTCAGCCGCCCAGATCGGCACCGTGCTGACCGCTGCCAGCCCTAACAATCCGTGGCCTGTGCAACTGCGCAGTGAGCTGGGGGTGCTGCGGCCCCTCGATCTGGGCCAGGGGGAACAATTGCCCCGCATCTGTTGAGGGGAGGCACCCCGCCGCGGCGTCAGGTCCAGTTGCCGCCGAACATGTCGTCGTAGCCCTCGTAAGGGTCGAACTCAGCCCAGCCCGGGCTGGCCTCATCGAACAGGCCGTAGCGAGCGGCTTCGTCATCGGCGAGGGTGTTGCCCGTGGGGCGGGTATCGCAACTCACTCCACCATCGGGTGTGGGCTGGCAGTTCTCGAACGCCACTCCGGCCCTGACAGGCAGCGCAGCCAAGGGGAGCAGCATCGCAGCCACCAGCGCCCATCCAGCTCGGGGTGAACGGCTGCAGCGTCTGTGGGAGGCCATGGGCTCACCTGAGATAATGGGCAGCGGATGCGTGCCTGAAGCGATGTATACAGACTGGACCGCCGTTGCGCTGCTCCTACTCACTGCCACACCCCTCCTGGTGGTGGTGGCCACAGCCGCCTTCTTCATCTGGCGCCAGAAGTCCAAGCGCTGAGATCGCCCCGGAAGCCGCCCGTCCAGCCTCTGGTCGCCAGGGGCGGTGACGCCGTCAGCAGCCCGGGGCTCTCCAAGCGAGGCACGGCCCCCTGGCCAACGCACGTCAAACAGGTGCGGGAGCGCAGGGCTGTGATCCTCAGAACCCCACTGCCACCGCAGCTGGGGCAAGTGTCGCCATGGTCAGTATCTGCTTGCGCCATCAACCTGCTCAGTTTGTTGGAACCAGTGTGGTGCGATTTCCACCACTTGATCCCGAAAGGTTCCTTAAGTCTTGAGGTCTTCCGCGGCCCCGGGAGCCAAGGCCTGCAAGCACCGTTCCAGCCCAGCGAGATCCAACTGTTGCCGTAACTCGTTGGCGCTAAGGCAGCTGCCCACCGGCACCAGATTCAGGCTGGACGCCAGCAGCCCCACCACCGCAGCAGCCTCCAGTCCCCCCTCGCGCAGGGACTGGAGGCCGAGCCCCCCCTCGCGCTTGGAGAGCCGCTGGCCCTCGCTATCGCACCAGAGCGGCACGTGCCAGTACACCGGCACCGCGCCCCCCAGACGCCGCATCACCGCCACCTGGGGCGCAGTGGAGCACCACAGATCGCTGCCGCGCACCACATCGGTGATGCCCAGGCTGAGCTCATCCACGGCCGTGGCGAGGTGATAGGCCAGGTAGCCATCGGCCCGACGCAGCACCACATCCCCCACGTCCGTGGTGGCATCCCGTTGGCCACAAGCGGCCAACCGCTCCGTCCAGCAGAGCAGGCCGGGCTGCTGCGCCAGGCGCCAGCTGGGCAGGCGCCCCTGCTCCACGCCCCAGCGGGGCGGCTGGCCGCGACAGAACCCGGGATATACGGGCGATCCACCGTGGGGGGCCGAGATATCGCCCAGCAGACGACGGCTGCAGCGACAGGGATAGAGCACCCCTGCCCGCCGCAGGCTGGAGAGCACGCTGGCGTACAGCCCCCGCCGCTCGCTCTGGCGAATCACCGGGCCGTCCCAGGCCAATCCCAGCCAGGCCAGGTCCTTGAGGATGCCCTCCTCCGCCCCCGGACGGTTGCGGGGGGTGTCGAGATCGTCCAGGCGCAGCAGCCATTCCCCCCCCTGCAGGCGCGTGACCAACCAGGAGAGCAGTGCCGTGCGCAGATTGCCCAGGTGCAGCGCGCCGGTAGGTGACGGGGCGTAGCGCCCCCGCCGTTCCTGGGGATGCAGACGCGCCGCCTGCGCCAACTGATCGCGCAGGCCGTTCGGGAGGGGGATCTGGCTCACGGCATAAAAAAAGGCGGCCCAAGGCCGCCCTTCACCGTTCAGCAGGCTTCAGCCCTGAACGCGGTCCTTGAACATTTTGCCGGCGGTGAAGGCGGGCACGCGCTTGGCGGGAATCTTGATTTTCTCGCCGGTCTTGGGGTTCAGTCCCTGACGGGCAGAGCGCTCGCGAGGCTCAAAGGAGCCGAAACCCAGGATCGACACTTTCTTGCCTTCCACCACCGAGTCGATGATGGTTTCAATGGCGGCATCGACGACCTGGGAGACGTCGGTCTTGGTCAGCTCGGTGCGGGCAGCCACGAGGTTGACGAGGTCAGCTTTGTTCATCGGAGTGGGGGAAAGCCTCTGGGTTCAGTAGCAGCCGGGCGAATCGGGAACTCCGACCGCCACTGGATTCAGCGCGCCAATGGTATGGGGGCTGGCGGAGACCGGCAACAGGCAAAGGCCTTCCAGTGGCACGATTTTGGCACTTTTCTTGGCGAAACGCCTCAAAAAGCACCCCTCAGCAGCCACTCAACCCGCTGCAGAGCGCGCCAAGGCCTCCAGATCCACCCCATCCAGCAGGGGGCGCGCTGCCTTGATCAACTTGTCCCCACGCAAGGCCCCCAGGCCAGCCCCACTGGCCAGCCAGTCGGGCGAGCCAGCGGGCAACCAGGCCCTGAGCTGCTCAAGGCTGCGCAGCCAGCGGTGCCAGTGAAAGCTGCGGGCTGTGCGCAGTGGTGCCGCCTGGCCCGGAGCCGTGGGGCTCAACAGCCGTCCGCAGAACAACACGTCTCCGGCTGGCCGCGACGCCAGCAGCACGCAGGCTCCCGGCGTGGGGCCGGGGGTCCAGAGCAGGCGCAGCTGCTCGCCCAGCTGATGATGCTCGGCGAAGGTGTCCACCCGCTGCACCCCAGGCAGCAGATAGGCCTCCTGCTCCTGGAGCAGCACGGGCCAATCCAATGCCTCCTGAAAACGGCGGCAGCGGCCATGGCCCTCGCGGCTGGTGAGCACGATCCGGCCAGCGGCTCGCCCCTGCAGGAAGGCGAGGTTGGCCTCGGTATAGCCCGGGCAATCGATCAACACGCCGCCACCAGCACCACCCCCCTCCAACTCCAGCCACCAGGCACTGCCGCCCTGACTGTCACGACTGGGCGCAAACAACCACAGCCCCGCCTGCACCTCCTGGGGAGGGCGGCCGGCATCCCTGGAACCTGGAACCATGGTGGACATGTCGGAACCGTTCTGAACCACAGCCTGGTGGAAAACCAGAGCCAGCCCTAGCTTGGGCGGGCAGCCCGCTGGCTCCTTTGGGATCGATCCACCTCGGACAACCCTGGCCCCTGGGGGCGAGCGCCACGGCGAGGGGCGTCAATTTCTCGCTGGTGGCCCCTGCCGCCACCCGCGTGGAATTGCTGCTGTTCGCCCAGGGCAATGCACCGGAACCAGAACAGGTGGTGGAGCTGGACAGCTCCCACCGCTCGGGCGATCTCTGGCATGTGGAGGTGGAAGGCGTTGGCATCGGCTGCTGCTACGCCTACCGGGTGTTCGGCCCCCTGCAGCCGGGCCGCCATGGCTTCAACCCATCGAAGCTGCTGCTGGATCCCTGCGCCCGCGCCATCACGGGCTGGGACGTGTACAAACGGGCCGAAGCGGTGGGGGCCATCCCCAACACGGCCAGCTGCCTGAAAGGGGTTGTTACCGAACGGGACCGCTTTGATTTCAGCGCGGCGCCACGGCCCCGCCACAATTGGCAGCGCACGGTGATCTACGAGCTGCATGTGGGCGGCTTCAGCCGAGGCACAGGCAGCCCCGTGAGCCCGGACAAACAGGGCACGTACCTCGGCCTGATTGAGGCCATCCCTTACCTGAAGGAGCTGGGCATCACCACGGTGGAACTACTACCGGTGATGGCCTTCGATCCCCACGATGCCCCGGCCGGCCGCCTGAACTACTGGGGCTACAGCCCCATCAGCTGGATGGCTCCGCACCAGGCCTACCAGCACGGCAACGACCCCCTGCAGATCCGCCAGCAAGTGCGCGCGCTGGTGACCGCCTGTCACCACGCTGGACTCGAGGTGCTGGTGGATGTGGTGTACAACCACACCTGTGAAGGGAACCAGGCAGGCCCCACCCTCAGCTGGCGCGGCCTCGACGACCGCCTCTACTACCACCAGAACGCCAAAGGCGACTATCTGGACGTGAGTGGATGCGGCAACTCCATTGCCGCCAACCGCCCCCTAGTGCGGCGCTTGATCCTGGAATCCATGCGCTGCTGGGCGCTGGAACTGGGGGTGGATGGCTTCCGCTTCGATCTGGGCATTGCCCTCAGCCGCGGCGACGAACTCGCCCCGCTCGACAACCCGCCCCTGTTTGAGGACATCGAGGCCGATCCCGAGCTGGCCGATCTCAAACTGGTTAGCGAACCGTGGGACTGCGGCGGCCTTTACCGCCTGGCCGATTTCCCCGCCAAGCGAATCGGCGCCTGGAACGGTCGCTTCCGCGACGACGTGCGGCGCTTCTGGAAAGGCGACGAGAAGTGCTGCTGGGCCATGGGACAACGGCTCTCCGGCAATCCGGATCTGTTCGGCAACCATCCGGCACCGCTGGGCCGCAGCATCTGCTTCCTCACCGCCCACGACGGCTTCACCCTGGCGGATCTCGTGAGCTACAGCCAGAAACACAACTTGGCCAACGGCGAGGAGAACCGCGACGGCGACAACCACAACAACAGCTGGAACCACGGCGCTGAAGGACCCTGCAACGATCCAGCCATCAACGCTCTGCGGGAACGCCAACTGCGCAACCTGCTCAGCTCGCTGCTGCTGGCCCCGGGGGTACCGATGCTGCTGATGGGCGATGAGGTGCGCCGCAGCCAGGGGGGCAACAACAACGCCTGGTGCCAGGACAATCCCCTGGGCTGGATGCACTGGCAACCGAACGACGACGACCGTGCCCTGCGCCAGTTTGTGCAGCGCCTGATCGCCTTGCGCCACCACCTCTGCGGACTGCTCAACCCGGAGGTGCCCCACGCGGAGGGCACACAACTGCGGCTGGACATCCCTGGCCATCTAAGCCGGGAGTGGCATGGCATCGAGCTGGGACAACCGGACTGGGCCAGCTGGTCGCACACCCTGGCCTGGAGCCTCAGCGATCACCGCCACGGCCCCTTGCTGTGGGCCGGGCTCAACGCCTACGTAACGCCCATGGACTTCCAGCTGCCCGCCTGCCCCGCTGGCTGGCTGCGAGTGATCGACACCTCCCTGCCAGCAGGCCAGGACCTACCGGCCCAACCAGAAAGCTGGACGGCCACCTCGGCGCCCGTGGCCAGCAACAGCCTGATGCTGCTGGTGGCCGCCCCCTTGCTGAACGGACATCCGCTCTGACTGCCTACCTCGCCCCGCCGTCAATGGGTCTGGCGCAGCAAAATCGCCACTGATCGCGATTACTGGCGCTGACACTGGCGATCGATCAGCAGCCCTAAAGAGCGAATCACCCCACACCCCGGAGACCATTCTCCCCAGGTTTTCCACAGATCCCGATGGCAAGACTCACGCCACCGCAGGAGGGCACGCCCATTGATCCGGAAAACGGTTCTCCACTTGACAGCACCAACGGCGCCAGAAGCGCTGCGGCAACACCAGGGCTCAGCATGCACCAAAAGCACTGCAACAGCTCGCCATCCCAGCACCACCCTCGCAAGACTCGGACCGAGACCGGCAGTTGACGGGGAGAGCTCGGCCGTGGGGTGATGGATTCTTGATCCCATAGGCAGCTGAATGACGGGAGTTCCTGATGCGATGGCGCCCCATGTAACTGTGGAAAACGAATTCCCAGAGGATCTCTTTCAGGCGATGGCGGGCTTCATTGGCGGCCATCCCGAATGGGATCAATACCGGCTGCTCCAATCCGCCGTGGCGAGCTTTCTGTTTCAACAGGGCTGCAAGGAGCAGGCCGTGGTTCAGCACTACCTCAACGGCCTGTTTGAACATCCCCTGATTCCCCAGCTCTGAGGGCAGGTGATGTCTGCGGGCTCTACGAACACCCTGAGGACTTGATCGAAGCGGGCTGCGGGAATCGAACCCGCATCATCAGCTTGGAAGGCTGAGGTTTTACCACTAAACTAAGCCCGCGTCAGTACAGGAGTACTGCGGCATCGCCTCGCCCGACCTACGGCCTGGCTAGCTGCAGCATTATGACCTGCGTTCGGACCCGCGCCCTTGGCTTCCACCTCCGTGCCTGCCGCGCCTGAACGATCCACTCCCAGTGATGCTGCAAGCCTGCGGGGGATCGCCCGCCAGCGCCTGCTGTGGGCCTACGGCCTGGGGGATGCCGGCACCGGCATGGCCGCGTCCCTGATTGGCTTCTACCTGTTCATCTTCTACACAGCCGCTGCGGGATTGCCGCCCTGGATGGCTGGGCTGGTGCTGATGCTGGCCCGCCTCTGGGATGCCATCAACGACCCGGTGGTGGGCTGGCTCAGTGACAAGACCCAGAGCCGCTGGGGACCCCGCCTGCCCTGGATCGTGGGCAGTGCCGTGCCTCTGGGTGTGGCGATGGCCCTGATGTGGTGGCTGCCGCCCGGGAACCAGTGGGTGAAGTTCGCCGTGTTCGTGGCGATCTCCATCGTGGCCAACAGCCTCTACACCTGCGTCAACCTGCCCTACTCGGCCCTGGCCGCTGAACTCACCACCGACGTGTCGCTGCGCACGCGGTTGAACACCTCGCGCTTCACCGGCTCGATCATTGCCGGGCTGGTGGGGATCGTGCTTGGTGGGCTGCTGTTGCGCGACCACCAGAACGCCTCCAGCTACTGGCAGGTGGGGATGCTCTCAGGGCTACTGATCACGGCCTCCACCCTCCTGTGCGGCTGGGGCATCGCCCCGATGGCACGCCATTGCCAAAAACCCGAGGCCCAGAGCGGCACCACCCGCCGGCTGCTCAAGCGGGTGCGCCAGAACGGTCGCTTCGTGAGGGTGCTGGGGCTCTACCTGCTGCTGTGGTGTGCCCTGCAGATCATGCAGACCGCCGCGCTGATCTATCTGCCCGTGGTGATGCACGTGCCGGAGGGCTGGAGCAACTGGATCCTGCTGCCCTTCCAGGTGAGCACCCTGGTGGGCTTGCAGGTGTGGACCAGCGTGGCCCATCGCCGCGGCCGCATCCAGGCCCTGCATTGGGGCACCTGGCTATGGATCGCTGGCTGCCTCCTCGCCATGCTGCTGATCCCCCTCGACACGGCCATCGCCCCCCTGGGATCCCTGGCCAACGGCCTGCGACTGACAGCCCTGCTGGGGGCCATCCTGCTGGTGGGTCTGGGGGCCTCCACGGCCTACCTCATCCCCTGGGCCCTGCTGCCGGATGCCATCGATGCCGACCCGGAGAAACCGGCTGGCCAATACAGCGCCTGGATGGTGTTCACCCAGAAGATCTGCATCAGCTTTGCCCTGTTCTTCTTTGGCAACCTGATGAGCTTCAGCGGCTATGTGGCCAGCCGCGGCATCGTGCAACCCAACAGCGCCCTGGTGGCCATTCGGCTGTGCATGGGCATCATTCCCGCCGTTCTGGTGGTGCTGGGCCTGGTGGTGATGCGCCATTGGCCGGAGAAGGGCCTTCACCTCCAGCACCAAACGCCTGTGCACTGATGCAACGTTCCGTTCCCAAATGGCTGCGGCCCCGCTGGCTCACGCGCCTCGGTGAGAGCGCCCTGATCGGTGGGCAAGCTGTGGCCGCCATCGCCCGCGGCCAGGTGGGCTTCAACGACCTGATGGCCGAGCTGATGGAAGCCGGACCCGGCAGTTTTCTGATCGTGCTGATCACCGGACTGGCCGCCGGCACGGTGTTCAACATTCAGGTGGCCGCGGAGTTGAGCAAACAGGGTGCTGGCGCCACCGTGGGCGGGATCCTGGCCCTGGGGCTCGCACGCGAGATCGCGCCGATCCTCACCGCCACGCTGATGACCGGCAAGGTGGCCACGGCCTACGCCGCCCAGCTGGGCACCATGAAGGTGACTGAACAGATCGACGCCATCACCATGCTGCGCACCGATCCGGTGCAGTACCTGGTGGTGCCTCGGGTGCTGGCGATGTTGATCATGACCCCGGTGCAGTGCCTCCTGTTCTTCTGGGTGGCGGTGTGGTCGGGTCAGCTGAGCAGCACCGCCCTCTACAACATCCCGCCCTCGGTGTTCTGGAACTCCGTGCGCACCTGGATGGAGCCCTCAGACCTGCCGGGCATGCTGGTGAAGGCCGTGGTGTTCGGCCTTCAGATCGCCGTGATTGCCTGCGGCTGGGGGCTCACCACCCGGGGCGGCCCCAAGGAGGTGGGCACCAGCACCACGGGCGCCGTGGTGATGATTCTGGTGACCGTGTCCCTGATGGATGTGGTGCTCACCCAACTGCTCTTTGGCGACTGACCATGACACCGGCCGAACCACTGCCCAACCCCAACGATGGCGTGATCCTGGCGCCGCGGCCCTGGGTCCCCCTGGGGGTGGTGGCCCTGGGCCTCGCCTGCCTGGTGCTCAACCCCTGGGCGGCCCTGGTGGTGAGCCTGTTCGGCCTGGTGCTGCTGCTGCAGAGCCAGCTACTGCGCCTTCAGTTCAGCTGCACGGAACTGCTGGTGTGGCGGGGCACGAGCGTGCTGCGGCGCTTCCCCTACAGCGAGTGGCTGGGCTGGAAGCTGTTCTGGCAGCCGGTGCCGGTGCTGTTCTATTTCCGCGAACAGCGCAGCATTCACCTGTTGCCGGTGTTGTTTGATGCCACCACCCTGCGCGAACAGCTCAACCAACACCTGAGCCATCTGCAATGAGCGACACCCCCATCGCCCCCATCCCGGAGCCCTCAAGCGAGACAGCCGCTCCCTGGATCGACCTGGCCCTCAGCGAGCTACGCCAGAAGCGCACCGCCCTGGAGGAGGAGATCCAGGAGCTGGAGCGGCGGCGCGCCCAACTGCAACAGGAGATCACCAGCACGTTTGCCGGGCAGTCGGATGCCATCGCCCGCCGGCTCAAGGGCTTCCAGGACTACCTGGTGGGAGCGCTGCAGGAACTGGCGGTGTCCGCCGAGCAGATGGAACTGGTGGTGCAGCCACTGGTAGTGCAGCCCTCTCCCCTGGATCAGGCGGCCGCTGCAGCCCCTGCTGAGGCGGCAGCAAGCGCCGCAGCCCCTGCTGCCGCCGGGCTGTTCAGCCAGGACGAAGACCTGATCCGCGCCCGCCTGGCGGAGTTCCAAGGCCAGCCAGACTTCTATGCCGATCCCTGGAAGCTGCGCCGCAGCCTGGAGCCGTCGGCTGCGGCTCTGCTGGAGGACTGGTTCCTGAGCCAGGCGGGGCGAGGCGCCCAGCCAAGTACCGGCAGCCGCAACCGCAATGCCCTGGTCACCGCCGCCGCCATCGCCATCCTCGGGGAGCTCTATGGCGAGCGCTTCCAGACCCTGGTGCTGGCGGGGCAGCCCGAACGGCTAGGGGAATGGCGCCGCGGCCTGCAGGACTGCCTGGGCCTCAACCGTGAAGACTTCGGCCCAAACAGTGGCGTGGTGCTGTTCGAGCGGGCCGACGCCCTGATCGAGCGGGCCGATCGGCTCGAGGAACGGGGCGAACTGCCCTTCATCGTGGTGGATGCCGCCGAGCAGGTGGTGGACGTACCAGTGCTGCAATTCCCCGTGTGGCTGGCCTTCGCCGCTGCCCCATCCGAACTCGCCTTGGAGGACGACCTGCTGTGATCCTGATTCTCTGCACCCTGGTGGCGGGCTATCTGCTGGGCTCAATCCCCAGCGGTTATCTGGCGGGTCGCTGGCTCCGGGGCGTTGACATCCGCACCCTCGGATCCGGCTCCACCGGGGCCACCAACGTGCTGCGCCAGTTCGGCAAAGCCCCTGCCCTGGTGGTGTTTCTGGTGGATGTGCTCAAGGGCTCAGCCGCGGTGCTGCTGGCCAAGGCCCTGCTGCAACCCCTGGACATCACCCCCACCAGCGACTGGTGGGTGGTGGCCACAGGCCTGGCCGCCCTGGCGGGGCACATCTGGCCGGTGTGGCTGGGGGGCCGCGGTGGCAAGGCTGTGGCCACTGGCCTGGGCATGCTGCTGGGCCTCAACTGGCCGGTGGGACTGGCCTGCTTCGGCATCTTCCTGGCGGTGATCAGCCTTAGCCGGATCGTGTCGCTCTCCAGCGTGATCGCCGCCCTCAGCCTGCCGCTGCTGATGTTGGGCTCCTTTGCCAGCAGCGGCACCGGCCTGCGCCCGGCCTACCTCGCCCTGGCCCTCGTGGCGGCGGTGCTGGTGATCTGGCGCCACCGGAGCAACATCGAACGCCTGCTGGCCGGCACCGAACCCAGACTGGGCCAGAAGAAGCTCGAAGGCTGAGGGCTCAGGCCAGCTGGCGGCTGCGCTCTGCCGCCGCCAGCACCGCCTCGAGCAGAGCGGAACGCAGGCCGGCCCTCTCCAGCTGGCGTAGGCCTGCGATCGTGGTGCCCCCGGGGCTGGTCACCATGTCCTTGAGCTGGCCGGGATGCAACGCCTGCTGATCCAGAAGGGCCGCCGTACCGGCCAGGGTGCGATGGGCTAGGTGCTGGGCCAACTGCCGCGGCAAGCCGGCGGCCACGGCACCATCAGCCATGGCTTCCGCCATCAAGGCCACAAAGGCAGGGCCTGATGAGGTGAGGGCCAGGAAACCATCCAGCTGGGGCTCAGGCAGCTCGAACACATCACCAACCTGGCGGAACAGCTGCAACACCCAGGTCCGCTGCTCCAGGCTGATGCCCTCGCCCCAGGCCAGCCCCGTGAGGCCCGCCCCCACCAGGCAGGGGGTGTTAGGAACGGCCCGCACGATGCGGCGGCCCGGGAACAAGCGCTGCAGGCGCTGCAGGGTCACCCCCGCCAACACCGACACCAGCAGCTGGGGTTCAGCGGGGGGGGGCGGGACTGTCGCGGCCACAACATCGAGCAACTGGGGCTTCACCGCCAGCAACAGCGCAGGGGCCCCCCAGGCCTCCGCCGGATCGGTGGCCACCGCAAGGCCGGGCCGGGCCGCAGCAAGGCCCTCTACCGAGGCCTGCGTGGCCACCACGGCCCGCACGCCGGATTGGGGCACCAGGCCACTGTCGATCAAGGGATACAGCAAGGCCTGGGCCATGCGACCCAGGCCGATCACCCCGAAGGTGGTGGGGGAGAAGCTGCTCAAGGACTCCAGGGGCCGGAACTCAGCCGACGCTAACCCCGAAGTCCGAACGGCCCCAGGCGGGGCTGGGGGCGGCTTCCTGCTCGTGAGGCATCTGGCGGGACACGATCGTGGGGGAGGAGGCCTCCTCGCTGGCGGCGGTGGTCACCGTGACGCAGCTGGGAGCGAACAGAAAGATGCTCTCGCCCACGCGCTCTTGGTGACCGTCGATGGCGAAGGTGCCGCCGGCCACAAAATCCACCGCCCGCTGGGCCTGATCGGGCTCCATCATCGTGAGATTGAGGATCACCGTCTTGCGCTCACGCAGGGCCTGAATCGCCCGGGGCATCTCATCGAAGCTGCGGGGCTCCATCAGCGCCACTTCCGCAGCCGAGGAGGAAATTCCTGGCATGCCGATCACATTGCTACCAGCGAAGGGGTCCACCGCCTCGAAATCGCTGGTGAGGGCCAGGGCGCCCGAGCGAGTGGTGGTGCTGGTTTCGGGCACGTCGGACTGGTCGTACTCGAGATCGTCGTCGTCGTAACCGTCTAGGTAGTCGTCACCAGAGACAACAGCGCGCAGACGGGAGAACAACGACACCTTGGAACCTCGAGCTTGGCTATTGACCTGAATAGCGTCCCACGTCAGCCCTGGCAAGGTTTGGGACCAAACAAAACGGAACCAAGCCGCACCCAGGTGCTGCCGGCCGCCGCCGCCTCGGGCCAATCGCCACTCATGCCCATCGACAGCTCCGTTAGGCCCAGCTCCTGGGCCAAGGCTGCGCACTCGCCGAAGAGGGGGCGGCGCTGGTCGGCGCTGAGACCGAGGGGAGCCATGGTCATCAGCCCCACGATCCGCACCCCCGGCAACTGCTGGAACTGGGGCCACTGCTCCCGCAACTCCGGCGCAGAGAAGCCGGTTTTGCTGGGATCCGGGCGCAGTTTCACCTGCAGAAACAACGCAGGTCGGCAGCCCTCCTCAGCGGCGATGCGGGCCACCCGTGCCGCCAGGGCCAGGGAATCGAGAGAATGGATCGTGCCGAACTGGCGGAGCACGGGGCGCACCTTGTTGGCCTGCAGCCGGCCGATGAAGTGCCAATCCAGCGGCGGAAGATCGGCCAGGGCCTCCTGCTTGGGGATGGCCTCCTGCAGCCGACTCTCGGCAAAACTGCGCTGGCCCAGGCCCGCCAGGCTGCGAATGGCCTCCGCCGGATGCCCCTTGCTCACCGCCAGCAGGCGGGTACCGGGGTGGAGCTGGGCCCGAAGGGCCTGATACCGCTCCGCCAGGGACGCAGCAGCGGCGGCAGCGAACTCAGGCAAGGCTTCAGATGAAGGTCTGGTCGAACAATTGTCGCCAGCGGGCATGGGCTTCGGGCCCCTCCCGGCGGGCCCGGGCCAGGTTCTGTTCAGCCAGATGGCGCGCATCCATGAGCGGCAGCACTTCAAATTGAGCGCCGCGCTCCTGCAGGGTCACCACAAAAAACATGCGCTGGGCATAGAGCGTCGCGTAGAGATCGCGCCCTTCTCCGGCTTCAGCAACGCGATACAGCAAGCCAAACGTGGGGTGGTTGAGGTAGCGCTCCGTGCTCACGGGTTCTGTTGGGAGGGATACCAATCAGAAGGCACCGTACTTCCACCGCAGTCCCAGCATCACCACCAGGCCAACGCCAACCAGTAGCTGCAGGCCCTTGGAGGACACGCCATTGCGCTGCAACTGGGCGGGTGTGATCCAATGACCGCCCCTGGCCAACAGGGATTCCGCCCCCTGCTCGGCCCGCAACAACACATTGGCCAGCAGCCGCTCCCCCAAGGCCAACACCAGGCCGAGGGAGGCCTGCCATCCCAGGCGGCGCAAGTTCACCGAGCGCGTCGCAATCGAACGCAACAAATTTTGAAATTCCTCCTGTACCAGGGGCAGGAATCGCAGCGCCAGCAACAGCGTGAACCCCAGCCGATCCACCGGCACCCCTAGGGGCCGCAGGGGCGCCATACACCAGGCGAGCGCCCACACCAGGGCCTCCGGCGGCGTGGTGAGCAGCAACAGATTGGCGCTCTGAATGAGGGTGAACAGCAGAGTGGCGCCGTTGATGCCGAGCTCAGCGGAGCGGCGCGTGATCACCAGGGGCCCGAGGGGCACCGGCCCCAGCTGCAGCGGGCCCCAGCGCAGCAGCTCCCAGGGAGTGCCGCTGCGGCTGACCGGCTCGCCACCAGGCTGCGCCGGCGCCAGGCGCAGCTCCGCCGGCGGGCGCTGCAGCTGGGCAGGGGCCACGCCCCCTGCCGGCAGCAGGGCCGACAGCACGCCCACCAGCAGGGCCAGGGCCAACAACACCGGCAGGCTCTGCCGCCAGAGGCGCCAGGGCAAGCCGCTGAGGGCGGTAACCAACAACAGCAGCCCCACCAGGGCCAGGCGCCAGCCTGGCCCTGCCAGGATCGGGGTGAGCAGAAAGGCGAGGGTCCAGGCCAGCTTCAGGCGCGGATCCAGGCTCCGCAGCCAACTGCCCGTGCCATCGACGTACTGGCCGATGGGAAGCTGCCGCAACCAATCCATCTAGGCGTATCCCTGCGACAGCCCTCGCGCCTCAGCGGCCGCGGGCCTGCTGACGCGCCAGATCCTTCTCGGCATCGCGCTCCTGCTTGCCACGCCAGAAGAGCTTGAGGGGAGAACCTTCAAAACCGAGGCCTTCGCGGATCTGCCGTTCGACGTAGCGACGGTAGGTGTCACCGAACAGCTTGGGGTCGTTCACGAACAGGGTGAAGCTCGGGGGCCGTGTGGCCACCTGGGTGCCGTAGTAAATGCGGCCCTGGCGACCACCCCGGCTGGTGGGGGGCGAACGCCAGCTCACCGCCTCACGCAACACCTCATTCACCACCGAGGTACTCACCCGACGGCGGTGTTGCTCAACCGCCACCGTGGCGATGGCAAAGATGCTGTCCACCCGCTGGCCGGTGAGGGCGGAGGTGAAGACCATGGGGGCCCAGTCCAGGAAATAGAGCATGGAGCGCAGCTCCTTCTCCATGGCCGGCATGGTGTGGCTGTCCTTTTCGATGGCGTCCCACTTGTTCACCACGATCACGCAGGCGCGGCCGTCTTCTTCAATCCGCCCCGCTAGGCGCTGATCCTGCTCGGTAACGCCATCGAGGGCATCGATCACCAGCACGCACACATCGGAGCGCTCGATCGCCTTGAAGCTGCGGTTGATGCCGAAGTATTCGGGGCCGTAGCTGACACTGCGGCGGCGGCGAATACCGGCGGTGTCGATCAGCTTCCAGGGCTTGCCCTCGCGCACGATGGTGGTGTCAATCGTGTCGCGGGTGGTGCCACGAATCGGGCTCACGATCGCCCGCTTCTCCCCGCACACCGCATTGAGGAGGCTGGACTTACCCACGTTGGGGCGGCCGATGATCGCCATCTGAATCGGCTCTTCGCCCTCCTGCTCCTCCACGGGCGGCAGATAGCCCACCACCTTGTCGAGCAGATCACCGGTGCCGGCACCGTGAATCGCGGACACGGGATAGGGCTCACCCAGGCCCAGGCTCCAGAACTCCGCCGCCATGGCCAAGCCGGCATCGGGCGACTCGCACTTGTTCACCGCCAGCAGCACGGGCACCTTCTGGCCCCGCAGCCATTCGGCGATGGATTCATCGGCCGCCGTCAGGCCCTGCTGGCCGTCGGCGATCACCACCGCCACGGCAGCTTCCGCCAGGGCCAGGTTGGCCTGCTCGCGGATCTCCGGCAGGAATTCACTGTCGTCGTCGAACACCAGGCCGCCGGTATCCACCACGCGGAAGGTGCGATCCCCCCAGTAGCCCTCCTGGTAGGTGCGATCGCGCGTCACGCCGGGTTCGTCGTGCACGATCGCCTCACGGCTCTTGCACAGACGGTTGACCAGGGTGGATTTGCCCACATTGGGCCGCCCAATGATGGCGACGACAGGAAGCGCCAAAACGGCTTATCTCAACAACTTGTCCTGTTGTCGACCCTACAGGCCAGTGAAGCCGTATTCCTTTCGAGTGTCTCGGGTCGGGACATCACGAGTCTCGCCAGGGCGTGGGGTTCTGTCTCCCTGCCTCGCCCACGCGAGCCTCCGCCATGGTGGACCTCATCACCACAATCGTGGTCGACCTGTCCGACCGGAAGCTCTACGCCTACAACCACCAACAGCAGCTGGTGTAGAGCAAGCATCCATCGATCACCATCCAGGTGTGATCAGCTGATCGGCCGATCGCCGGGATGGCCCAACACCGGATCGGCGGGCTGATCCAGCAAGGGAGGCACCGGCCCTGTAGCGGGCAGGGGCTCACCCAACTCCGCCAGGTGGGCCAGCAGCCAGTTCACCGCTGTGGCGCGGCGGGTGCGGCGCGGGTAGAGCTCGCCGATGCGGTAACCAGCGAAGCCCAGCTGCTCCTTGAGCAGTTGTTTGTGCTCCTTGGCGATGGAGCGGGTGAGCTTCACGCTGGGGGGCCGCTCGGCGATGAACTGGGGCTCGATCGGAAACGACTCCCGCCAATCCGCCCCCGTAGCCGGGCCCGCGCTCCAAGTGCCGGAACCATCGGGCCAGTACCCCAGGCGCGGCCAGATCAGCTCACACACGAAGCGATCACTGGTGCGATCAGTCAGCACCGCCTCCAGCAGCACACGGCTCAGGGGGTAGGGATCGGGCGTAGTGGCGGCTTCCACAGGGTGCTGGCGGCCTGGAGCCCCTCCAGAATGGCGCCACGATGACCAGCCCTCCCATCCCTTCGCCGGATCTGGTGCTGCCCGGAAACGGCACGGCACGGCGCCTGCGCTGCCGGGTGCTGCAATCGCCCCTAGCCGGCGTGAGCGATCGCATCTTCCGGGGGCTGGTGCGGCGCTGGGCCCCCGATGCCCTGCTGTTCACCGAGATGGTGAATGCCACCAGCCTGGAGCTGGGATTCGGGCTGCAGAAAGTGGAGGAGCTCCACCAGGAAGCTGGCCCCATTGGGGTGCAGCTGTTCGATCACCGGCCAGAGGCCATGGCCGAGGCCGCGCGGCGGGCGGAAGCCAGCGGCGCCTTCCTGATCGACATCAACATGGGCTGCCCGGTGAAGAAGATCGCCAAAAAGGGCGGCGGCAGCGGCCTGATCCGCGACCCCGATCTGGCGGCATGCATCGTGGACACCGTGGCCGCGGCCGTGCAGATCCCCGTGACGGTGAAGACGCGCCTGGGCTGGTGCGGGGCGCCCAACGCCAGTGCCGTGGCCTGGTGCCGCCAGCTGGAGGACGCCGGCGCCCAGCTGCTGACCCTGCATGGCCGCACCCGCGAGCAGGGCTTCAAGGGCCAGGCCGACTGGTCCACCATCGCCGCAGTGAAGGCAGCCCTCACCATCCCCGTGATCGCCAACGGCGATGTGAATAGCCCCGAGGATGCCCTGCGCTGTCTGGAGATCACGGGCACCGATGGCGTGATGGTTGGCAGGGGCACCATGGGCGCCCCCTGGCTGGTGGGCCAGATCGATGCGGCCCTCAGCGGCCGGCCCATTCCCCCCACCCCCGCGGCCCGCGAGCGCATCCAGCTGGCCGCCGAACAGCTCGCGGCCCTGGTGGCTGCCAAGGGCGACCACGGGCTGCTGATCGCCCGCAAACACATGGGCTGGACTTGCCAGGGCTTCCCCCGCGCACCCCAGCTGCGCCATGCCCTGATGCGCGCGCCCACCCCAGCAGACGCCCAGGAGCTGCTGGAGCGGGCACAGGAGTCGCTGATGGGCTAACCGCCAGCTCCCATCTGCCATAGGTCGCGGCTGCCGGTGATGGCCTGAACCGCCAGGAGCACCGCCATCAGCACCGCCGCACTCACGTGCAGCCGCCGCAGCCGCAGGGAGCTGGCGATCTCGGGCTTGGCCGCCATGCCAAACAGCAGTAGGCCGCAGAGCAGCCAACCGCTCCAGTAGTGGGAGCCCCAGAAAGCGGCGCCCAGGGGATTGTCGCTGAGGCGCCACACCTCCGGCTGCAGGCCCAGGGCCAGCAGGGCGAACCAGCAGAGCAAGGCAAAGGCAGCCCGCAGGCCCGGCGCCTTCACCCACCACAGGGCCAGACAGCTACCCAGACAGCCCGCCACCACTGCCAACAGGGGCAGCAAGCGCACCACGGGCACCGCGTGCACCCCGTAGCTCCACACCAGGGCGATCAGCACCGCCACCACCGTGCCGCTGGTCACCCAGCGGCCGTGGTCGGCGTGTTCCACCGGCACTAGGGCGGGCTGCTGGGTGATGCCCAGCCGCTGCTCGCGCACCAGGATCCCCAGCCGGATCGTGGCCCCCACCACCGGGTACACGAACAGGATCATCAGTACCGGGTGCAGCAGGGCGAACCAGTGGGCAGGTGTCATGGGCTCAGGGCAGCACGTCCGGCCAAACCTGCCGAATCAACAGGAGTGAAAAGTAGGGCTGCTCGTTGCCGGGCACCTCGGCCGCAGGCGCCAGCAGCTGGTCGGGCCAGCCCACCCGCTGGGCGAACAACGCCGTTGCCAACAGGCACCGGGCCTCCAGGATCGGCCGCACCCAGGCCCAGCGGTGCCCCAGCTTGAGAAGGGCCAGCACCATGGCGGTGTCCCGGGCGTTGTCCAGCAACGCCTCCATCTGCGCGGGGGTTTCAGGGGTGGGGCGCACCAGCAGGGCGTCCTGCTGCAGGGCCAGCGGCCAGCGGCCAGCCGCGGCGGCGGCAGCCACCGCCGTGATGCCAGGGATTACCGCCACCGGGCAGGTGGGATGCCGCTCGGCCAGGGCCAAGAGGGCATAGGAGGCGCTGGCGAACAGGGAGGCATCGCCCTCACACAGCAGCACAACGGCCTGGCCGGCCGCCACCTCGGCGGCCAGGGCATCGGCAGCGGCGTGCCAGGCGAGCCGGCGCGGTTCCGCCTCGCTCACCATCGGGAACAGCAGCGGCAGCCGGCGCTGATCGGGGCGAATCCAGGGGGCCGCAATGCGGGCCGCCATGCCCTCCGACTCCGGTCGCGCCACGGGGTAGGCCACCACCGCCGCCGCCCCGATGGTGCGCACGGCCGCCACGGTGAGCAGGTTGGGATCCCCAGGCCCCACACCCACCAAGGTGAGCCCAGCCTGCAGTGCCGGGGCTCTCAGTGGATCGGCCGAGCTCACGCGGGGGGTCACTGCAGGCCCCTTTCTAGGGTGGAGCAGCTGTGCGGATCGGCCCGATGAGTCATCTGCAGATCTTTCCGGCCATGGCCGCTGAAGATCCAATTCCAACCCTGGCCAGCAACGATCCCAGCCTGATCGCCGAAGCCCTGGCGGAACGGGGCATCGGCTTTGAGCGCTGGGAAGCCCCCGTGAACCTGGCTGCCGATGCCGACCCCACCGCCATCCTGGCCGCCTACGCCGCCCAGATCGCGCGGGTGCAGGCGAGCGGCACTTACCCCACGGTGGATGCCATCCGGATGACACCGGAGCACCCGGAGCGGGCGGCCCTGCGCCAGAAATTCCTCTCCGAGCACATCCACGCGGAAGATGAGGTGCGCTTCTTCGTGGAAGGGCGCGGCCTGTTCTGCCTGCACATCGGCGAGGAGGTGCTGCAGGTGCTCTGCGAAACAGGCGACTGGATCAGCGTGCCCGCCGGCACCAAGCACTGGTTCGACATGGGCAGCGCTCCCCAGTTCTGCGCGATCCGCTTCTTCGACAATCCTGAGGGCTGGGTAGCCCAGTTCAGTGGCGATCCCATCGCCCAGCGGTTCCCGCTGCTGGATTGAAGAGTGCTGGGGAGGATTCCCAGGCTCGGTTTCGGCTGGCAGACCTAATCGGCCAGTCCCACCGAATGCATGCGGACCTCCTCCGGGTTCAGCAACACGCCGCTCAGTGCCTGCGCCTCCACAGCCGCCAGCTCCTGCAGCCGCGCCACGGTGGCCTCGCGCCCGTAGCGCTCTTCGCAGAGCAGCCAATAGAGGCCGAAGTGGCGGGCTTCACTGGCTAGCAGGTCGGCGTAGAGATCGCGCAGCTCCGGCTCCAGGCTGTGGGCCGCCAGCAGCGCCATGCGTTCATGGCTGCGGGCCTCAATCAAGCCGGCCACCAGGAAGGAATCCAGCATGCGGTGGGGCTCACCCTTGCGAACCGCCGCCGTGAGCTGGGCCCCATACCCGGGCGCGGGCAGCGGCCTCAGGGCCATGCCGCGCCGCTGCAGGAGCTGCAGCACCAGCTCAAAGTGCTCCAACTCCTCCCGAGCCAGTGGGCTGAGCGCCGCCCCCAACCCTTCATCGGAGGGGTAGCGGAACATCAGCTGCAGGGCCACACCAGCCGCCTTGCGCTCGCAATGGGCGTGATCGATCAGCACCAGATCCGGCCGGGCCTTGGCCTGCTCCAGCCAGCTAACACTGCTGGGGGCCACCAGCCACTTCACCCGGGCGGTGCTCATGCTGGGGCCTGGGCGTGCAGGTGGGCCACCAGCCCCTCAAGGGCCAGGCTGTAGCTGGTGGGGCCGAAGCCACCGATCACCCCCACGGCCCTGTCGGCCAGAAAGGAGTGGTGCCGAAAAGGCTCGCGGGCGTACACGTTGCTCAGGTGCAGCTCCACATAGGGAATGGCCACCCCCAGCAGGGCATCGCGCAGGGCCACGGAGGTGTGGGTGAACGCTCCGGCGTTGATCAGGATGCCGTCCGCGGCGGCGCGGGCCGCATGGATGCGGTCCACCAGGGCGCCTTCATGGTTGCTCTGGAAGCACTCCAACTCCACCCCCAAGGCTCCGGCCCGCTCGGCCAGGGCCGCCTCGATCTGGGCCAGGGTTTGGGCGCCATAGAGCCCAGGCTCCCGCAGGCCCAGCAGGTTGAGGTTGGGACCGTTGAGCAGCAACACGCGCATGGATTGCACCGGCGGGAGGGATTGCACCGGCGAACCGGACGCCACTGCGGTCGATCGTAAAGAGAGGAGCCAAGGCCCGCTCCCCCTGAGTTCTGCGGGGGGCCGCCAGGCCGGCTGGTAAATTCTTGGGGTGTGGTTCGGGTCGGTGCCCGAGTGGTTAATGGGGGCGGACTGTAAATCCGCTGGCTCTGCCTACGCTGGTTCAAATCCAGCCCGGCCCACCTTCCACATGCCCTTGTAGCTCAGCGGTAGAGCACTCCCTTGGTAAGGGAGAGGTCACGAGTTCAAGTCTCGTCAAGGGCTTTCAAATCATGGCCATCCCTCAGAGCAAAAGGCCAAAGTTGTGGGTACGTTCCATTGTGATGGCACGTACCCAGAGCGGCCCTTGCGCTGTCTGATCGTCGAAGACCAGCTGATGTTCCTACAGCTCCTGCGCTCGATGCTTCAGGCGCTGCCGGGGATCGAGATCAGCGCCGTGGCCAGCAGCCAAGCAGAGGCCCTGGCCTACTGCCAGACCGACCCACCCGACCTGCTGCTCCTGGATCTCTCCTTGCCGGACGGGGATGGCATTGCCGTGGCGGACAGCCTCGCCCAGCTGAATCCCAGGGCCCAGCTGGTGGTGCTCTCCGGCCAGGCCTCCAGCTTCATCTGTCCGGCACACCTGCAGCCCATGGTGCGGGGCGTGGTGGACAAGACCGCCGCCTTCAGCACACTCCAGCAGGTGATCGCCACCTGCCTGGACCAACCGAAGCCGCAACTCACCCCGCGGCAACAGCAGATCTACGGCCTGATCGGCCAGGGACTGAGCAACAAGGAGATCGCCCGGGCCACCGCCCTCACCGTGGCCACCGTGGAAACCCACCGCAAGGCCATCGCCCAGAAGCTGGGGGTGCGGGGTGCCGAACTGATCCGGCAGGCAGCCCTGTTGGGCGAGCTCAGCCCATAGCCTGGAGACGACCGATGAACGCCTGGCCCCAGCGATTGGGAAGCAGGCTGGGCCTGGCGACCGGGCTGCAACTGCTGCTGGTGGCAGGCAGCCTCAGTGGCCTCACCTATGCGCTAGGCCAGCGCAGCGGCCTGCAGGTGAGCGAGCTCTATCGGCGCAATGCCTCGATCCGGGAGCTATCGGAACGGCTCTCACAGAAGCTCAGCTTTCCTCGCACCATCAACGATCTCAACCTGCTGGAGGTCACCACCAACCCCGAAACCCTGAAGGATTTCAACCATCTCAGCCAGGTGTTCTGGCGCCAGATGCAGGTGTTTCCCGTGCCCTACATCAACTACGGCAGCGCCGGCGGCGAGTTCATCGGCATTGAACGCACCGATGACGGCCAGCTGCTGCTGAATGAAGACACCCCAAAACTGGGCCGTGGAACCCTCGGCGTTTACGCCATGGAGCGCAACGGCAAGCGGGGGAAGCTGCTGGAGACGATCCCCGGCATGAACGCCTTCCACGAGGAGGCCTGGTACGCCGACACAGTGAAATCCGGCAAGCCCACATGGAGCTCGATCTACTCCTGGGAGGACAAGCCGGAGATCTTCTCGATCTCCTACAACGCGCCGATTTATGGACCGGGCCAACGCTTAATCGGCGTGATTGGGGTGGACATGGTGCTCAGTCAACTGAGCACCTGGTTGCAAGGCGTGTGGCGATACCGCGATGGCCTGGCTCTGATCGTGGAGCCCGACGGCAGGCTGGTGGCCAGCTCAAGGCCCAGCTACACCCTGGAGCGCGTCAATGGCCGCTTGGCCCGCGCCGCCCTCCAGAACGTGAAGGATCCCCTGGCCCAGGAGCTCCGGCGCGCCTTCTTTGAAGCGCACCCGGCGGAACCGCAGGCCCTGCGCACCACCGATCCCGAACGGGTGCGTGTGGGCAGGCATTCCTATGTGATCGAAGCCAGCCCCTGGGGACGGCAAGAAGGGCTCAACTGGCTCCTGCTCACCGCCATCGCTGCCGATTCCAGGGCCACCAACAGCGAGCGCGATGCCTGGGTGGCCCTGGCCGCCACCAGTGCAGCCCTGGCGGTAGCTCTGTGGGTGCTGAACCGACTGATCCGCTCCCTGCTCCTGCCCCTCAGGCAACTGCAGGGCGCTGCCCAGCAGGTGAGCCAGAGCCTCGAGGATCAGAACCCCCAGGCCACCCTGAGCCTGCAGAGCCAGCTCGGCCGTGATGCCGGCGAGGAGATGGCCAGCCTGGAGGCCTCCATCAGCCAGTTGGTGGCCCGCTTCAACACCCTCACCGGCGAACTCCGCCAAAGGGAAGAGAGCTTGCGCCAGTTGATGGAGCGCGAGCGCTACCGCGATGCCCAGACCCTGGCCCTGCTGAAGGACAAGCTGCGCAGCAGCCTCGAGGCGGCCGCGGTGGCCCACGAAATCAATCAGCCCCTCAGCGTGCTGCTGCTCAATAGCCAGCTCTTGCTGGAGCGGGCCCGGGCAGACGACGGCCGTGAACTCCCCGCCGCCTGGCGCGAACAACTCCACAGCATCCGGGACGAAGCCAACCGGGTGGTGGTGACCATCGAAAAGATGCGCAGCCTGCTGCGCAACGTGCAGACGGAGCACCAACGGCTCGACCTGCGGGCCGTCGCGCAAAGTGCCGTGCTGTATGCCCGCACCGGCACCGCCGCCGCCCGCCTCGGCATCGACAGCTCGGACCTGGATCAGAACCCAGCGGCACCAGCCTGGATCGAGGGCGACGCCGCCCAGATCCAGATCGCCATCGTGAACCTGCTGCGCAATGCGGCGGAAGCCGTGGCGGGGAGCACCACCAGCGCCCCATGGATCGGCGTCAGCCTGCAACGGGAGCAGCAGCAGTGGCGGCTCCAGGTGGCCGATAACGGCCCAGGCTTCCAGGGCGATGCCACCGTGGTGCACCCGCTGCACACCACCAAGAGCAACGGCAGCGGCCTGGGGCTGTTTGTGGTGCGCACCACCATGGAGAACCACCGCGGCAGCGTGGAACTGGGCACGAGTGCAAAGGGTGGAGCCCAGGTGGACCTGGTGTTTCAGGCCTTCACCACCACCGGCTGACACGGCCTACCCACCACTGGGCATTGATTCAGTGCATTAGTGCATGCACTCTTGGCATATCCCCCTCACGGGCCACAGCGGCTCCCAGTCGGCCCGATCGCCATGCCCGACATCCTCCTCGACGGGATCCCCGTGATCGATCTGCTGGAGATCACCCCCAGCACCCAAGAGGTGGCACTCCAGATCAAGCGCGATCAGAGCTCCGTGTCGCGCATTTACCGGCAGGTGAGCACCCGGCTGGGCCTCAATTTCGCCAAACAGCCCGACGGCCAGTACCGGGCCCTAGGCGACCACACCCTGCTTCAGGATCTGCGGCGTTCGTCGCAGCGGCTGCGGATCCACCAGGCGCCAGAGGATCTGCGTTGGGTGGGCTCCCCCTGGAACCGCGCCATCCAAACCATGACAAGCGATCGGCATCCGCCGGCCCTGGAGCGGCCCTGGTTTGGGGAGCAGCGCACCCTGGTGCTGCTGGAACAGCACGTGCTGGATCTGGCGGTGGTGTCGGTACTGGATCTGCTGCCCACGGCCCCCCTGAACACCGCCACCCTCCGGCAGAGGCAGCCCCTGGCCCTGGGGAACCTGGTGGCCCTGCCGCTGGTGCAGTACGAGCTGGCCGTCACCACCCACCCCCGGCATCCCCTGCAGCAGACCATCGATCTTGGCCCCGCCCGGTTTGCCGCCTATCCCTCCCTGGCCGCCAATCCAGCCGACTTTCCCCACACCAGCAGCGCCCTGCGGAGGCTGGGGCTCTGGCGCACACCCCACACCATCACCCGCTACACCTGGCAGCAGTGGGAGGGCAGCTGCAGTGATCAGCGCCACCTGGTGGTGACCCACCCGATCGGCCGGGCCTGGCTCCAGCCGCACCTGGAGTTAGCCCCACTGCCCTATGCCACCGGGATCATGGATGCCGATGTGATCCTGGTGCAGGCCGATCTGCTCGCCCATGCAGCCATCACACACTTGATCCAGGCGATCCAGCAGGCCTATCGGCAGCACTACCGTCACCTCACCGACCTGAGGTGGCTGCTCTGAACCCACCCAGAGCCCCAGCACCCATGGTCTCCAGCCCAACCCAGCCACCGATCACCGCCCTACGCCAACCGGTGAGCGACGGGCTGACACGCCCGCTGGCCTGGCGCCTGGCCCAGCTGGAACGACTGGAGCGGGCAGTGCGAACCCATGGCGATGCGGTGCTGGCCGCCCTCGCCCACGACCTGGGCAAGCCACCGGTTGAGGCCTACTTCGAGCTGGTGGCCGTGCAACAGGAGATTCAGCTCAGCCGCCGGGAGCTGCGGCGCTGGATGGCCCCACGCCGGGTGGGCGTGCCCCTGAGCCTCCAACCCGGCTCCGCGGAGGTGATCAGCGAACCCCTGGGCTGCGTGCTGATCATCGGCCCCTGGAACTACCCGTTCCACCTCTGCATCCAACCGCTGGTGAGTGCCCTGGCGGCGGGCAACACCGCCGTGCTGAAACCCTCGGAACAGGCACCGGCCACCGCGCAATTGATCGCCGATCTGATCACCACCGCCTTCCCTCCGGACACCGTGCAGGTGGTGCTGGGTGATGGCCACACGGCCCAGGCGCTGCTGCAGGAGCGGTTCGATCACATCTTTTTCACAGGCGGCGAGAGGGTGGGGCGGCTGGTGATGGCCGCCGCGGCCCAGCACCTCACCCCGGTGACCCTGGAGCTGGGGGGGAAAAGCCCGGCCGTGGTGCTGGCTGACGCCGACCTGACAGTGACGGCGCGGCGTCTGGTGTGGGGCAAGGCCCTCAACGCCGGACAAACCTGCATCGCGCCCGACTACCTACTGGTGCAGGAGGGGATCCGCGAGCCCCTGATCCGCCTGATGCAGGAGCGGCTCACGGCCTGCTTCGGCAACGATCCCCTCAACTCCCCCGACCTGGCCTCGATCGTGAACGCCAGCCAGTTCCAACGCCTGTCGGGGCTGCTGGAGGGCGCGCGCCAACGGGGGCAGATCCTCTGGGGGGGCCAGAGCGATGCCGGTCGGGGCCGCATCGCCCCCACCCTGATCGCGGTGGAGAGTCTCGACGACCCCCTGATGCAGGAGGAGCTGTTCGGGCCGCTGTTGCCCGTGCTCTCCATCCCCAACCTGGGGAGCGCCATCAGCCTGATCAACCAGCGGCCCAAACCCCTGGCGCTCTATCTCTTTTCCAGCCAGAGGGCAGCCCAGGAGCAGCTACTGCAGGGCACCAGTTCCGGTGGGGTGTGCTTCAACGACGTGATCATGCACGTGGGGGTACCAAACCTGCCCTTCGGGGGAGTGGGCGCCAGCGGCATGGGGGCGTACCACGGCAAAGCGGGCTTCGACACCTTCTCCCACCAACGCGCCGTGCTGCGGCGTCCCTTCCGCCTGGATACCCCTTTTCGCTACCCGCCCTACGGCGACCGGTTACCGCTGCTCCGCCGCCTGCTGGGCTGAATTGAATTCAGTGCCTCCCGGGGACTGGCGCAGCCCTCGGATCTCCTTAATGTTCAGCCCATCGCCCACCCACTCCCTCCATGCGCCGCTCCGCTGCCGCCCTGGTTCTCGCCCTGCTGCTGCCCCTGCCGGGCCTGGCCGGCGAGGTGGTGGTGAAGCCTGGCGAAACCCTCTCCGAAATTGCCGAGCGCTACGGCGTTTCCGTGCAACGGCTGATGCAGCTCAACGGCCTCAAGGATGCCAAGGACCTCTGGGCCGGCAGTCGCATCCAGGTGCCGGGTGCCGGTAGTGCCAGCCCCGGCCGCACCGGCGGCAGCGGCGGCAGCGGCGGTGCAGGCAACTACACGGTGAAGCCCGGCGAAACCCTCTCCGAAATTGCCGAGCGCTACGGCGTTTCCGTGCAGCGCCTAATGCAACTCAACGGCCTCAAGGACGCCAAGGATCTCTGGGCAGGCAGTCGGATCCAGGTGCCGGGACCGGCCAGCACGGCGCGCGCCACTGCCGCCAAGCCCGCGGTGAACCGCAACGCCAAGGAGCACAAGGTGATGCCGGGTGAGACCCTCTCGGAAATTGCGGATCTCTATGGCGTGCCCATGGAGCGGCTGGCCGGCCTCAACGGCCTGGCCAAACCCAATGCCTTGATGGCCGGCTCAACCCTGAAGCTGCGCACGGCCACCGCGCCGAAACCGGCCGCCAAGCCCGTCGCGGTGAAACCCGCCGCGGCCAAACCCGCAGCCCCTAAACCAGTGGTCGCCAAGCCCGTGGCCGCCAAACCAGCCGTGAAGCCTGCCGTTCAACCAACCGTCCAGCCCGTGGCCGCCAAGCCGGTGGTGCAGCCCACGCCGCAGGTCCAACCGGTGGCCATTGCCCCCAAGCCCGCCGCGGCGAAGCCGGTGGCCGCCACCGCCAAGCCCAGCACCCCCGACTGGCGCAGCTACGGCCCCCTGCAGGTGGACTGGGCGAACTGGCAGCCCATGGGCGGCAGCTTTGTGGCCCCCAGCCTTAACAGCGATGGTCAACCCCTCTACCTGGCCATTAACTGCAGTGCCCGCCGGCTCAATGCCACCGGTCAGTCCGGCACCTGGAAGAGCTGGGATGCCCCCCAGAGCGACTTTGAAGAGCAGTTGATCACCGATCTCTGCAAGGCCAAACAGAGCTGATCAGGCTGATCAGGCGGCGAGTTTCAGGGGCCAGGGCTGGCGCAGGAACCGGCGACCCGCCGGCTTGAGCCAGAGCCGCTGGCTACCGTCATCGCTCTCGCTGATCAGCTCTTCCTGCACCAGCCGCCGGGCCAGCCAACGCCAGCGGTCCACCTCCGCACCTTCAGCGGAGGCGAGGTCGTCCCCGAGGCTGCGCAGATCCGTGCCTCTGCGTTGCTCCAGCAACTCCAGCACCTGGCCCACCTCCTGAGACCAGTCCACCAGGGCAGGCCTGGAGAGGCAGCGATCGCAGCGGCCGCACGGGGGCACCAGCTCCCCCACAGCCAGCAGCAGTGCCTGCTCGCGGCAGCCCGGCCCCTCGGCCACCGCCTCCATGCGGCGGAGCTGCTGCTGGGACAGCTCCAGGCGTAGGGGATCGGGTGTGGTCTCGCTCCCCTGCTGGCCCGCGGACCGGATTGCCCAACCGAGGCTGGTGCGGTCGTCGGGGTCGAACAGCACCAGGCAGCGGGCCGGCAACCCATCCCGCCCGGCCCGGCCCGATTCCTGCAGATAGCCCTCGGCACTGGCGGGCAGATCCAGGTGCAGCACAAGGCCCACGTCCGGCCGATCCACCCCCATGCCAAAGGCCACGGTGGCCACCAGCACCGGCGCAGGATGCTCCTGGAAATGGGTCAACGAGAGGGAACGACTCTCCGGATCCATGCCAGCGTGATAGGCGATCGCCTCGATCCCCGCTTCCGAGAGCCGCTTGGCCCAGCTTTCTACCGAGCGACGGGTGCGGGCGTAGATCAACACCGCACCGCGGGCCAGGCCCAGGGCCTCCAACACGTCCGGCAGGGGATCCTTGGGGCGCCGCCGCATGGCATAGGAGAGGTTCTCCCGCCGGGCCGAGCGCACCTGGATCAACGGCCGCCGCAACTCCAGCATCCGAATCAGATCAGCCCGAACCCGGGGGGCAGCCGTGGCACTGAGGGCCACCAGGGGAACGCCCGGGCAGAGTTGCCGCAAGCTGCCGAGCCGGCGGTAGTCCGGGCGGAAATCGTGGCCCCAGGCGCTGATGCAGTGGGCCTCATCCACCGCCACCGCCACCAGATGTCCCTCGTCCTGAATCTCCTCCAGCAGGCGCCGGGTGGCCTCCACCCGCAGGCGCTCGGGTGCCAGGTAGAGCAGCCGCAGGCGGTTCTCGCGCACCCGCTCCAGCAACTGCCGCCGTCGTCCCGGATCCAGACCCTGATGCAGGCAGGCCGCAGGAATACCGCGGCGCTGCAGGTGCAGCACCTGGTCTTCCATCAGGGCAACCAGAGGTGACACCACCAACACCAGCCCCTCCCGCACCAGGGCCGGCAGCTGATAACACAGGGATTTGCCAGCCCCGGTGGGCAGAACGGCCAGGCAGTCCCGACCCTGGAGCATGGCCTCCACCACAGGCCGCTGGCCAGGCCGAAAACTGGGCCAGCCGAAATAGCTGAGTAGGGCCTGCTCGAGGGGATCGGAGCTCGCGTCAGGCGCTGGTGTGTTGGCGCGCCCCACCGTTCACCGCTGCTGCTCCTGGCGCGACCTTAACCGGCCTGTCCCACCACGGGGATAGGCGGAGCCTCCAGCTGATCCGGCGATTCCTCCACCAGCTGCAGCCTCACCCGCTTCCCACCGGCCAGTTCCCCGAGGGACACCCGCAAGGTGCTGCCACTGAGGGTCTGCAGGGCATTGAGCAGCTCCCGCAGGTGGGGGGTACTGCTGCCGCTCTCCACCCAGAGGCGCTCCTGCAGCCCCCCCAGGCGACGCCAGCTGGTATGCAACTTGAGCACGGCACTTTCCAGGGCCTGGGCCTGGCCCACCGCGTCCGCCAGCAACCCAAGGGCATCGAGCCGCTGAGCCTCCTGCATGGCCTTGGGGAGGTCGAGTTCCCCCTGCTGGAAGGCCCGCACCGCCAGGCCCGCTTCAGCGGCCTTGCTGAGCCAGCGGGCCGTGCTGGTCACATCCTTGACCCGCTCTAGCTCAGGCTCCTCGCGCAGCACCTTGCGCAGGTCGTCCTGCTGATCTTCCGGCAGTTTGGCCAGCTCTTTCACCAGGGGGGCCACAGCCCGCGGGGGTAGCAGGTTCTCAGCCGTGCGCTGGCGGATCTCCTCCGGCAGCAGGGGGCTGGTGGCGGCCGTGAATTCATCGGTGAGCTGACGCACCTGCTTGCGGGTGATCTGCTGGCCCTCGTTAGCGGCTTCGCCGATCATCAACTGCACTTCAGGGTCGGCCTGGGCCGTTTCCATGAAAGCCCGCTTGGAGAAGTTGTTCACGCTGGTCTGCTCGATCACCCCCTCACCGAGCATGGCGTCGGCGGATTCCGCCAGCTGAATCAGGGCATAGGCGCGGGTCTTGCTGATCTCCTGCTCCCGCAGCCACTGCAGGAAACCACCGCCCCGGCCCTCGCCGCCGCGGCGTTCCCGATCGCGCACGGCCTTGAGAATGCGCCCTCGCCAGATCTCGGTCTGGAGATCGAAGCGGTCGCACACCGCCCAGGCCTCCTCAATGCGGGCGAGAAACTCCATCGAGCTGATGGTGTCGCTCTCGGGATCTGGCAACTCGAGGCTGAGGGCCGGGGCCTCGGGCATGGGAGCTCTGGAACAGGGAGGTCGATGGTGCCACGTTTCGTGACGGCTGGCGGCTAGGCCCGTCGAGGGCGGGTACATTCGCTCTGACAGCCACACCTCATCAGCGCAGCGATGGCCATCTCCCGCGGCGACAAGGTGCGCATCAAGCGTCCTGAGTCCTATTGGTTCAACGAAGTCGGCACCGTCGCTTCGATCGACACCTCCGGTATCCGCTACCCCGTGGTGGTGCGCTTCGAGAAGGTGAACTACAACGGCTTCAGTGGTTCTGAAGGCGGCATCAACACCAACAACTTCGCCGAGAGCGAACTCGACAAGGCCTGATCCCACGGGCACGTCTGAAATCACCCCAGGTGACCCCCATCCCCGGCCTGGAGTCCAGGCCGGGGATCTTTGTGAAGAGGCCCCATGGGCTGCATGGCAGCCTGGCGGAACCCCATGCGCCACCTGGCCAGCCTTTGCCCGAACTGCCTGAGGTTGAAACCGTTCGCCGCGGCCTGGAACGCCAGGTGGTGGGCTTCGAGATCGCCCGGGTCGAGGTGCGGCGGGCCAGGGCCATTGCCGCTCCCCCAGAGCCTGTGCTGTTCTGCGCGGCCCTAGAGGGCTGTCGCGTAGAAGCCTGGAAACGGCGTGGCAAGTACCTGCTCGCGGAACTGAGCCAGGAGGGCCAAGACGCCGGCCATTGGGGAGTGCACCTGCGCATGACCGGCCAGTTCCTCTGGATGACGGATGCGCAGCCGCCCTGCTCCCACACGCGCGTTCAGATCTGGAATCGCAACGGCCAGGAGCTGCGCTTCGTAGACACCCGCAGCTTCGGCGAGATGTGGTGGGTGCCCCCCGGTGCCCCCCTGGAATCCGTGATCACCGGGCTCAAGAAACTCGGCCCAGAGCCCTTCAGCAACGCCTTCGATCCCAGCTATCTGAAATCGAAACTGGCAGGATCCATCCGCCCGATCAAGAACGCCCTGCTGGATCAGGCCCTGGTGGCTGGAGTGGGCAATATCTATGCCGATGAGTCGCTGTTCATGAGCGGCATTGCCCCGCACACCCCCAGTGGCCGGATAGGCCGCCCAAAACTGGAGAGGCTGCACGCCGCGCTTGTCGAGGTACTGGAAACCAGCATCGGCGTGGGCGGTACAACCTTCAGCGACTTTCGCGACCTCACCGGCACCAACGGCAACTACGGCAACGCGGCCTGGGTGTATCGCCGGAGCGGCGAACCTTGCCGGCTCTGTGGCACTCCCATCCGCCGCGACAAGCTCGGTGGGCGCAGCAGCCACTGGTGCCCCAGTTGCCAGAGCTGAACAACCCTCACCCCCCCTCGCGTCCCGGAAAGCGCACCGCCGCATCCCACAATGCCCTCAGACACGCGCCCGCCTGTGACCGAGGCCCTGGCCCCTAGCCTCACGGCCGCCATGGCGGAGATCCATCGCCGTGGCTGGTGCGACGGCACCGGCGGCAATTTCAGTTGTGTGGTGGAGCGGGATCCCCTGCAACTGCTGATGGCCCCGAGCGGGGTGCACAAGGGTCGGGTGGCCCCAGCAGATCTGATCAGCGTGGACCAGCGGGGCCAGGTGATTGCTGGCACCGGCAAGGCCAGCGCTGAAACGGCCCTGCACCTGGCAATCATCACCAGTTGCGACGCCGGGGCCGTGCTCCACACCCACTCCCAAGCCGGCACTCTGCTGTCGAACTGGGTGATCCGCAGTCGTACAACCAGCAGCGACCCTGGCACAGGGGAACTCGTGGTGGCCGATCTGGAAATGCTGAAGGGGCTGGAGGGCTTCCGCACCCACGCCACGGAGGCCCGGATTCCGGTGCTGGCCAATGATCAGGATCTGCCGCGACTGTCGATCAAAGCGAGGCTCCACCTCAGCGATGCGCCCCATGGGTTGCTGATCGCCGGCCATGGTCTCTATGCCTGGGGCCGTGATCTCGACACGGCCATGCGACACCTGGAGATCCTGGAGTTTCTGCTGGAGCAGCGCTGGCGGGAGCTGCTACTGGAGGCCATGCTCCAGGGAGCTGCACGATGACGCCTCTAGCCCCAGAGATCACCCACCTCCTGCTGGACATCGAGGGCACCACCTGCCCGGTGAGCTTTGTGGCCGAGGTGCTGTTCCCCTATGCCCGGGCACGACTGGCCAGCTACTGCGAGGCGAACGCCCATGATCCGGATCTACAGGATCTCGTTGAAGCCGTTGATCAGGCCTGGGCTAGCGACACCCACCCAGAGGCCATGGCACTGCGAGTTAGCCGGGGCGAGGGAACGGATGTGGTGCCCTATCTGGAGTGGCTGATCGACAATGATGTGAAACTCACTCCCCTCAAGGACCTGCAGGGCCGCATCTGGGAGGCCGGCTACAGCCAAGGCGACATCGTGGCACCCCTGTTCCACGATGTTCCCGCCGCACTCAAGCAGTGGCACCACCAACAGAAAGTTCTGGCGGTGTACTCGTCAGGGTCGGTGGCGGCTCAGCAGTTGCTTTACGGCCACTGCCAGGCAGGAGATCTCCGCGGGCTGTTCCGGCACTGGTTCGACACGCGCACCGGGCCAAAACAGGTGCCCGGCAGCTACACCGCCATCGCCGCCGCCATGGGGGCTGTGCCAGCCCAGGTGCTGTTCATCAGCGACTCGTTGGCGGAGATCACGGCCGCCGCAGAAGCGGGTATGGCAGCGCTCTTCAGCGACCGTGAGGGCAATCCCGGGCGCGATGCAGGCTTGTTTGAGAGGATCAGTGATTACAGCCAGATCACCTGAGCCGATGTCTCCCACCGATCGTGATCGCGACATCCTGAGCCTGAACCAGGCCATGCTCGAGAGCGTGGCAAAGGGCGACTGGAGAAGCTATGCAGCCTTTTGCGACGACGACCTGAGCTGCTTCGAAGCGGAAACCAACGGCGTGCTGGCGGAAGGCCTGCCGTTCCATCGCTACTACTTCGAGCTGCCCGCTGATAGCAACGCCAATCCGGTGAATGTGTCGATGGCACGCCCGCACCTGCGTTGGCTCAGCGAAGACGCCGTGGTGTTGAGCTACACCCGCCTTACCCAACGCCTGGCCGGTGGAGAACCGATGACGACCAGCTGCTGCGAAACCCGCGTCTGGCAGCGCCAAAACGGCACATGGAAGCAGGTGCACGTGCATCGTTCTTGACGGAATCGGCAGGGCTGATCCCGCCAACAAAAAAGCCACCCCTAGGGGTGGCTTTTCTATCTCTCCAGCAGCAGGCTTCAAGCCAGTACTACTGGTAAAGGGCTGACACACTGGTCAGCGGAGCAAATGTTTTACCTGGCATCGAGCTATT
>NZ_JAGQBW010000013.1 GCF_024345835.1 Synechococcus sp. HJ21-Hayes | reverse complement strand
CTTGGCGCTGCTGGAGAGTGGTGGTCATGAGTACGGGAAAGAAATGCCGCGTGCCCGAAGGCTTTTGGCGGTAAGTAGGGCAGCGGCCGGAGCCGACGCCTCCCACAACGTAACGGAACATTGCGCGTTCTGTGAAGAGCCACGAAGCAGATCAGCCCCAAAGCGCCCCTTTCTCGCAGCAATCCCATTTGCGACTTAAGATTTTTCTTAGATTCCTGTGTGGAGTGCCTCAGTGGTTCTGATCTGTTGGGACATGGATGGCGAGCGCGGTGCGGTGACCGTGCCCATCCATGAGGCCCGCTTGAGACGCCAGCAGCTCGAGCAGAGCGGGGCTGTCGTCTACTGGAGCGAGCGCGTGGCCAATCCCGGTGGGCACTGCTAAGAGAGCGGGGCTCCCCCAACGGTGCTGGGCCCATGCGGCTGCGCTCGATCCCCTTTGTTGCCACCGTGTCGCTCACCGTGTCGCTCACCGTGTCGCTTACCTCGGCGCTGGCTGGCTGCCAAGCGAGCGGCCCCTCAGCCGAACGCCAGCGGCTCGACCGCCTGGAGTTGCGGGTGCAGCAGCTGGAACAGCGCCAGGCCAATCCGCAGGCGGCCGACACCGCCGACAAGGCGGGCAAGCCTCCCGCCGGGGTGGTGAAGTCGCTCACCTATCGCACTGGAGCAGAATCCAACAGCCTGCGCATCTACTGGGCTGATGGCTCCCAGAGCGATCTGGAATGCACCCAGGAGCAAAGCACCCTCGCCTGCGGCTGAATCCCCATGCGCACCCTCTCAATCCCAGCCCTGGCCCTCACAGCCCTGAGCCTTACGGCGGCACCGCAGGTGCGGGCCCAGGCAGGCCCCGGCACCTACTCCAGCGTCCGCGCCATCAACCTGGCCCGCAACACCGCGGTGAAGCTCAACGGCGGACTCACCGTGTACCGGCCGGCCGCCTGCATGTTCAACACCGACTTCTCCGGTGGTTCCTGCCTGGTGCAGACCAACAGCGACGGCTACCTCTACAAGTTCCTGGGTGGAGCCCCGGGCTGGCAGCAACTCGGCCTGCCCGCCACCACGGAAACCGAACTGCTGATCTCCCCCGATGGCCGCACCGTGGTGAACCTGCTCTACAACGGAGCACCACGCTGAGCCAGCTGCGTGAGGGCCTCGGCCCAGACCCCCTCACAGGCCAACCGCTCGCGCCTGGTAAGGCTCAGGGCAATGCCCTTCTCGCCGTAGGCCGCCTCGTTGATGAACACCGGCCAACGGGCTGCCGGGTCCAACGGCTCTGAAGGAACAAAGCCCTGGGTTCCAGCATCGGGGCTCCAGAACAGCGGATCGCCAGCCTCCAGGGGCTGCCAGTCGCGGTGCTGCCGGCGCGGGTGCAGGGCGGAGGCTGGCGTGCCATCAGGACGCCGTGGCAGATCCACACTTCCGGCATGCACGTGCAGGGTGAGGGCCTGGGGCAGCCGCAACCGCCCCGCCGCCGCTGCGGCGACGGTGTCCAGGCCGGCTTCAAGCGCGAGCTGGGTCTGGCGGCAGATCGGTGCACTCACCAGTCCTTGGGGCACCGGCCCCACCTCAATCACCAGCCCACAGGGCCAGCGCTCCACCAGAAAACCGGTCTGCACCGGATCGGCCTCGTGCAGATACACCGGCAGCCCCAGCCGTGCCTGGATGCCCGCGGCCAGGGCCAAATCCGCCGGGCGCCGGCCGTACACCACCAGGGAATTGCCCATGGCACTGGTGGTGCTGTGCAGATCGAACACCACGGCGCAGGGGTTGGTGCCGCCGGGGCCATGGGCCGCCAGCAGGGCGCGGGCCCGCTGGATCTCCTGCTCCTGGCGGCTGGTATCTGCCAGCAGCTCCAGGGAAAAACTGCGGTTGAGGTCGCAGTCGAGATAGCGGGTGTTGGCCGCCAGCGCCTGGGGATGGCCCACCACCAGCTGCAGCTCTAGGCCGTGGCGGGCCAGCAGATCCGGCTGCTGGCGCCAGTGCTCCAGCAGCCAGGGGGCATTGCGCTCATTGCCATGGGTGGCGGCCACCACCAGCACCCGCCCCTGCGCCATCTCCGGCCTGCTCCATCCAGCGTTCTGCGTCAGCCTGGCAGCAGTTGCCCCGCCGCGCCCATGTCCGTTCCTCCCGCCGCGGTGGCCGCAGCCCGCTGCGCCTGGCGGTGGCAATGGCAGCAACTGATGGGCGGGCTGGGCCCCGCCGATGCCGGGGGCAACTACAGGCGGCCCCCCGCCGCCTTCAGCACCAAACCGCCCCTACCTGCCACGGCCCACCAGCCCCACGGCCACGTGTTGATCGTGGGGCGCAGCTGCCCTTGGGCCCACCGGGCCTGGCTCACCTGGGCCCTGCGGGGTCTGGCCGACACCATCGAGCTGCTGGTGGTGGAGCCGGATCCAGAGGCCGGCCGCTGGCGCTTCAGCGCCGCCTTTGAGGACTGCGACACCCTGCAGGATCTCTACCGCCGCTGCGGCGCTCAGCCCAGCCAGCGGGCCACGGTGCCGGTGCTGGTGAACCGTGCCAACCGCCAGATCGTGGTGGGCGAGAGCGCCCGCTTGATCGAACTGTTGAACGACTGGCCCGCTCCCGATGGCGTTCCGGATCTGGAGCCGTTGGCCCTCAAACCGGCCATCGCTCGCTGGCGCGACCGCTTCCAGAACGCCGTCAACGACGGGGTGTACCGCTGCGGCTTCGCCCGCAACCAGGCCGCCTACAACCGGGCCGAGGCCGAGCTGTTCGCCGCCCTGGAAGAGGCGGAACAGGCCCTGGCAGGCGCCGGCCCCTGGCTCTGCGGCGAGGCGCTCAGCCTGGCGGATGTGCAGCTGTTCCCCACCCTGATCCGCCTGGAAATGGTGTATACCCCTCTGTTCGGCGTGAGCCGCCAACCGCTGTGGCACTTCCCGGCCCTCTGGGCCTGGCGCCAGCGCATCTATGACCTGCCACAGGTGGCGGCCACCTGCTTTGCGGAGTCCTGGCGCCAGGACTACTTCGGAGCCCTGTTCCCGCTGCATCCCTCCGGCATCGTGCCCGCCGGGCCCGACTTGGCCACACTGGTGCAGGCCAAACCCGGCAAGCAGCCATGAGCAGCACCACCCTCGCCGGTGATCCCGTCTTCGAGGGGGTCTACGGACCCTTCAGCATCACCGCCCGCGACCGGCGCGAGGTGCTGGGCTACCGCCTGGCGCTGCTCACCGTGGCCATCGCCCAGGCCGGGCTACTGGCCCAGTGGCACTGGCTGGGCTCCGCGGCGCTCTGGCCCTGGCTGCTGCCGATGGCCGTGGGGCTGGGCCTGGCCCTGCGCTGGATTCACATCTATCTGCGGCCCCTGCACCGGGCGCTGCAGCTGTTCTGGCTGGTGGGCTGCCTGGGCTTTCTCGGCCTCGGGCTAGCGGTGGGCCCGGGGGCCATGGCCACGAGCCTGGCCGCAAACGGCCGCTGGATCTGGGCCGTGGGGCCCTTCTTCGCCGCCCTGGCGGGCATCGGCTTCAAGGAGTTCTTCTGCTTTCAGCGTGCGGAGGCCATCGGCGTGACGCTGCTGCTCCCGACCGCTCTGCTAGGCCATCTCAGTGGCCTGCTGCAGGCCTCTGCCTGCGGCGCCTTGCTGGCCATCGAAGCAGCGTTGCTGCTGCTGCTCACCCTGCGCAAGTTCCCGATGCCAGCCGCGGCCGACGTAGGCGACAAGAGTGTGTTTGCTTATCTGGAGGGTCAACGCCAGCCCTCCAAAGCGTGAGCCTGATCAGCCTGGTGGGAGTCCGCAAGGACTTCGGCATCCGCACCCTGTTCGACAACCTCACCCTGCACGTGGGGGAGAAGGAGCGGCTGGGGCTGATTGGCCCCAATGGGGCGGGCAAGAGCACCCTGATGCGGCTGTTGGCGGGCCTGGAGCCCCCCGGCGCCGGCGAGCGGCGGGTTCTTAGCCAGGCCCGCATCGTGCTGGTGAGCCAGGAACCGGAGATGGATCCGGAGCGCACGGTGCTCGAACAGGTGTTCGCCGAAAGCGGCGAAAAGATGGAGCTGCTGGGCCGCTACACGGCCTTGAGCGATGCCCTGGGCCATGCCCATGCCGAGGGCCGCGACGACACGGCCCTGCTGGCGGAACTGGGCAGCCTCAATGCCCGCATGGACCAGAGCCAGGCCTGGGACCTGGAGCAGCAAATCCGCGAGGTGCTCGAGCGGCTCGGCATCGGCGACACCCAGCGCAAGGTGGGGGAACTCTCCGGCGGCTACCGCAAGCGCCTGGCCCTGGCCTCCGCCCTAGTGGCCGAGCCCGATGTGCTGCTGCTGGATGAACCCACCAACCACCTCGACGCCGACTGCATCCAGTGGCTGCAGGGCTATCTGGAGCGCTTCAGTGGCGCCCTAGTGCTGATCACCCACGACCGCTACGTGCTCGACCAGGTGACCCGCCGGATCGTGGAGGTGGATCGCGGCGAAGCCCGCAGCTACAGCGGCAATTACGCCTACTACCTGGCCCGCAAGGCGGAGGAAGAAGCCGCCGCGGCCGCCAGCGAGGTGAAGTTCAAGGGGGCCCTACGGCGGGAGCTGGAGTGGCTCAAGCGGGGCCCCAAGGCCCGCAGCACCAAACAGAAGGCCCGCATCCAGCGCATCGAGGCCATGCAGGAGGCCCCCAAGCGGCAAGCCAAGGGCCAGATCAGCCTGGCCAGCAACCAGCGGCGACTAGGCAAGCGGGCGATCGAAGCTGAAGATCTGGCGGTGTGGGCCACCGACGAAGCCCGCACGGCCGGCGGCACCCCCCTGCTGAAGGCCTTCAGCTACGACTTCAGCCCTGAAGATCGCATCGGCATCATTGGCCCCAATGGCTCGGGCAAATCCACCCTGCTGGATCTGATCGCCGGCCGGCGCCGGCCCCATGGCGGACGCCTGGAGCTGGGCGGCACCGTCAAGCTGGCCTACTTCGATCAGCACTCCGAAACGGTGCTGGGCAACACCAAGGTCCTCGAGAAGAAGGTGATTGATGTGGTGAAGGAAGCGGCCAGCACCGTGGAGGTGGATGGCAGCCAACTCAGTGCCTCGCAGCTGCTGGAGCGCTTCCTGTTCCCGCCCGCCCAGCAGCACCAACCAGTGAGCAAGCTCTCGGGCGGCGAGCGGCGGCGGCTGCACCTGTGCCGGCTTCTGATCGAAGCCCCCAACGTGCTCTTGCTCGACGAGCCCACCAACGACCTCGACGTCCATACCCTCACCGTGCTGGAGGACTTTCTGGAGGACTTTCGGGGCTGCGTGGTGGTGGTGTCCCACGACCGGTACTTCCTCGACCGCACCGTGGACCGCCTGTTCAGCTTCGAAAACGGCGAGCTGCAGCGTTTCGAGGGCAACTACAGCGCCTACCTGGACCGCCAGGCCGCCATCGCGAGCCAACCAGCCACACGAGCCATCTCCAAGCCGGCGCCCCCGGACGCCAGCGCTCAAAAAGATCCTGCCCCGGACAAGCCCAGCGCCCCGAGCAAAACCCGGCGGCGCAGCTTCAAGGAAAGCCGCGAGCTGGCCGCACTCGAAACCAACCTGCCGGCCTGGGAGCAGCAGCGCAGCGAGTTGGAACGCCTGATGGGGGCAAACGGCAGCGACTACACGGCCCTGGAGGCCCTCACCCAAGAACTCTCGGCGCTGCTGGCGCAGATCGAGGCAGGCGAAGAGCGGTGGCTCGAACTCAGCGAGCTATCCGCCTGAGCCAGGAGTGGCGGGCACCGAGGCCCCCCGCCGCCGCCGCCGCAGATGGGGCAACTCGCCGAATCCGCAGCCCGGCCGCGCCGCCAGGTCACAACGGGGGGAGGGCAACACCGTGCCCTGCCAGGGCTGCTGACGCACCCGCCCCCCTTGGGCCTCCTGCTGCTTGATGGCCGTGGGCTTGTAATCGTCGGCGCCGCGCTGCAGGGCCATCTCATCGCCCATGTGGCGCAGGTAGAGATCGAGCGTCCACTGCACCTGACGGTGCTCAAAGGCCTCACAGGCGGCCTGAACGGAGCTGAAGCGCTGACTCACCCGACCGCTGGGAGCACATTGCTTCCACTCGAGCACCTCATCAAAACTGAGGCCTGAGCGCCACTGGCGCTGCTCGGACAGGTAGCAGTGCTGATCGGGCCCGTTGATCCAATAGAGCTGGCCATCAGCATCGATGAAATGACGATCCCGTCGTTGCGTGATGCGTGCCATGGGCAGCTGTGGCGTCTGTTCTTCTGCTAGCCACGGCGGCCCAGTGTGGCCGCTGGGGGACGAAATCAGAACCCCGCCACAAAGGGCGCCACCCCCTGGTGACGACTCGTATGGTGGGCTCGACGTCGAGCGGCCTGAGGATCTCCGGCCCCTTTCATGAACACCATCGACGAGCACATCGCCAAGGACCAGACCGAAATCGAAGCGGCCAAGGCGGTCGGCGACGAGGCCAAAGTGCGTCACCTCGAAGAGGAACTCAAGGGCCTCGAGGAGTACAAGGCCCACCACCCTGAGGACAAGCACGACCCCAGCTCCCTGGAGGTGTACTGCGACCTCAACCCCGAAGCCCCCGAGTGCCGCGTCTACGACGACTGAGCCTTTCGGCCCAGCCGTTGCCGCTCAGATCCCCAGCTCCCGCCAAGTTGCGGCGAGGAGCTGGTCCAGATTTTTCGAAGTAGCCGCAGAGATCGCCATCACAGGCCGGCCGCAGTGGTCGCTGGCCTGCTGCAGTCGTTCCTCAAGCTCCTCATCCAGCAGCAGTTCGGTCTTGTTGAGCGCCACCAGACAAGGCCGCTCATCGAGACCGTTGCCATAGGCGGCCAGCTCCTGCTCCACCACCGCCAGGTCTCGCACCACATCCTCGGAGCTGGCATCCACCAGATGGATCAGCAGCCGGGTGCGCTGGATGTGGCGCAGAAAATCGTGGCCCAGGCCAGCACCCTGGGCCGCCCCCGCAATCAGGCCGGGGATGTCGGCGAACACGGTGCCATCGCCGGTGGGACGGCGCACCACCCCCAGGTTGGGCACCAGGGTGGTGAAGGGGTAGTCGGCGATCTTGGGCCGGGCGGCGGAGAGCACGGAGATCAGGGTGCTCTTGCCGGCGTTGGGCAAGCCGATGATGCCCACCTCGGCCAGCAGCTTGAGCTCCAGCTGCAGGTTCCACTCCTCCCCCTCACGGCCCTCGGTGCACTTCTCGGGGGCGCGGTTGCGGTTGCTGAGGTAGTGGGCATTGCCGAGGCCGCCGCGACCACCGGCGGCCACCAGCAGCCGCTGGCCCTTCTCGGTGAGATCCCCCAACAGGATGTTGGTGCGCAGGTCGCGCACCTCCGTGCCACAGGGCACCTTGATGGTGAGGTGGTCGCCGCTGGCGCCGCTGCTCTTGTTGGGGCCGCCACGGCGGCCCTCCTGGGCCTCAAATAACCGCTTGTATTTGAAGTCGAGCAGGGTCTGGAGGTTCACATCGGCCTCCAGCCACACATCGCCCCCCCGGCCGCCATCCCCCCCAGAGGGGCCGCCGGCGGGCACGTACTTCTCGCGTCGGAAGGCCACGATGCCGTCGCCGCCGCGGCCGGCGCGCACCGCAATGCGGGCCTGATCAATGAACTGCATTTGAGCAACCCTAGGATCGGGCCCTCGAGAAGACCCGTCTTGGCAGAGGTTCGCTTCCAGCAGGTCAGCAAAACCTATCCGCCCAGGCGGGGAAGCGCACCAGTGGAGGTGCTGCGGCAACTGGATCTAGCCATCGCCGACGGTGAATTCCTAGTGCTGGTGGGGCCATCGGGCTGTGGCAAGAGCACGCTGTTGCGGCTGCTAGCTGGCCTGGAAACCCCCACCTCCGGTGAGGTATTTGTGGGGGATCGCTGCGTCACCGGGCTGCGCCCCGCCCAGCGGGATGTGGCCATGGTGTTCCAGAGCTACGCCCTGTATCCCCACCTCACCGTGGCGGACAACATCAGCTTCGGCCTGCGCCGTCAACGGGCCCGTACACCGCTGCAGCAACTGGGCGACAGCCTGCACCGCGCCAGCCGCCAGCTGCCTGCCCCCCTGCGCTTCCCCTCCAGCCGCGAAAGTCGCATCGAGCAACGCATCCGCGATGTGGCGGAAACCCTGGAGCTGGAGGGCCTGCTCGACCGGCTGCCCAAGGAACTCTCCGGCGGCCAGAAGCAGCGGGTAGCCCTGGGGCGCGCCATCGCGCGCCAACCGGCGGTGTTTCTGATGGACGAACCCCTCAGCAACCTCGACGCCAAGCTGCGCACCGGCACCCGCGCTCAGATCGTGGAGCTGCAGCGCCGTCTTGGCACCACCACCGTGTACGTGACCCACGACCAGGTGGAGGCCATGACCATGGGCCACCGCATCGCCGTGCTCAACCGAGGCTGCCTGCAGCAGCTCGGCACGCCGATCGAGCTCTACCAGTGGCCCTCGAACCTGTTCGTGGCGCAGTTCATCGGCAGCCCCCCGATGAATCTGTTGCCGGTGCTCAGCGTGGGCGGCGGCCAGCTGCAGCTGGGAAACAAGCGCTTCTTGCCGGAGGAGCCCATGGCTGCAGCCCTGAACCGCTGGCAGGCCTTGGGCCAGCCGGACGCCCTCACCGGCGGGCTGCGGGCCGAACACCTCAAACTGGCCCCTGCGACCAATCGCAACCTGGCCGCTGAAGTGAGCCACAGCGAGGCCCTCGGCAATGAGCAACTGCTCACCTGCCGCCTGCTGGAGGGGGATCACCTGGTGCAGCTGCGGGCCGAGCCAGACCAAACCTTGGTGCCGGGTCAGACGGTGCACCTGGAGGTGGACCCCAGCGGTTGGCGCCTGTTCGATGCCAGTGGGGAAGCCATTCCCCGGCCGGAGCCCGTGGCTGGAGCCAATGGCCCGGAACCGCTGCTGCCCCAGCTCGGCTAACGGCCTCGGCCTATTTGGGCCAGATCACACTGCAGCCCTGGCCTCCATCGCCCTGGTCGGCATCGCTCACCCGCTCCACATAGGGCACGCCAGCCAGCCACTCCCGCAGGCCGCGCTTGAGCTTGCCGGTGCCGATGCCATGGATCACCCAGAGCGGACCATTGGCCACGCGCAACTGTTCCTCCACGGCGGCCTCCGCCTCATGCACCCGCATGCCGCGCACATCCACGGTGTTGCGCTCGGTGCGCACCTCGGGTCCGCGGCTGGCGGGATGGCGACGGCTCTTGATCGCCACCTGCGCTTTGATCGGCTCCGGTGGGGAGGGCTTTTCACCGTGGAGCCCCTCGATGGCCGAGAGCTCCAGGTTGAGCCGCATCACGCCACAGCGCACGGTGAGTTCGCGGCCATCGTCGGACAGTGCCAGCACCTCACCTGCCTTGCCCAGTGAGAGCACCCGCACCCGATCGCCCAGCTGCGGCAGCCAGCCACGGTGATCACGCCGTTCCGGCACAGGGCGGTGTTGCTGCTCCAGCTTCTTGAGCCGCTGACCCGCCTGGCGGGCCGACTCGCCCAGGGCCGCCGTATCCACATCCCGGCCCTGGCGCAACCGGCGGATGATGCGCCGCACCTCCTTCTGGCCATCGCGAATCGAGCGTTCCAGCTGCTGGCGGCGCTGCTCCTGCAGCTCGGCGCTCTGATCCTTCTGCTGCTGCCAGCGCTGCAGCAGCTCCTCGTGCAGCAGTTCCGTACGCGCCAGCAGGGCAGCGGCCTCCTCGGCGGCCTCCTGCTGGCGCTGGCGCTGGTTCTCCAGCCCCGCAATCACCTGGTTGAGTTCCCCCTCCCCGCGGGGGGCCAGCAACTGCTGGGCCTCATCCAGAACGGCCCCCTCCAGCCCCAGGCGCGCGGCAATGGCCAGGGCATTGCTGCGGCCAGGGATGCCCCACTGCAGGTGATAGGTGGGCGAGAGGGTCTCCACGTCAAACGCCACGGAGGCGTTCTCGAAGCGCGCATCGTTGTATTTGAGCGCCTTGAGCTCCCCGAAGTGGGTGGTGGCAATCGTGAGCCGGGCCCGCTCCGCCAATTGCCGCAGCAGGGCAATCGCCAGGGCCGTGCCCTCGGTGGGATCTGTGCCGGCCCCCACCTCATCCAACAGCACCAGCGAGGCACCGGCGGTGGCCGCCAGGTCGCTGCCTGGGGGTGGCAAGGCCTCGAGGATGCGCGCGATGCGGCGGATATGGCCGCTGAAGGTGGAGAGGTTCTGCTGCAGCGACTGCTCATCGCCGATATCCGCCAACACCTGGGCGCACCAGGGCAAGCGAGGCGTGCCGCTACAGGGCAGAAACAGGCCGGCGCGCGCCATCAGTACCGCCAGGCCCACGCTCTTGAGGGTCACAGTTTTGCCGCCGGTGTTGGGGCCCGTGATCGCCACAACCCTCAGCTGGGAGCCCACCGTGACGGCCACGGGCACCACCGGATGGCCCTGCTGCCGCCGCTCCTGCCAGAGCAGCAGGGGATGGCGCAGGCCCTCCAGCACCAGCGGGGCCAAGGCATCGGCCTCCAGCTCAGGGCGCACCGCCCCCAGCCAGGCGCTGTAGCGGGCGCGAGCGACGCCGCAATCGAGCTGAGTCAGCACCTGCTGCAGGTGGGTGAGGGCCTCCTGCTCGCCGGCCACCAAGCTGCTGAGCCCCTGCAGCACCGCCAGCTCCGCCTCGCGCTCTTGACCTTCGAGCTGGCGCAGGCGATTGCCCAGGGGGATCACCGCCTGGGGCTCGATGAACACCGTGCTGCCAGAGGCCGAACTGTCGTGCACCAGGCCGGGCAACTGGCTGGCTGCTCCGGCCTTCACCGCCAGCACCGGCCGGCCATTGCGCTCCGCCACCACGCTGTCCTGCAACAGGGCGGCGAAACGCCGCAGCAGCCCATTGAGGCGATCGCGGCGGTCGGCGCGGGTGGCGGCGATCTGTCGCCGCAACTCCGCCAGGGGGGGGCTGGCCCGATCGGCCACCCGGCCACCATCGTCGATGCAAAAGCGCAGGCGCTGCTCCAGCTCCGGCAGGGTGCGCAGCTCCTCCACCAGGGCGGTGGTCACCGGACGCAGATCGGGATCATCGATCTGGCGGCGCAGGCGCCGCGCCGCCGCCAGGGTGGTGGCCACGGCGAGCAGGTCGTCGGCCGGAGCGATGCCGCCCTTGGCGCAGAGCTGCAGGGTGCGGCTCAGATCCGCCACGCCCTGGAAGTTGAGGCCACCCTCGGTGAGGCCATCGAGGGCCAGCAGCTCGGTGGTTTCAGCCAGCAGGCGCTGGCTCTCGGCCCGATCCGGCGCCAAGGGGAGCTGCAGGCAGAGGCTGCGGCCGGCGGTCGTGCCGGCAAAGCCAGCCACGTGCTCCCCCAGGCGTGCCCACTCCAGCAGCTCCAGCGTTTCGGCCTGGATGTCGTGCACAGCGCCTGCGCTCACACCCGGCCAGTGGCAATCGGTGCGGCACCGATGTTGGAAGGCAGTCCCTCAGCGGGCTCGTAGAGCATCTCCAGCCAGTTGCCCTCGGGATCCTGCATGTAGAAGGAGGCGGTTCCGTCGCGATGATCGTGCACGGGGCCGCAGCGGTGCCCCGCCGCCTCCAACTGGGCATGCACCTGGTCCACCTCGGCGCGCTGCTGGAAATGGAAGGCGAAGTGGGGCCCGGCTGCCTTGTAGTCGGGGCTGAGCAGGGCAACGCCCTCGCCGCTGTCAGGCCACTGGAGGTAAGCCCAGTCAACCGCATCCCAGGTGAGGCGAAGGCCCAGGGAGCTGTAGAAGGCCTTGGCACGCTCCATGTCCTGGACGCGCAGAGCCACGTGGCCCAGGCGATGGAGTGGCGGGGGGGTCATCAGCGCACTTGCTGTGTGGCGCCATTCTGGGACGACAGCCCATGAACCCATGCGCCGACGCCTGTTGCGTGCCGCCGCCGATCCCGAAGGCCAGGTGGGCCTGGCCCTGGCGGGCGTGGGCCTGCTCACGGCCGGCTGGTTCTGCTTCTGGCGCGTGCCCACGGAGGTGGTAGGCCGTGGTGTGCTGATCGTGCCGGGGGGAGCCACGGTGATGGATGCCCGCGCCCCGGGACAGATCCTGCGGATCCCCGTGCGCGTTGGCGAACGGGTGCGGCGCGGCCAGCTGCTGCTGGAGCTCTATCTGCCCACCCTGGCTCAGGAGTTGCGGCGCCAGGAGCGCGACCTGCGGGAGCTGATCCGGCTCAACGACGACCTCAACCGCCGCGATGGCCTGCGCCTGGCCTCGGCCCAGCGGGTCCGCGACACAGCTCTGGCCAAGCTGGCCAAGGATCTGGGCCGCTACCGGGGGCTGCGAGCCACCTACGACCAGAAGGTAAGCGATTTCCGCTATCTGGCCCGCCAGGAAGTGGTGGCGCCCCTGGCCCAGGAGGTGGTGTCCACCGAAGACCGGGCCACCCAGCTCGATGTGTCCGCAGAGGAATTAAAGATCCGCGAGAAGGAGGCCATCGACGCCTACCAGAAAGTGAAGCTGGAGGTGGAAACCAGCCAGCTGCAGCGCCGCTTCCGCATCGACGAGCTGCGCCGCTCCATCCAGGTGACCCGCACCCGCCTGCGCTACGACGGCACCCTGCTGGCCGAACGGGACGGCCAGATCCTGGACATTCAGGTGGTGCGAGGCCAGACGGTGAAGGCCGGCCAGCGCCTGGGCACCCTCGGTGGCCCCAAGGCCGATGGCCTCCAGGCCGTGGCCTATTTCGCCCCCGCCGATGCACGCCGCCTACCCGAGGGGCTGCCGGTGGAGGTGGTGCCGGATTGGAATGAGCGCGCCCGCTTCGGCGGGATGCTGGGGGAAGTGGAGCGGGTCAGCCTGCTGCCCGCTACCCGTGAGGATGTGGACACCACCATGGGCAACCCCCAGCTTGCCGAATCCCTGGTGAAGGACGGCCCGGTGATGCGCGCCGAGATCAACCTGCGCCGCCAACCCATCCAGGGCGACGGCTACCGCTGGACCCTGTCCAAGGGCAGCACTGTGTTCCCGATCCGTGAGGGGCTCACCCTCAAGGCCCATGGCTATGTGGAGTGGCGCACGCCGTTGAGTTACGTGGTGCCGGCCCTGAGGGACCTCACCGGCAGCTACCGAACCCTGCGCCAGGAGCGCCAGGCCACCCCGCAACTGAGGCAACAATGAAGATCTGGGACCGGCTCCACCCTCCCCTGCGGCGGGAACTGCCGTTTGTAGCCCTGCAGCTGGCGCTGCTGGTGGTGCTGCTACACGCCAACGCCCCGGAGGTGTGGTTCTGGTTCGCGGCCCTGCTGGTGCTACTGCTGTGGCGCAGCCTGGCCTGGCGCAACCGGCGGCTGGATCAGGGCAACACCAGCGGCAGCACCACCGATTGATCCGGCCGATCCGACACCGGCAGCAGTTCCCGCAGCAGGCGGGCATAGCTCACATTGGCCAGGGTGACCGCCTCAGCGCGGGCCTCCATCGCCTCGGTGAGCCGCCGGATGGTGTCGCTCACATCGGTGTAGTCCGCCAGGCCCAGCTGGTAGCGGGCCCGTACATCGCGGAAGGCCTCACGGGCGGCGCGATAGGCGGCGCGGGCCGCCAGGATCTGATCCAGCGATGCCGTGTGATCGAAGTAGGCGCTCTCCAGACGCTGGCGAATGGCATTGCGCTCCCTGGCACTGGCCTGCTCGGTGCGCTGGGCCGCAGCACGGCTGGCGCTCACCTGGCCCGCGCTCACCCCACCATCAAACAGCTTCCAGTTCAAGCTGACGCCGGCTGCCCAGTCGGCGCTGCCGGTGTTCACCTGGGGAATCACGGACTCCGAGCAGCAGCCTTCGAGCTGCACCACCGGGCGAGTTGCGAGGCCATCGGCCACCCCCGCCTGGGCGAACAGCCGCAGGCTCGGCAACAGGCTGGCCGCCTGGCGATCCGCCTGCAGCAGCAGGGCCTGGCGCGCCTGCTGCAGGGCCAGCAACTGGGGATTCTGCGTCCAGCCGCGCATCAGGGTCTGCTGCAGATCCAGGGGCCAGGGCGGCAGCAGGCGGATCGCCTCCGGTGCCACCAGGGTGACGTCGAAGGGAACATTGATCAAGTTGCTGAGCTGGCGTTGGCGGCTGAGGCGCTGGGCATCCGCCTGGGAGAGGCGGAAGCGGCCCTGCTGCAGATCAGCCTCAGCTCGCAGCAGGTCGACCCGAGGCACCAGGCCACTGGCCTTGAGGGCCGCTACCTGATCGCGCACCACCGTGTCGTTGAGGGTCACGGCCTGGCGAATCCGCCAGAGCTGATCGGCCAGCTGCAGCCCGTAGTAGGCCTCACTCACCTCCAGCTGGAGCTGACGGACCCGGTTGGCATAGCGCTGGCGCGCCTCCCCCAGGCTGGCGCCGAACTGCCCCAGGGCGGCGGAGCGTTCAAAGCTCAAGAGCTCGTAATCGAGCCGCAGAGCGGCAGAGCCGAGGCCCAGGTTGGTCTGGATGGTGTTGCGACCGTTGGGCTCCACCAGAAAAGGCGAGTCCGCCGGATAGAGCCCGGCGTTGTCCTGCCAGACAACGCTGGACGCCCTCAGCTGACTGAAGGCTCCCCCCACCGCCAGGCCCAGCTCCGGCAGCAAGCGGCCCTGCACCGCCGCCAGCAGCCCCTGGCGCTCCCGCACGGCCGCCACCTGCTCGGCGAGATCGGGGTCGTTGCGCACCGCCAAGGCCAGGGCCTGGGGCAGCGAGAGCAGCACCCGACGCTGCACGGTGAGGGCAGACGCCTGGTTGGGCAAGGCCAGGGCTGATGGAGCCGGCAGATCGATGGCCTGCAGCTCTGCCGCGCTCAAGGGGGACGGAGGGGCGGCAGGGTTCTCGTCCGGGACCGTTTGATCCAACCGCTGCACATCACGGGCAAAAGCCTCGAGGCTGCGCAGCAGTAGCGGCGAAGGCGGCCGCTGCTGGGCCAAGGCCAAGGGCCCCTTGGCCATGGACAACAACCCCAGCAGGCTCAGCAGCCAGCAAGGGCAGCGCAAACGAGGGCCCATCAGGATCTGCGGTCCGGGCGGGGGGGCTGGGCCAGGCCGAGGCTGGTGCGGGCAAGGCAGCCGATCGAGAAGCAAATCATGCCGCTGCCGAACAGCGACCAGTGCACCTGAGCACCCCCCTGCTGGAGCTTGGTCACCACAAACAGCACCACCCCGGATGCAAGCCAAGGCAAGGTCACCAGTAGGCGCAGCTGACCGCGGGTCATCGCTTGCGCTGGGCCAGGCCCCAGGAGGTCTTACAGACGCAACCGATGGAGAAGCAGATGGCGGCGCTACCGATCAATCCCCAGCCATGGCCATGGTTACTGAAATCTGCATCAATCAACAGGCGCAGGGCCAACACAAACGTGATGGCAGCCACAAGCCAGGGCCCATAGACCCAGCCCACAAAAAAACCATCCACCACCCAACGCATGGAGGGCCGCGGCCGCAGCGACGTCAACCCTGCTTCAGCCATGCAGCCGCATCACAGGCGTGATAGGTGAGGATCAGATCGGCACCGGCACGCTTGAAGCAGAGCAGGGTCTCGAGCACAACGGCACGCTCGTCGATCCAGCCCCTCTCGGAGGCGGCCTTCACCATGGCGTATTCACCGCTCACGTTGTAGGCGGCAATCGGCAGCTCACTCTCCTCGCGCAGGCGATGAATGATGTCGAGATAGGCCAGGCCGGGCTTCACCATCATGATGTCGGCGCCTTCCTGCTCGTCGAGCTGGGCCTCGGTGATGGCCTCGCGGGCATTGGCCGGATCCATCTGATAGGTGCTCTTGTCCTTGGGGATCGGCTTGCCAGCTGCGGCACGGGGCGCCGAATCCAGGGCTTCCCGGAAGGGCCCGTAGTAGGCGGAGGCGTATTTGGCCGTGTAGCTGATGATCCCCACCTGCTCGAAGCCCTCCTCATCGAGGGCTTCACGAATGGCGCCAACACGGCCATCCATCATGTCGCTGGGGCCAATCAGGTCGGCGCCGGCGCGCGCCTGGACCACGGCCTGCTTGCAGAGGATGGCCACGGTCTCATCGTTGAGCACCACGCCCTCACCACTCACGATGCCGTCATGGCCATCGCAGGAGTAGGGATCCAGGGCCACGTCGGTCATGATCGCCATGCCGGGGTGCACCTGCTTGAGCCGGCGAATGGCACGGGGGATCAGGCCACCCTCGTTGAAGCACTCGGCTCCATCCTCGGTTTTGAGGCCATCGCTCACCTTGGGGAACAGCACCACACAACGGATACCCAGGTCCCAGGCGCGACCCACCTCCTGCACCAGCCCCTCCAGGCTCCAGCGCTGGCAGCCGGGCATGGCACCGATAGGCTCGTTCGTGGCCCCTTCGTGCACGAACAGCGGATAGATGAAATCGGCGGCGCTGAGATGGGTCTCCCGCACCATGGCCCGCAGGGCAGGCGTACGACGCAGCCGGCGGGGGCGGTAGCTGAGCTCCATGCAGGGCCAAAATCTCCGGGCGATCCTAGAGAGCTGGGCGCCACGAGCTCAGACGCACCAACCCAGAACCACCACCACCAGGAAACCGATCACAGCGCTCACCTGGCAGATGCGATCCAGGCGATTGACGCGGCGCGCAACCTCAGCCAATGACTCCTCAGAGGCCCGGGCGTGGGCGTTTGTCCCTACCAGAAACAAGAGGAAGATCCCCAGGCAGACCAAATAGGAATAGGCATAGATCTCATCGAGATAGATGAGTAAGGGACAGGCGGGAAGCCACCCTTGCAGCCATCATGCAGAAAGACAAGCGTCAGCAAAGCCGTGGACAGGGTGTCATGAACCCGAGCGCCCGAAGGTGATGGGCTTCAGAGTCTCGCGTCCTGGAGCCAGGTGGAGCGTGGATCTGAACTGCGCGCAGCGCGCAACTGTTCCAGTAGCTCGCGCTCCTGCTCGCTGTAACTGGCGGGCTGCTTCAGGCTCAGGCTCAAGAGCAGATCCCCACGGCCCCCTGCACGGGGCCAGCCCTTGCCCTTCAGCCGCAAACTACGGCCCACCGCCATGGCGGGGGGCACCGTCACGGTGGCTTCGCCATCGGGGGTGGCCACCCGCACCTCACCGCCCAGGGCGAGCTCGTCGAGGCTGAGGGGCAAATCGGCCTTGAGCTGATCCCCATCGAGGGTCCAGATCGGATGGTCCTGCACCTGCAGGTTGAGGTAGAGGTCGCCGCGACGACCGGTGCCTGGCTGCAGGTTGCCCTTCCCCTTGAGACGCAGACGGCTGCCGGGCTTCACACCTGCGGGGATCCGCACCTGCACCCGCTCATCATTCACAGCCAGGGTGCGCTCACAGCCTCGGAAGGCCTCGGCAAAGCTGAGGTTGATGCTGGCCTCCGCATCGAGATTCAGCGGAACTCCACGGCCAGCGCTAGCACCGGGGGCTCCGAATCCGCCAGGGAACCCCGAACCAAACCCGCCGAAACCGCCCGGAGCGCCAGCAAATCCAGCCCCACCACCCGGGCCACCAAAGCGACCCAGCAGGTCGTTGATGAAGTCGTCGAAATTGCCATACCGACCGAAATCCACATCCACACCACCCATGCCGCTACCACCACCGGCCTGGTTCCAGTACTGGCCAAACTGCTCATAGCGCCGCCGCTTATCGGGATCGGAGAGCACCTCATAGGCCTCGCTGATCTCCTTAAATTTGGCCTCAGCACCCTGATTGCCGGGGTTCACATCCGGGTGGTACTGGCGCGCCAACTTGCGAAACGAGCGCTTGATCGTGTCGGCATCCGCACCGCGATCGACACCGAGCACCTTGAAATAGTCGCGATAGCCGTTGGCGCCCATGGCAGCTGCTGTCTCGGTGGTCAACGGCCCTCCCAGTGTCCCAGCTGAACACCGCTGCCAGAGCAAGCGGTGGGGGGCGGAAGGCCGAACGCCAAGCCGGATTCAACGGCGATGCAAGCTGAAACAGAGGCCGTAACGTCAGTTCCAACGCCTTGATCGCGCCGATGCCCGCTCCTTCAGTCGGTCGCCAGCGCCTCTGGCGCAACCTGGGCCTGACCTGCATCACCGCCCTGCTGGTGGGAGGCCTCAGTGGCACCAGCGATCCACTCCAGGCCGCTGGTTCGGATGCCAGCGCCGTGGGCGAAGCCGTAAGTCCATCCACGCCTGAGCAGATGGCCTTGGTGGAGCATCTGCGTCGCCAGGGCGCCGTGGTGTACGGGGCCTGGTGGTGCCCCCACTGCTTCAGCCAGAAGAACCTGTTTGGCACCGAGGCCGGCCGGCGCCTGCCCTACATCGAGTGCGACAAGGACGACAACGGCCGGCAGCGCTGCCAGGCCGCCAAGATCCGCTCCTTTCCCACTTGGGATCTCAACGGCGAACGACGCGAAGGGGTGCTGAGCCTGGAAGAACTGAGGGTGTGGAGTGGATTCAGCAGCAACAGCGCAACGGTTTCACCAGCGTTGAAATAACAGAAGCCCAGAGGGAACCTTCTTACGCTCGGGTTACAGCCCGGTCCGGGGTGAGGTGGGTGGCCGGACTTATCCAGACCGTTGATTCACTGAACAGCCTGCTGCCGCTGCAGCGACACATCGGCATCTTGGCGGGCTTCCTGAGCTCTGGATCTTGGCGGGCTTCCTGAGCTCTGGCTCGGTTGACATCCGGCCTATACCCAGGTTGACGCCATCCCAGCACCAGTCGTGGTGGCAGCAACCGAGCGCGAGAAGATCACCGCTCTGAGCGTTGCTGTCTGTGGTCTTGGTGGCACCCCCACTGCAGATACGCCCCTATGAGGCGGACGACTGGCCGGCGGTGTGGCAACTCCTGGAGCCGGTGTTCCGCGCCGGCGAAACCTTCCCCCACGATCCCGCGATCTGCGAGGCCGAAGCCCAACTGCTGTGGGTGGAGCAGCCCCAGGCCGTGATGGTGGCCACTGATGGGGCCGGGCTCTTGGTGGGCACCTATTACGTGAAGCCCAATTCCCTCTGCCTGGGTGCCCACGTGGCCAATGCCGGCTATGTGGTGGCCGAGCACATACGCGGCCAGGGCATCGGCAGCCGCCTCTGCCAGCACTCGCTGAAGACCGCCCGGCGGCTGGGTTTTCGGATGATGCAGTTCAACCTGGTGGTGAGCACGAACACCGCCGGCATCCACTGCTGGCAGCGGAACGGCTTTCAGATCATCGGCACCCTGCCCGGAGCGTTCCTCCACAAGCAGTTGGGCTATGTGGATGCCCTGGTGATGGTGCAGTCGCTACTGGAGGAGCCGCTGCCATGAAGGTGGTGCCATGGCGGTTGAAACCGGGCGACGACCTGCGCTTGGCGCTGAAGGCCTGGATCGGCAAGCAAGGCGAATCGGCCGGCTGCGTGCTCATCGGCATGGGCAGATTGTCGGTGGCCGAGCTGCGGATAGCAGGCCAGCAGGAGAGCACCACGATCAGGGGCAACCTGGAGATCCTCAGCCTCACCGGCACGCCCTCGGCCAACGACGCCCACCTGCACATCGCTGTTGCTGACAGCACCGGAGCGGTGGTGCTGGGGCTGCTGCCGGAGTGGGAGTTTCACCGGGGCCTGGATCCCGCCACCGGCTACGCCGAGCTGCAGATCAGTCCTCGGGCGCCTGGGGCCGAAGCGGCAGCCGCCGTTCCACCTGCACAAACACCAGCCAGGCCACCCCGGCACTGATGCCCCCCGTCCAGTCATTGCGCAGCAGTTCCACGATCGACACCGTGCTGGCGCCGATACGCAGGCCACGCAGCATAAAGCGGCCAAGCTTGTCCAGCGTCTCCCGATTCATCGTCATGGGCTGGGGCCAGCGCAGAGGGGATTCAGATTGGCGGAAGGGGAGGGGGTTGTTCCGCCAGTTGGGCTATCGCACCCGAAGGGACACCCACCTGATGAGGGATCAGCAGCCCCAGCTGCAGCAGCCAATGGAGACACGCCCCGATGCCGATGTTGACCTACTGATCACCGGCCCAGACGGCTGGCTGGCGACCCGTGATCTGGCCCGCCTGCTGCTGCATTGACAGGACATCCGGTGTCCACAGCAAAGAGCTACTGCCACTACGACGAAGAACCTGAACACCTCGAACTCGACCGCGCCGCTTGGATCAGGCGCGCTGCCTGGAGATGGCTGCGGCGTTGTGACGGGAGGTCAGCGACTCGGAGAGGAACCGAGATCCCAGTCCCTAGACACTAGAAAGGGGCCTTCCAGCCCCCACGGATCATTTGGGTGATAAGGCTGATCTACCCCATCTCCCTAACTAGGGTCAGGCGGCCACAGGGGCGGTCTGACGGGAGAAACGAACGATGTTGTTCGCTGTTACGTGTTTGCTCTTACCGAGCAGGCTTCAGTCACCCTCCTGATGCCCCGTCGAAACCATTGCAGCCCCGGCAAAAGCCCCGGCAGTGCCGAGAGCGGGGGAATGGAGCTGAGCGGAATCGAACCGCTGTCCGAAACATTGGTGTGAGCCACCTAGTCCGGCCGAAACCGGACTCCTTCATTGTGGCAGCAGGACCAGGCAGCAGGTGGGGTGGGCATGACCGAACGCAACTGGACGCCATCCCGCACAGCGGCATTCCCCTGCCTGGCCGTGGTGCCACCGGGGCTGGAGGAGGCGGCCGCGGCTGAGCTGGCGGCCCTGGGGGCCACCGGGGTGAGGCCCCTGCGGCGGGCGGTGCGCTGTCAGACGGATCTAGCCACGTACTACCGCCTGCACCTGCAGGCCCGCTTGCCCTTCCGACTGCTGCGCCAGCTGGCGGCCTTCCCCTGCCGCGGACGCGACGACCTTTACTGGGGCGTGCAGGAAGCGGCCGACTGGGGCTTCTGGCTCCCTCCCGAGGCCAGCTTCCGCGTGGATGCCAGCGGCAGCATCCCCGGGCTGAACCACAGCCACTACAGCGCCCTGCAGGTGAAGAACGCCCTGGTGGATGGCCAGCGCCAGGCCTGGGGCGCGCGCTCCTCGGTGAATCTCGACAACCCCGACCTGGCCCTGCACCTGCACCTGAGTCCTGGCCGTCCTGGCCAGATCCCGGAGGCGATCCTGAGCCTGGATGGCAGTGGCGAGAGCCTGCATCGCCGGGGCTACCGGGCCCGCATGGGCCTAGCGCCGCTGAAGGAAAACCTCGCCGCTGGCCTGATCGCCCTCACCGGCTGGAACGGCAGCGTGCCCCTGGCCGATCCCCTGTGCGGCTCCGGCACGCTGCTGATCGAGGCGGCCTGCCAGGTGCTGGGGCGCGCTCCTGGCCTGGGGCGAGGCTTTGCCCTGGAACGCTGGCCGGATTTCGATGCCGGCCTGTGGCGCCAGGAAGTGGCAACCGCCCAAGACCTGGCCCGCACAGCGCTGCCAGAAAACATCCCCCTGGCCCCGATCGTGGGCAACGAGGCGGATCCGGAGGTGCTGGAGCAGGCGCAGGACAATGCGGAGGACGCCGGGGTGGCCCCCTGGCTGCAGCTGCAGCGCGGCGACTGCCGCGACTTCGTGCCCCCTTCTACCCCGGGGATCCTGGTGTGCAACCCGCCCTACGGCGAGCGGATCGGGGCGGGCGAGGCCCTGGAACAGCTCTACAGCGACCTGGGCCAGATGCTCAAGCAGCGCTGCGGCGGTTGGACCCTGTGGCTACTCAGCGGCAACCCCGAACTCACGGGAGCCCTGCGGATGAAAGCCAGCCGCAAACTGCCCGTGAGCAATGGCGGCATCGACTGCCGCTGGCTCCAGTACGAAATCCGCTAGCGCCCCACCAGGGCCCGGGTGGTCTTGGTGATGCCGGCCATGGTTTCGGGCAGATAGGGGCCCTTGGTCATTTGGCCCCCTACCCGCAGGAACAGGCCGGTGAGCAGCAGATTCAGGCCCGCCAGCACCAACACCGCCTGAATCCAGCCCCAGCCCAGCCCCAGATGAAGCCAGAGCACCAGCGCCAGTTCCGCGGCGATCAAGGCCAGCAACAACGTGGCCAGCCCCCCCATCAGCAGCACGGCACCGCTGATCAAACGGCGCTTTTCGCGGTCGGCCTCCTGCAGGGCAATGCGCACGTGCAGATCCATCACCGAGGTCACCAGTCCGGTGACCCTGGAGGCGGCCTGCAGAGGCAGCCCGCGGGAACGGCGCTCGCCGCTGGGCCGATCCCCACCAGCCCCATTGCCGTTGCTCGTGGTCATGCGGATCGGCGGCCGGATGCCAGCAGCAGGCCGGTGAGCAGACCCACCCCGGCGGCGATCCCCAGGGCCATGAGCGGACGCTCCCGCACAGGCTTCTCGATCCGGGGCCGCAGGCTGGTGTTCAACTCATCGAGCAGATGCTCGAGCTGATCTTCCAAGGGCTTGAGCGAATCGGCGAGGTGGTGGGCCTGGTCCGTGGTGACATGCACCAGGTCCATCAGCTGGGCCTTGACGCCCTCGCTGGTGCGACCAGTCTGGCGAGCGATCACATCCACCACCAGATCCAGACTGCCGCGGGTGGCTTCCAGCGTGTGGCGCGCCACCTCCGGCCATTCCCTCTGGATGATCGGCAGCAGCGCTTCAAAACGCTCGCGGAACAGGGCCGGTGCCGCGGGACGCGGAGCTGCGTCACCGCTGTCGCGTCCGGCTTCGGGCGGAGTGGAGACGGCCGTGCCGACTGGAGAGTCGTAGCCGTTGGCTGGGGTGTCTAAGTCCATGGTGCGACGGCGTTGACGCGGGACTGTCCTCACCGTAGGGACGGCGGCTTGAAATCGTCAGTGCTTGGGCTAGCTTTCTGGGTGCTCGGCGCTCGGGCCTGTTGGTTCACATCAATCAGGTAGCGCTCACGCATTTCAAGTCGTTCGGGGGGTCGATGACCATCCCCCTCGAACCGGGCTTCACGGTGGTGACGGGGCCCAACGGATCGGGCAAGAGCAACATCCTCGATGGGGTGCTCTTCTGCCTGGGCCTGGCCAACAGCCGCGGCATGCGGGCCGAGCGCCTGCCCGACCTCGTGAACAGTGCCGTGCTGCGGGATGGCAAGGCCGCCGAAACCGTGGTAACTGTGCGCTTCGACCTCAGCGACTGGCAGCCCGATGAGGCCGAAGCCGGGCTGGAGGCGCCGGCGGAGGGCCCCTGGATTCAGCCGGGCCAGAAGGAATGGAGCGTGACCCGCAAGCTGCGGGTGGCCCCAGGCGGCACCTACAGCAGCAGCTACAGCGCGGAAGGTGTGCCCTGCAACCTCCAACAGCTGCAGACCCAGCTGCGGCGCCTGCGGGTGGATCCCGAGGGCAGCAACGTGGTGATGCAGGGCGACGTGACCCGCATCGTGTCGATGAGTGCCCGCGACCGGCGGGGCCTGATCGATGAACTGGCCGGGGTGGCCCTGTTCGATTCCCGCATCGAACAGACCCGCAGCAAGCTTAAGGAGGTGCAGGAACGCGAAGAGCGCTGCGCCATCGTGCAGCAGGAGCTGCTGATCTCGCGCCAGAAACTGGAGCGCGACTGCGCCAAGGCCCGCACCTATCAGGGCCTTAAGGAGCGCCACCACCTGGGCCGCCTACAGGAGAAGGTGCTGGGCTTCGAGCAGACCCAGGCAGACGTCCACAGCCTCAAGAGCCGCCAGGAGGCCCTCGCCAAACAACAGGACGCCGATCGCACGGCGGTGAGCGAGGGCCGCGCCGCCCTGGAGCAGGCCGCCCAGGCCCTCGAACTGCTGCAGGCCGAAGTGAAGGCCCTCGGTGAAGACAGCCTGCTGGCCGTGCAATCGGAACTGGCAGGCCTGGAGGCAAGGGGCCGCGAACTGGCACGGCAGGCCGAGAAGCACCAGCTGAGTGCCGAAGAGCTGCAACGCCAACGCCACGAGCTGGCGCGCCAGCAGGGCAACTTGCGCCAACAGCAAGGGGAACTGGCCGCCGCGGACGACCGCTCCAGCCTCGAGCAGGCCGAAGGGGAGTGCCGCGCCGCCGAGGCCGCCGTGGAACTCTCGCGCCGGCGGCTGGGCGAGGTGGCCGGCCGCAGCGGCAACTGGCTCGAGGAGCAGAAACAGCGCAGCCGCCAGCGCCAGGAGCTGCAGGGTCAGGTGTCCCCGCGATTGGCGGAGCAACAGCAGCTGAGTGAGCGGCGGCGCCAGGAGCAGGAACGCCTGGCGGAACTGCGCCAGCAACTGGAGGAGGACGCCGCCAACAGCCAGGGGGTGGCCAGCGCCCTCGGCCAGCTAGAGGAGGAGTGGCAACTGCTGCTGAACGCCCTCCAGGCCGAGCAGGCCAAGGCCCAGGAGCTGGTGGAGGCGCTGGCACTGCAGCAGCGCACCCGCCAGCGATTGGAGCAGGAGCAGTCGAGCCTGGAACGGGAGATCGCCCGGCTCGAATCCCGGCGCGAGACCCTGCAGGAAAGCCGCGGCACCGGTGCCCTGCGGCTGCTGCTGGAGGCGGGGCTGGAGGGCATCCACGGCCCCGTGGCCCAGCTGGGTGAGGTGGAGGATGCCCACCGCCTGGCGCTGGAGGTGGCCGCCGGGGCGCGCCTGGGCCAGGTGGTGGTGGACGACGACCGCATCGCCGCCCGCGCCATCGACCTGCTCAAGAGTCGCCGGGCCGGGCGCCTCACCTTCCTGCCGCTCAACAAGATCCGGGGCAGCGGCGGTGCGGGTGCAGGCGCGGCCTTCGAGCGGGGAGCGGCGGCGGGCCGCAGTGGTGGCGGCGATGGGCTGGTGGGACGCGCCGTGGAGCTGGTGCGGTTTGAAGCGGTGTACGGCGAGGTGTTCCGCTACGTGTTCGGCGACACCCTGGTGTTCCGGGATCTGGCCAGCGCCCGGCGGGAACTGGGCCGCTGCCGGGCCGTGACCCTCGACGGGGAATTGCTGGAGAAGAGCGGCGCCATGACCGGCGGCAGTTTCCAGCAGCGGGGCAACCAGCTGAGCTTCGGCACCGCCAGCGACAACGACGAGGCCGAGCCCCTGCGCCGCCGCCTGTTGGACCTGGGCGAAACCCTGGTGGCCAGCCGCCGCAAAGAGGCGGAGCTGGGGCGCCAGTTGGAGGAGCTCAGGCCCCTGCTGAGCCGCCAGGAACAGCGGCGCGCCGCCCTCGAGGCGGAGCGCAAAGCCGCCCAGCGCTCCCATGGCCCCCTGCTCCAGCGCCGCGAACAGCTCAGCCAGCGCATTGGGCAGATCGAAGCTGAGCTCCAGGCCGCCCAGGAGCGGCTGATGGTGCTGGCCACGGAGCTGGCCCCGTTGCAGCAGCAGCTCAGCGCGCTCGAATCCGCCGAAGCCACAGCCCAGGCCTCCGGCGACAGCGAGCGCTGGCAGGGACTGCAACAGGAACTCGAGAGTGCCGATCAGCAGCTCACCGAGGCCCGGCGTCTGCGGGACGACCTGCTGGCGGCGCGGCGGGAACGGGGCCTGGCCGCCGAGCGGGTGGCCAGCCAATTGCAGGCCCTGGGCGCCGATGAGCAGCGTCTGGCCCAGGCTGTGAATGCCCTGGTGGCCGAACGCAGCCAATGGAAGGAACAGCAGCAGGCCGACCAGCAGCAACGGGCCGCCCTGGAGGTGCAGCAGCAGGAACTCCAGGCCCGCTTTGGCGAGCGGCGCCGCGCCCGCGATGAGGCGGAGACCCAGCTCTCCAATCAGCGGCAGACGTTGCAACAGAAGGAATGGGAACTGCAGCGGCTGGGGGAGGAACTGCTGTCCCTTGGCGAGCAGCAACGCAGCGCCACCCTGCGGCTGGACCAGCTGGAGAAGGAGCTGCCCGATCCCCTGCCAGAGGTTCCCGCCGAGGTGCGTGAGAACGGGCTGGACGCCCTGCAGGCGGAGTTGCGCAGCCTGCAGCAACGCATGGAAGCGCTGGAACCGGTGAACATGCTGGCCCTGCAGGAACTCGAAGACCTGGAGCAGCGCCTGGCCGACCTCCAGGACCGCCTCGACGTGCTCTGCAAGGAACGGGAGGAACTTCTGCTACGCATCGAGACCGTGGCCACCCTGCGCCAGGAGGCCTTCATGGAGGCCTTCACCGCCGTGGATGGGCACTTCCGCGAGATCTTCGCGGGCCTCTCCGATGGCGAGGGCTTCCTCCAACTGGAGAACCCCCAGGACCCACTCGAGGGCGGATTGAGCCTGGTGGCCCACCCGAAGGGCAAGGCCGTTCGACGGCTGGCCTCGATGAGCGGCGGCGAGAAATCCCTCACAGCCCTCAGCTTTCTGTTTGCCCTACAGCGTTTTCGGCCCTCGCCCTTTTATGCCCTGGACGAAGTGGACAGCTTCCTGGACGGCGTGAACGTGGAGCGACTGGCTGGCCTGATCGCACGCCAGGCCGATCAGGCCCAGTTCATGGTGGTCAGCCACCGTCGCCCCATGATCGCGGCCTCCACCCGCACCATCGGCGTGACCCAGGCCCGCGGTGCCCACACCCAGGTGGTGGGATTACCACCGGCGGCCTGAACACTCCCATCCAGCTTCTCGGCCACAATGCGCCCATGACAACGACACCCCCCGGCAGCGACCCGACCGCCACACCAAGCGATCGCCTCTGGCTGCGATCGGAGCTGATGGGGACCCAGGTGATCACCCGTGACACCGGCAGGCGGCTCGGTGTGGTGGGCGAGGTGGTGGTGGACATTGACCGCCGCGAGGTAGTGGCCTTGGGCCTGCGGGACAACCCCCTGACCCGCTTTCTGCCGGGATTACCCCGCTGGATGCCCCTGGAGAGCATCCGCCAGGTGGGCGACGTGATCCTGGTGGATTCGGCTGATTCCCTCTCCGAGGGATTCAACCCCGATCGCTACAGCAAGGTGATCAACTGCCAGGTGGTCACCGAGGCGGGCGAACAGCTGGGCCGGGTGCTGGGGTTCAGCTTCGACATCGAAACCGGCGAGCTCACCAGCCTGGTGCTGGGCGCTTTGGGGGTTCCCCTGCTCGGGGAAGGGGTGCTCAGCACCTGGGAGCTCACCGTGGAAGAAATCGTGAGCAGCGGGCCCGATCGGATCATCGTCTACGAGGGGGCCGAGGAGAAGCTCAAGCAGCTGGGCACCGGCCTGCTGGAAAAACTGGGGGTGGGCGGACCCAGTTGGGAACAGGAGGAGCGCGAGCGCTACCGGCTCAACATGGTGCCGGTGGAGAACCAGCTGGCGGCGGGGCAGCCCACCGCCCAGGAACAGCAGCGCCGCATCCAACCGGCAACTACCCGCAGCTTCGAGCCCGACGAGGCCTACGACTACGTGGAAGTGGACGAGCGCCGCGAGCGCGAACCGCTGCGCCAGCGCCGCTATCTCGATGAGGAGCCGCTCCGGGACGAGCGGCCCCGTAACCCCCAGCCAGCCCCGGGCGGGCGCCGCTACATCCGCGATGACGGCCCCTTGGACGTGGAGCCGCTGGACTACGACAGCCCCGCACCGCCCCGGCGCGACCTGGGCAACGACCCCTGGTGAGGGGTTCAGCCCTGCTGGGCCTCAAAAGCCAGGGAGGCTGAATTCACGCAATAGCGCAAGCCCGTTGGAGTGGGGCCATCGGGAAACACGTGGCCGAGATGGGCGTCGCAGTTGGCGCACTTGATCTCGGTGCGCACCATGCCGTGGCTCACGTCCTGATGGGTGCTGATGGCACCGGGTTTGGCCCCATCCCAGAAGCTGGGCCAGCCAGTACCGGATTCGAATTTGGTGTCGGAGTTGAACAGTTCGCTGCCGCAGCACACGCAGCGGTACATCCCCTGAGCTTTGTTGTCCCAGTAGATGCCGGTAAAGGCTCGCTCCGTACCGCCGAGGCGGGCCACCTGGAACTGCTCAGGGGTGAGCTTGTCGCGCCACTGCTCGTGGTCAGCGGCCCGCTCGGCGTGGCCCTGGGGCGTTCCGAAGGCGGCACAGGAGTTAGGCGTTGCGTCAGCCATCGCGAGGGGGAAACGGCAGTGCGCTCAAGTTAGGCAGCGGATTCCGAGGCCGGCGGCAGCAACTCCCGCACCAACGCCGCCAGGGCAGCCACGGCCCCAGGCTGGCCCCGCAGGCTGCGCAGGTCGTCGCGCATGCCCTCCAGACGCTCCGGATGGGCGAGCCAGTCGGCAGCTTCCGCGGCGATGGCCGCCGGGGTGATCGCCCCCACCCGCTCGGGCACTACCTGCCGCCCCGCGGAGATGTTCGGCCAGGCCAGGAATCCGTGGTGCCGCATGCGCCAGGCGGTGAGGGCAGCCCCAAGCAACCACTTGAGCAGGGGCAGACGGGCCAGGATCCCCAGACCCCCATCCCAGGCCTGCATCACATGCAAATGCTGGGTGGGCACTAACACGATCATCGGCACCCCCAGGGCACCGAGCTCGGCGGTGTTGGCCCCCACCGTGGTGAGGGCAAGACAGCATTGGCTGAGCACGCCATGGGCGGGCTGCTGCTCGATCAACAGGATGGTGGTGCCAGCTGCCGTCTGCAACGCCTGGCCCAAGGGCGTGTCCACGAGCTGCAGATCGCCGGCCTCATAGTGCGCGGCGATCGGGTTCGTGATGGGGCGTCCGTACGCCAGCAACTCAACCACGCTGGTGGTGGGCGCCACCGGTAACAGAAAGCGCGTGGAGCCATTCACCGCCGCCAACCGATCGGCAGTGTCCAGCAGGAAGGGCATGCCCACCTGCAGCTTGGCCCGCTTGGAGCCCGGCAACAGGGCCACCCACTGTCCGGGGGGCAAGGGGGAATCTCCCTGGGCCGATTCCGACAGGTCGGCCATCAGATCGCCCACCACGGTGCAACGCTTGTCCCAGCGGGCGGCCAGTCGATTCGCTGCGGCGGGCCCCATGGCCGCAATGCGGTCGTTCCAGCGGGGCCAGCGGGCCACCCACTCGGCATAGGTGAGATGGCGGTAGCCCAGCCGCGCCGAGAGCAGAACCGTCCAGAACTGATCACCACCCAGGAACACCACCACGCCCTGGCGAGGCCAGGGGCCGTAGCGGCGGGGCCGCAGCAACAGCCACCAGAAGCGCGAGGCCGGCAGGATGCGGGCAAACAGGGCCATGCCCGCCGCCACGCGATGCTCGCTGCCCGTGGCGTTCGGGCACGGCACGAGCACAAGATCCAGATCCACGGCAGCGCCGGGGACCCGTGGCATCAGGGGAAGCTCACGGTGCAGACGCTGGGCAAGGGGGCGCACCCAGGTGCTGAGTTCCCCGGGGCCGTTACACACCAGGACAATGGAGGCACGGGCTGCCGCTACGGGCTGCTGCTCAGACGCCAGCTGAACCACTCACAGAACGCGTCAACGGGAATCTGGGAGGGAGTTTTGAAATGCGGATGGCGAGACTTGAACTCGCAAGACCGAAGTCACACGCCCCTCAAACGTGCGTGTCTACCAATTCCACCACATCCGCGTGGTTGTGTAGGCCTGGCTATGGGGCCCGACCAGAACGCCTCGAACCACTGGGGTTGAGACGGGTTCTGACCAACTGAACCGCAGGAACAGCTGAACCAGACGAGGGGAGGAAGCAGCCCTGGGGCGTTCCTTCCGAGCAATATACCCATCGCCCGGGCCGGCCCCCATCCAGGTGAGCGCTGATACAGTCCCCAGCGGCCTGCGCTGCCGGATCTGCCGGACTGCCACTGGATGCCCATCGGCAAACTGCTGATCGCCAACCGTGGCGAAATCGCTCTTCGAATCCTGCGCAGCTGCCGAGAACTCGGCATCCCAACCGTGGCTGTGTACAGCACGGTGGACAAAAACGCGCTGCACGTTCAACTGGCCGATGAGGCGGTGTGCGTCGGCGACGCGCCCAGCAGCAAGAGCTACCTCAACATTCCGAACATCCTCGCTGCCGCCACCTCCCGCGGCGCCGATGCAATTCACCCGGGCTACGGCTTCCTGGCGGAAAACGATCGCTTCGCCGAAATCTGTGCGGCCCACGGCCTCACCTTCGTGGGCCCTTCGCCCGAAGCCATCCGGTCCATGGGCGACAAGTCCACCGCGAAGGCCACCATGCAGAAGGTGGGCGTGCCCACCATCCCCGGCAGCGAAGGCCTGCTGGAGAGTGTGGCCGAGGCCGCCCGCCTGGCTGACGCCATGGGCTACCCGGTGATGATCAAGGCCACCGCCGGCGGCGGTGGCCGGGGCATGCGCCTAGTCCCCGGCCCCGACCAACTGGAGAACCTGTTCAAGGCCGCCCAGGGCGAAGCGGAAGCCGCCTTCGGCAACCCAGGCCTCTACATGGAGAAATTCATCGACCGGCCCCGGCACGTGGAAGTGCAGGTGCTGGCCGATCGCCACGGCAACGTGGTGCACCTGGGTGAGCGCGATTGCTCCATCCAACGCCGTCACCAGAAGCTGCTGGAGGAAGCGCCAAGCGTTGCCATCAATGCCGACCTACGCCGTCAGATGGGCGATGCTGCCGTAGCCGCAGCCCGCACCATTGGCTACGAGGGCGCCGGCACCGTGGAGTTCCTGGTGGATCGCAGCGGCAGCTTCTATTTCATGGAGATGAACACCCGCATTCAGGTGGAGCATCCCGTCACTGAGATGGTGACGGGCGTTGACCTGATTGCCGAGCAGCTGCGCATCGCCGGCGGGCTGCCCATCTCCCTGACCCAGGACCAGATCAAGCTCACCGGTCACGCCATCGAGGTGCGCATCAACGCCGAGGATCCGCGCCAGAACTTCCGGCCGGCCCCCGGCAAGATCACTGGCTGGCTGCCCCCCGGCGGCCCCGGCGTGCGCTTCGATAGCCACGTCTACACGGGCTATGAGATCCCCCCCTTCTACGACTCGCTGATCGGCAAGCTGATCGTGTGGGGCACCGACCGTGACCACGCCCTCCGGCGCCTGCGACGGGCCCTCTCGGAATGCGCGGTGACGGGCATTCCCACCACCATCGAGTTCCATCTGCAACTGCTGGATCGCCCGGAATTCCAGGCGGGGGATGTGCACACAAAATTTGTTGAGCAGGAGATGCTGCCGCAGATGGGCAAGTAAGCCCAGCGCAGCACCGCCCTCAGGCCGCCACCACACTGGCGCGGATCATCACCTGGGTCACCAGCCCCTGCTGACCCACCAGCAGCTCCCGCACCAGACTGATCAGCCCCACCCAGATCACCGGGGTGACATCCACGCCGCCGATGGGGGCCACCAGTTTGCGGGTGAAGCCCAGCAGCGGCTCCGTGGGCCAGCCCACCAGCCGTAAGGCTCCCTTGTTGAGATCCAGCTGCGGATACCAGGTGAGCACGATGCGGAACAGGAACAGCAGCGTCCAGCCCGAGAGCAGCAGGCCCAGCAACAAATGCACCCCTGGAAGAGCCGGGCGGACCAGGGAGAGAAGCTCAGGTCCCGTCACAAAGCTCTAAGCAGCTGGGCCTTGATCGTAGGAAGTCGCCATCACTGCCTAGGATCCGCCACGGATTAGTCGGTGCCATGACCCCTTCCCTCGCCAACTTCCTGAGCAGCCTCCTGTGGGGTGCGGTGATCGTGGTGGTGCCCATCAGCATCGCCCTGGTGCTGATCAGCCAGAACGACCGCGTTGACCGCAAGCTCTGAGCTGCTGCTGGCCTTGGAGCCCCTAGCGGCTCCCAGCAACCCGCCTACAGTGGCAACACAGGGCCTCTTGATCTGTGGTTAACGCCAGCCTGAATTGGGCCAGCATTGTCGGCATTGTGCTGGCTGTTGGCGGAGCCCTCCTCTACTTCATGAGGAGCTTCAAGCCAGCCTTGGCGCGCGACTACGACGTGTTTTTTGCCGCCGTGGGCCTCCTCTGCGGCGGCATTTTGTTCTTTCAGGGTTGGCGCCTCGATCCAATCCTCCAGTTCGGCCAGTTCCTGCTGGCCGGCACCACGGTGTTCTTCGCCTACGAGAGCGTGCGCCTGCGGGGCGTCACCACCGAACAGGCCCGCCGCTCCTCCTACTTCGACGACGATGAGCCCCCCGCCAGCCCCCGCATGGGGGGTGGACGGGAGTGGGGTGAAGGTGTGGACCGCTTCGACGAACCCCAGCCGCTGCGGCGCCGGATCCGCTCCCGGGAAGACGGCTACGACGAAGGGCGCCCCGAGGAGGATGACTTCTACCGCCCCCGCCGCCCTGCGGCCCGGGCAGCCATCCCCGAGCGGGCAGCCTCCCGCGGGGGGCGTCCGGAACCCGGCCCCTCAGACGCTCCGAGCCGTTTCCGAGCGGGCGGCCCATCCACCGCTGGTTCCGCCCCCGTGGATTTCGGCTCCCGTCGCCAAGGCCGCGACGACCAGCGCCGCGGCAGCAGGCCCGCCGCCCCTGCCGCCGAGAGCATGCCTCGCTCCAGTCGGCGCCCTGCCCCTGGGGTTCCCCAAGGCTCTCCCTATCAGGAGCGCCCCAGCAACGATCGGCCCAGCCCTAGCAACGGCCCTGCTGCCCCAGCTGTGAGTGATGCCGATTTCAGCCCCGTGCGGCCCAGCCCGCGCCAGGCGGCTGGCGCCCCCCGCGACAACAGCTCTCGCTTCGACGACTGACGGCCCTGGGCTTGTCCGTTCAACCCCACAGCTCTAGCCGCTACCGCTGGGCCGGCCTCGCCACCCTGCTCAGCACCAGCCTGTGGCTCTGGGGGTGTGGCACTCCCTGGGAACTGCGTCGCCAGCCGGCCGCGCCCCTGGGCATCGGCCAGGAAGCCCGCCAGGATCCCGCCCTCAGTGGCGATGGCAGGCTGCTGGCCTCGGTGGTGGAACGGGGAGGGCGCAGCACGGTGATCCTGCAGGAGCGCAGCAGCGGCAAGGTCCTTCCCCTGCACCACCTGCGGCGGCAGCAACCCCACAGCTCACCCTCCCTGAGCTGGAACGGCCGTTACCTGGCCTTGGTGGTGCAGCAAGGACCGCAGCGTCAGGCCGTGATCGAAGATCGCGCCAACGGACAACTGCACCCACTGCTGCTGCCGGCCGGCCGCGAACCCCAACGGCTCAGCCTCGCCCCCGATGCCCGCCGGGTGGTCCTCGAGGTGCTCGACAACGGCCAGTCCCGCGTGGAGGTGTTTGACCTGAGCGGGCTGCTCGAGCCAGACCAGGCCCCGGGGCAGCCCGTGAGCGGCGGCGGCGGGCTAACGCGATGAAATCAAGAGCCCTGCTGGCTATGGCGCTTACGCTCTCGAGCCTGCTAGGGGGGTGCCTGGGCGGCAACCTGAGGCCACTGCAAGGCCTCAACCTCCAGCTCGCCCGTGGCGGCACCAGCCATTCCCCAGCACTGAGCGGCAACTGGCTGGCCCTGATCACGGGCCGCGAGGGCCGCGAACAGGTTCAAATGGTGAACCTGAGCAGCTCCGCCCCCGTGCCCCTGCTGGGCCTGAACCGCCCCGACGCCCAACCGCTCAGCGTCACGGTGGATCAGCGGGGTGAGCGACTGGCGCTGGTGCGCCAACGGGAGGGACGCACGGAGCTGGTGCTCTACCGGCGCTCTTTGCAGAACCTGCAAGCAATTCCCATGGAACCGGCCGGTGTTCCCCGCCGGGTGCAACTCAGCGCCGACGGCCGCGTTCTTGCCGTGGAAGTGAGTCGGGGCGGGCAGTGGCAGGTGGACCTACTAACCCTGCCCTGAACCCGGTGCGCTAAGCCCCAGCTCAGGACACGAAGCCTGCCCACTGCAGGAAGGTTTGGCCACTCAGCGCCTCCAACAGCAGGATCGCAGCAAAGCCAACCATGGCGAAGCGACCATTCACACGCTCGGCGTAGGTACTCCAACCGAAGGCCGGCACATCGTTGGTGGTGGCACTGGTGGCCGGGGGCTCCAGCTGAGGGCTGGGGACATCGGCAGGTAGCGGAGCGGAAGGGGGCATGGGGGAATCAGGCGCCGGGGTTGAAGTCATAGCTGGCGGCGGGGATCAACTTCCAGCCGCCCTGGCCGTCCAGTTGCAGCACGGTGTCGTGGAAGGCCTTGAGGGTGGGGCGATGGCCCACGCTCACAAAGGCCATCTCGCGCTGGGTGAGCAGCTGATAGAGGCGCTTCTCGGTGGTTACATCCAAGGCACTGGTGGCCTCATCGAGCACCACAAACCGCGGCGAGTTCAGCAACAGCCGTGCAAAGGCGAGGCGTTGCTGCTCCCCAAGGGAGAGCAGCCGCTGCCAATCCTGCTTGATATCGAAATCGGGATAACGCTGCACCAACTCCAGCAAACACACCTCCTCAAGCACGCTGCGCAGGTGCTCATCTGTGAAGCGGCTGGGGTTCTGGGGGTAGCAGAGCTGCTCGCGCAGGCTGCCCAGAATCATGTAAGGCTTCTGAGGAATGAACAGCAGCTCCAGAAGCGGCGGCCGCTCCACCTCGCCGGCGGCGGGCGGCCAGAGGCCACTCACCATGCGCAGAAGGGACGTCTTGCCGCAGCCACTGGGACCCACCACCAGCACCCGCTGATTGAAGCCCACCTCCAGGCTCAGATCCCGGATCAGCAGGCGATCGCTCTGGGGGGGAACCAAATCCACATGGCTCAGCAGAATCGAAGCCCCAGCCCGTTCCCGCGAACTAGACGCCTCTTCAGCGCTGTTGATCGCCTCCACCTTGCCCTGGAAACCTTCCAGTCGGCTGATGGAAGCGGAGAAGGCCGCCAGGCGATCGATGTTATTCACGATGTAACTCACCGAAAACAACACCTGACTGAAGGCAATGCTCGCCTGTCCAAACACCCCGAAGTCCACCTGCTTGGCGAAATAGATTGGGGCAATCACCAGCCAGGGAAGGAAGCGCGAGAAGTAGTCGTAGGAGCGCTGGATCACACTGATCAGCGCCTCCCAGACAATCAGTTTGTTGTAGTTACGAATGGCACCACCCAGGCGCCTCCCGGCCTCGCGGGACTCCTGCTCCTCGCCCCGGTAGAAGGCAATCGATTCGGCGTTATCGCGGATATGTACTAGGCCATAACGGAAGTCGGCTTCCAGACGCAGCTGGTCATAGTTGAGGGCCACCAGCTTGCGGCTGGCAAAGATGATCACGGCCGTACCCGCCACCGAATACACCAGGAGCCAAAGGGCCAATTTGGTGCTGATGGTCCACAGCACCACAATAAAGCTCACAAAGGTGAGCAGTGCCGAGACAATCTCAACGGTGACACTTAGGCTGGTACTGGTGAAACTGGCTGCATCCTGGGAAATCCGCTGATCGGGATTATCGATCTCTTCGGCCGTTTCATCATTGGGGTTGAGAACGTAGTAGGCCCGATTAGAGAGGTAACGGGTCAACAAGCGGCCGCTCAACCACTCGCGCCACAGCAGGCCAAGCCGGGGAATCAGATAACTCTGCAGGGCTCTGATCGGCAGCGCCAGTACCAGGCAGAAGGCATAAATCGCCACCACCTGCCAAAACTGATCAGCTTGGTAGGCCACCAGGGTATTGTCAACATTGCGGGCCACATAACTGATACCCACGTTGATGCCATTGATCACCAGGATCAGCAGCGTGATCACCCCCATCAACAGCCAGGGCAACCAGCGCCCTTGGCGCAACTTGCCGCGCAGAGCAACAAAACAGCCGATTCCAGCGGCGAACAGCACCATCAGCACGGCCCCAAGCGGACTGCGCCAGATGGCGGCCACCTGCTGGGGAACTCCAGGCAGGAAACGGCCCTGCAGCTCGGGAATCAAGGCACCGGACAGGGTCACAACACCGGTGAGCAGCAACAATGTGCTTCCCACAACCACCGCCAACAGGGAGCTGATCAACAGCAGGAACTGCCAAGCGCGGGTTTCCTCAAGCGGCAGGAAGTAGGGCTGGGCCAGTCGCTGCAGCTTGCCAAGCTGGCTGCGGAAAGCCGACAGGGGGCTCATGACGGTGGGCAAGTGCCGCCATTCTCACCGCTGCTGGGGGCAACCGAGAACAGGTGACCGGTTACCCGGGTGGCCACGCCAGGGCACGGCCGCCAATCACGTGGACGTGCAGGTGAAAGACCGTCTGGCCGGCTTCGGCACCGCTGTTGATCACGGTACGGAACCCCGTGAGCCCCTCCTGACGAGCCACCTGGGCTGCCACTAGCAGGAGATGGCCCAGTAACTCAGCGTGCTGCGGCTCGGCTTCCGCCAGGTTCACGATGGGCTGCCGGGGGATCACCAGGATGTGCACCGGAGCCTGGGGCTGCACATCCCGGAAGGCCAGGCAGCGCTCGTCGGCAAACACCTGATCGCACGGAATCTCTCCTCGCAGGATGCGGCCAAAAATCGTGTCGTTGACGGGCTCAGCCATAGCCAGCGGCGGCGGTTGCAAGCGGGCAGACGCAACAGGGGTGGAACAACACCTCTGGTTTGTCCTGAGGGCTGATGTTGGCACGATGCAGCGGCGGGGCCCTGCTGGGGCTAGAAGCCGTGGAGGTGTCCGTGGAGGTGGACATCGCCCCAGGGCTACCTGGGCTGCTGATGGTGGGATTGGCTGACGCGGCCGTGCAGGAATCGCGCGAGCGGGTGCGTGCCGCGGTGCGCAACAGCGGGCTGCGCATGCCTCTCACCCGGGTGATCGTGAATCTGGCTCCGGCCGACCTACGCAAAGAAGGGCCGGCCTTCGATCTGCCGATCGCCCTGGCGGTGCTGGTGGCCAGCGGCCAACTGGCGCCTCCCCTGCTGGAGGGCATCTGGGCCGCGGGCGAACTGGGCCTGGATGGCAGTCTGCGGCCGGTGCGCGGCGCCGTGGCCCTGGCCCTCGCAGCCCGGCGGGCCGGTGCGCGAGCCCTGGTGATCCCGCAAGCCAACGCCACTGAAACAGCCCTGGTGGAGGGGCTAAGGGTATGGGCGGCCGCCGATTTACCACAGGTGCTGGCGCTGCTGGCCAACCCCGCGCTGGCGAACCGAACCACGCTGCCCTGCACCGCCACCCCGGCCTCTGCCGACGGACCAGACCTGGCCGAAGTGCAGGGGCAGCTGCATGGCCGCCGAGCCCTGGAGATCGCCGCGGCCGGGGGCCATCACCTGCTGCTGGTGGGTCCCCCCGGGAGCGGCAAAACCATGCTGGCTCGCCGCCTGTCGACGCTACTGCCACCCCTGGAGCGCGACGAAGCCCTGGAACTCAGCCAGCTCTATTCCGTGGCCGGCCTGCTGAGCCAGGGCCTCGGCCTGCAGCAACAGCGACCTTTTCGTGCCCCGCACCATGGCTGCTCCAGTGCGGCCCTGGTGGGCGGCGGCAGCATTCCTAGGCCGGGAGAACTGGCCCTCGCCCACCGCGGCGTGCTGTTTCTGGATGAGCTGGCGGAATTCCGGCGGGACGTGTTGAACCAGCTGCGCCAGCCCCTGGAGGAGGGGGAAGTCTGGGTGAGTCGCGCCAGGCAGCGGGTGCGTTTCCCCTGCGAGATTGCCCTGGTGGCAGCCACCAATCCCTGCCCCTGCGGCTGGTTTGGCGATCCCTTGCGACCCTGCCGCTGCGGCACCGGCCTGCGGGAGCGCTACTGGGGCAAGCTCACCGGCCCGCTGATGGACCGCATTGATCTGCAGGTGGTGGTGCGCCGACTGGATGCAGCGGACCTGGGCCGTCGCTATCGCCCGGACAGCCACCAGAGCGCACCGGAATCCAGCGCAGAGGTAGCGGCCCGGGTAGCCGCCGCCCGCTCACGCATGGGCCAGCGCAACCCCAGTGGCATTGCCAACAGCCGCCTGAGCGGCCAGCAGCTCCGCCAGCACGGCCAGTTCGAGCCCCTGGCTCTGGAGCTTTGGCAGGAGGCCATGGAGCAGCGCGGCCTGAGCGCCCGATCCTGCGAGCGGGTGCTGCGGGTTGCCCGCACCATCGCCGACCTCAGCGGAGACCCCAGGGTCGGCCCCGGCGCCGTGGCCGAGGCCCTGAACTACCGCAGCTTTGATCAGGGCCGCGAGCCCGGCTGAGCCAGGGAGCGATCAACCCTTGTGGGGATGATCGCGGTAGGGCTGAACGCCCACGTTCGGAGGCCTCTGCAGGCGGTCTTGCCGCGGGTCGCCAAAAGCATGGGCCACGCTTGTTCCGAACCAGCTGGTGAGTGCAGCCATGAGCTTGTCCACGGGAACCTCCGGTGGGATCAGTCCCATCATCGGCACGGCCACAACAAAGCGGGAACCGGTACAAACACCGATTCCCGCCTTGGAGGGAACTGGAAACAGCTCACCAATCAGCGACGACGACGACGCTGCTGGGCCTTGCGCTTGTACTTCTCGGTGGGGGTTTCGTGGTGACGCAGGCGCTTGAGGTCAGCGAAAATACCGGCCTTGGACACCTGACGCTTGAAGCGGCGCAACGCCGATTCGATGCCTTCGTTTTCGCCGACGGTGACCTGGGTCATGTACCGCTCAATGGAATCTGCAGTTGGACGATGGTAGCAACTGCCCCGCCGAGCTCAGGAACGGGACTGGGCTGGGGCAACAGGAACCGGCTTAGAGGGCTGAGGCACCAAAGGAGCCGAGGGGGACACCGGGGCGGCGATGGGGGTGCCCTCCGGCCAGCCATCCCGGTAGAGGTACACGTGGCCCAGTGCTCGACCACCGAACTGACGCCGCATCAGCTTCCAGCCCGGCTCAGGCACCAGCAGCAGGAAGCCCCCCGCCTGTCCCCCCGTGCGGGCCACCACCATTTCCGGACCGACGCCGGCCTTGGTGGGCAAGGCCAGCAGAACGTTGTCGCCGCCCTTACGCACCACGCTGAGGCGATACACCGTGGCCAGATCGGAGCCACCAACCCGCACCGAGTAACCGTTGGCATCGATGAAGCGGTTGCAGATGCCGGTGAAATCGAAGGTGGCGAGCAGAGGATTCACCACAGCCGGGTTCGAGCCCTGAACCTCGAAGCAGGGGCGGGCTGCGCTGCGCTGCTCATAGATGTTGAGCTGGGCCCGGCTGCCATCCCCAATCGGGGCCGCCACGATCACAAAGCGCTTCTGCTCCACCTCCGCGGCATTGAACAGGGCCTGAGCCTGGGCGGGCGCCTGGGGGCCCAACAGGGCAGTGCAGGCGAGGGCGCCGGCAGAGGCCAAGCCGCTGGCGGAGAGCAGCGAAACCAGGGAACGAGCCGGCGTCTTCACAGCGGAACGGAGGGCGGTGGGGGGATCGTAGAAGTGCTGGCCACGATCGCCATGGGGTTCAGGCCGGCTTGTTGAGGCGGATGGCCACGAGCAGGCTGAGCAGGGTTCCAGGCAAGGCCAGGCCGAGGATCAGGCGAGTGGTGGCCACGCCCAAGTCCGGGTCGCCATAGGCCAGCTCGAACACGGAGCCGGTGGCAGCGATCCCCAGGATGCAGGCCAGGGCGAGGAACAGGCCCGCCAGGGGTTTCATGGGCATGGGTTCAGAGCTCCTGAATCAGGCGACGGGACGCACGTCGTCGCGATTAAAGCCCTTCTCGTTCAGGCCCTCCTGGAGCTTGGCCTCGTCGGTGACGCGATCCACGAACAGCACCCCGTTGAGGTGATCCATCTCGTGCTGGATGCAGCGGGCCATCAGGCCGTCGGCCTTGAGTTTCTTGGGGCGCCCCATCGCATCGCGGTAACCCACCTCCACCACGCTGGGCCGGACCACATCGAGGTACACCCCCGGAATGCTGAGGCAGCCCTCCTCATAGGTGCAGATCGTCCCGCCCACCCCCGTGATCTCAGGGTTAATCAGCACCAGCGGCGGGCTGCTGGGGTCTTCCAGTTCCAGGTCAATCACCAACAACTGCTGATGCACGCCGATCTGGGGGGCCGCCAACCCGATCCCGCGGGCTGCGTACATGCTCACCAGCATGTCCCGTGCGAGATCTCGCACGGCGTCATCCACCTTGCCGATGCGCCGCGCCGGCGTGCGCAGCACCTCGTCGCCCAGTTGGTGGATGTCGTAAGGAGGGTTATCCACCGGCTCCTTGGACACCTGCAGGCGCCCCGACAGCTCTGCGGAGCGCGCCAACCTGGCGAAGCTGCTGGCCAAGGCGTGTCCTCACTGGCGCTTTGTTAAGGGCGATTCTAGGAGCTGCCCAATGGAGCAATCGGTGATCGAGTCCCCAGGCGCCCTGCCTGCAGCGGTGGTGGTGGGTAAGACCCCAAGCCTGCGGGAACCCCAGCTGCTGGATGGGGTGCTCCATTGGCTGGAACAACGCCCCCACGAGAAAGGACGCACCACCCTGGTGCGACGAACCAACCCCGACCAGGTACCCGAGGAACTCACCCCTGGCGCATGGAACCTGCGCAGCCGGGTGCATGACTACGGCGGTGGCGCCTGTGCCCTTGGTCACCGCGCCGATGGCCAGGCCGTGGCGGTGTTCAGCCACGACGGTGACCGCAGCCTGTGGTTGCTGGAGCTGGAGAGCCGCGACCCACAACCGCGGCGCTTGAGCCCGCCGGGGGCCTACGGCGGTGGGCTGATCGATCCAGCCCGCGACCGCTGGATCGGCGTGATGGAAACCAACGGTCGCGATCAGCTGGTGGCCATTCCGCTCAAGGGCGGCGACCCCCAGCTGCTGCTGGCAGCAGCGGATTTCTGCGGCTACCCAGCCTTGAGCCCCTCGGGTGCCTGCCTGGCCTGGGTGGAGTGGCAGCAGCCCTTCATGCCCTGGGATCGCAGCCAACTGCGCCTGGGGCGCTTCGATGCGGGTGGGTTGATCAGCGGGTCGCGCCTGGTGGCGGGCTCGGATGGCTGCGACGACCGCGGCGTGTCGGTGTTTCAGCCCCTGTGGACGGGGCCCCACCTCGTGGTGGCCAACGATCGCCATGGCTTCTGGAACCTGGAGCGGCTGAACAACGCCGACCACCTGGGCGCGAAGGCCCCGGTGACCTGGCAACCGCTCCTGCCCATGCAGGGGGACTTCGCCATGCCCCAGTGGGTGTTCGGCATGAGCACCCACGCCTGGGACGGAGAACAGCTGCTGGCCACGGCCTGCCTCCAGGGCCGCTGGCAACTGGGCCGGGTGGAGGAGCTGGCCGACGGCGACACGGCCGGGAGCGGACAGCCCTGCCGCTGGCACCCCCTGGACATCCCTTTCGACGACCTGGCGGGCCTCTGCGCGGCAGAGGGGCGACTGGCCTGCATCGCCAGCAATGCCACAACGCCACCAGGCCTGCTGGAACTGAACCTGCGCACCAGCCGCTGGCATCACACACCTGCCGCACCCTGTCCGCTGGCGGCCGAGGCCATCAGCGCTCCAGAGGAGCTGTGGTTCCAGGGCTACGGCGACCGCCCCACCCACGCCTGGTACTACCCGCCGAGCGGCGGCGGCCACAGCGGTTCGCCCCTGCTGGTGAAAGGCCACAGCGGCCCCACCGGCATGGCGCGCACGGGCCTGAACCTGGGCATCCAGTTCTGGACCTCCAGGGGCTGGGGGGTAGTGGATGTGAACTACGGCGGATCCACTGGCTTCGGCCGCGCCTACCGCGAACGGCTCGATGGGCAGTGGGGCGTGGTGGACGTGGCCGATTGCGCCGCTGCTGCGCAGGCCGTGGTGGCAGCCGGGAAGGCATCGCCTGAACGCATCGCCATCGAAGGGGGTAGCGCCGGAGGCTTCACCACCCTGGCGGCCCTCTGTTTCACGGATGTGTTCCGGGCTGGAGGATGCCGCTACGGCGTTGCGGATCTCAGCGCCCTGGCCATCGACACCCACCGCTTCGAGGCCCGCTACCTCGACGGGCTCGTGGGGCCCTGGCCCGCAGCGAAGACCACCTATGACGCGCGCTCGCCGCTGCAGCATGCCGACCGCATCCGCTGTCCGGTGATTTTTTTCCAGGGCCTCGACGACCAGGTGGTGCCAGCGGAACAAACCGAGCGGATGGCCCTTGCCCTCAAAGCCAACGCCATCCCGGTGGAGGTGCACCTGTTCCCGGATGAGGGCCATGGCTTCCGCAACAGCGACACCCAGATCCACGTCCTGGAGGCCACAGAGGCCTTCTTCCGCCGGCATTTCCGCCTGTGATCTCCAATCTCCAGGCTGAACTGCTGCCCGGGCTGGGCTGGTTGGCTCTGGCCATGGCCAGCCTCAGCCTGATCCTCACGGTGGGGCGCGCCCTTGGCGCCCGGATGCAACTGCGCTTATGGGGCATCCCCGAAGCCCTACTGGCCGGGCTGGTGGGCCTGCTACTGGCCCCAGGAGGCCCCCTGCCGCTACTGCCCCACCAGGTGCTGGAGCTCTGGGCCGATCTGCCCCTGGTGCTACTCACCCTGGTGTTCGGCTCCCTGCTGCTGGGCAAACCGCTGCCAAAGCTGCAGGGGCTGTGGCGTCCCGTTTCGGGGCAGGTGTCGCTGGCCCTGGTACTGGCCTTCGGCCAGTACGTGGTGGCTGGCCTGGCGGTACTGCTGGTGCTGCAGCCCTGGCTGGGGGTGAGCCCGATCATGGCCTGCCTGATCGAAGTGGCCTACGAGGGCGGCCACGGCTCCGCCGCGGCCATGGGTCCGAGCTATGCCGCCCTGGGCTTTCCCGGAGGGCAGGCCCTCGGCCTGGCCATGGCCACGGTGGGGCTGCTCTCCTCCACCTTGGTGGGGGGCCTGGTGGTGGTGCTGGGGCGCAGCCGCCGCTGGCGCCTGGCTGATGCCGCTGCCAGCGGCGAGACCAGCACCACAACCCAGGTAGGAGCAGGCGCGCCAACGGCCGCGAGCGCCCATCCCACCGGACCAGCCACCTGGGCGGTAAACCTGGCCCTCGCGGGTGTGGCGGTGTTGGTGGGCGTGGCTCTGCTGGCCGCCCTGCGCTGGCTGACCGCAGGCCTGGGGGATGGCGTTGCCACCGTGGTGGACTCCCTGCCGGTGTTCCCCCTGGCGATCGTGGGCTCGCTGCTGGTGCGCCTGGCGCTGGAGCGCAGCGGCAACGCCCACTGGGCCTCCGCTCCGGTGCAGGGCCAGATCGGCACGCTGTCGGCGGATCTGCTGATCACCGCCGCCACCGCTGGGCTGGATCTGGGCCTGCTACGCGCCGATTGGCTACCGCTCACGGTGCTGGCCCTCAGCGGCCTGGCCTGGAATCTGGGGGTCACCCTGGTGCTGGCCCCGCGACTGCTACCAGCGGACTGGTTCGAGCGGGCGGTGATCGAGTTCGGGCAGGCCACCGGGGTGGCCGCCAGCGGCCTGCTGCTGCTGCGCATGGCCGACCCCGAGGACCGCAGCGATGCCCTGCCGGCCTTCTCGATCAAACAGCTGCTGCTCCAACCGTTCCTGGCCGGGGGCGTGGTCACCGTGGTGGCCCCCCTGGCGATTGCGGACTGGGGGTTGCCGATCTGGACGGGCTTCTGCTTTGGCCTGGTGGTGCTGTTCGCCGGAACCGGGCTGCTGCTGGCTCGCCTTAAACCTGAGGCGACCTAGCAGACCTGGCTGCCCCTGCCCCGTAACACAAGGTGCGGAACTGGTGATGAACCGCGGCCATCTGCTCCGAACTCAGCCGCGGGGGCTCACCCAGCTGCAGCGCCTGCAGATACATCTGGGCCAGCGTTTCCACCTCAATGGCGATCCGCAGGGCCTGATCGAGGCTGCTCCCCAGGGCCACCTGGCCATGCTGAGCCAGCAGACAGGCCAGGCGATCCTGCAGGGCCTCCACCGCCAAGTTCGAGAGCTCCGCCGTGCCAAAGGTGGCATAGGGGGCGCAGCGGATGTCATGGCCCCCGGCGACGGCGGTCATGTAGTGGAAGGGGGGGATGCCACGGCCATGGCAGGCCAGCGCCGTGGCCTGGATGGAATGGCAATGCAGCACCGCCTGGATCTCCGGGCGGCAGCGCAGGATGTCGGCATGGAGCTGCCACTCCGACGACGGCCGCCGTGGGCCGCTGTGATGTCCCTCGCCATCCATCGCCACCAGATCCTCAGGCTGCATCTGCTCGTAGGGCAGGGAGGTGGGGGTGATCAGAAACCCGCCGGGAATGCGGGCGGAGAGGTTGCCGGAGGTGCCCTGGTTGATGCCCGAGGCATTCATACGCCGGGCCACCTCCACCATCTGCACACGCAGTGCTTGCTCAGTCATTGCCGTACAGGCCCTGGAGGCCCTGCTCGCTGGCGGCTGCAACGCCGCGCTCGGTGATCAGGGCCGTCACCAGACGGGCCGGGGTCACGTCGAAGGCGGGGTTGAACCCATCACTACCGTCAGGGGTGAGCTGCACGTTGGCGATCTCCCCGGCAGCGGGGCCGCTGGCGATGCGGCCCTGGATGTGGGTCACCTCGGCAGCAGCGCGGGCTTCGATCGGGATCTCGGCCACGCCATCGGCGATGGTCCAGTCGATCGTGGAAGCGGGCAGGGCCACATAGAACGGCACGCCGTTGTCGTGGGCGGCCAGAGCCTTGAGGTAGGTGCCGATCTTGTTACACACGTCGCCGCTGCGGGTGGTGCGGTCGGTGCCCACGATCACCGCATCCACCTGCCCGTGCTGCATCAGGTGGCCGCCGGCGTTGTCCACAATCACGGTGTGGGGCACGCCTTCGCGGCCCAGCTCATAGGCCGTGAGCGAGGCACCCTGGTTGCGGGGGCGCGTTTCATCCACCCACACATGGATGTTCAGCCCGGCGCGGTGGGCCTTGTAGATCGGCGCCAGGGCCGTACCCCAGTCCACCGTGGCCAGCCAGCCGGCGTTGCAGTGGGTGAGCACCTGGAAGGGCTCCTGTTGCCGCTGCGCCGGCCGGGCAGCGGCCAGCTGCTGGAAGATCGTCAGGCCGTGCTCGCCGATGGCCTCGCACATGGCCACGTCCTCATCGGCGATCGCCGCGGCCTCCGCCTTCGCCGCCTCGGCCCGCTCGGCCGGCGGCAGCGGCTGCACCTTGGTGCGCACCCGCTCCAGGGCCCAGCGCAGGTTGATTGCCGTGGGCCGGGTGGCATTGAGCTGCTCGAAGGCCGCTGCCAGGGAGCCATCACTGGGATCGGCCTGCAGGGCCAACATCAGCCCGTAGGCACCGGTCACGCCGATCAGCGGGGCACCACGCACCACCATCGTGCGGATCGCGTCGGCGGCTTCCTCACAGCTGCGCAGGGTGCGCGTTGTGAACTGGTGGGGCAGCCGGGTCTGATCGATCACGCCTACCGAACGGCCATCGGGCTCCAGCCAGATCGTGCGCCAGGCCTTGCCGTCGATATTCATGGCTGCGGGAGGAAAGCGGATCTGCCCTTGATCATCCCTGGAGGCGCGCAGGCGGCCCGGTGCCCTTCAGCACGGGCCAGAACAGGACTGTCCACCAAGCCGTAGTGCCGCGGACGCCACAGCGACCCCTGCCGCCCCGCTCAGATCGGCCGGTAGCCGAACCAATCCGGCACCTGGCTCTGGCTCAGACCCTCGGGGTGGGGCTCCAGCTGCACATGCCAGCGCTCACCGCCCAACAGCTCCAGCTGCTCAATCGCCAGACAATCGTCCACGGCGCACAGATCGTCCTTGTGTTGCTGCAAGGCCCCACCCAGCCACTGCCGCTTGGCCGCCGCCTTGGCCGCCTGCGGGGATCGGGCCACCACTAGGCCGAAGTGGTGCAGCTCGGCCAGGGAATCGGGACGGTAGGCGCCCAGGTTCACGAACCACAGCCGCTCGGGCCGGGGCGCGGCAGGCTCGCGCCCGAGGCGCACCGCCCAGCCATCCACCGCCCGCACCGCCATGTAGGCATCCAGGTGCAAGCCCTCACGCCTCCCGAACCACTGGCGCCGCAGCTCCGGCAGGGTGTCGTCGATGCGGCAGCCGGCCACGAAGCGCACATCGTGCAGCTCGATGGTGCTCTGGGCCGTGCGGCCGCCCAGCACCACCAGAAACAAACTGGCGTTGGCGCTGGAGCTGGCCAAGGTGAGCGCAGGGCGAAGGGGCATCAGTGCCATGGTGACTGCCGTCGACGTGGTGGTGGTGGGCGCCGGCCTCTCGGGGCTGGTGACGGCAAGGCGGCTGCAACAGAAGGGCCTGCGCGTGCGGGTTCTGGAAGCCCGCGAGCGGGTGGGAGGGCGCATGTTCAGCCAAAGCCTCCAAAACGGTGGCGTTGTGGATCTAGGCGGCCAGTGGGGTGGAGCCAGCCACCACCGCTTCGCGGCCTTGCTCGGCGAACTGGCCCTCGACACCTACCCGAGCCACTACGACGGCGACGGCGTCCTGCACTGGCAGGGGCGAGCCCGGCAGGCCCCCCTGGCCCCTGGCTTTGGGGAGAGCCTGTTGTTCTTTGAGCCGCAGCAGCTCGATCTACCCGCAGCCGAGCTGGCCGCCACCCTGGAGCTCCAAAGGGCCTTTGCCCAACTGGTGGCCCAGGTGGACCCGCGGCAACCGTGGCGCACCGCCGACGCCAAGCGGCTGGATCGGCTCAGCGTTGCCCAATGGGCGGCCGAACGGAGCAACCACAAGCTGGCGCGGCTGCCGCTCGCGTGGCTGTGCCGGGTGGGAGGCTCCGGCGGCTTTGAACCCTGGGAGGCCTCGATCCTGCATCTGGCCTGGAGCCAGGCGGTGGCACCCCAGGCCGAGAGCCCCGAAGCCTGGCTGGTGCGGGGCGGGGCGGGCCAGGTGCCACCGCTGCTGGTTGAGGCCCTACAGGCGGGCGATCCGGATTGTGTGCAGCTGGGGCAGGCGGTCGTGGCGCTCCGCCAGAGCGAGGGCTGCGTCACCGTCGTCACCGCTGGCGGCCCCGAATACCAGGCCCGGGCAGCGGTCGTGGCGGTGCCACCCCAGCTGCGCTTGGCCATCCACCTGGACCCACCCCTGCCAGCCGCCCACCGGGCCCTGCTGCAGCGCTCACCGATGGGCGCCATGACCAAAGTGCTGGCCGTGTACGCCCGCCCCTTCTGGCGCGAGCAGGGCCTCAACGGCCTGGGCATCGGCGATCGGCCGGCCCTGGAACTCACCGCCGACAGCAGCCCCCCAGAAGGGCAACCCGCGGTCTTGGCCAGCTTTCTGGCCGGCGAACGGGCCCTGCGCCTGGGCGCGCTACCGGCACAGGAGCGCCAGCAGCGGATCCTGGACGACCTGGTGGCCTACTGGGGGCCCGAGGCCTCCAAGCCCCTGGAACTGATCGAGCAGCCCTGGAACGCCGAACCCTGGAGCGGCGGGGCCTTCACCAGCTTTGTAACCCCCGGCACCTGGACCAGTCACGCCCGCCTGGCGGCAGGCGACCAGGGGGGACCCGGCCCAGCGGCCCATGGCCGGGTGCACTGGGCCGGCACCGAGATGTCACCACGCTGGCCGGGCTACTTCGAAGGGGCGATCGAGGCCGGCGAGCGGGCTGCCGCCGCGGTGCAGCAGCTGTGAGCCACATGCACGACCACTGAGCGCAACATGGTGGTAGTAACTTGAGCATGCTGGCCCCTGTGTCTTTCGTCCCCGCGATCACCCTGGAGAGCGGCGCCACATCGACTGCGCTTCGATCTATGGCAACGAGGCCGAGGTGGGTGCCGCCCTGGCAGCCGGACAGGCCAGCGGGCTCGTGAACCGGGAAGCGCTGTGGATCACCTCCCAGCTCTGGAACGCCTACCACGCCCCTGAGCAGGTGCGGCCGGCCCTGGAGCGGACCCTCTCCAACCTGCAGCTGGAGCAGCTGGATCTGTACCTGATCCACTGGCCGGTGGTGCACCGCCATGGCGTGCTGATGCCCAGCAGCGCAACCGACCAGATCGCCCTGGGACAACTGCCCCTGAGCGCCACCTGGGCCGCCATGGAAGTACTGGTGGAAGCGGGCCTGGTGCGTGAGATCGGGGTGTCCAATTGCAGCGCCAGCAAGCTCGAGGGCCTTTTGGCCAGCTGCCACATCAGGCCGGCGATGAACCAGGTGGAACGTCACCCCTGGCTGCAGCAAAACGATCTGCTGGCCTTCTGCCGCCGCGAGGGCATCGCCATCACGGCCTACTCACCCCTGGGCTCACCAGCGGCAGGCGGACCCACACCGCTGCTGAGCGAACCGGTGATTAGCCAGATCGCCGCGGCCCATGGGGCCAGCCCCGCCCAGGTGCTGCTGGCCTGGGGCATCGCCACAGGCACGGCGGTGATTCCCAAGTCGGTGCAACGCGAGCGGCTGGCCGCCAACCTGGCCGCCGCCCAGCTGCAGCTCACCCCGCCCGAGCTGGCCCAGATCGCCGGCCTGGACCGGCAGCACCGCTTTGTAGATGGCAGCTTCTGGGAGCTGCCGGGTGGGCCCTACAGCCGCAAGACCCTGTGGGACGAACCCGGCTGAGCCCCCCGCCACCCTGCTCCAGGAGGATGGCGGCACCAGCCGAGGGGTGATGGATTTCTTCGAGCGGCAGTGGAGCTCCTATCGAGCGGTGGTTGAGCACGACCTGATGGAGCATCGGGCCGTGGCCAACGCCACAGCCACGGCCATCGACGCCTGGCTGGCCGCTCGCCCTGCGGACGCCTCCGCCCCACGGCTGGTGGACCTGGGCTGCGGCGACCTGGCCCTGCTGGCACCGCTGCTGCAGCGGCTGCCCCTGGGCGCCTACACCGGCCTCGATCAGGCGGCGGTGGTGCTGCCGATGGCACAGCAGGCCCTGGGGAGCGTTGCCTACACCACCCACTGGCTGGAGGGCGATCTGCTGGCCTGGGCCCGGGGCGATCTGGATGGTGGCACTGCAGCCGGTGCAGCACCGGCAACCACCGACATCCTGCATTCGGCCTTTGCGATCCACCACCTGGACGATCCCGCCAAGCTGACATTTCTGCAGGCGGCGCGGAAGCGGATGAGCCCCGGCGGCCTGTTCGTCTGGGTTGATGTGTTTCGCGAACCCGGGGAGAGCCGGGAGGCCTACGTGGCGCGATACACCCAGCGCATCCAGCAGGGCTGGCCCCAGCTCACGACCGAGCAGCAAGAGCACGTGATCAGCCATCTGAGGGGCTTCGACATCCCCGCCGACCGCGCCGCGATCGCCGCGGCTGCAGAAGCGGCCGGCTGGCGCTGGCACTGGGCCTGGCAGGGAACTCACCAAGCCGAGGCCATGGCCGTTCTGCAAGCGGCCTGAGGGAATGGCTGCCGCCCCTCAGCTGTGCTCCCGCAGGAACTGAATGCTGCTCTGGAGCTCATCGGCAAACCGATCGATCTCCTCAGGGGTGGTGGTGAAACTGAGGCTGGCCCGGGCTGACGCACTGAGGCCGTAGTGGCGGTGCAGGGGCTGGGTGCAGTGGTGACCACTACGGATGCAGATGCCGGCTGAATCGAGCAGGGCCGCGATGTCATTGGCGTGCACACCCTCCACGTGGAAGGCCGCCAGGGCACCGCGATCCGGTTGCTGTTTGGGGGTGGGGCCCAGGATCTGCAGACCATCGATCGCCTGAAGGCGATGAAACAGCTGGCGGGTGAGCTGCTGCTCCCAGGCATGGATGCGATCCACACCAATGGTCTCGAGGTAGTCCAGGGCCGCCCCCATACCGATGGCTTCACCGATGGCCGGGGTGCCGGCCTCAAACTTGTGGGGCAACCCCGCCCAGGTGCTGTGATCCAGGTAGACGTCCTGGATCATTTCGCCACCGCCCAGAAAAGGCGGCATCGCCTCCAGCAGCGTTTCCCTGCCCCACAGGAAGCCCATGCCGGTGGGACCGCAGAGTTTGTGGGAACTTCCCACCAGAAAATCAGCACCCAGCTGGGCCACATCAATGGGCAGGTGGGGCAGGCTCTGGCAGGCATCCACCAGCAACAGCGCCCCAGCCCCGTGGGCTAGGGCGGCAATCGCCGGGATCGGGTTGAGGCAGCCGAGCGTGTTGCTCACCTGCACCAAGCTCACCAACTTGGTGCGCTCATTCAGCTTGCTGCGCAGATCTTCAAGGTCGAGCTCACCGGAGGGCGTGAGGCCCGCATGACGCAACACGCAACCCGTGCGGGCCGCCAACAGCTGCCAGGGCACCAGATTGCTGTGGTGCTCCATCACGGTGAGCAGCACCTCATCACCGACCTGGAGGTTCGCCTCACCCCAACTGCGGGCCACCAGATTGATCGCTTCGCTGGCGTTGCGGGTGAACACAATCTCGTTGGCCGACGCCGCCCCCACGAAGGCAGCGGTCTTGGCCCGGGCCCCTTCAAACCCCTCGGTGGCCCGAGCACTCAGCTGGTGAGCTCCGCGGTGCACGTTGGCGTTGTCATGGTCGTAGTAGTGCTGGAGCGCCTCGAGTACTTGCCGCGGCTTCTGACTGGTGGCGGCGTGATCGAGGTAGATCAGGGGCTGCCCCAGGCAGGCGGTCTGGGCCAGCAAAGGAAAGTCTGGACGGGTAAGCGCCGCCAGGTTCGGGGCTTCCGCCACCTCGAGGGCAGGGCGCAGCTCATGGGCGGGCACGGTGCTGGTCATACCGATGCCAGGAGATGTTCGAAGCGGCACCACTGGCGGGCGGCGCCGGGCAGGTCCCGAAGCACCTCTTCGCAGAAGGCCCGCTTGAGCAGGGCTGAAGCCTGATCAGCCGCAATGCCGCGGCTCTGCAGATAGAAGAGCTCGTCGGTCTGCAGGCAACTCACGGTGGCCCCGTGGGCACACTTCACATCGTCAGCCACGATCTCCAGCTCCGGCTTGGTGTCGATCCGGGCGCGATCGGAGAGGAGCAGGGTGCGGCTGAGCTGGGCGGCATTGGTGCGCTGGGCTTCCCTGGGCACACGCACAGCGCCGTTGAACACACTGCGCCCCTGGCCGGCAGCCACGGCCTTGTGCAGCTGATCGAGCTGCCCTTCCGGGCCGGAAAAGCTGATATGGCTGTGGGTGTCGGCGACCTGTCGATGATCAACCACCTGCAGCCCCCTCAGCGTGGTGGAGGCACTGCCATCCACCTGGCGGATGCGGGGCTCGAAGCGAGCCAGGCCCCAACCCGCAGCCACCGTGGCGAGGGTGGCGGAACTCTCCGGCTCCTGCTCGATGGCCAGGTGGGCCAGCAGGGCGGCATCGTTGCGTCCCAGGGCCACCACGCCGTGAGTCAAGCGGGCACCACGGCCCAGATGGGCCTCCAACACCAGGCTGGTGAGACCTGCACCACCGGCGCCGGCGAACTGACAGAGCTCAAGCTCGGCCTTCTCCTCCAACACCAACAACACCCGCAGGGGCAACAGGCCCGCCGCCTGCATGCTCACCAGCTCCAAGGTGAGGCAGGAGCGGCTCGCCACCCGCAGGGCCAACACCTGCTGGGCGGCCGCATGGTTGAGTTCAACAGGCCAGTGGTGCTCGCAGGCAGTAGCGGCCAAGGTGTGGCCCAAGGCCTGGGCGAGTTCGGAATCGCTCAGCGGTGCAAGCCCCGCTGGCAGTACGACACCCGCCAGGGGATCACTACGGCCATCCAGCACCAGCCGCAGGACACCAGGGGCGGCTGGTGGGAGGCCAGCATCACTCGGAGAGCAGGCCAAGGTGGCGTCAAGCCCCGCGAGCAGACCCAGGTCAGTGAAGCGCCAGTCCTCCTGACGACTGGAGGGCACGGGAAGTTCAGCCAGGGCCTCTCGGCCACGCTGTTGCACGGCAGCCAGCGGCCCGTCTGCAACGGGCAGACCATTGAGCCACTGGCGGGTCCAGTCGGCCAGCGCCATGGGAGCCGTGAGGCTGGCCGCCATCAGGCCACCTCCAGGGGAACGGGAGCCTGGGCAGCCAGCTCCTGATCCACCCAGTCGTAACCGCGCTCCTCCAGGTCAAGGGCGAGCTCTTTGCCACCTGTACGCAAAATGCGACCCGCCGCCATCACGTGCACGTAATCAGGGGTGATGGCATCGAGCAAGCGCTGGTAGTGGGTGATCAACACCGTGGCGTTGTCCGCGTTGGCCAGCTGATTCACGCCTCCCGCCACGATGCGCAGGGCATCGATATCCAGGCCTGAATCCGTTTCATCCAGGATCGCCACGAGAGGCTCGAGGAGAGCCATCTGCAGAATCTCGTTACGCTTCTTTTCCCCACCACTGAAGCCCTCATTCACGCTGCGATCGAGGAAAGCCGGATCCATCTGCACCACCTTGAGGCGCTCGCGAACGAGATCTTCAAAGGCAAATGTGTCCAACTCTTCGGCCCCCTGTTCGGCACGGCGGGCATTGGTGGCCACACGCAGGAATTCCAGGTTGCTCACCCCAGGGATCTCCACTGGGTACTGAAACCCGAGAAACACGCCGATGCGGGCCCGCAGCTCAGGGTCGAGAGCCAGTAGATCCTGGCCGCGATAGGTCACCACACCAGCGGTGACGGTGTACGCCGGATGGCCGGCGAGCACTTTGGAGAGGGTGCTCTTCCCGCTGCCATTGCGGCCCATCACGGCATGAATCTCACCGGCGCGCACTGTGAGGTTCACGCCCTTGAGGATCGCCTTGTCCTCAACCCGGGCGTGGAGATCCTTGATCTCAAGCAAAACGGGGGCGTCAGGGCGAATCACAGGTGGGAAACGAAAGGGAACGCAGACGGGGGGACGAACCGAACAGGAGCGAGAAGAGAGTGCGGGACCTAACCCACAGAGCCTTCCAACTTCAGGGCCAGAAGCTTATCGGCTTCAGCAGCAAACTCCATGGGGAGCTGATTGAAAACGTCGCGGCAGAAGCCACTCACCATCATCGACACAGCCTCCTCAAAGCCAATGCCACGGCTCTGGAGATAGAACAACTGATCCTCAGAGATGCGGCAGGTGCTCGCCTCATGCTCGACAGCCGCTTGGGGTTGCTGGGAACGAATGTAGGGATAGGTGTTGGCGGCGGCCTGATCACCGATCAACATCGAATCGCACTGGCTGTAGTTCTTGGCGCCCACCGCCTTCGGCCCCATCTGAACCAGGCCGCGATAACTATTAGCAGAACGACCGGCACTGATACCCTTGCTCACAATCGTGGAGCGGGTGCGCGGCCCCACATGAATCATCTTGGTACCTGTATCTGCCTGCTGCCGATGATTAGTGAGGGCCACGGAATAGAACTCACCCACTGATTCGGCACCTTGCAGCACACAGCTGGGATATTTCCAAGTGATAGCGGAGCCAGTTTCCACCTGGGTCCAGCTGATCTTGCTGCGGTCACCGCGACACTGACCGCGCTTGGTCACAAAGTTGTAGATACCACCCACGCCGTTCTCATCTCCGGCATACCAGTTTTGGACGGTTGAGTACTTGATCGATGCATCATCGAGGGCCACCAACTCAACCACCGCCGCATGCAACTGGTTGGTATCGAACATCGGAGCTGTACACCCCTCCAAATAGCTCACAGACGCCCCTTCTTCAGCCACGATCAGGGTGCGCTCAAACTGGCCGGTATCGCCAGAGTTGATGCGGAAGTAGGTGGACAGCTCCATGGGGCAATCCACGCCCTTGGGGATGAACACAAAGGACCCATCGCTGAACACCGCCGAGTTCAGCGCCGCAAAGTAGTTATCGGTAATCGGCACAACAGTGCCGAGATAACGCTCAATCAGCGGAGGGTACTCCTTCACCGCTTCGCTGATGGAGCAGAAAATGACGCCATGTTCAGCCAGTTTCTCTTTATAGGTGGTCGCAATCGAAACGCTGTCAAAAACAGCATCCACGGCAACATTGGACAGGCGCTTCTGCTCACTGAGAGGAATACCAAGCTTGTCGAAGGTCTCCAGCAACTTGGGATCCACCTCGTCGAGGCTGGTTTTCTTGTCCTGCTGCTTGGGAGCCGCGTAGTAAATGATGTCCTGATAGTCAATGGGCGGATAGCCCAGGGTCGCCCAGTCGGGTTCCTGCATCTGCAGCCACTGCCGATAGGCACGGAGACGGAACTCCAGCAGGAACGGCGGCTCCTGCTTTTTACTGGAGATCAGACGCACCACGTCCTCACTGAGGCCCTTGGCGATCTTTTCGGTTTCAATATCGGTGACAAAGCCGTATTTGTACGGCTGACTCACCAGATCACCAACGGCCTGTGCAGTGCTCATCGGATTCGCCGTCAGCCGGCAGTAAGGGCTTTAACTTCTTCAAGCGTGATGGTCTGCTTCTCACCGCGGAAAGGGTTCTCCTCGGTGAGGAAGAGCATGCAATGGCACTCCTTGCGCTCACGCATGGGCACACAGGGGCAGTTCCAGAAGGCCTGGGACACCTCAGCTTCCTTGTCCTCGTAATGGCGGCAGGGACACAGGGCCCCACCCAACTCATCCTTGTGGCGAGCCAAGCCCTCGAGCACCACAGCCGTGACCCCGGGATCGCTGCAGAAATAAGTACCAGTCCGCTGGGCGTAGGTCTCAGCGAACTTGCGGATCACCTCAAGGCTGTCGCTGGCTGAAGGGCTGGAGGCGTCAGACATGAGCGCAGGTACGAGGTGAAGGGAACGGCAGGGGCACCTCGGCCAGGAGGCAGCACCTGAGCGAATCGACCATTAACGAAACCCCAAGGTTTCGTAAGTCGACCATAGGGCACCCGGCAGCGGGCCTGGGGTGTTGAGGACCCATTGTGGCGCGTGACTGGCCCAGGCCGCCCGTCGTACCTGAATCCCCACGCGACGCCCAGCTGAACCCCAGTGGCTGTTTTGCCATGGCATGGTGTGGGGGTACGGACGTCGCCATGAGCGCCTCCATCCAGGCACCCACCCGCGAAGCCGCGCTCACCCTGATGCTCCGCCAAGGCGAAGTCACGGCGGGTCAGTTGGCTGATCAGCTGGAGGTGTCTGTGCAGGTGATGCGTCGCCATCTGCGCTCCCTGCAAGACGACGGCCTAGTGGAGGCCTGCCCTGCAGCCGAGGGGCCTGGCAGGCCAAGTAATCGCTGGCATCTCACCAGCAAGGGGCGATCCCAATTCCCAGACGGCAGCGAGCACTTCGCCTTGGGGCTGCTCACCTCCATGGCCAGCAGCCTTCCCTCGGAGATGGTGGACCAGCTTCTCCGGCAACAAGCTGCCGATAAAGCCACCGACTACCGCCGCCAGATCGGCCAGGGGGGTCTGCAACAGCGCCTCGAGCAGCTCGTGGAACTGCGCCGCCGCGAAGGCTACGTGGCCGAATGTCGCCCAGACCCGGACAGCCCAGGCTGGATCATCAGCGAATACCACTGCTCGGTCATGAAGATCGCCGAGCAATTCCCCTGCGTCTGCGACCAGGAACTCCAGCTGATTCGGCACACCTTCCCCGACTGCCAGGTGGAACGGGTGCACTGGCTGCTTGAGGGGGGGCACTCCTGTGGCTTCCGCCTGATCCCGTGCTGAGCGAGACCGATCTGCAGGAGCTGGAGAGCAGCCTGCTGCCCGCCCTCGAACGCCATCACCTACGGCTTCTGGCCCATAGCCTGCGCTGCCTGCAGCTGGCGGCCACCAGCCCCGAAGCTCCTCTCCCGAACCAGCAATGCCTGCAGGCCTGGGCTGTGCAGCAGCCCAACCTGGCCGGTGATCCCAGCTTCATTCCGGTGCTGGTGGAGCAGCTCGCCAAGGCGGCTGTGCAGCTGGAAGCGATCGGCGCAGGTCTGCGCAAGCCCCCCCTGGCTTTGGATATGGCCGATCTGGTGCGTTGGGGACGGGCCCAGGCCGACGCCCGCATCGCCGCACTCAACGAGCCAGCACTCCCACCACACAACTGACGCCAGCGAGGGCCAGCAGGGCGGCGAACACGCCGACCCAACCGGGCCGATCTCCCTCCAACCCTGCCAACGGCAGCGCCATCACCGGCGCCGTGGCCAGGAGGGCCACCGCCAACGCCCCTGGGAGCCGCTGCAGGGCCATCTGCTGCAGGGCAATGCCAGCACTGGTGCCCAGCAAGGTGGCCAACAACCACAGGGGCCAACGCCGTTGGGCCGGACGAGGCCGCTGAGCGCCCCAGGGCATGCCCCGTACCAGAGGCAGCAGCACCACGGCCGCCGCCGCCAGCCTCACGCTGGCGGACTGAAGAGGGTCGAGACCGTCGCTCCGCAGCGCCGCGCGAGCCAACAGGGCTCCGCCACTGCCGCAGCACAGTGCTCCCAGGGCCAAGGCCACCCCCAGGCCCTGCTGACCAACCCCGGCGGCCAGAGGGGCCTGCAAGGAGGGCTTCTGGCTGGCCACCAACAGCACCGCCGCCGTGATCAGGCCCACCCCAAGCCACTGGGAGGGGGTGGGCCACTCGGCCAGCCACAGGGCACCAGCCACGGCGGTCACCGCCGGACCGCCGGCATCAAGGGTGAGGGTGCGGCGGGTTCCCAGACGACGCAGAGCAGCGAAATAGAGGCTGTCCCCCAGGGCGATGCCGAGCACACCGCTAAGGATGAGCAGCCCCAGGGTGGTGCCCGTTCCGGACCCAGCCGTCCAGGGCAAGAGCAGCAGCAACGGGGCCTGAAGAGCCAACGCCAACCAGTTCTTCAGCAGGTTCAGCTGGCCGGCGGAGAGGGAGGTGGGCAGTCGGCGCCAGACACTGCTGGAGAGGGTCCAGCAGAGGGCCGCGGCCAGGGCCGCCAGGGCTCCAGGCAGCACGGTGCTCCGGAAACGGCGTTGACTTGCGATCATCGCTGCAACTGCCGCGGGTCCGTGAGCCTCCCCATCGCCGACGCCATCAGCTTTTTCCGGCTGAGCTGCGGCCGCTGGCGCTCCCAGCGCAGCAGCCACCACCTGCTGCACCGCCGCGCCGAGGCCGGCGGCTCGCTGATCGTGGTGGAAGAGCTGGGGCTGAGCGACGAGCGCCTCCAGGCCATCGCCGCCCTGCACCAGCAGGATCCCCAGGGCCTGGTGGGCGGCTGCCGCGTGCGCTGGAGCGGCTCGATGGCCTGGGACAAGGCCGGTGAAGCCCACGAGGGCGAGAGCGTGTTTGGCCTCATCCCCACCGATGAGCGGGGCCGCGAGGGGCTGCTGCTACGCGACCGCGGCTATGCCGAAACCGCTCCGGTGGCGGGGCACTTCCGCATGGATGACCACGACGGCCTGCTGCTCACCACCGACTACGAGACGATGAGCTCCTGGGAACGGTTCTCCTTCGCCGGCCCCAACGTGCGCCTGCGCAGCAGCACGGTGGAGGGCCTGTCCAACACCGCCTCCTTCTGCATCGAGACCCGCTGCGATGACAACAGCACCGCCACGGAGGGCGACGGGAAACGTCAACACAACAGCCACGCACCAGGGCAGCCCCTCTCCCTGCTGGGCTGGTGACTGGAGCCGGTAGGGAACGTTACGGACTGTGAGCCCTCACTCAGGGCGATCAGCCCAGGCCTGGCTTCACTTCTACGATCAGCCACGACGGATGCCGAAGTTCGAGTGGCCCTTCCTCTCCTGAAGTACGCGCCAATCACGCAGAACTCCCGTGTGGACGCCCTGCGGGTGGGTTCGGATGAGGATCCCAAAGCTGTGGCCATGGACAAGGCCATGGACCGCGAAGACCAGAACTTCGTGATTGAGGCGGCCTACCGCCAGATCTTCTTCCACGCCTTCAAGGTGGATCGCGACCGCACCCTGGAAAGCCAGGTGCGCAACGGCCAGATCACGGTGCGCGACTTCATCCGCTCCCTCTGCCTGTCGGACACCTTCAACCGCAGCTTCTACACGCTGAACAGCAACTACAAGGTGGCCCGCCACCTGGTGGAGAAACTGCTGGGCCGCCCAACCCACGGCAAGGCTGAAGAGATCGCCTGGTCTGCCGTGCTGATGACCCGCGGGGTCAAGGGCATGGTGGACGACATCCTGGATTCCCAGGAGTATCTCGATGCCTTCGGGTACGACACAGTTCCTTACCACCGCAATCGGGTGGTGGGCAGCCGTGACCTGGGTGAGACCCCGTTCAACATCACCAGCCCCCGCTACGACGCCTACTACCGGGGAATTCTGGGCTTCCCCCAGATCGTGTACACCGGAACGGCCCGCACAATCCCCGAGCGCTCCATGCAGCGCCGCGGCGGTTTCCCCCAGGACTACCTCCCCTGGGTGCGCAGCCTGCCCGCCATGCGCAGCCGTGGCGGAGTTGGCGGCAATGCCACCATCGATTACATGGCCAAGGTGCCTTACCGCAGCGTGGGTCGCTGAGTCACCCCCTTCAATGGGTTTCAAGACGGCGGGGAAACCCGCCGTTTTTTTATGTCCCAGAGCGGATGCAGCAGTCACGGGATGCTGACGGCAGGCTCCAAAAAGAGGGGGAAGCGGTGAAAGTTGTCAGACTGATCCCAAAGGAATCCGGAGGAACTGTGAGCCAGACCCTGTCATCGCTTGCCCGGATGACCCTGCGTCAACTGCGTCAAGTGGCCAGTGACGTGGGCGTGAGCCTCTACAGCCGCAAATCCAAGGAAGAACTGCTGAGCGCCATCAGCAAGCGCCAGCCCAACCTGGACAGCCTGGAATCAACCCTGCCAGCCCCCACCAGGCCAGAGGGCGACACCCGCGTGGTGTTTCTGCCCCGGGATCCGCAATGGGCCTACGTGTTCTGGGAGATTTCCGACAGCGATCGCCAACAGGCCCTCAAAGCCGGAGCCACCCAGCTCTGCCTGCGCGTAGCCGATGTGACCGGCCTCAGCCACGGGGGCAGCCACCCCCACACCCTGCAGGAGGTGGTGGTCGATAGCCATGCCACCGAGTGGTACCTCCCGGTGCCCCTGAGTGATCGCGACTACCGCGTGGAGCTGGGCTACCGCAAAGCCGGTGGCGGCTGGATCTTCCTCGCCAGCTCCTCCGTGGCCCGCGTTCCTGCCCTGCACCCCAGCGAACAGATCCTCGATCAGTTCGTGCCGTTCTCTCTGGATACCCCTCCCGCTCCCACGCCCCTGGCAGAGCCAATGACCACCGGCGACAACGGCCTGCACGAGCGGCTTTACCAGACCGCCACCATGGGCTGGCGCCGCCTGGGCCGGGGATCGGAAGCCTTCCACGAGCTCGAGCAGGCTGAAGCCGCTGGCCTGAACCCTTCGGGTGTGGGGCTCTGGGCCAGTGGCCGCAACGAATCGGGTGCTGGCGGCGTGACCCCACGGCAGCGGTCCTTCTGGCTGGTGGCCGATGCCGAACTGATCGTCTACGGCGCCACCGATCCCTCCGCCAAGCTCAGCATTGGCGGGGAGGACGTGCCCCTCTCCAGCGACGGCACCTTCCGCATCCAGGTGCCCTTCCGGGATGGCCAACAGGTGTATGCGATTGAAGCCGTGGCCGCTGACGGAGAACAGAAGCGCAACATCACGCTTCAGTTCGATCGCAACACACCAGAAGACAACAGCAACCCCAGTGAGCAGGCTGTAGCCGAATGGTTCTGACCTGAGCCCATGGCCAGCCTGCTTCCTTCCACGGTGGCCAAGCCCATCGTGGCCTTCACGCCCCTGATCGGCAGCCTGCTGGTGCCTCTGGTGGTGCCACTACTAATGGTGCGGGTGAGCGTCGGCGCGGGCGTCCTCGCTGCGGTGCTTCTCAGCAGCATCTGGATGGTGGCCATGCTCAGCACATCGGAGCTGCCTGAACACCCCTAACCCCGTACCCCATCGGCCCCAGGCGCCCCCAAAGGGGAACCCTCAGCCCAGAACAGACAGGGCAGATGGCGCACCGATGCAACAAAGCGCTGGCGCTGGCCGTGGTGTTGTCCGCTCTGCAGGGCTGCACCGCTCCAGGCCAGCTGCTGGGCCAGAAGGCCGCCGAACTGCCCATGCCCGAGGGCATCAAGGTGGCGTTCAACCATCGGGCGGAGGCGGCCTACCGCAGCCCGATCAGCGGGCAACGGCGCAGTGGCGACGATCTCGAAGCCCTGGTACTGGAGGCCATCGCCGGAGCCGAGCAGGAACTGCTGGTGGCGGTCCAGGAGCTCTCTCTACCGAGGGTGGCGCAAGCCCTGGCCGCCAAACACCGCTCCGGGGTGCGGGTGCAGGTGGTGCTGGAGAACACCTACAGCACCCCATGGAGCCAGCAACACGAAGCCGAGCTCAGCCCGCACCTGCGCCACCGGCACCATCAGTTGAGGGCGCTGGCTGATCGGAACCGGGATGGCCAGCTCAGCACCAGCGAGCGGGACCAGGGTGATGCCGTCGCGATCCTGCAACGGGCTGGCGTGCCACTGCTGGATGACACCGCAGACGGCAGCGCCGGCAGCGGCTTGATGCACTCGAAATACCTGGTGGCCGACCGGCAGGTGGTGGTAACCGGCTCCACCAACTTCACACCGTCCTGCGTCCACGGCGATCCCGACAGTCCCCGCACCCGGGGCAACGTGAATCACCTGCTGCGCCTGGAGAGCGCTGAGCTAGCGCAGCTGTTCGCCGAGGATTTCGCGCGGATGTGGGGCGATGGCCCCGGGGGAGAAGCCGACAGCCGCTTTGGCCAGGCCAAGGCCTCCGGCGGAGCCCAGGCCGTGATGGTGGGAGGGCAACAGGTGCAGGTGCTGTTCGCCCCACACCGGCGCGACGACCCCAACCAGGGCCTGCTGCTGTTGGCCAGCACCCTGGAGGAGGCGCGCCAACGGGTGGATCTGGCCCTGTTCGTGTTCTCCGCCCAGAGCCTCACGGACGTGATCGCCGAGCTTCATGGTCGTGGCGTCGCGATTCGATTGCTGGCGGATCCTGGCTTCGCCAGCCGCTCCTTCTCGGAAATACTGGATCTGCTGGGGGCCTCCTTGCCCGATCGCAACTGCCTGCTGGAGGCTGGCAACAAACCCCTCCAGACCCCCCTGGAGGGTGTGGGCATGCCCCGGCTTGCGGGAGGAGACAAGCTCCATCACAAATTGGCGGTGATCGACAACCGCACCGTGATCACGGGCTCCTTCAACTGGAGCCCCAGTGCCGCCCACCAGAACGACGAGGTGCTGCTGGTGATCGACTCACCCCTACTGGCGGCCCACTTCACGCGGGAGATGGATCGGCTGTGGCGTGGCGCAGATCTCGGATTGAATCAACGGCTCCAGCGCAAATTGGATCAGGGCAAGCGGCTCTGCGGCAGCGGGATTCTGCGGCAATGATGGGAACACGCCGTTAACCCCCCATGACCGCCCCCCGCGCTCCCCGCCGCTGGCTGCAGCTGGTGGCTAGTACCGCGCTGCTGCTGGGCACCGGTCTGGCGGCGAGGGCCGAGGTGTACGTGGCATTTCCAACTCAGGACACCCTCCGGCAGGTGCAGCTGGCGGCCATGGGCTGCGCCAGGGAGAACAGTAACGACACCTGCCAGCGCTCCAGGGCCCTCGCCGACCCACTGCTGGATCACCCACGCCTGCCCGCCAGCTGCAAAGACCTGGCGTGGACCATTCGCGAACGCTCCAAGCCGGCGGCCGTGAACAGCTTTGAACGGCGTGAAGCCCTGATCAAGCCAGCCCAGGATCTGATGCAGTTCTGCCGTAGCCAGGAGAAGCCTGTTGTAGAGAAGCCCGCACAGGACAAACCCACCAGTGGATTCAAATTAGGCGGGGGCAAGTAATCAGGGCCGAACAGGCGCTGCACTCAAGCTCAGGATCTCCCGGGCGGTGGCGTCGGCGAAAGTCATGGTCCAACGGGTTGTGGCCGCGGCCTTATCGGCAGTGGCGCAGAGCGGGTTGCGCTCACCGGCGGTCTCACAACTGGCCGACAGCCCCAGCATCGCGTTGGTGAGCTTGCCGATCAGGCAATGTTCCGTGCCGGTACGCCCCAACACGGCCTGGGACGCCACACGGCTCTTCGCCACGGCCTCGGCATAGGGCAGGCTCTTCGCCCCTCCCATGACTGCGGCCCGAGCCACTCCCACCATGAGCATCAGGCCGGCAGCGATGCCGACCACAGGGCCAAGCCGAATGGGAGTGTGAATCATGGGGTGCAAGCCGTTCCGGCAACGGCAACCATGATTTTCACGCTAGCCCTCGCGGGCAGCCGTGTGCGTGCAGCGATGGCAACCGGAACCCCAGCAGAACAGAGCTAATTTGGTGGCCCCTTGGCCCTCCCCGATGACCAGCAGCGTGCTGCACGTGGCACTGGATCAGCCCTTTGCCGATCAGAAGCCAGGCACCTCGGGGCTACGCAAGAGCAGCAAGCAATTCGAAATCCCCCACTACCTCGAGAGTTTCATTGAAGCGATTCTGCGGGTGGTTCCCGGCATCGCCGGTGGCACCTTGGTGGTGGGTGGCGACGGCCGCTACGGCAACCGCCGTGCCATCGAGGTGATCAGCCGCATGGCCGCCGCCCATGGCGTGGCCCGCATCATCACCACCACCGGGGGCATCCTCTCCACCCCGGCGGCTTCCAACCTGATCCGAAAACATGGCGCCAGTGCCGGCATCATCCTGTCGGCCAGCCACAACCCCGGTGGCCCCGAAGGTGATTTCGGTGTCAAGGTGAACGGCGCCAATGGCGGCCCGGCGCCGGAATCGGTGACGGATGCCATCTATGCCTGCACCCAGAGCCTGGATGGCTACAGCATCGTTGACGCCGCCACCATCAGGCTCGACAGCCCAGGAACCACCAGCATCGGCGAGCTGCAACTTGAGGTGATCGACGGCGTCGACGACTACATCGCGTTGATGCAGAAATTGTTCGACTTCGATCAGATCGGCGATCTCCTGCGCGACAACTACCCGATCGCCATCGATGCAATGCACGCGGTGACCGGCCCCTACGCCACACGCCTGCTGGAAGGTCTGCTGGGTGCCCCTGCCGGCACGGTCCGCAACGGCACCCCCTTGGAGGACTTCGGCGGCGGCCACCCCGACCCCAACCTCACCTACGCCCACGAGCTGGCCGAGCTGCTGCTGGAGGGAGATGCCTTCCGCTTCGGTGCCGCCTGCGACGGGGACGGCGACCGCAACATGATCCTGGGGCGCCACTGCTTCGTGAACCCCAGCGACAGCCTGGCGGTGCTCACCGCCAACGCCACCATGGCGCCCGCCTATGCAAAGGGCCTGGCCGGTGTGGCCCGCTCGATGCCCACCAGTGCCGCCGTGGATGTGGTGGCCAAAGAGCTGGGCATCCCCTGCTACGAAACCCCCACTGGCTGGAAGTTCTTCGGCAACCTGCTGGATGACGGCCGGATCACCCTCTGTGGCGAGGAGAGCTTCGGCACAGGCAGTGACCACATCCGCGAAAAAGATGGCCTCTGGGCGGTGCTGTTCTGGCTGCAGATCCTGGCCCGCAAGCGCACCTCGGTGGCGGCGATCATGGCCGACCACTGGAGCCGTTTCGGCCGCCACTACTACTCCCGCCACGACTACGAGGCCATCGCCAGTGAGGCCGCCCATGGCCTCTACGACCGGGTGAAGGGCATGCTGCCCAGCCTGGTGGGCCAGAGCTTCGCCGGCCGTACCATCGCCACCGCCGACGACTTTGCCTACACCGACCCAGTGGATGGCTCGCTCACCAGCGGCCAGGGCCTACGCCTGCTGCTCAACGATGGCAGCCGCGTCGTGCTGCGCCTCTCTGGCACCGGCACCCAGGGCGCAACCCTGCGGGTTTACCTCGAGAGCTACGTGCCCCCCAGCGGCAACCTGCAGCAGGATCCACAGGAAGCCCTGGCAGACCTGATCACCGCCATCGATGCACTGGCGGAAATCAAATCCCGCACGGGGATGGACAAGCCAACAGTGATCACTTGATCACGGCCCCAATAACTACTCAGGCGGCCGGGGGGACTTGATTCAACTCGGCCCGCTTATCGAGAGGCGCGCTTAAAGGAAGCCAGATAATTCCAAGGCGCAGATCTTGACCAGTACACAGCCAAGGGGATCGCGATCAGCTCGTTGACCAACATGGCATGAACATAGGAGGTTAATTCAATATTTCCTTTGGCAAGCAACCACAGTTGAATCACAAAGATCTTGACAACCGCGATCCACAAGATCACCCGAAGCCAGGACAGGGCCCTGAGCGACTTCCTGGCAGCAACGCCAAACATGGTCACCAGAACCGCAATCGAAATCGCGATTCCCATGAGATGCGGCAGGACCAGCGCATCAATGCCACGCTCCGGAAAAACCCGCAGCCCTAGCAGAAAGAAGGCCAAGCAGACAGCCTGATGGACATAGACAATCCGGGCAAATAGGCCGAAACCCCGGGGCCTTGGCTGACGTGGATCTTCAGCCATCAATCCTGACCAGGCATGGCAGGAACAGCAGCGGCCGTGGAATCACCACCCCGGCCTCCACCCTCACCAAACCAGCGCTCCTCAAGGTATTTGATCGCCACGTAGAAGGGAGGAACCACTCCCAGTGAGAGCACCGTGGCAACCAGAAGGCCACCGAAGATCACGGTGCCGAGCGACTGCTGACTGTTGGCACCAGCGGTGGTGGCCACCACCAGGGGCAGGAAGCCTGCCAGGGAGGCGATGGCCGTCATCAGAATGGGGCGCATCCTGGACTGGGCCGCCGCCATGGCGGCATCCGGCACGCTCATCCCCTCCCCAAGATGTTGCTCGGCCACCTCCACAATCAAGATTCCGTTCTTGGCCGCCAAGCCGATCAGGGTCACAAGACCCACCTGGGCGTAGATGTTCAGATCGATCGAGCGGACCGACAGGAACACCAGCGCACCGAGCATGGCCAGTGGCACGGTCATCAAGATCACCACGGGAGTGACGTAGCTCTCGTACTGAGCTGATAGCACGAGATAGACGATCAGGATCCCGAGAGCGAACACCAGAATGCTCGCACTGCCGGCTGACAACTGAAGCGCTGCAATACCAGTGAAAGCATAGCCAATGTTGTTGAAGTCGAGGCTGTTGAAGATCTGCTGAATGGCGGTGAGCGCCTGACCGGAGCTCTTGCCAATAGCTTCAACACCCTGGACCAGAATGGTGCGATAGAGGTTGTAGTGGCTGATCACCGGGGGCGCACTGGTGAGATCCGCCGAGGCGAACTCAGACACCTGAACCATCTTTCCGTCGCGGTTGCGGACGTAGTAGCTGAGCACATCCTCAAGGCTGCTGCGCTCATCAGGCTGCGACTGCACATAGATGTTGCGCACCTGACCGCTCTCGTAGGTGAGACCGGAGTAGTTGCCGCCCGCCAGGACGGCGATGGTCTGCATCGCCTGCTGGAAATCAACATTCAACGTGCCCAGAATGGAGCGATCAATCTTGAGCCCAAAAGCCGGAGAGCTGGGAACAAACTGGGAGTAGAGCGACGAGAACTCACCACTTTCATTGCCGGTTGCGATCAGGTTTTGGGCCATGGTATTGAGCTCGGGGAAGGTATAAGCGCCGTTGCTCAGATCATTGAACTGGAAATAGAAACCACCTTGAGCCGAAAAACCGGGAATCGCCGGAGGCTGAGCAGCCCTCACCAAACCGGAATCGAATTTGGAGAGCTTTTCATTGAGACGGTCCACGATCGCCGGAGCCTTGTTCTCGCTGCCGGAGCGCTCTTCAAGGGGCTTGAAGCCATAGAAGAAGAGTCCCTGATCAGGGCTGTTGCCGTTGAAGCCAGCACCCGAGATCACACTGCCGGCAATAATGTCTTCCTCTTCACTCAGAACCTGGGCAATCTGTGCGCCCACCTTCTGGGTCTGGGAGAGGGAAGCGCCGTTCTGAAGCTGGAAGATGCCGAGGCCATAACCCTGGTCCTCCTCCGGAATAAAGGCAGATGGCAGGGCATTGAAAGCAATCGCCGTCACCACGATGCCGCTGGCGAGACCCATCAGGATCAGGCGGCGCCGCTGAATCAGCACCTTCAGGACATTGGCATAGGCGTGCTCAAGGCGCTGGAACCAGTGATTGAACCCATCGAAGATGGTCGCCAGGCGGCTGCCGGCAAAACCGAACAGCAGCACGCCAAAGATGTACGCCCCAAAGCCAAAGGAGGCCGCACTGAACCGTCCAAAAGCAAGGCCGACGATGACGCCCGCCACCGTCCAGGTCCAGCCCTTGGGGCGAGGCGGCTTCTCAGATTTCAGAATCAGGCCCGCCATCATGGGGGAAAAGGTGAGAGCGTTAAAGGTAGAGATGGCAATTGCAAACGCAATCGTGAGGGCGAACTGGCGATAGATGATGCCAATGCCGCCCGGATAGAAGGCCACTGGTACAAACACAGCCATCAACACAAGGGATGTGGCGACCAGCGCTCCGATCAACTCACCCATGCACGCCAGTGCGGCCTGACGGGGTTTCATGCCACTCTCGAGATTTTTGGCCACCGCCTCGATCACCACAATCGCGTCGTCCACGACCAGACCGGTGGCCAACACAAGACCGAGCAGAGTGAGCTGGTTGATCGAGAACCCGAAGACCTTGATGAAGGCAAAGGTACCCACCAAGGAGATCGGGATCGCCAAGCTCGGCACCACCGTGGCCCGCCAGTCCTGCAGGAACAGAAACAGAATCACTAGAACCAACACGATCGCCAGCCCGAGGGCGTCGGTCACACCGTCAACCGCCGATTCGATGAACTGACCAACGTTGTAGATCTCCGTAATCGTGATGCCAGGCGGAACTTGGGCCCGGAACTGATCCATCAGCGACACCACAGCCTCACTCACCTGCAAGGCGTTGCTCTCGGGTGTCTGATAAACGCCCACCGTGATCGCCGGGTGGTTCGCAAGATCCACACCAGCGGTGGAGTAGGTGTTGAAGCCATAGCTGGCCTCACCAACATCCCGCAAGCGCAGCAGGTTGCCGGCCGGTGATTTGCCCACGATCAGATCGTTGAGCTGCTCAACCGAAACCAAGTTGCCGTTGTTCTCCACCAGGATCGGGTAGGTGAACATCTGATTCCCTCCCGCAGGGGGGCCACCCACCAGGCCGCCAATGGCCACAGCGTTCTGGCTTTTCACCGCCGTCACAACATCATCAGCCGTGAGCTGGTTGGCGGTGAGCTTGTTTGGATCAACAAACAACCAGAAGGCCGGATTACTGCCGCCGAACAGCGTGGCCTGAGCCACACCAGGGATACGCTCCAGCTGGTAATAGAGCTGCTCGTAGATCAGACCATTGATATAGGAACGATCAAATTGACCTTCGGTGGAACTCACCTGATAGGCCAGCAGAATCGATGGGGTGGTCTGCAGCACAGACACACCGGTGGCACTCACCTGCTGCGGCAGCTGAGGCATGGCCAGTGAAACGCGGTTCTGCACGTTCACTTGGTCGATATTGATATCCGTTGATTCATCAAAGAACACGTTCACCGTGCTGGCGCCGGTGTTCGTGGTCAACGACGAGATGTAGGCGGAACCCGGAACACCATTAATCTGCTGTTCCAGCACGTTGGTGACGGCTTGCTCGGTCACCAATGAGTTGGCGCCACCGTACGTGGCCGTCACCTGAATCTGGGGCGGCGCAATATTGGGAAGATTTTCAATCGGAAGCGTGGGGATAGCAATCAACCCCACCAAAACAATCAGAATGCTGCAGACGGTGGTGAGAACCGGCCGCTTGATGAAATTATCGGAGAGCGACATGACAGGTCCTCAGAGACTCGGGGAAGCGGCGGCTGAGACCTTCACCGGCATGCCGGAGCGCAACAGAGCGGTGTTACTCACCACCACTCGCTCACCCTTCTGGAGGCCGGAGATCAGCTCGTAGCGGTTGTCCTGCAGCTGACCCAACTTGACAGGGGTCTGAACAACAATGGAGGTGGTTGGCGGCAGGGCTAGGAGCATCTTTTTCTCTTTCTCCGGGATGACCGTCGAAGCCTTAATCTTGGTGAGCACTTGGGACAGCTGGACCACCCTGTAAACGAAGGGCTGCTGGGCCTGCATCAGCACAGCCGTAACCGGCACCGAGAGGCCCATGGCACTACCGGTGATGATCCTGTTCTTGACATACTGACCCGTCTTGAGGGTGCCATTAAGGTTGGGGAAGGCAGCCTTAACCAGCACCGTATTCGGCGACGAGGTGCTACCACTGACACCGAAGTAGGGCGAGATGAACACCACCTTTCCGGTTCCTTGCAGGGGCGGGTTGGTCTGCGTGGTCAGCTGCACCCTCTGCCCCATGGCTACCCGGAGAGCCTGAGTAGCAGGAACATCCATCAGGGTCCAGAGATTGGAGTTATCGACGATCCCAGTGATCGCCTGGCCCTGCCGTACATAATCACCGATCTTGACGGTATCGAGATCACCGATCTCACCGCTGATCGGCGCAGTCACGTACTTGTAACCCAGGGTCGCCGCATCTGCCCTTACTTGATCGCGGCTCTGAATCGCCTGGGTCACATATTGATCACGTTGCTTGGTGGAGACTGCACCTTGTTCATTGAGGAAGATGTAGCGCTCAGCATTCAGAAGGTCTTTCTTGGCTTCAGCCTTGCTGGCATTCAGGCTTGCGCTCTGCTGCACATTGTCGAGCACCAAAACTGGCTGCCCCGCCTTCACCTGCTGCCCTTGGCTCACCAGGATCTTCACCACCCGGCCATCGATTTCGGGACGAAGCGCCACATCAGTGGTGGAGCTGAGCTGGCTGATTACCTCAATCGAGGGATTGAACTCCGCCTCTCCGATCGACTCGACCTGCACAGACAGGGGCGCAGGCCCCGGTGGCTTGCCACCGCAGGCCGTCAACAGCAGGAGGGGCAGGGAAAGAGCAAGGAAGCCGCGCCGCACATCACATCAGTCATTGAGGAGAAAGGTAGCGGGTCTTGGCGCAAAGCTCCGGTCGTTCCCATCAGATGATGGGAATCTCCCCATCCAGCCCGCGTGAGCGATCTATTCAGCCACCGCGGAGAACAGCTGCGCCAGGGGCTCGCCCCCCTGGCCGACCGCATGCGGCCCCGCATCCTGGAAGAGTTTCAAGGCCAGGAAGAGATCCTTGGCCCAGGCCGCCTGCTACGGCGAGCCATCACCGCCGATCGCGTGGGCAACCTGATCCTGCACGGCCCGCCAGGGGTGGGGAAAACCACCCTGGCACGGATCATCGCCGCCAGCACCCGGGCCCACTTCAGCAGCATCAACGCCGTTCTCGCCGGCGTGAAGGAGCTCCGCATCGCAGTGGATGACGCCAAGCGCCGCCTCGACCAGCACGGCCTGCGCAGCATCCTGTTCATCGATGAGGTTCACCGGTTCAACAGCGCCCAGCAGGACGCCCTACTGCCCTGGGTGGAAAACGGCACCCTGACCCTGATCGGAGCCACCACCGAAAACCCCTACTTCGAGGTGAACAAAGCCCTGGTGAGCCGCTCACGGCTGTTTCGGATGCTGCCCCTCGAGGCTCGCCATCTGCAGGAGCTGCTGCTGCGAGCCCTCCGCGATCCGGAACGGGGCTACGGCAGCCGCAAGGTGGTGCTTAGCAACGATGCCTGCCGTCACCTGGTGGACGTGGCCGGAGGCGATGCCCGCAGCCTGCTCAATGCCCTGGAACTGGCGGTGGAAACCACGCCACCCGACGCCGATGGCGCCATCACCATTGATCTGGCGATCGCTGAGGAATCGATCCAGCAGCGGGCGGTGCTCTACGACAAGCAGGGCGATGCCCACTTCGACACCATCAGCGCCTTCATCAAATCGCTGCGGGGCAGCGATCCCGACGCAGCCTTGTTCTGGTTGGCCCGCATGGTGGAGGCCGGCGAAAACCCCCGCTTCATCTTCCGCCGCATGTTGATCTCTGCCGGAGAAGACATCGGCCTGGCAGACCCGCAGGCGATGGTGGTGGTGGAGGCCTGTGCCGCGGCCTTCGAGCGCGTCGGGCTGCCCGAAGGGCTCTATCCCATGGCCCAGGCCGCCCTCTATCTCGCTAGCACCGAGAAGAGCAACAGCCTGCTGGGCTTCTTCGATGCGCTCAAGAGCGTGAAAGCCACCAGCCAGCAGACCGTTCCCTCCCACCTGCGCGATGCCAACCGCGATAGGCAAGCCTTTGGCGATGGCGTGGGTTACCGCTACCCCCATGCCTATGCCGAACACTGGGTGGCGCAGCAATACCTACCCAACCAGCTCCAGGGAGAAGTGTTCTGGCAGCCCGGAGCCCTCGGCTGGGAGGGACAACGGCGCGAGCGCATGCAACAACGCCGGGCCGCCCAACTGGCCGCCGCGGCCGAGAACGAGGCGGAGCTGGGCACCGTGCTGAGTAGTGGCCCCGAGGATCCAACCTTGAACCGCTGGCTGCAACGCCAACTTGGAGCTGAGGGCAAAAGGCTCGATGGCCTGCGCCAACGCCTGTGGCACAGCGCCCACTGGCAGCGCCACGACCGCGTGCTTATCCTGGAGGCCCGCTCGTTGCTCTGGGCCCTCGACCCCCTGGCGGCCACCCCCGAGGGAGGGGTGGTGATTCAGGCGGCCAGTGCTGACGACGCCGAGCGGCTGACGGCCCAGCTTCAGGTGCTCGATAGCCTGCGGCAGCCCCGGCTGCTCGACCAGCTGGAGCCAGGAGAGCGGTTCGAGTGGATTGCCGCCCGCCATCCCTTCCGCCACTGCAACGCTGCGGAGCTGCACCAACAACTCGACGCGCTAACCGCCCTGGCCAGTCCCACGGCGGAGCTGCGCTTTCTGTTCAGCCGGCCCCAACTGGGGCCGGCTGGCGCCCTGCTAGCACTGGCCCAGACCAGCCCTGCAGAGCGGGAACTCCTGGCCCAGGTGGCCCCCTTGGAACAGGCCTGGCTCACCACGCCGCCGGAACCGCTCGCGTTGGAACAGCTGCTGGCTCAGAGGGGTTGGCAGGTGCAATCCCAGCACTGGGGGGAACGGCTGGAGCTGGAGGTGAACGCAGGCCTGGTGGAGCGCTGGTTCAGCCCAACATCCTCCTACCGGATCCAGCTCGATCAGCTGCTGAAACCTCATCAGGTCCAACAGATTGCCCAGCTGTTCCAGCAACACCAGGGCGAGCGAATTCCCCAGGAACTCCGCCACCAGCTCTGCATGGCCAAACAGCAACAAGCCCCGGCAATGCCGGGGCAGAACCACAGGGAGCCGAGGCTCGCCTGAGGCGGGATCACCAGAGACCGCGGATCGGCGACTGGGGAGCAGGAGCAGCGGCGGCCAGGGGATCGGACTGCTGGTTGGCCTGGATGCAGGCAGGCAGGAACACGTACCAGGACAGCAGGGAGGTGCACTGGGCCTCACCCTGGCACTTGCCCTCGGCGCAGACGTTCTGCTTACCGTCGTAGGTGTTGCAGGTGTCCGCCAGGCGGAAGTCAGTGGGCAGGGCCGCCATGATGCCGGCCGAGGAGATCTGGCCATCAGCTGCGTCGGCGATGATCGCGGAACGCAGGCCTTCCACCGCATAGGTGGACATCGTCCAGTAGGGGAAATAGCTGCGGGTCTGGTTCTTGAGGAACTTCACCCCGGCATCGGAGTAGAGGAAGCGGGATACGCCCACCAGATCCACGCTGTAGGTCTTGGACAGACCGGCGCGCAGTTCATCGGCGGTCCAGCCGGAGCGGGAGATGCCACCACCCAGGCCACGATCGGTGATCTCACCGTCCTTGATGAAGGTTGTGAAGGCATCCTGGTCGGTGGACCACACGGCACCGCCGGTGTTCCACCGGACTGGGAGGTTGTTATCGACGGCTGCAGAGGCAGGCAGAACGACAGCGGAGAGAGCCGCACCAGCAAAGAGACCAGCAGCGAGACGCTTCAGCACGGGAAACAGAGAAACTCGTCATTTAGAACCTACTCAACGAAAACTGGACCGACAGCAAACGCTGCACCGCAAAGCTGCCAAGCCTTCACAATCCAAAGCGCCCGAGATTTTACAAACTTTTCAGATTCCTGCCAGTCATCTAGCCGAGCGCAAAATATTGCCGCAACTGAGTCGCAGAGAAACAACGAAACGCAGCAAAGGGCGTCAGATTTGTGCGATTCAGTTCATGCCCGGGGCGCCGCTGGCTCAGCGGCTTCACCCATCCCGGCCATCCAAGGGCAGCTCCTGCCAACCGGATGGGCAGCGCAGATTGCCGCCCTCGAAGCCAAAACGCCCAGGATCGCCGCTGCCCCTGCAGGCCACCCCCTTGGCCACGTTCTCGAAGGCCTCCACGCGGGCGACGTAACGAACCGTTCCGGAGCGCGGCAGCAAGATCAACTGAACCATGTTTGGCCCCTCGCTAAGCCGGGGTTCCAGTCCCTCCGGCAGCGCGATGCCCAGCACGTCCAGGTAGCCGCTGAAGCCTCCCCAGATGTATCGGGTCAGTTCAGCGCCCACAAAGCCAGTGAGCACCTCCGCCGCCCGTGCGTCCAGCTCCTGTTTTGCTTCCTGGCTCTCCAGCTCGGCCAGCACCTGATCGGTATGGATGCCCGTCCGGCTGAGCAATGGTGGCGCCAGGGGCACCTGCACCAAGCCGGCAAGCCCCAACAAGGACAGCACCGAGATCAGGCTCCAGCGCAAGGCGATGGGCATACACCCCCCTGAGGTGGGCGGACGTTAGCCCCAGATGGCACCGGCGACATCCATGCCAACGGCGGCGCAAAGCCAGCCCTCACGCTCCACCACGCTGCTGGGAGGAGCCCAGCCATCCAGCTGATGACGCAGCCGATGGTGCTGGTGGTCCCACTGCCAGTGGCGCAGATCCGTGGCCAAGCTCGAGCCGCGCCATTTGATGGCGGCCTCCTTGCAGACCCAGCTCTCCAACACCGCCCGTTTGCGCAGCGCAGCGGGCATGACCTCGATCTGCGCGCATTCCGGGGGAGGGAAAAAACGCTGGGCCAGGGCCTCAGCCAGGAGCGGCCGCTGCCCCCACTCCAGATCCACCCCGATCGGCTGGGCCGACCAGGCCAGCAACAGCCCACTGCCGCTGTGGCTGAGGCTGATAAAACCAGCGCCCGAGCCCAACCGCGGGGGCTGGCCGGGGGGGCTGTGCAGCGGGACCGCCGCCACCTCCATTCCCAGCAGGGCTCCGAGACGCTGCCGCAGCAGCCCACGACTAATGGCATAGCGGCGGCGGACCGCCGGAGCCAGACCCTGGCACCAGTGCTGCTCCTGGGCACTCAAGCCGGCGAGCCAAGCGGTGGCGTCCAGCTCCAGGCTAGGCATCGCCAGCAGCCAGAGGCGCGGCCGATCGCACTGCGGCTGATTCAGAGCTCCCCTTAGGCTCCCGCCATTGTCTCCATGCCAGCGCCATGACCCTGCAGATCGGCGATGCCGCGCCTGAGTTCAGCCTGCCCAACCAGAACGGCAACACAGTGAACCTGGCCGATTTTCGCGGCCAGAGGGTGGTGATCTACTTCTATCCCAAGGACGACACCCCCGGCTGTACCAAGGAGGCCTGCAACTTCCGCGACCAGTGGAGTGCCTTTGAGCAGCACGGCATCGCTGTGCTCGGCATCAGCAAAGACGGCGCCACCAGCCACGTCAAGTTCATCAACAAGTACACCCTGCCCTTCACCCTGCTCAGCGATGCGGAGCCCTGTCCGGTGGCGGAGAGCTACGGCAGCTACGGCCTCAAGAAGTTCATGGGCCGCGAGTCCATGGGCATGATGCGCCACACCTTTGTGGTGGATAGCGAGGGCAGGATCGAGAAGGCCTACTGGAAAGTGAAGGCCGACACCATGGCTGACGACATCCTCAAGGATCTGGGCCTGGCCTAACCGGCCACGCCAACGCTGCCAGGGCCTCCAGGCACAGATCTGGAGCCCAGTGGAAGGTCAGCCCGCGCTGCTCAAGCAGCGGCGCAAGGGCGGGCCCATCGCCGCCAGTGAGCCAAAGGGCCCAGGACTCCTCGGCCCCCAGGCCATCGCAAGCCACATCCGCCCAGGCCTCGGCAATGGCACCGGCGCAGGCCTGGAGGCAGCCCCAGCCCATGGCCGCGGCCGTGGGCTGGGGCCATGGATCCCGGCTCACCTCCAGGCCGCCCGCCTCCAGGCTGGGCAGGAGGGCTGTGGACTGGCCGAGGGCCCGCAGCTGCAAAGCCAACCCCGCACTGATGCGGCCGCCACGGAAGACGCCAGCCCCATCCACCCGGGTGAGGCTCAAAGCGGTGCCGGCATCCGCCACCAACACGCCGGCGGCCTGGCGACGCCAGGCCGCCCAGCCCGCTAGGGCCCGATCAATGCCCAACCAGGAGGGTGCCTGGCGCAGGGGCACATCCTCCAGCCGCAGTTCCCGATCAGCCGGCAGGCTGAGCTGAGCGGCCACCGCCCCCACCCGAGCCCAGGCCTTCAGGCTGGGCCAACCCTCCTCCGGCCTGGCCTGGGGATGTGGACCATGCCAACAACGCAGTGCTGCTTCCCCAGGAGCAGCCCAGTGCCAGCGGCTGTTGCCCACCAGCAAGACGCGCTCGGGGGCCTGGCCCGGAGCGCCAGCCATTTCAGATGCCCTCGCCGCCGATCCCAGGCAAATGGATCCCACACTCCTGTTTCAGGCCACCGAACCGGGTTGACCGTCCACTGGAAGAGCCATCGTCGGGTCCACTGGAATGCCAGTCGCCCACGGTGGAGTAGCCCTGCTCGAACAGAGGGTGCTGGGGCAGGTTGTGCTCCTGCATGTAATAAAAGACATCGCGGCTGGTCCAATCCAACAGGGGCCGCAACGCCCAGCGTCCCCTCACCTGCTCCAGGGGCTGCATCGCCTTGCGGTGATCGGTCTGGCGGCCTCGGACGCCGCTGGCCCAACAGGTGACCTTCAGATCCAGCAGAGCCTGATCCAATGGCTCCACCTTGCGCAAGCGGTGGTAGTGCTCGAGATCTTCCACCCGGCCCGTGGCCCACAGCTGACCGTGCAGCGCCTCCATGCGGGCCGGACTGATCGGTGATTGCGCCACCTTGATCGTGATGGGCAACTGCGCCATCAGGGTCGCAGCGTATTGATAAGTCTCGGGAGGCAAGTAGCCCGTATCTACCCAGATGATCGGCACCTCTGCCCCCAAACGGCTGGCCATATGCAGCGATACGGCCGCCTGAATGCCAAAGCTGGTGGTGAGCGCAAACCCCTCGCCAAACTGCTCGAATCCCCAGCGAAGCCGGGCCTGAGCATCCAGCTCAACCAACTCGCGGCAGGCGCGATCGAGGTCCAATCCAGCAGAGGCGGTTGTCATCTCCCCATCTTCCAATGCAGCCGCCACTGGTTAGGGTTCGGCCACGACAATTCGGCCTGTCACAGGCTTCGATTCCGTGGCAGACAGCCCCTCTGTGCAGGACAGCGCTCCCCTCGTGATCATGGGCGGAGGCTTCGGCGGCCTCAGCACGGCCCTGGCCCTGGCCCAGCAGGCAGACCACCCACCGCTGCTACTGATCGAACCCAACGAACGCTTCCTGTTCCTGCCCCTGCTCTACGAGCTGCTGAGCGGTGAGCTGCGACGCTGGGAAATCGCGCCCACCTACAACGCGCTTCTGGCGGGCCGTGGGGTGGCCTGGCTGCGCAGTCGGGTGGTGAGCGTTGACGCCGACGCCCGCAGCCTGCGCACCGCCGATGGCCAGCAACTCACCTACAGCCAACTGGTGATCGCCACCGGTGGCCGCCCCGAGAGCTTCGGCATCCCGGGGGTGGAAGACAACGCCCTGGGATTCCGCAACCTCCACGACGTGGACCGCCTGCAGAAACTGGTGCAGCAGCTCCAACAACGGCGACGCCTGCTGCAGCGGCTCGTGGTGGTGGGAGCCGGGGCCAGCGGCGTGGAGCTGGCCTGCAAACTCGCCGACATGCTCAACGGCGCAGCCGTGCTGGAACTGATTGAGCAGGGCTCAGAACTGTTACCCAGCTCCAAGGCCTTCAACCGCGAACAGGCACGGCTTGCCCTGCAGCGCCGCGACATCCGCCTACGCACCGGTACCCGCGTGGTGGCCGTGCAGCCCGACGGCCTGGACCTACAGCGTGGGGATGGCACCTCCAGCGGCCAGGAACACCTCAGCGCCGATGGTGTGATCTGGACCGCCGGCGTCGCCGCCTGTGTGCCGGCGATCAGTCCGCCGCTTCCCCTCGATCGCCGCGGCCGACTGCCCTGCCACAGCGACCTACGGGTGGAGGGGCTGCAGGATGTCTTTGCCTTGGGCGATGCCGCCAGCTTCCCCAGCGCAGACTATCCCAACAACGCCAATCAGTTGCCGGCCACCGCCCAAGTGGCCTATCAACAGGCCGAGCTGCTGGCGGGCAACCTGCGCAAGGCCCAGGCGGGCGAGCCTCTGGAGCCCTTCCACTGGAACGACTTGGGCGAGATGCTGGGCCTTGGCATCGGGCAGGCGAGCATCACCGGCATGGGCCTCACCCTGGCCGGTCCGGCCGCCCATAAGATCCGGCGCCTGGGCTACCTAGCACGGCTACCGGGTCTGGGCCATCAGCTCAAGGTGGCAGCCGGTTGGCTGACGGACTGGCGATGAGCGGGGCACCCCGGGGCCTGCTGCTGGACGCCATGGGCACCCTCCTGGGCCTGCGCCACTCCGTGGGCCACACCTACAGCCGCCTCGCCGGCGACTTCGGCCTGCGGGTGGATGCCGCAGACCTGGATCGCGTGTTCCCGACGGTCTACCGCCAGGCGCCACCCCTGGCCTTCCCGGGGCTGCAGGGAGCGGCCCTGCTGGAGGCCGAGCGCCACTGGTGGGACGAGCGCATCGGCGAAGCCTTTGCAGCCAGCGGTCACACCGAGCCCCTGCCAGCGGGTCTGGGTGTGGCCCTGTTTGAGCACTTCGCCTCCCCGGAGCTCTGGCGCGTCTACCCCGACGTACCCAGCCAACTGCAGCGCTGGAAAGCTCGCGGCCTGAAGCTCGCCGTGGTGAGCAACTTCGACCAGCGCCTGCTGCTGCTCCTGCAGGGGCTGGGCCTCGCGGAAACCATGGACTGCGTGGTGGTGTCGAGCACCGCCGGCGCGGCCAAACCCGATCCACGGCCGTTTCAGCAAGCGCTGGAGGCCCTGGACCTGCCCCCCAGGGATGTGTGGCATGTGGGCGATAGCCCCGAAGACGAAGCAGGCGCCCGGGCTGCAGGGCTGCGCTGTGTGCTGATCCGCCGGTCCCAGCCGGACGTCGGGGCTTGAAGCAGGCTGTCCTACTGGGCCGCACCGCCGGGCTGCGCCCCTCGGTGACCCGGCGCCTGGAGCGCCTTGCCCACCGGCGACACCCCGAGGGGGACGGGGCCGATCTGCTCACCCTGCAACGCCTGGCCAGCGAAAGTGGCGAACTCGAGCTGCCCCTGAGCCTGGTGATCGATGGCCGCGGGCTCTGTCGGCTGCTGTGGGTCGGCCCCCTGGAGCAGTCGGGGCGGCTGCTGGAGCGGCTGCCGGGTGGGCCCCGGCGCCAGGGGGCGGGGCTGCGCCTGATCACCTGTGTGGGCCGCAGCAAACAGCTGACGCCCCAGGGCAGCGAAGCGGTGGTCGGCCTCGACCTGCAGCCCCGGCTGTGGCTGCGCTACGGCGACAGCCCCCGGGCCGGCGGCCACTGGGATGCCGCTGCCTTTGCCCCCGGAGGCGAGGCCAGCCAGCCCTGGCAGCCCCTGGGCAGCGGCGACCTGGAGGCACTCTGCGCCTTCATCCCCCACGAAGCCGAGCCCTCCCGGCAGGCCTCCGGCGGGATGCAGGCAACGCCGGGCGTGGAGCGGGTACTGGTGCTCGTGCTGAGCCCTGGCAATGCGGCGGAGGCCCAGCGCCAGATCGCCGAGCTGGAGGGCCTGGTGCGCAGCGCCGGGGCCAACCCCGTGGGGCTGGTGATGCAGCGCCAATCCCAGAGCTCACCGCAAACGTTATGGGGTGAGGGCAAGCTGCGCGAGGCCGCTCTGGAGGCCAGGCGACTGGGCGCCTCCCTGGTGGTGACGGATCGGGAACTCACCCCAGCCCAGGCCCGAAACCTGGAGAGGCTGCTGGATCTGCCCGTGAGTGATCGCAGCGAGCTGATCCTCGACATCTTTGCCCAGCGGGCCGCCAGTGGTGCAGGCCGCCTGCAGGTGGAACTCGCGCAACTGCGCTACCGGCTGCCCAGGCTCATGGGTCGGGGCCTCAGCCTCTCGCGTCAAGGCGGCGGCATCGGTACCCGTGGCCCCGGTGAAACCCAGCTAGAGAAAGACCGCAGGGCCATCGCCCGCCGCATCGACAAATTGCAGCGGGATGTGCAGAAACTGGGAGAGCACCGCGCCCGCATCCGCGCCAGCCGCCGTGGGCAGCACCGACTGGCCCTGGTGGGTTACACCAATGCCGGCAAGAGCTCCCTGCTCAATGCCCTCAGCAAGCCGGTGGCCGGGGAGGAGGTGCTGGCCGAAAACAAGCTGTTTGCCACCCTCGATCCCACCACCCGCCGCATCGCCCGCCCCAACCCGCAGGGTGGCCCGCCACAAACGCTGCTGCTCACGGACACGGTGGGCTTCATCCGCGACCTGCCACCACCGCTGGTGGAAGCCTTTCGCTCCACCTTGGAGGAAACCCTCGAAGCCGATCAGCTGCTGCTGGTGGTGGACCTCTCCGACCCAGCCTGGGCGGACCAGCTTCGAACCGTGCATGCCATCCTCGATTCGCTCGAGAGCACGGCCCCACGGCGCCTCGTGGGCAACCAGATCGACCGCTGCCCCGCCACGGCACTGGAGCAGGCCCGGGCCCTGGATGCGCAGGCGTTGTTCGTGTCCGCCACCGGTGGACTGGGACTGCAACGCCTGCGCGACTGGCTGTTTGACCCCGCTCCATCGCCCAGGATGTAGCCAATGCCACACGGGAACGGGAAACCGGCCTCAATCACTGCCACCCCTGTGTCAGCATTTGGCCAGATTCTCGACCCGCATCCGGCCATGGCGCTGCAGCTCGGCGATACCGTTCCCGATTTCACCCAGGACTCCCAGCTGGGATCCATCAACCTCTACGACTTCGCCGCCGACAGCTGGGTGGTGTTGTTCTCCCACCCCGCGGACTACACCCCGGTCTGCACCACGGAGCTGGGTGAAGTGTCGCGCCTGCGCCCCGAATGGGAGAAGCGCAACGTGAAAACCATCGCCCTGAGCGTTGATTCTGCGGAGAGCCACAAGGGCTGGATCGGCGACATCAACGAGACCCAGAACACCACCGTCGACTATCCGATCCTGGCGGATGCCGACAAGAAGGTGAGCGATCTCTACGGGATGATCCACCCCAATTCGCTCAACAACCTCACGGTGCGGTCGGTGTTCATCATCGACCCCAACAAGAAGCTGCGCCTGCAGATCACCTATCCCGCCAGCACCGGCCGGAACTTCGATGAGATCCTGCGGGTGATCGACTCCCTGCAGCTCACCGACCACCACTCCGTGGCGACTCCGGTGAACTGGAAGGACGGCCAGGACTGTGTGGTGGTGCCCTCCATCCCCACCGACGAGGCCCGCAACAAGTTCCCCAAAGGGGTCACCGAGATCAAGCCCTACCTGCGCATGACACCCCAGCCCAACAAGTGAGCCCCGGCGGCTCTCTTACTGCCCCCTGGCCTGTGGCCAGGGGGCTTTTTCATGGCCCATGGCCGCCGTGCATGGAGCCTTTATAACCAGCCCAAGCGGGCGGATCGTGATGCGGGTTCTGGGGCTGATGAGCGGCACAAGTGCCGATGGCATCGACGCGGTACTGGCCGACTTCCAAGGGGCACCGCAACGGCCCCGCTGGCGCCTGCTGGCCCGTGGAGCCACGCCCTATCCAGCCGACCTGCGGGCACGGCTGATCGCCACGGGCCAGGGAGTGCCGATCAGCGCCGCCGAGATGATCGAACTGGGGGAGGCCCTCACCGAAGTGCAGGCCGCGGCGGCCCACAGCTGTGATCCCAAGGGCCGGGCCGAACTGGTGGGCTGCCATGGCCAAACCCTGTGGCATCGCCCCCCCAGCGGCGAACGCCGTGGGAGCAGCTGGCAACTGCTGCAGGGGCCCCTGCTGGCAGCGCTGCTGCAGCGGCCGGTGATCTTCGACTTTCGCGCCGCCGACCTGGCCCTCGGGGGCCAGGGGGCGCCCCTGGTGCCGGCGGCCGACGCGGCCCTGCTACCCGCCATCGGCGGCTGGCGCGCCCTACTCAACCTGGGGGGAATCGCCAACCTCACCCTGCTGCCGCCCGCCAGCGGTCCCGACCGGCAGGCCGCGGTGCTGGGCTGGGACTGCGGGCCAGCCAACACCCTGCTGGACCTGGCCGTGCAACGCTTCAGCGAAGGCAGCCTGAACTTCGATGCCGATGGCCAATGGGCCCGGCGGGGCCAGAGCCATGGGGCCCTGATCACGCGATGGCTACAGGAGCCCTACATCCAGCAGAGGCCGCCCAAGTCCACCGGACGGGAGCTGTTCGGCCGGACGGACCTGGAGCGCCGCCTCGGCGATCTGGAGCAGGCCGCAACGGCGGCGGGACAGCCTCTGGAGCCTGCCGATGCCCTGGCGACCCTCACCGACTTCAGCGCAGCGGTGATTGCCCACGACCTGGCCCAGGCGCCACCGGCCCTGGAAGTGCTGGTGGCCGGCGGGGGTGCTCGCAACGGGCTGCTGATGGAGCACCTGCGCCGGCGTTGCCGAGGCCTGTGGGTGCGTTCTCTCGCGGAGCTGGGCATTGGTGACAGCGACCGCGAGGCCCTGGCCTTCGCCCTGCTGGCCTGGTGGCACAACTGCGGCCACCCCGGCTCCCTGCCTTCGGTCACCGGAGCCAGCCGGCCAGCCGTGCTTGGCGTACGGGCGGAGCCGCCGGGGCGCTCCGCCCACAAGGGCGGCTCAAAACCTACAAAACGCAAGCAAGCGCGGTAGCACTGCTGCAGCCAGCGGCTCCCATGCATAGCGTTCGGGACAGCGCGATGGCTCGCCGTGATGGAGAACAGCAACACCTCTGCGCTCTATGAGCGCATCCGGGCCGACCACGCTCTGACCCAGGAGTTGTTTCGCCAGGCCCTGCAGGACCCCTCAGGCACCCTCGACCGCATCTGCGACCTGGGCAGCACCTGGGGCCTGCCCGTGAGCCGCGAGGCGGTGAAGCTCTACCTCGCCAGCATCGACGACCCCGACACCAAACAATGGCTGCTCAAGGCCAGGGGTGGCCTCTAGGGACGTGCGTGCGGGGAGCTGGCGCGGACGACGGTCTTCGCCCATCCAGCTGAAGAACAGCAGGTAGCTCACGATGGCCAGGCCGGCCGCCACCACCACGGCTGCCAACTGCTCGAGACGCTTGACCATGGCGCTCCGGTGATGCAGCTCACGGAACAGTTTGCCGGCCAAGGGGGATGATGCAGGGCAGATCGGGCTCCAGAGCCCAGACCGGCGCCCCTTAAGTCATACCCCCCTGTGCTTCGCCTCGAACGCGTCTCCAAGATTTATCCCACCGGTGAGGTGCTGCGCGACATCACCTGGGAGGTGAAACCAGGGGACCGCATCGGCCTGGTGGGCGTCAATGGCGCTGGCAAGTCCACCCAGATGCGGATCATCGCCGGGCTCGAGGAGCCCACCAGCGGCCTGGTGGTGAAACAAGGCGACCCTCGCATCGTTTACCTGCAGCAGGAATTTGATGTGGACGTGCGCCGCAGCGTGCGCCAAGAGCTCTTTCAGGCCTTCGGCGAGGCGGCCGCGGTGCTCAACCGCCAGCGCGAGGTGGAAGAGGAGATGGCCAGCGAGAAGGCGGCCGCCGATGCCGACCATCTCGATGAACTGATCCACGAACTCGGTCGGCTGCATAGCCGCTTCGAATCGCTGCACGGCTATGAGCTCGAGGCCCGGATCGACAAACTGCTACCCACGATCGGCTTCACCCCCGAAGGTGCCGAACTGCTGGTGGGCGACTACTCCGGCGGCTGGCAGATGCGGATCGCCCTGGGCAAGATCCTGCTCCAGGAACCCGACCTGCTGCTCCTGGACGAACCCACCAACCACCTGGATGTGGAAACCATCCAGTGGCTGGAGGGCTATCTCTGCAGCCAGACCGTGCCGCTGGTGGTGATCAGCCACGACCGGGCCTTCCTGGACCGGGTGTGCAACCAGATCGTGGAGACGGAGCGAGGCGTGTCGCGCTGCTACCTCGGCAATTACAGCCAACACCTGGAGCAGAAGGCCCTCGAGCGCGAGGCGGGACAGGCAGCCTTCGAGCGCCAGCAGAAGGAACTCGCCACCCAACAGGCTTACATCGACCGCTTCCGCGCCAGCGCCACCCGCTCCACCCAGGCCAAGAGCCGCGAAAAACTTCTCGACAAGGTGGAGCGGATTGAGGCCCCGATCGAGACGGTGGGCGGGCCCCGCTTCCAGTTCCCACCGGCACCGCGCAGCGGTCGCCAAATCGCGGTGATGGAAAACCTCACCCACAGCTACGGCGACAAGCTCCTCTTCCTGGAGGCCAACCTCGAGGTGGAGCGGGGCGACCGCATCGCCTTCGTGGGCCCGAACGGTGCCGGCAAGTCCACCCTGCTACGGCTGGTCATGGGAACGGAGAGCCCGGACGAGGGCAGCGCCCGACTGGGCGAACACAACGTGATTGCTGGCTACTTCGAGCAGAACCAGGCCGAGGCCCTGGATCTGTCCAAAACCGTGATCGACACCCTGTTTGAAGCGGTGCCCGACTGGACCCAGACCCAGGTGCGTTCGCTGCTGGGCAGCTTCTGCTTCAGCAACGACGCCGTGTTCAAGGAGGTTGGCAAGCTCAGCGGCGGAGAGAAAGCTCGCCTGGCCCTGGCCCTGATGCTGCTCAGCCCCTGCAACCTGCTGGTGCTGGATGAGCCCACCAACCACCTCGACATCCCGGCCAAGCAGATGCTCGAAGACGCCCTAATGGACTACGAAGGAGCCGCCCTCGTGGTGAGCCACGACCGCTATTTCGTGTCGCGGGTTGCCAACAAGATCGTGGAACTACGCGAGGGCGAACTGGTGCTCTACCGCGGCGACTACGCCTACTACGTCGAGAAGAAAGCCGAAGAGGCCGCCGAGGCCGAAGCCGCTCGACTGGAGGCGGAGCAGCAGGCCAAGCGCAAGGCCAATCGCGAGCGACAGAAGGCCAAGGACGCTGCGCGAAAAGCCGCGGCCTGACAGGGCTTCAGCCAAGCCGCCACATACAACTTCACATATCCGTAGGCAAGAGAACTCATTCTTGTTTGCCCCTTGGTTTGATGTGCATAAGCTGACATCAATCCCCTCGCAACGAGGCCCCATGGGCGCTTCAGCTGGATATTCGTCTGAGCCCTCTGGCGCCGGCCGGGGCACGACCTTTGACGGGAGCACGCAGCGCCCAGGCACCCAGGGGCACCTGGGCGGCGATGCGGTGAACACCTATTTCGAGTGCATCACCTCCTGCTCCGTGGACGACGGCGAGTGCGTGACCCGCTGCGTGGAGACCCTCCGCGAGGAGGGCTGAGCAGCCCCGGCGCCAAGGGCGACAACAGGACCACGGCCAGCAACGGCTGACAGACCCCCTAGCCTTGTTGCAACAGATACGCGATGGCTGGAAACATTTCTTAGCCTGGATGCGGTCCCGATGATCCATCGCGTCTGCCGTCATGTCCGAACCGCTCGCCCTCAGCCTCGGCCAGCAATTTGAGCTGGAGCGCATGAACCGGGCCATCGAATCCACCGCCGACCTACAGACCCTGCAGGGACTGGCCAAGGAACTGCTCCTGGCCTGGCACAGTCAGAAAGCCGCCACCCAATGGGTGATGCGCCAGCAACTGGATGGCCCACCCTGGGTTGGCCTGCCCTCCAGTGGCCTACCTGGGCACCAGGGATGAAAGCTCCACAGGGGTGACCTGCAGGGTGACGGCCTGGCCACCCCGCTGCACCACCAGCGCCATCGGATTGCCCACGCCGTTGCGCTCCACCAGTTGGGTCAACTGGGCAGGGCTCTTCACAACCTGACCCGCCGAGGCCGTGATCACATCACCGGGCTTGAGCCCGGCCCGTGCGGCCGGCCCGCCTGGCATCACGCTGCGCACCTGGGCCCCTGCTGCCGTGGCCCCACTGGCATCACGGGCAGGCTCGAGCCCAACCCCAATCATGGCGTGGCTCACAAGGCCGGTGGCCACCAGTTGCTGGGCGATCGTGCGGGCACGGTTGATGGGAATGGCAAAACCCAACCCAGCCCCTGGGCCCGACCGCACCAGGGTGTTGATCCCCACCACCTCACCGCCGGCATCCAGCAAGGGACCTCCGGAGTTACCGGGGTTGATCGCGGCATCCGTCTGGATCAGCTCCAGCCGCTTGTCGGTGATACCGAGCTTGGCCGCATTGCGGTTCAGGCTGCTCACAATTCCGAGCGTCACGGTGTTGTCGAGGCCAAAGGGGTTCCCCACGGCAATCACCCAATCACCCACCTGCAGGGCATCGGAATTCCCCAGCCGGGCAACTGGCCAAGGGCCACCGCCCTCGAGACGCACCACCGCCAGATCGGTGACGGGATCACTGCCCACCACCTTGCCCTCCACGCGCCGGCCATCCGGGAGTCCCACCACAACACGGCTGCTCTTCTCCACCACATGGGCATTGGTGATCAGCAGGCCCGTGGGGTCGTAGATGAGGCCGCTGCCCTGGCCCCGCTCCGTGCGCTGCGATGGCGGCATCGGGGCCTGTCCCCCCCGGGGCAGGCCAAAGAACTGGCGCAGCAAGGGATCCATGAAGGGCAACTGCTGCAAGCCGCCCTGGCCGGGCACCACCACGGTGCGCTCGGTGTCGATCGTGACCACCGCCGGGCCCGCGCGGCGCACGGCCTCCGCCACGAAGGACTGGCGCGCCAGGGCCCCGCTGGCCGGGGACTGCTGCGCCCAGGCGGTTGGGAGCAGGACGGGGCCGGCCACGGTGACGGCCAGAGCCGAGGCCAAAGCCAGGGGGAACACGCGCACAGGGGGGACTGCCATGGCGACAGAACCAGGAAGGGTCTTGACCGTAACCACGGTCTGCGGGAGCAGGAAGACCCGGACTGGGTGGGTTTTCACGCCAGTAGGTGCTGCAGGCTCCGCTGTGGGGAGCGATGATGGATCCAGAAGGTGCGCCGGGCTGCTCTGGCCCCGCTGTCCATGCCTGTTCTGCTCGCCAAACTGTTGCCGCTCGCCTACGGGGTCTGCTTCCTTGCCCTGCTGTGGCAGGCCTTTCGCGTGATGAGCAAAGGGTTCAGCGCCGTGCCACGGCCGGGCGATCAGCCCCAGGCCCCCCAGGGTGATCGCACCGGCCGGCTCACGATCCATCCCGAGCTGCTGGATGCGGACGGGCAACTCACCCGCGACGACCTACTCACTGTTCGATTCAGTGGCGACAACGAACAGCCCGCCTTGCCGAACGACCCCACCTGAAGCCGCCCGGGCCCGCCAGCTGGTACAACCGTTGCGTGGATGTGGAAACCGGCGGAGTCTGAGCGTGGATCAAAGAACCCGAATCGTTGCGGCGGTGCTCAAGGGCCTCAAGCTGCCCCCCCGTTTTCAGCTGAAGCTCGTGAAGGAAGATCCCATTCGCCTTGAGCTGGTGCTCACACCGGCTTACGGCAAGGATCCCATCCTTGTAGGCCTGGTGGAATCCCAGGATCTGGTGGCTCGCCGCGACCGGGAGGGGCGCATCCCCCGCGACCTCCAGGGCACCTGGGACTGGACCGTGCGTCACGGAAAGGTGAGCACCGGTGGCTGGAATCCCTATTTGAAGGAAGCCCTTCAGACGATGTTCGAAACGGGCCTGCCCGCCATCGTCTACGAAGAAACCACCGGTGAGGTGTACCACCCCGTCGATGGCGCCCGCCACGTCCGCTGAGCTGCCGATTGAACCGCTGCTGCCCGCCCTGGTGCAGCAGCTGCCGGCCGGCGCCACCCTGCTGTTGCAGGCCCCTCCTGGGGCGGGCAAAACCACCCGGGTTCCGCTGGCCCTGAGGGCAGCCCTGGAGGCCAGCCATGGCGCCGATCACGGCCGCATCCTGATGCTGGAGCCCCGGCGCCTTGCCGCCAAAGCCGCGGCAGAACGCCTGGCGGCAGGCCTCGGTGAGGCCGTGGGGGAGCGGGTTGGCTACCGGGTGCGAATGGAATCGCGGGTATCGGCGGCCACCCGGATCGAGGTGCTTACCGATGGCCTGTTCCTCAGGCGACTCCAGGCCGATCCCTCCCTCGAGGGCGTGGCCTGCGTGATCTTCGATGAGTTCCACGAGCGCCGCAGCGAGGCCGACCTGGCCCTGGCCCTGTTGCGGGAGGCCCGCACCCTGCTGGCACCGGACCTGAGGCTGCTGGTGATGTCGGCCACGCTCAACCTGCAGCCCCTGGCCGAACAGCTCCCGGAAGCCGGGCTGCTCACCAGCGAGGGCCGGGCCTATCCGGTGACGGTGAGCCATCAGCCGCCCCGGGAGCGCGAACCCCTGGGCCGTCAGCTGGTGCGGGCCCTCGAGAGTCATTGGCTCGACCAGCGCCACGACGCCGAAACGGTGCTCGTGTTTCTGCCTGGGCAGCGGGAGATCCAGCAGTGCCTGCAGGCCATCAGCGCGACCGCCTGGGGCGGTGAGCTGGAGCTGTGCCCACTCCATGGCAACCTGCCGCTGGCCGCCCAGAGCCGCGCCATCAGCCCCGCTCTCCATGGCGCCGGCAAGGTGGTGCTCGCCACCGCCATCGCCGAGAGCTCGCTCACGATCGAGGGGGTCACCCTGGTGATCGACAGCGGCCTGAGCCGCCGCAGCCGCTTCGATCCCAGCAGTGGCATGGACAGCCTGGTGACGCAACCCGCCAGCCTGGCCAGCGCCGAGCAACGGGCAGGACGCGCCGGACGCCTGGCTCCCGGCCGTTGCGTGCGGCTCTGGAGTCCGGCCGAACAGCAACGCCGACCCGCCTTTGACCCACCGGAACTGCTGGAGGCCGATCCCACCCCCCTGGTGCTGCAGCTGGCCCAGTGGGGCGCCGGCCTCGGGGAGCAGCTGCCCTGGCTGGAGCCTCCGCCACGGTCCAGCCTGCTGGAGGGCCAGGAGCTGCTGCGCCAGCTGAGGGCGGTGGATACCGCCGGCACGCTCACGGCCCATGGACGGGCCATGGCAGGCCTGGGGCTGCATCCACGCCTGGCCCATCTGCTCCTACGGGCACGGGCACTGGGGGCGGAACCCCTGGGCTGTGCCCTGGCAGCCCTACTCAGTGAACGGGACCCCCTCAATCCCCAGGAAGCCGGCGCCGACCTGGGCCACCGCCTGGACTGGTTGCAGCAGCCGGGGCGCGATCCACGCCGCCAGCAACTGCAACAACTGCAACAACAGCTGCTGCGACAGCTCGAGGCCGTACCGCGACCCAAGCCAACCGCAGAATCCCAGCAAGATCCGATGCTGGCGGCCGAGCTCCTCGCCCATGCCTTTCCTGAGCGGGTGGCCCTGGCCCGCGAGGGCCACCCTGGCCGCTACCTCACCCGCGGCGGCCGTGGAGCCCACCTGCATGCGAGCGATCCCCTGCAGGCCTGCGGGGCCCTCGCCATCGCCACTGCGGATGGCGCCGGCAGCGATTGCCGGATCCAGCTAGCCCTGCCCCTACATCGCAGCAGCCTGGAGGCTCTGGCGGCGGAATCGGGCTATCAAAAGGCCCTGGTGAGCTGGGATGCTCAGCAGCAACGGGTCCGCAGCGACCAGGAGTGGCGTCTAGGCGCTCTCGTGCTGGAGCGGCGCCCCTGGCCCGAGGCGCCCGCTGCAGCGGTGCGCGCGGCGCTGCTGGAGGGGCTGGCGCTGATGGGCCTGGAGGCCCTGCCCTGGAACCCGTCCAGTCGGCAACTCCAGCGTCGCCTCTGCCTGGCCCAGGAGCACCTGGGCGATCCCTGGCCTGACCGCAGCGACCAGGTGCTCCTGGCCGATCCCGAGAGCTGGCTGCAGGATCAGCTCGACGGCCTGCGCAGCCGCGCAGACCTGCAAACCCTCGATCTGCAGGAAGCCCTCTGGAGCGGTCTAGCCTGGGACTGCCGGCTGCAACTGGAGCATCTGCTGCCAAACAGCCTGCTGATCCCCTCCGGCCGCCAAGCCCGGATTGACTACGACACAGGCCGCCCCGTGCTCGCCGTGAAGCTGCAGGAGATGTTCGGTGCCACCACCACGCCCACCGTGCTGGAGGGCCGCCTGCCCATCACGGTGGAACTGCTCTCACCGGCGGGCCGCCCGGCCGCTATCACCCAGGACCTCGCCGGGTTCTGGAGTGGGGGCTACCGCCAGGTGCGCCGCGAACTGCGAGGACGCTACCCGCGCCATCCCTGGCCCGAGGATCCCAGCCAGGCGATCGCCACCGCCCTCACCAAGCGCCGGCTCCAACAGGATCAATCCCAGAGGTGATCAAAGCCGAAGTGGCGTAACCCCTCGGCGATCCCCGCACAGCCCTCCGCCTCGGCGCGGTACACCGATGGCAGTCGCGGCAGATGCTCCAGCAACGCGGCCTCGGCATTGCCCACCATCACCCCCTGCAAGCCGGTCTCGAACATGGCCAGGTCGTTGAGGGTGTCACCGGCCGTGACCACACAGCGGGATTCCACCTCCAGCCACGTCAGCAGGGCCAGCAGGGTACTGCCCTTGTTCACCCCCGCCGGGAGCACATCGAAATAACGACTGTCGGAGAGCACGCAATCGGCTCCGGCGGCCTGGAGCTGAGGAATCACCCCGTGGTCAAACAGCTCCAGATCCACGTAGTAAGCCAATCGGCGGTTGGAACTCACCGGCTGCAGCGACAATCCGGTCTGATGGGCCAACAAGGGGGCCAATCGCTCGGGCAAGCCCTGCCAGCGCTGCTCGATTGGATCGACGGCCAGCGGGACCGGTGCAAGCGAGGCCCCACAGGCCACGGTGCAACCCACATCACCAATCACCAGGTGAGGGGCCCGCAGGCCGATCGGTTCGTCCTCCTGCAGAACCCGGGCAATCGACGCGAGATCACGGCCCGTACAGAACACATGCAGCACCCGCTCACGCTGCTCCGCCAGCCAGCGGTAGAAGCGACGACGCTCCGGGGTAGAGCCGCCCAGCAGGGTCCCATCCAGGTCGGTGACCAGCACCAGTTCTGGCGCCTCGGGCAGGGGAGCCGAGAGCTGACGCTGCAGCTGCTGGCGAGGACTGGCGATGGGGCCAACAGTCGCGGATGCTCCTACCTCACCAGGCTTCCGCAGACCTGTCAACGTCCCTCCACACTGGAGACCAAGCGCGAACCCTTCGGCAGATCCGCGGCAACTGTCAAGAAACCGCTAGCTATCGTTACGGTTGTGAGGCCGTCGCCTTGACTTCCGTGTCTGACTCCCCCCGCTTCGGCTTCGTAACCTTCGCCGAAACCTGGAACGGCCGCCTGGCCATGCTGGGATTTGTGATCGGCCTGGGCACGGAGCTACTCACCGGCCAAAGCATCCTCGGACAACTCGGCCTGGGCTGAAGGGCCTCCGCCCGCAGCTCCCCATCGGAGTGTTTTTTCATGGTTCAGACTGGACAGACGTCTGGCCTGTCCCTGCTCTGGCACCGCTCTACGCCAAGAATCGCCGTGATGGCGCCCGTCTGCTCAGCAGCGCTCTCGTGATCACGAGCATCGCCCTGATGAGGATCGATCACACCATCGGCCTGGTGATCGCGATCCTTGGCACGGCGGTGTGCCTCTACTGGTGGCGCTGCTACCAAACCCTTGAACGCTGAACCGGGCCTGCCGCGCTACAGCGTTTCAGAGCTGAACCAGGCGATTGGATCGCTGCTGGAGCGGGGCTTTGCCCCCCGTTTTCTGCTGGAGGCCACAGTTTCAAGGCCCCAGCTGAAGAAGGGACACCTGTGGCTCACCCTGGTGGATGAACAGGCGTCTGTGTCTGCGGTTGTGTGGGCGTCTCAGCTGAGCAAGCTGTCGCACCAACCCAGCGAAGGCGATGGCGTCACCGTGGTGGGCAAGCTCAATTTCTGGGCTACCCGAGCCAGCCTCTGCGTTCAGGTCCTCGACCTGCGCCCCAGCCTCAGTGCAGTGCTGCGCCGGTTCGAGCAGGTGCGCCAGCAGCTCGAGCCGGAAGGCCTCTTTGCCCCGGAACACAAGCGATCCCTGCCGGCAATGCCAGAGGCCATCGCCCTGCTCACCAGTGCTCCCAGCTCGGCCCTGGCGGACATGTTGCGCACCGCTGCCGAACGCTGGCCGGCCACCCGCATCCATGTGGTACCCATCCCCGTCCAGGGGCCGGTGGAGGCCGCCATTCAGGCGCGCCTGGCCCAGGTGATCGCCGCAGCTCCGCATCTCGGCATCGAGGCGATCGTGCTGGCACGGGGCGGCGGCAGTCGGGAGGATCTGGCCGTGTTCGATAGCGAAGAGCTCGCCCGCGACCTGGCAACCTGCCCTCTGCCCGTCGTGACTGGCTTGGGTCATGAGGACGACACCACCATTGCCGATCTGGTGGCCGACTACCGAGCCGCCACCCCTACCGCGGCGATCGTGGCCCTCGTACCAGACCGCCAGGCCATCCAGCAGCGGCTGGCTCAGGAGCGATCCCTCGTGAAGCAGGTGGTGATCCTGCGGCTGGAGCGCGAGCGCCAACGGTTGAGCAGCCTGCGAGAGCGGCTGGACTTGCAGCATCCAACCCTGGTGCTGCAACGTCTGCGACACGACCTGCAGCATCGCTTGGCGCTGCTGCAGGCCCTATCCCCTGAGCATCTGCTGCAGCGGGGGTTCGCTCTGGTACGCACCGCCACTGGGGAACTGGTGCGCTCAGCGCAACAGGTGACACCGGGGGACGCGCTGAGCATCCAGCTGGCGGAAGGCCAGCTCGAGGTGGAAGTGAAGCAACATCACCCTCAACAGGCAGGCTGAGGCCATGAGTGACCCCACCCCCAAAAGCACCAAAAGCCGCTCGCGCAAGGTCCAGCCGCCAGCCGCCAGCACTACGCCGGAGTGGCTGGCCGATATCCAGAATCTGAGCTTTCAGGACGCCCACACGGCCCTGCAGCTGGCCATGGCCCAACTGCAGGCGAGCAACCTCGATGTGGAACAGATGGCGGGCCTCTATCAACGGGCCCGCGCCTATGCAGACCACTGCGAAGCCGTGCTGGCTCGGGTGGAACAGGACGTGATCGAATGGGGCAGCGAACCACCAAAAGAGAGCGCCTGACCATGCCCCGCCCCTGGCTTGCCTGGCTGTATCTCGCCCTCGCCGTAGCCGGAGGGGTGCTGCCCTGGATGGCCAATCTGGATTACATGCGGGCCTACGGCTCGAGCTTCGATATCAGCCAATTCGTGCAGCTCGCCAACGCCAATCCAGCGGCCCAATCCCTCTCGCGCGACCTGCTGATCGGCGCTTCGGCCATCACCATCTGGATGGTGGTGGAGAGCCGGCGGCTGCAGATGCGGCATCTCTGGGTGGTGCTCCTGAGCTCAGTGACCATCGCCTTTGCCTTTGCCGCCCCCTTGTTTCTGTTCCTAAGGGAGCGGAGGCTGATCGAACTGGAGCAGCAAGGCTGAGCCTTAGCGCTCCTCATCCACTGGCGTCACCACCACGTCGATCACGGCATCACTGGCGGGCTGTTCTCTGAAATCCTCTGGCGGGAAGCCAGTCTGTGGCTGATCCAGCACGGCCCCACACGCCGGACAAATAGCCGCACCAAAACTGGGAGTTCCACAAGCCGCACAGGTGACCATGCGGCGCTTGAGGATTTGCCAGGCCAACAGACCCGCGCCTGCCAGCAGCAGCGGACCGAGCACCACCAGGAGTGTCACCCCTTCCAACAGGTCGACAGCGAAGCGACCGGCCAGCCCGGGCGCCAAGAGCACAAAGGCCCCGATCGTGATCCATAGCCAGGGGATGCGGCGCTCCATCACAGCTTGAAGCGGGCGTCACGCTCCATCCAGCGCTCAAGCGCCGCCAGAGCGTCCAAGCCGGCCCACCCCAGCAACAGGCTGGCCGGCATTGGCCGAACAGAACGCGTGAGTTCTCCCAAATGCATGGCGCGGCAGATGTTCATCCTGCTTGCTTACCTGGCCCTGGGCCCAGGGCAGTAGGTGCGGATCGCCCCCCATAGGGAGCACGGCTGAGCACCACACTCACTGCCATGCCGTAGTACACCACAAGGGCCACGAGCCACACCCACAGGGTCAACACCAACACGGCACCAATCACGCCATAGGCCTGGAAACGAGCCCCCAGGGTGATCAAACTGCGCCCAACAGCCAGGTTGAGGGCGGTGAGAGCCCCCCCCACCAACAAAGCACCCGGCAGCAATGGAGCTGTGGGGACCGGTCTTGTGGGCAACAGGCGCAGTAGGGCATAGGACAGGCTGCAGGCGATCAACAGCGAAAGCATCAGATCGAGCAACAACGGCAGCGGCAGCCAGACATCAAAGGGTTGGGGCAACCAGCGCTGGAGCAGGAGCTTCCAACTGCCAGGCCCCATCATCCGAAGGTTGGTGGTGAGCTGATCGAGAACGACAAAGAAACCGATCAACAGCACCAACCCAAACGACTCAAGCCGCGCCCGAATGAAACGCTGTACCACGCGAATCCAGGGGATCTCCTGGGGTGGCATGGGCCTGAATCCCCAGAGTCGATCAGCCCCACGCTGAAGACTGAGATAGGCATTGGTGGCCGTGACGAGCAGAAACACAACACCCACCAAGCCTGCTCCTGCCCCTTGGCGGTAGAGCTTGATCAGGGTGGAGCTCACCAGCGGTAGCACCGATGGCGGCAGAAATTGCTCTGCCAGATTGAGCAGATTATCCGTCAACCCGTCCACACGGCCAAGAATGCGGCTGGCCACGCCAAGGGCAATCAGCAGAATCGGGAACAGGGACTGGAGGCTGTGATAGGCAAAAGCGGCACTCAGATCAACACAATCCTCCCGGTCCCAGAGCCGATAGGCACGCCAAAACAGCTTGACCAGTCCGCGAATGCGCAACCGACGACCTCTGCGGATCTGCGTCACTCAGCCGTCCGGTGGATTGGTCTGACACTAGTCAGACGGCGAAAGGAGCTCAAGGGGAGAGGGATGTGTCAGCAACAAAAAAGCCACCCCTAGGGGTGGCTTTTTTATCTCTCCAGCAGCAGGCTTCAAGCCAGTACTACTGGTAAAGGGCTGACACACTGGTCAGCGGAGCAAATGTTTTACCTGGCATCGAGCTATTTTCTCAGGGGGCTACCCCCCAAATATCGTCGCC
>NZ_JAGQBW010000012.1 GCF_024345835.1 Synechococcus sp. HJ21-Hayes | reverse complement strand
AGATCGACCTGGTGGTGCGCGGCATGTGCAGCCTGCGCCCGGGCGTGGCGGGCGTGAGCGACAACATCCGGGTGAGCAGCGTGATCGGACGCTTTCTCGAACACTCCCGGCTCTTCTGGTTCGCCAACGACGGCAACCCGGCAGTGTTTCTCGGCAGCGCCGACTGGATGCCGCGGAATCTCGACAGACGGATTGAAGCGGTTACACCGATCGAAACACCAGAGTTGAAAAAACAGTTGGAACAACTCCTGGATCTCTACCTGGCAGGCAATGCAGGAACTTGGACGATGCGAAATGACGGAACCTACAGCCGAAAAGCCCTGGCGGAAAGCTACGAGCACTCTCAGGACATTCTAATGAATGCACGCAGAAGGCAATAAATAGCGCACCAAACCTAGAGCAACTGCCCCTTACTCACCTTCAGTTGCGACCACAGAGAACGGATCTGAGCGTAGGCATCTTCCTGGGTTATTTTGCCGTTGGCCTGAAGACCGACAATTAAACCAACTCTATCGGCGAACTGTTCAAGGTTCTGATGAAAAGCAAGGCGCTCTGGAGTCCAGTCTTGCCCGTGATAAGCACTGAATGATTCCAGGGGAGAGCGGATGCCGGGATCACTATCGGAGGGTGGACGGGCTGGATGGGTCAAGGGGTACTGCCCGTGGTGAAACTGTAGTTTAACGCAACCGGAACAAACGCATGAGCAACAGGACTGGGAGGGCGTCAGCCAAAACGACCAGACACGTAGTCTTGGGTGGCTTGCTGTTGCGGAGCATTAAAGATTTGCTCCGTAGGCGCGTATTCTTCAAGACAGCCAACTTTGCCTTCGCCATCGGCGCGACTGCTGACGTTGAAGAAACCCGTCATATCACTCACCCGCACAGCCTGCTGCATGTTATGCGTCACGATCACAATCGTGTAGCTCTTTTTAAGCTCATGCATCATCTCCTCAATCTTTAACGTGGAGATAGGATCAAGGGCAGAGCAGGGCTCATCCATCAGAATCACCTCAGGTTCAATGGCAATGGCACGAGCTATACACAGCCGCTGCTGCTGGCCACCAGACAAGGCATAGCCACTCTCCTTTAGTTTGTCCTTGGTTTCATCCCAGATAGCAGCCTTGCGCAGAGAGCGCTCAACGAGCTCATCCATATCGCCATTAAAGCCATTGATGCGTGCTCCAAAAGCAATATTTTCATAGATGCTTTTGGGAAATGGGTTGGGCTTCTGAAACACCATACCGATGCGGCGTCTCACCTCAACAGGGTCAACACCTCGGGCATAGAGATCCTGGCCGTCAAACAGCACGCGTCCCTTCAGGGTGCAACCTTCGATGAGGTCGTTCATGCGATTGAGGGCCCGCAACACAGTGCTCTTGCCGCAACCGGAAGGACCAATGAAAGCAGTAACCTTGCCCCGAGGGATCTGCATATAAACGCCCCGAACAGCCTCGGCGCTGCCATAACTGATGCCCACGTTTTCCAAGGACATGCAGATCGCGGAAGAGAGCTCCTGAACCGAAGCGTCGTGCAGAGATGAGCGTGTCATGACAGTAGTGGAAAGCGACGGGGATACGGAAAAAGGGAGTTGCAGGCCTGAGCTCAGGTGCTGGTGAGACGACTCAACCAACGAGCGAAGAGATTAGCGGCAAGAATCATGACCACTAGAACAAAGGAAGCTGCCCAAGCGAGTGAAATCTGGGCTTCATAGGGCATAATCGCAAAATTGTAGATCAGCACAGACATTGATGCGATAGGGTTAAACAGACCTTCAGGCCAAAAGGGAGAAAAGAGAGCGGTGAAGATCAGTGGAGCCGTCTCACCAGCAGCGCGGGCAATCGCGAGCACAGCACCCGTGGCAATGGGAGAGAAGGCAGAAGGAAGGGTGATGCGAACAATGGTGACAAACTTGGAAGCACCCACTCCAAAAGCACCCCAACGCAGCTCGTTGGGCACCAGCTTTAGGGCCTCATCGGTCGTTTTGATCACCGTTGGCAACATCAAGACCGACAGGGCAATACCCCCAGCCATCGCGCTATAGCTTTGATCAAAGAAAAAGCGCGTACTAACAATCAGGCCATAGATAAAAACACCGCAAATAATGGAGGGGACACCGGACAGCACGTCAGTGCCGAAGCGAACAAACTGGGAAAACCAGCCACCAGCTGAATACTCCGCCAAGTAGATACCACCACCAACCCCAACAGGGATAGCAATCAAGGCGGCGATCGAGCTCACCACAAAGGTGCCGATAATGGCATTGCCAATACCACCTCCATCCAGGCCAGGAGCGGGGGGCAGCTCGCTAAGCAAACGCAGGCTAATCAGGGAACCACCCTTGATCAGCACGTACACAAGTACGAGCACCAAAGGAAGCACGCAGATGGCTGCAAACGTTGCGGCTACCGAAGTAAAAAGAAAACTCCAGCGGTTGCGGGCTAGGGAGGGATTGAAACGAAGTGAGGAACGCTCAAAGCCGGAATGAGAAGCAGCGGCGCTGGACGAATCAGTAAACGTAGAAGTCATGACATTCAGCTGTATTGAAGACTCAAGCGACGAACCACCCATTGAGCCATCATGTTGACCACGAGGGTGAGCAGCATCAACACAAAGGCGGCATACATCAAAGCCGACACTTGAATACCATCCGCCTCGCCAAACTGGCTCGCCAGCATCGCCGAGATGGTGTTACCGGGGGCCAGCAGACTCCAACTGAAGTTTGTGGAATTGCCGATGATCATGGTGACAGCCATGGTTTCTCCCATGGCACGACCCAAGGCCAGCATCACACCGCCAGTAATCCCTGAAATCGCCGCAGGCAGAATCACCTGCAAAATGGCTCCCCAACGGGTGGCTCCAATGCCATAGGCGGCCTGTCGGAGTTCAGGAGGAACTTGATTGAGGGAATCGCGAGCGATGGCTGTGATAATCGGCAGAATCATCACCACCAGAATCAAGATAGCCGGCGCCATTCCTGGGCCCTGGGCCGTGGTGGAGAAGAACGGCAACCAACCGAGAGTTGCATGCAGGACAGCCAGCAATGGGCGAATGAATGGCTCCATCACAAAGATGGCCCATAGGCCCAGCACCACCGATGGGATGGCAGCCAACAATTCCACCATCATGCCCAGCACGTTTCGCACAGAGGCTGGGATGAGATTCTCGGTGATGAACACGGCAGTTCCCACACCGAGGGGAACAGCAATGATCAAGGCGAGCAGAGAGGACACCAACGTGCCATAAATCGCCGTGAACGCGCCATAGCGTTCAGAAACTGGATCCCAGTTGGAGGTGGTGAGGAAATCAAGGCCAAACTTGGCCATGGCCTCTCGAGAACCACCGAGAACGGTGATAAGAATGCCAACAAGAATCAAAAAAACCAGCGATGCCAGAAGCATGGAGAGGCGCTGGAAACCCAGATCGACCCACTTTTCTCGAACTGGCCTGTGGCGCAGGGCAAAGGCCTCAGCAGGTGGCTTGGATACCATTGAGAGACATGGACGACTGGAATCCAGCCCACCAAGAGAACTGACATCACACTTACACAACCGCAGGCAAGGGTATTTAAGGCTGGGTTAACAGTTGATCTCGAAGCATTTATGGCGGCAACCCTCAAGCCGCCAACCCAGAGACAGGCCCGTCATGGCCAAACAACAACCAAGCGATAACCCACGATTAACCTCAAAGGGCTGGTGGACACGCAGATTTATGGTGGAACAGGTTTTCCAGTGATGACACCGTCTGCTCGTTGGCGTCAATGGCTTGTCGCCACAATCGCATCCGCCTGTGGCACAGCTGCCGTGGCGGAAACGAAGACCATCGTCATTGGAGGATCAAGCACCGTTTTCCCGATCAGCCAGGCGGCGATTCAGCGGTTTAAGCCAGCGGCCAATGCCAAGGGATTACGTTTTGAGGCCCGTTCCGTGGGAACCAGCGCAGGATTCCGGGAGTTCTGCAGCGGAAAACTGGCAATTGCGGCAGCATCTCGCCCGATCAATGCGAAAGAGCTCAAAACCTGCGCCGCTGCTAGCGTTCGCTTCCTTGAATTGCCAATCGCCTTCGATGCCATCACCATCGTGGTGAACCCGCGCAATTCCTGGGCCAAACAGATCAGCACGCAAGAGCTGAGTAATCTATGGCAGAAAGCTGCCCAGCAGAGAGTCACAACCTGGAAACAGGTGAATAGCCAATGGCCAGACCAACCCATCAAGCTATGCGGCCCAGGGCGCGACTCGGGAACCTACGACTATTTCAATAAGGCTATCAACGGGTCTGAAGATAATTCCCGCCATGACTATAACGCCAGTGAAGACGATGCTGTGATTGTGAACTGCGTGGCCAAGAGCCAGAATGCCCTTGGCTACTTCGGCTATGACTATTACAGCTCCAACCGCAACAAACTGAGGGCCTTAGCTGTACAAGGTTCCAAAGGAAGCGTTCTTCCCTCCGTCGAGACGGTCCAGAACTCGCGCTACCTGCCCCTCTCTCGCCCCCTGTTTTTCTACGTGAATGAGAAGGCGATGAAGGCAGAACCATTGATGCGTCAGTTTGTGGCCACCACCATCGAGGCGGGCCAGCGTATTGCCAAAGAGGCGGGAGCCATTCCCCTGCCAGATTCAACCTACCGCCTGGTCACCACCAAGCTGTATCGCAACGTGCTCGGCAGCGCCTATGCAGGCAACCTTCCGGTGGGTCTTACCGTTGGCCAAACCCTGGACCGCAGCTTCGACGACATCAAAAAGCCGCAGTTCAGGTGATGCACGACACAATGGAGCCACAGATCGTAGTCATCGCCACACGAGCCATTGCAATCAGTTGTAGGGTTTCTACAACTGCAACACGGCGATGTTGATCAAGACAGCCAAGGGAAGCATCAGCATGGTGGCCGGTTGCTCCTGGGTCAACTCCGTCAGCGCCCCTCCTCCCCTGAAGCGGGGGCCATCGAGTCTGTTCTCAGCATTGCAACGCTTGGTTATGCCTGCGGCTGCCAACAACAACCGTCAAAACCAAGCACCTCAGCCCGACTAAGAACACCAGAGCAACGTGTTTATCCATACATCCCTAGTCACTGCCAAAAGTAGGATTGAAGTCAAGGCTTTACTCGCATGAAAGAATCAGCACAGACTGGGGATCTAGCCATAGCAGCCACAACCAAGGATCCGAGGCTGACGCCACGCACCGATGCCAACACTGAGCCAATGCTGGACCTCAATCGTGATGTACTGGCCTCCAGCCAACGCCGCCGCTATCTCGATTCCCTAGATGACAGTGATCTAGCAACCTAACGGCAGGGATCCATCTCGTGGCGGGTCAAGCCGATAACCAATACCACGTACCGTGACAAACAGTTTGGGCTTAGGTTGATCAGGCTCAAGTTTCCGCCGAAGCCAGAGAACATGCACATCGATACTTTTCATATCACCATTGAAATCAGGCCCCCACACCTGCTCCAGTAGCTCTTCCCGGCTTAAAGCTCGGCCGGGCTGCAACATAAAACATTCCAGGAGGCGGAATTCCTTCGGCGAGAGCACTACATCGATGCCGTTCAGCGTGGCTCGGCATTCCTGGCGATAGAGCGCGATGGGCCCCACGCGCAACACCTCCAGGCGGCGGGCCAGGCCACTGCTGAGTTGGAGCCGCTTGGATCGACGCAACAGCGCACGACAGCGGGCCGTGAATTCTCGAACACCAAACGGGGTCACCAGAATGTCATCCGCTCCAGCTTCGAGCAGGTCCACACGCTGGGATTCATCAGCCTGATTCGGCAACAACAACAGTGGCGTGGCGGGATCCTTACGCCGATAGGATTGAATCAACCCAACCGAACACTCGAGATTCGCACGTTCGCAAGGAGTATTCAGGATGATCAGCTCAAAGGGCAGCTGGCCAGCCGCAGAGGGGAGCAGGTCCCGAACACGGGTAACGTAGGCCAAATCAACAACCGCGAAGCCATCCTGTTGCAGAGCATCGAGCAACTCAAGGCGCCATTGAGAATCATCAACAACCAGCAGGAGCTGAGGGGGTGAAGATGACACCCCCATCAGCGCGTCTGCGGCAAATGGGTCACCACCAACTGGCGATTGGGCAGAATCTGCAGCCAACCCTCATCGCGTAGCAAGCCCAGAACCCGTGTGACGGTAACGCGGGTTGTGCTGAGGGCACTGGCCAGATCCTGGTGGGTGAGACGCAGATTGAGCTGCAGCCCCTGGTCACAGGCCTGGCCATAATCTTCCGCCAGGAGTTCCAGAAAACCACGAACCCGATCTTCAACCCGCCGCAATCCCAACAGGGAGATCAGGCTTTCCGATTGACGCATCCGGCTGGCCATGGCCCGTACCAAAGCCATCGCCAAGTGTGGTGACGCCTGAATCTCCTCCATCGAAAGGCACAGCAGATCACTGTCGCAGAGGGTAACAGCCTCTGTGAGCTCGAGATGAGACAGTGGTGCCCCAAATGGCTCATTCGGACCGGCGAGCCCCAGCAGCAGTTCATCTCCCTGCAGCGTGATGGAGCTCAACTTCACCATGCCCCGCACCACTAACCAGATGTGGTTGCGCAGCAGAGGAACGGAGCTCCCAGCCGCGAGATGAACCAGATCACGCTTCTGAAAAGTGTCTTCCAGAGCAGTGCGAATGTGCTTGTGCTTGCCGGAGTCACGGGATGGCGTGAACACCATGGCGCCCATTGCATCGGGATGAGGCAACTGTATGGAGATCCAGGCCACCACGAGCAAAGAGATGGTGACGCCAGGGTTAAGTGCTGGTTAGGAACAGTGCACTTTTCGGCGCCATAAAAAAGGGGGGCCTAACGGCCCCCAAGATCGGATGTTCAGCAACGCCAGCGTTGCTGAAGACCAGATCAACCACCAATCTTAAGAACGGCAGCTTTGGCTTTATTCAGGATGTCGCCACGCAGAGGCACATAGCCGAGGTTGTCGGCCAGACCCTGGGCCTTGTTGCCCAGGATGTACTTGAAGGCTGCACGCAGTTCGCCAGCCTTGATGCCATTGCCGCTCTGGTAGGCCAGGATCCAAGTGAGCGTGGTGATGGGATAGCTCTCGGCACCGGCGGGGTTGGGGTCTTCACCAGCCAAGTTGGCGTCCAACTTGATGTTGTTGAGCGCGGCCGAACCACTCTTGAAGCCAGGCATCACAAACTTGCCCGCCTTGTTCTGGAGCGCAGCAGCCTTGATGGGGCCCTTCACAAATGCCTGGTTCACATAGCCGATGGAGCCCGGGGTGTTGGTGAGTACACCAGCCACACCCTCATTGCCCTTGCCGCCCACACCCACGGGCCATTTCACGCTCTTGCCTTCACCCACCTTGCTCTTCCACTCAGGGGAGAAAGAGGAGAGCGAATTGGTGAAGGCAAACGTGGTGCCGGAACCATCGGAGCGGTGGGCCACCGTGATCTTGCCCTTGCCGCACTTGAGCTGGCTCCAGTCGTTGATCTTGCCGAGGAAGATCTCAGCGGCCTGCTTCTGGGTGAGTTTCAGATCGCAGCCGGCCTTGTTGTAGGCAATGGCAATGGTGCCGCCCACGGCGGGGAACTGGACCACTCCGCGCTTCACCTTGGCGGCTTCGGCAGCCTTGATGGGTTCGTCAGTGGCCCCGAAATCCACGGTGCCCGCGACGTACTGGCGCACGCCGGCGCCGGAGCCCACCGACTGGTAGTTCACCTTGGCGCCACCGGTAGCGGCCAGATCCTGGAACCAGCGCTGGTAGATGGGGGCAGGGAACGTGGCACCGGCGCCATTGAGGGCGGGGCCGGCAGAGGCGGCCGCACCACCGGCAAGGGCGGCAAGGGTGCCAAAGGTCAGGGCCTTCTTCGCGAAGGTCATGGGAGCTAGCTGTCGTGAGCCACCTACCTCTAGGCAACGGACACCAGCCTGCGCGTTAGGGATTGGTTAAGACCGCGTAAACGTCTCGTTGTGGGCGACAGCCCAAGGTGCTGAGGATCACGCGACCCGCGTGGGGGAGGCTGCGGGGTCAGCGCAAACCTTAAACCTGCCTTTGAGCCAAAGCGAAACATAAACCAGCGAAACCAGAACCGGCACTTCAATCAACGGACCAATCACACCGGCCAAGGCCTGCTGAGATTCAAGGCCCCACAGGCTGATGCTCACGGCAATCGCAAGCTCAAAGTTGTTACCAGCCGCCGTGAAGGCCAAGGCCGTGGTGCGGCTGTAGTTGAAACCACTTCGCTGGCCCACAACGAAGGCCAAACCCCACATCACCACAAAATAGATCAGCAGCGGGAGAGCCACCCTCATCACCTGCAGGGGATCTTCGGTGATGGCTTGGCCCTGCAAAGCAAACATCACCACGATGGTGAAGAGCAATCCATAGAGGGCCAGCGGGCTGAGACGCGGCAGGAAGGTGTGTTCATACCAGCGAGTTCCACGCAGACCCACACCGATACGCCGGGTGAAAAATCCCGCCAGCAACGGCAGGCCCAGAAAGATTGCCACCGCCTTGGCAATCTCCCAAACCGAAATTGCAACGGCCTGGCGATCAAGGCCAAGCCATCCTGGCAGAACCTGAAGATAGAAACCAGCCAGCAGGGCATACATCAGCACCTGCAGGATGGAATTGATCGCCACCAACAGGGCCGCTGCTTCGCGATCTCCCTGGGCCAGATCGATCCAGATCAGCACCATGGCAATGCATGGTGCGATGCCAATCATGATCAATCCGGTGCGGAGCTCCACCTGATCTGGCAGAAACAGCCAGGCCAGAGCAAACATCAGCAGCGGCCCCAACCCCCACACGAGCAGCAAGGCCATACCCAGGAGACGCCGATCCCGGGCCACAGCTCCCAGCTCCCCATAGCGCACCTTCGCCAGCACGGGGTACATCATCAACAGCAATCCCAGGGCAATCGGCAGGGAGGTGTGGCCCACCTGCACAGCGCCAAGCACGGCCTGTAGGCCAGGCAGGCATCGCCCCAGCAACAACCCAGCCGTCATGGCCAGGAGGATCCACAGGGGTAACAGGCGATCCAACAGCGAGAGCCGCTCCAGCACCGACCTTGAAGGCTCTGTGGGGGTTGCCATCGCGTTTCAACAACAGGGCGTGGCGGGCGTAGCAGAACCCGCCGCCAACGTGGATAACCAATCGCGCAGCAGGGCAATCGCGGCCAGTTCCAGCCGGTAGTACACCCAGCGCCCCTCCTCCCGGGCGGCGATCAGCCCTGCCTCCTTCATCACCCTGAGATGGAACGAGAGCTTCGATTGGGCCAATCCCAGTTCCGCCGTGAGCTCGCAAACACAGCGTTCACCACTGCCCAGGGCTTCGATCACCTGCAGGCGCAAGGGATCGGCTAGGGCCTTGAGCAGCAGGCGGGCTTGATCCGCCTGCAGGGGAGCGGGGTGTTCCAGAACACGCATGGATCAACCTTACTTGATTGATCAACTCTTGTTGATCTACGGTCCGGCCATCACAGGCGCTCCCATGAAAATCGGCATCAACGGGTTCGGGCGCATTGGCCGGCTGGTGTTTCGCGCCCTCTGGGGCCATCCCGGCATCGAGCTGGTGCACGTGAACGATCCCGGTGGCGATGCTGCCACCGCCGCCCATCTGCTCGCCTTCGACTCCGTGCATGGCCGGTGGCCCCATGCGGTGGAGGCCAGCGGCCAGGGCTTCTTGGTGGGCACGGAGCCCGTGGGGTACACCCAAGAAAGCCATCCCACCGCGGTTCCATGGCAGGCGGCTGGGGTGGAGATGGTGCTGGAGTGCAGCGGCAAGTTCAAGACCCCCGAAACCCTGGAGCCTTACTTCGACCGTGCCTGTGTGCAGCGGGTGGTGGTGGCCTGTCCGGTGAAAGGGAAGATCGCCGGAGCCGAAGCCCTCAACGTTGTCTTTGGCATCAACCACCAGCTCTTCGATCCAGCCGTGCACCGCCTGGTGACGGCAGCCTCCTGCACCACCAACTGCCTGGCTCCCGTGGTGAAGGTGGTGCACGAACACTTCGGCATTGAGCACGGCTCGATCACCACCCTGCATGACGTGACCAACACCCAGGTGGTGGTGGATGGATTCAAGGGGGATCTGCGTCGCGCCCGCTCCTGCATGCAGAGCCTGATCCCCACCACCACGGGATCCGCCAAGGCGATTGGCCTGATCTTTCCTGAGCTGGAAGGCAAGCTCAACGGCCACGCCGTGCGGGTACCGCTGCTGAACGCCTCGCTCACCGATGCGGTGTTCGAGCTGAAGCGCAGCGTCACGGCGGACGAAGTGAACGCCGCCTTTGCAGCCGCGGCCCAGGGCCCGCTGCGGGGAATCCTCGGCTACGAAACCCGGCCGCTGGTGTCGGTGGACTACGTGAATGACAACCGCAGCGCCATCGTGGATGGCCTCTCAACACTGGTGGTGAACGGCACCCAGCTCAAGGTGTACGCCTGGTACGACAACGAGTGGGGGTACAGCTCCCGCATGGCGGATCTGGTGCGCCACATCGCCCTGATCGAGCAACGCTGAGCCGGAGCCATGGGCACTCCCACCAAGGGCCACCAGCCTCAGACCCAGGGGCATGGTCACCTCTCAGCCCTGCAGCAGTACGGCGTGATCACTGGGGCCTACTGGGCCTTCACCCTCACCGATGGGGCCCTACGCATGCTCGTGGTGTTCCATTTCCACCAGCTCGGCTACTCCAGCCTGGACATCGCCTTCCTGTTTCTGTTCTATGAATTCTTCGGCATTCTCACCAACCTGGCCGGTGGCTGGATTGGGGCACGCTTCGGACTGCGACTCACCCTCTGGAGCGGCATGGTGTTACAGATCCTGGCGCTGTTGATGCTGGTTCCAGTGGCCGCCAGCTGGCCCAAGCTGCTCTCGGTGGCCTACGTGATGGTGGCGCAGGCTATCAGTGGCATCGCCAAAGACCTCAACAAGATGAGCGCCAAAAGCGCTATCAAAACCGTCGTTCCCGAAAGCGCAGGGGATCAGCAACTGTTCCGATGGGTGGCCATCCTCACCGGCTCAAAGAATGCCCTCAAGGGTGTGGGTTTCTTTCTCGGTGGCCTGCTGCTCACCAGCCTGGGATTTGCGGGTTCAGTGGTGGTGATGGCCGCAGGGCTGGGCATGGCCTTGCTCGGAACCCTGGTGCTCCCCGGTGAGATCGGCAAGATGAAACAGAAACCGGGGTTTGGCTCGCTGCTATCCAATAGTGAAGGAATCAACTGGCTGTCCCTGGCCCGCTTCTTTCTCTTCGGCGCCCGTGATGTGTGGTTTGTGGTGGCCCTGCCGGTGTTTCTGGAGGCCGCCCTGGGCTGGCAGTTCTGGGAGGTGGGCGGCTTCATGGGCCTATGGGTGATCGGCTACGGGCTCGTGCAGGGCAGCGCCCCGGCCCTGCGCCGCAGCTGGGGCCGCAGCGACACACCGGGACCCGCCGCTCTGCAGTTCTGGACGGCTCTGCTCACCGCGATCCCGGCCCTGATCGCCATTGCCCTCTGGCGCGATGCCCATCCCGCCATCGCCGTGGTGGGCGGCCTGGCCGGCTTCGGCGCGGTGTTCGCAATGACCTCCTCGATCCACAGTTATCTGGTGCTGGCTTACACCGATGCCGAGTCGGTGAGCCTCAATGTGGGGTTCTATTACATGGCCAACGCCGCTGGACGCCTATTGGGCACCCTGCTCTCCGGCTGGATTTATCTCCTGGGGGGCCTGCAGGCCTGCCTGTGGTGTGCCTGTCTGTTGGTGGCCCTCTCCTGGCTGAGCTGCCTCAGGCTTCCGCCGCTGCCAACCAGGGTTCAACCAGCCTGACCCAGGGATGAGCGGGGCTGAAACAACTCCCGGATCTCACGACTCTTCGGGGAGCACAGCATCGGTGTGTACTCACGCACAGCTGCGGTTTCAATCGCCTCGGCCGTGAGCTCAACAAAGTTGATGCCGGCCTGCTCAAAGGCAGTCTGCAAACGGGGCTCCAGCCGCTGCATGGTGGTTGCTGAGCCCACCGTGTCGCAGAGCAGCTGAGCATAGAGATGGGCAGCGCAGCCGCTGTTGCCATAGCGGCTCACGCAGGCAGAGGGCACCGCGGGCAGCAGGGGTTGGGATTGCGATGGCATGGCCAGCAGCAGCTGGAGCAAGGCCAGGGGAGGCCCGCCGAGCCGCCACCACCTCATTGAAATGTCTCCGGTCTGCAGGCAAGCCACTGCTTCAGGCTGGCTTCCCTGAGGGCCGGCCGCGCAGAAGCCTCCAGCAAGTCAGGATCGATCACCCGCAGGCGATCCGCACTGGCGCGCAAAGCCGCTTCGGCACCATTCAGCTGGGCTTGATGGAGGCGCTTCCAGGCCGCGGCACGCCCCTGCTCCTTCAAGCGCCAGGCCTCCAGCTGTTGGTCATAGAGCTCCTGCTCGATCTCCTGGTCGTAGATGGCCAGGCGGCGCTGCTCCTGGGGGTCTAGGGGTTTCGGACCCTGGCTGGCCACATACACCTCGGCCTCGAGGGCCAGCAGCTGATCGCGCCTCTGGCGGAAGCTGGTTACCAGACCTGGCAGGGCTGCCTTGTGTCTTCGGCAGAGGCCCAGGCGACGCTCCTGCAGCGCGCGCTGCTGCCGCAGACTCCGCTCCTGCTCCCGAGCCAGCCGCGTGTCAACGCCCAACAGGCACTGGCCGTAGGCCATGGCGCTGGTAAGGGCGTTGCTTCCGGCCCCACTGCGAGACTCCCGTGCACAGCGCTCCCGGCCCTGCTCACTCACGGGTTGCCAGGTGCCACACCCCGTCAGCAGAGACACCAGCAGAACCGTGGCCGCGAGCCGGCGATGGCGAGGCAAAGGGGGGCTCCAAATGCTGTTGGCATGTTGGCAGTAGAGCCGCTGATCCAGACCGGATCGCTGCCACGACCGGCCCTTCGAACGGTGGTCCAGATCACCGGGGTCGGTGGTCCAGCCAGCGCCGATCCCAGCCAATCGCCCCAGACTGAATCAGGACGAGTGGGATATCCATGCGCGAAGCCATCTTTGATGTGGTGGAGGAACGGCCAGGAGCCATCCGTGCCACCTCCAGCGACAAGACCCAAACCCTCACAGCACCCTCGCTTGAAGAACTCCGCCACGACGTGCGGGAGTTGCTGATGGCCACCTACGGCGATGCCCACGTGAGTGTGCGCGTGCGCCTACGCCGGCCCCACCGCTGATCCCCATCCGGCCGCAGATCACTGGCGAGAACGGGGCTAGAACAACCGTGCGAATGCAGTTCCCCATGGCCACGTACACCATCAGCCTGGAAAGCGGCGAGAGCTTCAGCTGCAGCGATGACCAGTACATCCTGGATGCCGCTGAGGCCGCCGGCGTTGACTTGCCGTACTCCTGTCGGGCCGGAGCCTGCAGCACCTGCTGCGGAAAAATGCTCTCCGGCAGCGTGGACCAGGCGGATCAGAGCTTCCTGGACGATTCCCAGATGGAAGCCGGTTTCGCCCTGATCTGTGTCAGCTATCCCCTCAGCGACTGCACGATCCGCAAGGACGCCAGCGGCGAATTGGGCTGACCCCCAGCGCACCTCTAGCCACAGGCCAGGGGTCAGATGAAATACATCGCCTGAGCCTCGAGATGCTGATCACGCTGCTCCACCAGATCCTGCAGCGTGATCGCCGCGAGCCGCTCCTCCCTCTGACGATCCAGAGCTGCTGACAACCCATCGAGGGCCTGAAATTCCGGGGAGTTCCGGCTGGATCCATCCCGGGTGCTCACCTCACCCTCTAGACAAGCCACCACCTCAGCCACCGTGAGCTGGGAGGGAGAACGGGCGAGCTGGTAGCCCCCCCGTGGGCCTCGAATACTGCGCAGGATGCCGGCCCGGCGCAGGCTGGTCATCATCTGCTCGAGATAGCGCTCGGGGATGGCCTGGCGGCCTGCGATCTCAGCCACCTGGAGCACCCCTCCGGAGAGGTACTCACCCGCAAGCTCCATCAGAGCCACAAGGCCGTAATCGGTCTTGGCGCTGAATCCCAAGGTTGCTCCAGTGGTGATGCCTGGTTGCATTGTCGCAAAACCAGGGCATGGGCGGGCGGATGGCCCTCAACACAGACGCCGCGGCGGGACGTAACCGCCAGATCTGCGCATACTGAGCCCACGCACAATCGCCGGGGTCCTGCATGGTCCGCTCGTTCCTTGCCCTGCTGGCCCTGGCGCCGCTGGGGGTCCCGCTGATGGTGGCCGAACCGGGCAAAGCGATCGGCAACAACAGGAGCTGCCAGGCGCCCATGCAGGGTCGTTATGCCGTGATGGGCATGGGCAGCAGCCTTCCAGTGAAGGGCAGCACCACCCCTGAAGCCCGCCTGTTGCAGGAGCGTTGGCTACCGGGTGGGGCCGTGCGGGGGGAGATCATCGAGCGGGTGGGTCAGAGCCGCCGCAGTGGCAGCTACACCGGCCGGGTCACGGTGGTGGGCACTTGCCTGGTGCGGGTGGAGCGACAACTGCCCTGGGGAGCCCAGGTGTCTGAAGCCGTGCTGGATAGCAAGGGCCGGCCTCTCTACAGCCTGGATCGCTCCAGCGGCACGGTGATCACCGGCCGCTGGCTGCCCATGGCCCCCGGGGCCTGCAAAGCCAGCGACCTCAACGGCGTTGTGCTCAGCAGCCAGGTGGGCAGCAACTGGCAACAGAACAGCTGGAGGCCCAACGCGGTGGTGCAACGGGAGGAATGGGCCGGCGGCAGCGTGAAGGGAATCGCCCTGTCCAGCTACAACGGCGTCGGTGAAACCGTGGGCTACACCGGCAACCTCCAACTCGACCGCGGCAGCTGCTGGGGCACCCTGGTGGAACGCGATGCCAAGGGCGTGCCCTTCAACTACCGGGCCCTGGTGGTGAATGGCCGCAACGGCGCCCGCGGCTACCTCTACCTGCAAACCGACCCCACCAACCTCACCGTGGGCTGGCTGGTGCGGGAGTGATGCAGCAGCCTGAGCTGGGCTTCCTCCAAGGCCGGGCTTAACGCCCCAGAACGGTGCGGGCGAAGCTGAGCTCCACGCCGATGCCCACCTCCTCCACGTGGCGAGCCACCACAAGGCGATGGCACCCCTGTTCCAGCACGAAGCCATCACAGCCTTCATCAAAGAAGGCCAGGCGCCGCAGCGGAACCGCCAGGGCAACGGGCCGCCTCTGGCCAGGCTCCAGGCTCACCCGACAGAACCCAACCAGCTGCCGGGCCGGACGCTCCACTTCCACGCCGGGTGGCTCGACATACAACTGCACCACTTCCTCGGCAGCCATGGGCCCGAGGTTCGCCAGCCGTAGCGCCACCTGGAGCACCGCGCCATCCGGACTGCGCTCCACGCTCAGACCCGAGGCCTCAAATCGGGTGTAGGAGAGGCCATAGCCGAAGGGAAAGGCTGCCGGGTGCTGCTCCCGCGCCAGCCGGCGGTAGCCGTGCCAGAGGTCGTAGGTGATCTGGCGAGCCCGCGGATCGAACGGCGGCAGATGCCCATGGGCGGTGGGCAGCGCAAAGGGCATCCGCCCGGAGGGCGACACCCGGCCGAACAGCACATCCGCCAGGGCTTCGCCCCCCTGCATGCCGGGGTACCAACACAACAGCAGGGCCGGTACCAGCTGCCGCCAGGCCTCGCACAGGATCGCCCCACCCCCCATCAACACCACCACCGTGCGGGGATTGGCCGCCGCAACCGCACGGATCAGGGCCTCCTGCCGCGGCTCGAGGTTGAGGTGCGTGCGGTCGCCGGAGGAGAAGTGCTCGCCAGGCCGCAGCGACCCCAGGCTCGCCATGGCGGCCATCAGCCCCGCCAACGGCGTCCACCAGGGCTGTAGCCGCTCTCGGCCGAACCGACGCAACAGCTGCTCGGGGGGCGGCATCTGGCGCAGGCTCGGGGCAATGTCGCCGGTGTGGATGTGTTCCCCCTCATGGCGCCAATCCAGGCCCACCACCAAAACGGCGGCATCCGCTGCTGCCGCCAGCGCCGCCGCCGCCGCCACGTTGCGGCCATCGCTGTAGTGGATCGCCAACTCCGGCGCCGCCGCCCGCAACCCCTGCAGGGGTGTCACCACTGAGCCAGCGGCGGGGCGCGTATCCGAGGAGCCCCGATCCCCCAGATTGGGCACCGCTGCCAACGCGCCGATCACCGCCAAGGAACCCAAGCCCCGCAACGGCAACACCGCCCCCTCGTTGCGGAGCAGCACCATCGCCTTGGTGGCCGCTTCCCGCGCCAAGGCCCGGTGCCGCGAACAGGCTCGCAGGGCGGTGGGGTAGGTGCCCTGGGGCAGCGTTAGCTGGGCCCGCAACAGCCGCAGCACCGCGTCGTCCACCCGGGCCAGGGGCACCTCGCCACGGGCCAGGGCCTGGGGCAGGCAGGCCTCAAACATCATCCGAAAGGGCATTTCCAGGTCCTGCCCGGCCAGCAGGGCCTTGGTGCCATCGCGCAGGCCGAAGATGAAATCGGTGAGCACGAAGCCACGGAAGCCCCAGCGGCCCTTGAGGATCTGGCCCAGCAGCTGGGGATGCTGGCCGCACCACTCGCCATTCACGCTGTTGTAGGCGCTCATCACCGCCAGGGCGCCAGCTTCCACGCAGTCGCGGAATTGGGGCAGGTAGAGCTCATGCAACACCCGTGGTGTGGCCTGCACATCCACCTGGAAGCGGGCACTGTCGATCGAGTTGAGGGCAAAGTGCTTCACGCAGGCAATGGCGTGGCGCTGCACCCCCCGCGTCATGGCCGCCCCCATGAGGCCCACATGCACGGGATCTTCCCCGTAGGTTTCCTGGGCCCGTCCCCAGCCGGGGTGACGCAACAGGTTCACACACACCCCGCCAAACAGGTTGGCCCCGAAAGAGCGGGCTTCCTGCGCCATCGCCTCACCAACGCGCTCCTCCAGGGCCGGATCCCAGCTGGCACCCCGGGCCATCGGTGGCGGGAAGGTGGTGGCTCCCCCTTCAAGAATCACGCCACGGGGGCCATCGACAAAGTGAAGCCCCCCCAGCCCGAGGCGCGGCAACTGGGCAGCGGGCCAGGGATGCTGGTGCAGGCCATCCCGCAGCATCGTGTCCGCCAGGCCAGGCCAAAAAGCTGTGTCGCCATCAAGCATGGCCAACTTCTCGCCCAGGCTCAGCTGAGCCAGGAGCGCGCGGGCCCTCAGCTCCAGCGTTTGCGGCTCGGGAGTGGTTGCGGGATCGGGGCTGGGCACATCGGCAACGTAAAAACCCGCCAGAACCGCGCCGGCCAGCGCCGCCAATCCGCTGCAACCCACGGGCAAACCCGCTGCAGGGGCGGTTTTCCCCTGCCTGGGGATGGCCCCAGCCCAGGCCATGGGCCCTTCAATGCAGAGAGCGCGCGCAGCGGAGGCCCACGGAGCATCCACCAACCAGCCAGGGTCATGGCACCACTCCACTGGTGCTGGTCCATGGCCTGTGGGACACACCGCAGCTGTTTGAACGGCTGGAGCAGCATCTGGCCGGCCGGCGGGAGCAGCTACTGATCCCCCATCTGCCTCAACGGCTGGGCCTGGCACCGGTGCGGGAGCTCGCCGCCCAGCTCGGACTGCAGATCGAAGCCGCCTACGGCCACCAGCAACCGGTGGACCTGCTGGGCTTCTCCATGGGTGGAGTGATCAGCCGCAGTTGGATCCAACTGCTGGGGGGCCACCAGCGCACCCGGCGCTTCATCAGCGTGGGCAGTCCCCAGCGGGGAACCCTTACCGCCGGGCCCTGGCCCCGCTGGCCCCTGGCGGGCATTGCCGATGTGAAGCCGAACAGCCCCTTGCTGGAGCAACTCAACCGCGACCTGCACACCCTGGAGCCGGTGGACTGCAGCAGCTATTACTGCGCGCCGGATCTGATGGTGATTCCCGCGCGCTCCGCCCTGCTGCCGGTCGGCCGCAGCCAACAGCTGCCCGTGCTTAGCCACCACCAGCTGCTACGCCATCCGGCAGCCCTCTCACCACTGGTGCAGGAGCTGCTGCGGCCATGAGTCTGATCCACGTTTTGAGGGGTATCCGCTGATGGCCGCCATGGGCCTGGTGGGCGTATCGCTGTTGGTGCGTTGGGTGCTCGGCTGGCTGCTCTGCCTGCACATCCGGCGCCTGCCCCAAGAGCCCCTGGCGGGAGCGCCCCGGGTGTCGGTGCTGATCCCCGCCCGCAACGAGGAATCCAACCTGCCGCACCTGCTGAGCGCCCTGCACCGCCAGAGCCTGCAGCCCGTGGAGGTGATCGTGGTGGACGACCACTCCAGCGACGCCACCGCCACCATCGCCCGCCAAGCCGGGGTCACCGTGGTGCAACCGCCGCCGCTGCCGGAGGGCTGGTGCGGCAAAACCTGGGCCCTGCACAACGGCGTGGCGGCCAGCCACGGCGACGTGCTGGTGTTTCTCGACGCCGATACCGAACCCAGGCCCAGTTTCCTGGAAACCTTCGTGGCCGTGCACCAGCAACGGGGCGGGCTGCTGTCGGTGCAACCGTTCCACCGCACGGAAAAGCCCTACGAGCAGCTCTCCGTGCTGTTCAACCTGGTGGGATTGATGGCCGTTCCCCTCGGAGAGGGGGTGGGGGTGGCCTTCGGGCCCGCCATGGCCACCAGCCGCCGGGATTACGACCGCAGTGGCGGCCACGCGGCCGTGGCGGGCAAGGTGGTGGAGGACTGGTTCCTGGCCCACTGCTACGAACAGGCTGGCCTGCCGGTGAGCGCCTACATCGGCAAGGGCCAACTCAACTACCGCATGTACCCGGGTGGCCTGGGGGACATGGTGGTGGGCTTCGACAAGAACTTCGCCACCGCCGCCGGTGAGGTGCACTGGCCCTGGATGCTGGCAGTGGTGCTCTGGCTCTCCGGCCTGTTCTGGGCTGCCTGGTGCCTACCGGCCTCGCTCCTGGGCTGGCCGATGGTGGGCGACCCCAGCCCCCTCGCCAACGTGGTGCTCTACGTGACCTTTGCCCTGCAACTGCTGGTGGTCACCCGCCAGGTGGGGAGCTTTGGCTGGATCAACCTGGTGTTTCCCGTTCCAGTGCTGTTCTTTCTGGGGGTGTTCGTACTGGCGATCCTGAACCTGGAGCGGGGCACGATCCGATGGAAGAACCGCCAAGTCCGCACCCGGTGAGCGGCCCCCTGGCGAGCCTGCTCTGCGCAGCCGGCTGGCTGCTGTGGAGCCTGCTGGTGGGCTACATCGGCCATCGCCTGCCCGCCAGGAGCCTGGAGCGCGACAGCTGGCTCACCCGCCCTCGCCCCTGGGGGGAAAGCGCCGCGAGCTATGAGCAGCGGCTGGGAATCCGCCGCTGGAAACGCTGGCTACCGGATGCCGGAGCAACCTTTACCGGTGGGGTACGCAAGGCCAGCCTGGTGGGCCGTGATCCAGGCACCCGCAGGCGGCTGGTGCAGGAAACCCGGCGCGCCGAACTGGTGCACCTGGGGCTCTGGCCCTTCTGGCTGGTCACAGCCCTGTGGCTCCCACCCACCGGGGTGCTGCTGAATCTGCTGTTCGCCACGGCCTTCAACCTGCCCTGCCTGTGGGTGCAGCGCTTCAACCGGCTGCGGCTTCAGGGGCTGGCCAACACCACCAGGGATTCGGCCTCGGGGTGTTGAGCTCTGAACTGGCGATCGTCCTGAGCGCGGCGGCTGGTGTGGCGGAAGTTGGCGAGATTGACACCGAAAAAGTCCTCGAACAACACATTCGTTTGCGCCAGCTCCGGCAATCCGCAGGCGAGCACCTGGGCCAACAGATTGGCGGCTGGCGCTTCGGTGATGGCGCGGTAGAGCTGGCTGAGGCGATAGGTCTGCAGGGCCTCCAGCGGTGTTTTTCCACGGCAGTGGCGGAAGCAAAACCCCAGGCAAGCCTCACTGACCCCAAGGGACCGGGCTACATCCACAATCACCAAGGGTTCGGGATAGTGCCTGGAGAAATAGGCATTGGCCTGGGATACGATCGCAAGGCGGTGTTGCGAATCCAGGGATTGGCACGCTTCCTGAGGAACACGACTCTGAAGGATCAAGGGCAAAACTCCCTGCCCTAGGACAGGGCAAGCGATGGAAAATCTCTCGTTTCTCGCCGGCGGCCTGCTGTACGGAGTTCCGGCAATCTTTGGCCGAAACGGGTTGCAGTGGCTGTGGCCTGCTTCTCGGCGGTGACCTGAAGCGATCAGCCAGCCATCTCCTTGCTTCTTTTCTAGCAAGCAATATTCACTCCCAATAGCGAAAAGTCACGAGCCTGCGAAACGTTGCAACCCTACTCAGAACTTCATCAAGTTCTGAAATCAAGACCCCCAGATCCAAGCCATAAAAAAGCGGGGATTTCACCCGCCATCGCCTCCCCCTCAGGAGCCTGCACCCACTCTGGCCCAGGAAGCAGACCATGGCAAGAACCACAGAATCTGAGCGGATTCAGCGAGAGATTCGTCCGTAGAGCCTGATACAGATCACATCATCCACAACCTGCCAAGCCAAAGCCGTCTATGACAGGGACAAGGAGGCCAGGGCCTTTCAGCCCCTGGACCCAACCATGGCTCTACGCCAACTCAACCCACGGGTTGTTCACCGCACAGACAGCACTGACGTGATCACCCTGGCGATGGAGTATTTCGCCCGGTTCTTTGCCCAGCCGATTGCGATTCCCGCCATGGCACAGGCCTTGGGCGTAGGCCTCAGCACATTGGAATACCACTTCGATCGCTACCGCGGACGCACCACCTTCCAGGCCCTCATCCATTACCGGCTCAACCGCCTGTGTGATGCCATCAGCCACAACCCCAGCGCACGGCTCACCGATCAGGCCGCCAGCTGTGGTTTCAACTCCGTGTGCGAAGCCAACCGGGAGTTCATTGCCAACTTCTCCCAGAACCTGGTGCAGTACAGGGATCAATGCCTGAAGGTGGAACTGTGGCGGCAAACACAATCTGCCGATCCCGAAGAGATGCTGGAGATGGTTCCCGCAGGCCCTCAAATCTGTAACAGTGAAAGTCGGTTCCACCGTGACCCATGACCCTGCGCATCCTCAGTCAGGACGGTGATGGCCACTGGCGGGAGGAAAACAGCAAGCATGATCTACTCCGCACCCGCCTGACCCTGCAGGCCAAAGCACTGATCACGGGGCGTTGTTACCGGCTACTCAATGCCGAGGGCCTTGTGATCGCTGAAATCGGTGGAGAATCTCCCACCCACTGTTGAGTCTTATCAGGCCAGTTGAGCCCAGTCAGCCCATCACCCGGCCGATCACCGCCGCCCCTGAGAAACCCTGCCGCCGCAGGGCTGCCACAGCCTCCGCGGCGCGATCGGCAGGCAGAGCGGCTAGCAACGGTCCACAGGTTTGCGGGTCAATCAACAGGGCCAGCTGCGCGGCATCGGCGGGGCCCCTCAGCTCCACCGGCCCATCGAGCAGCCGCAGGGCCCGGGCGTTGAATGGTGCCAAGGTGCTGGCCAAACCGAGCTCTAGCAGGGGTAGCGCACCGGCCAGCGCTGGAATAGCCCCCGCATCCAGCTGTACGCGGCTGGTGGGTGCCAACATCTCGCCAAGATGGCCCAGCAGCCCGAAACCGGTGATGTCGGTACAGGTCCTGCAGCCGTGATGGCGTAGCAGCTCCACCAGGGGGGCCTGGCTTTGCTGCATCAGCGCCAGGGCCTGGTCGAGCCAGCTGGGCTCGGCCGTCCCGGCCATCGCCGCGGCAAACAGCACCCCCGTGCCAATGGGCCGGGTGAGCACCAGTAGCTGCCCCGCCTGCAGGGGCCCCTTGGGCCAATGGCCCTGGGATGGCGCGCTGCCATTCACCGTGAGGGACAGGCTCAGGCCTGCACCATCGCGCCCCTCGAGGGTGTGGCCTCCGATCAGGCGCGCTCCCATGGGGCCCAGCACAGACTTCACACCATCCAGGGTCTGCACCAGCAGGGTTTCCTGGAGGGCCGGTGCCTGCTGGGGCAGGGTCACCAGGGCCTGCACTGACTGCACCTCGGCGCCGCTGGCCCAGAGATCGCTACAGGCGTGCAGGGTGGTGAGGCGGGCATTGAGCCAGGGGTCGTCTACCAGGGCCGGAAAGCCATCCAGGCTCTGGAGCAGCCACTCCCCGCCGGCGCCATGACCTACCAGGGCTGCATCCTCCGCAGCAGGCAGGGCGCCATCGGGCCGTAGGCGTGCCAGGGCGGCCTCCAGGGGTGCAGCGGGCAACTTGGCCGCACAGCCGCGGCAGGCCATAGGCTCGCCACCCGCAGGGGTCATGGCGGCCATGCCGCTGAAGCCCGCCATGAACTGGCGATCAATCCGATCCTTCCACTGCCAGAGGCACCGGCTGGGCCCCAGGGCCCAGGGGCCGAAAAAGGCCAGGGCTCTGGCACCACCGGGATACCCGCCGCCATCACCGAGCAGTTGCAGGGCCCTGGCCTGGGGCCGCCAGGATTGCAGTGCCGTGCCTGGCCGCTCCAGGGCCTGCTGGAGATTGGCCGCCAGCAGGGGGGCGGCACGCACGGCCCACACGCCGGAAGCAGGCCGGGGATCGGCCTGGATCAGGCCACAATCACCCACCGCAAACAGCCGCTCCTGGCCGAGCACCTGCAGGCTGGCGTGGGTGAGCACCCGGCCAGTGGCCGGCTCCACCGGCAAGCCGCTGGCGGCCAACCAGGCCGGAGCGTGGCTGCCGGTGCAGGCGAGATCAGCCGCTGCATCCGCTGCCACTTGGCGCTCCACGGCAATACCGGCCTGGGCCAGCAGCCGCTCGCCCGCCCGGTTGGCCGCTGCAGAGCCCAAGTGCAGGGCCGCCCCCCGCAGCAACAAGCGGGGCGCCAGGCCCCGGGCCCGGAAAGCCAGGGCCAGCTCCACCGCGGCGGCGCCGCCGCCCCGGATGCGCAGCTCGCTCCCGGGTTCTTGAGCGCGGCTCCAGGCCAGGAAAGGCTCGAGTGGCTTCACCGCCATGGCGGCATTGGCCTGCGCGGTCACAGAGCCCAGATCCAGGCTGAGGGCATCCCAGCGCAAGGGGGGCCGCCCCTGCAGCTCCAACTCCCGCAGCTCCAGCTCCAACCCAGTGATCTCGGCCTGAAGGAACGTGACACCCACCTGGCCGCAGAGGCGCCGCAGATCGATGGAGCAGTCTTCGGGTTTGTAGAGACCCGCCACCAGCCCCGGCACCATGCCCGAATAAAGGGCGGTGCTGTGGCGGCTCACCAGAACCACCTGCGTAGCTGCTGATTTCAGCCGAGGCCGCATGGCCCAGCGACGCAGCAGGAGCGCGTGGGTGTGGCCGCCCCCGGCCAGAACGAGCAGCTGTTGCGGAACCTGCGGATGCACCGCGGCCTAATCAACGGCCAGCTGGCCGTCGTCATCCCAGCTCAGCAACGAGGCCAAAGAGGCAGTGCACACGGAACGGTTCACACCGGCGATGCGAGCCGGACCGTTCACAAGCGGAATCAAACGTCCGAGCTGGCCGGTGATGCGCTCCGAGGCCGCTGCGTCCGCGTCGTCATGACCGGACGGAGAACCCACGGATGGATGAATGCCGCGATCAGCCATGGCACCGCCTCCGCGGCTTACCAATGACCAGAGTGTAGGGATCTACTGACAAGTGCCCCGCTCAGGCGATCTGCCTGAGGAACTGCCGGCTGCGCTCGTGGCGGGGGTTGGTGAAGAACTGGTCCGGCGCGGCCATCTCCACCACCTGGCCATCGGCCATCAACACCACGCGACTGGCCACCTGGCGGGCGAAGCGCACCTCGTGGGTCACCACCACCATGGTCATGCCCTCGCGGGCTAGCTCCTGCATCACCTCGAGCACCTCCTGCACCATCTCGGGGTCGAGGGCACTGGTGGGTTCATCGAACAGCATGATCCGCGGTTCCATGCAGAGCGAGCGGGCGATCGCCACGCGCTGCTGCTGGCCTCCCGAGAGCTGACCGGGATGTTTATGGGCCTGCTCAGCGATGCCCACCCGCTCCAGCAACTCCAGGGCCTGGCGCTCCACCACAGCCTTGGAGCGCTTGCGCACCAGCACCGGAGCAAGGGTGAGGTTCTCCAACACCGTGAGGTGAGGGAACAGGTTGAACTGCTGGAACACCATGCCCACCTCCTGGCGGATCGCATCGATGTTGCGGACGTCGTCGGTGAGTTCCATGCCATCCACCCAGATGGATCCCTTCTGGAAATCCTCAAGGGCGTTGAAGGTACGGATGAAGGTGCTCTTGCCTGAACCGGAGGGCCCCATGATCACCACCACTTCCCCCTGGTGAACGCTGAGATCCACGCCACGCAGGGCGTGGAAGCCGTTGGGGTACCACTTCTCGACCCCACGGGCCTCAATCATCACGGCCCCGGGGGCGGAGCCGGCGCTGGCAGGGGTGCTGGTCATCGGGCGGGGTTGGCGGTGGGGTTGAGGCGGGTTTCAAGGGCACGGCTACCCAGGCCGAGGGCGGCGCAACCGCACCAGAACAACAGGGCCAGCACCAGGTACACCTCGGCGTTCCTGCCCAGGAAAGCCGGATTGGCCATCACCGTGCGGGCCGTGCCGAGCAGATCCAACAGGCCAATCAGCGACAACAGCGTGGTGTCCTGAAGCAGGGAGATGAACTGGCCAACGGTGGCTGGGAGGGCCACCCGCAGCGCCTGGGGCAGCACCACATGGATCAGGGCCTGGGGCAAGGGCAAGCCCAGGGAGCGAGCGGCCTCCAGCTGGCCCTTGGGCAGGGAGGCCAGGCCGGCCCGAACGGCTTCCGCCACGTAGGCAGCGGCGAAGAAGGTGAGTACCCAGGCCGCCCGCCACACCCGATCAGGCGCCAGGCCACCGGGCAGCAGGAATCCCAGGATGTTCTGGCCCAAGAACAACAGGGTGATCAACGGCGCCCCGCGGATGAACTCGATGTACACCACCGAGCTCCAGCGCAGCAGTGGCAGCTCGCTGCGGCGGCCTAGGGCCAGCAGGATCCCAAGGGGGAAGCACAACAGGATGGCAAAGCTGGACTCCACGAGAGTGAGCAGCAGGCCGCCCCATTCCGAAGGGGACACCTGGATCAAGCCCAGGCCACCACTGATCAGCACCATGCCCGCGAAGTAGAGGAGGGGCCAGATCAGCGGCACCAGCCGGCGAGCAGGCGGCGGGATGCGCAGGGCCCAGCGACCCGCCGCCCAGCGCGTCGCCACCAGCAGGGCGGCCTCCAGCCACCAGCGCAGCTGAATGGCGAGGCTGAGCTTGAGAAAGAGGGGGGCCAACACGGCCAGGGCCAGCACCACCGCCACGGCGATGCGGTCGTTGCGCGGCCAGAGCTGATCCACCCGATCGAGCCGCGGCAGCCCCCGCAGCAACCCCCAGCTCAAGCCAGTGGCCCCCACCAGGAGGGTGGTGAGCAACCAGAGGCGCCACTGCTGCTCGAGGGGGTAACGCCCCACGGCAAACAGGGTGCTGTTGGCCTGCAGCACGGCCCATTGGGCCTGAAACAGGGCCCACTTCACCAGGGCAATGGCCACCGCCAGCAGAAACCCGATCAGGCCAATGGAGATCAGGCCATCCAGGGGGCTGGAGAACAGCTCACGGCGCAGCCGCTGAAGGGGAGAGGAGGGGAGAGCCGTTCGCATCAGCGTTCCTTCAGTTGCACCATGCGGTTCAGGCCATTCATCAGGGCCGAGATCACCAGATCGATCACCAGGTAGGAACCCAGCAGCACCAGCACCACCTCCACGGCCCGGCCGGTCTGGTTGAGGGTGGTTTCCGCCACGGAATAGAGATCGGCATAGCCGCAAGCCACGGCCAGGGAAGAGTTCTTGGCCAGGGAGATGTACTGGCTGTTGAGACCCGGAACAATCACCCGCAGGGCCTGGGGCAGCACGATGCGCTGCAGGGTCTGCAGGGGGTTGAAGCCCAGGGAGTTGGCGGCTTCCCACTGGCCCTTCGGCACCGAGGCCACACCGCCCCGAACCACCTCAGCGATGAAAGCGGCGGTGTACACCACGAGGCCCGTGAGCAGGGCGCCGAACTCCACCGTGAGCCGCAGCGGCGCATGCCACACCCCGCCATCGAGATGGGGCCCCTGCCACTGCAAGTGCCAGAGATCACTGAACCAGGCCAGATACAGGCCCGATTTGGCCAACACCAGCCCCGGCAGCTGAATGGCACTGGTGCCATTGGGCAGAGCCAGGAACACCACGAAGTACCAGAACACCAACTGCAGCAGCAGGGGGATGTTGCGGATCAGCTCCACATAGATCCGGGCCAGCCGCTTGAGCAAACCGTTGGAACTGAAGGAGGCCATGCCCACGGCCGTGCCGAACAACGTGGCCCCAACCAGCCCCAGCAGCACCACCCGCAGGGTGTTCACCAGGCCCGCCAGTAGGGCCCGCCAGTAGGGAAGGCTGGCGTCAAAGGGCAACAGGGTTTCAGACACATCGAAACCGGCTGGATTGCCCAGCCAGCTCCAACTGAGCAGCAGCCCGGCGGCGGTGAGGTTGCGCACCAGGTTGCCCACCAGGAAAGCCACCACCACCAGCACCACCAGGCCAACGGCCGCCTGCACGATCCCGGGGATCAAGCGGCGGTTGCGCCACCAGGGGGTTACGGCTGAAACCGACGACGGGGGCATCAGCGGAACGGGGGCGAATAGATCAGGCCGCCCTCCTTCCACTGGCGGTTGGAACCGCGCTCCAGCTTGAGCTTGGAGCCCATACCCACGTTGCGCTCAAAGATCTCGCCGTAGTTTCCGGTGGCCTTCACCGCCTTCACCACAAAGTCAGCGGGCAGGCCCAGCTGTTTGCCGAACTCTCCCTCCACCCCCAGGAAACGCCGCAGGTCGGCCTGGTTGGGGTTGGCCTTGGCCTCAGCCAACTTGGCGTCGATGTTGGCCTGGGTGATGCCCAGCTCCTCTGCCTGCATCAGGGCATAGATGGTCCAGCGCACCGCATCGGCCCAGGCGGGATCGGCATTGGTGGTGGCTGGGGTGAGGGGCTCCTTGCTGAGCACCTCCGGCAGCAGGGTGTGACCAGCCGGATCTGGGAAGCTGGTGCGCTTGGCCGCCAATTGGGAGCGGTCGCTGGTCACGGCAACGCAACGCCCTTGCAGATAGGCGGCGTAGGTCTGGTCGCCGGTCTGAAACTTGAGGGGGGTGTAGGCAGCCTTGAGCTCGCGCATGCGATCAGCAAGGTTGAGCTCGGTGGTGGTGCCGCTCTCCACGCAGATAGGCTTGCCGGCCAGATCCTTCAGGGCCTTCACGCCGCTGGCGTTGGGCGTCATGACGCCCTGGCCGTCATAGAAGGTGGTGGGCGCAAAGCTGAGGCCGTTACCACCGGCTGCATCGCGGCTGAGGGTTTCCGTGGTGTTCCTGGAGAGCAGATCCACCTCGCCACTGGCTAGAGCGGCAAAACGCTCGCTGGAATTGAGGTCGCGGTAGTCCACCTTGCTGGGATCACCGAACAGGGCAGCGGCCGTGGCCTTGCACACATCCGCATCGAGGCCGGTGTACTGCCCGTCCGACCCAACAAAACTGAATCCCGGCAACTTGCCATCCACGCCGCAGATCAACTTGCCGCGGGCCTTGATGGTGGCGAGCTTCTGGCTCTGAATCCCACCACCGCCATCACTGGCACAACCCACCAGGGCCAACGAGACCATCAGGGGAAGCGATGCGGCAAGTCTGCGCAGCAGAGGCATTGGGCCCTAGGACGTTCGGCGCAGTTTGCCAGCAGATCCCCTGGGCTGGAGCGTCATCGGATGCAGAGCCAGCGGTGGCCCTCGGGATCAGCCCCCTCAGCTGACCACCGCCGTGAGCTGAGAGAGGCCTTCAATGCCCTGCCAGCCGAGGTAGAGCCCCAGCACCAGGGCAAACACACCCACGAGCCATTCGGCACGGTGCACCAACCAATCGTTGAGGCGCGTGAGCGGTTCGCGCAGACGGCCGCCACTGAAGAGCCACAACAGCGGAGGCAACAACAGCAACGACGTGGTGACAGCCACAAACACCAGGCCCACCTCGAGATCCCCCCGCAGCCCGGTGTGATTGGAGAGCAACATGCCGCCCTCCTTGACATAGAACACCAGGTTCTCGGGGCTCACCAGGGCACAGCCTGCCCCTAGGCCCATCAGGGGCAACCAGTCCAGCTCGGGCAACTGGCCCATTAGTTGCATGGCCCAGCCCTCCTCGCCCAGGGTCACCGCCGGGGTGAGCTGGAACAGCCCCAGGCCGATCAAGGCACCGGCGCCGATCAGATCCATCAGCACCTGGCCGCGGGTGCCCAGGTGCATGGCCCAACTGAAGCGCCCCCCCACCAGCACCACCGCGCAGAGGGCACCGCCATTGGCGAGCATCCAGCCGCTGAGATAAGTGGCGCAGCGCAGCAAGGGCTGGCGCCCCAGCAACAGCAAGGCCACCAGGGCGATGTTGATGGGGCTGAAGGCAATCCCCAAACCGAGTGCAATGGTCTGGGTGAGCCAGTGAAAAGGAAGCATCGCCGGATTCTGGCAATCAAGTCAGCAGGGCCGCGCGCAAGGTTGCGGCGGTGCACCCCTCCACCCGAATCCCCATGGGGGTGGCTTCCGTGTGATGGCGATGGCCCCGTCGGATTGGCTGGCCATCGCTCTCAGCCCCTGGAAGCATCAGCCCGAACAGCGCCGCGGCCTAGGGTCAAGCCAGGCATTCGACACGGCATGGGTCGCAGTTCATCCGCCCTGGAACGCCGCTTCGAGCGCTGGCTGTGGAAGTTCCGGCTGATCTCGATCGTGCCGGTGGTGATGAGTCTGGTGAGCACGGCAGCCTCCTTCATCTGCGGCACCCGAGAGATTGTGCACGCCTTGCTGTTGCTGGCAGATTCCGCTCCGGACGACAGCAAGAGCATCGCGAAGCTTCTCGGGGTGCTGGTGGGAGGCGTGGATCTCTATCTGATCGGCATTGCCCTGCTGATCTTCGGCTATGGCGTTTACGAACTGCTGATCTCGGATATCGAAGCGGCACGTAAGCCTGGAGATACGGGCGCCAATGGCTTGCTCGACATCCGCAGCCTGGATGCCCTCAAGGAAAAGCTGGTGAAGGTGATTGTTGTAGCTCTGATCGTGTCGGCTTTCAAAGCCATGCTTGTGTTGCCCATTGACAGCGCCACCAACCTGCTGATCTTCAGTGCCAGCGTGCTTCTGCTGGCACTGAGCGCCTTCCTCGTGACCGGCGGCAAGAAGCTGACCCACTGATCGCCATGGACACCACTCCCCAGAGCCTCACAATCCGCCGCCCAGACGACTGGCATGTGCACCTGAGGGATGGTGCGCTCCTACAGGCCGTGGTGCACCACACCGCCCGGCAATTTGCTCGGGCAATCGTGATGCCCAATCTGCAACCGCCGGTGACGACCGCGGCCGCCGCCGAGGCCTACCGGAGCCGGATCCTTGCGGCCCTACGGACCAGCGCCGGTGCCACTGCGGCAGAGGGCTTCACCCCGCTGATGACGGCTTACCTCACCGAGACCATCGATCCAGCCGACCTGGAGCAGGGTTTCAGGGCGGGGGTGTTCACCGCCGCCAAGCTCTATCCCGCGGGGGCTACCACCAACTCCGACGCAGGGGTTCGGGATCTCAACAGCATCGTCGCCGTATTGGAGACGATGGAACGCATCGGCATGCCGCTGTTAATTCATGGTGAAGTGACCAGCGCAGACGTGGACATCTTTGATAGGGAAGCGGTGTTCATCGAGCGGCACTTGCAGCCCTTACTACAGCGACACCAGGGGCTGAAGGTGGTGTTTGAACACATCACCACAGCCGATGCCGTGGAGTTTGTGATCAATGCACCGGCCAACCTGGCGGCCACCATCACTCCCCACCACCTGCACATCAACCGCAATGCCCTGTTTCAAGGGGGGCTGCGGCCTGATTTCTATTGTCTGCCGGTGGCGAAGCGAGAACGGCACAGGCTGGCCCTACGGGCAGCGGCCACCAGCGGCAATGCCAAGTTTTTCCTCGGCACCGATTCGGCTCCCCATCTGCGCCACGCCAAGGAAGCTGCCTGCGGCTGCGCCGGGATTTACAACGCTGCATACGCCATCGAGAGCTACGCCACGGTGTTCCACCAGGAGAACGCGCTCCACCGGCTGGAGGATTTCGCCAGCACCCATGGACCCCGCTTCTATGGCCTGCCCCTCAACGAGGGCCAGATCACCCTGGAGCAGCAATCCCCGGATAGCGATGCCCCTGGCATCCCCCTGCGCCTCAGCCTCGCCAACGGCACCGACACAGCCACGGAGCTGGTGCCGTTCCATGCCGGTGAGCTGCTGCCCTGGCGCCTCAAGAGCGATCAGGAGTGAGCGCTGCCTGACGGCTCGGGGCCGGCAGGCTCCAGCTGAATGGTGCTGTGGGCAATCCCCAAGTGCGCCAGGCGCTCCTTGGCCAGATGCAGCAGTTCCATGTCGTCCATACCGGCGCTACGACGACGCACGTGCACGGTGAGGGCGGTCTGGGAGGTGCTGATCGCCCAGACATGGAGGTGATGCACATCCACCACCCCGGGCAGAGCAGCCAGAACCGCCTTCACCGCCTCGAGGTCAATGCCGCGGGGCACACCATCGAGGCTGATGCGCAGCGATTCACGCAACAGCTCCCAGCCGGTGGTGATCACCACAACCCCCACCAGGATGGCCGTGGCGGCATCGAGCCAGTTCCAACCGGTGGCCATCACCAACAGGGCACTCACCAACACCGCCGCCGACACGGCGGCATCGGTGAGCAGGTGCAACACCGCAGCGCGGCGATTGAGATCGTGGTGATGATCGGTGCCGAAGGCCCTGGCGGAAAGAAGATTCACCACCACACCGGCCGCCGCCGCCCAGGCCACGGGGCCACCCATCACCTCCACGGGATGGGACAACCGCTGCATCCCCTCCCACACCACGACAGTTCCGGCTCCGACAATCAGCAGGCCATTGATCAATGAGGCCAGCTCAGTGCTGCGGCCATAGCCATAGGTGAAGGTGTCGTTGGTGGGGCGGGTACTGAGCCGCTCAGCCCCCCAGCCAAACAACAGGCCAGCCACATCGCCCAAGTTGTGAATGGCATCCCCCACGAGGGCCAAGGAGCCAAAGGCCAACCCGATCACCAGCTGCAGGCCAGACAGGAGGCTGTTGAGAATCACACTCCAGCGAAAGGCCGCCGGCGAGCCAGGCCTGTGCTGGTGAAGCATCGCGTGGGGTGTTCGTGCTGAGCCAGAGCGAGGCGCCACCGCAAGCATCCGGGAAGGGATCTTCCCTACATAGCTCAAAGCCGAAACCACAGCGGATGAAGACCTTGCAAAACTTGCGGACACCTTGAAAAACCGTCCCTACGGTCCGAACGGCCCCGTCTCTGCACGGTGCGCCTCCCCCTCCCTGACTGTCCGTGCACCATGTCTCTCGTGAAAGCGCCCGCCCTGGGCATCGAGCGGTTTGCCAGCGGCCTGAATAAAGAAAACTGGAACCACGCCTCGGACAGCGATAAGCGCACCATCATTCGCGCCGTGTACCAGCAGGTGCTGGGCGGGCAATACCTGATGGAGAGCGAGCGGCTGGAAGGGGCCGAATCCCTGTTCCGCAACGGCTACCTGAACGTGCGTGAGTTCGTGCGCACAGTGGCCAAGAGTGCCCAATACCGCTCCCGCTTCTTCGAGAACTGCAATCCCTACCGATTCATCGAGCTGAACCACAAACACCTGCTGGGCCGTGCCCCACAGAACAAGGCGGAAATGCTGCGCCACTTCACGATCCTGCAAGAGCAGGGCTACGACGCTGAAATTGATTCCTACATCGACAGCGATGAGTACAACGCCAGCTTCAGCAACGACATGGTGCCCCACATGCACGGCTGGACCTATTCCAAGGGCCAGGAGGGGCGCCAGTTCTCCTGGCTGATGCAGCTGGCCCGCGGTGCGGCGGCCTCCGTGAAGGGCGACAGCAGCGGCACCCAATTCAAGCTGGGGCGCGCCCTTCACCAGGATCGGGCCATCCCCGTGAGGGCCGGCGCTCCCATCAGCACCGACGGCCCCTTCCGCTCCTCCATGGCCGAGGGCAGCGCCCTGCCCAGCGATGAGCTCGCCAGCAACCGCAGCATTGATGGCACCCCGGCCTACGGCTTCCGCAACCAGGAGCTGCTGGTGGCGGCCCCGAGCGCCGGAGCCGCTGGCGAAGGCAGCCGGGTGGTAACGATCACCGCCACGGGCATCGCCAACAACGCCTTCGTGCGCCATGGCGCCTACACCACCCGCATTCCCTACAGCCGCATGAACGAGGCCCTGCAGCGCATCCTGCGCCAAGGCGGCACGGTGGTGAGTGTGGTGGTGAGTGGCGACGCTGTGGCCTAGTTCATCCAGGTCACGTCGTTGGGGTAACGCTCAAGCCAGATCTGCAGACTGTGCCGAACCCGGCCAATCCATGCGCCCGTTCCTGCGCCGATCCCTACAGAGATGGCTCGGCGCTGCCTGCTGTCTGGGCCTAACGCCGGCCCCACCGGCCCTGGCCCAAGATCGGCTGCCCCTGCCCCCCTGGATTGACCTGGAGTTGCAGGTGGTGGCCGAGCCGATGGCCAATCCCGCCGGTGGCCTCAGCTCCATGGGCAGCTGGATGCAGCAATCAACTGCCAGTCTCAAGGCTGGCAGCGGTGTTAACAAGAACAGCTCCCAATGGAGCGAATCCGACCACTGGCAGCTCAACTTGGAGCTGAACCACTACGCCGGCAATCCCCTCTATGGCCAGGAGATCGGGGCAATCTTCCCCCTGCAGCAGGTGGCTCAAGGCGATGGCTTCTGGATGAGTGAGGTGAGCCTGCAGCGCAAGGCTGGCACTGGTTGGCTGGGGTTGAAGGCCGGCGTGCTGTCCCTGAATCCCGATTTCATTGCAGCACCGGTGTTGGACTACTACGTGCACTCGGCCCTCAACAACACGCTCAACATCACCATCAACGATCTTCCCATCAATCCCTACGCGGCAGCAGGAGGAGTGGTGGCCATCGAGGCCCAGGAAGATCTTTCGCTGCGCTACGGACTGTTCAACCTCTCCAGCAGCCTTCCAGTGGCAAGCTGGCTGGGCAGCAAACAGGAGATGCCATCCGTGGGGGAAGGCTGGGCCCAGCTGCTGCAAGTCACCTACACCCCGAAGTGGCTTATAGCTGCCACGCAACAACAACCGTCCTCAGCCGTCCGCCTGCCGCAGGGACTCCTGCAGGCCGGGTCGTACATCACGAGCGGAGATGGTTATGGGATCTACGGTACGGCCACCTGGTCGTCACCCCTGCCGCTTGGGCGCGACCATCGCCTCTGGGTGGGAGCCAATCTGAGCATTGACGATCCGACAGACCTCAGCCCCGTGTTCTGGGGAGCGGGTGTGATCAGCCAAGGGGTCCTACCTGGCCGCCCCGAGGAATTACTGATCCTCGGATTTGGCAGGAGTTCACTCCAACAAAACCCAAGTGCAGGACAAACCAGCAGCTACGAGGGGCTTGTGGAATTGGGCTACCAACTGAAGCTGAATGCTCGGCTCACCCTGAAACCCAGCCTGCAATGGATCGTGCATCCAGGGCCCCGGGGGGATGTGCCAGGAATCGTGGCTACCGGCCTGGAAATCGGCCTGACGTTCTGAAGGTCTCAGGCGACTTGATCCATCAGGCCACAATCGCGGCGAAGCATTGTGTAGTGGGTCACCGGGTTGCGGTATTGGGTAGGCAGGCACTTGTGCAGCATCTGAAGCCGGTCCCAGCAAACGGTGCGCTGCACCTGCTCCAAGGTGGAGCCTTCCTGGACCAAACGCCGCAACGCCTTGCAATAGAGCGGATAGCTGGCCTCAAGCTGACCCAGGGTGAGAGCGGCGGTGCCAGCCGTCATGGTCAGCTCACGTACAAGAGTTCAACGACCCTACCTGTGGTGCCCCGCCGGCTCGCAACCACCAAACCCGCCGCAAAACACCGCAGCGGCTGGGCTCTGATCGCTCCAACTATAAAAAAGAACGATGAGCACCTTCATGATTCCTTCAGCTTTGGAAGCCACGCCGCTGGTGACGGCAACCACGGCCCCGCTGCTCAGGGTGAGGCAGCTGCTGGAACTGGCCCGAGACAGCAGCGTGCAACCCCAAGCGTCACGGAGGACAACGTGCCGCCTTGCACGATGGTGGGGGCGGACGATCGTGCCAGCGCAGCCTTGGGGGTGAGCCGGCAGCAACTGGCCCGCCGCTACAGCCAACCATGGAATTGCCGGCCTGATACTGATCTACACGCGGGCCTTCCAGGAGTGCGACCGGGTGGATATCAATGGTGTAGCGAGTGTTGTGCAACAGCGGGCCCTGCTGGTAGCCCACATCTGCACGCCGCGCCATGAGCTGGTGAGGGTGCCGAATACCTCAGTCTGAATGCCCCCTTGATCGGCAGCTCGGTGGTCAACTTCAGCTTCGCCCGTCGTGAAATCAACCAATCCATGGCTTTGGCCGCCACAACCACCGTCCACATCCCCTCCGAGCCAGAACCGTTTGTGCTGCAGACAGCTCTGAACGACTATCACATCAGTTACGAACTCACGGCCTGCGTGGAAGATGTGAACCGCTACCGCGAGACCCTCTCAGCCCTCTTGGGTTCCATTGAGGACGCCTTCGCCAGGGCCAAGGTGGAGATCCTTTCCTCGATGTACAACGCCGTACGCGATGGCAACCGCAGCACCGTGCCGTCATGGAGCTGAACGTCGGGCTGGAGCTCACGGCCCGTCAGCGGCGCCTGGCGGCCGTGGCAGCCCTGCTGGGCAATGCCCTCGAGTGGTACGACTTTGCGGTGTATGGCTTTGTGGCCAGCGCCCTGGGCCGGGCCTTTTTCCCCGCCGAGCTGCCGGCTCTGCAGACCATGGCCAGCTTCGGGGTGTTCGCCGTGGGCTACCTGATGCGCCCCCTGGGCAGCCTGGTGCTGGGCCCGTTGGGCGATCTGCTGGGTCGCCGCCTGATGCTGAGCTTGAGCATCGTGATCATGGGGCTGTCGAGCCTCCTGATCGGCCTGCTGCCCACCCATCAACAGATCGGCGCGACAGCCGGATTGCTACTGGTGTTGCTGCGCATGGTGCAGGGATTTTCGGTGGGAGGTGAATTCACCGGCAGCATCACGTACGCCACCGAAGCCGCCGCCACAGGCCATGCAGGGCTGGTATCCAGCCTGGCCACCGCCGGCGGGCTGCTGGGGTTCAGCCTGGGGTCCCTCACCGCGGCACTGATCGGCTGGGCAATCGGCGACACCGCCATGGCGAGCTGGGGTTGGCGTTTGCCGTTTTTACTGGGGGCGGCGGTGGCGGGCCTGGGCCTCTGGATGCGCCGGTCGATGCCCGAAACGCTGCCCGTGGATGAGGGCGCGCCACCGATCCACAGCCTTGGCGATCTCGGCGGTGCCATGGGCTGGCGCCTGCAGCAGGTGGCTCAGCAATGGCGGCTGGTGCTGCAAGTGATGGGCGTGGTGAGCTTCGCCAATGTGCTGTTCTACGTGTGCTTCGTGTTCCTGGTGGATCACGCCGGCCAGCAGGCGGGCAGCCCTGCAGGGGCCAACAGCGTGTCCACCGTGGTGCAGACCCTGGGGCTACCTCTGGTGGTTATGGGCGGGCAACTGGCGGATCGCTTCGGCTTGATCCGGGTGAACCGCTGGGGCAATGGGCTGCTTCTACTGGTGATGCCCCTGGCGCTGCTGATCGGCCAGGGGGGCAGCCTGGCCAACCTGGCTGTGGCGCAGGGGCTGATGCTGCTGCCGCTGATGGCCACCATGGGGGCCCAGGGGGTACTCGGGGTAGCGCTGGTGCCCATGCATCAGCGCTGTGCGGTGTTCTCGATTGCCTACAGCCTGGCCATGGCCCTGTTTGCCGGCACCGCACCGCTGATGGCCAGCTGGCTGTTGGTGGAACAGCACTGGTCCTGGGGCACACCGCTCTATTGCCTCCTCTACGGAGCCATGGCCCTCTGGGCCGTGCAGGCCAGCCGCAGCCGTCTCACCCCGATGCCCTGAAGACAGGCTGGTGCGCGTGGGTTCAGGTGAACCAAACTGGGGGCACCGGAACGCCCCCATGCCCCTTTCCTTCCGCGAGCTCCAGGCCCAGCTGCACCCGGGCTGGGGTTGTGAGCAGAGCGGAGGCAACGCAGCCTTCGACGTACTGGTGGTGCCGTCGCTATCGATGGACCAGGCCCAGATGGACCTGGTAACAGGAGCCCACCACTACGAGGAGCGCCAGCTGTTCTCCCTGGTGCGACTGCGGGACCCCGACGTGCGGGCCATTTATGTGACCAGCAAGCTGCTGCCGGAGCTGGTGGTGGATGCGGTACTGGAGCTACTGCCTGGGGTGCCCACCTCCCACGCACGCCGGCGGCTGCAGCTGTTCGACACCGACGATGCCTCCAGCCGGCCGCTCACCGCCAAGCTGCTGGAGCGGCCGGCGCTGCTCAAGCGGATCCACGATCAACTGCGCCCGGGCCGCAGCTTCATCAGTTGTTTTGTGGTGAGCGAGCTCGAGAAGCAGTTATCCGAACGGCTGCAGATCCCCCTGCTCGGTACCGATCCGGCCCTGGGGCACTGGGGCAGCAAGGCTGGCAGCCGGGAGTTGTTCGCCCGCTGCGGTGTGCCCCATCCCCCCGGCAGCACCCTGGCCTACCAGCTCGACGACCTGGCCGAGGCAACAGCAGATTTATGGGAGGCCCATCCCAGCCTGCGGCGCTGCGTGGTGAAACTGAACGAGGGGTTCAGCGGCGAGGGCAATGCGCCGTTTGAACTGGAACCGCTCCAGCTGCAGGAGCTGAGCAGCAACGAACGGCGCCAGCGCATTCGCCAATCGCTCGAAACCCTGCCGATGCCCGCGCGCCAATGGCGTGAGCTGCTCGCCCAGCAAGGGGCCCTGGTGGAGGCCTGGCTGGAAGGTGGCGAGCAACTCAGCTCCCCAAGTGTGCAGGGCACCATCCACCCCGGTGGTGCCGTAGAGGTGCTGTCCACCCACGAGCAGATCCTTGGCGGGCCCAGCGGCCAGACCTACCTGGGCTGCTCCTTCCCAGCTGATGCGGCCTATCGCCTCGAACTGATGCGGCACGGCCAGGCGGTGGGTGAGGCCCTGGCCAGCGAGGGGGCGCTGGAGCGCTACGCGGTGGACTTCATCGCGCGCCTGATCAACGGCCAATGGGACGTGCAAGCCATTGAGGTGAACCTGCGCCAGGGGGGCACCACCCATCCCTACATGGCCCTACGGGCCATCACCACCGGTCAGCTGGATCCAGCCACGGGGCTGTTCCTGGCACCCACCGGTCAGCCCCTGCATTACATGGCCACCGACAACCTCACCGATGGGCGGCTGCGGGGCCTGCTGCCGGCAGACCTGGTGGACATCGTGGCCGAGGCCGATCTCCACTACGACCCAGCCCGCCTGCGAGGCAGCGTGTTTCACCTGTTGGGTTGCCTCTCGGAATTCGGCAAGTTGGGGATGACCTGCGTGGGCCGTAACGCCGAAGAGGCCACAAGCGTGTACAACGCCACCGCCGAACGATTGATCGAGCGGGCGGCTGACCTGATGCAGCACTGATGCCGGCCCATGCCCGACGACTTCACGGCAAAGCCTGGGAGCGCTTCTGCCTGCCAGTAGCCAATAATCTGCCCATTCTGCAGTCGATCTAATTTCTATCGAACCGGAACTGATACCTCGGGGCCCTGGCCACCGATCAGTCAGGGAGACAACAACGAGGGAAAGCATTCAGATGGGTGTGCTCCGAAAAGCAGCTCTGGATCAGGCAGCCAGCACACGCTCAGCGGCTTATTGATGAGAATCACCAGGCAGAATGCATGGGGTCTTGCAGTGACAAAACACCATCAAGCAACCATGCAAACAACCTTGCGCGTGCCTCACATCTCAGCAGGAAAGAGGTGCTAGTGCCTACTTGCGGGTGATGATGATCCACAGGGCATGAATCACGCAAATCGGCCAGGCAATCGCCAGTAGAGGAAGGCCAAGCGCTCCGAAAGTGAACAACCAGATCACTCCATTCAGCCAGAACGCCCCGGTGAAACCCACCTGGGTAGCCACCGCCGCGGGCGGCAAGATGAACGCCAAGACGATGCGCAGGATGTCTCCGAACGTCATAAGCAGGGAACGCAACACAGAAACCGTAGAAACAGCACGGCGGGGTGTCAGCCCGGTGCTAGTGATCCCCCTGGCCGCCCTGATCGAGGGGAACCTGTCCCTGATCCACTCACCGCGTCGCACCCGAACGGCGAGCACACCGGGATTTCCGACCCTGGTGGAAAGTGACGGCCAGATGGTGCTGTTGCTGCTGCATCGGCTCCAGAACAGAGCCATGGACGGACACCTACACGGCGAACAGGTGAATCTGCTGCTGATACCCAACCCGCTACTGAGCATCGAAGAACAGCCAAAACCCCAGGCCTTCCCCGGCCTGATTCGCTGGCTGGCCTCACTGGAGCCGCCGCCTGGAGCCAGATTCCTTAACGACGTTCTCCATTGTCTGGTGGATGAACTGCTCGACGAGCAGACCGAAATGCTGCGCCACCAGTGCGATGCGGCAACAGCCACCTTCATGGCCAACACCAACAACCCCATGAACTTCCAGACCATGCCCGAGCTGGTCTAAAGCCATGGCTACCCCTATACCTCGGGGTGATGGCGGTGGTGGTACTGAGCACCTGGCTACGGCGCCGGCTCAGTGAGAAGAGAGGGCGGGACAGACCAGCACCGGGATCTGGGCATGGGTGAGCACGCGCTGGGTTTCGCTGCCCAGCAGCAGCCCCGCCAAGCCACGCCGACCATGGGAGGCCATCACAATCAGATCACAGTCGTAACGCTGGGCGGCCTCCAAGATGGCCTCGTGGATCAGCGGATTCACGGCCGTCGCTCCGGCAGCCTCCACACCGGCCTGCTTGGCCAACTGCTGCACCTCTGCCAACAGCGTGGCGGCATACTCCGCACTGGCCTTGCTGAATTGCACCACGAGCGCCGGATCCATCACCAGTCCTTCGCTGTAGATCGCCAGCTGCGGCCGGCCGTAGAAACTCTCCTGGGCGTGGAAAAAGGTGATCCGAGCGCCCATCTGCTGAGCCAAGGTCACCGCCCGCGCAGCAGCAGCTTTGGAGAGTTCCGAGCCATCGGTGGGAACAAGGAGATGCCGGAACATGACCAAGCCGCAACAGGGATCTACCGGCAACGTAAGCAGCTTTCTCAGAGGCGTAGAGCCCTATGGATGCGGGCCGATCCAACCGGCTAGATGGGAGGCTGCGGTTGAGCGGGCTAGGGCGCGCGCAACAGGCAAGGCAGGCTCCAGCCGATCTGAACTGAAGGGCGGCAGGGTGCGGCTGCGCAGCCAGGCGCCCCAACGAAATTCATGGAAGGGAATCAGGGGGGCAGGCGCCACCACACCCTCACGTTTCAACTTCCACACCAGGCTGCGGTAGGGGTCGTCGAGGGTGCCAGTGAGCTGGGCGGGGAGCGCGGCCGGGGAAAGGGGCCCCAGTCCACGGCCGTCATAGAGGTAGAGCCAACCGCGGCGGTGCAGCTCCTCCAGCACCAGGTGCCGTTCCTGCACCTCCAACTGCAGCACCACATAGCCGAAGGCGGTGGCCGCGGGATCGAGCTCCATCAAGCCCCGCAGACGATGGTGCCGATCGACCATCCAGCACTCACCGCTGGCGCTGCGCACCAGAGGGGTGGGTTTCTTCCTCAGGTAGCGGCGGCGCTCCTCGGGGGTGTCCTTGGCGAAATCCAGCTGGCGGCTGCGGATCTCGGCCATCCCCACACACATCTGGGTGGGCTGCAACGCCGCCAGCGCCACCTCAAGCAAGCCACGGCCATCCGCCGCCGGTGGAGGAAGGGGCTGGAATGGGGGCAAACGCAGGGCCATGGCCGGAACTTAAGCGCGCCAATCGCGCCCTGGGGTTCAGTTGGGTTAACTCTGAAGACAGCAACCCACGGTTTCAGCCGATGCTGGGCAAACAGCAAGGGCCTCAACGAGCGCGCCAAGCCGGCTGGATCCCAGCCCTGGCTCAGCAGCTGCTCGGCCTCAGCATCGGCTGGTTGCTGCTCTGCTCGGCGGGCCCAGCCCAGGCCGCCAGCGTGGCGGGCAATGCCAGTTGCGCTCCGATCAACAGCAGCGATGTGGAGCAGTTATTCGTGCGATGGAATCAGGCTCTGCACAGCGGGGATGCCCATCAGGTGAGCAGCCTCTACAGCGAGGATGCGCTGCTGCTGCCCACCCTCTCCGCTGAACCCCGGCGCGATGGAGCTGCCATCAACAACTACTTCGAGGGGTTCCTGGCCCAGGCCCCCGAAGGCCGGATCGAGAGCCGCGAGATCCGGCTGGGCTGCAACCAGGCCCTCGATGCCGGCACCTACAGCTTTCTGCTCCATCCACCGGGCCAGCCGGCGGAACGGGTTCAGGCCCGGTATTCCTTTGTGTATGCATTCCGCAACGGGGAGTGGAGGATCCTGCACCACCATTCCTCCCTGCTGCCCACAGGCTGATCTGGGTGCCGCACAGCGGCCAGCTCAGGCCACCTGCACGCCCTTCCAAAACGCCACACGCCCCTTGATCTGCTTGGCGGCATCCTTGGGCTCAGGGTAATACCAGGCCGCATTGGCATTCACCTCACCATTCACCACCACATCGAAATAGTGGGCCGTGCCTTTCCATCCGCACACGCTGGTGTGGCTCGAGGGCCGGAAGCAATCAGCCACGAGGGCCTCCGCGGGGAAGTAAGCATTGCCTTCCACAGTTTCGATATCCTCGCTACTGGCAATCACCGTGCCGTTCCAGCGCGCTTGCATGGGATGGAGCTCATCAACAAGCTCCATCCTGCCCCAGCAAGGCGAAACACCTACAGAAACGGCCATTCTGAACGGGGCAAGCAAACCCTTCCCAGCCGAATTGCAATCCGCGGACAGCCCAAAACCAGCTCGCTACGGTCCGGCTTGACCCAAAACAATGTCATGGGCAAGCGACAACAGGCCTACTCCTTTCTGCGCGACTTCAAGGACGTTCTCAATCGCGGCAACGTCGTTGATCTGGCCGTGGTGTCCCTGGTGATGGGGGCCCTGCTGCAGCCAGCCCTCAAGGCCGCCAATGGGTCGGCCATCAGCACCTGGCCTGCCGGGGCCGTACTTGTGGCCCTGATCAACTGCGTGGTGATCAGCTTTGTGGTGTTCGTGATCATTCGAGCCCTCGGGAAGCTCAACCGCCGCGAGCCTGAGGCCGCCGGGCCCAACAGCCAACAGCATTTGGCCGACGCCGCCAATCGCCTGACCATCGCCCTGGAACGGCGGCAGCTCTGAGCTCAGAAGCGAATCCCCTCGTAGATCGGCAGGGTGGCAACGCCTAGGGAGGCCGGCACCGGATTCACGCCAGCCGGCAAGGCCTGCACCCCAAACACGTAGGAATCTGCCTGGCTTGGATTGTGCCAAGGCCGCAGCGCCACGGTCACGGTTTGTCCAGGCTGGGGCGGTTTGGGGAAGCGGATCTCGAAGCGGCGGGCATCGGGATCAAACGTGGCCTCCACAGGCACAGCTGCCCCCTCCCGCCGCGGCAGCCCCACAAAGGCGCGGGTTCTGGCTGCGTCAAAACTGAAATTGGTGTCCACACCACGGATCTGCCGAATGACCAGCCCACCCAGACCCACACCGGCCTGCTCCGGCAGGTTCACGGTGAAGTAATACTCCCCGCCGCTCTGCATCACATACCAGTAGTAGTTGCGGAGCTCCACCTTCCAGGGGGGCTTGGCGAACCAGGTTTGCCCCTGGAGTTCCACGGCCTGGGCTGATGGCTGCCCTGACAGGTGGACGGTCACGCCGGCCCCAGCGCCGAGGAGCAGTCCCAACAGGGCAGAGCAACCGCAACGAACCGGTGAGAAGGTCATCCCAGGGAGGCTGAATTCCCAGAAGTTAGCCATGGACCCAAGCCGCGCCTGGGCTGATCCACGGGCCGTTGATAGGGTGCCGGCCACCGGGACCAAACGCACATGAACAGGGCTGAACTCGACGCCATCGAACTGATGCTGCGCGACCTCAACACCCGGCACGACGAAATTCGTCACCGCGCCGCCTTTCGGGGGTGCACCCGCGAGCTGCTCGCCCTGCAGCAGGAGCTGGTTCAGTATCTCACCAACAAGCGCGAGGGGCTTTCCGGCCGCTAGCGCGGAACGGCAATGGCAAGGAAGGGCTGGGGATTCTGGTCGCGCCGGTGCTGCACTGGGATGGCCGGACCTTGTTGATCGCCGTCCAAGCTGGCAGTGGCCTCGAGGGCTTGGCGCAGATGCCGGGCCGCATGCAGCGACATATCCCTTGGCACGGAAATGCGGTCCCGCAGGTAGCGCAAGCCGGCCGCTGTTCCTTTTGGTGGGGCACAGGGCGGAACGCCATGGTGCAGCAAGGCCGTGAGGCTGCAACGCAGAGCCGTATCGAGGCGATCGGCGGCATCAGGGCCGCGCTGAGCACCCTCGGGATTCACGGCCAGCAACACGGCGCGGTGCTTCATCACCCGGGTGAGGGCCTCCAGAGCCACGGCCGCCGGTTCGGGCTGACGAGTTTCGATCACAGCCGGATTCGGCGATGGCCAGGGCCCCTGATCGATCACCTCAGCAACGGCCTTCTGATCCGCCGTGCCGCTGGCCAAACAACAGCCCATCTGGGGCGGCAGATCGTGGGCATGGGTGTGCACATCGCTCTGGGTACCGAGGTAGGTGGAGCGCTGCTCTAAGGCCGCAAACCAGCGATCGATGGCCGGGTGCTCGGCCCGGAGTCCGTAGCCCTTGTAGTAGCTGAGCGAGGCGTTCATCCGCTCCAGGTAGGGGATGAAAATCACATCGGCGCTGCCGAACTCGCTGAGGAAGAACGGTCCAGGCGTGGCCTCAAGGGCCAGCTCTACCAGCTGGGCCATGCGAATGAAATGCTGTTCCGCCGGGGCGGTATGGGGCCCATGGCCTTCGCTGTAGCAAAGCCACTGGCACCAGGCCCGGAACAGGCGCCGCTCCAGCTGCCGCAGCGAAAACACATCCGGATCGCTCAGGCCCTGGCCGAGGGGACCGAAGGCTGCTTCCAGTTCCCCCAGGATCACATCGCTCTCCGTGATCAGGCGGCCATCAAGCTCGAGGGCGGGAAGCATGCCGGAGGGCACCCGTTGCTTGAACCACGCCTCCTTCTCCCCGTAACAGAACATCGTCACCTTGCGGATGCGGTAGGGGATCCGCTTTTCCTCCAGCCACAGCCACACCTTCTGGCAGTAGGGACACCAGGCGTGGTGATCGCGGTAGAGCGTCACCCGCACCTCACTCTCCGGGCGGCCGAATAGGCGCAGGCGGGCCTGGGGGTTGGTGGAGCCATGGATGCGATCGGGCTCCGCCGGAGCGAGGGCTTCCAGCTCCGTCCAGCTGAGGGGCGCTGCGGCGGGAGCGGGCATCGTCGGCAAACAGGAGGGTCCGTTCTAGACAAGCCAGAGAAACCGGTGCTGGGCTGTCTGCGCGTCAGCAATCCCAAACGTCTGTGGTTTGAGGCACATCGCCGAGCCAAGAACACCTTAGGAAGGCCCCAACTGTTGGCTGGTGATGGCGCTCTCTCTTCAGGCACTGGCCAAGAAAGCCCTCGGGGTCTTCGGCCTGTCCAAACCCGAAGCGAACGCCCAGCCTGCGGAACCAGCGCCGGTGAGCGGCAGCAGCAGCCTCAGTTTTGAGGCCCATGGCCCCCAGTGGGGCTTTGCCTTCTGGAGCCTCTCCAATGGCGATCAGGCGCGCCTGCGTGAGGCTGGCGGCAGTGGCCTGTGCTTGCGCATCGCCGACGTGACAAGCCTCAACGGGGCGAGCCCGGCTCCCCACGCCCTGCAGGAGTTACCCGTGGACCCGCGCGCTGGGCAGTGGGGGGTGGCCTTGCCCCTCGGCAACCGCCTCTATCGCGCCGAGCTGGGCATGCGCACCAGCCACGGCTGGGTGGAACTGGTGCGCTCTCTGCCGGTGATGATTCCTGGCTTCAACGATGCACCGGCACCGGCCCCCAGCTTCGAACCATTTGCAGCTCCAGAGGCGTTCGATGCACCGCCAGCAGCCACGGCGTCAGCAGCAGGCCCCATTGCCTCCGCCCTGCACGAGCGCATGTACCAAACCGCCACGGTGCGGGTGCGGCAGCTGGGCCGCGGATCGGAGGTGTTCCACACCCTGGAAAGCCTGGAGGGTGAGCACGGCGGCCTCAATGCCTCAGGGGTAGGCCTGTGGGCCAGCGGCCGCAACGAATCGGGGACCGGAGCCGTGGCCCGCCAGCGCTCCTTCTGGCTGGTAGCCGATGCCGAACTGATCGTGTACGGCGCCACCGATCCAACGGCAACCCTGCGCATCGGCAGTGAAGTGGTGCCCCTGAGCGCCGATGGCAGCTTCCGCATCCAGGTTCCCTTCCGCGACGGCCAGCAGCTCTACCCCATTGAGGCCATCGCCGCCGATGGCGAGCAGCGCCGCTCAATCGTGCTGCAGTTCGAGCGCACCACCCCGGAAGATCACACCAATCCCGCCTCCGCAGCTGTGTCCGAGTGGTTCTGATCACTACAACGGAGCTACAGGCTTTGGAGCAACAACCATGTTCCTCAAAACCCGCCAGGACGGCTCCTTGGTGGAAGTGATCAATCTTCAACAGCTCTTTGATCCCTTCTCCACAGCCGTTCAGGGCAGGCTCCATGCCGGGGAGGAACTGCAAGACCCCGACGCTTTCCTCAAAGCTGACCTGCTGTTCCCCTCGGAGGAATTGCTGCCTCGCTGCTGGGTTGATCCCGCTTACCAGCGTCCATAAGGACCTTCACCTGGGCGTCATCGAGCTGCTCAAAGCGCTCGTACCAGGCGCCCACGGCCATCAAACCATCCACTTCAGCCAGGGCCACCAGGTCATCCACTAGGGGGCGCAGGCGCGCTGCCACCAACTGATCAATCACCGGCACCGCCAACACCAAGTGGGACGGCGTGGCCTGCCGTAACGACTGCAGCGCCGCACGCACAGTGAGACCTGTGGCGACGCCGTCGTCGACCACCAGCAACGGGCGCCCCCGCAGAGACGAAACCAGTGGATCACCAAAAAGACGCTGGCGACGACGCAATTCATCGTCCTGCTGGGCCACCAGCTGACGGCGCAGTAACGGGTCGAGGTGGACCTGGCGCAGGTAGGGCTCATCCCAGATCAGCACCCCGCCAGGAGCAATCGCACCCACGGCCACCTCTGGCGCGGCGGGGTGGGCCAGCTTGCGCACGGCCCAGCTGGCCAAGGGGAGATGGAGCTGTTCGGCCACTTCGGCCGCCACGGCCACGCCGCCGCGGGGCAAGCCGATCACCAGGGCCTGCGGGTGGCCGCGCCAGGCCGCCAACAATCTGGCCAGCTGCCGGCCAGCCTCGCGGCGATCCCTCCACAGCGGAGCTATGCGGCTCATCGGCCCGGTCTCCGGGAACGGCGCACCCACCCTTTGCGAGCTTCATCAGCCAGCAGCAGTGCTGGGGTGCAGATCAGCAACCACCACCACAACTCTGGCGGAATCGGTGCGAGCTGGAAGGTATTAGCAACCACCGGGATGAACAGCAACCCGCCATAAACGAGTAGTTCACTGCCGATCCCCAGCCAAATCCAGGGATTGGCCCGCAGCGGCAAGCTGCGAATCGACTTCCAATCGGAGCGGCAGGCCAGCAGGGTGCCAATCTGGCCGAACACAATCGCCCCCAGGGTCACGGCGGAGGCCTGGCGCTGGATGGCCAACACCGGGGCCGAGGCCGTGTGGCGCAGCAGTTCCGGGGCCAACTGCTGCAACTCCCGCAAGCCAATGCCATGGCTCCGCCAGGTGAGCAGATAGCCCGCCATGGCGAATACAGCTTCCAGCAGCCCTAGGAACAGGTAGGCCCGCAGCATCAAGGGCCGATTCAGCATTGCCTCCCCCACCCGCCGCGGCGGCGCGGCCATCACATCCGGCTCTGGCTGCTCAGCCCCCAGGCCCAGAGCCGGCAACAGATCGGTGCCCAGGTCCACCGCCAAAATCTGGAGCACCGTGAGCGCCGCTGGAATCCGCAGGGTGAGCATCGCCAGGAACGGAGCCACCTCGGGCACGTTCGAAGCCAGGATGTAAGTGATGAATTTGCGGATGTTCTGATACACGGCACGGCCGTGGCGCACCGCACTCACGATCGTGGCGAAGTTGTCGTCGAGCAGAACGATGTCGGCGGCTTCGCGGGCCACGGCGGTGCCGTTCCGCCCCATGGCCAGACCCACATCCGCCGCCCGCAGGGCGGGGGCGTCGTTCACGCCATCGCCGGTCACGGCCACCACCTCACCGAGAGCCTTGTAGGCCTGCACCAGCCGGAGCTTCTGGTCGGGCGCCATGCGGGCAAACACCAGGCGGGAGCGGTACTTGATCACCTGGCGCAGCTGCACATCACTGAGGCGCTCCAGATCGTCGCCGTTGATCACCCGCACCGGGTCGGCACCCCCATGGGCCGGGCCATCGAGCAGCCCGATCTGGCGGGCGATGGCCTGGGCCGTGAGGCCATAGTCGCCGGTCACCATGGTGACCTTGATGCCCGCGCTGTGGCAGGCGGCAATCGCCTGGGGAACCCCCTGCCGCGGCGGGTCGTAGAGCCCCACCAGCCCCACAAACACCAGCTGCTGCTCCAGCTGCGGCAGCGCCGTGGCCATGGGCCGACAGGCCAGGGCGAGCACGCGATAGCCCTGGCGGGCCATCACATCGTTGGCCGACACGACCACATCGCGATCGGCGGCCGTGATCGGCACGGCCTGACCGGCCTTGAGCCAGCGATCGCAACGGTTGAGCACCTCCAGCGGCGCGCCCTTGGTGAAGGCCATGAGCTCCACCGGCTCCGGCCAACGGGAGTCCCACGACCACTGCAACAGCACCGTCATCATGCGGCGCTCGGAATCGAACGGCAACTCCTGCAGGCGCTGCAACCGTTGCCGTTCCTGCTCCAGGTTGATGCCGGCCTGCATCGCCGCCTGCAACAGAGCCGTTTCCGTGGGATCGCCAACCCCCAGGGAGGCGTTGGAGCACAGGGCCGAGCCCAGCAGCAGCAGGGCTGGATTGGTGGTCCAGGTATCCCGAACCGCCATGGCATTGGCCGTGAGCGTGCCGGTCTTATCGGTGCAGACCACAGTGACCGCACCGAGGGTTTCCACCGCCGACAGACGGCGCACCAAGGCGTTCTCCCGGGCCATGCGCTGCACCGCCAGGGCCAGGGCCAGGGTCACCGTGGGGAGCAGGCCCTCCGGGACATTGGCCACGATGATGCCAATGGCGAATACCAGGCTCTCCAGCGGCGTCATACCCACGAACAGCAGGCTGGCCAGGAAGGTGAGTGCCCCCATCGACACTGCGATGGTGGTGATGGTGTGGACGATGCGACCCACCTGCAGCTCCAGGGTGCTGGGGGAGCGCACGGTGCTGGCGGTGAGGTGAGCAACCTGGCCGAATTCCGTCTCTGCGCCGGTGGCGTACACGAGGGCTCGCGCCCGGCCGGCCGCCACGGTGGTACCAGCCGGCAACAGGTTCTGGGCTTCGGAGGTCTTCAGCCTCTGGGCCACCGACTCACTGCTGCGAGCCACCGGGAGCGACTCACCGGTAAGCACCGACACATCCAAATAGAGCCCCGCCGCCTGCAACACCCGGCAATCGGCAGGCACATGATCCCCTTCCTCCAGGTCGATCAGATCGCCAGGCACCAGGGTGTCGGCAGCCACGGCCATCAGGGCGCCATCCCGCCAGCCCCGCACCTGCCGCGGCAGCACCTGGGTGAGGGCCAGCAAGGTGCGCTCGGCCTGAAATTCCTGCCAGAAACTGAAGATGGCGTTGATCAGCACCACGCTCCAGATCGCCCAGCCCAGCTCGGGAGTGCCGGCCTGAAAGGCCATGCCACCGGCCGCCCAGAGGAGCAGCGCCATGAAATGGCGCAGCTGATCAGTGAAGCGCCATAGCAGGGGTCTGCGCTGGATCGGGGGCAACTGGTTCGCGCCAAAGCGCTCGAGGCGCTGGATGGCCTCCGCTGCGCTGAGCCCCTCGGGGGCGCTGCGAAGGGCCGCCAGGGCTTCAGCAGCACTAAGGCTCGCGATCGGCCGAGAGGCGGAGAGCAGCACAACCGAACCCGGGCCGCTACCTCCGGACCGTAGCCACGCCAAGGGGCGTTGAAGTTAGACCAGCCGCGATCCGCTAGCCAGCCGGCGCTGCTCAGGGTCGAACACCGCAGCAATGCTGCGGATCAACCAGTGTTCAGGGGACGTGTGCTGCAGCTCTGGATGGAGACAGCACCAGCAGTGCCGTTGGGCTCCAGGAGCGCTGCAACAGAGCCACCGGCGCCAAGGCGTGAATGGCTCCCCTGAACAGCACCGTGGCAGCGCTGACGGGCAAACGGCCAGGCCCCCGCTTGAGGGTGGACAGCGCAACAGCCACCATCAGCCGATCGCCCCAGAGGAGCGCGGGCTGAGCAGGCCCTCGCGCAGGTGCGGCGCGGTGGCGGTCATGGACCAGCTGTCGATGGCGGCGGCGCAAGCAAACCAGTCGATGCGGACACAAAAGCAACAAGCCAACGACATAACATCTTCGTAATAGCAGTAAAACACGGTAAGCCTGTTCTACTTTGATGCGCTAGCGCAAATCTGCGTTAAGGTGGGCGCCTCGCCCCAAGCGCCGCCCGCGCTCCCTCCCGCACCGGCACCCATGGAAGCCCTGGCCGAATACTTCAAAGTGTTCTCCGAGCCCAACCGGCTGGTCGTTCTCGAAGCCCTGCGCAGCGGCCCCCTCAATGTCACGGCAGTGGTGGACAAAACTGGCCTGAGTCAGGCCCTGGTGTCCAAGCACCTGAAACTGCTCACCATCGCCGGCGTGGTGCAGCGCCGGCCCGAGGGCTCCCTGGTGTACTACGACGTGATTGATCAATCGGTGTTCCAGTTGATGGCCCAGGCCGAAACGCTGCTGCTGGCCACCCGCCGCCAACAGCTGGACGCCCTCGCCGCCATCCTGTGATGCCCCGGGTTCGAGCCCGGCACCGCAAAGCCTCGATCTGAGCCGCCGACCTCAGCGTTGCCCTCCTGAACGGAGCCAAGCTGGCGGAGGCCCTGCTGCCACCCGAGATCACGCCATAGCGTGACGTCCACCGTTCATCCGCCGCCCCAAACCCCATGAGCGCCACTTACGACCTGATCGTGATCGGAGCCGGCTCCGGTGGACTGGCCGCAGCCAAGCGGGCTGCCTCCCATGGGGCCCGGGTAGCGATCGTGGAAGGTGACCGCGTGGGCGGCACCTGTGTGATCCGTGGCTGCGTACCCAAGAAGCTACTGGTGTACGGGTCGGCCATGGGCCACCACCTGCACGATGCCGCCAGCTATGGCTGGACCATCGGCGAGAGCCAGCACGACAGCGCCGTGCTACTGGCCAAGGTGCGCGCCGAGGTGGATCGGCTCAATCAGCTCCACATCGGCTTTCTGGAGAAGGCGGATGTGGAGCTGGTGCGCGGCTGGGGGCGCTTTGCCGATACCCATACGGTGGCTGTGCAGGACGCCACTGGCCTGGAGCTGCGCCAGCTCCAGGCGGAGCGCATCCTGATCGCCGTGGGTGGGCAGCCCCACCGCCCCGCCATCCCCGGGGCGGACCTGGGCTGGGTGAGCGACGACATGTTTGAGCTCGAGCGCTTCCCCGAACGGGTCGTGGTGGTGGGTGCGGGCTTCATCGCCTGCGAGTTCGCCTGCATCCTCCACGGCCTGGGGGTGCAGGTCACCCAGCTGGTGCGCGGCGACCATCTCCTGCGGGGCTTTGACCTGGAGGCCAGCCGAGCCGTGCAGGAGGCCATGCAGGCCGATGGCATCGAGATCCGCTTCAGCCACAGCCCCGCCGCCATCGAAGGCAGACCCGGGGATCTCACCGTGATCAGCCAGAGCGGTGAGCGGATCAGCTGCCATGGCGTGCTGCTAGCCACCGGACGGCGCCCCTTTCTGGACGGACTCAACCTCGAGGCAGCCGGTGTGGCCCGTGAAGGGCACCGAATCCCCGTGAATGCCGATCAGCGCACCAACGTGGCCCACATCTACGCGGTAGGAGACGTGACCGACCGCATCAACCTCACACCAGTTGCCATTGATGAAGGCAGGGCTCTGGCTGACACACTCTGGGGCAACAAACCACGTCAGGTCAACCACGACCTAGTGGCGAGTGCCGTGTTCTCTCAGCCGGAGCTCTCCGGTGTGGGCCTCAGCGAAGAACAGGCCATCGAGCGCTTCGGCGTGGAGGGCGTGCAGGTGCACCGCGCCCGCTTCCGGCCCATGAGCCAGGCCCTGCCGGCAAGGGGGCCGCGGGTGCTGCTCAAGCTGGTGGTGGAGCGGGCCAGTGGCAAGGTGCTGGGCTGCCACATGGTGGGCGACCACGCGGCCGAAATCATTCAGATGGCCGCCATCGCCATCGGCATGGGCGCCACCAAGGCCGACTTCGACCGCACCATGGCCCTGCATCCCACGGTGGCCGAGGAATTCGTGACCATGCCGAACTGAGCCTCAGCCCAGGGGCTGGAGATCCTCGAAGCGGAACACTTGACGGCCGGCGGGGGACTCACCATGGGCCTCCGTGGCCACCACCCGCTCGCTCAGCACCCAGGGGCCAGCCTCGGTAAGCGGCACGAAGGTGTCGGTGAACTGGCTCTTGCCGCCGCGGGCCGCCCCGGTGGCGGGATCGGCGTACTGGCTCGAGTAGGTGTGGCTGAGGTAACCGCTACCGGTGTCGGTGGTGCTCTCGGTGTAGATCGTCACCACGGTGCCGTGGATGTGGCGATGCACCATCGTCACCACGTCGTTGTGGATGCGGTAGCGATCCCCTTCATTTTTGCCGCCCACGATCACTTCGGTGCCCACGGCATCGCTGTCACCGGCGGTGAAGGTATTGGCACCGTGGGTTTGCTCGAAGCTGCGGCGCACGCGGTGAATGGCCACCTCCCACAGTTGGGAGGCCACAGCCTTGTGCACCTCCTCGTCGTCGATGCCCTCCACCGTGGCCTTGAGATCAGCGCCCACCTGGAAACGGCCCTCAGCGCGGCGATCGGGTTCACCACCCTCGCCCGCCTGCTCCCAGACACAGCGGCCCTGGTAGCCGGCAAACCCAGGGTCCCAGGTGTAGCGGTTCTCGTAGGCAGCGCGGAAGGCAGCGGTGCAATCGGTTCCCGGGGAGATGGCGCTGGTGGGGGCAACGGTCACGGAGGGATCGGCAGTTGGGCCAACCCTACCGAGCAGCCGTGGGGTGGATGTCCTGCAGGGCCGTCACGGCCATGGGTTCACCCTGGAGGGCGGTGATGGCCTCCACCGCGGCACGGGCACCGGCGAGAGTGGTCACGGCAGGTACCGCATAGTCGATAGCGGCACGGCGCAGGTACTTGTCGTCGTGGGCGGCCTGCCGGCCCACCGGCGTATTGATCACCAGCTGGATGCTGCCGGAGCGAATGGCGTCCTCGATGTTGGGGCGCCCCTCGTGCACCTTGAGGATCGAGTCCACCGTGAGGCCCGCCGCCCGCAGCGCCACGGCTGTGCCCTCAGTGGCGATCAGCTGGAAGCCCAGCTCCGCCAGGCGCCGGGCCACGGGCACCAGGGCCGCCTTGTCGCGGTCGTGGGTGGAGAGGAACACCACCCCACTGGTGGGCAGGGCCTCGCCAGCCCCCAGTTCCGCCTTGGCGTAGGCCAGGCCGAAGCTCTGGGCCGTGCCCATCACCTCACCGGTGCTGCGCATCTCCGGACCCAGCAGCGAGTCCGCACCGGGGAAGCGCTTGAAGGGCAACACCGCCTCCTTCACCGCCTGCAGTGGCGGCACCGGCTCGGCCGTGAGGCCGATCTGCTCGAGGGTCTTGCCGGCCATGATCTGGCTGGCCACCTTGGCCAGGGGCACGCCGGTGGCCTTGGCCACGAACGGAACGGTGCGGGAGGCACGGGGGTTGGCCTCGATGATGAACACCTCGCCGTCCTTGACGGCGAACTGGAGGTTGATCAGGCCGTTCACCTTCAGGGCCAGGGCTAGGGCTTCGCTCCACTGCTTAATGGTGGCCAGGGCCTGCTGATCGAGGCTCACCGCCGGCAGGGCACAGGCGGAGTCGCCGGAGTGGATGCCGGCCGGCTCGATGTGCTCCATCAGGCCAGCGATCACCACCCGACCGGTGGCATCACAGAGGGCATCCACATCCACTTCGGTGGCGTTCTCCAAGTACTGGTCGATCAGCACCGGGTGATCCGGCTCCACGTTCACCGCTTCCACCATGTAGCGGTTGAGCTCCTGCTCATCGAACACCACCTCCATGGCGCGGCCGCCGAGCACATAGCTGGGACGCACCACCACGGGATAGCCCACAGCCGCGGCCACCGCTCTGGCTTCGGCATCGGTTCTGGCCAGGCCATTGCGGGGCTGGCGGATCTCCAGCCGGCGCAGGATCGCCTCGAACTGCTCGCGGTCCTCCGCCATATCGATCGACTCGGGCGAGGTGCCCCACAACCGGGTGCCGGTGGCCCGGCCCTCGCTCGACTCCAGCCAGCGCAGCAACGGGATGGCGAGCTTGAGCGGGGTCTGGCCGCCGAACTGCACAATCACCCCCTCGGGCTTCTCGGCCTCAATCACGTTGAGCACGTCCTCGAGGGTGAGGGGCTCGAAATAGAGGCGATCGCTGGTGTCGTAATCGGTCGACACCGTTTCGGGATTGCTGTTCACCATCACCGTGGCGTAGCCCTCCGCCTGCAGGGCGAAGGAGGCGTGCACGCAGCAGTAGTCAAACTCGATGCCCTGGCCGATGCGGTTGGGGCCGCCCCCCAGGATCATCACCTTGCGGCGGGTTTCCGGCTGCACCTCGCTCTCGGGGCTGAGCAACTCGAGGCTGCCATCGGCGTGGAGCCGCTCCAGCGGCCGCTCGTAGGTGGCGTAGTGATACGGGGTGGTGGAGGCGAATTCAGCCGCGCAGGTGTCCACGGTCTTGAACACGGCGTTCACCCCTAGGCCCTGGCGGTAGCGGCGCACATCCAGCTCCTTGGTGCCCGTGGCCCAGGCGATCTGGCGGTCGGAGAAACCGAGTTGCTTGAGCTCCAGCAGGGCCGGTGCCGTGAGCTGATTGAGGGAATGGCCCTGCAGCAACCGTTGCTCGGCCTCGATGATTCGGCGCAGCTTGGCCAGGAACCAGGGATCGATGGCACTCAGCCGATGAATAGCGGCATCGCTATAGCCGGCTACCATCGCGGTGCGAACCGCAAAGATGCGGTCGGGCGCAGGGGTGCGGAGTTCCCGATCCAGCTCGACCCGCTCAGGAGTGGCGTCCGGGCGATCACAGCCCCAGCCGGCATGGCCGGTTTCCAGGGAGCGCAAGGCCTTCTGGAACGACTCCTCAAAACTGCGGCCGATGGCCATCGCCTCACCCACGGACTTCATGGCCGTGGTGAGCACCGCCGGGCTGCCGCGGAACTTCTCGAAAGCGAAGCGCGGAATCTTCGTGACCACGTAATCAATCGTGGGCTCGAAGCAGGCCGGGGTTTTGCCGGTGATGTCGTTGAGGATTTCGTCGAGGGTGTAGCCCACCGCCAGGCGGGCGGCGATCTTGGCAATCGGGAAACCGGTGGCCTTGGAGGCCAGCGCTGAACTGCGGCTCACCCGCGGGTTCATCTCGATCACCACCACATCGCCATTGGCGGGGTTGATGGCGAACTGGATGTTGCTGCCGCCGGTGTCCACACCGATCTCGCGGATGATAGCGATCGATTGATCGCGCAGCCGCTGGTATTCCCGGTCGGTGAGGGTCTGGGCCGGGGCCACGGTGATCGAGTCACCGGTGTGCACCCCCATGGGATCGAGGTTCTCGATCGAGCACACAATCACCACGTTGTCGGCGGTGTCGCGCATCACCTCGAGCTCGAATTCCTTCCAGCCCAGCAGCGACTTCTCAATCAGGATCTGATTGGCGGGGCTGGCATCGAGCCCGCTGAGGCAGATGGCCCGGAATTCCTCGGGGTTGTAGGCGATGCCCCCACCGCTGCCCCCCAGAGTGAAGGCCGGGCGAATGATGCGCGGGTAGCCGCCGATCTGCTCACCCACCGCCTCGGCCTCTTCCAGAGTGGTGGCGATGCCCGAGGGGCACACGGCCACGCCGATGCGCTCCATGGCCTGCTTGAACAGGTCACGGTCTTCCGCCTTTTCGATCGCCTGCAGGTTGGCGCCGATCAGCTCCACGCCGAACTGCTCGAGGGTGCCGTCTCTGGCCAGGGCCACCGCCAGGTTGAGGGCGGTCTGGCCGCCCATGGTGGGCAGCAGGGCATCGGGCCGCTCCTGCTCAATCACCCGCCGCACCACCTCGGGAGTGAGGGGCTCGATGTAGGTGCGATCCGCCATGTCCGGATCGGTCATGATCGAAGCGGGGTTGCTGTTCACCAGCACCACTTCAAAACCCTCGGCCCGCAGCGCCTTGCAGGCCTGGGTGCCGGAGTAGTCGAATTCACAGGCCTGGCCGATCACGATCGGACCCGAACCCAGCAGCAGGATGCGACGCAGATCCGTGCGACGGGGCATGGGCAGAGGGGCGGCGGCCAAACCTGGCTAGCCTCTCACGCAGCAGTGCTTCACGCAGTCCAACGCTGGCGTGGCCTGGCTTCAAGCCATGGCTAGGGTGAGCACCGATACACCGGTGACGACTTCATGAGCGAACTCCAGCGCCTGAAGGGGCTGCTGCCTCCCGAGATGCAGAGCTGGGTGTTTGTGGAAGCCGCCGCCTCCGCGGATCCCCCCTTGATCACGATCGAGGAGATCGGCCGCGATGAGGTGGAAATCCAGCTGGATCTGCAGAAGTGGGATCTGCTGGCCCTGGATCACCGCAACCTGCTGTTCTGGCATGAGGTGGGTCGGGTGCAGAACGATGCAGTCCCCCGCGACGGCTGGGAGATGGCGGCCCTGGCCATCGGCCTGGGCGGCGCCATCGGCGAGCTCTGGGTGCAGGACGGGCTGCTGCTGGTGATGGCCCTGGGCCTCTCGGGCTTTGCCGGCTACCGCCTCTACCTCAAGAACAACTCGGAGAAGCGGCTGCAGGACGCCATCGCCGCCGATGAACGGGCCATCGATCTGGCCTGCCGCTTCGGCTACACCCTGCCCAACGCTTACAAGAGCCTCGGTGGCGCCCTCAAGGAGCTGGTGGAGCAGAGCCGCAAAAAGAAAAAGCGCGGCTTCTACGAAGACCGGCTGGAGGCGCTGCGCAAGAGTGCCGGTAAGGCCCGGGCTGAGATGGCTCAGCAGCAGGGCTCCCGTCAATCCGTGAGCAGCGAGAACGTCTATGGCTGAGGCCGACACCAGGGCTCTGGCACTTCTGGCTGCTGAAGCCTGTGACGACCGCAAGGCCGTTGACATCCTGCTGATCCGGGTGGAGGAGGTGTCCTCCCTGGCGGACTGGTTCGTGATCGCCACGGGCCTCTCCGATGTGCAGGTGCGGGCCATTGCCCGCTCCGTGGAGGACAAGATCGAGGAGAGCACCGGCCGGTTGCCCCTGCGCCGTGAAGGGCAGACCGAGGGCCGTTGGGTGCTGCTCGATTACGGCGAAGTGATCGTGCATGCCCTCACCCCCGATGAGCGCCGCTACTACGACCTGGAATCCTTCTGGGGCCACGGCGAGAAGGAGGCCTACCTAGGCTCCGAAAACGCTGCGCCGGCCTGAGGCCGGGCCCTCCATGCCCGCGCCGGAGCCCACCCCGGACCTACCCATCGCCGAGACCCAGGCCTGCCCGGTGCCACCTGAGCAGCGGCCCCTGGAGCAGTACCGCGAACTGCAGCAGTCGTGGTTTTTCACCTGGCCCCACGCCAGCTTCCAAGGGTTGGCCGTGCCCCTGGTGCGCAGCTGGCTGATCGTGTTGCCGCTCACGATGCTGGTGGCCAGTGGCAGCGTGCCCCTACGCCACAACCTGCCCCGCCTGGTGGTGGCCGGCGCCGTGGCGGGCCTGGTGGTGCCCCTGCTGATGCTGCTGCGGCAGTGGCTGGGTTGGACCAACCTGCAACAACGCCTGATGGCCACAGCGGTGGACTACGAGGAATCAGGCTGGTACGACGGCCAGGTGTGGGAAAAACCCCTGGCCTGGCGCGAGCAGGATCTGCTAGTGGCCACCCACGAGGTGAAGCCCGTGCTCGAGCGGCTGCAGCAGGCCATGGCCATCACCGCGGCACTGATGCTCGTGGGGACGAGCCTCTGTCAGGCTCTTTGAGCCAACCGGCTTCGGCCTGGGCCGAGCCCTCAGCCCCGCAATGACCTTCTCGAGCAGCTTCGGTTCCGCAGCCCGTCCCGGCATGCCACCGCTGGAGGTGCGGCTCACCCGTAACGGCATCGCTGAATCCCTGCATCGGGTGCACGCTGTGGTGTGCGACCAGCGTGGCCGGGTGCTGATGCGAGCCGGCGATCCCCAGCAGCTGAGCTTCATCCGCTCGGCGCTCAAACCCTTCCAGGCCCAGGTGTTTGTGGCCAGCGGTGCCGCTGATCAAGCCGGCAGCGACGACCGGGCTCTGGCCATCGCCTGCGCCTCCCATGCCGGGGAAGCCAGTCAGGCCCGTGAGGCCTTCAAGATCCTCTGGAAGGCGGACCTGGACACCGAACAGCTGCAATGCCCCACCCCCAGGGGTAAGGAAAGCCCCCTGGAGCACAACTGCTCCGGCAAGCATGCCGCCTTCTTGGCCACCTGCCGGCGCATGCACTGGCCCCTGGAGAGCTACCTGCAGACCGACCATCCCCTGCAACAGCAAGTGCTCAAGCGCGTCGGGGAATTGCTGGGCATGCCAGGCGCTGAACTGGTAACCGCCCGCGACGACTGTGGCGCCCCCACCCTGCAGCTACAGCTCTCCCAGATGGCCCTGCTGTTTGCCCACCTGGGGGCCTCCGAGCAGGCCGAACTGGAACGGCTCAGCCGGGCCATGCTGGCCCACCCCGAGCTGGTGGCTGGCAGTGGCCGCTTCGACACCGAAGTGATGCGCTCGAGCCATGGCCAGGTACTCAGCAAGGGCGGCGCCGAAGGCATCCAGTGCCTCAGCCGCTTGGGGGAAGGTCTTGGCCTCGCCATCAAGGTGGAGGACGGTGCCAGCCGTGCCAAACACGCCGTGGCCCTGCACCTGATGAAGCAGCTGGAGTGGCTCACCCCCCTCACCCTCGAGGAACTGAGCCAGGCCTTCCTTCAGCCCAATGAGGGGGTGAGGCTCGAGGTGAACGGCGAGCTGCGCTTCGATAACGGCCGTTAGAGAGCGCTGGCATCACGCTCGAACTGGGCGGCGGCCGCCTCTGTGGCCCCACAGCTGAACAGCGCCTCAGCAATCGGCGGACTGATGGTGAAGGTGTTGAGGCCTTCGGCCGCCAGCCTGGCCAGGTCGTCGGGCTGGCGCAGGCTGGCCACCAACAACCGCAGGGGAGAAGCCAGCCCATCCACACAGCGCTGCATGCGGATCAGCTCCGTGTGGCCATCGCGGCCCAGGTCGCTGATGCGGCCAAGGTAGGGGGCCAGATAATCGGCCCCCAGGGCCACCGCCAGTAACACCTGGGCCGGCTCGTAGCAGGCCGTGAAGGTGATGGACACCCCGGCGGCCATCAACAGCCTGGCCGCCTCGGCCCCCGAGCGGGTGATCGGCAGTTTCACCCAGATGCGCCCAGGGGCGATCGCCGCCAGCGCTGCGCCACAACCGGCCAGATCATCCCCCCAGGCCTGGAGGTGCAGCTCCCGGGCCCCCAGCTCCAGAGCTCGCAGACTGAGCTCCTGCAGGCTGGCGAGATCGCAGGGCTGCCCGGCTCTCCGCAACAGGGTGGGGTTGGTGGTGACGCCATGGAAGAGCCCGCTGGGCAGCCACTGCTCCCAGGCCTCGGGATCAGCCGTATCGAGAAACAGTCGCAAGGCCATGGGGTGTGAGGGGCGTCAGTGGGACGAGGGCAGGGTCTGATGGCGCCGGCTGTGGCGCAGCGAATCGCCGAGGGCCAACACCAGCAGCACCACACCGATCAGGCCGCTCAGCCACTCGGGCACGTGCCAGCCCCAGCGGCCGATCACCACACCGGCGAGCATCAGCAACCCGAGGGCCCCAATGGCGTAGTGAGCGCCGTGCTCGAGATAGATGAGCTGGTCGAGCGCCTTCTCCCGGCTGAGCATCACCGTGAGCGAGCGGATGAACAGGGCTCCCAGGCCCAAACCGCTCATGATCAGGCCTAGGTCGCTGGTGATGGCGAAGGCACCGATGGTGCCGTCGAGACTGAAGGAGGCATCGAGCAGCTCCAGATACACCAGACTGGCCAGGCCGCCGCTGGCGGCCATTCGGCCCACCGCTTCCTCCTCACCGCCGAAGACGTCCGCCAGTGACGTGCTGAGAATCTGCAGCACCAGGCCGATCAAACCAGCGAACAGCACGTCGCTGCGTAAGGGACCCGGCAACACCGTGGCCACCAGCATCAGGATCACCAGGGCCACAGCCACCTCCAGGGACGGCACCCTGCCCGCCTGGCTGAGGCGCTTCTCGAGCACCTGGACCCAGTGCAAGGTTTTGGCCTCATCAAAGAAATAACGCAGGAACACCATCAGCAGAAACATGCCCCCGAAGGCCAGAATCCGCGGCTCCGCCAGCTCAAGCAGCTCGTGGTAATGCTCCGGATGATGCAGGGCCGCATCCAGGGCTTCGCCGATGCCGATGCCACCGGCCAGGCTCACCAGCACCAGAGGGCCGAGGAAGCGCACCCCGAACACCGGGATCACCAGGCCCCAGGTGAGGAAGAAGTTCTGCTGGCCGGGGGTGAGCTTCTCCAGCACGCGGGCGTTCACCACGGCGTTATCGAAGGAGAGGCTGATCTCCAGGGCCAGCAGCACCAGGGTGACCCACACGGCCTGCAGCCCAGCGGGGCTAAACCCACCCTTGGCCACAAAGATCACGGCCAGGCCCATGACGCAGCAGATGAACGGAAACCGCACGTAGCGGAGGTAGCGATTCATGCGAAGCGGCCCTGCCGCGGGTCGACGTCTCTCCATCCTGCCCTTCATTGCCTGGGGGGGACGCCGTGTTGTATGGTTCAGGGGTCGACGCGGGGTAGAGCAGTCTGGTAGCTCGTCGGGCTCATAACCCGAAGGTCAGGAGTTCAAATCTCCTCCCCGCCACCAACTCCAACGACGCCCCACGAGGGCATGAACAAAAGCTCCTCAGTCCAACTGAGGAGCTTTTTTGTTGGCGATTCCCGCCTGGAGCAAACCCCAAGCGTCACCCCCTCAAAGCACGTCCACTTCCAGCTTCACCACGTCGAAGGGGCCACGGCCTTCGGCGTTGAGCTCTAGGGCTGCCCGCAGGGCCGCTTCGTGGGTGTGGAACCAATGGGCCTGGTGCGAGGTTTCCACATCCACCAGCTGAACACCATCGGCAGCAATGGCGAGAAAGCCCTGGGTCTTGAGCCGTTGCAGCACGTAGCGCTCCGGCTGCGTGCAATCCATGGGATGGACTGGATCGGTATCAGGGGCCCAGAAGTGCATGGGGGGCCTGAAGGCATGGGCCCAGGATAGGGCGTGAAATTTTCACAGCAAGGGCGCAAACCGCCCCCAGACCTGCCCCGCAACTGGGCACGCTACAATGAGTCTATCGCCATAAAGGACTACGATGGACGCCGCCGGGTCCATGCCCAGTCCCCAGCTGCTTGAGGAGTACAGCCAATTTTTCCGCCTGCTGAGTGAGCCGGCACGGCTACAGCTGCTCTGCCAACTCAGGCAGGGGCCGATGGATGTGGCTTCGCTGATCGAGGCCACCGGGTTCTCCCAGTCCCACATCAGCCGCCAGCTGGGCCAGCTGCAGCGGGCTGGCCTGGTGCGGTGCCAACGCGATGGCGTACGCACCATCTGGAGCACCGATGGCGACCTGGTGGCCGACCTCTGCTCACTGGTGCAACAGCGCCTCAAGCAACGGCTGCAGGATCAGCTCAAGCAACTGCAGAGCGCCTGAGCAGCGCGATCCCGCCACCCAGGCCGCCAGCAGGACTGGGCTCTGAAAAGATGGGCCCCATGGTGCCAATCCCTGCCACGCCCCTGGCCACACCGGTGGCGTTCTTCTAATGGTGCAAGCCATCGTGGTGGGGTCCGGCGCCACGGGCGGAGTGGCCGCGATGGCCCTGGCCCAGGCCGGCCTCGAGGTGCTGGTGCTGGAGGCGGGTCCGGAACTCACGGCCGATCGGGCCTTCGGCAACGAACCGCAGAACACCCTGCGGCGGCTGGCCAATCTCAGCAGCGGCAAACAGCGGCTGGCCGCCAATCACCCCGGCTACTGGAAAGCCAACCCTGAGCTCTTTGTTGACGAGCGCCGCAACCCCTATTCCACCCCGGCTGAGCGGCCTTTTCTGTGGACCCGGGGGCGCCAGGTGGGCGGCAAGAGCCTCACGTGGGGGGGCATCACCCTGCGGCTGTCGGATTACGAGTTCAAGGCGGCAGAGCGCGATGGCCACGGCCGTAGCTGGCCCATCCAGCATCGCGATCTGGCCCCCTGGTACCAGCGCCTGGAAGCCCTGCTGCAAGTGCATGGCCACTGCGACGGCCTGGCCCAGTTACCCGATGGCCACTACAAGCCCCCCCTGCCGTTCACACCGGCGGAAGCCCACCTGCAGGCCGCCGTGCAGCGCCAGCTGGGGCTGCCGCTGATCCATTCCCGCGGCTTCGCCCTGCGCCGCGCCTCCGACGGCCCCTGGCCCCGTTCCTGCTCCCAGGGAGGCGCCCTGGCCATCGCCCTGGCCACGGGCCGGGTGCGGGTGCAGAGCCAAGCGGTGGTAAGCCATGTCTGCGTGGATCAGCGCAACGGCCGAGCCAATGGGGTGGCCTACGTCGACGCAGCGACGGGCCAATGGCACGAACAATCCGCCCAGCTGGTGGTGCTCTGCGCCTCCACCATCGAGAGCGTGCGGATCCTGCTGCACTCCCAGCAACAGGGGCAGCTGGAGGACGTGAGCGGCCACCTGGGCCACTACCTGATGGACCACATCTCCACCAGTCGTTTCTTTGCCCTGCCAGATCAGCCAGCACCAGGCGACACCGAACTCTCCGGCGCCGGCAGCGTGTTCATCCCCAACACGGTGAACCTCGGCGACTCGAGCGCGTGCGATTTCCTGCGGGGCTATGGCCTCTGGAGCGGCATCCAGCGCTTTGACCCACCTCAAGCCCTGAAGCGGGACCGCTCAGCCGCGGTGGGCTTCCTGATCGGCCACGGGGAGGTGCTGGCCGAGCGGCACAACCGCATCAGCCTCGACCCCAACAGAGTGGATGCCTGGGGCCTGCCCATCGCCCACATCGACTGCCGCTGGGGGGAGAACGAAGCCCGAATGGTGGCCCACATGCAGGCTCGCATGGAGGCCGTGGTGGCCAGCGGCGGTGGCCGCATCGCCCCGCTGGCCGACCTGTTCGTGATGCCCCTGGTGGAGCCCCTAGTGCAGGGCAGCCTGGCCCTGGCCCCTGATGCACCGCCACCCGGGTACTACATCCATGAGCTGGGTGGGGCGCCGATGGCCGCCCATGAGGAGGCCGGTGTGCTGAACCCCTGGAACCAACTCTGGCGGACCCCCAACCTGCTGGTGACCGATGGCAGCTGCTGGCCCAGTGCCGGCTGGCAAAGCCCCACCCTCACGGAAATGGCGGTGACCTGGCGGGCCTGCGACCACGCCGCCAGCAAGTTCAAGGGCGGTCTGTTGTGAATCGCGAACGCTGAATCGTGGATCTGGTGTCATCCACCACAGTTCGATCCTGGCAGCTCTCGCACACTCACCTGGCGACCTCTAACAGGTCGGGCAAGGGAGAAACCACAGGCGGGAGCGCGGCACTCCCGCTTTTTTGTGTTCACTCACCGGGATGCATGAAGAGACCGTTGAGATAGTGCTGGGACACGCAACGATCCGTGCAACCGTTCTGGAAGAGGAAACTGGCCAGGGCCGAGGTGATCACCCGGTATTGGTCCCATTCTGGGCGGCCCTCCAGGAAGGCCCGCATGCCCTCGAACAGGGCTTCTGGCACCTCGGCCTCCAGACTCACCCGGGGGCAACAACCGGGACAGCCTCCTGCTGCTGGGTGCTCTCCCTCGCCATGTCTCCGTCCAAGCGTGCTGCCCCGTGGTCTGCAGCCAGAAAGCCACGGCGAAGGCCTGTGCGTCAAAGGGGTCGCCCGGACCCGGAACCATCCGGCTCATGCTTGAGACTGCTGGTGGCCCAGGGGTTTTCGGCGGCATCCTCCGAGGGGGACGGAGCCCGGCTAGCAGCAGCGTGGGGTCTGTCAAGTGCGTTGTGGACGACATGCCGCAATCCCCAAGCCCACAACAGACGGAGCGTTTCGAGCCATCGGCTGGGGAAAACAGCAGACAGACCTGGGGGACATGCCCCACCACTGGGGAAAGCAGGACGCGATAAGCAGGCCCTATCAGCCGGTGGTCTCATGGGACGCGGCTGACATCGAGACGGATGAGGCGAGCGAAGTCACCCCTTGTCTTCGGATTTCAACGTCGGCTTGTGAAGGGTGCGCGGCCCAAGGGGATGGTTCGCGTGGGGATAAGGGGCATGGCCGTGATCGTGGCTATGACTGTGGTCATGGCTGTGATCGTGATCGTGGCTGTGATGGTGGCCCAGGGGAATCGAGATGCCATCGGGCTGACAAGCACCGGTGCACTCGTGCTCACAGAGGGTGCAGCCCTCGATCAAGCCCTCCACATGGTGGTGGTGGCTCTGCTGAGGGGCCCCCACTTCTGTCTCAAACCCCAACACCTGGGCGCGGTACTTGCAGAGGGAGCAATTCATCAGCGCCTCGCCACGCACCACCTCCTCCACCCGCTCCCGGAAGGTGGCGATCACAAGCGGGTGATCACCGAGATAAGAGGCATCCACGAAGTCCACCTCGGGATGGTCGGCTGCCACCAGGGCCGTGTGCTGGCGGATGCGACTCACCAGCACCCCTGAGAAGAGGAAATAGGGGAACACCACAATCCGCTTGAAGCCCAGCCGCACCACATGGCGCAGGCCCGGTTCCACCAGAGGGAAAGTGACCCCGGAGTACACGGTTTCGCCCCAGCCAAAACCGAAGCCCTCCACCAACATGCGCGTCACCTTCGACACGTTGGAGTTGGCATCCGGATCGGAGGAGCCCCTCCCCACCACCACCAGCAGGGTGTCGCTGAGGGGAACGGCACCTCTGGCCGCCGCGGTGTCCAGCGCTTCTTGGATGCGGGCACCAGCGGCCTGGATCATCTGCAGATCCACGCCGAGCTCGCGGCCGTAATCAATGCGCAGGCCGGTCTCAGCCGCATAGGTATTGAGAACGGAGGGGATGTCGTTCTTGGCATGGCCCGCCGCGAACAGCATCCCGGGCACCGCCAGCACCCGTTTCACCCCCTGCGCCCGCAGCTTGTCGAGCCCGTCGCGCAGGATCGGCCGAGCGAACTCCAGATAGCCATACTCCACCGGCACGTGGGGCAGCAACAGCCGCAGGCCCTCCGCCAGCTGGGCGAATTCGGCCACGGCCTGGCGATTCCGGCTGCCATGGCCGCAGATCATCACGCCGATCGGGCCACCCTCCGCGGTCTGAATGTCCAGTTGCGCTGCGGCGATTGTCATGGGGAAGCCTGCCTGGCACGACCCTATCGCCCGCCCAACGAGCCCTCAATCCATCCGCGCCCCAGCGCGACACAGCGGGCCAACAGCGCTGGAGGTGCCGAATCCGTGCAGTTCCACCGAATCACGCTGACGCCATTGACAAGGGGTCCTTACCTTGCGGTGGCCCGCTGCGGTACTGGCGATGGTGGTTGTGGCTGTGATCCGCACCATCTTCAACGTAGTCCTGGCCAGGGAACTGGAAGGGGAGATGCGGTTTGAACCAGACCAGCAACACAACGGAGCACAGCCATGAACCTCACCGACAACCTCGCCCGCCAGCGCAACCGGGATGGGGCCGAGCGCACCTTGATGGCCTGGATCCGCACCTGCCTCTCGCTGATCAGCTTCGGCTTCGGGCTCGACAAGATCGTGGCGGCCATCAACAGCCGCAATCCAGGCCAGATCGGCAACCCAGGTTGGAGTGTGCAACTGGTGGCCCTCGCCTTCATCGTCACCGGCGTGGTGGCCATGGCGGCAGCCACCCGACAACACAGCCGCAATCTCCAACGCCTGCTGCGGGATGACGTCACCGATCAGGAGGAGCCATCCATCGCTTCAACGACGGCCGTGATGATCACCCTGATCGGCCTGGCGGCTCTGCTTCTTCTCGTTCTTGGAGGCATGGGGCGATGACGGCAACACCTGCCTTGCTGGTGAGCACCACCCTGTTCACGATCATGCTGGCCCTGGGCATCAGCCTGCGACCGGAAGCGCTGCAGCAGTGGACAGGCCGGCCAGGGCTGTTGATCCGGGTGTTGATCGGCTCCTGTCTGCTGGTGCCCCTGGTGGCGCTGCTGCTGCTGCAAACACCCTGGAGCTATGCCCTCACGGAACAAGCGCGCTACGCCGTGGCCCTGATGGCCCTCTGTCCGAGCGCTCCGCTCACCCTGCGCAAAGCGGGGAAATGTGGGGGCGACCGCCAGCTCGCGGGACTGCTGCAGGTGGGTGCCGCCCTGGGGGCCATCGTGTCGGTGCCGCTGATGGCAGCCGGCTTCCGCACCATCTTCGGGATCGAGGGCTGGAACATCGAGCCCGGGGATGTAGCCCTTCAGGTGGCAAGGGTGCAGGTGTTGCCCCTGGCGATTGGCGTGTTGCTGCGCCAAGTTGCGCCATCGCTGGCGAATCGCCTCGAAAGCCCGCTCGACAAGCTGGCCAACATCCTGCTGCTGCTCTTGATCGTGGTGGTGCTGATCAAGGCTGGGCCCATCCTGCTGCCCTTCCTGGTCAGGAACCTGGCGGCCTTGGCCCTGATGGTGGTGATGGTGGTGGCCGCCCTGGCCATCGGCTACGCCCTAGCCGGCAACACCAGTCAAGAGCGCACCACCTCCTCCCTGGTGACCTCGATGCGCAATCCGGGGCTGGCCCTGCTGCTGGCCAGTACCCACGGCAGCCACCTGAGTGGCGTGAAGGTCGGAATCTTGGCCTACCTGCTGATCACCGTAGTGGTGTCAATTCCCTTCCTCAGGGGGCGCGACAACAGGGTGATGCTGGGGAGCTCACCGAACAGCTGACGGTAATCACGGGCGAAATGACCCGCATTAGAGAAGCCGAAGTTGCCCGCCACCCCGGTGACGCTCACCTGATCGGGTGCGGCCTCCAGCAACTGGCGGCGTACGGCATGCAGGCGCTGCAGCTTGAGATAGGCCATCGGGCCCATGCCCAGATGCTCACGGAATCCCTGAATCACACTGCGGCGGCTGGCATAGATCTGCCGACAGAGGTCGTCGAGGGTGATGGGCTCGGTGGGATGGTCTGCCATCCAGCGCTGCACCCGCTTCACCATGTCGATCCGGGCCGGGGTGCGCGCTGCTGGCCGCACACCCTGTCCCAGAGATTGACTCAACCCACTCATCAGCAGGGGAACAACGTCCTTCAAGGCCAAGCTCTGCCAAGTGGGCACCTGCAACAAGTCGGGCTGGTGTGTCGCCACACGGAAGAGGTGGAGCAAGAAGCGGCGCAGGCCCTCAAACAACTGGGGGTCTAGGGACAACCAGTTGGTGGCAGGAACCTGCTCATCAAGGTGCCCGAACCCCAGGTCCAGCGCCCACTGCTGAAACAGCTCGCGCTTCATGGAGAGCAGGCCCAGCTCAGAGCTGTCCGGCAAAACGAGATGGGCCTCACCCGCGGGACGGGTGCCAAAGACCGAAGCGGTGGATAACAGTTGGCCGTGGCTGCGAATCGCGGAGGATATGGCCATAGGGGCCAGGTTCAGAGCGAACACCTGATGACCGGGTGGCTTGGCGCCAGCGACGTGGAGGGTCCGGTTGTATCGGAGGCGCACCAGCTGCAAGGGGCCGAGCACAACGGGAGTGAGGTCGGCCTGAAGGGGACCACCGACAAGCTGGGTCAAGGAATAGTCCAAACCCAGGGAGCCCGCCCCTTGAGCAAGTTGCTCCACACAGGGGAAGGAAAGCAGCAAAAACGGTAGGAATGCACTTTTTGAGCGGCTCCATCCTCCCAGCCTGCCCACAATCCGATAGCAAGGGTTGCGGAAGTGCCACAGAGCTCCGTCAACCCCCTTTCTCGGTGGTCTCTCCCAATGCCGAACGGAAAACCGAACATCCTGATCCTCTGGGGCGATGACATCGGCCAGAGCAATCTGAGCTGCTACAGCCATGGGCTGATGGGATATCAGACCCCCAACATCGACCGGGTGGCCAAAGAAGGCGCGACGTTCATCCACTACTACGCCGAGCAGAGCTGCACCGCCGGCCGTGCCGCCTTCATCACCGGCCAGAGCGTCTACCGCACCGGCCTTTCCAAGGTGGGGCTGCCCGGCGCAGAGCAGGGCTTCAAGGCCGAAGATCCCACCATTGCCGAGCTGCTCAAGCCCCAGGGCTACCGCACGGGCCAGTTCGGCAAGAACCACTTCGGCGACCGCGACGAACACCTACCAACGGTGCACGGGTTCGACGAGTTCTTCGGCAACCTCTACCACCTCAACGCCGAGGAGGAGCCCGAGCTGCGCGACTATCCCAAGGAGGATGACCCCGAGTTCCCCAACTTCCGCAAGCGTTTCGCTCCCCGCGGTGTGCTGCACTGCTGGGCCAATGGCGATGGCACCCAGCGGATCGAGACCACCGGCCCACTCACCCGCAAGCGGATGGAAACGGCCGATGATGAGTTTCTTGTGGAGGCCAAGCGCTTCATCAACGATGCAGTGGCCTCCGGTGAACCCTTTTTCGTGTGGTTCAACACCACCCACATGCACTTCCGCACCTACGCCCGGCCCCAGGACATCGGCCGGAGCGGGCGCTGGCAGTCGGAATACCACGACGTGATGATCTATCACGACGAGTGTATCGGTGAGATGCTCAACCTGCTGGATGAGCTAGGCGTCACCGACGACACGATCGTGATGTACGGCACCGACAACGGGCCCCACATGAACAGCTGGCCCGATGCCGGCATGACCCCCTTCCGCAGCGAGAAGAACACCAACTGGGAGGGTGCTTTCCGCGTGCCTGCCCTCGTGCGCTGGCCCGGCAAGATCCCAGCCGGCGGCCATCTCACGGGCATCTGCAGCCACCTCGACTGGCTGCCCACCCTGCTTGCCGCCGCGGGTGAGCCGGACATCAAGGAAAAGCTCAAATCGGGCTATCAGGTCGGGGACAAGACCTTCCACATCCATCTGGATGGGTACAACATGCTCGATTACTGGACCGGCCAGACCGACAAGAGCCCGCGCCGGGAGTTCTTCTACTTCTCCGACGACGGTGATCTGGTGGGCCTGCGCTACGACAACTGGAAGTTCGTGTTCAAGGAACAGCGGGAGCAGGGCACCTGTCAGATCTGGGCCGAGCCCTTTGTGGAACTGCGCGTGCCCAAGATCTTCAACCTGCTCACCGATCCCTATGAGCGCGCCGACGTGACTTCCAACACCTACTGGGACTGGATGTTTGATCACGTGTTCATGCTTGTGCCGGCACAGACCTTCGTGGGGGACTTCCTCAAGACCTTTGCGGAGTTCCCGCCACGGCAGAAGGCCGCCAGCTTCTCGCTGGAGCGGGTTATGGAGAAACTGGAACAGGCCACCAGCGGCGGCGCCTGAAACACACCGAACGAGTCCATCCCATGCAACGGGCCCGGGGAACACCGGGCCTTTCATCCATTGGCCCATGGCTGCCGCTTCATCCATCACCCCATCCGGCAGAAGCGAGCGTGCTCCCGGCCGCCCGCCGGCCCGGGACATGTGCTGGATCCCTGGGGGTGCGTTTGTGATGGGATCCGATCAGCACTACCCCGAAGAAGCTCCGGCGCATCAGGCCGAGGTGCAGGGCTTCTGGATGGATAGGGCTCCCGTGACCAATGCCCAGTTCCTCAAATTCGTGAAGGCCACCGGCCATCGAACACTGGCTGAACGCAGGGCTGATTCAAAGTGTGTCACAGGCTGCCTTGCCTGGGTTGCGAGCATGGGCTGAGGTCGGTGGGATTGATTCCTTTCAGTGCTCCAAAGCGTTTCTGCCGTAACCGATCTCGATCTGATCAGCTACCTCAAGGCGATCCCGGATGCTCGGATGCGGCGGGGTGTCCGTATCCCGGCTTGGTACCTTCTGCTGGTAGCTGTGCTCGGCATCCTGAGCAAGTGCGAGAGCTTGCGCGACTTGGAGCGTTTTGCCCGGCGCCATCACGCTGTGCTGACTGAGGCCCTTGGCCTTGAGCTCAAACGCCCCCCCTCAGATTCAGCCTTCCGCTACTTCTTCCTGCAGGTGGACGTCGCCGCCGTCTGCACCGCCATCCGGGATTGGACGATCGCTCAGATCCCAGGTGGAGCAAGCGAACTTGATCAGCTGATCTGTGATGGCAAGACCCTCCGGGGCTCCATTGAGTCAACCAGCGGCGGCGGTTCTGCGTTCATCGCCCAGGTGACGCTGTACTCCGCAGCCTTGGGAGTAGCGATCGCTCAGGCCTGCTACGCCACAGGTGACAACCACGAGCGTGCGGTGCTCCAAAAGTTGCTTGGGGAGCTGAATCTCGAGGGCGTTCTCATCCAGGCGGATGCGCTCCATACGCAGCAAGCGTTTTTCGACAACTCAAGGAGCAGGGGTCCGACTTCCTACTGACCGTGAAAGCAAACCAGCGGAGCCTCTACCGGCAAATCACCGATCAGTTTGTTGGAAGGCGCAAGATCCCTTTCATGGCAACGGATCACGAGGTCAGCCATGGGCGTGACATCACTTGGACTCTGAGGGCGAAAGAAGCGCCAGAGCACATCGAGGTCAACTGGCATGGCGACAGCTGGATCGCGGAAGTCATCGCGACCGGAACCCGCGACAGCAAGCCGTTCAAGGCCACCCACCGATTCATCACGAGCCTGCGCACCACCCCAGAAGCATTGCTGCGTTTGGTGCGAGAGCGCTGGAGCCTGGAGAGCTGGCACTGGATCCGGGACACTCAGCTCCGGGAAGACGCACACCGCTACGGCGGGAACGGCGCCGGTGTCATGGCCACGCTGCGCACCGCAGCCATGAACCTGTTGCGCTTGGCCGGATTCGGCTCAATCCGAGAGGGCCTACAGGCGGTGATGCATGACATCACGGCATTGCTGGCGATGGCGCGACGGCAACCAGAGTTAAAGCCATGACCAGACTTTGAATCAGCCCTGTGGCTGAACGTGGTGCAGATCCGGCCGTCTATCCCGGAGCATTGCAGGAGCAACTGGCTCCGGCCTCAATCGTGTTTGTGCCCCCCGTAGCCGTGAACAACCAGGCAGATCCCTACAGCTGGTGGCAGTACATCGCAGGGGCCAACTGGCGGCATCCCGAGGGACCCGGCAGCTCGATCAAAAACCGTGAGCACCATCCCGTGGTGCATGTGGCTTTTGAGGACGCTGAGGCCTATGCCCAGTGGCTGGGCAAGCAACTGCCCTACGAGCATGAATGGGAACGGGCAGCGCGGGGCGGCCTCAACAACACCGAATACGCCTGGGGGGAAGAGCTGCATCCCTGCGGTCGAATGATGGCCAACACCTTTCAAGGAGAGTTTCCACATCACAACACCCTCCAAGACGGATACGAACGGACCTCACCGATCGGGGTGTTTCCCGCCAACGGCTATGGCCTAGTGGACATGATCGGCAATGTGTGGGAATGGACGAGCGATTGGTACAACAACAACCACGCAGAACCCTCTAGCGGTGCTGGTTGCTACGATGGCGCCGAGACAGCCCGTGAGGCCAGCATCGCGCCAAACTCCCAGCACGGAAGCATGCCGCGAAAGGTGGTGAAAGGTGGGTCGTTTCTATGTGCACCGAGCTATTGCCGCCGCTACCGACCAGCCGCACGAATGGCTCAGGGCATCGACACCTCCACATGCCACATGGGATTCCGTTGCGTTGTACGAGTGGAGGCCCGATGACAAGCCTCTCCTATCAATCAAGCAGGTTAGGGATAGGTGGTGCTGATAGCAACCAGGCCTGGAAGATCAACGACATTCAGATCTCGAGGGGCTACCACGGCCGCAACCGAGAAACGGATCCGAATCCCAGCGTGCTGCTGCCGGTGGACACCCACCTCACCGTGCATCAAGGCAATGTGGAACAGATCCTTCGGGCCCCGCATGACCTGCTCTACCTGCCTGCGGGAGCCCATCGCAAGCGAATCGGATCGTTCCGCGGAATAGTGATCCGAATCGACCAGCAACGCCTGGGCCGAATTACCACAGAACTGTCCTCGTTCCGGCTCAGTGCAAGCCGTTGCAAGCAGCGACTAGGGTACATCAGAATCATTCAGCCGCGCCAAGATGCCGAGCGCGACTTGGTGCATGCCCTGCACCAGATCCTGGAGGTGGTGGAGCTCCCAGGGCTAGAGCAAAACAACCTACTAGCCATGATTGGTCTCGAACAACTGATCTACCGCAGTCTGGCCCTGGTCATCTGCGGTGACATGATCCACAAATGCCGCACACGGGCCACTGATCAACAAAGAACCAAAGCATCGATCATCGATGAACTGCTGGATTGGATTCGGGGCAACCTCGATCGCCCCATACATCTGAGCGATCTGGAGGAGCGCAGTGGCTATTCACAGCGCAGTCTGCGGAACGTGTTCAAGGATCGCTTCAACTGCGGCCCCACCCACTGGGTACGGACCCAACGGCTGGAAGCAGCCCGCAGGCGGCTACTGGATCCAGAACCAACAGACACCGTGTCGTCAGTAGCGATGGCCTATGGCTACCAACACCTCTCACAGTTCAGCCGCGATTTTCAAGGCACATATCGGATCAAGCCCTCCAGCCTATTGCGCGAAGGGCTAAGGAAGACCGGCTAGGGCAGAACTTAGAAGTAGAACTTCAGGCCAACCTCAACACCATCCTGATCACTGGTGTAGCCGGTAGAGCGAGACGCCCCATTGTCATAAGCGATGCCGGTATACCGCCAGGACACATTCAAATCAGTGCTGTTGCCAAGCGCATAACCAAAGCCAACCTGGGCGTTGCCAGAAAGATCCCGAGATCCCGCCATCCCGAAGCCACCGATGTCAGCCCTAACAAAGGCACGCAGTGTAGGGGTCAGGAACAGAGAAGCCTGGGTGCCAATCAAGAGCTGACTCCACGTATGATTGAGGCTGCCTTGGCTCTCAAAGCTGAGGCCGAGTGGGCCGTTACCGATGATCTCAGCATTGACACCAAGCTGCGCTTCAACAACCCGAAGACCCATATAGGGAATAATCCAATAGTGGCCAGCTTTGCCAATGGCCGACTCACGGGCACCAAAACGGTAGCGAATAGCCAGATCGTAAAGGCCGTTGATTGAGGTGACCTGAGCACTTCCCGTGAACAAACCACGCCGAGTTGTTCGAGACTGCTCAGCGCCAAGCTGGGTGTACGCCACATCAGCCAGAACACCCCAACGACCTTTCTCAGCGCTGGCTCTTGCCATAAAAACAGACTGGAGGATGTTGAGAAGGTCTCCAGGTGGCAAGTAAGTTGTGGTTTCGAAGCCCGAAACAGTAGTGGTGGCATCCACCCATGGCAAGTAGCCATAGGCCTCCACGGTGAAGGCCCAGTCATCTGGAGTGGGCTCAGGGGCATCTACCGAACGAATGTCTGAAACCTCCAACACAGAAGAATCAGGGGGGACCGGTTCTACCTCAAGCGCCAAGGCTGCGTTGCAGGGGAAGAGTGGAGCCAATAGGGCAAGGAGAGCAAAGTGCTTGAACTGAAGCGTCGGCACTGTGAGTGTGAAGGTACGAGGTGTGAAATGATTATGAGGATCGAAGCAACCTGGGTGGAGCTCGACGAGACAAAAGACTAATCAAGGATCCCCCCCATCCGGGAAACAGAGAATCAAAGGATGATCGGCTGCATCATGTGGCTGGTCGAAGTGACGCTCAAGAGAGCGAACAAAGACAACTCATCGAATCACAGGGAAAGCGGGCAATAAAACAGGGAACAGGTGTACAGACTCAGCCGGTTAAATCAGACTAGTGCAGGCAGGAGATGGAAAGAGAAAAGAGGCTCGCCATGCATTGGCGAGCCAGGGGATTAGTAAGGTCGGATTAGACTGATCCGTAAGCGACTTGGCAGGCTGCATTGAGCAACTCCGCCTGGGACGCACTGCTGGGCTCTCGACCATTGAGATAACCAGCATTGCAATCGGCAGTTAGCCGATAGGTGCTGCCATTGGCCGTGACATCGAAAGTGATACTGGAACCACTCGTGGGCTGAACAGTGCCGTAAAGCAATTGGTAGTCGGTGTTGGGAACAACGATGTAACTCATGTAATCGCTAACAGCAGCATCAACGGCATTGTTGATCACAGCAGCGGTAGCGAGGGCACCAACACCCCAAGCAGCAGCCCGGGCACCCCACCAACCCCAAGCTGGGGTGGACCATCCCCCGTACCAGCCGTAGCTCCAAGGGCGGGCGACCCCCCAACCAGGACGAGCCCAGCCAGGGTAGAGGTCTACATTGACAATGTCTATATTGCGGCCCCAGTTGCGATCAATAGTTCGATTAACATCGCGGTTAATGTCACGATTAACATCCCGGCTGATATTGCGACTGCCGTCACGGGTGAGCTCACGGGTGCCTTCGCGGTTCAACCCACGGTTACCATCGAGCTTGAGATCACGACTTCCAGTACCGGCCAACGAGCGATTGGCCGCAGGTCGATCAATGGAGGGGCGAGCCCGATCGGTGCCAACCTTGTTAGTCCAGCCTCCAGTGGGCCGGCTGGAGCCACGGTTGAGGCCGCCACCCGCACTGCTGAAGCCCGTTTGACCGCGAGCAGGGCTACCACCTCGGGAGCCACCACCTCGGGAACCGCCGCCCACTCGACCACCACCACCACCAGCTCGGGCAATCACTGCGCTGAAAACGGCTTCGGGCTGGGCGGTGAGCTCTAAAGCGAAACTGGACCCAGCAGGAGCAGCAAGGGCACCAGCAAGCAACAGAGTGCTTAATCCTGTAAAGACGTTCATTTCTGAATCACCTCGCAACCGTCGTCGTAGCAGCTGGCATCGATGCGCCCATCACGGCCGAAGTGCACCTTCACCAAATCTCGCTTAGATGTAGCAGCAGGATTGTCCTCCCTCACACTATTGAGATAATTAGGATTTACCACACACAATTGCTGCCGATTAAAGCAGATGGTGTTCGAGGAGAAACGCGCCGAAGCCATGGAAAGCCCCACCCACTGCTTCGTGCCAGCGTTGTACAAGGCCATAGTCACAGGAGAGTCCGTGATGCGGACTGTCTCGGTGACATTGCCGATCTTGTGACGATAAAGTGTAGCGTTGCCATCCTCCTCAGCCTGCACCGTGCAGGGCACCGGTGCCGCTCCGTTCAAGCTGCATTTGGTCGTGAGCTTGTAAAGGATGTCAGCGCTGCCTGGCAAAGGAAACCCTAGAACTGCGAAGGGAAGAGCAGCATAAAGAGCAGTCCTACTCAATAAAGCCATTCGAGTGAGCATGGTATAGGCCCCGATGAGGGGTGGTGGGACGAGTTCAGGATGATCATCCAGTCATGCTATGACAACCATTAAACACCAAAAGGAAGATGTGAATCGCTCGAGATTAAGCCAGAAGGCCATATATGCTCAAAATATGCCACACCCATCAACCCGAGAGGATGGGCCAGTGGCAGCTGGGTGGATCATGCAGGCAGAAGGCCAAAAGCGACCACAAGCAGAAGGGATCAGAAAGTAGGCGCAGGGGAGGCCATGGAGGAGACCCTGCGCAACAGGAGGGAAGGGCGAGGAACGCCTAGAGGGAATGGGGTGAAGTAAGCAGGAGCTTCACATTGACTGGGCCATGCCAGAGCCCAAAGAGTGCTGGAAAACTGCAGCAGAATCAGGCATAGAGATGCAGAAGATGCACAGTCGGGCAGCAAAGTCCGGACAGTGAAGCAGAAATCCCATAGTTTCGCAGGGACCCAAGAAACAGGTTGATGCGTCACGTAGTGACTGGGGGGGCCGGCTTTATCGGCTCTCACCTAATAGACAGACTGATGAGTACAGGGGCAAACAAAGTTGTCTGCATCGACAACTTGCAGACAGGTTCAAAGAAGAATATAGAGAAGTGGCTAGGCAATCCTCGTTTTGAGTTGGTAGAGCATGACGTGAGAGAGCCATTTCACGTCGAGGCAGATCAGGTGTGGCACTTGGCATGTCCGGCGTCACCCGAGCAGTACCAGAAAGATCCCATCGGCACAGCTGAGACATGCTTCCTGGGCACACTAAACACATTGAGCATTGCGCATAGGTGCAAAGCCAGACTACTGTTTACCTCAACAAGTGAGATCTATGGAGACCCACTGGTAAGCCCCCAGCAAGAAGGCTATCTGGGGAACGTGAACTGCACAGGCCCAAGGGCTTGTTACGACGAGGGCAAGAGGATTGCGGAGACATTGGTATTTGACCACGCGAGAATGCATGGCACATCGGTAGCCGTGGCACGAATATTTAACACCTATGGGCCAAGGATGAGTAGCAGCGATGGAAGGGTTGTAACCAACTTCATCAGCCAGGCAATACAAGGGAAACCCCTAACTATGTATGGCGATGGATTGCAGACAAGAAGCTTTTGCTACTGCAGCGATCTGGTTGAAGGGCTAGTGGCACTCATGAATAGTGGACACAAAGGCCCTATGAACCTGGGAAACCCGGACGAGATCACAATCAGGAGGCTAGCCCGCATAATCAGGGATCTAGTAAATACACAAGCAGGGCTGACAAACAAAGCCAAACCAGAAGACGATCCTCAAAGAAGAAAGCCAGACATCACAGTTGCAAGGAAGATGCTGGAGTGGCAACCCGTGATCTCACTAGAGAACGGATTAAAAGAAACCATCGCCGACATTAAGGCACAGCTAGAAACCAAGCAAGTTCTCACAAAAGTATCATGACAAACAGAATCTGCTGCATTGGAGCTGGCTATGTAGGTGGACCTTCCATGGCTGTGATGGCAGATCAGTGCCGTGGCATTGAAATTGAAGTGGTCGACCTAGACAAGAAAAGGATTGACGCCTGGAACAACCTAGGCAATGCATCGCTACCTGTCTACGAACCGGGCTTAGAAAGTGTCCTAGAACGAGTGCGGGGAAAGAATCTGAGATTCTCAACCGATGTGACAGCAGCAATAAGAAAAGCTGACATGGTATTTCTATCCGTGAATACACCGACGAAGGTCAGCGGGCACGGAGCAGGAGCGGCGGCAGATCTAACGTTTATCGAGTCGGCTGCACGTCAGATCGCAACTGATGCGAGAGGAAGCACAATTGTTGTCGAACGCTCCACACTACCGGTACGAACAGCAGACATTCTCCGCAAGATTCTGAGCCAGGGTCATGATGCAAAGTTCGAGATTCTTTCCAATCCAGAATTCATGGCGGAGGGCACAGCAATTCATGATTTGGAGAATCCAGATCGTGTTTTAGTGGGTGGCGAAGAAGCGACAGCCGTTGAGGAGCTCGCCGGTATATACGCACAATGGGTCGAAAGAGACCGCATCATCACAACAGGCTTGTGGTCGGCGGAACTAGCGAAGTTAACAGCTAATGCATTTCTGGCTCAGAGAATATCATCGATCAATGCGATTGCGGGACTTTGCGAGGCAACAGGCGCTGATGTAGAAGAAGTCAGGCTGGCGATTGGCAGTGACCAGCGTATCGGCAAACAGTTTCTGAAACCAGGGCCAGGCTTTGGAGGAAGCTGCTTCACAAAAGATCTACTCAATCTGATCTATCTAGCGGAACATTATGGGCTGGATCCAGTAGCACACTACTGGCGTTCAGTCGTAGAGTTGAACAATTGGTCTCAGAAGCGAATCTCTGATCTAGTTGTACGCCGGATGTTTGGAGGGCTACGCAGGAAGAAGGTGGCAGTTCTTGGATTTGCATTTAAGGCAGACACAGACGACACCCGGGAAAGCCCAGCAATTCCGATCTGCCGGGAACTACTTCATGATGGCGCTAGCTTGCGCATCCATGATCCAAGGGTGTCGGATGCTGACATCAGCAAACTACTTGAAGGTAGCTTCAGCCGGCACAACACTGTTGAAGAGGCATGTGAAGATGCCGATGCCGTGATCGTACTCACGGACTGGTGTGACTATCAGCAGATGAATTGGAATCAGATAGCAGGCAAAATGCGTAGGCCCGGCTGGGTATTTGATACACGACGCGGGACGGATATTCAGGCTGCCGCAGATGCTGGACTTGAAGTATGGCAGATCGGACGTGGTGAACTGCTATGAAACGAACGACATGTAAAGCCTGCAGAAGGAGCAAAGGAAAAGCAAGGGAAGTCAACGGACAAGGAAGACCAGAAAAAGAGAGGGTGCGAGCGAAGCAGCACAGAGAGTGCCGAAAGCAGCGATTAAGTCATGGGGCGAGCCAGATGCGAGGAGAAGTGAGAGCATGAACAGCATATTCGAGCCAGCATTCGACAACAGACAGCAAAGAGTGCTGCAGATCTTGGTTCTATGTTGGATCATGGGCACGCTCGCGTTCTGGCGATGGATGTTGCAGCCAGATACGTGGGTGAGCTTGCCTTACACACTGTTCAACGCAAGTCTGTTGATCTACGTGACCGGCCTGCCACTATGGCCATTTGTGTTGTTTCTTCGGATGCGACAAGTCAATCCAAGACTCAACCCACCTAGCGGTCTGAGAGTTGCGATGGTTGTCACAAAGAGTCCATCAGAGCCGTGGTCCGTCGTGCGACCCACACTGGAAGCAGCAATAGAACAGAGACACCATCATGCGACGTGGCTGGCAGATGAACAGCCAAGCCCAGAAGTGAAGGAGTGGTGCAGTCAGCAGGGAGTAAAAATATCGTCGCGCTGGCAAGTAGAAGGCTATCACCAACCTAGCTGGCCAAGACGGAGACGGTGCAAGGAAGGCAATCTAGCTTACTTTTATGACCACTTCGGGTACGAGCGCTACGACGTCGTTGTGCAGCTGGATGCCGACCATAGACCCGCAGAGGGGTATTTAGAGGAGATGCTCAGACCATTTAATGACCCTGGGATCGGATATGTAGCAGCACCGTCAGTGTGCGACTGCAATGCTGACACGAGCTGGGTTGCACGAGGACGACTATACGCCGAGAGCGTGCTGCATGGACCACAACAACTCGGATTTAACAACAGTCTTGCCCCACTATGCATCGGTAGCCACTACGCAGTACGTACGAAAGCTCTTCGGGAAATCGGAGGACTGGGACCAGAACTTGCGGAAGACCACTCAACAACACTTCTGATGAATGCAAAGGGCTGGCGTGGAGCCTTTGCCCATCGTGCAATCTGCCACGGACTAGGACCGGAAACCTTTGAAGATGCGATGGTGCAGGAGATGCAGTGGGCCAGGAGTTTGACAGCTCTGCTACTGAGTTACACACCTGCACTGCTAAGAAAACTGCCTTGGAGATTAAGGCTACAGTTTCTCTATGCCCAGGTGTTCTATCCACTAAGAGGCTTGTTGAGCCTCTTCGGAATAGGCTTGCCAATTGTGGCGCTGGCAATCAATAGACCTTGGATGCAGGTCCATTACCCAAGCTTTCTTGCCCTGAGTGGGCTACAGCTGCTGCTTACACTATTGCCAGTGCTGTATTTAAAGCAACAGAAACTACTGCAACCACCGGACGCACCGTTGGTCTCGTGGGAGCAGGGGCTTTTTGAGCTTAGCCGGGGGCCATGGATTTTAACAGGCGTGATCCACGCATTTGTGATGCGATGGTCCTCATATTCACTGGACTTTAAGGTAACAAACAAAGGGGGTTCAGCTTCACCTCTACCATCGCGCTTTTTGGTCCCGAACTTGGCTGGGGTGTTCGTGGCCTGCGGCGTAGCAGTGCTGCTGGGACCCATCGCCCCGAAAGCACAAGGTTATGTTCTACTCACTCTCATCAATGCTGCTCTCTTAACGGTAGCGATCCTTGCAATCACAACATTAAGCCGAAAGACAAGGCGTAGGCATCACCTCATGGCAACAACGGCCATCGTGCTTACTCTCAGCAGCATCTGGATACGACAACGAGAATTACTGGCACCGTTGACCACGCCAGCCACCTGGCAAGCAGGAATCAGCAAGGTATTAATCAGATCCTAAACCAATGCGACTTTTAGGACAAACCGGATTGATCGGACTGGCTGCAGTGACCAGTGGATTACTAGTCCTGGCAAGCAACCACGACATCAAGAATCGCCATCGCTACCCGATGTTAATTGGAATGTACACAACAGAGCCGCGCAATGAGAGTTGGCATGGCCTAGATCTGAACCATCAGTTCATCAGCTGGATTGATCCATCCGCTGCGAAGCAACTCATGTCATTTCTAGCAGACAGTACAATACAAACAAGAGTTCCATTGGTGACACTAGAACCCTTTCCCAAAACAGATCCAGATGGAGATGATAGGGATCTACATGCAGATGTGCTGAGTGGTCAATATGATAAGCAGCTTCAAGAAATCAAACAGGTTCTGAAAGCGCACAAGGGCACAGTGCTGCTCCGCTTTGCCCACGAGATGGACAAGCCAGGTCAATATCCATGGGCATGGAAGGAGCCAAAAAAATACATTCAGCTCTATCGGTATGTGCACACCATGCTCAATTCCGCAGACAACAAGCAGATCCGATGGGTCTGGTCCCCAATTGGCAGAAAAGGTGCTGAAAAATTCTGGCCAGGAAAAGATTATGTGGACTTAATCGGTCTATCCGTCTATGCCAGTCGTGCGTGGACAGAAGATGGATCACTCCCCAGCTTCTCCGAACTATTTAGCGAGAAACGATGGTTGCACGATCGCTATCGGAAGCCTGTGATTGTAGCCGAAATGGGTGTAAGTGGATCGAGCAAGGATCAGACGACATGGTTAAAAGAAGCAATAGACAACAGAAGTAACTTTCCAGAACTCTGTGGACTGGTGTACTTCCAGGCACAACAACCACGATGGATGCCACTTCCCACTGGGCACGAAGACTGGAGGTTGAAACCTGAGAGTCAGAACTGGATCCAGACAGCACTGCCACTCAAACCCCAACAGGCACTCCGCTGCCTGGAGACCTAAACGATGCAACAAAACAAAAAGAACAGCATCGTCGTTGGTATCACACTCATCGGAAGCCTATGGAGCCTGGGTAACACGCTACATGCTCATGCCAACGAATCGGCAGAGAGCATGGTGCAGGATCACAACAAACAAGGCCAGAGGCAACAGCAGCCATACAGCCGACCAAACCTCAACCCCACACAGATGCCAACCGCTTTTGTAGCTGAGTGGGGAAACTATTTTGTCTCATCTTCGATCTATGGCTACGAAGACGGCAATAACAACAATGCACTAACAACTGACGGAAGTGTGAATGTCGGCGTGGGGATGGGTAATGCCCGGCGGCTCGTGGCCATTGAGGTGGACTTTAACCTGGAGAGTTTGGCGGATCAGCGCAATGGTGGCAGCCTCGACGTGAGACTCGGCAGGGAGCTCTACACCAATAACGACTTCACGATGCACATCGGAGCAGGATGGCTTGGAGCGGCCTCCTATGGAAACTGGCCAAAACCAGGGGGATCTCCCTATGGCGTGCTCACAGGGGCATGGGCGCTCCGAAAGGACGACCCGAACTTTCGACAGACACTGCAGATCAACCTCGGAGGGGGAAGTGGTCGCTTTCAACGGATCGACGCGGTGAATCTTGTGAGCGATGGGCTGCTCGCATCAGCAGGGATAGAACTAACCCCGAACCTGGGGCTGAGCGCTGGCTGGGTTGGCAAGGGAATCAATGCCTCACTGTCCTATGTGCCGCTAAGGGAGGTGCCGATCTATATCGCGCTGTCAGGGGCAAACCTAGCCAACAATGATGGACGAGGTCGTGCTGTTGCATTGTCACTCAGCTGGGGGGGCTCATTCCGAACTGCAAGTTTTCCCTAGCTGGCCACAGCACAGATGCTGCAATAGTGCTGATTCACACCTCATCATGATCAGCCAGCTCTAAAACAAGTTGGGGCCTTTGGAGGTCCTTCATCCTCTTCGAGATTATCGATGACTAAACTCCATCTGATCGCGGACCAAGAAGCCCAAGCCCTGACCGGGGGCCGCTGGGGTTCTTGGTACCAGAAATCGGCCTACACCTATAAGTCGAACAAGACGACTGTAGGCCAGAACAACACAGCCAATAACTTTGGCTTTGGTCTCGCAGGCTACGGCGTCGCTACCAGCGAGCAAGCAAACATTGCCTCTGTCACCTCCTACATCCTCTGAGTCACATCAGGGACTTGAGGTTTAGAGCTCAACCAACACGACACGAAAGCAAGCAACCATGATGATGTTCACCGAACTCGACAGCCGCGACTCAGAGGCCCTCAGCGGTGGCTGGAGGTTTACCAAGATCGACACCACCAAATACAGCTTCAACACCACTCGCCTCACCCAGGGCAACACCGTAAGCAATAACGGCATCGGTGTCCTGCTGGGTGGTGGCTTTGCCCATAGTCTGCAGGGCAATGCATTTGAACTGGGTTCTGTCATTAGCTGAGCCACATCTGTTCACACCAAGCCACCGTTAGTTGCCATCAGCTAGCGGTGGCTTTTCCCACTCCTAGACACCATGTACGAACTTAACGAACTGGAAGCAGAGGCCCTTACAGGTGGCTTTCTCACGATCAATGTATCGCCCAGTATCACGATTAGCTCCATCCTCACCAATGCACTGCAGTTGAACAATGCTGCCAGCGTTGCGGTTGGTTTACTCGGAGGTTCAGCTGGATCAGGCGTGAGCCAACTCACAGGCTTGGACTTGTCAGCGATCATCGCCGCTTGATGCTTGCCCGTTTCCATCACAGGAAACGGGCTTCCTATCACATTCATCCAATCATTCCATGCAGTTCCTCAAAGAATTCGAAGCCGAACAGCATTGTGGCGGCCGCAGCTCCGGATTGAGAAGCTACAACGCACGTCTGAGTCCGCAGAGGCGAGGGGGTGGAAGAGCTGGAGGTGGCGGAATCATGAGCTCCGTACTGATGGGAGCCAACCAAATCAACTTTGCAATCAACATCGTGTTTAATGGCGGTTCGATTGTGAACAACCAGCTGAATGGCTTGAGCATGGATGCCTCGGCTTGAACCAGCCCAAGGAGCATCTGGGAATGGAACGCGTCAAATGGATAACCTGGATCAAAAGCCAGCTGCGAGCTTTTGTTCCAACAGACACCCCAGCCTGCATACGCCAACACAGTGAGGAAGACTGCGGAGCAGCCTGCGTAGCCACCGTCTGCCAAAGTCATGGCTATGCGCTGCCTCTCTCAATAGCAAGGCACAGTGTTGGCACGTCCAGCACGGGAACAACATTGCTGGGCTTGAAGCGCGGGGCAGAAAGTCTTGGCTTCAATGCCAGAGCAGCTAAGGCCTCGCCGGAAATGCTCAGCGACCTGGAATCCCTGCCGATGCCAATCATCTGCCACTGGCAGGGATGCCATTGGGTAGTGTTACACGGCCATAAGAATGGACAACTGCTTGTAGCTGACCCTGCGATTGGCCTAAGAGAGATGAGCCCGCAGGCTTTTCTCAAGGGTTGGAACAATGGGGTGGTGTTACTCCTGGAAACCGATCCTCAGCGCTTCCCCCCGCAAGACAAAGTTGAGGAGAACTGGCAAAGAGGCAGGGGAGCAAACCTTATCCGTACCCTGGTGCTGCCGTTTAAGCGATTGCTCTTTCAAGCACTTGCACTCAACCTAAGCATCGGGGTTCTTGCACTGGCGATGCCGCTACTCATGCAGATCCTTACGGATGATGTATTGGTACGTGGAGATGCAGACATGCTACGGAGCTTGAGCATAGGCATTCTAGCTCTCTTCCTACTGCGAGCATTGCTCAATCTGCTGCAGGGTGTCTTGGTGGGCCACTTTGGACAGAAACTACAACTGCAGATGGTCCTACACTACGGCCGGCATTTACTACAACTGCCACTCAGCTACTTCGAAAGTCGTCGTAGCGGAGAAGTTGTGAGCCGTTTGGATGACATCCAGCGCCTCAATGATTTGATTGCCAATGCAGTGCTAGGGCTGCCTGGCCAATGCTGCATCGCTCTCATTTCACTGCTATGGATGTGGCAATACAGTGGATCCCTCACGGTAGCTGCCTTGGTTGGCTATTCGACCGTTTTATTAGCACAGGTAGCCATTCTGCCAAGTTTACATCGGAGAACCCAGGGCATGCTGGTGCAATCAGCTGATAACCAGGGGTTTTTGGTTGAACTCTTCAGGGGGCAGACCCTTCTAAAAACGACACAGGCGCGACCACAGGCATGGGATGAATTTCAGGGCAAGCAAGGACGTCTGGCGAATTTAGCCTGGAATATGGGAATGCTTGAGCTCAAGGCGAGCACAGCCACGACCTTTCTCGGCAACGTGACAACCGTGATCCTGCTCTGGTACGGAAGTTCATTTGTTCTGAACCAACAACTCACCATTGGTCAGCTCCTGGCATTCAATGGAATGGGGGGCAATGTTCTTGCATTTCTAGCCGCTGCGACAGGACTGAGCCAAGAATGGATTACATCTCGGGTTGTGATGGATCGCCTGGATGACGCACTGCAACATCCGGCAGAATCAGCAATAGCTCCTGGCAAGCAAGAGGCGGAGATCCCAGCCGATGGCGATATTGTCTGCCATAACGTGAGCTTCCATCACCCAGGACGCTGTGCGTTGATCCAGAACCTAAATCTCAGAATTCCAGGGGGCATTACAACGGCTTTAATTGGAGAATCTGGCTGTGGAAAGAGTACCCTGAGCAAGCTCATTGCTGGACTATACCCACTGCAGCAAGGCACAATTCATTTTGGGCCATTCAATGGACGCGATCTCAGCCTTGAATGCCTAAGACAACAGGTGGTACTACTACCTCAAGAGGACATTTTTCTCAATCGTTCGATCTACGATAACTTTATCTTCGCCTATCCAGATTTGAGCTTCGCGGATGTGGTAGAGCTCTGCCAACTAACCCTTGCTGATGACTTCATCTGTCGGCTTCCTGACGGCTATGCCACTGTGTTAGGTGAATTCGGCGCCAATTTGTCTGGCGGTCAACGACAACGCCTCGCTCTTGCTAGGGCTCTGGCCAGTGATCCTTCGGTTCTCCTGCTAGATGAATCCACCTCTGCCCTTGATCCTGTCCTAGAAGCACGGCTGATGGATCGCCTCCTGGATCATCGCAAGGGAAAAACCACACTCCTGGTGAGCCATCGCTCGAGTGTGATTTTGCGCGCGGACTGGATCATTTACATGGAACAAGGATCTGTCAAGCAGCAGAGTCACCCTCATGACCTCCGAAACCACAGCCAAGTTGGCCCTTACCTACAAGCCGCATGACGAATACAGGCAGATCAGACCGGGGTCTGGTACCCAGCACAACGTCCATACGCAAGGGCGGCGAGAATGTCTCGGTCGTGCTGCATGAGCTGCAACACGATGACTTCCTTCCAAGCCCAGGCCCATGGACAAGGGCCCTAGGCCGTCAACTTGCTCTTGCCTTAACACTCGGGGCAGGAGCTCTAGCCGTATGGCCGATGCAAGAAACTGTTCGCGCGCAGGGAACCGTGCGTCCCGTTGGCGAGAACACCCTGTTGCAGAGTGAGCTCGGGGGACGGGTACAGCAGGTGATGCTACGGCCAAACCAGCAAGTGAGCCAAGGACAAGTGCTGGCTATTTTAGATAGCCGAACACTGGAGGCCGAGCGTGACCAGGTGAACCAGGAGCTAACGGCCTTGCAACGACAGGCCAATCAATCGCGCGAAGAGCAAAGGTCGCTACAAGCTCAGGTGCAGGCTCTCGGAGAGTTAACCAACTCCTGGAGAACAGCATCACGCCGTGGGGTCGATCAGGCGAAGGCAACTCTGGAATTCGAACAGAGCCAATTGAAGCGATACCAGTCTCTTCTCACGAGTGGCGCAGTGCCAAAAAGCATCGTTGAGGAAAAACAGGCTCGTCAGTTGGTGAGCCGATCGGAACTCTTCAAAGCCCTACAGGGCGTATCTGAACAGGAAGCGCGTGGGGCAAGCGAGCTTGCCAGACTGAAGCAGACTGCATCTCAATCCCGCGCATCGGCCGATGAATGGAGCAAACAACTCGCCCAGCGAAGAGCTCGACTCGTACAACTGAACAGGGCTATTGAGCAGGCCACCGTGCGAGCACCGATCAGCGGATCCGTGATCCAGACCAGCCTCCACCATCCGGGTCAGGTTGTGCAGCCTGCAGAAACCATGGCCGTATTGGCGCCTGCCTCGGAACGGATGATGATCAAGCTCCTGGTTCCTCCAGATTTGATCAGCCAAGTGCGAAGCGGGCAGAAGGCGAGCCTGAGGGTGGCAAGCTGTCCAACCGCGGAATTTGGTGTGCTCACAGCCCGGGTGCTCAGCGTGGGCGCCGATACACAGGCTCAGAGAGCGGCCGACGGGGGTGCGGCGACAAGCGCCTATGAGGTGCTGGTGCAACCGAAGAGCAACAGTCTCAAAGGGCGCAAGGACAACTGCCAACTGCGACTGGGCATGCAGATCACAGGTGATGTCATCACACGTCAAACAACTGTTCTCGGTTTTCTCCTCAACAAGCTGAGGGTTCAGGGCTAGCCTAGAGTTAACAGAGCCAAGTTACTTGTATCCTGACAGGTTCAAACCAAGCCATCTAGGCGAATACCAGGCTCAGCGGCTGTCAACCAGGCCTTGTGCATAGACAGACGCACAAGAAAGCTTGGAGTTCCACATCAGACGTAGTAATACTCTGGCATTCTGGAACACCTTATGCCGCAGGCTCCGTTCTGAACACTGAAGCGAAGAATCTGCATTCCTCATCAGATCTTCCCATGTGAAGATATTGGGCTCAAGTTCCAGAGCATGGCTTCGATGGGTCGCATGATTCGGGCCTCCAATCGATCCATCGCTGCACATCGAAATCACCTCCGCTGCATCTGCCATGGCAGCATGGCCAGCTTCATAGGTTGAGTTTGGCGTTGCAATTCAAGCACCATGGCATTGATGAAGTGGGAACCCCTGCGAGACTTTGAAGATCTAATGGATCGCTACAGCCGCAATCTCAGCCTGCCGCTGATGCGTTCGGGCGAATGGGGTAGCAATGGCGAGTGGTGTCCGCGGGTGGATATCAGCGAGAACGACAAAGAGTTTCAGATTCATGCTGAACTACCTGGCGTGGAGAAAAAGGATGTAAAGGTAAAGATCGAGAATGGCATTCTGGTTCTGGAGGGTGAGCGGCATAAGGAAATGGAAGAGAAGGGCTGGCGTCACCACCGCATCGAGCGCAGCTACGGAAACTTCATGCGCAGCTTCACCTTGCCATCAAACGTTGATGCGGAACAGTTGAAAGCCCATTTCCATGATGGGCTGCTGGAAGTTGATCTTCCCAAAGTCCCAACGAGCCAAGCTACAGCCGTGGAAGTGGCGATCGAGTAACAACTACGGCGAGGGCGCTCAATCGCAGCGCCCTCGCCCACAAGCTGCCGCGAATCTACAACAAGTTCAGGGAATTGCTCTCAACAGCGTTTGATTGGTGCCAGTGATACCAGCACAATGCCCATTCCTGCGGCGATTGCCACCGTTGCAAAACATGCAGATGTGCAATTCAACGGTGAGCGGCCGTGGGACCTACAAGTCCATAACCCAGCACTCTTCAATGAATTGCTCCGCCAGGGTTCTCTAGCCCTGGGAAACAGCTATGTAAGGGGCGACTGGGATTGCGAGCAACTCGACGAGCTCATCAGCCGGCTCCTGCAGGCCAACGGCCAGGCACCCCTGAGCAAACGACTGCAGCTACTGAGCCTGGCCGAGCTGGTACGCGAGCGATGGTTAAACCCGCAATCACTACGCCGGGCCTTTGTGGTGGGCCAGCGCCACTACGACATCGATCCGAGGGTGTATGCCGCCATGCTGGATCCACAGATGGTGTACAGCTGCGGCTACTGGCGACAGGCGGACGACCTCAATACCGCTCAGGAGCACAAACTCAGGCTGATCTGCGAGAAGCTACAGCTGGAGCCAGGTCAGACACTGCTGGATATCGGCTGTGGCTGGGGAAGCCTGGCGGCCTATGCCGCCCGCAACTACGGCGTCACCGTGATGGGCATCACGGTGTCATCGCGGCAAGCTCGTTTCATCCAGGAACGCCTGGAAAACCTACCAATCCAAGTTGCACTCTGCGACTATCGCAAACTACCTCAATTGGTCAGCGAGCCCTTTGATCGCGTTGTCTCCATTGGCATGTTTGAACATGTAGGACCACGCAACCACAATAAGTTCCACAATAGCGTGAATCAATTGCTGCACAGTGACGGACTGGCACTGTTGCAGACCATCGGCTCCGATCGCACCACACACCACACAGACGGATGGATCGATACCCACATCTTCCCAGGCGGACGACTGCCATCCGCCACCCAGTTCTGCCGTGGATTTGAATCCGACTTTCTACTGGAGGACTGGGAGAATTTTGGCAAGGACTACGATCGCACGCTCATGGCTTGGTGGCAGAACTTTGATGCTGCCTGGCCTGCCCTTCAACACGATATTCATCACGACTTCTATCGATTCTGGCGCTACTACCTGTTGAGCTGTGCCGGCTTTTTCCGTTCTCGTCAAGGGCAACTCTGGCAAGTGGTTCTGAGCAAGAAGACCCGGAACCAAGCCTATGAATCCTGGCGTCCTGCACGACGAACTTCACCGCTGCAGACACACCGCACCTCCGCGTCAGAGCAGTCAATTTTCCATCAATCCAGTTGAAGATTGGACACCTGCATCCAACCCAGCGATGAGTGATGCCTTTGGTGATTACCTGCGTACCATTGGTCGTGTTCCGCTCCTCACTGCACAGGAAGAAGTGCACCTCGGCACGATCGTGAAGGAGTGGATGGACGACCCCAATCCGCCCAAAGCGCTCGAACGGCGAGGCCGCAGAGCACTCAAACGGATCGTGAATGCCAACCTGCGATTGGTGGTGACCGTAGCCCTGCGCTACATCAGGCGCCTCAAGCATCTCGCCCACGACCCGATGGACCTGGTGCAGGCCGGCAACATGGGCCTCCTGAGGGCCGCTGAGAAATACGACCCCACCCGCGGCTACAAATTCTCCACCTACGGCTACTGGTGGATACGCCAGTCCATCAATCGCTACCTCCAGGAGCACAACGGATCGATCCGGATCCCCGTGAATCTGGTGAGCCTTGCCAACAAGGCGGAAACCCTTCAGGTGAATGGCAAGGAACCGCTGAATGCCACGCAGCTAGCGGATGCCCTGGGGGAAAACGAAGAGCGGGTGCTCTACGCCCTCTCGATCAACCACCGCAGCAACACGATTTCCCTCGATCAACAACTCAACGGCAGCGATGGAGACATGACCCTTCTGGACACCGTATCCGACAGCAACCTGCCCGAAATCGAGGACGACTACAGCTGGATGCACAGCCAGATGCATCAACTCTCCACCCCTGAACTGGCTGTGATCAAGCTCCGCTACGGCAGTGACACCCATCGATCCTTCGCCGAGGTGGCACGGATGATTGGCCGCAGCAAGGATCAGGTGCAACGGCTGGAGCGCCATGCCCTCACCAAACTGCGCCGATCGCTCACCCCAGCCTTGTTTCCTTGCGGATCCAACCGCTCCGGCTGATGGCAGGGCCGGGACCCAGCCCAGGCTGGGCCACCAAGGAGAAACGATCCACCCCTTCCCTCAGGGGCACATCGAAGCAGAAGGTGCCATCGATCTCCACCTGTACAGGCTGACCAGAAATCACCAGTTGGGCATGGCGCATCGTGGCTCCATGCACCATCAACTTGGCATCGGCAAACAGCCAGAGCCTCTGGCGTGGATGGCACGGCTCCCGCTTGCGCACGGGCACCAGCAACCGATGTGGTGCTGGTACCAGACAGCGCAGCCGACTGGATCGTGCCCATTCCTGCCAGCCAGCCTGGGCATCGAGGCAACCGAGGCGCACCTGATACACCCGCTCCACCGCTGGCGCGGCGAGAAACCATTCCCCTCGGTCGGTGGGCACCAACCACTCCTGCAACACGAGAGCCGTAGCCAGAGGATCCACGGGATTGAGATCCACCAAGCGCAGGCAAAGCTGGCTTGGCAGCAGCGGCCTGAGCTCCGCAGGCACCCGCCAGCGCACCGCGATCCAGTCGCGGTCGCGGATTTTGGCCGCCAATGTGAGGCGGGGATGGGAGCGGCGGCGAGGCCTGGACACAGAAAGGCTCCCTAGATTCTTAATTCAGAACCTAGGGAGCCCCAGCCATCAGATTGAACATCGCTGCAGGTCTGCAGCTCATCTGAAAAGACAATCTAAAAACTGCGCGACTTGACGCGACCATTGGGCATCAAGCCATTCACCGCAGGGGGGATTGATTGGGATGGCATCAAAGGACTGCGTTGATCACGCAGGGCATCCTCCAACAGAAATGCGCAGAGGTTAGACACAGAACGGCCCTCCTCTTCGGATCGGCTCAACAGAGCCTCATGCACGTGGTAGCTGAGGGTAATTGAGATGCGTCGCGGCTGACGCTGAAGCACGCGAAAGCGATCATTCATTAGAGGAATCCAGCGATGGATGAAGTCGTGGCAACCGAGACATTGAAGACATGGCTTTAGCCTCGGCCCCTCAACAGTAAACCCAGTTTTTTGATCTCAACTCCTGGTATTGCGCCGTTGGGACACCAGATGTGCTGCAACCTGCGGCCAGCTACTCCATAACCGAAGATGTTGCCTGCAGCGGCGAGCCACGGGGGCGCAGATGCGGGCACAGCCAGGCTGAAACCGGGGCAAACCGGTGATAGCTGATCACACCAGCGCGCCCCATCCACCGCTGTGTCCAGCGGACACAAGCCGGTCAGGAGGCGTCCAAGGCCTGCAGGAACCAGTCGCGGGCCGCCGCCGCCGCCAGGTGCAGCGTGCCCGGCTCACTGAACAGATGGCCAGCTCCAGGGATCACCAACAAATCGTGGGAGGCGCGCAGGTGGGCTGCAGCCCAGGCATTGAGCTCCAGGACATCCACATCCAAGGAGCCCACGATCAGCAGGGTGGGGCAGTGCACCAGGGCGAGGGCGTCAAAGGCCAGGTCCGGACGGCCTCCACGGGCCACGAGGGCCTGCACCAGCTGGGGCCTGGCAGCGGCAGCCTCCAGAGCCGCTGCCGCACCGGTGCTGGCACCGAACAGGCCCAGGGGTAGGGCCTCCAGCTGGGGCTGCTGCACACACCAGTCGATGGCAGCCAGCAGGCGCTTTTGCAACAGGGGGATATCAAAGCGCGGTGCATGGCCCGTTGCGTCCTCCGCGGCCTCCTGCTGCGTGAGCAGATCAAACAGCAGGGTGGCCAATCCCGCCGCGTGCAGAACATTTGCCACATAGCGATTGCGTGGACTGAAGCGACTGCTACCGCTGCCATGGGCAAAGGCCACCAGGCCCCGGGGCTGGGCGGGAAGCATCAAGTCTCCGGCGAGGGTGAGGCCAGCGGCGGGGATCGACACTGCCTGCGTCATGCCGCTGAGATTCGTCTCCACCTGGTGGCCGGAGTAGGGACTTCTTTCATAGTCATGACGGCACCGGGCAACGCCCTGACAGGGGCGAGGGATCCCAACGGCGCCAGATCCCATCGGAGCTCGGGCAGATCTGCGGCAAAACAGGGGCACACGCAGCCCAGGGAAGGAAGCAGCTGTAGAACAAACCCAACCTTCAGAAGATCCATGCTGCGTGGCACAGAACTGCTCTCCAAGATGCGGGATCTTGGCCCCATTTCCAAATCAGAACTCGTGCGCAACTGCGGCTATGTGAGTGCCAAGAAAGACGGCTCTGAGCGGCTCCACTACAGCGACTTCTACGAAGCCCTGTTGGAGGCCAAGGGCCTCAGCTTCCGGGCTGACCACGGCAAGGACCTCAGCAAAGACGGCCGCAAACTCACCTTCAGCACCCACGTGCATTTCAACGGCAATCTGATGGTGGGCAAGGCCTACACGGAGCTGCTGGATCTCCAACCGGGGGACAGCTTTGAGATCAAGCTGGAACGCAACGGCATCCGCCTGATCCCCACCACCAGGCCGTAGACCATGTTGCGGCGGATAGACGGGACCTAGGGTGCGCACGCATCAAGGCAACAGACGCGTGCAGACAGGCGAGGAGAACAGGGCAGAAGAGCTGAAGGCCCTGGGGTGGACCGCAGAGGACGTGCGCAAGTACGAAGAGCTCTGGGAGTACCGCCAGCGCTGGGGTGCCATCAACCTCGAACGGGACGACCGGGTGTTCCTGCGCAAGGCAGAAGCCGCCCTGCCCAAGCGGGCCACCGGCAAGGGCTCGGAGAAGAAACGCACCCGCGACAAGTCGCACTACCGCTGGCTGGCCTTCTATCTCGAAGCCATGCGGGCCAGCGGCGCCGAGGCCAGCCTCGACGACACGGAGCAGGGTGCCTGGCCGGTGCTGCTGGAGGAGGAGCTGCGGGCCCTCGACTATTACGAGCCCGTGCTGGGGCTGCCTGACACCCTCAAGGCCAAGGACTTGATCCCCCTGCGGGAGCAGTGGATTGCGGAGGCTGCAACCTCCGGTCGCACCCTCGCGTTCGATTTCCTCACCCCCCTGGAAGAGCTCAAGCAGCGTGAAAAAACCAGCTGGAAGCCCCTGCGGGGTGAGGCCAGTAGCGACTCGAGCTACCCGGTCCTGAGCCCAGCAGCGGCTGAGCAGTTCCGGCAAACGGTGCGCCAGGCCATCACCGCTCAGATCCGCAGCACCTTCCCCTCCCTCAAGGACAGTGAGAAGCCGGAACCCCCTGCCAACTGGCAAGCCGGCTGACACGAGAGGTGCTTTAGGGTCAATGGATTAGGCCGCTGCGGCATCGCATCTGCCGCAGCGGGCCTGACCCCGGGAGAAGACGCGCCGTTCGCCAACGCGACTGAGCCAGCACATTGTTGCCCAGCTGAATTTTTTCTCCCGAGAGCGCGATGACAGACACAGACACGCCCAGACTGACGATCGGCGAGCTTGAATCGAAGTATTACCTCTACCGTAAGGCCCTCAAAATGCTGCTCATGGAGGGCAGCAGCCTCAAAAAGGTGCAGAAAACCCTGTGCTGGAGCCGTCTTGAGACCCTGCACACCTGCTTGCCCCGGCGCTACCGATCACCGGACCACCTGTTTCACCAGCTCAACCGGGAGATCGAAAAGGAGCGGGCTCCCGCTGATGCCCCAGAGGCCGCCAAGCCTGACGAGTGGGTGAGCGGGAAGCAGGCCTGAGGCTGCTTCCCAGCAAAAAAGCCTGCCCGGACTACCGGACAGGCCTGGAGAGGGGCCGCAAACGCGGCCCTTTCGCTGTTTGGATCAGCCGAGGCCCAGCTGGGAGAGGATGCCCTGGCCGGTGAGGAGCTCGGTACCCAGGCCGATCACGAAGCCGAGCATGGCCAGGCGACCATTCCAGGTTTCAGCGAAGCCAACGAAACCGAAGCGGGAGGTGGAGTCAGCCATGGGGGCAGTTCTTTACGAAACTTGTAGGGATCGTAAAGCCTTGTGAAGCGGATTGGGTAGGGCGGTGATCCGCCCCTATGGCGGCAGCTCCCCGTGGTGGTGCTGATGCGCCCCAATCACCTGGCCAACCCTGAGCCTCCAGGGCCTCAGCGCAGGGTGGGTTCCAAGGGCTGGCTGATGCGCTGGAACATGTAGCCCAGGCCCCGGGCCGTGATGATCAACTCGGGATTGTCCGGATCGTCCTCGAGCTTGCCCCGCAGCCGCGAGATGTGCACATCCACCACGCGGCTATCGGAGGAGCGCTCGGGCTTGTAGCCCCACACCTGCTCCAGCATGTCCAGCCGGCTGATGGGCTCGCCGGACCGGCTGAGCAACAGCTCCAACATGGTGAACTCCATGCCCGTGAGGCGAATGCGCTCCTCGCCGCGGAACACCTGGCGCTTGTTGAGATCCACGCTGATGTTGCCCACCGCCACCACACTGGCGGCGCGGCCGCTGCCTGCCACACCAGGGCCTTGGCCATAGGTGGCCCGGCGGATCACGCAGCGGATGCGGGCTTCCAACTCCTTGGGGCTGAAGGGCTTGGTGAGGTAGTCGTCCGCGCCCAGCTGCAGGCCGGTGATGCGATCAGCCACATCACCAAGGGCGGTGAGCAGGATGATCGGCACCTCCGATTGGGCCCGGATGCGCTCGGTCACCGCAAAGCCGTCCAGCTCGGGCATCATCACGTCGAGCACCACCAGATCGGGCTCAATCTCCCGGAAGCACTCCATGGCCTGCTTTCCATTGCAGGCGAGGGTCACCGCATACCCCTGCATCGTGAGCCGGGTTTCGAGGATGCGGCGGATGCTGCCCTCGTCGTCGGCCACCAGGATCTTGATGGGGGTCTCGCTGGGGCCGGTCATGGCAGAGGCGCGTCCGGAGGCGAGTGTCCTCTGAATTGGAATCGAAAACGGCAACCCGACCTCAGCTGAGGTTTTTCCTCATATCCCGGGCCTGCGCCCCCGATCGGCCACGCCATTGCAACAACACATTGCAGCTCCTGGGCAGCTGGCAGAACCTGCCTAGGTTCTCGCCATGCATGAGACCAGCCCACCAGCCGTTCGCTCCAGCGACAAGCTCGCCCCCCAGAACGCATCGAGCCCACCCAGCCCCCGAACAGAGAACAGCTGGAGCGATGAACCCTGGGCATCCGGACAGCGCAAGCGTTACCTGGCGTCGCTGAAACAGCTGGCGGCCTAACGGCCAGCCCGGGGCTGTAAAAAATGGCACATCGCTTGGCCAACTAGGCACCTCTAGCCCGGGCACAGGGCTTTTAGGTTTCAGGCCTACCACCGCCGTTGCTGTTGCTCGATGTCCGGCTTTGCCACCCTGCGTTCCATGCGTCGTCAGCTCACACCTGTGCGGATCGGCACCGCTGCTCTGATCAGCCTCACCCTCACGGCTGCCGCCACGGCATCACGGGCTCAGAGCAACGAGATCGGCGTGTATTCAGGGCGCCACTACAACACCGACAAACAGCTCTACAGCCAGTTCACCCGCCAGACCGGCATCAAGGTGAGGCTGCTGGAGGCCAAGGACGACGCCCTGATTGAACGGCTGCGCAGTGAGGGTAAGAACTCGCCAGCCGATGTCCTGGTGTTGGTGGATGCCGCCCGCCTGGATAAAGCGAGCGACATGGGGCTGTTCCAGGCCACCCGCTCCGCCGCCCTGCTGCGGGATGTGCCCCTGAGCCTGCGGGATAGCAAGGGCCGCTGGTACGGCCTCACCCGCCGGGTGCGCGTGGTGCTGGTGAATCCCAGGCTGGTGAACCCCGCCAGCATCAAGACCTACGCCGACCTCGCCAATCCGGCCTTGAAGGGCAAGCTCTGCCTGCGCGACCGCCAGAGCGTCTACAACCAGTCGCTCGTGGCCGATCAGATGATCCAGCGGGGCGATGCGGCCGCTGCCACCTGGGTGAAGGCGATGACAGCCAACGTGACCAAGCCCTATTTCACCTCGGATACACCGCTGATCCGCGCGATCGGCAACGGCCAATGCGGCGTTGGCCTGGTGAACACCTATTACGTGGCGCGCATGGTGTCCGGCGAGAGTGGCGCTGCCGACAAGGCCCTGGCCAGCAAGCTCAAGGTGGTGTTCACCAACCCCGCCCACGTGAACATCAGTGGTGCCGGCGTGACCCGCCATGCCAAGAATCCCGCCGCTGCGCTGAAGCTGATCGAATTCCTCGCCTCCCCCGCCGGCGGCAAGGGCTACGCCGAAGCCAATCACGAATACCCGTTGAAGGGCTATGGCAGCAACGCCACCCTGAAGGCCTTCGGCACCTTCAAGGCCAGCGGCATCTCGGCCGAGCAAATGGGCGCCAAGAACAAGGCGGCCGTGAAACTGATGGAAACCAATGGCTGGAAGTAGGCCCAGCCGCCCGGCACTGGTTGCAAGGGATTCTCAATAGCAGCAGGCGTTGGCTAGGTTGCTCCACTTGCCCGCTGGAGTTCGTTTCGCCATGGTGGCCGCCGGCGCCTCGCAACCATCAGCCCCGCCGGTTCAGCCTGCCCAGGAAGGCCGCACGGCCCTGTCCCTGGCCGTGGTGGTGGTGGTGCTGCTGGCCCTGGCGCCGGTGGCCTGGCTGGTGGCCTTCGCCTGCTCAGGCCCCGACGGCCTGTCCGGGCTCAGCCTCGGCAGTGATGGCCTCCAGCAACTGCTCAACACCGTTGGCCTCGTCACGGCGGTGGGAGGGCTGGGAGCCGCCCTCGGGGCTGGCTCGGGCTGGCTGACGGCCCGCTGTCAATTCGCCGGCCGCCGCTGGCTGCGCATCGCCCAGCTGCTGCCCCTGGCCACCCCGAGTTATCTGCTGGCGGCCACCTTGATCGATGTGGGCAGCCGGCTTGGCTACCGCGTTCACGGCTCCCTCTGGACCGTGGTGGTGCTGACGCTGAGCACCTACAGCTACGTGTTTCTGCTCTCCACCGAGAGCTTCTCCGTGAGCGGCAGGCGCCAACTGGAGGCCTGCCGCAGCCTGGGGGTGGGCCCCTGGGGCAGTTTCTGGCGCGTGGCCCTGCCGATGGCCATGCCCTCCATCGGTGCCGGCATTGCCCTAGCCGGCATGGAGGTGGTGAACGAACTCGGAGCCGTTGAGCTGCTCGGCGTGCCCACGCTCTCGGCGGGGATCCTGCTGCGCTGGCAGCAGCAGGGCAACCCCCATGGGGCGGTGGCCCTGGCCCTGGTGGCCCTGGTGATCGTGGCGCTGCTGGTGGCCGCGGAGCGCAAGCTGCGCGAGCGCAGCCGTTGCTGGAACCTCGGCAACGACAGCAGTGAGCTCGAGCGCTGGAGCCTGCGGGGCTGGAGGCTGGTGGCCGCCTGGATGGTGACTCTGGTGCCTCCGCTGCTCACCCTCGGCCTGCCCGTGCTGTGGGCAGCGCTGAGTTGGGATCAACTGCAGGCCGAACCCATCGGCGAGCTGGCCAGCCTCAGCGGCCGCAGCTTTGCCCTGGCGTTGGCCGCCTCCGGCATCACGGTGGCCGCGGGCCTGCTGCTGGCCATGGCCAAGCGCTGGATCCCCAATCAGCTCATCCAGCAACTCAGCTTTCTGGCCGGCCTGGGCTACGCGATCCCGGGCACGGTGATTGCCCTGGCCCTGATGTTGATCGGTGGCCCTGCGGGGCTGGCGCCAATGGTGTTGCTGATCTGGGGGTACACCGATCGCTTCCTGGCGGTGGCCAAGGGGGGCCTCGATGCCGCCTTTGAGCGCATCCCCCCGAGCATGGATGAAGCGGCCACCAGCCTCGGGTGCTCCTGGATGGCCGTGCTGCGGCGGATTCACCTGCCCCTGCTGCGCTCGCCGCTGGTGGTGGGCACCCTGCTGGTGTTCGTGGACACCGTGAAGGAACTGCCGATCACCTTCTCGCTGCGGCCCTTTGATTTCGACACCCTGGCGGTGCGGGTGTTTCAGTACGCCAGCGATGAACGGGTGGGTGCGGCCCTGGTGCCGGCTCTGCTGATCCTGATCCTGGGGCTGGCTGCTTCGCTGGCCCTGATTCCCAACCTCGAGCGCATCGAGGTGGAACCCCGCAGCTGAAGAGAGCCCGAACCGGTATCAATCAATCGGCAGGCTCGCCATCCTCATTGCTGACCATGGGCCTGTGCAACCGGCCCTCGAGCAATTTTTTGCCCGGCCCTGCCACGGCCTCTCCCACCAGGATCGCCGTGCCGATCATCAGCAGGGCCCTGGCGGCCATGGTGATCATGTGCAGGGCGGTCTCCTGGGCGGCGGAGTGGCGCAGATCGTGGAGATGGAGATGGGAGCGGGCCATGGGAAGGACTGCGACTACCTCCGTCGTAGTCACCCCGTAGGCCCACCCCATGCAGCAGCTCAGATGTACAGCCCTGTTCAGCAGGAAGCCGCCCACAGCCCAGAAGCCGCCGCAGCATCTCAGCGAATCCGCGGAACATCCAGCGGCCTCGGCCCAGCCTGCGGAGGCTCATGATTCCATCCCCGAGGTGTCATGGGCCAACCCACTCCAGCCGTGGTTTGCCAGCAAACCCTCAACGCCTTCCTCCAAAAACATGCCGTGGATCCGCGGCACTTCATCGAGGTGCTGGCGCGGGTGCGCCAGCAGAGTGGCCTGAACGCCCGCGAGACCACCGAGCTGTTGCTCAACCTGGAGGATTCAGCGGCGGCCATGGTGTTCGGCAGCCGCGGAGAAGGGGCCGCTACTTGCCGTAGTTCTCCAGCTGATTGAGGCCTTCGCGCAGCCATTGCTGGCCGCCCTCCATCAGACGCTGTCGATCCCCCTTGAACTGACAGCGAGCCGTGCGGTATTGCACCGTCTTACTGAAGGGCACATACCAGATGGCATCGAGCTTGCAGAAGTTACGCCCTTGTTTGGCCGGTAGGTCCTGCAGCAGCTCGCCGCTGAGGCAGCGGTATCCCGTGCGGTCCTTGCCCTCCCGGAGGCAGGTGCCCAAAAGGCGTACAAACACCGCGTCACCCTGCGTCTTGAATGTCTGGTTGGCGAACCCAGCGAAGGACACCGGGTCGTAACTGAAAGGAGCGGCATCGGCACGGCCAGCCAGCAGTCCGAGGATCAACAGCACAGGCAGACGACAGCGCACCACAGGTGTATGGCTGGACACACACACCATCATGCCCGCGACTCGCCCAGGGCCGGTGCCCCGCTCATCCAGATCTCAATGCCGGATCGCTGCATGAATGCGGCATCAATGCAGCAACTAGCGCTAGCTAGGGGTAGGCAACCAGAGCGGATCCCGATGTAACGTTCTGCAAAGGCCCTTTTCGTAAAAAGCGAAGAATTTCCACCAGAACGAATAGGGCAGGAGCAACCTCAAGGACAATTCGCATGGAGTTAGTGCAGAAATGCTGAAATGACGCGGGCATACCTGCCCCCCTTAACAACTGCAGCAGGACTATGGAGAACCAAGCCAATCTGCGGAACAGGCCACAGCGCAAGGCAGCGTTTCGCTCTCCGACCCGGATCAGCATCACCTTGCCAGATTGCACCTACCAGTATTTACTGTGCCGCAGCGATGAAGAGGGTCGCTCGCTTAGCAATTTAGCGGCGTTCCTGCTGGAGATGGCATTTGCGAGATCGGACTAGAAGATCCGAATCCAAGTTGCAATTCACACGACAGAAGAGGCATTTATGATCTCTAGCCATTTAAGCGAAGACAGATTTGCCTCTCTGCCGTTTCCCTTGACAAGCCCGGGACAGATTCAGTCCCTTGACCCAACAACCCTCTTTAGCGAGGGCAAGGAGTTTTTTGGTGGCGGCGTCCATTCCAGCAAGACAGGGGGCATTCGGCCTCAAGCAGATGCCAGCGTGATCCAGGTTGGAGATCTCAAGCTCCTTGCAACACGAACAACCCCGTGTCTATCGACAGAAGAAGGCACAGGGTTCAGCACGCTGTCCATGTCCTATGCAGGCGATACCCATGAATACAAAGACGGCAAGATCATCCAGACCATAGAACCAGGCGACGTTCACCTCAGTCCAAGGACTGGGGGAATCGCCAATGTCGGTTACTTCTCGGGGATCATCTGCCAAATCGAACACTCGAGACTGAAGCGGACCATTCGCGCCATGAAGGGAGAGGACACAAGGATCGACCTTGGGGAGCCCTATGTCTTTCACAGGAAAAAGACAGATCAGCAAGGCGCGGCGACGGGGCACCTGTGGGCGTACTTGTCTTATGTTGATCAAGTGCTGCGTGAAAGCGACGATCTAGCAGCAGGCCTTGCGCTGGATGACCAGATCTATCGCCTGCTAGGGAAGCTCTGGAAAACCCCAGCGATCCACGGGACAATGGTGCTGTGATCACAGGCCAGGACTGGATTGATGGGTGGCAAGCAGCTCGGCTTCTCGGACTACGAGCTGACGACGGCCAAAAAGC
>NZ_JAGQBW010000011.1 GCF_024345835.1 Synechococcus sp. HJ21-Hayes | reverse complement strand
TCACGCACCGCTGTCGGTCGGTAGTAGAGCGTGGATCTGGGCAGGCCGAGCAGCGCACATTGGCGGTTGATGCTGAGCTCAGGGTGGTCGTGATCGACCAGCTTGCGTCGTTCACGGGCATCAGAGCCGCTGAGATTTTTTTTTGAGCCACTCCAGCTCCATCTGCAGCTTGCCGATCTGTTGGAACAGCTCAGCCTCCTTGACCTGACCCTCCTCCTTGTCCTTGGTTTTCTTGCCCCTGGTGAACAGCTCGCTGGCGCCATCCAAGAGCTGTCTCTTCCACTGGCTCACCTGGATCGGGTGGATGGCGTGGTCGGCAGCGATCTCCTGGATCGTCTTGCGGCCACTGATCGCCTCCATGGCGACCCTGGCCTTGAATTCGGGACTGTGGGTGCGGCGCTTACTCATTGACGGGAGCCCCGATCAGGGGCGGTACCCCGCCTCAGAGACTAACGATGGGGCCTGTCCAGAAAAACCAGTCCACCTCAGATCAGGGGGTTGAACAGCGGGGAATGATTAGGCCCAACGGGCCGGGGCCTCACGCCATAGCCAAGCACCAGCGCGGTGGTGAACCAGCTGTGCTCATCAGGGCTCGGCAGATCAACACGCGCCAGATAGCGGGAGGAGAAGTCGGCCAGAAGGGCGATCGGCGGACCCTCGTTCTGCACGATCCCGGGGAGGAGTTCAAAGAACCGGGCAACGCTCGCGCAGGCACGTCCGTTTTGATCCCACTGGAGGCCAAGGAAGGCAAGACCCTGGAACTCAGCTGCGAGATCAAGGCCGTCGCTGAGGGGAAGGGAGAAGCCATTGACCGGATCGAACGCCAGCACATGGGCAATACCTGCTGAGCGGAGCAGCTCCGCGAGATAGTTCTGCAGAGCCAGAGGTCGGGCCCGCCCCTGCTCCACCTGCAGTGGATAGCGATCACGCACATTCCCACTCAGCAAAAATTGGCTCTTGAGGGGCAGAAAGCGCACTAGATCCCTGCTCCAGCGCGGCTGTTGCTCGCCTAGCACCAGCTCTCCTTGCGTTCCAAGATCAACGTGTGGGGTTGCGGCCATCACGGTCTATGTCGTTGCTGCGAAGCCTGGATCGAGCAATCCCCCTTTAGCAAGAAGCAAGAGCGGCGTCCCAGGGCTTGGTGTAGGTATCTAGGACGCGGGCCGGGAGAGGGAAGTGGCGGAAGGCCAGCACGTCCTCGCGGGCCTTCGTCATGAGCTCAGCCACTCTGGGGAACTTGGCGGCGAGCGCGGCGAGCATGGTGCTCACCTGATCCCACTGCTCCAGCACCGCGTCCTTGCTTTGTTGCGCAAACACCGAGCGCAGGGCGGCAACCACCATCTCCTGATGGGCTTTGGGAACGGTCTGGAGCAGGTTCCTGGCGATATGAAACCTGCAGCGCTGGCAGCAGCTGTGGCCTGGGCCCTGCTGTTTGCACCGCAGGATCCCCGTTGGAGTGAAATTGCAACCAAAAACCCCCGAGCAGCGCCCGAGGGTCATGGATCAATCACGAACATTCCCATAACAGTGGAGCGAAGCTGCTGGCGTTGGCGCCTGGGGCCGAACGTTCCAGGTGTGGGTTGTTTTGTCTCCTGGGGCACCTATGGCGGTGCAAACGGAGTGTCGACGGTTCAGACGAACATTCGGTGTCCGAACTGACGACCCGCCCACGGTTGGGTGAAGACTGTTGGAGCAGGGGCCTGCAGTCAGCGGTGCTTCTACTGCCGCTGGGGTGGGGTATCAGCCATCGGTGGCGCCTCCCTGGGTTGGTGCACACAGATTCGCTCCGCCGAGCGCCCTGAGCAATCCGTTGTTTCACGCATTGCCTTGCCCGCTGAGCAGGAGCAGCGTGGTTGGTTTGGCCTTGTTTCTCAGCGCCAGTACTCCATGCGCGGTGGCTAGGGTGGCTGCCATTGCGGGGCGCAGGGTGTCCAGCCCTCAGCGCGGCGTTGGCGCCACAGCTCAACGGCCTTGTCACGGCTGAGCCGCTGGCGGCGCTCCAGCAACGGCGCGGCCTGATCACTCAGCCAGGCCTCAGCCGGAGAGGAAGGGATTCGCTGTCCCTGGTGCACCCACACGGGTCAGCCCGCCTCCGGTGCCCAACCCCGCTGGCGGGCCATGGCATCGGTCCAGCCCTGGCAGCGACTGATGAGGTGCTCGCCCTGGGCGACCAGGCCCTGGTGCAGCTGGCAGGTGAGCACCGGGATGCACTGGGCTCCGGCGTGATGCCTGAACCAGTGGCAGGTCATGCAGACCTTGCGGCTGCGGCTGGCTAGCAGCACGCCCTCATCCAGATACGGCCAGGCCTCGCAGTCGTCTGCGGCCTCAGCCGCTGCCGCCACAGAGCGGGCTGACCTTGAACGGGAGAGCGCCATGACCGAACCCCTGCGATGCGTACACCTGTACTAGCAGGGATTGGGGTGGCTGGCCCGTGGAGTGTCGGAACCCTTTAGGGCCTTACGCACGCTCCCTTGCTTCTCTTCCTTCAGCGCATCACGGCCCACCTCCGTTCGCTCGTTCAGCGCCAGAGCGCCTGCTCCTCGCATCTCGGCGTCCTTCCCGACCAACAGCACCACGCCCTTGCTGCCTTGGAGCAGGGCGACTGGCTGGCGGAGCTCGATCTCCTGCAGCTCGCCAATGCCCTGCAGCGCACCGCCCTCGTCCGCGGCGGCTACGACGGCCGCTCCTTTGATCTGATGTTCGCCATCGCCGACGTTCTGGAGGCCGATCACGGCTGGAGCTTTGAGCAGTCCGATGCTTGGCTCGAGCGCATGGGGCTCTGGGAGGAGGAGGTCTGAGGGTTAGGCCTATCCCTGATGCTTGCGGCCGAGCCTCAACCGAGGCCGGCCGCTTTCAATGTGAGGGCCATCTCAAGCAGCTCTGGCGTGATCCCCTCAGGCAGAGCCATGGGTGGCTCCGACGCCTGGCCAGGGGTGAACGGTTGGATCCGGTTCAAAGCAGCCCCGCCACCACGCCGTCTCTGCAGCGATTCCTTGCGCCGGCTGGAGCTGAGCCACCGGAGGTAGATCCGGCGGTGCACATCCAGCCCATGGCCCATCCAGGTGGCCATATCGTCGTCAAAGGCGTCCGCTGTCTCAGCTGAGGTGGCGCAGCGAATCGCGTAGGCGTGCCGGAGGTCGTAAGGGCGTACCCAGTCCATCCCCTCGCCATCGGCCACCGGCGCCCAGAGCTTCTGCAGGCCTTTGCGCCGGAATTCCTTGTACAGCGAATTCGACACCGCCACGTTGTTGACGGCGATCTTGACGCCCGAGACATCCACAAATCGAACGGTCCAACGGGCATTCAGCTGCCCGTGGAATTGCTCCCAGTTCTGGCGCAAGCCATAACGCTCCACCCAGGCCTCCGGGACTGGCGGCGCGACGTGCTCGCCGGTCTTGGTCTTCATGTCGCCCGGGATGCTGATCCAGCCCTGGCTGTCGATCCCCTCGGCGTGCCAGAGCTCATGGGGCCGGAGCCCATAGGTGGCGAGGCAGCCAAACACCCACTGATGGAAAGGCTCGAGGCGGTCCAGCCAGTGCTGCAGGTCTTCATGGGTCGGAATCACCCGCACCCGCATGGAGGACGCCTTACGGATCTTCTCGGCTGCTCCCTTGGGGCGCATGGTCACGGAGGCGTTGCAGCTCAGCGGTCAGGTCCATCTGGCCACTGCGATGGATCTGGCTGAGCGTCTCGATCCGTCGGTTGAAGCTCTTGAGCTCCAGACGTGGGTCGTGTTCCAGCACCCAGGCCTGAAGGCGCTTGGCGTCGACAGATCCTTAGAAGTGGGCAATCCGCTTGCGCAGATCGTTGATGGCGTGGGCCCGGCTGCCCTCTTTGCACCCAGGGCCTGTCGCCCCTGTTTCCGCAGACTGAGGTGCCGGCCAGGTGCCTTGCCGGTGGCCCTGGATGCAGAGATCAGCGTCGCACCTTGAGCTCCTGCACGCACTGATCCCAGAACGGAAGGCTTGGTGTAGCTGTCTCAGGCATGGGATCCGAGAGCGGCGGGACCCTGTCAGTGTTCCCCAAAAACATGCAAAGCACTTGTCACGTTTGGGCTACAAGTGGCTCACACTGGTCTCAGTTGTGGAATCCCCGACAACCCAGGCCCAGACAGCAAAAAACCCCGCCGAAGCAGGGCACAAAGCAGTGGCTCGGGGGAGACTTGAACTCCCGACCTTGGGGTTATGAATCCCACGCTCTAACCAGCTGAGCTACCGAGCCGCGTCTTGAGGATTGTAGACGATGACTGGGCTGTGACCGGTTCGCCCACCGCGGAGCCGCTCAGGCTCGGGCTGGAAGGAACTGGAGGGGGTTAACGGCCCCACTCCCAGCGGGAAGAATCTCAAAGTGCAGGTGTGGGCCCGTGCTGCGCCCGGTGCTGCCCATGTGGGAGATCATGGTCCCCTGAGCCACCAGGTCGCCGGGGCGCACCAGGATCCGGCTGTTGTGGGCGTAGCGGCTCAGGGAGCCGTCGTCGTGGCGGATCTCCACCATGTAGCCGTAGCCGCCATCATTCCAACCCGCAGTCACCACCTGGCCGCCCTTGGCCGCATAGATCGGGGTGCCCACATTGTTGGCCACATCGATGCCCTTGTGCATGCGCCCCCATCGCCATCCGTAGCCGGAACTGAACACGCCGGTGGTTGGCCAAATCCAGCCCGTGGTGCTGGTGGGCTGGCGGAAGCTGGGCGAGTCTTGGCCATCACCAAAACTGGGGGTATCCGGCCAACTGAGGCCACCGCTGCCCGTGGGCTTGAGCCCGAGCACCATGCGACTGCGACCAGGAGCTGACTGGGCGAGCCGGATCTGAGTGCCCACCACCAGTCGGGCGGCCTCGAGGCCGGGATTGAGCTTGAGGAGCTCCGAGATGGTGAGGTTGTAGCGCTGGGCGATCTTCACCAGGCTGTCCCCGAATTTCACCCGGGCGGCGTCCTCCACCGCCGGAGGACCGGACACAGGAGGGGAACGACGCAACTCACTGGTGTCAATGGCAGCCAGCTGCTTGGCCCGCTTGCTCGACTGGCTCGGCAGCACCAACCAGTCGCCCTGGCGGAACTGGTGATCCTCGTTCACGTCATTGAGCTTGGCCAGCCGTGTTTCATCGAGGGACAGCTGGCTCGCCAGCTGTTCGATATCGGTCTCGGCCCGCACCCTCACCCAGAGGCGATCGCTGAAGGTGGGCAGAGAGGCCACCAGGGGCTCAGAGGGGGAGGCCTCAGGGGATGTCTCCGCTAAGTCGAAGGAGGGCCTGGAATCGGCCAGACCTGGAATGGTCACGCTGGCGACGCCGCCAAGGGCCGTCGCGCTCGCCAGCGTGGTCAATAAGAAGTGGTAAGGCTTCATGCAGGTTCACCCGTCGGACAAAACCCGGCGGAGAAGCCAACATCCCCGGGTCGGGCAGAGAGTAACGGCTGGAACCTTCCTCGGCAAGTCGCCGTGGTCACTGTTTTGGTCGGTTCAAGGCAAAAAAAGGGTGTTAAGGCAGTGCTGGCAGGGATTCAGCCTGATTGGCCGCCATGGCGCTTAACGGGGCTCCAGCTGCCTCAGGGCCTCAAACAGCACCACCCCAACCGCCACGGAGAGGTTGAGACTGCGCACCCCGCCACCGTGGCGCACGGACCCCGGCATCGGGATCGTGAGACAGGTCTGGGCCTCCTCCACCAGCGCCGCGGGCAAGCCATCGGTTTCCCGGCCAAACAGCAGCCAATCCTCGGGCTCGTACTGGATCTGGTGATAGCCCTGCTCGCCGTGGCTGCTGAGGGCCAGCAGCCGGCCACCGCGCGCGAGGCGGTGCGTCTGAAAAGCCGCCCAGTCATGGTGGCGCTGCAGTTGAACCCAGGGCCAGTAGTCCAGGCCCGCTCGCTTCACAGTGCGATCGGAGATCTCAAATCCAAGCGGCTCGATCAGGTGGAGCTCGCAATCCGTCGCGGCGCAGGTGCGCGCCACATTGCCGGTGTTGGGTGGGATCTGGGGCTGAAACAGAACAATGCGGGGCATGGCGTCAGCGCAGCGGAACGGCATGGCCCAGGGCATGGAGGTCTAGGGCTCGGCCCTGAACCACCAGCCAGGCGGCGGCACTCTGCGCCATCAGGCGCTGTTGCAGAGCTCCGAGGCGATCACGGAACAGCCCTCCAATGGCCGTGGCCGGCACCACACCCCACCCCACTTCCTCGCACACCAGCACCACGGGCAGCCGCAGGTTGGCCAAGGTGTGCAGGAGGCTCTGGCACTCCCGTTCCCAGGCCGGCTCGGAGAGATCGAGATGATGGGCTAGCCAGGTGCCCAAGGCGTCCACCAGCAGCAGCGGCTGGGGCTGCGGGGGGGCTTCCAGCAGCTGGGCCAGGGCAGAGCTCAGGTTGCCGCCCACCTCGAGGGTGGTCCAGTGGTCCGGCCGGCGTTGGCGGTGCAGGGCCAGCCTCTGCTGCCAACTGGCGTCATCGGGCCGCAATGCACCTGTGGCCACGTACACCACAGGCTGGCCGCTGTTGGCGGCCAGGTGCTCCGCCCAGCGGCTCTTGCCACTGCGGCTAGGCCCACTCACCAGCACAAGGCCAGCCTGGACCATGGGCTCAACCACCACCGTTCATGTTGCGCAGGGTCGCCACGGAGGAGGGAGAAACGCGGTTGAGATAGCGGAAGATCCAGTACTTGAAGATCGTTGCCAACACCACCGGGAAGGTGGCAATGAACAACATGATGAAGTTCTCCTGGTGGGGCAGACCGAAGTGGTCTTCGATGCCCTCGAGAAGCACGGTCCAGCCCTCAGGGCTGTGAAAGCCCACGAAGATGTCCGTGAACAGGATGATCGTGAAGGCCTTGGCGCTGTCACTCAGGCCATAGATCGCCTCATCAAGGAACCCCCGCAGCACCTGGATATCCCTGCGCCCCACCAGGCACACCAACAGGAAGCCCACCAACCCAGCCACGTCGGCGAGGATGTTCTTCACCGCCTCTAAGCCTTCACCATCGGAGTCCTGCTGGAGCTCCTTGGCCTTCTGGGCCAGGGCCTCATGCATGACATCCCGGCTTGGGGGATCTTTCCCCTCCAGCAGGGCCTGGAATTCCACCTCCTGTTGGAACAGCCGCAATTTCTCAACGGCCTTCTCCTGAAGGTGGGGTTTCGGATAACTGAGGAAGGGAACCTCGGGGGCAAAGCGATTCACCAGTGGGGAAATCACCACGGTGCGGCTCACCTGCTGCACGATCAGCGGCACCAGGATCATCAGCAGCAGAATCCGCAGCGACACCAGCGTGGAATCACGGCGACGGCGGAAGCCGGCCACGAGGGAAGCCTCAGCTTCAGGGTCCAGCTGGCGACGCACCCCATCGAACACACCCAGCAGGCTGCGCGGCAACATCTCCGGCGACCGGCTGATGCTGGGCAAACTGCGGCGACGGCTGTAGCGGCTGGTCACAGTTTCCACCAGCTGCAGCTGGCGGAGTTCCTGGCTGTCGAGCTCGCTGCGGTGCGCCTCGATCGATTCAATCGTCTGCCGGCAGATCTCCAGAGCAGTCCGAAAACGGCGCAGCATCTGAGCCTGGGCCTGACGCGGAATACTCAGCTCGAGTTCCGGGCGCACGGGGCGATCGTTGTAGTACTCGAGTTCAAAGCTCTGGATCAACAGAGCCGACTCGTAGGCCTTTTCGAGGTTCAGGCTCACATCAGTCGTGCTGGCACGGTCGAACGTGCCCATCCAGTCGGTCAACCCCATGGCGTGCTCAGCGGGAGAAGACCCACCAGGTGATCATCGGCACCAGTGTGCCAACCACAAGCAACACGACAACCCAGGTGAAGGCATTGCTGGAGGCTGTTTCCTCCTTGGTGGGGATGTTGGTCTCCAGGGGCAGACGCTCGAGCAGTTGCGGGGGACCGGGGTCTTCACCCCCCTGCAACACCACCTCCAGGCGATCCATGGCATCCACGCTGGCCTGGCGGTAGCGAGCCCCTTCCCGCAGCGGCAAGCCCATGGTGCTGATGGCTGTACTGGAGAGGAGTGTCTGGGGCAGCTGCTCCAGCAGGTCTGGGGAGGCCACCACCGCGGCGCTGTTGTTCTGGGACTCGATCAAGAACAGCAGCTGGGAGCGGTTGGGATCCGCGGGGCTCCAGCGATCAATCAGCTGCTGGCCCAGAGCGTCGAGGCTGACGCCGTAGTCCAGTCGCCGCAAGGTGACCAATCGGGCCTCGATGTGGTCGGCAGCGAAGGCCTGCAGTCGATTGTCCAGATCCGCGCTGGCGGATCGACTGAGCAGGTCCGCCGTATCCAGCACCTGGGTCGCGGGGGGATCGGCAGGGAAATCCTTGAGGCCAGTGGCCAGGGCCGCTGGGGGCAGCGCCAGGCCGAGCACCAAGAGCAGAGCAACCAGCAGAGTGCGAAGCGAACGCAGCAGCACCAGAATCCCGGGGAAAGCTGCTTCCCAGTTTGCCGTTAGCTGGCCAGGCTGTCGCGATTGAGTACGGCGATCACCTCGAGGATCTGCTCCGCGCGACCCGCCTCCAACTCCATCAACTGTCCCAGCTGCTCAAGAAAGCTGGATTCCAGGGGGCTCAGCTGCTGATCAGCCCGGGTGAGCTGGGCGGCCATGGCCAGGGCCGTTTCCCGTTGTGGCAGGGAGAGCACCGGAACCGCGGACCGCATCAGGGCGCCACAGCCCTGGCCGCGTATGAGCTCCAGTAACTGATCCAGCAGGTCGCCCATGGCCTCCTCGGAGAGGTCGCCATAGGGCGTGCGGTTCTCCAGTTGTTGCCGCAGGCCCTGGGCCTCGCGGCGCTCCAGTTCACCGTCACAGGCCACGGCCGCCAGGGCAATGGCGGCAAAGGCCTGCATGGGTGTGAGCCCTGTGGCGATTGCACTGCTCAAGGCTGATAAGGCATCTGCGTGCATTTCAGCAAGCACAACCTCCAGGCGGGGCAATGGTGTGGCTGTGAGAACGTGACGGCACTTCCGACATGGACCATGGGCCGCTCTGCACAGCTCTGCCTCACGGCCGGCGTGCTGGGCCTGGTGCTGTGCGTAGCCAATCAGTGGACGGCGCCCGCGTTGACGCCCGCGCTTGAGCGGGCCGGGGTGCTCGCCAGTTTTCTGGCGGTGGGGCTGATGTTGGTGGCCATTCTCTGGACCAGGGCCATGCCCCTCGCCCCCGAGCGGGTGGCCCTCACAGGTGAACAGGGACTGGTGCTCGATGGGACCCTGCCAGGGGATCTGCGGCAGGAACTGGCCTGGGGCTCCCAGATGCTGCTCACGGCCACCCCGGCCGCCAGTGTGCTGCTGCACTGGCGGGGCAGAACCCTGCTGCAACGGGGGGTGCTCGGCGAGCAGCCGTTCACGCCCGCGGCGATCACAGCCCGGGCTCAGCAGAGCGGCAAGGCGGTGTCGCTGGTGAACCTGGTGCTCTATCCCGGCCGGGATGAGTTCGTCGGGCTGCCGCCGGGCATCCCCGCCGTGATCGTTCAGCCGATCGGCAGTGAGGGGGTGCTGCTGGTGGGGGGCTGGTCGCCGCGCTGCTTCAGCCGCAGTGATGAAACCTGGGTGGCTGGCTGGGCCGCCAAAATCAGAACTGCACTGGAGTCGCTGGCTTGCGACGCCCCTGTCCCTGGGAGTTCGGGGGAAGCGTGAACAGCGATTGCACCCGGGCGCCCGGCGACGTGAACACGGCCACACCCTCCTCCCCGAGCCGTCCCTGCAGCAGCGCCGATCGGGTGATCTGCTTGTAGGCCTTGCGCTGCAACTCCACGTTGCCCTTGGCCTCGAAACGCCCATCGGGCCAATGCCACAGGCAGCTCTGGGCCCTGAGGCGCTGATCGGGTTGCTGCAGGGAACAGGCCTGGGGGATCACCACCGTTTCGGCCTTGAGGTCGATGTCGAACAGGGCCCCCTCAACGGCGAGCTTGTTGATCTGGCCCCGGAAGGGCTGGTCGCTGCGCAATCGCTCGTCGTTGATCAGCCAGCGGGTGCGCTCAGCCTGGATCCAGCCCTTGCCACCCCTGTCATCGACGCGGACCGGCGCGAGCAGGTCCACATACCCCTCCCGCAGGTTGCCATTGAGGCCGCTGGCCGTGAGCAGCTGGCCGCTGGCGGGCTGTCCGTTGCGCCGCTCGCCCCGCACGGGGCCCTGGGCCACAAAACCACCGGCTGCGGGCTTCCAGTTCACGCTGGTGGTGGTGATCACCACAGCGGCGGGCCCCTTGTCCCGCTGGCCGTCCCACTGCTGCAGGCTGGGGCTGCCCCGGAGCTCGATGCGGTCGTCCTGAATCAGAAAGCGGGCCGTGCGGGCACTGAGGCGGGAGCGGCGATCCGTGGCTGTGGGGCGCCGATCGATCAGCATCAGGTCCTGCCGCGGCAGCCAACGCACCTGATCTCCGCTGATGCGCACCGAGTCCTTGCCCAGCAAGGTGATGGCCACGGCCCCTTCAAGCTGAATCGCCTCGCCATCGCCCAGCACCGTGCCGCTCTGGGCCGCGATGGAGTACCGGGGCTTGCCGCGCAGATAGATCACCCCGCGGGGTTGGCGCACCTGGGCCAGGCGCCGGTTGATGTCGTACCGGGCCTCCGGACTGGTGAGTTCCCAGGCCGGTGCCCCGAGCTTGTCCTGTTGGCGCAAGTTGAGGGAACGGAACACGAAGGGTTCCGGAGCCTCCTGCCTGATGGGCTGACTGGCGCATCCCGCCAGCAGGAGCGTGGCGCCGCAGAGCAGGAGCCGCAGTCTCACAGGGGCGCATCCAGCTCAAGCCGGGCCATCACAGGGGAAGGCTCCGGAAGCAGGGCTCCAGGCTCCAGTCCCCCCCATTCCAGCTGCTCCAGCCAGGGGCGCTCGTTGTGGCCAGCAGCACCGGAGTCCAGGGGCACCTGTCCCAGTTGCAGCAACATGCGGCTGGAGAGATCGGGCAGCAGGGGAGCCATCAGCACAGCCACGATCCGCGCCGCTTCCAACACCGCATAGAGCTGGTCGGCCACCTGCTCCCGCGTGCCCTCCTGCTTCATCAGGCTCCAGGGGGCCTGCTCATTCAGAAAGCCATTGGCGCTGATGGCCAGCTGCAGGGTGGCCTCCGCTGCGCTGCGGAAGTCCAGGCCGTCGAGGGAGCCGATCACCGTGCTGCGGGCTGCCTCGGCGGCGAGAGCCAAGGGGTGGCTGGCAGCGGCGGCAGTGGTGCGCGCTGGCACACAGTCCTCGAACCAGCGCCGGGCCATGGAGCTGGTGCGGTTGAGCAGGTTGCCGATGGTGTTGGCCAGGTCGTTGTTCACCAGGTCGCTGAAGCGCTGCTGCTGAAAATCGCCGTCCTCCCCAAAGGGAATGTCACGCAACAGATACCAGCGCACGGCATCACGGCCGCAACGCTCGAGCAGATCGACGGGATCGAGCACGTTGCCCAACGACTTGCCCATCTTCTGGCCCTCGCGGGTGAGGAAGCCGTGGCCAAACACCTTGCCGGGAAGATCAAGGCCTGCCGAGAGCAGCATGGCGGGCCAGTACACCGCATGGAAACGCAGGATGTCCTTGCCGATCACATGCACCGAGGCCGGCCAACCGTGGCTGAGGGCAACGGCGAGATCCGGCGCTTCATCGGGTTCCAGCAGGGCCGTGATGTAGCCGAGCAGGGCATCGAACCACACGTAGAAGGTGTGACCCTCGTGGCCTGGCACCGGGATGCCCCAGGGCAGGTTCACCCGGGAAATAGAGAAATCCCTCAGGCCCTGCTTCACAAAATTCTCCACCTCCCGGCGGCGACTAGCGGGCTGAATGAAACCGGGCTGGGCGATCAACGCCTCGATCTGCTGCTGATACCGCGAGAGGCGGAAGAACAGGTTCACCTCATCGCGCCATTCCAGGGGCCTCTGATGAATGGGGCAATGGGGCGCCGTGGCCTCGGCGGGATCATCCTTGAATTCCTCACAGGCCACGCAGTACCACCCCTGCTGGCGGCCCTCCACCACATCGCCATTGGCTTCCACCCGGGCGAAGAACTGGGCCACGATCTGATGGTGGCGCGGATCGGTGGTGCGGATCAGCCGGTCGTTGCTGATCTGCCACCGCTCCCACAGATCGCGGTATTGGGCGCTCACCGCATCGCAGTGGGCCTGCGGACTCAGCCCGGCCGCCTCGGCCGTGCGCTGAATCTTCTGGCCATGTTCGTCGCAGCCGGTGATGAAGATCACCCCCTCCCCCTTCAGCCGCTGGTAGCGGGCCAACGCGTCGCAGGCCAGCGTGGTGTAGGCGCTGCCCAGATGCGGCTTGTCGTTGACGTAATAGAGGGGGGTGGTGAGGGTGTAGGTCATCGGCGGGATCCTACGCAGCGCTTCCCCTGGCAGCCTGGGTTGCCACAGAGGAGCAAGCGGGTCCATGCCGAGCAACAGCGCCCAGGCCCAGGTGGTGGTGTGGGGTGGCGGCACCGGCGGTGTGGCGGCTGCGCTGCAGGCCGCCCGCGGTGGTGCCGACACCCTGCTGCTCACGCCCGGGCCCTGGCTGGGCGGCATGGTGAGCGCGGCGGGGGTGTGTTGCCCCGATGGCAACGAACTCAGCCCCTGGCAGACCGGGCTGTGGGGTGCCTTTCTACGGGAGCTGCAGCGGCGCGAACCCGACGGCTTGGACCAGAACTGGGTGAGCTGTTTTGGCTACGCCCCAGCCACCGCTGAAGCGCTGTTGCGGGAGTGGTGCCATCAGGAATCGCGTCTGCGCTGGTGGCCCGATGTGCAGCTGCGCGCGATCGCGCGGCGCGCCGATCGGCTCGAAGCCGTGGAGATCGAGCGCCAGGGCGAAACCATCCGGGTGGCCCTGCAGGTGCTGGTGGATGGCAGTGATCGCGGCGATTGCTTTCCCCTGGCGGAGGCCCCCTACCGGCTGGGCTGGGAAGCCCAGGAGCAGTGGCAGGAGCCCAGTGCCCCGGGGGCCCAGGCCCTGGCCACCGATCCCTTCTTCCAGCGCCAGCCCGTGCAGTCCCCCACCTGGGTGGTGATGGGCCAACTGGCGGATGGCATCCTCCCTCCCGCCGCCAAGGGCCAAGGGGTGTTGCCAGCGCCGTTTGAGGCGGCCAGCGACGCCTTTGGGCTGGAACGCACGATCACCTACGGCCGCTTACCGGGCGGGCTGGTGATGCTCAACTGGCCCCTGCACGGCAACGACTGGCACGGTGAGCTGCAGCGTGCCTTCGACCCTGACGCGGCTGTGCGTGCCGCTCTCTACGCCGATATGCAGGCCCATAGCCAGCGCTTTGCCTCGGCCCTGGAGGAGGCCACGGGGGGGTGGTTGCAACGGGGGCGCTGTTTTCCGGCCCATGGCGCCGAGGCCTCCAGCGGTGCGCTGCACGGCGGCGAAAACCTGGCTCTGATGCCCTACTGGCGTGAGGGACGGCGGCTGGTGGGACACGAGCTGGTGATCGAACAGCAGCTGCTGCCCCAGGCTCCCGGGGAATCGGTGGCACCGCTGCCCCTCGATGGGGCCGGTGCGCTGCAATCGGTGGCCGTTGGCAACTACGCCAATGACCATCACTACCCAGGCGAGGACTGGGCCTTGGCCCCCAAAAGCACCCGCTGGGGAGGGCGTTGGAGCGGCACGCCCTTCTGCATTCCCTATGGCGCTTTGGTGTGCAACGGCGTTGAGAATCTGTTGGCGGCCGACAAGTGCTTCAGCTGCAGCCACATGGCCAACGGGGCCACGCGGCTGCAGCCCCTGATCTTCAACATCGGCCAGGCCGCTGGAGCCGCTGCAGCCCTGTGTGCCATGCGGGGCCTCAACCCCGGCGACCTTCCCGTGCGGGAGGTTCAGAACCAGCTGATCAGTGATGACAGGGCTCCCGCTGGCCCCGTGCCGTTGTGGGATACCCCATGGCATCACCCCCTCTGGGCCGAGCGTCAGCGGGAGGCCCTGGATGACCCCTCGCTGGTATCTGCCCAGGGCACCCTTGCCGGCCGGCCAGCGCGGCTCTGCCCCGATCGCGGGCCTTCGGAACCCAATGAGCGCCTGTGGAGTGGGGAGCTGAGTCCCGATGGCATGGGCGGCTACAGCTTCCGCGGCGCCCAGGGCCCATGGCCTGTGATCACCCTGGAACCGGCGCTTCACCACTGGCTCCAGCAGCTGGACGGCCCCAGGCCTGTGGAGTTGATCGGCTGCCTCAACCCCTGGGGGCCCTGGCTGAGGGCCTCACGTCTGGCGCGCTGAGCGCTGGGCCACCAGCCGCAACACATCGCCATCGGGGTCGCTCTCCTTCACCTGCACCACAACGCCATCACCAGCCGTGCAGCTGTCGTGCACCACCACGGGCAGATCCATGGCGAGCTGATCGAGGCGCACCAGGGCCAACCCATCCTGGGGCCGTAACCAGCGCAGGAACAGGCCTTCCCAGCGCTCGCTGCGGTGCTCGGCAAACCACACCTGCTGCCAGTGGCGTTGATCCTCACGGCTGATCTGGATGCCCTGGCGAATGGCCGGGTCCAACTGGTCCAGCAGCTCGCTCACCTGATCGGCACCCAGGGGTGAGCCGCCCTCCAGCTGGGCGGCGAGCTGGCGCTGGGTGAGCAGGTCGCCATAGCGGCGGATGGGGGAGGTGGCCTGCACGTAGGCCTCGAGTCCGAGGCTGAAGTGGGGCGAAGGCTGGGGCGCGGTGAGTCCGCGACTCAGGCCCTTGCGCAGGGCCGCATGGCGCACGGCCCCCGGCGGCAGGTTGTCGAGCTCCGCTGCCGTAGGCAGGGTGCAACTGGGCTGACTGCGGTACGGCAGAGCCAGGCCAGCGGCCCTACCGTGCTCAGCCACAGCCGCTCCCGCCAGGATCATGGCCTCAGCCACCATCGACCGCGATGGGCTCGGTTCCACCACCTCCAGCTCGGCGTGCTCGTCGCAGCGGCGGAAACGCCCCTCCGGTTGATCCATCAACAGAGCACCCTGGGATTCACGCCAGCGGCGGCGGACCCCCAGCAGGTCGTGCAATTCAGCCAGGTCATCGTCCTGGGGGGGGGCGTACTCGATCAGCTCATCGGCATCCTCATAACTGAGGCGATAGAGGGGCTGAATCCAGGAACGGTGTAGGCGCTGCTCAGCAATGGCGCCCGTATCCGTGAGCCGCACGCCCACGCTCCAGCTGGCGCAGCGGCGGCCCTGGTGCAGGCTGAACACCCCTTCAGACAGACAAGCCGGGAACATCGGCACGTTGCCCTGGGCTAGGTAAAGGCTGCTGGCCCGGCGTTGCGCCTCCTGGTCGAGAGCCGAGCCAGCCGCCACCAGCCGCCCCGGGTCGGCCACATGAATCCAGATCCAACGGCTGCCATCGGGGCAGCGCTCCAGGGCCAGAGCATCGTCCACATCGCGGGTGTCCGCGTCATCGATGGTGACACTGCGCTGGTGACAGAGATCCAGCCGCCCTGCATCACTGGGATGGGGAGCGTCAGCCGCCTGCACCAGGGCCGCCGCTTCGGCTTCTAATTCAGCGGCGAATCCAGCAGACCAGGTGGTGCCCTCCAGACAGCGCAGTTGATGGCGCTGCCACTGGCCTAGGTCGGCCAGCAAACGGCGCACATCGCCGAGTTGGGGCGGGCACTGACAATCGAGCAACAGCTGGCGCAGGGCGGGGGAGAGACCGTCGCTGGGGTCAGTGGCGAACTGCAGCAGGGCCTCCAACTGGTGGCGGGCCTCTGTCGGAAGCTGATCCATCGCCAGGGGTTGCCGCTGGGCCAGCGTGTGGCGCCACTCCAACTGATGGCGCTGGCGCAGCACCTCGCCATGACGCTCACGCCGCAGGCTGCGCAGATCCTGGAGGCTGCGGGGTTGGACGCTGCCCTGCTTGCAGCGGAACAGATCCTGGTGCTGCAGCAGCAGCCAGGTGGAGGAAAGGGCGAGCGGTTCCACCCTGGCCACGAGCAGCTCGGTCAGCGAGGCCAGGGATAACCAACTCTGGTCACCACTGAGCAACAACCAAGCCGCTGCGAGGTCACGCCGCGATGGGCTGGCCGTGTCAAGGGCGGCCTGGGTGACATTCCAAGGGGCTTCGGCGATCGAGGCTGCGGGATCACCGTTGCTGTTGGACGGACTGCTGATCAGTTCAAGCTCGCGGAGCGCCCAACGCTCCGTCTTGGCTTGAAAGCCGACGCGTAGGGAAGCTTTAGACCCCTGGATCGAGGTGATCAGGGCAAGACATGGCCCAGAACGGGCATGAACGCCAACCAGATCACCAGGATTCAAGGGTCTTCAGGAGGGGATCAGCCCTCAGGGTTCACGAAGGGAAGCAAAGCCACGATGCGCGCGCGCTTCACGGCGTTGGTGAGGTCGCGCTGCTGCTTGGCGGTGAGGCCTGTCAGACGGCGGGGCAGGATCTTGCCACGCTCGGTGATGAACTTTTTCAGCAGATCGACATCTTTGTAATCGATCGGATCGCCGGGCTTGATCGGCGACAGGCGCTTCTTGAAGAAGGAACTACTCATGACTGAACGGATGGGGTTGGGTGCAGAAGGCTCAAATCACACGCGAGAGATCACTTGATCTCTTTGTGGACCGTCGACTTGTTGCAGTGGGGGCAGAACTTCTTGAGCTCAATCCGTTCAGTGGTGTTGCGGCGGTTCTTCTCTGTCGTGTAACGGGACACGCCAGGAGACCGCTTGGCGGGGTTGGACCGGCATTCGGTGCACTCGAGAGTGATCACGATCCGGACGCCCTTGTTCTTAGCCATAAAGGACGTTGCGCCGCTGATGCGATGCGAGTTGACAGTGACTAACGATACCTCCTCGTCTTCCCCTGCCTGCTCCGGGGCCGATCATTAGAGTCTCCCTTCCTCCGTCGATCGGGCAATGCGGGTCTCGCTCCAATGGCTTCGGGAGCTGGTGGCCTGCGATTTGCCCCCGGAGCAACTGGCTGAACGCCTGTCGGTGGCTGGCTTTGAAGTGGAGGAGATCGAGGATCTTGCCGCCCGGGCAGCCGGCGTAGTGGTGGGCTTCGTGGAGGCACGAGAGCCCCATCCGAATGCCGACAAGTTGAGTGTCTGCCGCGTAGCCGTGGGTGCTGCAGAGCCTCTGCAGATTGTCTGCGGAGCCAGCAACGTGCGCGCCGGCATTCACGTGGCGGTGGCCACCGTGGGGGCCTATCTCCCAGCGGTGAACCTCACGATCAAACCAGCCGAGCTGCGGGGCGTGGCTAGCAGCGGCATGATCTGCTCGCTGTCCGAGCTGGGCCTAGCGGACAGCTCGGACGGCATCGTGATCCTCGATGAGGTGCTCGAGCAGAGTCCAGCCGTCGGAAGCGCCGTGGGCCCCCTGTTTGGCCTCGATGATCAGGTGTTGGAGCTGGCCATCACCGCCAACCGGCCCGATGGGTTGTCCATGCAGGGCATCGCCCGAGAGGTGGCGGCCCTCACCGCGGCACCGCTGACCCTGATGCCTGCCGCCCCCGCGATCCCCGCGGAGCCCTTGCCCATCGGCCCAGCGGATCAGAACGCCATCGAAGACGGTGGCCTGTTCAGCCTCACGGCCCTCACGGGCCTGCGGGTGGGTCCGTCACCCCGATGGCTGCAGACCCGTCTGGAGCGGGCCGGGTTGCGGCCCATCAACAACGTGGTGGACATCACCAATCTGGTGATGTTGGAACTGGGTCAGCCCCTGCATGCCTTTGATCGCGATCGGCTGGTCGCGCTCCGTGCTGGGCCGGCCGACCCCCAGGCGATCGGCCTGCGACTGGCCCATGCCGGCGAAGCCTTTACCGCCCTCGATGGTTCCAGCCACAGCCTGGATGCCGATGCCCTGGTGGTGACCTATGCCGACACGCCGGTGGCCCTGGCCGGTGTGATGGGCGGCGCCAACTCAGCAGTACAGGACAACACCACCAACATCTGGCTGGAGGCGGCGATGTTTGCCCCCCAGACGGTGCGGCGCAGCGCCCGCAGCGTTGGTCTGCGCACCGATGCCAGCAGTCGGTTTGAAAAGGGCTTGCCCCGGGAGATGACCCTCCTCGCCGCCGACCGGGCTGTGGCCTTGTTGCAAGAGATCTGCGGCGCCCAGTTGGAGGGGCGCTGGCTGCATCAGCGCATCGACCCCAGCCGCCCCGCCCTGGACCTCAACCGCGACGCCGTCCACAACCTGCTGGGTCCCGTGGATCTCGGCGACGGTTACGGGGATCTGCCCGATGCCGACATTGAGCAGATCCTCACCTCCCTTGGCTGCGTGCTGCACAGCCACGAGGAGGGCTGGAGCGTGGAGGTTCCCCCCTCCCGGGCGATGGACCTGCAACGGGAGGTGGATCTGATCGAGGAAGTGGCGCGCCTGGTGGGGTACGACCGCTTCGCCAGCCACTTGCCTGACCCCATTGCCCCCGGCGGCTTGAGCGCCAGCCAGCAGGCCGAACGACGTCTACGGCAGGCCCTGGCGCAGGCCGGTCTGCAGGAAACCTGCAGCCTGTCCCTGGGTCCCGCCCAATCCCAATTGCCCCCCACGGGCGATCTGCCTAGCCAACGGCTGCCCCTGGCCAACCCGCTCTTGGCTGACTACGGCCATCTGCGCGACAACCTGCTGGAGGATCTGCTGCTGGCCGCCCAGCGCAATCTGCAAGCGGGGCGCTCCGGGTTCTGGGCGTTTGAGATCGGCCATGTGTTCCGGCTGGACGCCCAGAAGGAACGCCAGAGCCTCCAGTTGGCGGGTGTGATCTGTGGCTCCCGCCAGGCCGAGCTGTGGAGCAGCAGCGGCAAACCCCAAGCCCCCGACTATTTCCAGGCCCGAGGCGTGCTGCAGCGTGCCCTGGGAGCACTCTCCCTGCCCACCGAAGACCGGCCACTCACCAGCCATGCCTGGCTGCATCCCGGTCGTGCCGCCCAGGTGGTGGTGGAAGGCCGGCCGGCCGGCTGGTTCGGCCAGCTGCATCCAGAGCAGGCGGAAGCGTTCGATCTGCCGCCCCACACCTACGGATTCCAGCTGGATCTGCCCCTGCTGCTCATGGCCGCCACCCGCAGCAACCGCTGGCAGCCCCGCTTTGCCGCCTACCCCACAGTGCCCGCCTCCGAACGGGATCTGGCCCTGGTGGTGCCCAACAGCACCGCCAGCCACCAACTGCTGAACGCCATCCGCAAAGCCGGCAAACCCCTGCTGGAGCAGGCAGACCTGGTGGATCGCTACGAGGGGGATCAGGTGGGGGCTGGCTCTTGCAGCCAAGCCTTCCGCTTGCGCTACCGCGATGCCAAGCGCACCCTCACCGACAGTGAAGTGGACGCGGCCCACCAGGCGATTCGGGTGGCCCTGGAGAAGCAGTTCGGCGCGCAATTGCGCGCCTGACGCTCAGGTGCGCTCCAGTAGGGCCACGGTTTCCACGTGGCTGGTCTGGGGGAAGAAATCCACCGGCTGCACCCGGGTGAGCCGGTAGCGGTTGTCCTGGCACAACAGCCCCAGATCCCTGGCCAGGGTGGCGGGGTTGCAACTGATGTAGGCGATCCGGGAGGGCAGGGTGGTCACGATGGCCTCGATGGCTTGCTCGCTGAGACCTTTACGCGGCGGATCCAGCAACAGGCCATCAGCGGCCTGCAGGCGACTCGCCAGCACGGAGGCCACATCGGCCTCCTCGAACAGGGCACGCTCGAGGCCATTGCGGGTGGCATTGGAGCGCGCCTGCTCCACTGAGCCGCCGTGCACCTCAAGGCCCAGCACCTGGGCACCAGCTGCGGCGAGGGGCAGGCTGAAGGTGCCGATGCCGCAGTAGGCGTCCACGATCGTGCGGTTGGCCAGGGGTGCCAGACCCTCCTGGAGCAGGGGCACGATCCGCTCCGCCTGCGGGGTGTTCACCTGGAAGAACGTGTCGGCTGCAATGCGCAGCGCCTGGCCGGTAAAGCGCTCCTGCAGCCAGGGGCGGCCGCAGATCGTCTCGGTCACAGGCCCCATCACGGCGTTGGAGGCCTTGGGTTGAAGATTGAGGCACACGCCCACCACCTCTGGCCAGCGTTGCTGCCACTGCTGGGCCAGGTCGGTGAGACCAGGCAGCACAGCGTGGCTGCTCACCAGGGTGATCAACACCTCACCGGTGTGATGACCAACGCGCAGGGCCAGATGGCGCAGACCACCCTCGCCACTGAGATTCACATCCACGGGCCAGCCGCTGGCCTCCAGATCAGCCTTGATCGGGGCGATCAGGCCATCGATGCGTGGATCCAGCACCGGACAGCGGGACATGTTCACGATCTTGTGGCTGCCGCGCCGGTAGTAGCCAGCGCGCAACACACCGGCGTCGGTCCGCTCGAGTGGGATCAGGGCGCGGTTGCGGTAGCCCAAGCCATTGACGGCAGACCAGATGGGATCCACGGCCACATCCAGGTGACCGATACGGCGCAGGGCCTGAACGACAAGATCGTGCTTCCAGCTGGCCTGAGCCGCATCGGTGGCGTGCTGCAGGGTGCAGCCACCACAGCGGTCCGCCAGGATGCAGGCGGGTTTCTGGCGGTTGGGGCTGCTGCGCTCCACGCCCACCAGGTCGGCCTCGAGATGCCGCTTGGCCAGCCTGCGCACCCGCACATACACCCGTTCGCCCGGTAGGGCCCCGGGGATGAACACGGCCATGCCCTGCCAACGGCCCACGCCCTGGCCGTCATGGCCGATGCCATCGATCTCCAGCTCCAGCTTCTCGCCAATGGCAGCGGGGTGTTGGGCCATCAGCACAGTGCCTGTCGCGCAACCCTGACCCTATCGGTGCGTAAACACCTGGGCTTCCGGACCCGGCTCAGAGCCCCGATCTGGATAAAGTGGGCGGGCGCAAGGTGGTATCGATGAGCGTCGTTCGGGATCTGATCCTCCAGGCAGACGATCAACTGCGCTATCCCACCGGCGGCGAACTGCGCTCGATGGTGGACTTCCTCTCGGCAGGCACCAGCCGCTTAACCGTGGTTCGGGTTCTCACCGAGAACGAGAAGAAGATTGTCGATGAGGCCGCCCGCCAACTGTTCAGTCGCAAGCCTGAATACGTAGCCCCGGGTGGCAACGCCTACGGCCAGAAACAGCGGGCCCAGTGCCTGCGCGATTTCAGCTGGTACCTGAGGCTGGTCACCTACGGCGTCCTGGCCGGCAGCACGGAGATGATCCAGAAGATCGGTCTGGAAGGAGCCCGCGAGATGTACAACAGCCTCGGCGTGCCGATGGCCGGGATGGTGGAGTCGATGCGCTGCATCAAAGAGGCCTCCCTGGTGCTGCTGAACAAGGACGATGCATCCGTGGCTGCTCCCTATTTTGATTTTCTGATTCAAGGCATGCAGACCCCCACCTGAGGCATAGGCCCAGCGTGCAGCAGATCGAGCCGGCCGAAAGGCCGGCTTTTTCATGACCTGGTAGCACCCCGTAGCACCCCACGCTGATCCCTTAGGTCTGGCATGGGACAAGAAACGAGACCCATAGTGTGTCTCAGGCGAGATAAAAGACTCACAGAGGGTTGCACGTCCGCGCAGCCGACCTGAGCCCAGGCGGTCCAGCCAATGCACAAGCGTCTCACGATTCGGGACGTGGTCTCGTACCTGGACTCATCGCATGGCGCATCTGAGACTTACTAGACCAGCTTGCAATGGTCTCGTGCACCCGCTCCGCCCTGATGCTGTCAAGCAACGGAGGAGCAAGTTCGGATAGCTCCTATAAGACGCAGTCTTAGACTCGATTCCAGTCCCATTCAGGACTACCGGAATCAGCGTCCGCTGCACCCAACGGACGCCCAGCATTCGCGTCAGAAATAACCGGCCCATAGGACCGCCCCTCGCGCACCGTTCGGGCCAGAACCGTCTGCGTACCTGTGTCTACAGCAGGTACGCGAGCCCTTAAAAGCTTGCAAATACAGGCTTTTGAGCCGTGGCCAGGGCCGCTGGCCAGGGGGACCGCTCAGCCTTGGACAGCCCACAGGCCAAGGCACCAGGCCCTGCCCATCCTGGATTGCCCGTGAACCTGCGGTGGACCCCGCTAATAACTATGGATCGCGCAAATGAAATCGACGATTTTTAAGGCTTTGCCGCGCCCAGCCCTCCGCACGACTGACGAGGACCGGGCGTCTCAGCTGAGACCCTGAATAAGTCTTAGCTTGCGTCTCAGATGAACAGGCTGATTATGCGGCTCGCCAATAGCGATCCTTGAGGAATTGGTAAGCCTCGTTCAGCCGGCGCATCGCATCAGCAGAGCCACCTGCATCGGGATGGTGCGACTGGGCCTGCTCCCGGTACGCCTCGCGAATGTCCTGCAGGGTATAGGGGCGGTCAGCCACCGTGGGCAACTCCAGCAATTTGAGGGCGCCGTGAACCGTCATGGCCTGATCGATCGCCTGGAACGAGGTGCCCCGCTTCTGGCGGCTGCGGGCCCGTTGCACAAAGCGGGTGATCAAGGTGGGAACCCGCACAGCCAACGTGTCGCCGCTGAAGGGGTCTTCAAGAATGCCAGCGGCAACGATCACCCGCTCAAAGCTCGTCTCCCCATCCGACCAATCAGGAGCGAAGGAGCGCATCACCTGTTGCGTGAGACTCCAAGTGAACGGTCGCCCATCACTCTGGTCGGACTGGGGCCAGATGTCCTTGGCAAGCCAAACCATCGAGGCCTCAAGAACCGGTGGCGAGGGCGGTTGGCTGTACACGTCCAACCAGTGCTGCTGGGCTGCACTGATGGAGCTGCTGAGCTGGTCGCCGCTGATCAGGGCAAGGCCCCTCTCAAACTCTGGAGCCGCTGGCCGGGGATGCAGGCTGCGCCTGAGCTGACTGGACTGGCGCCGCACGAAACCCGGTAGCTGGATGCCCGTTCCGGGTGAGCCCCGCCGCTGCACTGGCGGCGGCTCGATACTCTCAGATGAGACACTATCCTGGTCTAGTTCTTGGACCAGGTCGGAATGGATGAGCACGATGGCCGTTGTCTCGTTCAGCTCGGCCGCAGCTGAACTGAGCTCCCCGGCGGATTCCGTTGCTGTCGATGCAGCTTGGTCAGAAGCGTTTGGCGACTCCTCGGCCAGATGCTCGAGCTCCTGCTCGTCATCGGCGTCCTCCTGGCCAAGAACCTCACAGAGCAACCGCTCGAGGATCTGTCCGCGGTTACGGAGACCCCACTCCGCTTTCAGCTGATCGATCGTGTCGATCATCGACTTGCTGAGGTCGAGGGTGATTCGCTTGGTTTCGGATTCCCGCTGACCCACGCGCCGACCCTGACCCCGCTGAGACTATCGGCCCATGAGGCTGTTCATGAACTGCTGTTGGGCGTCCACCGCCTGCTGATAACGATCCAGTAGGGCCTGGGACATCCGCTCTGAGGAGGGTGACCCAAGGCCGGACTTGGGCAATGGGGAGCTGTTGACCGGCGGAATCGGGGGAAGGGTATCGATCCAACCCGGTGCCAGCACTGGCTGACGCGGTGCAGGAGCGGGGATCGCCACTGGTGCCTGGGGAGTCACGGCGAGTCCCGGAGGGGCCGGAGGTGGGGTGCGTTGCCGGCTCGTTTGGGATTCGGCTGCGGCCTTGGCAATCAGAATCTGGCGCTCCCGCACCCGGGCCAGCTGCTGGTCCGGAACTACACTCAGCAGGTGGCCTGGTGTCGCATCCGCGGGATAAACGAGACTCACCTTGACCGGATTGTTCTGGCCCGGCTTGAGGTTCAGGGACGCCAGGGAGAGGCTTTCTCCAGATTTCATGCCCACGTGCACCTCCTGGTAGCCCTCGTCGCTATTGATGCCGATCGAGCCGCGAAAAGCGACAAATGGACGTCCACCGGTGGGAGTGGGATGGCTCAGCACAAGCTGGTGGGGGCCGGCCCCGGAGAGGTTGAGGGTGACGTCGAAGCGGACGCCGTAGGTGCCGATGTTGTTGACGGATGAATCGAGCATGCGACTGGCCAGCGGATTCACCTGCTGCTCTCCGGTACCGAAGTTGTGCCGGTTCGTACTGGTCAGGGGCACATGCAGGGCCCCCTGGCTGAGGTCATGATTGAGGCTGGCCTCGTAGGTGTCCCCAAGGGCCACGCCGGCAACCCGGGAGAAGACCGTGCCGTTCTGGATCTGCCCCACCCGGTTCAGGTAGATCCGGCCAGGGGCGAGCCTGCCGCTATCCATCTCCGCGATGATGTCCTGGTCGCTCTTGGGGTCTTCGGCCGCAACCACGGCCATCTGAAAGGGACCATCGCTACGCCCTTTCAGTAAGCCATTGGCGATGCCGCGGGCTGGCAGCTCAGTGCTGAACAACACGGTGCGGCTGTAGGGGGCGATGGTGATGGTGTCGGAGAGCTTGTGGTCAAGCTTGCCCCGCAGCATCTGCACAGCCGTGGCGTCACCAGGGCCGGTGTTCCAGGGTCTGGCCCCGAGAGGTTTGACGCCCATCAGGTAGTTGGGCAGGTAGGGAGCCTCAAAGCTGTTGCGCACCGCCCCCTGTTGGAAGCGGATATGAACTGGACGAGCCCCAGGGTTGATCAGGATCGTGGCGAGGGTCAGCTTGCCCCTCGGACCAGTGCCGCGACCCATGCGGCTGCGGTCCTCCGGGTAGTACTTGTGATGGACGTGCAACCCGAAGTCACCATTGAAGGTGTAAGTGGCGTTGTCCAGGGGTTGGTTGGTCTCTGCGGCCATGGCGGAGCCAGGGGTGGTGCTGACCAGAATTCCCGGCCCATGCACCTCTTCGGGCTGGTTGGAGTGCAGCACCGGCACGTTGTTGAAGTTGCCCTTGAGCGGGCGGGCTGCCTGACCGGCCATGAGGGCGACGTAGGCGCGCGCTGGCACGCCGACCAGGATCACGCCACCCACCAACGCGAGCATGAAGGGCCGCATGAGACCTATGGGACCAACTGCTCTCAAGATGCGAATAAAGACGGTGTGCGGTGGGATCAGGCTGGAATTGCTTCAGCTCCTGATGGACTTGGTGGCGGCAACAACCCTGCCGGATCCTGAAGATCACGGGCTGACCCGGGATGAAGGGCGCGGGGGCCCTAGACAGATTGGCAACGTCGCAGCCAGAGGAGTCTGGCCGCTAGAACAGCGACTTGCTGACATTTTCCCATGCTCCCGCCGTTCTTTTGCTGTGGAGAGGGCGGAACCGCTGAGCAGTTCCGCCGCCGTCACCAGGATCGCAAGCTGCAAACCCTCACCTTCTGGCGCGATGGCCTCGAGCGTCAGCTGGCTGCGATCAATGCGGCCATCAGCACGCTGCAGAAGCAGATGGGGGAGACAGCAGACTCCTGAGTTCCGCTAGGCCCCGATGCAGGTGGCGATGCACGGTGCTGGGGCTCACCCGCCAGCGCGTTGCAACCTGCCGCAGGCTGTGGCCTCCCATCACCACCTCCTGAATGGCCTGGCGTGCCTGCTGATCAAGACGCTTGACTGCCTGTAGCAGCTCCTCGTACTGCCGTTCACCGCTGAGGGGAGTTCCGGGGGCAGCCAGATCGTTGGCGGCGTCGAGGGACACCATCCGAGCCTTCGGCATCTGAAGCTGCTGCTGCCAGCGCTGCAGGCTCAGGCCACAGGCCGCCCTGAGCTCGTTGTCCCTGGGTTCGCGGCCCAGCTCAATCACCAGCCTCTGACGTTGCTGGCTCAGTTGATGGGTCAACTCCTGCTGGCGCCTCGGCTGGCGGATGGCGGGGGCCAGATCCCGCAGGTAATGCAGGATGGCACCGCGGATGTGGGGCCTGGCAAACACGGCGAAGGGCACCTGCTCGGCACTGCGATAGCGCTCAGCAGCCCGGATCAAGCCCAGTAAACCCACCTGTTGGAGATCATCCCGCGACTCGGGGCAGACCCTGGCGTAGTGCCGGGCGATGGGTTGAACGAGGTGCAGATAGGTCTCGATGCGGGCATTGCGCCGTTGAATCGTTGACTGACATGTCGCCATAGCGGTTGAGGACAAACGGATGTAGGGGGGAACCGTGGCACCGACTCCCTTCACCACAAAGCCAGCCTCTGGATGCTCTCTACATCCGAGAAATCACCGGACTTCTGCCGCCACCGCCCCCAGTAAGGCCAACGGGCCATGCCGCTCCAGCCAATGCTGGTCGGAGTGGTCGGTGAGCAACAGGGAGCCAGCGAACCCCAGGGCATTGACGCTGAATCCCGCCCACTGCTCCCGCGTGCGGCGGACGGTCATGAACCACTGGTCATCGAAGAGCAGGTTGTAGGGCTGCCGCGGAGCTGGGTCCTGCTGCGGGGTTCCGAGGTCGAGCGCAGCGCTATGGCGGAGATAGAGGCTCGCCAGTTCCGCGGCCGCAGCGTCCACGCAAGCCCTGGCCTGCTGGCGTGGGCTGATGCGGTAGTGCCATGGCCAGGGGGACTGCTCACCCCGCAACTGGGCCTGGATGCTGGGGGCCAGCGGGCAGCTCACCGCACCGTTGCGTCGGGGCAGCAATTGCAGGTGGCGATGGGGCTGACTAGCCCCAGCCGCCGCACAACTGTTGAAAAACCACAACCCGCCTGTATCCGCGCTGATCGCTGCGACGGCCCGCCAGTCGGAACCGGTGAGCCAGCCGGCCTGGGGCTGCCACTGCTGACTGATCAGCAGGATGTGCCCCTCCTGGACGGGGTATTTATTCAGCAGAGCTAGGTGGGTCGTGCCTAGACGCTGCACCTCCAGCTCGGGATCCCAGGGAAGGAAGGGATTCGGCTTGGGGCCAGCACTGCGCAGGTGTTTGGGGGTCTGCGAGAGCAACCGACGCACGACAAAAGGCCCTGGGATATCCAGCGGCACCAGTGCCGTGCTCAGGGGCATCAGGGCGCCTGAGCCCAGGGCTGAGGCACTCCGATCAAGCGCTGCTCGCCAGAGCAGCTCGGCTCTGGGGACGCCGCTGCTGGAGAGGATGTTGGCCACGGCTCAACCGCTGCCCGCCCGGAGCCGCGCCAGGGAGGCTCCGGTGTAGTAGCGAGCCAGGATCTGGTTATAGCGATAGCCCTGACGAGCCAGGGCCTGAGCCCCTTCCTGGCTCATGCTGGCGCCAAGGGTGCCATGGGCCTCCCAGCTGATCTGGCTGTTGGCCGCGTAGAGGCTTTCCACAATGCCGCCCTGATAGCTGAGGATCAAACCGGCCGTCTCTGCCGCCGCCCGGCGCGTGCGGTCGTTGCTGCTTCCGAACCCGCGGTAGGCCTGCCAGCGGGTGGTGTCCCCCAGGTGCCAGTGCTGGCTGGCGGGGCGGGCCATGTGGGCCAAGGCATAGGACCGGGCCGCCACAGCCTGGGCCTTGAGGGCCTCCATGTCCCAGGAACTGGGCATTTCCGCTCCCACCACCGAGGCGATGTACTCCTCGAGAGGTAGGTGGTTCACCACCTGGAACCTGCTGCCCTCCTGCACGAGCCGCAGCCGACCGCTGTAGGCGCTGCCATTGAGGCGCACCCGCTCGCCGGGATTGGTTTCCAGCCACAGTTCGGCCGGCAGGCCACCACTGGCCGCCACCTCCAGGGTCTGGTCGTGCCCTCCACGCCGCAGCACCTCACCATCACGGCGCCGTAGCCACCAGGGTCCAGTGGCACCCAGCTGCACCTGCCCTCCGGCCGACAACAGCGCCACCCGAATTTCAAGGTTGAGCGGTGTTCCCCTAGCCGGCTCACCCAGGGCCAAGGCCCCTGGCTTGGCCGTCCGCTCTGCAGCCACTCCCCGTAGATCGTCACGGGCGCTGGCCCGGGGTGTTGTGTGGGCCGGAGGGGTCTCCAGCATCGCCTCCAACATGGGCCCGCTGAGGGTGGCAGGAGTGGGCATCAGGCCCTGCACCGCGAAACCCACACCCAGAGCACTCAGGCCCAGAGGAGCTGTGATCAGCAGCCCTTGCAGACGGACCAGTCGCCCCCTGCGAGCGGCATCCCACCAGCGTTGATGAGCCCGTCCCATAGGAGATGGCCAGACCCGGTCAGGCGGACCAGGTCCGCTGCCGGAGATTCGCAAAGCATTCCACCACGGCGTGCAGAGGGCTGCCAGCCCACCACCTGCGATCGATCCAGGGTCGTCAACCACCAAGGAGCCACCAGCGCATGGGCGGATCCCGTCACGGGGTCCTCTGGAATGCCCAGGCCTGGCGCAAAGAAGCGCAGCTGATAGTCAGCGGATTGGCCGAGAACCCGGGGGCGATCTGCACTGTCGCCGCTGAAGGCCTGCATCAGCACCAGCCCCGGACGCTCCTGCGCCTGTAGTGCCCCTGGGTCGAACGCCAGCGCCTCGAGGTCCACAGCCTCGTCCAGCAGCGCCACGCGGTAGCCGAGGGCGGAACCCCAGAACTGAAGGGGTTGGCAACCAATCAAGGCGGGGAGATACTCCGGGCATGGAGCCGACTCCAGGCCACCGCCGGGCAGAACCAGCGATGCCGTGCCTGATGGATCCGCCAGCAGGCTCACCGCCAGCGGACCGCTGCGGCTGGCCAAGCTGACGGACATCCCGGGGGCCAGCAGCTCCCAATGGCCCAGAGCAAGGGTGGCCGCCAGGGTGGCGTGGCCACACAGGGGGACCTCACAGCTGGGGGTGAACCAGCGCAGGGCCCAGCCCCCGGACTGCTGCGGCAGCAGGAAAGCTGTCTCCGACTGCCGAAAGCTGGTGGCCAGGGCCTGAAGCCATGGATCTGGCATGGGCTGCTCCAGCAGCACCACAGCGGCGCCATTGCCTTGGCACGGCTGGGCCGCGAAGGCCTCCACCAGCACAGCCCGTAGCCTCGGTCCAGTCATGGCAGGAACCGGCCCGTGGCCAGCTTGGGCAGCCCTTCGGCCTTGAGCTCCCGTTCCATCAGCTGCCGCACCGCATCCAGAGGCGTGAGCTCACCGGCGATCAGCGCTGCCACCTGATGGCTGATCGGCAGGTGCCAGCCTTCACGGCCCGCCAGCTGCTGCACGGCCTGGGCGGTGGGAACGCCCTCCACCGTGCCGCCCACCCATTGCAGGGCCTCTTCGGTGGAGCAGCCCTGGGCCAGTTGCAGGCCGAAGCGGTAGTTGCGGCTGAGGGGGCTGTTGGCGGTGGCCAGCAGATCCCCGAGCCCCGCCAGCCCATAAAGGCTGGCGGGTTCGCCCCCAAGGGCTTGAATCACCGAGCCCATCTCCAGCAGGGCACGGCAGAGGAGCGAGGCCTTGGCGTTGGCGCCGAGGCCCAGGCCATCGGACACCCCAGCGGCAATCGCCATCACGTTCTTCAGGGCACCCGCCACTTCGGTGCCGATCGGATCGCTGTTGGTGTACAGCCGCAGGCGATCGGATTTGAGTGCCTGCTGCAAGCCTCGGGCCAGCTCGGTATCCCCACAGGCCAGGACACTGGCGGCGGGAAGGCCCTGGGCCAGTTCCTGGGCCAGGTTGGGGCCACTCAGCACGAGCACCCGCAGGCTCGGGTTCTGCTGCTGCCACAACTGCGATGGCGTGTAGCCCTGCGCAAGGTCGATTCCCTTGCTGCAGCTCACCAGGGGCAATCCCTCGGGCCAACAGGGCCCCAACGCCCTGGCAAGGGCGCTGACTCCCGCCATCGACACCGCGGCCAGCACCAGGTCGGCTCCGGCGAGCACCTGGGCGGGATCACCCCCCTGGCGGCGGCTCCAGCCCTGGATCCTGTGACCCTGGTCGGCCAGCAGGTCCGCCAGGGTGCTGCCCCAGGCGCCTAACCCCAGGACTCCGATCTGCAATCCCATGCCGCCACTATGCGGCACCAGCGGCGTGTTGCTGCAACAGCTCCAGGGGAATCACGCTGAGGGTGCTCTGCTCACAGGCCTGCAGGACCACCCGTGGGGCCATGCCGTCCTCGAAGGCCTCCAGCCAGCGCTTGGCACACACGCACCAGTGATCCCCAGGCTTGAGGCCAGGAAAGTCGTAGGCGGGCATCGGGGTGGACAGGTCGTTGCCCTGGGCCCGGGTGTAGCTGAGGAATGCCTCATCCACCACGCAGCAGACGGTGTGCAGGCCCAGGTCTGCGCCATTGGTGCGGCAACTGCCGTCGCGGAACCAGCCGGTCATGGGGGCACAGCTGCACACCACCAGGGGTTCACCGAGCACGTTGAGAGCCGTTTCCACGGGATTGGCCAAGGCAGTGGTGGCGGGCAGTCTGACGAAGGACTGGCACAAAAAGGGGCCAGGAGGTTGACGGATTCGGGGGGGCAGGCGTTAAAGGTCTTTCAGCAGACCCCCCTACATGAGCTGGGACTTCACCGAAGACGCCGCCTTCATGGCCCTGTGTGACGCCTTCAAGGAGAGCGGTGAACGCTCGGCCATCGAGTTCCTGGCCAATGGCGAGGGTGCGTTCCATTTCCAGGAACTCACCCAAAACGCCGCCGGCGAGGGCATCGATCTGAGCGACTCCACCGAGCTGGAGGAGTTTCAGCAGGAAGTGATCGAGACCCTCGAGGACATGTGCAGCTGAGTCTCAGCTGTAGAAGAAGGCGATCTCCTTGTCCTTCAGGCCCTCCCAGCCTGCGGCCTTCAGGCGGGCATCGAGGGTCTGCTGGTCGAAGTGCTTGCAGCCGGTCTTGACGATCCGGTTGCGCATCGATTTCTTGACGCCGCTGCGCGCGCGCTTGCTCTCCAGGTCCATCACCTCGGTGTAGAGGCTGATCATCTCGGCTGGAATTGGTGTTCCGTCGAGATCGATGCCTGAGGCGATGGCGTCATCGACGCCGCCGGGACCGGCAATGGCCATGGGTTGGTGATCGGGGCCCCGCGAGGCTAGGGACTGACGCCCTTCAGGCGCTGAAGTATCGGGCCTGGCTGTGCAGGGCCACCAGGGCTGTGGTGCTCTGCTCCGGCTCCAGCTGATCGCTCTCATCCATGCGCAAGCCGATGCGCTCTGCCTGGAGCCAGGAGAGCTGCTGGCGCGAATCGGCCACGTTCGGGCAGGCCGGGTAGCCGAAGGAATAGCGACTGCCGCGGTAGCGCTGGGCCAGGACATCACGCAGGGCCTCAGGTTCCTGCTCGCCGAAGCCCATCTCGCGGCGGATCCGGGCATGCACCCACTCGGCCAGGGCCTCAGCCATCTGCACTCCCAGGCCGTGGAAGTAGAGATAGTCGCTGTATTGATCAGCCTGGAACAGCTCCTGGGCGAAGGCTGTGGCCTTCTCTCCCATGGTCACCGCCTGCATGGGCAGCACATCCGTGGCCTGGAGGACAGTCGAGTCGGCAGCGGAGGCGTCGCAGTAGAAATCGGCGATGCAGTAGCGGTTGCCCGAGCGTTGGCGCGGCAGGGCAAAGCGACCCAGTTCCAGCAGGCGGTTCTGCGGATCGAACACCACCAGGTCGTTACCGCTGCGGCCGCAGGGGAAGTAGCCATAGGCCACCCGCGGTGTCAACAGCCCCTCGCGAATGCAGCGCTCCTTCCAGGCCTGCAACACGGGCTCAGCCTTCTCCGCCAGCATCGCCTCATAGGCCTCACGGCTCTGCTGCTGGGTCTTGCGCAGTTGCCATTGCCCCGCAAACAACGCATTGCGATCGAGGTAGGTGAACACCTCCTCGATGGGAATGTCGGCTTCGCTCAACAGCTGTGTGCCCCAGAACGGTGGCTCGAGGGCGGGCTCCTCAGGCACAGCCTCGGAGCGGTGGTCGTTGGGTCCCGCTTCGCTGGTGGGGGCACTGGCAGCGGTAGCCGTGGCGGCGCCATCAACCTGCGGTTCGCTGACAATGTCGGGGGCGGGGCTGGCCTCCAGTCCGAGGCCCTCGGGCGCGCCGGCCAGGAAGCCGCCAGCGTTGTCCCATTGGCCTGCATCCCGGGCCGTCACGTAGGCGTCCATGAAGCGCAGATCGGCGAAGGCATCACGGCCGTAGATCACCTGGCCCCTGTACACCTCGCGGCAATCCTTGTTGACGAATCGAGGTGTGAGCGCGGCACCGCCCAAGATCACCGGAACATCAATGCCAGCGTCGTTGAAGGCGGCGAGGTTGTCCTTCATGAAGGCGGTGGACTTCACCAGCAGGCCGCTCATGGCGATGCAATCAGCCTGGTGGAGTTTCTGGGCCTCGATGATGGCCTCCACGGGCTGCTTGATGCCGAGGTTGATCACCTCGTAGCCGTTGTTGGTGAGGATGATATCCACGAGATTCTTGCCGATGTCGTGCACATCGCCCTTCACCGTGGCAATCAAGAACTTGGCCTTGGCGGAGCGCTGTTGCTGACTACCATCAGCACCCTCCAGTTTGTCCATCAGCGGCTCCAGAAAGGCCACCGCTGATTTCATCGTTTCGGCACTCTGCAACACGAAGGGGAGCTGCATCTGGCCGGAGCCGAACAGCTCGCCCACCACCTTCATGCCATCGAGCAGAAAGGTGTTGATGATCTCCAGCGGCTGATAGTGCTCTAGACCCATCTTGAGGGCCTCTTCCAAGCCGATGCGCTCGCCATCAATGATGTGCTGTTTGAGGCGCTCCTCCACAGGCAAATCCGCAAGGGAGGGGCCTGAGGCGCGGGCCTCCTTGGCACTCACACCTTCGAACAGCTTGGTGAGTTCGGTGAGGGGGTCGTAAACGCACACGCCGTTCTCGAAGCGCCGGCGGTCGTAGATGAGGTCACGGCAGACCTGCTGATGCTCCTCGCTGATCTTGACGAGGGGCAGGATCTTGGCGGGGCTCACGATCGCTGCATCCATGCCGGCCTGGCAACAGTCGTGCAGGAACACCGAATTCAGCACGATCCGGGCCGCCGGTGAGAGGCCGAAGCTCACATTGCTGACACCCAGCACCACGTGCACACCGGGTAGATCCGTGCGGATGCGCTGAATCGCCTCCACCGTGGCCGCACCGTTGAGGCGGTCTTCCTCGATGCCGGTGGAGATGGGCAGTGCGAGGGGGTCGTAGAAGATCTCGTGGGCCGGGAGCCCGAATTCGAGGGCATCCCGGTAAGCCCGCTGGGCGATGGCGAACTTGCGCTCCGCCGTGCGCGCCATGCCCTCCTCATCGATGGTACCCACCACCACCCCGGCGCCATAGGCCTTGGCCAGGTCCAGCACCTTGAAGAAGCGCTCGTCGCCGTCTTCGTAGTTGGTGGAGTTCAGCAGGCACTTGCCACCGGCCACCTTGAGGCCTGCCTCCATTTTTTGCCACTCGGTGGAGTCGAGCATCAGTGGCAGGTTCACATTGGTGACCAGACGGCTCACCAGTTCGTGCATGTCGCGCTCGCCATCGCGGCCGACATAGTCGACGTTCACATCGAGCACGTGGGCGTTCTCCTTCACCTGGCCCCGAGCCACGGCCACCAGGCCATCCCAGTCCTCTTCGGCCAGCAGTTCACGCACCTTTTTGGAGCCGCTGGCATTCAGCCGCTCGCCAATGATCAGGAACGAGTTGTCCTGCAGATAGGGCGTGGTGCCATAGATCGATGCCGCAGCCGGCTCGTAGCTGAGATGGGGCCGCGGATCGCTGCTGCTCAGCCGCAGCGCGGGGGTGCGTACCGCACGGCCTGCGGGGTGAAGTTCGCCGGCGAGCTGGGCCAGGGCTCCGATGTGCGCGGGCGTGGTGCCGCAGCAGCCACCAATCACCTGCACGCCGAGGTCTTCCACGAAGTGCATCAGCTGCATCTTCATCTCCACCGGAGTGAGGCGGTAGTGGGCCACCCCGCCGATGTTCTCCGGCAGGCCCGCATTCGGGATGCAACTCACCACGAAGGGGCTGTGCTCACTGAGGTAGCGCACATGCTCCTTCATCTGCTCCGGGCCCGTGGCGCAGTTGAGCCCCAACACGTCGATGGGGAAGGGCTCCAGAATCGCCACGACAGCGGCAATATCCGACCCCACCAGCATGGTGCCGGTGGTTTCCATGGTCACGCTCACCATCAGCGGACGGCGCTGCCCCGTACTGGCGAAGGCCTCCTCGATGCCCTGCAGAGCCGCCTTGATCTGCAGCACGTCCTGGCAGGTTTCGACGATGAACAGGTCGACATCACCGGCGATCAGTCCCTCGGCCTGTTCACGGAACGAGGCCTTGAGCGCATCGAAGCTCACGTGGCCCAGGGTGGGCAGCTTGGTGGTGGGCCCCATGGAGCCAGCCACAAAGCGGGGCTTCTCAGGGGTGCTGTAGGCCGCCGCCATCTCGCGGGCCAGCTCGGCGGCGCGCTTGTTGATCGCGAAGGCCTGATCCTCAAGGTCGTATTCGGCCAGCACGATCGAAGCTGCCCCGAAGGTGTCGGTCTCGATCACATCGGCACCCACCTCCAGGAACTGGCGATGCACCGCCTGCACCGCATCTGGCCTTGTGAACACCAGGTTCTCGTTGCAGCCCTCCAGAGCCGCACCACCGAAATCCTCTGCGGTGAGATCCATCTGTTGCAGCGAAGTTCCCGTGGCTCCGTCGAACACCAACACCGGGCGATCGGGGCTGTGTAGGCGCTCCAGAAAACCGATGCGCGGGCTGGACGTCGCCGCGGTGCGAACCGAAGTGTCGCTGGCGGTGAGGGGGGCGGTGCTGCTGCTCATCAACCGTTCAGGCGCACACGGGTAACCCAGTGGTCATAGGCGGGATCGCGGCCTTCTGTGATCGCCGTGAGGCGATCGCGGATGGCGTTCATGACCGGGCGATCACTCACCAGATCGGTGGTTTCCACCCGGCGTACCGGGGTCACCTTGGCGGCGGTGCCGCTGAGGAACACCTCATCGGCCACGAACAGCTCGGTCTTATCGACCGGTCGCTCCAGCGTGGGAATGCCCATGGCCTGGGCCAGCTCCAACACGCTGGCGCGGGTGATGCCCTCGAGAATGTCCTGGTCGACACCGGGAGTGATCAGCACGCCATCGCGCACGATGAACAGGTTCATGCCGCTGGCCTCACTCACCTTGCCGCGGCTGTTGAGCAGCAGCGCCTCATCAAAGCCGCTCTTCACGGCCTCGGTCTTGGCAAGGGAGCTGGTGATGTACGCGCCTGAGATCTTGCCGCGCAGGGGCAGGGAGCGGTCCTCCTGGCGGGTCCAGGAGCTGATGCGGCAGCTCACCCCCTCTGGCGACAGATAGTCACCCAACTCCAACCCATAGATCAGAAAATCGGTTTCGATGTTGTGCAGGCGTGGCGCAATTCCCAGGTCGCTGGTGTAAACGAAGGGCCGCAGGTAGACCGGGCAAGTGGGCTGGTTGGCCTGCAAAAAGGTGTGGATCGCGCTGTGGATCGTGTCTTCACTCAGCTCGGTGAGCAGCAGCCGGGCGCTCTGGCTCAGGCGCCGGGCGTGGCGATCGGCGCGGAACAGCAGGATTTCCCTGGGGTCCGCAGGATTGGGCAGGGCCCGCATGCCGCCGAACGCACCGGTGCCGTAGTGCAGGGCGTGGGTGGCCACGGAGAGGGTGGCTTCAGCAAAGGGAACGCAGCGACCACCGAACCAGGCGTAGGGGAGGAACTGATGCATTACGGGTGTGAGGTGCGGGCGGCGAGGTCGGCTGCGGCGTCCAGATGGCCGCTATGGCCATAGGTTCGGCCATCCTCTCACCGCCACCCGCAAGGATGGGGCCATGCATCGGCTCGCGGCGGTTCCCGGCAGCACCAGCTCCCACGAGGGGCCGGTCTTCATCGAGCAGCCCCCGGCGGCGCTGGTGGTGCTCAGCAGCGCCGACACGGATCTCACCGCCCTGGCCGCGCTGCTCGAGCAGCGCGGCGACCTGTTGGACGGCGGGACGGCCCTCCGGGGACTGAACCTGTCCGCGCTCCAACACCCCGCCGTGGTGGACCACTACATCCGCACCAGCCTGCGGGAGACGCGGATCGTGTTGGTGCGCCTGCTGGGGGGACGCGGTCACTGGAGTTACGGCCTCGAGCAACTGCAGGACTGGGCCCGGGCCCAACCCGATCGGCAGTTGCTGGTGACCGCTGGCACCGCCGATGAAGACGCTCCCCTGGCCTCCCTGAGCACGGTGGCGACGCCCTTGGTGGTGGCCCTGGGTCAGTGCCTGCGTGAAGGCGGGCCCGACAACCTCGCTGCGGTACTCCAGACGCTGGCTGCCCTGTTGCGGGCTGAGGAGGCGAGCCCACCCCAGCCCCAGCCCCTGCCGGATCCCAGCCCGTTCGACTGGCGGCAGGATCCTGGCCCCCGCGTTGGGGTGGTGCTCTATCGCGCCCTGCTGCAGGCCGGTGACCTGCAACTGGCGGAGGCCCTACTGGCGGCCCTGCGCGCACAGGGCCTGGCTCCCCGCGCCGTTTGGGTGAGTGGCCTGCGGCAGGAGGCCGTGCAACGGGGTGTGGCCGATTGGCTGGCCCATGAACAGGTGCAGGCGGTGCTGTGCACCACCTCCTTCGCCTCCGTGCAGTTCGAAGAGGCGGGGCTGGGCGCGCCGCTCTGGGAGCGCCTGGGGGTTCCGGTGCTGCAACTGCTGTGCAGTACCCAGGACCGCTCCAGCTGGCAGGCCAGCAGCATCGGCCTCGCGCCCCTGGACCTCACCCTGCAGGTGGCCATGCCGGAGCTCGATGGCCGCATCACCACCCGGGTGGGTGCCTTCAAGGAAGTGCGTGGCAGCGACGGACGGCTGGCCACCGCGCTGCACCACTACGTTCCTGACCCCGAGCGCCTGGCCTGGGTGGCCCAGCTCACGGCCAACTGGTGCGGGCTGCGGTCCACTCCCCCCGATGAGAGGCGCCTGGCCCTGGTGCTGGCGAACTACCCCACCCGCAACAGTCGGCTGGCCAACGGCGTCGGACTCGACACCCCGGCCAGTGCGGCCCTGATGCTCGGCTGGCTGCAAGAGGCTGGTTACACCCTGGGGCCGGCCCCCTTACCCAGCGATGGGGACGCCCTGATTCAGCTGTTGCTGGCGGGCCGCACCAACGACCCGGAAAGTGGCCACCGCCCGCCGCTCGCCCATCTGCCCCTGGCGGTCTATCAACAGTGGTATGCCCAGCTGCCAGAGCCAGGGCGCCAGCAGCTGGAGCAGCGCTGGGGCCCACCCACCAACGATCCCAGCCTCAGCGCCGCCGGGTTCCCGATTCAGGGGCTGCGCTTCGGGAACCTGTGCCTGTTGATCCAGCCCGAGCGCGGCTACGACCGCGATCCCAGCCTCAGCTACCACGCCCCGGACCTGCCCCCCACCCACCTGTACCTGGCGCAATACCTGTGGCTGCGTGAGGTGCACGGCGTGCAGCTGGTGTGCCATGTGGGCAAGCACGGCAACCTGGAGTGGCTGCCCGGCAAGGGGCTGGGCCTCTCCCAGCAGTGCTACCCCGAATGGGCGCTGGGGCCCATGCCCCACGTCTACCCCTTCATCGTCAACGACCCGGGGGAGGGCTCCCAGGCCAAGCGCCGGGCCCAGGCAGTGATCCTCGATCACCTCACGCCGCCCCTCGGTCGGGCTGGGCTGCATGGGGATCTGCGGGAGCTGGAGGCCTTGATCGACGAATACTGGGAAGCCACCCAGCTGGGTGCCGAGCGCAGTGAGGGACTGCGACAGCAAGTGATCCAGCAGCTGGCGGAGCTGCAGCTACCCGATCTCCTCTCGGGCTCAGAGGGCAGCGATCCCCTCGATGCCGCCGATGGCTACCTGTGTGAGCTGAAGGAAGCCCAGATCCGCACGGGTCTCCACCGTTTCGGACTGTTGCCGGAGCGGCCCGCCCTGGCGGAACTGTTGCTCTGCCTGGCCCGGCCGCCGGTGGCTGGCCAGCTGGGTCTCACCCAGGCCCTGGCCGTGGACGCGCAGCTCAGCATGGATCCCTGGGCTGACCCCGAAGAGGTAGCGCTAACGCCCGAAGACCTGCCGCGCCTCCAGCAGCTGGGCGTGGTGGGGGCGCGGCAGGTGGGGCACGGCGTTGCCTGGTTGGAGCAACAGGGTTTGGAGCTCTGTGGCCAGCTGCTCAGCGATGGAAAACCGGTGGCGCCAGGACCGGCCACCGCCGCTGTGCTGGAGCGCCTGCACCACACCCTGGTGCCGAACCTACTGCGCTGCGGCGATGCCGAACGCGCCTCGTTTCTGGCGGCCCTGGCTGGGGATCGCATCGCAGCGGGACCGTCTGGGGCCCCCACCCGGGGCCGCCCCGATTTGCTGCCCACAGGACGCAATTTCTACAGCGTGGACCTGCGGGGACTACCCACCGAGGCGGCCTGGGATCTGGGGCGGCGCAGCGCCGAACTGTTACTTGAGCTGCATCTACAGGAGCAGGGCGAACACCTGCGCCACCTGGCCCTCTCGGTGTGGGGCACGGCCACCATGCGCAATGGCGGCGAAGACATCGGCCAGGCCCTTGCCCTTCTCGGGGTGCGGCCGGTGTGGGATGGCCCCAGCCGCCGCCTGGTGGATCTGGAGCTGATCCCCCTGGGCAGCCTCGGCCGGCCGCGGGTGGATGTGACCCTGCGCATCTCGGGCCTGTTCCGCGATGCCTTCCCCCAGCTCGTGGCCTGGATGAACCAGGCCACAGCTCTGGTGGCCGCTGCGGATGAAACCAGCGAGGACAACCCCCTGGCAGCGGCGGCTCGCCAAGAGGGCCACAGTTACCGCGTCTATGGCTCAGCGCCCGGCGCCTATGGCGCGGGCTTGCAGGGCCTGATCGACAGCGGCCAGTGGGAGCAGCGCGCTGACCTGGGGGAGGCCTACCTCAACTGGAGTGGCTGGCGCTACGAGGGACTTGGATCCGGTGATGGGCGCCTAGACAGTCAGGCAGATCGCCGCGGGCTGGAGCAGCGGCTGGGCCAGGTGCAGGTGGTGCTCCACAACCAGGACAACCGCGAGCACGATCTGCTCGATTCCGATGATTACTACCAATTTCAGGGGGGCCTGAGTGCGGCGGTGGAATCCCTCACCGGCCAGGCTCCCCAGCTGTGGTTTGGCGACCATTCCCGCGCGCAGCGGCCCCGCCTGCATCGGCTGGAGCGGGAATTCGACAAGGTGCTGCGCTCCCGCGTCCTGAACCCCCGCTGGATCGAGGGGATGCAGCAGCACGGCTACAAGGGTGGCTTCGAGATGGCCGCCAGCCTCGACTATCTCTTCGCCTATGACGCCAGCACTGGGCGCGTGCCCGACTGGAGCTATGGGGCCATCACCGATGGCTGGCTGCTCGATCCCAGCGTGCAGGCCTTCCTCCGGCGCGCCAATCCCTGGGCCCTCCGGGACATGGCGGAGCGGCTACTGGAGGCCCACAACCGAGGCCTTTGGGAGGGAGCACAAAACAACCAGCTGGAGATGTTGCGCCAGCTGGTTCTGGAGGCCGAAGCGGTGGTGGAGAGCTAAGCCCCTTGCGGCTGCTCAGCTGCTCAGATCCTTGGCCCAGGCCTTGAAGGCGTCAATGTCACCGGGCTTGGAGGCCTGCTGACTGATCTGGGGTTGCCCCTGCGTGGAAGCAGCCGCGTCCTTCTCCTTCTTGATGGCGGCAGGGCCCCCGGGCACATTCACGCCCACGGCGGATCCCTTCATGCGATCTTCGAGTTCGGCCTTGCTCATCTGCTCGGCGAAGGTCTTCTTCACCGGCTTGGGCACACCGCCCGTGAGGTTGATCTCGGCCATGGCCTCTTCCGTTCCAGGCAAGCCGGGGCTACGCCGCTCGGTGCGAGCTTCCATCGACGCCACCTCGTCCACGATCTCCTTCATGCCAGGGCTGCTGGCGGTACCGGGGAAGGTGCGGCGGATGGTGTTCGAGCGCCGCATGAACTCCACGTTGCCCATGCTGCTGGAGGAGTCGGCATCCAGGAAGAAGGCCTCCTGCTTTGGGGCGGGCTTGGCGGGCGTGTTGCCGCCGGTGTCGGACTTCGAACCGAGCAGACGATCGAACAGGCCCATCGGCGTGGAGCGGAAAAGCTGCCAAAACCTTAGCGGCCACTGAGGTGCAGGCCATGGGTATCCGTGCCGCAACTACGCAAAAGTCCGAGATTGTCCAGCTGGCTGGCAATGGCTTCACACACCAGAGGCGAGGGCGCCCACTGCGGCTGCATGGCGTAGTCGTAGTAGGCCTCGGCCCCATCAAAACCCAGCAGCGCCGCTGCCTCGATCAGCCGCTGGAAGGGCAGCCGGTAGCGGGCGGGATGGGCCAACAGGGCCAGGCCGCCCGCACCATGAATCCGACGGCACACCTCCTGGGCCCGCAGGGCAGCACCCACGGGAGCGCTCCCCTGGCAGTAGGGCTCCAGATCGGCATGGCCGGCTTCAAAGCCGAGGGCGAGCACATGCACCAGGCAGCCCTCCAGCAGGCAACTGATCTCCACGCCGGCCCACAGTTGCGGTACCCGGCGGCCCTGCCCGGCCTGCTGTGCCAGCCAGGCCTGCAGGGGTTGGATGGCCTGAACGCTGTGGTGGTCGGTGACGGCGAAGTGGCGCAGCCCCAGGGCCACCGCCTGCTCGCCCAACTCCTTCGGCCGCAGGCTGCCATCACTGCAGATGGTGTGGCAGTGAAAGTTGAGCTCACCCGGGCAGCTGCCGGCGTGAACGCCAGCCAACACCTCCCGCAGGGCCTCAGCTGGCACCGGCTGCGGCCTCCCGTTCTGCCCGCAGGCGCCGCCAGCGGGCATAGAACTGAATCGAAGCAGCCATGAACACCACCAGGGCCACGATGAACCACGTGGCGGCACCGGTGGGGAACTGGTTCTTGAACACCACCAACATCACCACCACCACGAGCAACAAGGTGGGGAGTTCATTGAGGGCCCGCAATTGCTTGGGGCTCCAGCCACAGGTTCCCGCCTGCAACTGCCCCATGAGGCGATAACAAAAAGCGTGATAAGCCAGCAGGGCGGCCACAAACCCCAACTTGGCGTGCATCCAACCCTGGTGGAGCCAGGCGGGGTTGACGCTCAGCAGGCCTACGGCACACACCACGGCAACGGCCATGCCCGGAGTCGTGATGATGTTGGCCAGGCGCTTCTCCATCAAGCCGTATTGGGCCTGAAACGCCTCGCGCAGGGGGGAGGCGAGCTCCTCAGCCTCACGGTGATAGATGAAGAGCCGCACGAGGTAGAAGAGGCCGGCAAACCACACCACCACCCCCACGATGTGGAGCGTCTTGAACCAGAGGTAGGCCTCGGGGGGCAGGGCCGCCAGGGTCATCACCGACCAGAGCCAAACAGGCCATCAAGGTAAAGCTCGCACCCGCCGGACGGGTTAGGTCGGGGGGGCGAGCATGGCGGCACGGTGGATAGCCGCGGCGTGTCGTACAGCCTCCAACTCCTCCGCTGGCAGCTTCTGCAACTGCTTCAGCACCAGGGCCATGCGGGGGTTCCCCCGCAGCTCAGGCTCGTGGCGAGCCAGGAAATCCCAGTAGAGGCTGTTGAAGGGACAGGCGTCCGCCCCGCTGCGCTGCTTCGGGTCATAGCGGCAGTTCTGGCAGTAGGTGCTCATGCGGCGGATGTAATTGCCGCTGGCGGCGTAGGGCTTGCTAGCCAGGCGGCCGCCGTCGGCATAGACACCCATGCCCAGCACATTGGTCTGCATCACCCAATCGAAGCCATCGATGAAGGAAGCGTGGAACCAGGCGGTGAGGGCCTGGGGATCCAGGCCGGCCAGCAGTCCGTAATTGGCCAGCACCATCAGGCGCTGGATGTGATGGGCATAGCCGCGACCCCGCACCTCCCCAAGCACCGTGTCCAGACAGGCCAAGCCACTGCCCCCCAGCTGCTCGAACCACGGCGGCAGGGGCTGACTGGCCCTGAAGTGATTCAGTTGCCCGTACCCGGGGCCAAACCAGTGATAAAGGCCATGGGTGTACTCCCGCCACCCGAGTAGCTGGCGGATCACGCCCTCCAGGCTGGCTAGGGGCACCTGGAGTTCCAGACCGGCTTGCTCCAGCCGGCAGATCACCTCCAGGGGGTGCAGCAAGCCGATGTTCAGATAGGGCGACAGCAGGGCATGCCAGAGGGTGGGTTCACCGGTCACCATGGCGTCCTGGTAGGGACCAAAACCGGCCAGGCGGGTGGCGATGAAGTGGTCCAGCACCTGCAGGGCCTCGCGGCGGCTGACGCCCCAGCCAAACGGTTCCAGATCCCCAGGCAGGGAAGCCAAGCCCTGGGCCTGTCTGGCGTGATTGAGCTGGCGCACCTTCTCGATCACGGCACCGGTGATGCCATCGGGCTGAAACCAGAGGGGATCCGGTCCGCGCAGGCCCTTGGGTGGTGATTTGCGGTTGTCGTGGTCGTAATTCCATTGGCCACCGAGCGGTGCAAGGCCCGTGCCATCGGGCTGCATCAGAACCCCAAAGCGGCGACGGCCTTCGCGATAGAACAACTCCATCCGCAGCTGCTTGTAGCCCGAGGCCCAGGCAGCAAAGTCCTCCCGGCTCCAGAGAAACGCATTGCTTGGTAGCCACACCAGCGGGACAGGGAAGTGCAGGCGTTCGATGGCTGCGCGAAAGCCGCGATCCTCCGGTTCCATGATTCGGAGTTCTGTGATCTGATGGCTGGCTAGCCAGTTCGGCAAGACATCAGAAAAACAATCCGATTCGTGATAGTCCACGCGCCAGCCATGCGCGCCGAGATCAGCGGCAAAATGGCGCATCGCACTCCACACCAGCACAAGCTTCTGCTGGTGGTAGGCACGGTTGGACAGCACAGAGTTGCTCTCCACCAGCAACACCCGACTGTCCTCAGGCGAGGAGGAGCACAACGCCGCCTGGGATGCACTCAGCTGATCTCCCAGGACCCAGATCCCGATGGTCATGGGGTCAGAGAGCTGGAAGACAGACCGGACATAGGGTGCAACTCACGCAGCAGAGAGCTGGCAAGCCTTGCGAGCAATCGCTCGCACATGTCCCCGTTCCACCGGACCGCTGGCCGGACTCAGATGGCCGTCACGACAGTCCACAACAGTGCGTTCGTGATGACCTCGTTGATCGGTGACCCGCATGTGCAGCAGAAATGCATGGTTGGTGCCCCTCCGGATCTGGTCTGCACAGACCGGGCCAATGCACAACCCTGGAGAGGCCAACACAGGAGTCACTCCTGCCAGGAGCAGAACCATCCCCAAGGTGAGACCAAGGCACCGGAGCAGCAGCCCGCGTATCGCCATTATCCGACTCGCTCCAGGGGGCGTTCATTCTCCTGGGCGGTGACCGCCGCTGTGCCCAGATCTGCTGCTTCATCGCCATCGGCCTCAGGGTGGAAGTAGGCCCACACCACCTTGGCCAGCCCCGGACCCATGCCGGGAGCGGCCGCTAGGGCCGCCACGCTCGCTAGCTGGATGGCATCGATCGAGCGGAAATGGGCCAGCAACTCCTTGATCCGCTTGGGGCCAAGGCCGGGAATGTCCGACAGGCGTGAGCGCTTCATCCGTTCGCCCCGCTGCTGGCGGTGAAAACTCACCGCAAACCGGTGGGCCTCATCCCGCAAGCGACGCAACAACTGCACCCCCAGCTGTTCCGGCTCGCTCTCCAGGGGCTGCTTGGCGCCTGGTACAAACACCTCCTCCCGCTGCTTGGCCAAGGAGCACACCACCAGCTCCTCATCCAGATTGAGCTCCCGTAGGGCCTCCATCACAGCCGAGAGCTGGCCCTTGCCGCCGTCGATCATCACCACATCCGGCCAGTCATTGAGGCCACCCGTATGCAGGGCGCTGCCTGCAGCCCGCCGCAGGGCGCGCAGATCGGCTCCCTCCGCCTTGGCCTGGGCCCAGCGGCGGAATCGCCGGCGCATGATTTCCGCCATGGCCATGAAGTCGTCGGAGTGGCCAGCGTGGATGGAGCTGCTCTGGATCTTGTATTTGCGGTAGTGCTGCTTGGCCGGCAACCCATCGATGAACACCACCTGGGAGGCCACCGCATCACTGCCCTGGATGTGGCTGATGTCGTAGCCCTCGATGCGCCGAGGAGGAGAGGAGAGTTCGAGCATTTGGGCCAGGTCTTCCGTGGCCAAGAGGTTCTGTTCACTGGCCCGCTGGGCCCGCTGCAATTCATAGCTGGCGTTGCGTTCCACCAGCTCCACCAGATCGGCTTTCTGGGAGCGCTGGGGCACCGCCAATCGCACCTTGCGGCCCCGCAGGTCGCTGAGCCAGTCCTCGATCAGGCTCTGCTGGGGTAGGGGATGCTGCACCAGCAACTCCGGTGGGATTTCCACCCCTTCCACCTGGCTGTAGTGCTCCTCAATCACCCGTTGCAGGATCAGGCCCAGGCCCTGCTGCAGTTCAGGACTCGCCGGCAAGTCTCCGCCCGCACCCATCTGCGCAGCGGGCAGCCCCAGGGAATCGGCCGTGTAGCCCAGGCGCCCCACCAGCTTGCCGGCCCGCATCTGGAACAGCTGCACGGCGGCCACCCGCTCGTCGGCCGCGAGGGCGATCACATCGCGGCTCACGGAGCTATCGCCCAGGCTCATTTTCTGGTCGGCCGTGAGGGCATCCAGACCCTGCAACTGGTCGCGCACCCGGGCGGCACTCTCGTAATCAAGCCGCTCGGCATAGCGCTGCATCTGATCCCGCAGCAACTCCAACAACTCATCGTTGCGCCCCTGGAACACCATCGCCACCTGCCGCAGGGTCTGGTGATAGGCCTCCGAACTGATCTTCTCCTGGCAGACCCCTGGACAACGGCCGATGTCGTAGTTGAGGCAGGTGCGCTCGCGATACAGCGGCTGGGGCCGCTGGCGCAAAGGAAACACCCGTTTCACCAGGCCAAGGGTGCGCCGCAACAACCCCACATCCACGTAGGGGCCGTAAAATCGGTCCAGGGGTGAGCGAAAACGCCGCCGCCGCGTGATGAAGATGCGCGGGTAGGCCTCACTCCAGGTGATGCAGAGGTAGGGGTATTTCTTGTCGTCCTTCAGCAACACGTTGAAGTGGGGCTGATGGTTTTTGATCAGGTTGGCCTCCAGGGCCAGGGCCTCCGCCTCGCTGTCGGTGACGATGAATTCGATCTCGCACACCTGCCGCACCATCAGGGCGATGCGCGGGCTGTGACCATGGCCGCTGCCGCTCTGGAAGTAGCTGCGCACCCGTTGGCGCAACACCTTGGCTTTGCCGATGTAGAGGATGCGGTCCTCGCCATCGCGCATCAGATAACAGCCCGGCTCCGAGGGAATCTCCTTGAGCCGGGCCTTGAGACGGTCCGCTTGTTGCAGCAGGGGGCGCTGGCTGGCCCCCGCGGGCTCCGGCAGGGTCACTCAGCCGCCGTATTGCCAGCCGGTGCTGCTGAGTTCCAGAGCTGCTGCATCACGGTGGAGGGTGGCAGATTTCACCTCGCCGACGAACACGGTGTGATCGCCTGCGGCCACCTCACCCACCAGCTCACACTCCACGGCCCCAAGGGCATCGTTGAGGATCGGTAGCCCGAGCTCCCCCAGGCTGAACGGAGCGGCGTCGAAGCGCCCCCCGATGGCCTTCTGGGGCTTGAAGAACACCGCAGCCAAATCCTTCTGGTCTGCCGCAAGCACATTCAAGGCGAACTTGCGGGTGCGCTGAATGATGGCGTTGCTGGTGCTGTCGGCGCGCACGGCCATCACCACCAGGGGCGGCTCGAAGGAGCCCTGGGTCACCCAGCTGGCGGTGAAGCCATTCACCTCATCCCCCTCGGCGACACCGCAGATGAAAACGCCGTGGGGGATCTTGCGCAGGAGGGTCTTCTTGGCTTCGGCGTTCAGGGCCATGGTGGCGCTCTCGGGGCTGGAGCTGACTCTAGAAACCCCATCCCCCGCGGAGCAGGCCTCCATAGGATCCAGCGGCCCCGGACATCCCTACAGGGGGAGCGGCAATGAAGGCTCTCTATCCCGGCAGCTTCGATCCGCTCACGCTCGGGCACCTGGACCTGATCGAGCGGGCCTCCCAGCTGTTTGATGGGCTGGTGGTGGCGGTGCTGCAGAACCCCAGCAAGAACCCCTGCTTCACCGTGGACCAACGGCTGGAGCAGATCCGCAAGGCCACGGCCCATCTCCCCGCCGTGGAGGTGGCTGGTTTCGACGGTTTGACTGTGGACTTCGCCAGAGCCACCGGAGCCGGTGTGATCCTGAGGGGCCTGCGGGCCATGAGCGACTTTGAGTTCGAACTCCAGATCGCCCACACCAACAAGAGCCTGGCGCCCCAGCTGGAAACCCTGTTCATGGCCACGGCCACGGCCCACAGCTTCCTGAGCAGCTCCGTGGTGAAGGAAGTGGCCCGGTTTGGAGGTCCTGTGGCCCACATGGTGCCGCCGGGAGTGGCCAAGGATCTGGCCAGGCTCTTTAATCGGACATCCCCCGACCAGGTGTGATGACCGAGGCGCAGCTCACCTCCGTGCTGGATCAACTGGATCAGCTCGAAGAGATCGTGCTGGATGGCACTCGGGTGCCGTTCAGCGGTGGCCGTCTCGTGAACGAACAGGATGCCATCGAGGCGATGGATGCGGTGCGAGAAGCCCTGCCGTCCCAGCTTGCCAAGGCAGAGGATCTGGTTCGTCAGAAGGAGGAGTTCATCGGCCAGGCCCGCCAGCAGGCGGAGGACATCCTCAACCAGGCCCGCCAGCAACGGGAACAGCTGATCAATAGCCAGTCGATCCGCCAGGAGGCCGAGCGCCAGGTGGCGGAATTGCGGGACCAGGCCCGCCAGCAGTGCGAGCAGATGATTGGCCAGGCCCGCCAGCAGGTGGCCAAGACGGAGCAGGAGCATCAGGCGCGTCTGGCCCAGATGGAACAGCAGTTCGGCCAACGCCGACAGCAGCTGGAGCAGGAATCTCTGCAGCGCCGCCAGCAACTCGATCAGGAAGCCAGCGAACGCAGGCGCCAGCTCGCCGAGCAGCATGAACAGGCCCGCCAGCAAAGCCTGGTGGAACTGGAACAGATCCGCCAGGAATCCCTGCGCATTCAGCAGACCAGCCAGGCGGAGGCCGAGCGTCTGCACGCTGATGCCCTGCAATTCCGCCAGCAGACTCAGCAGCAGTGTGAAGCCCTGATCAGTCGTTCCCGCCAGGAGTCGGCCACGATCCAGGAGGGAGCCAACCGCTACGCCGAGCAGGTTCTGGGGGAGCTGGAAGGTCGTCTGCAGGACATGGGCAAGGTGGTGGTGGCCGGCCGCCGCGAGCTGGTGCGCCTGCAATCGGTGGATCCCACCGCACTGGTGCACTCCAACACTCCTGCCGAGGCTGCTGCCGTGCCCATCAGCCGGGCCCGGCGTGCCGCTGAGCGGCTGCGCCAGGCCACAGTCGGTCGGGGCTGATCAGTTGGCGGGGCAGAGCCCCGCCAACTGGCTCTGGCGCAGGATGGCCCCGATCGTTGTGTTGGGGGAGCTGGCTCCGTTGGACACCATGCTCACGAAACGGGGGCCTTCCGGGGTTTCGAGAATCCCGCTGATGGAGCGCACGCCCGAGATGGTTCCCGTCTTGCCGCGGAACCGCCCCTCGAGGTTGGTGCCGCGGTAAAGATTTCGCAAAGTGCCACGCTGGCCAGCAATCGCCATCGAAGCGGTGTAGTTGGCGGCGTAGGGATGCTGCGACATGCGCAGCAACAAGGCCGTGAGGAACCGGCTGGTGACCCGGTTGCCGCGATCAAGACCACTGCCATCCACGACAGAAACACCAGCCATGGGCAGGCCCTGGCTGGCGAGCCATTGCATGGTCACCTGCCGGGCCTGGGCCAAGTCCCAGCTGCCAGCTCCCTGGCGCAGCAGCACCTCCGAGGTGAAGTTGTGGCTATCCGTGTTGGCAAGGCTCAGCAGGCCGTGCATGCCCACGGAGCGTTCCTCGTGGAGCAACGCACCGTTGGCGTTGGGTTGCAGGTCTGCGGAAACCAGGCTGATGCTGGCGCTGCCCCCCTGACGGGCAATTTCCTGACTCAACAGGCGCTGCAAGCGGCTGGGAGGGTTGGGCACGGCCATGTCCAACGCATTGCTCGTCAGGGCCAGGCGGGTGATAGGGGCGCCATAGGCCTCGGCACGATCGGCCCAGTGCCAGCCCTGGGGCCACCAGCGCTGGGCGGGCTCCTCCGCCAACTGAATCCGCACGGGGCCAGGGGCGTCGCCCGGACCACCACCGGAACCAAGCGCCAATTGGGCGAAGCGCTTGAGCTGGACCAGGTCGAGATCGGGGTCACCCTCACCGGTGATGCGCAGGCTGCCATCGGGCTGACGCCAAAGCCGGGTGGTGAGGCGGTAATCAGGGCCCAGGCGATCCAGGGCGATGGCGGTGCTGATCAGCTTCTGATTGGATGCGGGAATGCGCGGGCGCTGGCCGTTGATGTCCGCTAGCAACCGTCCGCTGCCGTCGGCCACGCTCACGCTCCACACCGCCAATTCGGCTCCCACCAGGCTGGTGAGCCGTTGCTGCAGAGCTGGGCAGCTCACGATGGACTGCAACAGGGGCAGACCAACGGGCGGGGGTGCGGCCGGTAGGGAGGTGGCCGTGATCGTAGGGATCTGCGGATCCCACGCCTGAGCCAGGGCTGGCGCTACTGGGGAGGCACACAGGCCCAACCCCAGGCCAAGGGCCAGGTGTGCACGGTGGATCAGCGGGGAGCTCATCTCAGGAGGCCCCCAGGCGCAGGCCCGTAACGGACCCCATCACCCGAAAGTTCTGCCCTTCCAGTTCCACCGGGGCACCGATCTTGAGATTCTGATTGCCAAACACCACCCCATCGGCACCTTTGCGCCCTTCGCCCTCGAGCACAAAGCGGGCATCGAGGGTGCTGAACACCTGTTGATTGGGATCCGGGGCGGAGATCAATTTGCCGTCCGGAAGGAAGGCAGAAATCCGGCGGGCCAACGGCTTCACCTCCTTCACGGCCACGCTGCCGTGGGGTTGGTTGCGGATCACAATGGCCACCTTTCCGTATTCACGGGCGGTGGCGATCAGGGCAGCGGGGTCAGCCGCTGGGATCCCCCGCACATCCACGAGCACCGTGACCGGCTGCAGGGCACCGGTGGCCTTGGCCACGGCACCGCTGAGCTTCGGACTCCAAATCACACCCACTGCCGCCAGCGCAACCGCCACAGCGGCTCCGGCATCCACGAGTCCGAAGCGACGGGTGGTGGTGGCCATCAGGGATCAGCAGATGCCGAACAATACGGAGCCTGGCCAGGCGACACAAGGCGGATCAGCTGCGCAGCCCCTCGATGAAGCGATCCACTGCCTGAAGACTGCGGCCCACGCCAGGGGCAGCGCCGGCATCAAGCGCTTCAGCCTGCTGCTCGGCATCGGGCTTCAGCTCAAAGCTGGCCACAAAACGATGGCCGTCGGGATCGCGGCGGTAGAGCTCCCATTCGGCCGGGTAGGCGCGACGCAGGGCCCCTTCACCCGTGGGGATCAGGGCATAGGCGCTCTGCCATCCCGAGAGGAAGCCCTTGCGGCGATCTCGGGCCACCGTGCCAATCCCCACCGCGGCATCCTCCAACTTGCCGTTCAGCAACACAACCGAGCCCCGGTGCAGCGCACAGACCTGCTCCACGTCTTCATAATCGGCCGGTGAGGGAGCCACGAGCACCAGCAGGCCCTCGCTGCCCCCATCGGCCTGTTGCAGCCGCATCTGATCGCGCAGGCTGGCGAACTGGGTCGCGAACTCGGGGGCATCCCGCTGGGCCAGGGCCGTGGCGCCGGCATCGGGAAATAAGAAGCGCACACCGCTCTGGCTGGAGCTGAGGGCCGCGATCATCCGCAGAGCTACGGGCATGATCCGCAGTCCCTCGAAGCGAAACTCCACCGTCCACATCCCCTTGGCATCAGCCGCCAGGGCCGCGCCCAAGGAGTCCAGGGCCTCGGCTTCGGCGGTGCGCAGATCGGCGGGGAGCATCAGGGCTGATCAGGTCGGGCGACCCTAGGAGTTCGCCGACACGCTTACTCAGCCCACGGGTTCGCCAGCCAGCACCCGTAGCCGGCCGCGCTCCACGGCGCCCGGTACCCCCTCGAGATCCGCCGGTGTGAGCCAGGGCCCCAGGCTCAACCGCAGGCCGCTGGCGGCCTGGTCGTCTGGGTAGCCCATGGCCTGCAGGATGGGACTGGGGGCCAAACCCCAGGGATTGGCACCTCGGCCGCTGCTGCAGGCGGATCCACTGCTCACCGCGTAGCCCTGCTGCCAGATGGTCTGCACCAGGCGCCGGCCCGAGATGGGCTTGCCACCCGGGCTGGCCATCACCAGGCTGATGTGGTGGGGCAAACGCGCCGGAGCGGCGGGGTCGCGGGGATCGGGTCCACTGAGCCGCACCCCCTCCAGCTGCAGCAGCGAGGCCAGCAGCCCATCGCGCAGATCGGCGATGGGATCACGGTCGCCGTGGGCCTGTAGGCGGGCCGCACACAGATCCAGGGCGCGGGCGAAGCCGGCCACCAGGGCCACGGGCTCGGTACCCCCGCGCCGGCCCCCCTCCTGGCCACCACCGCCGAGGAAGGGCTTCAACGGGAGGTCGGGGCGCACCAGCAGAGCGCCAACCCCGCGGGGGCCCTGCAACTTGTGGGAGGCAACGCTGAGCAGATCGATCGGCAGGGCGTTGAACGCCACCGGCAGGTGGCCCACCACCTGCACCGCATCCACATGCAGCAACACGCCGGCCTCGCGGCAGCGGCGGCCGATCGGCTCGATCGGTTGCACGGTGCCCACCTCGCTCTGGCCCCAGATCAGCGACACCAGCCGCGTGGGTGGGGCCAGCAAGCGATCGAGGGCCTCCAGATCCACCACGCCGAGATGATCCACCGGCAGCCGCTCCACCTGCCAGCCCCGCTGTTGCAGCTGGCTGGCGGCGGCCACGGTGGCCGGATGTTCAACGGCCGAAATCAACAGACGGCCCGGCGGGCCGTCGCCGGCGGCCCCGAGCAGAGCGGTGTGGATCGATTCAGTGCCGCCCGAGCTGAACAACACCTGGCTGCCCTCGCAAACGAGGATCTCCCCCACGCGCTGGCGGGAGCGCTCCAGCCGCTCAGCCGCCGCCAGACCAAAGCCGTGCAGGCTGGAGGGGTTGGCCCAGGCCTCAGCGTGGACTGCTGCCATGGCCTCGAGCACCTCCGGCGCCGGCGGCGTGGTGGCGCAGGAATCGAGGTAGACGGGTTCTGCGTACGTCAAGGCCTTAACCGGAGAGGCCGCTGTCGCGCTCGAAGCGAGCCCGGGTGCGCGATTCGAACGAGTTGGTGGCCATGGCCACCAGGTCGTCGAGGGAACTGGAATTCAGCAGGGCCAGGGCCCGCTGGCGGGCCTCGGCGCTGGGGCAGTTGTCGGGACGCACACAGCCATTGGCACAAACCACCGCGCAGTCGATGGTGGCGGCCTGGTCGGCCTGGGGTGCTGGCTCGCTCCCAGGTCGCGGCTGCTCAGCAGCCTGGCGACGGGCGGCCATCACCTCCTCGGGATCGGGAATGGCGCCATCGAACACGTGCTCGGCGGGGCCATCCATGAACACCTTGCCGCTGGCGGCATCCCAGTGGATCTGCAAGGGGCCACCGGGAAGATCGAGGCGGGCGCGCCGGTCGCTCAGGCCCAGGCTGTGGCAGGCCACGAGCGTGGCGCAGGCGCCCGTGCCGCAGGCCAGGGTGGGGCCCGCTCCCCGCTCCCACACCCGCATCACCAGATGGTCGGGCGCCAGCACCTGCACGAAGTGCACGTTGGTTCGGGCCGGGAAGGCCGGGTGCAGCTCAAAGCCGGCGCCGAATCGCTCGAGGTCGATCTCCTCCACCGCATCCACCGGGATCACCACATGGGGGTTGCCCATGCCGGCAGCCGCCACGGCAAAGGCCTCGCCATCCACCACCAGCTCGCCCTGGGGCAGTCCATGGGGGCCCACGCTGAGGGTGGTGGGCACCTGATCAGGCTCGAGGAACGGAGCTCCCATATCCACGCGAATCGTGCCATCGGCCAGTAGCTCCGGCACGATGCGACCCGCCAGGGTGTCGATCTGCCAGGTGCGACCGGGGCCATCGCCATCCCGATCGGCGAGGAAACGGGCCAGGCAGCGGATGCCGTTGCCGCACATTTCCGGCTCACTGCCATCGGCGTTGAAGATGCGCATGCGCAACTCACCGCCGGCATTGGGCGGCAGGGCCAGGATCACGCCATCGCCACCCACGCCGAAGCGGCGGTTACACAGGTGTTGCACCCAGGCGGGGGTGAGACCGAGTCGGTCGTCGGGATCGGTGGCTTGGCGCCCATCCAGCAGGAGGAAATCGTTGCCTAATCCCTGGTATTTGCTGAACTGGAGCACGCGAGGCGGCCTACGAGGACAGAGTTGGATCCTATGGGGAACCTCTTTGAGGGGCGTGGGCAGGAGCTGGACACCTCCCAGCCAGGCATTCGCCAGATCCAGGGCTGGATTCGGGCCCGAACCCTGCTGAGCATTCAGCTGCTGGATGGCACCCGGCTGGAGGGGGTGGTTCGCTGGGTGGATTGCGACTACCTGGCCCTGCAACCGGAGCAGGACGGCGAACCTGTGCTGCTCAACCGCCAGGCCGTCGCCCTGCTGCGAGCCCTGGGCTGAACCGCGAAACCAGCTGTGGGAGCATCACTGTCACGGATCCCAGCCAGCCAGTGAGCGAGAGCAACCGCTACCAACCCCAGGCCATGGAGAGCCGCTGGCAGCAGGCCTGGAACGCCAACAGGCTGCACGTCACGCCTGAGCTGCAGCAGGGCGATGACGCCTTCTATGCCCTCTCGATGTTCCCCTACCCCTCGGGGAACCTGCACATGGGTCATGTGCGCAACTACGTGATCACCGATGTGGTGGCGCGGGTGCAGCGCCTGCGCGGCCGCAAGGTGCTGCACCCCATGGGCTGGGATGCCTTCGGTCTGCCGGCGGAGAACGCCGCCATCGAGCGGGGGGTGGATCCCGGCGCCTGGACCGACCAGAACATCGGCTCCATGCGGGAGCAGCTGAACCAGCTGGGCCTCTCCATCGACTGGGATCGCGAACTGGCCACCTGCCACGCCGATTACTACCGCTGGACCCAGTGGCTGTTTCTGCAGTTCCTGGAGGCCGGCCTGGCCTACCAGAAGGACGCCACCGTGAACTGGGACCCGATCGATCAGACGGTGCTCGCCAATGAACAAGTGGACAGCGAGGGACGCTCCTGGCGGTCGGGCGCCCTCGTGGAGAAGCGCAAGCTGCGCCAGTGGTTCCTGAACATCACCGCCTACGCCGACCAGCTACTCGACGATCTGCCCAAGCTGGAAGGTTGGCCGGAGCGGGTCCGCACCATGCAGGCCAACTGGATCGGCCGTAGCACCGGCGCGGAACTCACCTTCCCGGTGGTCGATGCCGATGGCCACGACACCGCCGAGTCCATCACGGTGTTCACCACCCGGCCCGACACGATCTTCGGGGCCAGCTACGTGGTGCTGGCGCCGGAGCATCCCCTGGTGGCCGCACTCACCACCGCAGAGCAAGCCATCGCCGTGGAGGCCTTCTGTGATCTGGTGAGCCGCCAGAGCGAGCAGGAACGCACCGCAGACGACAAGCCCAAGCGGGGCGTGGCCATTGGCGCCCGGGTGCGTAACCCTGCCAATGGCGAACTGATCCCGCTCTGGATCGCCGACTACGTACTGGCGGAGTACGGCACTGGCGCCGTGATGGGGGTGCCCGCCCACGACTTGCGCGACTTTGTGTTCGCTCGCCAGTACGAACTGCCGGTGCGCCAGGTGATCATCCCCGAGGGCAGCGATGAGCACGCCTATGAGGGCGGCGCCTGGACCGAAGCCGGCGTGCTGATCCACTCCGGCCGTTTCGATGGCCTGCCCAGCGTTCAGGCCAAGACCGCCATCACTGCCGCAGCGGAAGCTGAGGGCTGGGGCCGGGGCAAGGTGCAGTTCCGCCTACGCGACTGGCTGATCTCCCGCCAGCGCTACTGGGGCTGCCCGATCCCCGTGATCCACTGCGACAGCTGCGGCGTGGTGCCGGTGCCAGCCGAGCAGCTTCCGGTGGAATTGCCGCGGGATGTGGCCTTCTCCGGCAAGGGTGGTTCCCCCTTGGCCCAGCTGGAGAGCTGGTGGCAGGTGGCCTGCCCCTGCTGCGGCAAACCGGCGCGGCGCGAGACCGACACCATGGACACCTTCATGTGCTCCAGCTGGTACTTCCTGCGCTACAGCGATCCCCACAACACAGCTCTCCCCTTCAACCGCGAGGCGGTGGATTCCTGGTTGCCGGTGGATCAGTACGTGGGCGGCATCGAGCACGCCATCCTGCACCTGCTCTACTCCCGCTTCTTCACCAAGGTGCTGCGGGATCGGGGCCTGCTGGGCTTCGATGAGCCGTTCCAGCGCCTGCTCACCCAGGGCATGGTGCAGGGCATCACCTACAAGAACCCGCACACCGGTAAGTACATCGCCCCGGGCGATGTGGCCGACCCCACCGATCCCCGCGACCCGGCAACGGGGGATCCCCTGGAGACCTTCTACGAAAAAATGTCGAAGTCGAAGTACAACGGCGTCGATCCCGCCGTGGTGATCGACAAGTACGGCGCCGACACCGCCCGCATGTTCATCCTGTTCAAGGCCCCCCCCGAGAAGGATCTCGAGTGGGATGACGCCGACGTGGAGGGACAGTTCCGCTTCCTGCAGCGCCTCTGGCGCCTGGTGGACGGAGCCTGCCAGCGCGGGCTGAGCCTGGCCGACGGTAGCGGTGGTGAGGACGCGGTGAAGGACGCCCTGGCCGCGGCGGCATCCAACGGTGGTCTGAATGGCGATGAACAGGCATTACGCCGGGCCGTTCACACCGCCACCAAGGAAATCAGCGCCGACCTGGATGGCGACTACCAGTTCAACACCGCCGTGTCGGAGCTCATGAAGCTGAGCAATGCCATGGCCTCCCACCTGGAGGGCAGCGGCGCGCCATTCGCCTGTGAAGCGCTGCGCACCCTGGTGATCCTGCTGGCCCCGTTCGCCCCCCACCTGGCCGAGGAGCTATGGCTGAAGCTGGGGGGGCGCAGGGAGCAGGATCCTCTGGCCAGCAGCAGCGTGCACTGCCAGGTCTGGCCGAACGTGGATGCCGCAGCGCTGCTGCGCGACACCGTGGAACTGGTGATTCAGGTGAAAGGCAAGGTGCGGGGCAGCCTGGACGTGCCAGCCGACGCCGATAAGGCCACGCTCGAGCAGCTCGCCTTGGCCAGCGAGATCGCGGCCAAATGGCTCGAGGGCAAAGTCCCGAGCCGCGTGATCGTGGTGCCGGGCAAGCTGGTGAACCTGGTGCCCTGATGTCCTGGGAGCTGCCCTGATGCGATTCAGGCTGCCGCGCGGCGGCAAGGCCGTGTGCACGACGCCCAACCGCTCAAGGACGATCCGCAGGCCTCACGCCGCTCAGTCGTGCAGGAACACGAGGCTGTCGGGCCGGCCCCAATCGCCCCGGGCATCGATGTGGCGACGATTGGCGCAGAGGTGGCGCAGGATCCAGTAGAGGGGATCGGGTGAATCGAGCCCCATCAGCTCCTGCAGCTCGGCGAGGGTGTGCTCGCGCTTGTCCGCCATGCACTGCTCCAGGCGCACCTGCAGATCCAGGAGAGCGGCTGCGGCTTTCTTGCCAGCCTCAACGCCGGGCTGGTGGTAGGCATTCACATTCACCAGTTCGCCATAGAGACCCACCGCCCGTTCGAACAGGGCGATCAGCGCCCCAAGGCTGTGCTCATTGAGCCGCTGCATGGTGATGCTGAGGTTCTGGCGCCCTTCCTCCGTGAGGGCCGCCCTGGTGCCCTGCAGGAAGCCATCGAGAAAATCTCCGGGGTTCTCGCCCTCCAGAGGCGGAATGTCACCGGGATCCTCCAGCACTTCCACAAAGGTCACAAAAAAGTTGTCGACCCCATCCCGCAGCTGCTGGACGTAGGCGTGCTGGTCGGTAGACCCCTTGTTGCCATAGACAGCCAGGCCCTGGTGCACAACCTGGCCGTCACGGTCGAGCTTCTTACCCAGGGATTCCATCACCAACTGCTGGAGGTAGCGGCTGAACACCTCCAGGCGGTCGCGATAGGGCAACACCACCATGTCCCGCTGGCCCTTGCCGCCACCCGCCGCATACCAGGCGGCCGCCAGCAGGGCAGCGGGGTTGCGCTGCAGATCCGGTTGGCGCGTCACGGCATCCATGGCCTCAGCACCGGCGAGGAAGGCGCGGATATCGCTACCAATCAGAACCCCGGGCAGCAGGCCCACGGCACTGGTCACGCTGGTGCGTCCCCCCACCCAATCGAACATGTCGAAGCGGGCGAGCCAATCACCGGATTCGGCCTCCTGGTCCAGCCGGCTGCCCGCCATGGTGATGGCCACGGCTTGCCGCATCCAGTTGCCGCCGTGGGCCTCCACGGCACGGCGTGCCTGGAGCATGCCGATATGGGGCTCGGGGGTCCCACCGGATTTGCTCACCACCACCACAAGCGTCGTCTGCAACCGCTGGCCGAGGGAGGCCAGGGTGCGGCGCATGCCGTCGGGATCAACGTTGTCAAAGAAATGGAAAGGAAGACCAGAGCCTGGATCCTGCAGGGCACGGATCATCAGCAGCGGGCCCAATCCCGAGCCGCCAATGCCAATCCACAGCACGTCGGTGAACGCCCTGCCGGCAGCCGGGCCCACGGCACCACTGAGCACATCGAGGCCGAACTGTTCAATCCGATCCACTTCGGCACTGATGTGGGCCGCAGCGGCAGGATCAGGTGCCAACTGAGGCGTACGCAGCCAGTAGTGGCCCACCTGCCGCTGTTCATCGGCATTGGCGATCGCACCGGCCTCCAGGGCCGCCATGGCTGTGAACGCCTTGGCAAAGCGGGGGCGCAGCTCCTCGAGTAAGGGCGTGTCGATGCCCATGCGACTGACGTCCAGCCAGAAGCCCAACGCCTCGTCGTGCCAGAGCAGGGCACAAAAACGCTGCCAGAGGTCCTGGGGTCCGGCGCTGGTGGGGTTCGCAAGCTGGGTCATGGCCGAGGCAGCGTTGAGGCAGCGCAGCTGAACGCTATCCGCGAAGGTCCCGCAGCGATAGCCCTTGCGCGGCGCTGGAACCAAAAATGCTTGGTCCGGAACGGGACTGTGTGGACCGCCACACAAGCCGGTTACCACGGCTGCGGCCTTTTTGGTTTCCCGCCATAAAGTGTGCTGAATTCTTTTGTGATCCCCTCTGGCCCGCTGGATCCGATCGTCGCCTCATCGGTTCACGCCGGGCCTGATGCGGCGCGCTCTGCTGTCGGCCGGTCTGCTCGCGACGGCCATCTTCATGGGATCCAGCGCTGAACTGCCGGTTCCCTTCAGCGCTGATCAGGGCTCAGCCTCCCGCAGCCACAGCAACACCCCAGGTGTCATCAACGAGCCGCAGGGCCCGAATCCCTCCTCGTTCACGGCGGCCGAGCTCAAAGAGCTGCAGCGCCGTTTTGGCGTGCACGGCCCACAACCACGTTTGGCCCAGCTGTTCACCAAGGGCGTGGATCAGCTCACCCCCCTGCGCAGCCACACCGTGAACCGCCTGGAGGAATTGCAGCCGGTGATCCTGCGGGAAAGCCGCCGTACAGGCCTGAACCCGATGGTGTTGGCGGCGATCCTCTTCGATGAAATGCAGCACGCCAAACCCGGTGAGGACTTGCCTCTCGCGGCCCACTCCGGTTTGTTCAGCACCCACGGCCCTGCCCAGCTCGGCCTCAGTGAAATGGTGAAACAGGGCCTGCTACGGCCCGAGGCTTCTCAAGCTGAGATCCAGGCGGCCCGCACCGAGCTGCTCAACCCCGAGCGCAATGTGGCGCTGTTGGCGGGCAAACTCTGCCGTCTGCTGGCGCTGTTGAAGCTTGAGGCACGTGACACCAACAATGTGAGTGCCGCGTTTCGCAGTGCCAAAACAGTGGCCACCCTGGCCTACCTGCACAACGGCAAGCTGGATTACCCCACGCGAATCCTGCGCTACATGCAGGATTCTGAACTGCATGGCCTGATCTATAGCCAGCGCAAGAAAGCTGTATCGCCACTGATTTAGATCCAGCGCCCACTTGGTGGCAGGCAGGGATCAGCAGAGGAAGCCCAGTGCCGCCAGGCGAATCTGGAGTTTCTGCCATTCAAAACTGCGGGGATCCGCCCGTTCCAGCCCCAGATCCACATGGCGATGGGTGGTGATGTGCTCGGGCGGAATCGCAAAGCGATCCATCCAATCGGCCAACACCACGGCCAGGGCGTCGTACTGGGCAGCCGTGTAACCGCTGTGGGCGGGTCCGTCGTCCTCGCCATCCAGGGGGGTTTCCAGACTGAGATGCAGGGCAAAGTTGTTCACTGAGCCAGAAAGCTTGGCGTTGGTGACCACCCAGCGACCGTTAAAGGCGGAATTCCCCGCACCAAAGGCCCGCTTGCTGGGATCCACCGCCTGCACGATCTGTCCCTTCTCGCCGATCAGCACGTGGTAACTGACCTGGTCCTCATCGTTGGGATGGTGGGTCATGAAGGTATTGATGGCGGAGTTCAGGCCATACACCGTTTCGTGAAGGACCACCATCGAGGGGATCACATCCAGAGGATTGCCGAAGGCGTCCTCACGGAAGCGCTCGCCAAAGTTGCTGGCATCGATGCGAATGCGCTGTAGCCGCTGCGGTAGACCCTGGCGAAGCGTGTTAAGGCGCTGCACGAGGGCGCGGTCGTTCACGGAGCACTGGGCACGGAGCGGACTGATCCAGGCTGCCTGGGCAGGAGGCGCCGGGAGTTGACGGGATCCTGGTGGTGGGGCCGCGGGGGGGCGCAACTGCCGTTGCAGGGCGATGCCGCAGAAGATCAGCAGGGCCGAGCCTGCGAGAACGCCGGCCAGCAGCAGCCAACCATGGCGAGCCTGCCAGGCTGGAAGTCCGCAGGGCTCTCTCACCAGGGGGCCTCCCACAACCGCAGCCAGCGCCGCTGCCGCTCGAGCGCTTGGCGGCTGGCCTGGGGATCGCGGGTCAACTGGTAGCGCTCCACCCGAGGGGCAGCGCAGCGCAGCGGCAGGCTGCGCAGCTCGGACCGCCGACTGATCAACAGCTCCTGAGCCGCATCGGTGCGCAGCAGAGGGCCGATCTGATCGCTCTGCCTCACCCGCTGGCCATCGATGGCCAGCACCTCATCGCCCACCATCAGGCCAGCCGTTTCCGCAGGCCCGCCACGCCATACCCGCTGGGCGGTTAGGCCTGAGGCCTCAGGGCGACAGGTGAAGCCTGCCCACGGGATAGTGGCAACAATCGGCTGAAGCAGCAGGCCCACCTCCTGGAGGTAGCCATGGAGATCGGGATCGTCGACCTGATGGAGCCATGACGGCAACAGACCCTCGAGATCGGGGGCAGATGCCGTGAATGCGGCGATCAGAGCCTGCTCGGTGTAGCCCCGCTGCCATTGACCCAGCTCCAGCCAGAGCCGCTGCAACACGGGCGCCAGGGCAGTGCCGTGGCGCCGCAGATGCAGATCGAGGCAAAGGGCCACCACGGCACCCTTGAGGTAGTAGCTCACCTGGCTGTCAGCCGCATAGGCATCGGCGCGGTAGAGCTTCACCCAGGCCTCCTCACTGCTGGCTGCAAGGCTCTGGACGCTCCGGCCGGGGGTGAGCAGAAAGCGGCTCAGATCCTCGCCGAGATCCTCCAGCAGCTGATCGGGTGTGGACAGCCCTGCACTCAGGGGAAGCAGCTGATCCACGTAGCTGGTGATGCCCTCGGCAAACCACAGGCTGGGAACCACGGGGGGCTGGTGGTAGTCGATCGGGCACAGCTCAGCGGGCCTGAGCCGACGCACGTTCCACTGGTGCAGATACTCGTGCGCCACCAGCTGCAGGAACTTGCGATAGCCATTGGGCTTCTCCAGGGCACGCCGGCCATACACCAGAACCGTGCTGTGGTTGTGCTCCAGCCCGCCATAGCCCTCATCCAGGAGGTGCAGCACAAACAAATAGCCGTTGCAGGGCGGAGCCTCCACGGCCATCAGGCGGCAGCAGGCGTGGCACACCTGGGCCACATCGTCCAGAAGGCTGGGGAAGTGCTGCAACAGCCAGTCGCCGGCGCCGGCAGCCCCACCCCAGGTGACCCAGCGATGCGCAACACCGCCCACGGCAAAGCCATGCTCGCGGTGGGGGCCCAGCTCCACGGGGCTATCCACCAGCTCATCAAAAGTCGTGGCGATCCAACTGCCATCGCTCTGCTGGGGCAAGGGCACAAAGGCCTGCCAGCGGGGCGGCAGGGAGCAACTGAGCCGGTGCTCTGCCCAGCGCTCGCCTTCCACCTCCAACACCACGGCGGCCAGGGCCAGAAAGCCGTGATCACCATCCAAATGACAGGTGCGCACCGACAGCTCGGTGGCCATGACCCGGTAACGGATCAACAGCTCGCCGGCCTGGGGGTCGGGCTCCACCAGCCAGCAGGCCGGCTCAAGGCGCCGGCAGGGGAGCAAGCGCCCCTGCTGCTCCACCGTGAGCTCCTCGAGGTGACGCACGTAGTCGCGCATCAGATAGGAGCCTGGCGTCCAGCCCGGCAGCCGCAGGCGCATCACCCGATGGTGGGGCCGGACCCTCAGGCTGACCGCCACCTGGTGCTGGTGTGGCGCCGAGACATCGAGATGTAGATCAACCACGCGGCCGGTTCAACCCACCAGCTCGATCGTGGCGCCAGGTAGCTGCTCCGCAGCCTGTTGCAGGGCTAGCCGTGCGGCGTAGCGACGGGTGATGCGCCCGAGCAGCTGTTGCAGGGAACGGGAGCGGCCCAGGCGCTGCAGATCGCCCACCAGGGCCAGGGTGCCATCGGGTTGGCGAGCCCAGCCCAGGGGCGCCCCTTCAGCCACATCCACCTGCAACGTCACCGACTCACGGTCCTCGGCAAACCCCTTCAAGGTGCCCCCTTGCTGAACGGTGAGTCCCAGGTCCTGCAAGGCACGGGTGAGAACGGTTTCGTCCCGCAGCACGGTTGGCAGGATGGAGAGATGGGACATGGCCCGATGCCCGCTTTTCCAGACCCTAGCGATCTCCAGCAGGCCATTCAGTGGCCACAGACACCGCTCAGGGCTGCCGCAGGGCCCCGCCGCCTGCGGCTTGGCGTGATGGCCTCGGGCAACGGCAGCAATTTTGAAGCCCTGGCCCTGGCCTGCCTCAACGGCCAGCTAGCGGCCGAAATCGCCCTGCTGGTGGTGAACAACCCCGGCTGCGGTGCCACCCAGCGGGCTCAACGACTGGGTATTTCGGTATCCAGCCTCGATCACCGCAGCTTCGCCAGCCGAGAGCAGCTGGATGACGCCCTGGCGGCGGCCTTCAACGCCGAACAGGTGGATCTGGTGGTGATGGCGGGGTGGATGCGGATCGTCACCCAGCGACTCATCGATGCCTTCCCGCAGCGACTTGTGAATATCCATCCCTCGCTGCTGCCCAGCTTTCCCGGCGTCGATGGGGTCGGCCAGGCCCTGCGGGCAGGGGTGCGGCTGAGCGGGTGCACAGCCCACCTGGTGAGCCTGGAGGTGGATGGTGGGCCGATCCTGGTGCAAGCGGCGGTGCCGGTGGATGCCACGGACAGCCACGAGAGCCTGGCCACCAGGATCCATGCACAGGAACATCAGATCCTGCCCCTGGCGGTTCAACTGGCGGCGGAGCAGCTGGGGTTGTTGCCCGCCGCGGCGGAGCACTGCTTAGGGGTAGAAGGGCAGCAGCGGTAGGCCGGTCTCTGCTGGCAGGCCGGCCATCAGGTTGAGGCATTGCACCCCCTGGCCGGCCTGGCCTTTGATCATGTTGTCGATGGCACTCATCACGATCAGCTGGCCGGTGCGTTGATCCACCTGCACCGAGAGCAGGGCGCGATTGGTCTGCCGCACCCACTTCGTGGAGGGGTAGGTGCCCACGGGCAACACATCCACGCAGGGGGCATGGCGGTAGGCCGCTTGCAGCAGGGTGGTGCAATCCTCCGCGGTCAGCCCGGGATCCCGCAGCCGTCCGTAGACGGTGGCCAGCAGACCCCGCACCATCGGGATCAGGTGGGGGGTGAACTGCAGCTGCACGGCCTGGCCTGCGGCGCGGCTGCAGAGCTGCTCGATCTCGCTGGTGTGGCGATGGCCCACCACTCCATAGGGGGCCACGCCCTCGGAGGCCTCGGCCAACAGCAGGTGTTCCTTGGCGGCCCGGCCGCCACCACTGGTGCCGGTCTTGGCATCCACCACGATGCCGCTGGTCTCGATCAATCCCTGCTTGAGGAAGGGGGTGAGGGCCAGCAGGCTGGCGGTGGGGAAACAACCCGGGGCCGCCACCAGGCGCGCCTCGCGGATCCGCTCCTGCTCCCACTCCACCAGGCCATACACCGCCTCCTGGCACAGCTCGTCGTCGCTGCGGGGAAACTGACGGGCCTCGGTGGCATACACCTCTTTCCACTGCTGCAGCGCGCTGTAGCGGTAGTCGGCGGAGAGATCCACCACCTTCACGCCCCGCTCCAGCAGGCCCGGCACCAGGCCTGAAGCCAGGCCGTTAGGCAAGCTGAGCACCGCCATGTCGGCAGCGCTGGCGATGGCCTCCACCTCCGGGCTCTGCACCACCGGATCACCCGGCAAGGGGAGGAACGGCACCAGGTCACTCCAGCGTTTGCCGGAGCTGCGTTCTCCTCCCAGGTAGCTCACCGTCAGATTCGGGTGGCCCTGCAGCAGGCGAAGGGTCTGGAGGCCGCCGTACCCGGTGGCGCCAATCACCGCAACGCGCTTACTAGCCATGCCGGAGTGTCGGGAACGCCAGATCGTACCGGGCTTTATAAAAGTGCCAGACCTTGGCGCCGGCCGAACCGCCGCCCGCCGCCCGCTGTCCCCGTGAGCCCCGACGACTTGAACACCGCAGAGCTCAGTACCGACTTGCGTTTCGACTCGATCGTTGATGCCCTCGCCGCGATCCGGAACGGTGAATCCATCGTTGTGGTGGACGACGAAAACCGCGAAAACGAGGGGGATCTGATCTGTGCGGCCCAGTTCGCCACGCCGGAGCAGATCAACTTCATGGCCACAGAGGCCCGGGGGCTGATCTGCCTCGCCATGGAGGGAGAGCGGCTCGATGAGCTGGATCTGCCGCTGATGGTGGATCGCAACACCGACAGCAACCAGACCGCCTTCACCGTGAGCGTGGACGCGGGCCCCGAGAAGGGCGTGAGCACCGGCATTTCCGCCGAAGATCGTGCCCGCACCATTCAGGTGGCCATCCATCCCGCCACGCGGCCCGCGGACCTGCGACGACCGGGTCACATCTTTCCCCTGCGGGCCAAGCAGGGCGGCGTGCTCAAAAGGGCCGGCCACACCGAAGCAGCGGTGGATCTCTCACGCCTGGCGGGGCTCTACCCCGCCGGGGTGATCTGTGAGATCCAGAACGTGGACGGCTCCATGGCACGGCTCCCCCAGCTGGTGGAGTACGCCCAGCGCCATGGCCTGCGGCTGATCAATATCGCCGATCTGATCCGCTACCGCCTCGATACCGAGCGTTTCGTGCGCCGCCAGGCCGTGGCCACCCTGCCCAGTGCCTTCGGGGATTTCCGGGCCATTGGCTACCGCAACGAGCTGGATGGCAGCGAGCACGTCGCGATCGTGAAGGGGCACCCGGAGCAGGCCGAAGCCCCGGTGCTGGTGCGGGTGCACAGCGAATGCCTCACGGGCGATGCCTTCGGCTCCCTCCGCTGTGACTGCCGGCCGCAGCTGGAGGCAGCTCTGCGGATCATTGAGGCCGCCGGTGAGGGCGTGGTGGTGTATCTGCGCCAGGAAGGGCGCGGCATTGGCCTGATCAACAAGCTCAAGGCCTATTCCCTGCAGGATGGCGGCTTAGACACGGTGGAGGCCAACGAGCGCCTCGGCTTCCCGGCCGATCTGCGCAACTACGGCGTGGGAGCCCAGATCCTCAGCGAGCTGGGGGTGCATCGCCTGCGCCTGATCACCAACAACCCGCGCAAGATCGCCGGGCTCGGTGGCTATGGCCTGCAGGTGGTGGATCGGGTGCCCCTGGTGATGGATGCCGGCCAACACAACGCCGGCTACCTGCAGACCAAGCAGGACAAACTCGGCCACATGATGGGCAAGGCCAGCGTGAACCAGGGCCCCGCTGCGGTTCTGGCCTGGCGGTGGAGCGGAGAGGGAGAACCGGAAACGGCCGAACTGGCGGCCCACCTGCAGGAACTGCAGACCTGGGCCGCCGAGCAGAGCCTGGAGCTGGAACGGGAGGAGCACCCCCGCGTCCTGGCCCTGCTGGATCAGCCCGAGCTGGCCGTGGTACTTCCCGGCAGCGACAACCAGCGCCTGGCGGAGGCCCTGCACCGCATGGCCCGCTGGCCGGCCACTGCCAGTGTGAGCCTGCTGCTGGCCCCTGATGCCCAACGCAGCAACCATCCCAGCAACACCCTGGAAGCGCAGCGGCGCCCCCTGGTGGAACTGGCGACCGATCAGCCCCTGCTGCGACTCAGCCCGGGCACCTTGATGCGCTGGTGCTGAACCAGCAGCCCACCATGCACGCAAAAAAAGCTGGCCCGTAGGCCAGCCCTTGTCGGGAACAAATCAGGCTCAGTCCTGAATCGTCACCTTGTTGATGCGGCTGCCGTTCTTGAGGGCCTGAACCACATCCATGTTGCCGGTGTGGCCGAACACGGTGTGCACGCCATCGAGATGGGGCTGAGCCTCGTGGCAGATGTAGAACTGCGAGCCACCGGTGTTCTTACCGGCGTGGGCCATGGCAAGGGTGCCGGCCTGGTGCTTCTGGGGGTTGATCTCGCAGTCGATCTGGTAGCCGGGGCCGCCGGTACCGGCCATGCCGCGGGCGCCTTCGCGGCTGTTAGGGCAACCACCCTGGGCCATGAAGCCGGGGATCACGCGGTGGAAAGCCAGCCCGTCGTAGTAGCCGTCCTTGGCGAGCTTCACAAAGTTGGCCACGGTGTTGGGAGCGTCGGTTTCGAACAGCTCCAGCTCAATCGTGCCGGCGTCGGTGTCCATCACGGCTTTGGTCACGGCGTCTCACGCAAACCGTTTCAGTATGGGCATCTCTCCGGGCTGGCTGAAGCCCGGATAACCGGCGAGGCGCTTCCACCGCTCCGGTAAAACGGTGGAACCTGACGACAGGCCATGACGGCAACCGGTTCCCTTGATCTATCCCGGGCGCGGCTGGGGGTGCTGGGTGGCAGTGGCCTCTACGCCATGGAGGGTCTGGAGGATGTGCAGGAACTGGTGATCGAAACCCCCTTCGGCCAGCCCTCCGACAGCCTGCGCCTGGGAACCCTTGGGGGTATGGAGGTGGTGTTCCTGGCCCGCCACGGCCGCCACCACACCTTCACCCCCACCGAGGTGCCCTATCGGGCCAACATCTGGGCCATGCGCTCCCTGGGGGTGCGCTGGATCCTCTCGCCCTCCGCGGTGGGATCCCTGCAGCAGAGCGTTCGACCGCTGGACATGCTGGTGCCTGATCAGTTCATCGATCGCACCCACCAGCGCCCCCTGAGCTTTTTCGGCGAGGGGGCTGTGGCCCACGTGGCCCTGGCGGATCCCTTCTGCCCCAGCCTCTCGCGGCTGCTCGGTGACGTGGCCGACAGCCTGATGCCCGAGGGACGCCAGCTCCACCGCGGCGGCATCTACCTGTGCATGGAGGGGCCAGCCTTCTCCACCCGGGCGGAATCAAACCTCTACCGCAGCTGGGGGTGCAGCGTGATCGGCATGACGAACCACACGGAAGCTCGGCTGGCCCGCGAAGCGGAGATCGCCTACGCCACCCTGGCCATGGCCACCGATTACGACTGCTGGTACGCCGATCACGACAGCGTGACGGTGGAGATGGTGATCGGCAACCTGCGGGCCAATGCCGAACTGGCCACCCAAATCGTGCGCACAACGGCGGAGCGCATCGCAGCCCTTCGGCCCGCCAGCATCGCCCACCAGGCCCTTCGTGATGGGCTGATGACACCCAAGGATCAGGTGCCGGCCGCGACGCGTCACAAGCTGGATCTATTCACCAGCCCCTACTGGGGCCCCGCCGAGGGCTGAGGCCCGTTTAGGCCTCCAGAGCCGGACGCAACTGCCCGCCGTGCAGCTGGACGAGCTGCTTGGCCTGATCGGCGTCGCAACCGCGCTGGGCCATCAGGAGGGCCAGCTTCACGGAACCCCCGCTCTGGACCAGCAGCTCGCGCCCCTGGTCCCGGGCAATGCCGCCAAGGTCCTGGAGGATGCGCAGGGCCCTGTCCTCGAGTTTGCTGTTGGTCACCGCCACGTCAACCATGCGGTTGGCGTACACCTTGCCCAGGCGCACCATCACGCCGGTGCTGAGAATGTTGAGGGCCATCTTGGTGGCGGTGCCGGCCTTGAGGCGCGTGGAGCCCGTGAGCAACTCAGGGCCGGTGAGCAGGCGGATGTCGATGTCGCAGAGCATGGGCACCTGCTCCGCAGGCACGCAGGCCATGGCAATGGCCAGGGCGCCGATGCTGCGGGCATGGCTGAGACCGCCATGCACGTAGGGGGTGGTGCCGCCAGCGGCAATCCCCACCAGGCAATCGGCTGGTCCAAAACCCCGTTCCATCAGGTCATCGCGTCCGGCATCGAACAGGTCTTCCAGACCCTCGGAGCTGCGCAACAGGGCTGCGGCCCCTCCGGCCAGAACCCCCTGAACCAACTCGGGCGCACTGCAAAAGGTGGGCGGGCACTCAGCGGCATCGAGCACACCCAGCCGGCCCGACGTGCCTGCCCCCAGGTAAAAGAGCCGGCCACCCTGGCGCAGACGCTCCGCAATGGCATCAATGGCAGCGGCGAGGTCGGAGGCAGCGGCCGCCACCGCCTCCTGGGGGCGACGGTCTTCCTCGCAGAACACCCGCACCAGCTCCGCAGTGGGCAGCTGATCCAGGTGGGTGCTGAGGGGGTTGGGCTGCTCGGTGAGCAGGTGGCCGCGGCTGCCGGAGGCTGGAGCGTTCACAGCAGGCCCTCGAGCCGCCGCCGGAAGGCCTCGAGCTCGGAATTGCCACTGCTGATCGGCTCCTCGGCCACGGCGGTGGGCTCGGGCTGATCCTGCTCGCGCCAGGTGGACACATCCATGTTTTTTTCCGGGGGAGCAATCAGCAGCCGCTCCTCCGGGGATTGGGGCAGGAAGCCCGCGGGCACGAAGCGGGCCTCGTAGCCAGCGCTGCTGCAGAACTCCTCCATCTCGGCGCGATCGAGGGCCTCCACCGTGGGCAGGGGAAAGTCCTGGGCCTCAAGCAGGCCGGCATAGCGCTCGGCGTCATCCCGCTCCTCAAACAACAGCACCACGGTGGTGCCGTTGAGTTCAAGGGAGTGAATTCCCTCGTTCTCGCTTCCCGCGTCGAAGAGAAGCACGTGCACCGCCATGGTCGAACGCGTCAAAGGACGTCAGTGTCTCACTGTTCACCGAACTCCGCAGCCAGCTGCTGCAAGCGGCCATAGAGAGCCTCCTCCGCCTCGGTGAGGGCCTGGGGCACCACGAGGCGAATCTCCACCAGCTGGTCACCGCGTTCGCTCCCCCGCTGCAGACCCCGCCCGCGCAGCCGCAACAGGCGGCCACTGGAGGATCCCGCCGGCACCCGCACTTGCACGGGGCCATCGAGGGTGGGCACCACCACCGCACAGCCCAGGGCTCCATCGGCTGGCGAGAGCTCCAGTTGATAGAGCACCCGCAGGCCATCGATCCGCAGGCCCTCCTCGGTGCGAACCCGCAGTTGCAGAAAGTGATCCCCGCCGCCCGGGGCCACGCCTGCCAGCCGCAGCCGCCAGCCGTCACCGGCAAGGGGTGGCGTCCACACCTCCACGGTGGTGCCATCGGCCAGGTCGAGTTCCACCCGCTCGCCCGCCAGGGCCTGCTCGGGGGTCAGCGCCACGAGGGTCTCGCTGTCGGAACTGGCCGTGACCGGGGGTGGAGGTGGCGGGGATGCCGTGACGCCACCACCGCGGGGGCCGTCGGGTTCAACCTCCGCACGATCGGCAGCCTCCCGTCCGCGCCCGTGGTCGTCCGGACCCTCGTCCTCCACGGACCCACGGCGACGCCGACCGCCAAAGAGCACGTCGAGGTAGTCGTTGAACTCGGGAAAGCCACTGGCGAAGGGATCAAGGCCTGCGGCGGCCGCATCCCGACCATCCAGAGCAGCCTCCCACTGCTGGCGGCGCAGGGGATCGCTGAGGACGGCGTAGGCCTCATTCACCGCCTTGAATTGGTCTTCAGCGTGGGGATCGTTGCCGTTGAGGTCGGGATGCCAGCGGCGGGCCTGCTGGCGGAAGGCCCGTTTCAGGCTCGTGGCATCGGCACCCGGCTCAAGGCCGAGAACGGCCCAGTGATTGATCACCTGGGACGCTGGGGCAACAGGGCTCACCAGGATCAGTCCTCAGCCCAGGGATCGTCGTTGGCCCGGCTGGGCCGGCTCGGCCGCGGGGCACGACGGGGCTCGCCGTAGCGGGAGGAGGGGTCGTCCCACTCAGCCGACTGGTCGCGCTGGGGGGGCTCATAGCGGCTGGGCCTGGGCTCAGGTTCGGGCTCCCGCTCCCAGCGGGCTGGAGGATCCCAGCGGTTCTGCTCCATGGGGGGCCGATCCCAGCTGCCCTGATCCCAGCTGGAACGGTCCCAACCCCCACCACCTGCTCCCGCTTGGCGCTCGCTGCGGGCCGCCGACCAGGCGGGCTCAGCCCAGGGGTCGCGGGAGCGGCCGCCCCGATCCCAGTCATCCCAGTCGTCGTCGGAAAACAGCTCGTCCTTGAGGGAACCCAGGGTGTTTTTGAGACCCTGCAACGGGTTGCTGTCCACCTTGCGCTCGCTGGCCAGGCGGCGATTCAGGCCGTAGAGCGCCTCCTGCAGCTGGCTCACGGCCAGCTCGAGCTCGCCCAGGTCGTTGGCGGCGAGCAGATCCTGCACCTCGCGCATGCCGATTTCCACGGCGCGTTGCTGGCGTTCAGCGCCGTAGGGACCCAGTTCCAGGGCGGCATCGCGCAGGCGCCGTTCCGCCTGAGCCACGAGGGTCTGGGCTCGGTTGCGACGGTCGATCTCTGCCCGCTTGCGGCGATCCTCGCTGGCCTTCTGCTCGGCCTCCTCGATCAGCTTGGCGATCTCCTCTTCGCCGAGGTTGGAACCGCCCTGGATGCTCACGCTCTGCTGGCGGCCCGTGGTGCGGTCGGTGGCGGACACCTGCAGCAGCCCGTTGGCGTCGATGTCGAAGGACACCTGCACCTGGGGCACCCCGCGGGGAGCGGGAGGAATCCCAGAGAGCCGGAAGCGGCCCAGGCTCTTGTTGCCCTCCGCCATCTGGCGTTCGCCCTGGAGCACGTGGATCTCCACCGAGCTCTGGTTTGCCTCCGAAGTGCTGAACAGATCGCTCTTGCGCACCGGGATGGGGGTGTTGCGCGGAATCAGCACCTTCATCACGCCGCCGATCGTCTCCAACCCCAACGACAGGGGAGTGACGTCGTTGAGCATCAGATCCCGCAGCTCGCCGGTGAGGATGCCCGCCTGCACGGCCGCACCGATGGCCACCACCTCATCGGGGTTCACCGACTGGCAGGGCTCCAGTGGCACCAGGGTGCGCACCATCTGCTGCACCATCGGCATGCGCGTGGAGCCACCCACCAGCACCACATCGTCGATGTCCTCGGCCGCCAGGCCGGAATCCCGCAGGGCCCGCTGCACGGGCCGAAGCAGGCGATCGAGCAGGTCAGGGCAGAGGCTCTCGAAGGTGGCCCGCTCCAGGGTGGTTTCGATGTGAAGCGGACCCTCTCCGCCGGTGGCGATGAAGGGGAGGGAGATCGGGGTGCTCTGCACGCCGCTCAGTTCGATCTTGGCCTTCTCCGCCGCCTCCGTGAGTCGCTGCAAGGCTTGGCGATCACGGCGCAGGTCGAGGCCATGCTCCTGCTGGAACGCATCGGCCAGCCAATCCACGATGCGGCGATCCCAGTCGTTGCCACCCAGCTGGGTGTCGCCGCTGGTGGCCTTCACATCGAACACCCCTTGGGCGATGCGCAGCACGGACACGTCAAAGGTGCCGCCACCCAGGTCGAACACCAACACCCGCTTCACGGTGCTGCGGTCAAAGCCGTAGGCGAGGGCGGCCGCGGTGGGCTCGTTGAGAATGCGCTCCACGCTGATGCCGGCCAGCCGGCCGGCATCGCGGGTGGCCTGACGCTGGGCGTCGTTGAAGTAGGCAGGAACCGTGATCACCGCCGCTTCCACGGCCTCGCCGAGGTAAGTGGAGGCGTCATCCACCAGCTTGCGCAGGATGCTCGCCACCAGTTCTTCCGGCGCGTATTCGCGCTCGGTGGCGGGGCACACCACCCGCACGTTGCCCTGGTCGTTGGCGCGCACGGTGTAAGGCACCGAGAGGCTGCCCTCCTCCAGTTCATCCCACTGGCGCCCCACAAAGCGCTTGAGGTTGGCGAAGGTGTTGCGGGGGTTGAGCACCAGCTGGCGCCGGCCCAGTTGCCCCACCAGCAACTCCTGGTCCTTGGTGAAGCCCACAACTGAGGGGGTGGTGCGTCCCCCTTCAGCACTGGCGATCACCTGGGGGCGACCGCCCTCGAGTACTGCCACCACGGAATTGGTGGTGCCCAGGTCGATCCCAACTATTCGACCCATGCCAGCCGCCGCCTGAGGAGTCCACAACATGGAAGCCCCAAGCTAACGGCACCAGGGCTGGCGTCCATCGGGGCAAGGGTGGAGTGGAGCCGCAGCTTTAACCGTTCCTTAGTCTTGCGGTGGGGGGCGACCCCTAGATTTCGGACGAACCACAAACCCCATGGCTACGGGTCAGCGCCCCGATCTCTTCGCTCAGCGGCGACGACCACCTGGGGAAAAACTTCTCGATCTCAGTTTCCAAAGGCTCACCGTGGTCCTTGCCTCGCTGGTGGGCCTGGTTCTGCTCGGCATCCTGATCACCGTGCTGGGGGGCTCTCGCGAGGCCATGGGCCAGTTCGGCCTGGGCTTTCTCACCACCTCCGACTGGGATCCGGTGGGCGGCCACTACGGCGCCTTCACGGCCATCTACGGAACCCTGATCACCTCCCTGTTGGCGCTGCTGATCGCCGTACCCCTGGGGGTCGGCACGGCCGTGTTCATCACTGAGAACATCATTCCGCTCCAGATTCGCCAGGTCCTGGGCGTCATGGTTGAACTGCTGGCGGCCATCCCATCGGTGGTGCTGGGCCTGTGGGCGATCTTCGTGATGGAACCCTTTCTGAGGCCGTGCCTCACGGGGCTGCACAACCTGCTGGGCTGGCTGCCGTTCTTTTCAACTGAACCCCAAGGCCCGGGGATTGCCCCGGCGGTACTGATTCTGGTGGTGATGATCCTGCCCATCATCACGGCCATTTCCCGCGATTCCCTCAACCAGGTGCCGCCAAGCCTGCGCCAGGCCGCCTACGGGATCGGTGCAACCCGCTGGGGCGCGATCCTGCACGTGATTCTTCCCGCTGCGATTTCGGGCATCACCGGCGGCGTGATGCTGGCCCTGGGCCGCGCCATGGGCGAAACCATGGCTGTCACCATGATCATCGGCAACTCCAACAACTTCTCCCTCAGCCTGCTGGCCCCGGGCAACACGATCTCCTCGATGCTGGCCAACCAATTCGGCGAAGCCGATGGGGTGCAGGTGTCCGCTCTGATGTATGCAGCCCTCGTACTCATGCTGCTCACCCTGGTGGTGAATGTGATGGCCCAGCAGATCGTGCGGCGCCTGAGTCTCAAATACAACTGAGCGCCATGACGTCCTTTCCCCGAGGCGCCCTCACCTACCGACCTGGCCTGGCCCGCAACCGCTGCAACCAGCTGTTCACAGGTCTGGCCGCCGTGTTCACCGCGCTGGCGGTGCTTCCGCTGGTGCTCGTACTCGTGTACGTGCTGATCAAGGGCGGCTCACTGATCAGCCTGCGGCTACTGAGTGAACTGCCGCCGGCACCGGGCCTGGAGGGCGGTGGCATCGGTAATGCCCTGGTGGGCACGCTGATCGTGACCCTGATTGCCTCCCTGATCGCCATCCCTGTCGGGGTGGGATCGGGGGTGTACCTGGCCGAATACTCCCGGGGCGGGGCCTTTGCGCGCTTCGTGCGCTTCGGCACCAACGTGCTGGCCGGCGTGCCCTCGATCATCTGCGGCGTGTTCATCTATGGCCTGATCGTGGCGACCCGGGCCTTTGCGGGCCAGAGCTACAGCGCCCTGGCCGGTGGCATCGCCCTGGCGGTGCTGATGGTTCCCACGGTGATCAAAACCACCGATGAGGCCTTGAAGTTGGTGGCCAATGAGCTGCGCTGGGGAGCCCTGGGGGTGGGCGCCTCCAAGTTCGTCACCATCACCCGCATCACCCTGCCGGCGGCCCTGGCACCGATCGCCACTGGGATTGTGCTGGCCATCGCCCGGGCAGCCGGGGAAACGGCACCCCTGATCTTCACCGCCCTGTTTTCACCCTTTTGGCCCGATGGGCTACTCAACCCGATCGCCTCGATGTCGGTGCTGATCTACAACTTCGCGATCATGCCCTATGAGGCCCAGATCTCCCTGGCCTGGGCGGCGTCATTTGTGCTGGTGGTGATGATTCTTGCCGCCAATCTGCTGGCCCGCTGGCTGGGCAAGCTCTCCAGAACCTGAGTCTCCGGACTGAATCTCAGCACCACTCACTTCCTTCAGCCCGATGACCGTTTCCAGCCCCTCCACGATGGCCACCGACACCTGCATTGCCGTGCAGAACGTGAGCATCAGCTACGGCAGCCAGGAGGCGGTGCGGGGCGTGTACATGGATATTCCCCGCGGCAAGGTGACGGCCTTCATCGGACCATCGGGGTGCGGCAAGAGCACGGTGCTGCGGGCCCTGAACCGCATGAACGACCTGATCGAGGGGTGCTCCCTCAAGGGTCGGGTGCTGTTTGACGGCCACGATCTCTATGCCAAGAACGTGGATCCCGTGGAGGTGAGGCGGCGCATCGGCATGGTATTCCAGAAACCCAATCCCTTCCCCAAGACCATCTACGAAAACATCGCCTTCGGCGCCAGGATCAATGGCTTCCGCGGCGATATGGACGAGTTGGTGGAGCGCTCCCTGCGTAAGTCAGCCCTCTGGGATGAAGCCAAAGACAAGCTCAATGAGAGTGGCTATGCCCTCTCGGGTGGACAGCAGCAGCGCCTCTGCATTGCCCGAGCCATCGCCATTGAGCCCGAGGTGATTCTGATGGATGAACCCTGCTCAGCCCTCGATCCCATCTCCACGCTCAAAATCGAGGAGATGATGCATGAACTCAAGAAGAGTTACACGATTGTGATCGTGACCCACAACATGCAGCAAGCCGTGCGGGTGAGCGATGTCACGGGCTTCTTCAACGTGAGCCACCGTGCGGAGGGCGATCGCAAGGTGGGCTGCTTGGTGGAATTCGCAGACACGGAACAGATCTTCAATTCCCCCAGTCAGCAGGCCACCCAGGACTACGTCTCAGGCCGATTCGGCTGACGGCCAACCCGTGGGGCAAATGATCAGGGCAGCCATGAAAAAAGCCGCCCAAAGGCGGCTTTTTAAACGGAGAGGGAGGGATTCGAACCCTCGATAGAGTTGCCCCTATACAGCATTTCCAGTGCTGCGCCTTCGACCACTCGGCCACCTCTCCGTGAGGGGCTTTTCGCAACGCCACCGATGGAGATCTCGAGGAGATCAACGGATGACGTGGCTGCGCGGGGCAACGGTGAGAATGTAGCAGTCACCCCTCCTGCTTTGAATTCCTGCCATGCCCAGCCTGCAGCGCCGCAGCCACCCGATCACGGTGCACTGGCGCCAGGAGCAGCGGACGATCCGCCTGGAGGTGCCAGAGGGCGAGTACATCTTGCGCAGCTTTGAGGAGCAGGGGGAACCCTTGCCCTTCAGCTGCCGCAACGGCTGTTGCACCGCCTGCGCCGTTCGGGTTCTCGATGGGGACATCGACCAGCGCGAAGCCCTCGGGCTGTCCCGCGAGATCCGCAAGCAGGGCTACGGACTGCTCTGCGTGGCCAAGGCCACGGGCCCCCTTGAGGTGGAAACCCAGGATGAGGACGAGGTGTACGACTTGCAGTTCGGGCGGTTTTTCGGACGTGGCAAGGTGCGTGCTGGCCTACCGCTGGACGACGAATGAACCCGAGCAGCGCCTCCTCCTCCCGCCTCTCCGATCAAGCCGCGCTGGATGCCGCGCTGGATGCGCAGGCGCTCAGCGCTTTGGCCGCTGTGGCCCGCAAGGCGGCCATGGCTGGGGCAGGGGTGCTGCGCCATCACTTCGGCCAACTGGAGCGGATTCGCGAGAAGGGGCGGGCCGGTGATCTGGTCACCGAGGCGGATGTGGCCGCCGAGCAGGCCGTGCTGGCCGTGCTGGAGCAGGAAACGCCGCAGCTGGGGGTGCTAGCGGAGGAAAGCGGCCGCCGCCCAGGCCAGGGTTCGGGGCTGGAGTGGTGCGTCGACCCCCTCGATGGCACCACGAACTACGCCCACGGCTATCCCTTGTTCGGCACCTCCATCGGCCTCACCTGGCGGGGACAACCCCTGCTGGGCGCCCTGGCGGTCCCCGCCCTGGACCAGCTCTACTGGGCTGCACCGGGTCTGGGGGCCTGGTGCAACGACACGGCCATTGAAGTGAGCAGCTGCGACGAGCTCAGCCAGTCGCTGCTGGTCACGGGCTTCGCCTACGACCGCCACACCCGGCTCGATAACAACTACGCCGAATTCGCCTACTTCACACACCGCAACCGCGGCGTGCGCCGCGGCGGTGCGGCCGCCGTGGATCTCGCCTTTGTGGCCGCGGGCAAGCTCGATGGCTACTGGGAGCGCGGACTCTCCTCCTGGGACCTGGCTGCCGGTGTGGTGCTGGTGGAGCAGGCCGGTGGCGTGGTGTGCGCCTACGACGGCTCCCCCGCCTCCCTCGCCGAGGGACGACTGATCGCCTGTACGCCTGGCCTGCGACAGGCCTTGATTGACGGGCTGGCGGCCTGCAGGCCCCTGAGCGGGGCCAGCTTCGGCGCACCGGAACTGGATGGTGCCACCCAGGCCACTCCATAGGATCAGCCGATCCTTTCCCCGATCCGCACTCCCATGGCCCTGCAACCCGCTGCCGGCGCCAGGGATCTCAACCCACGGGAGGTGGATGGCAACCGCCGCCTCAGCGACCAGCTGGCCGAGGTGTACCGGCTCTGGGGCTACGAGGAGGTGGCGCCACCGGCGATTGAACGGCTGGAAACCCTGGCCGCGGGCGGCGGGATCAATGGTCGTGAATTGGTGCGCCTGGCCGCCGATGAACCCCTGGGCCTGCGGCCCGAGATGACGGCCTCGATTGCCCGCGCCGCCTGTACACGCATGGCGGAGCGACCCCGACCGCTGCGGCTGTGGAGCTGCGGCCCGGTGTTTCGCAGTGGTGTGTCCGATTCAGGCGGTCACCGCATCGATGAACAGCTGCAGAGTGGTGTGGAGCTGCTGGGTGGCGCGGGGGAAGCCTCCGCCGCCGATGACGCCGAACTGCTTCGGTTGCTGCTGGCCTGCTTGCGCCAGCTGGGCCTGACCGCCGACCATCAGCCTCGCCTGCTGTTGGGCCACCACGGTGTGCTCTCGGCCCTACTGGATCAGGTTCCTGCCCAGCAGCGCACCGCTGCCCGCCAAGCCCTCACCAGCTTTGATCCCCTCGCCCTTGGTGCCCTGGATCTGCCGGCCCACCAGCTGCAGGCCTTGCAGGTGCTGATGCGGCTGCGGGGTGAGGCGAGCGCGGTGCTCTACCAGCTGGAACAGCAGCTCGGCCCCTGCGCCCTTCTGGATGGACTCGCGGATACCCTCAAGGCGATCGCCCCGGTGGCGGCGAGCCAAGGGGTCACCGTGCAGTTGGATCCCAGCTTCCAGCCCCACTTCGACCTCTACGACGGCCTGGTGCTCAAATTGGTGTGCCAGGGGCCCGATGCCCCCGTGGAGATCGCCAGTGGCGGCCGCTACGACGCCCTGGTGGGGCGGTTTGGAGGCCCCGCAGCTGGCATGGGGTTCAGCTTTGACGTGGAAGCCATCCGCGATCTGCTGGGCACCGAGGCCAGCGCCACCCAGCGCCCCACTCCGGCCCTGGTGGCCTACGCCGATGCCACCCTGCTAACCGCAGCACTGGATCAGCTGGAAGCCATGCACCGCAGCGGGAGCCGCGCCGTGCTGCTCAACCATCCCTGCAGCAGCGAGGCGGAGGCCCAGGCCCGGGCCGCGGAACGCGGGTGCAGCTCCACCGTCTGGGTGCAGCAGTAGGCAGCGGCCCGGGAGTTCCTAGGATTGCAATCTGTCGGCAAACCGTTCCATGGCCCATACGATCCTCACCGACGTCTGCGAAGGCGTGGCGGATTGCGTGGATGCCTGTCCGGTGGCCTGCATCAACCCGGGCAGTGGAGCCAACGCCAAGGGCACGGCCTTCTACTGGATCGATTTCGACACCTGCATCGACTGCGGCATCTGCCTGCAGGTGTGCCCGGTGGCCGGAGCAATCGTGCCTGAAGAGAAGCCAGAGCTGCAGCGGGCCGGCTGAAGCGGCACTGGCGCTCGGTTCGGAGACCCCTCCACAGCGGCCATTGAGCGGAATGCCAACTGATCCCTAGGGTTCGACCCAGTGACGTGAGCGGCCATGCCGGTGCTGGAAGAACAGGGTCAGATTCAGATCCACACCGAAAACATCTTCCCGATCATCAAAAAGGCCGTCTACAGCGGCCATGAGGTGTTCCTGCGGGAGCTGGTGAGCAACGGCGTGGATGCCATCAGCAAGCGGCGCATGGCCGCCATGGGTGGCGATTGCAGCGAAGGCCCCGAAGGCAGGATTGCGATCCGGATCGACCGGGAAGCCAACACCCTCACCATTTCAGACAACGGTATCGGCATGACCGCCGATGAGGTGAAGCGCTACATCAACCAGGTGGCGTTTTCGAGCGCCGAGGATTTCCTGGAGAAGTACAAGCAGGAGAGCGACGCGATCATCGGCCACTTCGGCCTGGGCTTCTATTCCAGCTTCATGGTGGCGAAGCAGGTGGAGCTGGTGACCCTCTCCGCCCGCGAGGGCGCTGAGGCGGTGCGCTGGAGCTGCGATGGCTCCCCCAACTTCAGCCTTGAGGGCAGCGAGCGGAGCGAGCCCGGCACCGATGTGATCCTGCACCTGATGGAGGAAGAGCTCGAGTACATCGAGCCATCCCGAATCCGCACGCTGATCACCACCTACTGCGACTTCATGCCCGTGGAGGTGCAGCTGGAGGGTGAAACCGTGAACAAGCGGGAAGCCCCCTGGCGCAAGAGTCCCCGGGATCTCACCGACAACGACTACATCGAGCTCTACCGCTACCTCTACCCCTTCCAGGGCGATCCACTGCTGTGGGTGCACCTCAACACGGACTATCCCTACAACCTGCAGGGCATCCTCTACTTCCCCAAATCCACAGGCCGGGCTGACTGGGAGAAGGGTGAGATCAAGCTCTACTGCAACCAGGTGTTCGTGAGCGATTCCATCAAGGAGGTGGTGCCGCGCTATCTGCTGCCCCTGCGCGGCGTGATCGATTCACCCGATATCCCGCTGAATGTGAGCCGTTCAGCCCTGCAGACCGACCGGCGGGTGCGCTCCATCGGTGGCTTCGTGGCCAAGAAGGTGGGCGACCGGCTCAAGGAGCTCCACCGCGACGATCCCAAGCGCTACGCCGAGATCTGGGAGTCGTTGGCCCCGTTCATCAAGATCGGCGCCATGGAGGACGACAAGTTCGCCGACCAGGTGGCCGATCTGGTGCTGTTCGGAACCACAGCTAGCGCGGGCGAAGGCGACAGCCCCGATCCCATCCCCGGCGAGACCGGAAAGGCCTACACCACCCTGGCGGGCTATCGCTCCAGGCTCGGCAGCGACAACGACAAGCGCATCCTCTATTGCACCGATGAGGCCGGTCAGGCCGGACCCCTGGCCCTCTGGAAGAGCCAGGAGGCGGAGGTGCTGCTGGCCGACACGTTCATCGACACGCAGTTCATCCCCTGGTTGGAGTACCGCCACGAGGAACTGAAATTCCAGCGCGTGGATGCCGAGCTCGACGACTCCCTGCAGGAGAAGGAGAGCGAGATCAGCGATGCCGACGGCAAGGACGTGAGCGAGAAGCTGCGCGACCTGTTCAAGGCTGCCCTGGCCAACGACAAGGTGACCATCCAGGTGCAGTCCCTCAAGGGCGACGGCGCCCCCGCAGCCCTGATCCTGCTGCCGGAGCAAATGCGCCGCATCAACGACATGGGCGCCCTGATGGAGCAGCGGCTGCCTGGCTTGCCCGACCACCACGTGCTGCTGGTGAACCGCAAACACAAGCTGGTGGAGGGACTGATCAAACTCTCGGCGGGCTCGGTGATCACCACGCCGGGCGGCAGCGGCGGCAGCTCCCCCAGTCAGCAACTGGCCGACGACCTCAGCCGTCATGTCTATGAAATGGCTCGCCTGGCCGTGGGGGGGCTTGAGCCCAACCAACTGGCCGGTTTCCAGCAGCGCAGCTGCGATCTGATGGGCAAGCTGATGGAGCGCGGCCTCTGATCGGTTGAGGGCCTGGTTCCCATCCTCGCCGGCCACGCGGCGGCTGGGGGCGGCGGACCTGCCAATGCCAAATCAGCGGGAGGTGAGCTGGCAACCGCAGCAGGAACTCTGGTGTGTGGAGAGCTCAGGTGAATGCTGCCGCTGAAGGTGCGGGCCCTTATCACCCATTTGGTAGGATTGATGAGTAGGCCAACGCCTGCAATGTTTTTCATCGGTTGAAGGTCATGTCCCGGGTCTGCCAACTCACCGGCAAGCGCGCTAACAACGGCATGGCCGTCAGCCACTCCCACGTGCGCACCAAGAAACTCCAGCAAGTGAACCTGCAGGAGCGTCGTCTGTGGTGGGCCGAAGGCAATCGCTTCGTGAAGCTGCGCGTGTCCACCCGCGCCCTCAAGACCATCCAGAAGAAGGGCCTCGGCGCCTACGCCAAGGAACTGGGCGTGAACCTCGCCAAGATCTGACCCTCCAGATCCCCAATCCCCACAATCTGTGAAACCGATGAAGCGTCGCGATCTGCTTCGCGGCATCAGCGTCTCCGCTTTGGGCCTGCTGGCGTTCCCGCCGCAGGCCCTTTCCATTGGCGGGGTGCTGCCCGCGTTGAACCAGCCGGCCCCGGGCTTCCAGCTGGGTGGCGTGGGGCCCGGCGAAGGCGCCGCTGCCGGCACGGCCGTGGCCGCGAGCCGCAGCCTCTCGGATTTCGCTGGCCAGTGGTTGGTGCTCTATTTCTACCCCCGGGATTTCACCGGTGGCTGCACGATCGAAGCCCGGGGCTTTCAAAAGGATCTGGAGGCCTTCCACCAGGCCGGAGCCCAGGTGGTGGGGATCAGCGCCGATGATCCCGATTCCCATGCTGAGTTCTGCGGCAGCGAAGCCCTGGCCTTTCCCTTGCTCTCGGATCCCGCGGGCACGGTGAGCAAGCGCTACGGCAGCTGGATCGCACCCTTCTCCCAGCGCCACACCTTCCTGATCGACCCGCAGGGGGTGCTGCGCAGCAGCTGGGTGGCCGTGCGGCCCAGCGGCCACAGCCAGGAGGTGTTGGCCACCCTCAGGCAACAGCAGCCTGCTCTGCGCGCCTGACGGTCATCAACCAGCCGGTGCCAGCACCTTCCACGTCCCAGCGGGGCAACCCGTTGCGCCAAGTGGGAGCCCTGGACAGGCACTTCGGGCTATCGGTCTGCCCGTACGACTGGCGAACGGGACGCACCGAGATGGAGCTGGTGGTGAGGGTCAAGGGCCTCGAGTCCCATGTCCTTCGCATCGCAAACAGCAGTGATTAGGCCAGCTGGCGGCCGCGCCAGGTCCATCCCTGTCCGGTGCTGGTTTTCCAGATACTGGCTGGCACGATCGCCGCGATCAACAGAGCCCCCAACCAGCTCAGCCACCAGTAGCGAATTGGTGTACCAAAGCGCCACCAGCTCCACAGCCGCAGGGCCAACAGCAGGCTGATGCCCACCAGGGCTGGCGGCAGCCAGAGGGGCTGATGCAGCCCCAAGGCGGCCAGCAACACCCCCCAGGGAGCCGCAAACAGCAGCAGCACAACCCCCGCACTGCCAAGGGCCTTGATCCAGTCGCGGTCGAGACCGAGGAACCAGTTCTTGGTCCAGCCCTCCCACAGGGCAGAAAGGCTGCGATACATCTGCAAATCCACCAAGTCCACCCCGAGCAGGTAGCGCAGCTGCAGGCCAGAGGCCTTAATCAACCGCGCCAGGGCCAGGTCTTCCACCACCTCGCCAGCCACGGCGGCATGGCCGCCAACAGCTGCATAGGCACTGCGGCGGAACAACATGAACGGCCCGGCGGCAAAGGCGGTGGGATCGGCGGGGTCATTGCTGCGCTCCATCGGAAAGCCCAGGCCCAGCAGCGTGGCCACGATCGGCTGCACCAGCCATTCCGCCAGGCAGCTGCACTGCAGGCGCGGGGCCAGGGAGAGCAGGTCGCTGCCGTGGGCGGTGGCATCCGCCAGGGCGGCAGCCAGGGCTTCAGGGCGCAGGCGCACGTCGGCATCGAGAAACAACAGCCACTGCTGGGCTGGATCCCCTGCCGGCCAGGGGGCAGCGGCCGCCAGACCGGCGGCCCAGTTCTTGCCACACCAGCGCTCCCCCACCGGGCGCGGACCCGCCTGCAACAGCAACCGTTCAGGTGTATCGGGACCCAGGGCCTCGCGGGCCAGGGCATGGGTGGTGTCGCTGGAAGCATCGTCGATCACCACCAACTGCCAGGGCACGCCGGGATCACGGCTGGCCAGGGCCGCGCTGATGCAGTCGGCGATGTTGTCGGCCTCGTTGTAGGCGGGGATCACCACCCGCAGGTGCAACGGCACCGGAGAGACGGGTTCAGCACAAGGGGCGAGGGGCTGGAGCCGTGGGGCACGGCCCAGTTCAAGCTCCAGCTTGAGCAGCATCAACGCCAGGCCCGCCACAGGGAGCCAAGCCAGCAGCGACACCGCCCCTTGCACCTGCATCAACCATCCAACCCGGTGTGCCGCTCCCAGGCTGTCACCTCACTGCGGTAGGCCTCCCACTGGCGCCGGCGCAGTCGCTCATAGGCCCGGCAGAACTCCTCACCAAGGGCTGCGCGCAGCACCGCATCACCGGCAAAGGCATGGAGGGCCTCGCCGAGATCACGGGGCAGCCGGGCAGCGTCGCCCGTCGCCAGGGGCTCGGCATAGTTGTCGTTGTCGCAGCGGGGGCCGGGGCTGAGTTGCCGTTCCAGGCCATCGAGCCCCGCCGCCAGAACAGCCGCCTGCAGCAGGTAGGGATGAACGGCACCATCGGGCAGGCGGAACTCCAACCGCTGATCATCCGGGATGCGCACCATGTGGGTGCGGTTGTTGCCGCTGTAGCTGATGCCGCCTGGACTCCAGGTGGCTCCAGAGGTGGTGGGAGGGGCCGCGAGGCGGCGGTAGCTGTTCACCGTGGGGTTGGTGAGGCAGGCCAGGGCAGGAGCATGGGCGATCAGGCCCGCGAGGAACTGGTAGGCCACCGCCGAGAGGCCGAGCTCACCGCTGGGGTCGTGGAAGGCATTGCGACCCTCGCGATCCCACAGGGACAGGTGGGTGTGGCAGCCGTTGCCGGTGAGGCTCGCGAACGGCTTGGGCATGAAGCTGGCCCGCAGGCCCTGCTGCTCCGCCAGGGACTTCACCATCACCTTGAAAAAGGCATGGCGATCGGCTGTCACCAGGGCATCGGCATAGGTCCAGTTCACTTCGAACTGGCCATTGGCATCCTCATGATCGGCCTGGTAGGGGCCCCAGCCCAGCTGCTCCATACCCTCCAGCAGGGGGCCGATCAATCCGTAGCGCCGCATCAGCGCCATCTGGTCGTAGCAGGGTTTGATCTGGGTGTCGGCCGGGTCGGCGATGGCCTCGCCGCTGGCCTCCAGCAGGAAGAACTCCGCCTCCACCCCGGTGCGCAGCTGGAAACCCAGGGCAGCAGCCCGCTGCTGCTGGGCACGCAATAGCCGGCGCGGACATTGGGCCATGGGGGCACCGTTGAGGGTGAGCTCGGCGGCCACCCAGCCCACCTCGGGCTGCCAGGGCAGGGGCATGAGGCTGGAAGCGTCCGGGATGGCCATCACATCGCCATCCGCCGGACTGAGCTCGAGCCAGGCGGCAAAACCTGCGAAGCCGGCGCCATCGCGGGCCATCGCCGGGATGGCGCTGGCGGGCACCAACTTGGAGCGCTGCACACCGAAGAGGTCGGTGAAGGAGATCAGCAGAAACTTGAGCTGGTGCTCACGGGCCAGGCTGGCGAGGTCAGTCATGGGGAAGGCGAGAGAACTCAGCTGGCCAGCAGCTGCTCAACGATGCGGCGCAGCTGTTGCTGCTCCGGAGCACTGCTGTGGGGGTTCCCGGCGCGATGGCCCAACAGGGAATCGATCACGTGCAGAGAGGCGCCGCGGATGCGGTCGACATCGGCGGCCATGTCGTCGAGGGTGAAGTAGAGGTCGCGGTTGCAGGCCACCACGGCCGTGCGGGCGCTGATGCGCCGCAGGGCGGCCCCGAGATCACCCCCTGCAGCCACATCGTGGCTGAGCCAGGTGTCGAGCATGGCGATCAGATCCCGAGGGTCATGGCGGCGGTAGTGGGGCAGCCAGGCCTGCTCCACGTGCTCCTCTACGGAGGTGTCAATCGTGCGAAAGAAGGGTTGGCTGGCGGCCCAGCTGGCGTAGATCAGGGCATAGGTGCGCAGGCCATCGAGCGGTTCGGCATCGAAACCGGCGCCATTCCAATGGCGGTCGGCGGTGAGGGCCTGGCGCAGGCTGAGGCAGAACAGGCGGTTGTGGGGCGAGGTGCGCGTGGTGCCGCAGAGGCAGCAGATCCGCTGCACCCAGTCGGGATAGGTCACTGCCCACTGGTAGGCCTGCTGCGCCCCCATGGACCAGCCATAGATGAGCGGCAGCTGCTGCACCTGGAACACCTCCTCCAGCAGCCGCTTCTGGGCCGCCACGTTGTCGGCGTGCTGCACCAGCCAACCCTGTTCCGCCAGACCCATGGCGCCATGGCTAGGGCTGCTGGAGGCGCCATTGCCAAAGCTTCCGGCGATCACGATGCAGTAGCGCTCTGGATCCAGAACAAGGCCTGCAATCCAGGCAAGATCCTCTGGCCGGGCGCCATAGGAGGTCGGCACCAGGATCAGGTTGGAGCGATCGGCGTTGAGCTCACCGATGGCGAGGTAGCTGAGCTGGGCGTTGGGGATGGTCTGGCCGCAGGCGAGGATCAGATCCCCAAGGGCAAAGCTGTCGGCCTGACGGCTGATCACAGCACTCATCGGGGCAGGGCCAGGCTGGGCAGCTGACGCAGCAGCTCGCGGTGCACGGCGAGGTAGCCGGGATCCAAGTGGCTCAGGTGGGGAGCTGTCCAGCGGTGCGCCGCAGGCAGGGCATGGAACGGCAAGGAGGGATACAAATGGTGCTCGGCGTGGAATGGCATGTTCCACATCAACCAGCGCACCGGAGCGATCGTGAGGGTGGTGCGGGTGTTGGTGGTGCCATCGGTGCCGAAACTGCAACCGCTGTGCTCCGCTAGCAGCAGCAGCCGCAGGAAGGGCTGCCCCACCGCCAGGGGCAGGAGCCAACTCCACCACAGAAAGCCGTTGCCACCGATCAGCGAGGCCAGCAGCAGCAGGCCGTACACCAGGAATTGAACACGCACCGAGCGGCGTACCTGCGGAATCGACTCCGGGCTGAGGTAGGCACGATCGGAGAGATCTCCCCAGAGCAGGGAGTGATAGCCGGAGAGCTTGCCGGTCCACCAGTGCCAACCGCTCACCTCCAGGAGATAGGTCCAGCCGCTGGTCGGCACGGGATCCTCCAGCTCCGGATCAAGGCCGGGCTGGTGGGTGAAGCGGTGGTGCCACTGGTGGTAGCGGCGGTAGAAGGTGCTGTTGTAGAAGCTCAGCAAGCCGGCGCACCAGGCCACGCCGTCGTTGAGACGCTTGCTGCGGAACACGGTGCGATGGCCGCACTCGTGCAACGGAGCAAAGCCAGTGGCCAGGCCAATGCCACTGGCCAACAGGCCCAGCAGGCGCAACCCCCAGGGCAGGCCCGCCGCTCGCCAGAGGATGCCCCCCACCACGATGGTGAGCACATGGGAGGTGAGCCGGATCCAGCCAGGGGCATCCCGCAGACCATTCAGCTCCGCGAGGGGTTGCCGAGGAATCAGGGGTGTCGATGCCTGTGCCATCGCGCCATCACACCAGTGGAAGGGGAGCGGGAGCGGTAGGCATCGCCACCATTTGGCGGCTTGGCCCTCGCTGGGCTACTCGGCCAGGGTGTGGAGCTGCTCCAGCAACTGGCGATGCACGGCGGTGGCCTGGCGCATGTCAGCAATGGCGCCGCTGGCGGCGGGATGGTCCAGAGCCTCCTGCCAGGTACTCAGCAGGTCGGCGGTGGAGATCGGCGCATCAGCGAGATCCCTGCAGCTGCAGCCGAACTGCGTGGCGCAAGCGCGCACCTTGGGGTCGTAACTCAGGGCGGAGGTGGGACTGCCGGACAGGGCCGCCAGGATCAGGGCATGCAACCGCATGGCCACCACCAGGCCAGCGCTGCGGAACACGGCCATGGCCTCGCGGGGCCGACTGGCGACCAGTTCACGGCTACGCCGTTGCAGCGCCTCACCCACCAGCCCCTGGGCCACCAGCTGATCCAGTAACCCGGCATCCTGGCCGCGGTGAAAGGGCAGCCACAGCACCTCGCGGTTGTGGAGCTCCGCCAGCTGCTCCAGGGCCTCGAGATAGGGACGCCAGCCTTCGCCCTGCAACAGCACCGATGGCCGCCAGCACACCACGATCGGCCCACCGCCACCGATCCAGGGCTGCGGCTCCAGGGCCCAAACGGCATCGGCGCCGTGGTCAGCGCTGACGCCGAGGCGACGGGCGAGCTGATCGGATTCAGGATCCCGCCAGCTGATGGCCGTGGCCATGGGCAGCAGGGCGCGCACCAGGGCCCGGCTACGACGACGCTTCAGGGGGCCGAGGCCCTGGGCCCAGAGCAGTACCGGCTTGCCCTGCAGTCGCGCGGCGACGATGAGAGCGGCGTAATACAGAAGGCTGCGAAAACTGGTGGAGTCCTGCAGGAGGCTGCCGCCCCCCAGCACCAGGGCATCGCTGGAGCGCAGGGCTGCCAACACTCGCTGCAAACGGCGGCGGGGCACCGTGGCCAAGCCAAAGCGCTGCTGCACCTCGGCCTCGTCGTGGGCGGTCACCAGCGGCGCGACGCCGCTGGGCAACTGGCGCAGCAAGGAGTCCAGCAGGGCGTCATCGCCGAGGTTGTGTTCGCCGTAGTAGCCGCAGAGCAGGGCGACTGGGTGCTTCTGGACTGGCTCGGGCACACCACAACCAAGGGCAGGCCAAAAGCATCGCACCGGCTGGCCAGGCTGTCGGCGCCCTGGTGGAGCCTGCCTACATTGCCCAGAGCTTCAGCCTCCAGACCATGGCCAGCAGTGACGCCCAGCGCCAGGCCCTGATCGCGTCCCTGCGGGAGCGCTACACGAAGGCCCTGGAACACGACGATGCGGAGGCCAAGCAGGCCCTCTTCAAGGAAGCGGTGTATCTCGACATCCAGCCGGATCTGTTCACCCAGAACGAGGCGCCGTGAGCGAGCTGCTGCTGTTCAAGACCCTCTGGGGCTTCAGCGGCAGCCTGGCCCAGGCTCAGAACCTGGCCGCGGCTCAGGGTTTTGATGGCCTCGAGCTGAACCTGCACCATTCGTGCCTTGCCGGGCTCACGACGCAGCAGGTGCTCGAGACCTTCAGCCAGGCCCGTCAGGGCTTGATTGTGGAGATTGTCACCGGCGGTGACTACGTACCAAGCCTTGAGCGGGGCCCGGCGCAGCAGCTGCAGGAGCTGGGCGAGCGGCTGCAGCAGGCCCTGGAGCTGCAGCCGCTGCGGATCAGCGTGATTGCCGGCTCCGACGCCTGGGGAGCTCAGCAGCAACGGGAATTCTGGGGCGAGGCCGTGGCGCTGGCCAAGGGGGCAGCGGCTCCGGTGAGCTTTGAAACCCATCGCTCCCGCAGCCTGTTCAACCCCTGGACCATCGAGGATTGGCTGAGCACCTATCCCGATCTACGCCTCACGGCGGATTTGAGTCACTGGTGTGCGGTGGCTGAACGCCTGATGACCCCAGAGCTCACGCCCATCCAGGCCATGGCCGAACGGGTGGACCACATCCACGCGCGGGTGGGCCATGCCCAGGGCCCCTCGGTAGGTCACCCATTGGCCCCGGAATGGGCCGAGGCCTTGGAGGCCCATCGGCGCTGCTGGGCTCTATTCAGCCAATCGCAACGCCGGCGTGGCTTGGCCCCACGCACGATGACCCCGGAGTTTGGCCCGGATGGCTACCTGCCCCAGTTGCCCTTCACAGGCCAACCGGTGGCTGACCTGGAGGAGATCAACTGCAGCCTGGGGGCTTGGATCAAGGCAGGAGCTCTGGAGCGCTGAACCCCATCAGCGCGGCGTAGAGGGCCTGATGCTGGAGGATGCGTTGCTCGAGGCGATGGGGCGGCCCTGGCACCAGGCCACTGGCGTAGCCGATCTGGGCCGATTCCACCAGCAGCCGGTCTTCCTCGAGAAAGCCCAGCACCTCCTCCATCCAGGCATCTGCTCCGGGGCGAAGGCTGGGGTGGCCCAGAAGCCACACATCCATGCGGCAGTGCTGGGGATCCAACGGGGGAAAACTGATCACCGCCATGCGGCCATCTGGCCAGAACAGCAGGTGGGTCCAGGGGGCCAGGCCGAAGGTGAGGAACTCACCGCCCGCCGGGTAGGGCGTGGCCAGCAACGAGCCATGGGAGCTCAGGGCGTGGCGGTACTGGCGCACCGGCCCCTGCTCGCGGTGGAGCGTGGTGGGATGGGCAATGGCAACGTGATAGTCGTCGAGAGTGTTGTCGTGGGCGATCTTCCAGTTGCACTGCAGGATGCGGCTCTGCTGAGCCAGTAACACCCGGGGCCGATCGAGTAGATCAACCGCCTCCTGCAGCACGAGATCGAGTTGCTGCGCGAGGGGCAGGGGGTTGGAGCCGATCGCCACCCAGATCAGGTTGGCGAACACCTCACAGCCCAGTCCAGCCAGGGGCCATTGGCGGCGATCAAACGGTGTGAGGAAATCTCCCTCGCGGGCAGCGGCCAGGAGGTCACCCTGGAGGTTGTAGGTCCAGCCGTGGTAGGGACAGACCAGACGGCGACAGGCCCGAGCCTCCGCTTTAGCCGCCAACAGCGCCACACCACGATGGGGGCACCGGTTCACAAAGGCCGTGGGGGTGTCTTCCGTGCGGGTGAGCAGCACCGGCAACCCCTGCACCTCAAGGGCGAGGCTGTGGCCCGGGGGCAGCCCATCCAGGCTGGCGACGGGGTGCCAGAACTGCGGGGCGTAGCGCTCGCGCTCCTGCTGGGCAATGGCGGCAGAGCCATACACCGAAGCGGGCAAAAAGGGCTGGGGCCCTGATTCGGAGAGGGTCATGAAGGCAGGGCCGGCTCCAGGGCCCGCAGCCCCCTGGCCAAGTCCTCGCGCATGGCGAGAAACTCCGCAGACAGCCGCACGTCCGCCATCGCGGTGCGATCCAAGGTCACAGCCACGCTGCGCACAATCCGGCCTGGATTCGGCGCCAAGATGTGCACACGATTGGCCAGCAGCAAGGCCTCCTCCAGGTCGTGGGTGATCAACAGGGCCGTGAGCCCGGTGCGCTGCCAGAGCTGATGCAGGAACTCCTGCATCGATTCACGGATCTGGATATCCAGGGCACCGAAGGGTTCATCCAGCAGCAACAGCTTGGGATCGGCGGCGAGGGCGCGGGCGATGGCCACCCGCTGCTGCATGCCACCGGAGAGTTCCCGGGGCAGACGCCGTGCTGCATCCGCCAAACCCACAACCTCAAGGAAATAGCCCGTGCGCTCCCGCACCTCGGAACGGGAACGCCCCTGCAACTCCATGCCGAAGGCCACGTTCTGAGCAGCAGTGAGCCAGGGATAAAGGCTGTACTTTTGAAACACCATGCCCCGGTCCGAACCGGGACCAAGCACCGGCTGTCCATCCAGGCAGATGCTGCCGCTGCTGGGATGGTCAAGCCCGGCAATGAGACGCATCACGGTGGACTTGCCCGAACCCGAGGGACCCACCAGGGCGAGAAAGTCCCCAGAGTGAAGATCGAAGGACACATGATCGAGCACCAACTTGCGGGCCTTGCCGTGGCCGAAGCTCTTGCAGACGCTGGAAACCTGAAGATGCATGGGGATCTAGTCAGTTGGCCCAGGAGCAGGCACGGCGCATCAAGAACCGGAAGCCAAGATCGATCACAAGGCCGATCAAACCGATCACAATTAAACCCACAAAGATCTCATCGGTGTGCAGGAAGCGCTGGGCCAGGCTGATGCGTTTGCCAAGACCCTCAGTGGCCGCCACGAGTTCCGCCACGATCACGAGATTCCAGGCGGAGGCCATATTGATTCGGTAGGTGTCCAACACCTGGGGGGCAATGAAGGGAGCAACCACTCGGGTAAGGATGGGAAAACCCTTGCCCCCCAGGGTGAGGGCCGTTTCCACCAGCTCCCGGGGCACGAACTTCACCGCATCCATGATCATCAGGGTGTTGAAGAACACGGTGCCGATGAAGATCAACAGCACCTTGGGCAACTCCTCCAGGCCGAAGTAGATGATCAGCAGCGGGATGAAAGCGGGCGCCGGCATATAGCGGATCAAGCCAATCAGGGGCTCCAGCAGGCGACAGATCACGGCATTCGTGCCCATGGCAATGCCCAGGGGCAGGGCAACCCCTGCCGAGAGGGCAAAACCAAGGAACACGCGCTGGATGCTGGCCAGGGCATCCTTCACGAGGATGCCTCTGGACCACTGGGTCTGGCCGGCCTGCCAGACCGCCAGAGGCGAGGGCAGGAACAGCTTGTCAACAGCACCACTGGCCGTGGAGAGGAACCACACGATCAGCACCCCCAGGATGCCAAAAAGGCCCAAAACCCATGGCTGGCTCAGGAGTCTCCGCAGCTCGACTGTTGTCATCACAGGCCCTACTTGGCGTTATCCACGAAGGTGGCATTCAGCAAGTTGCTGATGTCCGGCTTGGTCTTGGCCAGCCCAACCTCCACGAGGAACGCGCTGATCTGCTCGGCCGCATAGGGCAGCGCAATCATCGTGCTGCCAGGTTTGAAGTTGGCCTGGTTTTGGGCCAGGGTCTGAATCGTTGTGCCGGCGTCGTAGGCCTTGAACTCAGCTTCTGAAACCCCGGAGCGCTGCACCAAGATGGGCAGGGTGGCAGCGGGATCGTCGTTGATCAGCTTGAGCGTGGCGAACCAGGCATTCACCACCTTCTGAATAGCCTCGGGATTCTTCTCCACAAACCCGCGACGACAGACCAACAAGTCGCTGATGGCGCCAGGGTGCTCCTTGGAGGTGGTGAGAGCCTTGCTGCCAGGTCGCTTGAGGGCCTGGGTGGTGAAGGGTGCATACACACCCGCCGCATCCACCTTGCCGGCAGCAAAGGCCGCCGCCGCCGCTCCGGTTTCCAGCGGCACAAAGGTGATATCCGAGGCCTTCAGGCCACCATCCTTGAGCACCTTGAGCAACAGGTAATGATCCACAGTGCCCTCCTCAGCGGCCACCTTCTTGCCTTTGAGATCGGCCACCGTCTTGATCTCCTGAGCGGCGATGATCTGGTCATTGCCCGTGGAGTAGTCGTTCTGAAGCACCACCTGCAGATCAGCGCCACCAGCAATCGAACTGATGGTGTCGTTCAGGGTTTGGCTGTTGCAATCGAGCTGCCCCGCATTCAGGGCATTGATGGAATCGAGGTAGCCATCAAACCACTGCAGCTTCACGCCAACATTGGCAGCGCCAAACAGGCCCTTGGCTTCGGTAACGGCCCAGGGGAACCAGCCCGGCCAGGCGCTGTAGCCAAGCCGTACAGTGGCCGAATCACCGCCAGGCTTCTGGCAGGCCGTGAGCATGCCAGCCCCAAGCGCCGTGAGCAGAGAGAGTGCCAAGGCGCGGCGGCGCTGGGTTTTCGATGACAATTTCATGGGAGGCGTTATGCAGGTAAACGGAATCAGGCAGCCGCTTCAGAAGAACTCCAAGTAGCGCTTCTGTTCCCAATCAGAGACAGCGCAGTGGTACGACTCCCACTCCTGACGTTTGTAGGTCACATAGGCATCGAACATGGCATCGCCGAATACCTTTTTGGAAAGGGGATCCATGGCAAAGGCTTCGATGGCTTGAGCCAGCGTGCGTGGCAACATGCCAATACCCCGCTCGGCCAACTGATCAGCAGTTAGGGAGTAGGCATTCACGAGATTGGGCTCACCAGGATCGAATTGCTCCCGGATCCCCTCCAGGCCAGCTGCAAGGATCATCGCCGCCCCCAGGTAGGGATTGCAGGAGATATCTGCAGCGCGGCACTCCACCCGCCCTCCAGGCGAGGGAATCCGCAACATATTGGTGCGATTGTTATTGCCATAACAGATGAACACCGGTGCCCAGGTGAAGCCGGACATGCTGCCCTGCGCCACCAGGCGCTTGTAGCTATTCACCGTGGGGGCAATCACCGCGCAGATGGCGGCGGCATGGCGGAGGATGCCGGCGATGAAGTGATCCGCCAGACGGCTCACCGTGCCTGGCGCTCCTGACTCGGAGAGAAACAGATTCTGGCCCGTTGTCACATCCGCCAGGGACATGTTGTAGTGGGCACCGCTGCCTGTGCGATCGCCGAAGGGCTTGGGCATGAAGGAGGCGATCAACCCATGGCGGTGGGCGATCTCCTTGGCCATCAGCTTGAAGAAGGTGAGCCGATCAGCCATGGTCAACGCGTCGGCGTAGTCGAAGTCGGTTTCGAACTGTCCGGGGCCATCTTCATGGTCGAAGGAATACACCCCCCAACCCAGCTGATTCATGGCGCCCACGAGTTCATCGAGCCAGGGCAGGTTGTCGAGCAGCCCACGAACGTCGTAGGCGGGCTTCTCGAGGGTGTCGCGATCGCTGAAGGGAACGGCACGACCATCGGCATCGCGCTTCAGCACGAAGAACTCCGTTTCGATGCCCAGGTTGAAGCGATACCCCATGGATGCCGCTTCGGCCCGAACCCGTTGCAGGATGTTCCGGCTGCAGGCGGTGAACGGCTCGCCCTGCAGGTGCAGATCACTGGCAAACCAAGCCACCTCCGGCTGCCAGGGCAGCACGGTGCAGGTGGAAGGATCAGGAACCGCAGCCACTTCGTTGTCACTCACCTCCTGGGGCACGCCATCGAGGGCGGCGCCGGTGAACAGCTCGGAACCGGCGAACATCTGGCCGAGATGGGCCAAGGGCACAGCCTTGGCCTTGCTGACGCCGTGGAGATCAACAAAGCTGGCCAGGGCGTAGCGCACACCCTTGGCTTCCAATGCCGCCCGCAGGGATGGTGCGGCGGTCGTCAAGGGGGTGGTCATGCGGGCACCAGCACACAAGGGGATGGATCGGCGCGCAACGCGGCGCAGCTGGACAGCACCCAGCGGTACCAGGCCTCCAGCCCATCGCCACTGGTGGCGGACACCGGCAAAACGGTGCAGCGAGGATTCACCTCGCGGATGTGGGCCTCAAAGCGCTGGAGATCCACCGGCAGGTAGGGAAGCAGGTCGGTCTTGGTGATCAACACGCAATCCGCCTCGCGGAACATCACCGGATACTTGAGGGGCTTGTCGTCGCCTTCGGTGACACTCAGCAGGGCCACCTTGCGGTGCTCACCCACCTCAAACTCCGCCGGGCACACCAGATTGCCCACGTTCTCCACCCAGAGCACATCGAGGCTGGCCGGATCGAGCCGTTGCTGCAGCAATGACAAGCCACCACTCACCATCGCGGCATCCAGATGGCAGGCACGGCCGGTGGTGATGGGTATCACCGGCACCCCCACCGCCTCGAGCCGTTGGGCATCGAGTTGGGTGGTCATGTCACCTTCCAGCACCGCCATCTCGAGGTCACTGGCGAGGGCGGTGATGGTGTGTTCCAGCAAGGACGTTTTGCCGGCACCCGGGCTGCTCATCACATTGAGACACAGCAGCGACCAGGCATCGAAATGGGCACGGTTGTGCTCGGCCTGGTGTTGATTGGCAGCCAGGAGGTTGAGCCCGAGGGTGTCCTCGAGGGGCATATGCATGGGAAGGTCCTCAGGATGCGCTGGCGACGGTCAACGGGGTGGAAGTCAGGGTGTAATCAACGGAGCGGATGCGCAGTTCACGGCCACTCTCGATCTCCTCCATTGGATGCTCACAGCAGGGGGAGCGATAGCCCTGCTCGGCAGATGGTGCATAGGTGCTGGAACACACCACGCAACGGCCCACGAGGGGCACCGGTTCGATCTTCAGGCGAGCGCCGTCCAACCAACTGCCGCGCACGGCGGCCTGCCAGGTGAACACCAGTTGGTCCGGCTCTACACAGGTGAAGGCACCCACCTGAAGGTGCACGGTATCCACCGTGGGAACAGCAGGCTCATGCCGGGTGCGCCACTCATTCATGGAGAGCAGCAGGCATTTGGTCATGTCAACTTCATGCATGGCCCTATCTCCATTTGCGATCCACGCCCATGTTGCACTCCTTGTTGATCCAGGAGGGCAATGATTGGCGCGGCAACTGGCCACTCACCACCATGTGGGCCATGGTGTCACAGATCACACGGGTAGCCATCAGAGAGGTCATGTCACTGATGTCATAGGGAGGAGAAACCTCCACCACCTCAAGGCCACAGATGGGCACATTGCGAACAATCAGCTCCAACAGTTTCAGGGCTTCGCGGGGCAGGAGCCCTCCGGGTTCCGGCCAGCCTGTTCCGGGCACAAAGCCTGCATCAATGCAGTCGATATCGAAGGAGATGTACACGCAGTCGGTGCCATCGGTGGCCCGCTCAATCGCGAACTTAGCCGCCGCCTCCAGGCCCATCTCACAGATGTCGGTCACGGTGAGCACATTGGTACCCCGTTCCCGACACACCTTCACACCCTCACGGGGTACCTGCCACCCACCGATGCCCAGTTGCACAAGATTTTCGGCCGGTGCATTGGCCATGTTGGTGGCATGGAACCAGGGGCAGGTGTGCATGCGTTCATCCAGGTCGATCTCCTGGGTGTCCACATGTCGGTCGAAGTGAATGATGCCCACCTTCTTGTCGCCCAGGTGGCGGCACACACCCCGCACCGTGGGGAAGCCGATCGAATGATCACCGCCGAGGATGATGGGGAAGGCACCACTGGAGAACACGTGGGCGATGCCCTTCGAGATCTGGTCGAAGGACTTCTCGTTGTTGGCAGGAATGGTGAAAATGTCGCCCACATCGCAGAGGGTGATCTGCTCCCGCAGATCCACTCCCATCTCGTAGTTGTAGGGGGTGTAGAGGGCCGAAATACGCCGGATCCCCTGGGGGCCAAAACGGGTGCCGGGCCGGTAGGTGGTGCCGCTGTCATGGGGCACCCCCACGATGGCAACGTCAAACTCACCAACCCGATTGACATCCTCGATGTACGGGGCCTTCATAAAGGTGTTGATGCCGGCGTAATGGGGAAGTTCCCCTCTCGAGAAGGTCGAGATGCGGCGATCAACAATGCTCTCGGCAGCTTCGAGGCCGTAGCGAAGGCCTTGATCCACTTCCTGCTGCCAGCCGGTTAAAGGCAGGGCACGCTCTTTTTCTAGGGCGCGCATCCCCTCGCTGGGATGCTGCCGCTCGAAGGCGCTCGAGGCGCCAGACTCTGATGTCATGACGGGAGGGGTATGGAGAGAGCGGTCTCCCGGGCTTTTATCCCTCCGTGCAACCGGCATAGCCGGCCCGAGCCTCTCGGACCAGGCACTTCCCATGGGAAGCCGGAACCCTAGGCATCACATCCGCTCGTGGACTTTGCGCTGCATTGAGGAATGGCGTGGTGCCATCCACTACGAAATGGAGATTCAGCGCGGCGCCTGTTCGTGGGAGTGGTCGTGATCGTGCTGGGCAGCGGGATTGCCCTGCTGCGTGGCCTGTTGGTGATCAGGATGGGCCATCACAGAGGAGGCCAGGGCCACCGCGAAGCTGAACACCAGGGCCAGCAGGGTGAAGGCTTTCTGTTGAAGCAAGAAAGGGAAGGAAGAACAACAGATCGGACCGTACCCAGCCCGGGCCAGCCAACGGGTTACAACCACCACCAAACGGGGGATGGCCCACCAGTGGCGAGCCAATGCGCCCTCAGGCCGGCAGCAGGGCCGAGAGCCGGGTGCGGAAGTCGCCCTTGGGCATGCCCCCCTTGAGCTCGCCATGGATGGTGAACTCCCCTTCGGGATCGGTCACCACCAGATAGGTAGGCCAGCCCATCCCCTCCTTGTTGGGGTACTGGGCCATCAGCACCTTGCGATAGCGGCGGTACACCTCCGTGTCCTGCAGCATCACGCTCACAAAGGTGCAGCCCAGCTCGACGCACACGCTGGCGTCGTAATGGCTCATGCGATGGCAGGTGCCGCAGTCTTCCGAGCTGAATTTGAGAACGTGGAGCATGGGGATGCGGGGCGGCACTGTTGGGAAGTTAGACCTGGTACGCCGCTACGGCACAGCCCCCATTTCTAGGCTGCCTGCTCCACCCGGCTTGCCGAGACCCCATGCCCCAACAGCCAAACCCCCAGGACGGCTTTCTCTACGAGCCCATCGAGAAGTTCGGGGAGGGGCTGACCACCCGCAGGCCCTGGAACACTGAGGCCCTCACGGGGGTGGAGCGGCTGAACGGCCGCGTGGCCATGCTGGGCTTTGCAGCGGCCCTGGTGGGGGAACTGCTGAGCGGCAAGGGAATTGTCGGTCAGTTGGCCGCAGTGCTGCACTGGTATCTCAGCTGAGCCCCCTGGCCAAGGGGCCGGATCAACACCGGCAAGAAACCAGCCGCCAGCATCAGCTGGCGCAAGGGAACCCCGAAGAGGGTAGACACCACATCAATGGCAACCGCGGAGGCCGCCACTAAAAGCGGGCCATCGCCGTGATTTTGCCCATCTTGTCGGCATCCAGGCCCTGCAGTTCCTCGAACTGCAGGAGGCCATCTTTCACCAAGCTGGCAAAGACGAACAAAATGCCATCCAGGCGGAAGTCAAACCGCCCTTCAATCACGTGGCGTTGAATACTCAGGAAGTCGTGGAGTTGCCACAACGAATCCACAGACTGCAAGCCATCCACCTGCTGGCGAACGGCCGTGATCACCCCATCAATGGCCCGGTTGTAGGCAACGGCAAAGGCGGCTCTTGCCACTGCCTGTTCTTGGTCCGTCCAGCCAGCCAGTGTGGTTTCCATGACGGAGACCCTATCGCGTAACAATCGCCGCCGCGAGAGCGGCGACTGAGGGGCAACTGATGCCACGCCAGCTGCGGGTAGGCGTGGTGCTCCCAGTGGTAGCCGAAGTGAAAGCAAGCCAGCAGGGAGGCCCATTCCGGGAGATCCAGGCTGATGGCATGGTGTGGATCGCCCGGCTGTGGTTGCTGGCGGTGGGGCAGATAGGTGCCCACCACGAACAACTGCAGGGAACTGAGCAGCAGGGGAACTGTGCAAAACAGCAGCACCTGACCAGGAGTGGCCACAACCGCCAGCAGACCCCAACCGCTCAACAGCAGCAACATCTGGGGAACAGACAGATAGCCCCTCAGAAACCGCACGTACCAGGCCACGGGGGATGGGGCACCTTCGGCACAAAAATCAGGATCTTGATCCGTGCCGGGGGCACCGTGGTGACGGAGGTGATTGCGACGGCAGAGCTCGTAGGGCAAGGCCCCATAGAGAGCCAGGGCCAAAGCCCCAAACCGGTGGTTCCAGCCCGCATGGGCCGGCAACAGCAAGCCGTGCATGGCGTCGTGACCGACGATGAACAAACCGGTTTGGCACAGGCTGCGCAAGAGCACCGCCAACAGCAGCAGCCCTGGGGAGAGCTGGGCCGGATCCTGAGCCAGAAGGGCCACCAGGCTGATTCCCCAGGCACCCAGGATCGCGGCCGCCAGCAGGATCCCCTTGGAAGGCGGGGTGCCGATCAACGGGCGAACTTGAGCAGCTCGGCGGGGGAGGCCAGCAGATCAATGGCCACGAAGTAGATCTTGCCTTCGGGGTTGAGCAGGAAACGCCAGGCCACGTTCATGCCGATGCCAGCCCCGAACCAGGGGGTCTGCACCTTGCCCGTCACCTTGATCTGGGTGTAGTCACCATCGGTGGGTTCGGCATAGCCCCGCTCCGGCAGGAGGCGCAGGTTCTGGCAGTCCTCACGGAAGAAGCGCAGGATCGCCTCGGAGCCCACGATCGGTTTCTGGAACGGGGCCTGCAGGGCGCCATCCGGCAGGAAGAGCTGAATCAGGTTGTCGAAGTCGTTGGCGTTGAGCAGATCCATATAGCTGTTCACCGTGGGGTTGATCACCCCCTCGATGAACACCTTCTTGCGCTGCTCTTCGGGCGTGGGAGCTGCCACCGGCTCCATCACGCGCTGGCCTTCACCCTTGGCGGGGTCGTAACCCATGTCCACCACGAAATTGCGCAGCAGGGTGATCTGCTGGCCCTGCTCCACGGTTTTCACGGAGCTCAGCACCGAGGCCGCGTTGGCAGAGAGCTGGTAACCCTCGGGGATGGGAGCCACCAGGCCGGCAGCCATCCACTGGCCAAGTTGGTACCAGAAGCCGAGCTTGATATTCACCGACCAGGTGGAATAGGTGCGGCCAATGGAGGTATCACTGCTATTGGCCAGGTCACACATCACCTGGCTCTGCTCGGCGAAGCTCATCGCCTTGATCTGATTGAGCACCGGCTCCGCGAACTGCATGCGCGCAGCCCCAGGGGCTGCAATCGTGATGGTGGAGCCCATCTCGAGGTACGCGTACCAGATCAGCGCCAGTTGATCTTCGGCGCTGAGCAGGCGGAAACGCGCGGTGATGGCTGGAACCACATCCGCCGAGAGGGTGTCAGGAAAGATCTGGGCAGCCTTCTCGAGCGTGAACATCGGCGACAGCCCCGTTTGTAAAGGAGTTTTACAAACTCTAGGCCATTGCCGGGCGAGATTGGCTATGCGGTGATTTAATCCCGCACCAAAGCCGCTCAACAGCGCTGGGCTACAGCAGATCCGTGCCGGGTTGCAGGCCAGCCAGGCTCAAGTGGAGGCGGGCGTTTGGGGCAGCCTCACGCTCCAGCGCGACACCTGCGACAGGGCATCGCTGCCATCGATGCGGATCAGGCAGCGGCTCGTATCGCCGTGATCCCCCTCCCCCACGAACACGGCCGCAACCCAGCCCTTGGAGGAGCTCAGGTATTCCACCTTGGTGCCAGATGTGGTGTCGAAATACGCCATGCCCATCCCCTCAAACTAAGCCGGGAGCGGTGCCCCGCGTAGCCGGTTCAGCTGCTCATCCATGAAGCACCTGCGCGATGGCACCCACCAGGGCCATCACCAGCAGAACCACACTGCTGAGAAAGCTGATGCCAAACCCAGGCCCCCGTTTCTCCGGTGCCTGGAGGTAGCCCACGGCATAGGCAAGCCGACCGGCCACCCAGAGGATGCCCAGCACCGCCGCCACGCTGGCCTGGCTCACCAGGCTGGCTAGCCAGAAGCAGGGCAGGAAGAACACCAGTTGCTCCAGGGTGTTCTGCTGCACCCGCAGCGCCCGTTCAAATTCCGGCGGACCGCTGGTGGCGGGCGGCATCACCTTGTGCTGGAAGCGGACCTTGCCCACCAACAGGGCGGTGCCCTGATAAAGCACGAGGGCCGCCACGCTGATCAACGTAGGGATGGCAAGGCTGGTCATGGGGAGGGAGAGCATTCCGATCAGCCCCACTCTGGCTAGGACTGGGGCAGACCTTCGCCCCCCGTGCTCCCTGGGTTCAGCCCAACATCCGCACGCGCATCATCGCTTTCGTGGCCTGCTGGCTGATGGCCTGGCGACTGACACCGCGATGCCTGGCCACCACAGCGGGTTTCTCCACCTGCAGTTCCAGCAGTAAGGCCATGTCATCGGGGAGAGCCGCCTTGAGGGGCCGCAGGCGCAGATCCAGATCCAGCTGATGCAGGGGGTCATCCTGGGGAGCGGCCAAGAGCTCACCCAAGGGGCTGTTGTCGTCGCCAACCGGAGCATCGAGGCGGGCCAAGTGGCTCACAGCCAGCGCCGCCAGGGCCCTCTCCCGTTCACTTGCACTCAGGCTGCTGGCCTCCCCCTGGAGCAGGCGAGCGCTGAGCTCGCTCACATTGGACGGCACCCGCACCAGGCCGGCACTGCCCAGCCAGCGATGGATCGACTGACGAATCCACCAGAAGGCATAGGTGGAGAGGCGATAGCCCTTGGCCGGCTCGAACTTTTCGATGGCGTGGGTGAGGCCAAGGGCGCCTTCCTGCAGGGCATCCTCCATGGCCAGGCCGCGCTGGTGAACGGTGCGCCAGTAGCGCTTGGCCACGGCCATCACCAGGCGCAGGTTGCTCTGCACCATGCGATCACGGGCCCTCAAGCCCCGCTGTTTCACAGCCGCCGGCGCGCCCTCGGGGCCGCCGGGCCAATCCAGCCACTCCCGCACACTGCGACCAAGGGTGAGTTCCTGGGAAGCGGTGAGCAGGGGAGCCGCAGTACCAGCGGCTTGCAGCCAGCGTCCCGTTGAATCGGTCATGGGATTGGCTTCCGAGCAACTCGGACGGGGATCCCCCACATGAGAGTCACGCCGGAGCATCGGCGCCACAACCAAGGGGCGAAGTGCGGAGATCAACGCAAGCCACAGGCGGCCGCAGCGGCCCTCAGTTACTTCACGGTTCGTTACGACACTCGCCAGACTTGGGCCACTGATCCCTCGGCCATGGCCACCCCCCTACCCCTGGAAATCGTGGCTGGCGTGTGTGCCGCCACCCTCACGGTGGGCTTACTGCGCAATGGCTCCAAAGCTGATCAACCGGTGGTGGCAGCAGCCCCCTGGAGCTTGCCCCTCAAGCTGCGCTCCGCGATCCAGGGCTACCTGATGGGTCCGGGCCTGCTGCAGAGCCTGGGGCTGCTGGCGCTGCGGCTGGCCATCGGCGTGATGATGATCCACCACGGGCAGGACAAACTGGCCGACCCGCAGAGCTTTGCCACCAACTACGTGGCCGCCCTGCATCTGCCCTTTCCGCTGCTGATGGCCTATGCGGCGGGCTACGCGGAAATCCTGGGCTCCTGGCTGTTGATCTTCGGACTGTTCACGCCGCTGGGCGCCCTGGCCCTGAGCAGCACCATGGCCGTGGCGGGGTACCACCACATCCTCACCAGTGGCCTGAATATCTACGTGCTGGAGCTGGTGGTGCTCTATCTGGGCGGTAGCGCGGCTGTGCTGCTGGTGGGGCCAGGCCGCTTCTCCTTTGACGCCGGCATAACTGCGGAATGGCTGGAAACCCAGCCGCAAGCGGCTGGGAACGGGGCCGAGGCGTCTGGCACTACGGGTTGGCTGGCTGGTCAGGGCTGAACACCACGGCGCTCGACAACTCGGTGAAACCCTCGTCGTCCTGATCATTCACCGCAAAGGCTGTCCAGGTGGCGAAGGGCTCCGGCTTCGCACCCTGGAGCGGCCATTCGATCCGTTTGCCCGCCAAGGTGATACCCACGCAAGTCAGGAAGCGGTCGTCGGCCATCAACGACCAGAGCACATGCAGGGCCTCGCGGGAATAGGGGGTGGGCTCGGCCTGAACAGGCTGATCCGCTAGCAGGCCGGGCAAGGTTTCAATCTGGCGGTGGTTCTCCCAGCGCAGGTAGCGCCCGCTGTCGGTGGGATAGAACCAGCAGGTTTCGTTGCCGGCATCCTGCAGGGGAAAGCGATCGAGGCACTGGCAACGGGTGATCTCGAGGGGCGGGCCAAACATCGGTGCGGCAGGCTCCAGAGCTGTGCCGCTGATGGCGTACACGCCCATCCACAGGGAGTGCACATCGAAGTGGGGCACCAGGCAGTCGCAGTACCACTGGCTGGCCGTGCCTGGCAGATCACCACTGGCCTGAAGCAGGCCGCGATCCACTTCCACATGCAGGTTGTCGGAGCAGGTTGCGGGTGCGGAGCAGAGGCGCAGAGCCACACCACTGCGCAATCCCCGTTTCTGGGCCTGCACGAGCTGATCCCAGCTCGCCTGATCGCCCGGCAGGTCTGCAGCTGGTGCCAACACAAAAGCCAGGGCGTGAACCACAGAAGGAGAGTGGAGAGGGGAACAGGGGCAATGGACAAAAAAACCCGGACGGCAAAACCATCCGGGTGCGTGACTTCAGAGGCCGCGGAAACGCAGGGCTCAGCCCAGGCCGATCTGAGCGAGGACACCCTGACCGGTGAGCAGCTCGGTGCCCAGACCGATCACGAAGCCCAGCATGGCCAGGCGGCCATTCCAGGTTTCAGCGAAGGCAACGAAACCGAAGCGGGAGGAGGAGTCGGCCATGACCGGAGTTTCAAGAAACTTTAAAAAGTGTAAAGGGTTGCTTCGGGGGGCCGCGGTATCCAGCGATGCAGTGGCGTGACGCCACAACGAAGCCCGGAGCGTTAGCCCCGGGCCGTTGAGGTGTGCTTGTTGGCGTTGGTGCTTGAGGTGATGGCGGAGCTGCCGGCGCTGGCACCTGGGGCCAGGTGACAAGTGGGGCTTCCCGTGGGGTCCGGGGCACCTAGGGCGATGCAATGGACGGCGACAACGTCACACGCCAGGGAAACCAGAGATCCGTCGAGAGTGTTGGAGCAGGGGCCGGATCGTCAGCGCGCTCCTATCTGGTGCTCAGGGGGGGTGTCGTCCATCTGTGGAGCCTCCGAATCCCGTTGCTGCCAGCATCAATCGGCCACAGCACCCTGGCAACACGTGCTGCCCAACCCGCATCCTCTCTTCACCTGGCCACACAGCGCTTCATGAAGGCAGCTTCACCGCTTCGGGGCCTGCTGCTGGCGGGATGGCTGGCCCTGGTGGGCTGCAATGCGGGCCGTAGCCAGCCCCTTCGAGCCGTGGTGCTCTCGATCGGTGATGGCGACACGATCCGCGTCCGCGAGGACGGGCGGACCATGACGGTGCGGCTGGCCTGCATTGATGCGCCCGAACTGGCCCAGAGCCCCTACGGCGCCCAGGCCCGGGCCTACCTGCGGCAGCGGTTACCGCTTGGCGCTGTGGTGACCCTCGACATCCACACCAAAGATCGCTATGGCCGGCTGGTGGCCGAGGTGATCAGCGACAGCAACCTGGGGCTGGCGCTGGTGGAAGACGGCCAGGCCTTTGCCTACCGGCGCTACCTGCATGGCTGCAACGCCCCTGCCTATCTCGATGCGGAATTCAGGGCGAGCCGCCATCGCTTCGGGGTGTGGCAGCCGCCCGGCGGCATCCCCCGGCCCTGGGAGGTGCGCCGCCAGCGCCGGAGCTAAAGGCGCTGGCCTCGTGCGGGACCACAGTCAGACAAACCCCCAGGGCCAGCCGATGAACATCGTTCTGCTCCACCCAGAGGACTGGATCGCTGACGATGTTGCCGTGGTGCGGGATCACCGCGCCATGCACATGCGCGAGGTGCTGCGAGCGCAGGTGGGCGACAGCCTGCGGGTGGGTCTGCTCGGCGGCCTGTGCGGCCAGGGGGTGATCGAAGCCCTTGATCCAAGCGGCGTGCGGCTGAGCGTTCAGCTCAGTGAGCCGCCGCCGGCGAGGCATCGCTTTGAGATCGTGCTGGCCTTGCCGCGCCCGAAGATGCTGCGCCGGATCCTGCGGCAGTGCGCCGAGTTTGGCATCGCCGACCTGCACCTGATCCACAGCGCCCGGGTGGAGAAGAGCTACTGGCAGAGCCCGTTGTTGCAACCAGCCAGGGTTGAGGAAGCTCTGGTGGCGGGATTGGAGCGATCCCGCGACACGATCGCCCCCAGGGTCCATCTGCACCGGCGGTTCCGCCCCTTTATCGAAGACCAGCTGCCGGGGCTGTGTGCGGGACGTCCCTGTTGGCTGGCGGATATGGGTGCTCCAACATCGCTTGCGGAAGCGCCGCCGGTGCCGGCGGTGGTGATGATCGGCCCGGAGGGCGGCTTCGTGCCCTTTGAAGTGCAACTGGCCGAATCGGTGATCGCGCAGCGGGTGGGTCTGGGGGAACGGATCCTGAGCGTGGATACGGCCCTGATCACCGTGCTCGCCCAGGCCTTGCCGGGTGGGTGCTGATGCGCCCATCCCGACTGCTGAACAGAACCGCACCGACCAGCGCAGCGCCAACAGTGGGGGCATCCGCATCAACCGGGAGGGCCAGTACGGCGCTTTCACGCCGCTGCCCTCCCCGAGGCCGTGAGCCTTCTTCTGTCTTCCCCACACTGCCGCCTCAAAACACCAAGCCCATCACTGGTAGCCACGCGGCCGCTCGCCCTCATGACTGTCGTAGCGCGCAAACCCCAGGCATACGAGGGGTTCGGTGAGGGCGCTGGGGCGGCCATCCTGCTGGCGCTGCTCACGCACAAACAGCAGCACCCGTGAGCCGCGCGCCCCGTGGTGAATGGTGCGATGGCTGTCAGGTGCATGGCTGTGTTAGCCAGGCGTCTACACAGCGAACATCGCCTGCAAAACAGCCAGTAGCTCATTCAGCGGAGTCTCCGACAGACTCCCCAATCGCCTGACGAGACGTTCCCGATCTACAGCCCTTAGCTGATCAGCCACAACGTGGCCGTGTTTGCCATCCAAACTGCATCGCACACGAAAAGGGCATGGATGTCCACCAGTGGTAAAAGACGCGACAATGAAAGGACGAAGATGAGCATTGAGCTCATCCGGTGACACGACGACAAGGCCTTGTTGTCCTGACTTCAGATCCTCGCGTGGGATTCAATGCAACCAGGTAGATATCCTCTCTTGAGACGCATTCTTGGGTCACCATGACCACTCTTCATCATCAAACCGAGTGGCGCTCATCTCATCGAGAAGTCCCTCCGCCTCAAAAGACGATGCCGCCTCTGCCCAGCCAGCCCTCGGATGTGCCGATGGCCTGATGGTCAGAACCCCTGGAGCAGCCTCGATCTCGACTTCGTCAGCCAGCCCCGCAACCTCAAGCAGCGGCTTGGCGAGACGGATCCCTCTCGAATTGCCGATTTTGACCAGCTTCGCTCGAACCACGGCCACACCCTGCAGACGTGCTCACAGTGTGGCCACGCTCGCGACTTCAGCACATCTCCCTTGCTCTGGCTAACGCCAAGATCACCTGGCCGCAGCAGCCTTTGCCGGAATGATTCACTGGATGCGGATATTCGGTGGCGCGGGCCAGGTGCATTGCGTCGCCAAGGGGTTGTTGACATTGGCATCCAGATCTGATTAACCTGAAGGCAGCCTCTTATAGCTTCATGGCAAACATTGCATCTGGTTATCTCTCTATTAGCATGAAGGGAAAAGAAGCAGCTACAGAATTGGGGAACTCGATTGAGGAGTCTAGACTTTTTGGCTATGGCGGTGATGTCGATATTGAAACTGGGGGTGATGAGCTCAATGTAGGTTTCTCATGTGCATGGAATGGGGATGATTGCTGGGACTGGATTGACGAGCAACTTTCTGAGAGCTCGACTCTTGGTGATCCATGCAAGGAGGCCCTAAGGAATGCGCAGATCGATGGCTACACGTATGAGTATGGCTGTCAACACCGAGATCGGGTACACAAACCCGCGGGTGAGTCAAAGCTAAAGAGGGAGCAGGCAAGTATTCCAGACGATATCGCAACTGCTCTTAAGATAGCCAATGCATTCTCACTGAATCCCGAAGAAACAAGAGTTGTTAGCGGTGGAACGGTCACACTTCTGTCGAAAAGCCAGTCGGAAGACAATGAGAATGAGTCTATCTATTCATTTTCAATTGCTTGTGGATACTCAATGGAACTCACCATGAGTGTCAATGATTCCACCATTTCGAGCGAGGAAATCGAATACAGCATTGTAGAGATTGAGCTTGAAGACTGGGATCCCGAAGAGGATGACGAGGATTACGATGAAACGAGTATGTTTAAGGAGATAGTCGACGATATTGTTGCCGACTTTGATACTATCTATCAGTAGCTGCTGTCTGCATAACGCCAAGGATCACCCGCCCGCAAGCACCATCGCCGGCATTGATTCGCTTGGTGTATACTTTTGCAGGCACAGGGCGGGTGTGCTGCTTCGTTAGCAGTGCTATATTTCAAGGATTGTTAGCGCATTGGGCCGTGGGCAATAAACAGACGGATGCGAGCGCCGTAATTCGCTCGCGCATACTTCAGGCGGATCCAACAACAATAATTCTTCTCGCTTGTGAGCAAGTCAGCGAGCTGTCGGAGGGCGAGAATGTATGCCTATTTGAAACCGAGCATGTTCGCCACTCTCTAGAGATAGGGTCATGTGCTGATGGTCCCACTTCGTCGTGTCGACTTGATTTTGTTGCTGAAGGCGTTATCCAGTCTTTACTTCATGGAGACCATCCACATACACCTATGATGCCCCTCTCTGACCTCTGGTCAAAGCTGGGAGGATGCCAAGCACTAACCAGTGAAGAAATCCTTAGGGCCTACCAGGAAAGAGCATTGTCCTCTGCACCTCGTTGCTACCCTTGTGACACTGACTTTATAGGGATAATAACCTCCAAGTTAGTCATGGTAAACGGTATACACCTGGATTCAGCCGTAGAACTAGCAATCTCCAAGGGGTATATCGAGGTCTATCAGGAATCCGGCGACATGGGGCATTCCTCGTGGGACTCATGCCTGGATCTGTCGAAGATCGAGGAATTTTTAGGCACACATCAAAGTAATAGTGATGCTTCAAAGGAAAGTAGCTTGGAGTTTGACAGTGTCACCGCTCTGCGGATTGAGAGCAGCACGGTCTCTGCGGATGACATAGCAAGCAGCTACTCTCAGGGCGTGTCTTATGGATATAGCATTGAGAATCTTGTGCTAATGATTGAGGAAGAAGAAGGATCACTAGAGACAGCTGGCTCAGGCAGGCTATGCGTTGATCTTCTTGCTAGCGGTGAGGAAGCAGCTGAAGCATTAAAGGCTATCGATGACTTGATGAGTCATGCTGAGTAGCCTTGTCCTGCTAGCGCTCGCCATCACTAGGCCGCATAGAGCTGAAGTAGAAGGAACACGAAGGGTGAGGTGGACTGGTTTTTCTGGATAGGCCCCATCGTTAGTCTCTGAGGCGGGGTACCGCCCCTGATCGGGGCTCCCGTCAATGAGTAAGCGCCGCACCCACAGTCCCGAGTTCAAGGCCAGGGTCG
>NZ_JAGQBW010000010.1 GCF_024345835.1 Synechococcus sp. HJ21-Hayes | reverse complement strand
GTACCAGGCCGGAATGCGGACACCCCGCCGCATCCGAGCATCCGGGATCGCCTTGAGGTAGCTGATCAGATCGAGATCGGTTGCGGCAGAAACGCTTTGGAGCACTGAGAGGGGGCAATTCCACCGATCTCACCCCATGCTCGCAGCCATTGCAAGAATGCCTGTGACACACTTTGAATCAGCCCTGGACGCAACCGGGCATTGTCCGCAGCCTCTATGACCCCACAGCGGGAACGGGAGGAATGCTGAGCGTGGCCGAGGAGCACCTGGTGAGCCATAATCCCTCAGCCCGGCTGGTGCTGAGCGGCCAGGAGTTGAACGCCGAGAGCTACGCCATTTGCAAGGCGGACATGCTGATTAAGGGGCAGAACATCCACAGCATCTGCTACGGCAACACCTTGTCGGACGACCAGCTGCCGGAGGAGAAGTACGACTACATGCTCTCCAACCCGCCGTTTGGCGTGGAGTGGAAGAAGATTCAGAAGGAGGTGCAGCGGGAAGCTGAGCTGATGGGCTACAGCGGCCGCTTTGGCCCTGGCTTGCCCCGAGTTAGTGATGGCTCCCTGCTCTTCCTTCTACACCTCATCAGCAAAATGAGGCCTGCCCAGGACGGCGGTTGCCGCTTCGGCATCGTCCTCAATGGCTCACCCCTGTTCACGGGAGGAGCGGGCTCAGGCGAGAGCGAGATCCGCCGCTATGTGCTGGAGAACGACCTGGTGGAGGCGATTATCGCCCTGCCGACAGACATGTTCTACAACACCGGAATCAGCACCTACATCTGGATTCTCAGCAACCGCAAGCCTGCCGAGCGAAAGGGCAAGGTTCAGCTGATTGATAGCAGCAGCTTCTGGCAGAAGATGCGCAAGAGCCTGGGCAGCAAGCGGAAGGAGCTAAGCACCGAGCACATTGAGGAGATCACGAAACTGTTCGGGGCGTTTGAAGAGGCCGAGAAGGATGGCAAGCCCATCAGCAAGATCTTCCGCAACGAAGACTTCGGCTACCGCACCATCACGGTGGAGAGGCCACAGCGGGACGACGCAGGGAATGTTGTCCTGGGACAGCGAGGCAAGGCAAAAGGAAAGCCCCAGGCCGACAGCAGCTTGAGGGATACGGAAAACGTGCCTCTCTCGGAAGATGTGGAGAGCTACTTCGAGCGCGAGGTGTTGCCGCATGTGGCGGATGCCTGGATTGACCACGACAAGACCAAGACTGGCTACGAGATTCCGTTTAACCGGCACTTCTATGTATTCACGCCGCCGAGGCCACTGGAGGAGATTGACGCCGAGCTCAAGCAGGTGACGGACCGGATCCTGGAGATGATCGGAGGGCTGAGTGGCTGAGCTACGCAGCAATGAGAAACGAATCATCATCATCGCTGGCCCCAATGGCGCCGGCAAAACCACGTTTGCCCGCGAGTACCTGCCTGTTGAAGTAGGCATAACCACCTTTATCAATGCCGATCTGATTGCGGCCGGCCTGTCGCCCTTTGCGCCGGAACTGGCCGCTCGGCGGGCGGGGCGGTTGATGCTGGAGGAGATTGATCGCTGCGTGGGCGACGGAATCAGCTTCGCCTTTGAAACCACACTAGCGGGCAAAGGCTATGCCCATCGGATTGGCTATTGGCAGACCCTGGGATATTCGGTGAAGCTTGTCTTTCTGCAACTGCAATCTGTGGATCAAGCGATGGCGAGAGTTCAACTACGTGTCCGACAGGGTGGACATGCGATCCCGCCGGATGTGATCGCCCGGCGCTTCAAGGCTGGCCTCAGCAACTTTGAGAGCCTGTACCGGCCGTTGGTCAACGAGTGGCAGAGAATCGATAATGGTGGCTCAACCCCACGGCTGCTGAGCGAAGGAGGCCAAGCGTGACGGCAGGATTCACCACGGAGCGCCAGGATCCTGATCTGCAGCGGGTCTCCGCTGCCCTGCTCCGCGCCGGCCAGCAGGCCAGACAGCTGGCGCGGCAGACCGATACAGGCATTGCTGTTCAGATCGATGGCGAACTGCGCATCCTGCAAGGCGCAGAGCTGGACAGGGCCATGGAGACCAGCGATGAGGACTGAGGCACTGGAGCTGGATACCGCTCCCGCACCCGCCGCCTGGATCCATCACGACAAGACCAAGGTGGGCCACGAGATCCCCTTCAACCGGCACTTCTATGTGTTCACGACGCCGAGGCCACTGGAGGAGATCGACGCTGAACTCAAACAGGTGACGGACCGGATCCTGGAGATGATTGGGGGGCTGTCGGCGTGAGCGACACGAAGGAACCAGCCCCAGGCTCGGATCTGATTCTGTATCAGACAGAAGATGGCAAGACCCGCATTCAATGCCGGCTTGAAGACGAGAGTATCTGGCTGACGCAGGCACAAATTGCGGAACTTTATCAAAAAGATGTCAAGACGATTAATGAGCATCTTCTGAACATCTATGAAGACAAAGAGATCGAAGAGGATTCAACCATCCGGAAATTCCGGATAGTTCGACTCGAGGGCAAACGCGAGGTATCCAGAGAGATCAGCCACTACAGCCTCCAGGCAATTCTGGCTGTGGGCTTCCGCGTGCGCAGTAAGCGCGGCACGCAGTTTCGCCAGTGGGCGAACGAGCGCCTGAGCGACTACCTGGTGAAGGGCTTCGCCATGGATGATCAGCGACTGAAGGAGCCGGTGACATCTGGTCTCCCTGATTACTTTGATGAGCTGCTGGAGCGGATCCGCGACATCCGCGCCAGCGAGCAACGCTTGTATTTGCGCGTTAAAGACATTCTGGCCCTTGCTGCCGACTACCAGCCTTCTGATGCCCAGACCCAAACGATGTTCCAGACAGTGCAAAACAAGCTGCACTACGCCGTCACAGGCCTCACAGCCCCTGAAATCATTGCCCAACGGGTTGATCCGAAGCTCCCCAACATGGGGCTGACCAGCTGGAAGGGGACGCGAGTGCTCAAAGGCGATGTCAAGGTAGCCAAGAACTACCTGAAGGAGGATGAGATCAAGGAGCTGAATCGGATTGTCGGAATGTTTCTCGACTATGCCGAGGACCAGGCCCAACGCCGCAAACAGGTATTCCTCAAGGATTGGCCAGAACGGCTGGATGCGTTTCTGTCCTTCAACGATCGCAACGTGCTGCCAGGGTTGGGCAGCATCTCCCGCGATGCTGCTGAGCAGCGTGCATTCGCTGCCTATGAGCAGTTCAGTGCGCGCCGCCGGCTCACCGCTGAAGAACAAGGCGCCATCGACTCCATGATTGCTTTAGAGGATGCTGCACAGATTGCAGAGCAGCGCCGCGGTGATCGGGAGGTGCAGCGATGAGCTTTCCCCGTTACCCGGCCTACAAGGACAGCGGCGTGGAGTGGCTGGGGGAGGTGCCGGAGCATTGGGAGGTCAAGAAGCTAAAGAATATTGCCTCCTTTACTGGAGGAGGCACGCCAAGCCGAGAAAACCTTGACTTCTGGGGTGGTCCAATTCCATGGGTTTCGCCCAAGGATATGAAGGCCGAAAAGATCACCCAGGCCGAAGAAGGAATTACGCAAGAAGGCCTTGATGGGAGCACTTCAGCTCTGATCGAGCCTGGACACGTCCTGCTTGTCGTCAGGTCCGGGATCCTGAGGCACACTATCCCGGTGGCAGTCAATGCTGTTGAGGTGGCGCTCAATCAGGATATGAAAGCAATCCGGCTAAACGACGAGATTTGCTCAAGCTCATTCCTTCTTAGATGGATCCAGGGCTTTAACGATCAGCTCCTCCTTGCATGGGGAAAACAGGGAGCGACTGTCGAAAGCATTGAGCAGGACTATCTATCCAGGTCATTTGTGCCTCTGCCACCCCTGACTGAGCAGCACGCGATGACCAACTTCCTTGACCGCGAAACCGCCAAGATCGACGCCCTGATCGCCGAGCAGCAGCGCCTGATTGAGCTGCTGCAGGAAAAGCGCCAGGCCGTTATCTCCCATGCCGCCACCAAGGGGCTGAATCCAGACGCACCGATGAAGGATTCGGGGGTGGAGTGGCTGGGAGAGGTGCCCGAGCATTGGGAGGTTCAAAAGGTTAAACACCTTTGCAGGCATATTGAACAAGGCTGGAGTCCTCAATGTGAAAACGAGGCGTCCGAAGGCGATGCACCTGGAGTCCTTAAGGTTGGATGCGTGAATGGGGGTATTTTTCGGCCAGGCGAGAACAAAAGACTGCCCCCAGATCTCAGCCCAATTCGTGAGTACAGCGTAAGAACGGGTGACCTCCTTATTTCGCGGGCAAACACAAAGGAGCTAGTAGGAAGCGCAGCAGTAGTCGGCGAGGACTATCCATGGCTATTTATCTGTGATAAGCTTTACAGGATTACCGTCGACCGATCCTTCGCTTCTACCTATTTTTTGGCGCTCTATCTAGGGTCAAGCGCGGTCAGAAGCCAGGTTGAGCTTGGTGCATCCGGAGCGAGTCAGTCGATGCAGAATATTTCTCAGTCTGTTCTCATGGATCTACCCATAGCACTGCCGAATTTGGACGAACAAGAGGCAATTCAAAATGCCATCGCAAACGAGTGTTGCTTGATTGATGAATTAGTAGCCGAGGGGAGCAGAGGCATACAGCTCCTCCAAGAACGTCGCTCCGCCCTGATTTCCGCCGCCGTCACCGGCCAGATCGATGTGCGGGGCTTGGTGCCTGAGGCCAGCGCCGTCTGAGCAGCACCCAAGACGATTCAGATTGCCCTGCATGGCGGTGAGCCCCATGGCATCCGCATCGCCGTAGGTTGCTTATTTCACCATCCCTCATGGTGACTCTGAACAGCCTTTTCAGCGATCATCCATGCGGCCGTGCCAGTAGCATAGGCGGCGCGCGTGATGGGCAAGGGCACGAGCCGTTGCTTCTTGAACTGCAGCAAGAAAGCGTCCACTAAGTCCCGGCTCCTTGTCTTCGTAATAAGAAATTTCGGCAAGCAACTCGCTTTTTGTCGGGTCAACAAAGCGTGCGTGCTTCACCGCAGTGTTTGGCGGGCTTCGGCAAAAACCTCATCCGCAGAGGACGAAGATAGTTCGCCTCGCTCAAATGCACTGACGCGCTTTTCAATCTCTTCGGCCCAGGCGGCTTCAATGCCTGCGATCGATGGCTGGAGTGATTCCAGCATGCTCTCAGCAAGCCTGGCGCGATCTTCGGCGCTGAGGGCACTTGCTTGCTCTTCAATACTCTTCAGTAGGGCTGACATTGCACGACTCCCAATGTGCCACCTTCTCAGATCACTCCATTTCAGCGGCTGAGAGGTGTCTTGGATCCAGGCCCTGAACCGGGCACGTTCTGCGGGATCCAGCTGCTCCACGGCAGCCTCGATGGCTTGAACAGTGGTCATGGAGTGACGCTAGTCGCCCTCAACAGACCGCCCACACCTCAAAGGCTGACGACAAGGAATCCGCCATTACGCTGCTAGCAATGAGCAAGCAGGAGATGCCTGTGACGCGCACGCTCTACATCCGCCACGTGCCCGACGACGTGGCCGAACGGCTGGAACAACTGGCCAGCCGTGCCGGCGTGCCGCTGAGCACCTTCGCGTTGCAGGAACTGAGCGAAACCGCTCGGCGGGCCGACAATGCCGAGCTGCTTCAGGCGTTGCCCTCGGCGGACCTCGAGACCAGTGAGATTCTCGAGGCCCTGCACCAGGTACGCGCTGCTCGGTTGAGCTGACCGCGAGACCACCCCAAACCAGGGGATAGACTACTCGTATATCCAGTGAGGGTGGCCATGGTTGCGATCACCAAGTTGTTCCTCAGCAATCGCAGCCAGGCGGTTCGCATCCCGGCCGACCTGCGTCTGCCCGAATCCGTGAAGGAGGTGGAGGTGCGTGCATGCGGTCAGGAGCGGATTATTGCCCCGGCGGGCCGCAGCTGGGACAGTTTTTTTCTGGATGGCTCGAGCGTGAGTGACGATTTCCTCCCAGAGCGTGCCTCGCAGGAGCAGGCCGATCGCGACACCTTCTGAGCCAGGCCATGCTCCGTTATCTCTTGGATACAAACATCTGCATCTACGTGATCAAGCGGCGACCGGCCCAGATGCTGGAACGCTTCAATCGGCACTCCGGGCACATGGCGATCTCAGCCATCACGCTGTCTGAGCTCCTCCATGGCGTTGAGAAAAGCGCAGCACCAGATCGCAATCTTACCGTTGTCGAGAACTTCTGCGGCCGTCTAGAGGTGCTGCCCTACGGCGGCAAAGCCTGCCTCCACTACGGCCAGATCCGTGCCGGTCTGGAGCGCCAGGGTCTGCCGATCGGCGTGACCGATCTGCACATTGCCGCCCATGCCCGCAGCGAGGGCCTAACTCTGGTGAGCAACAACCTGCGTGAGTTCCAACGGGTTGACGGCCTGTTGCTGGACAACTGGGCCTGAAGACTTGGGCGGCCTGAGCTATGCAATCTCTGCATCAATACCCAGGCCTGAAGCGGCGCCTGCGATTAACTTGCCTGAATCGACCGGTGTTGACGCCGCCGCCCAGCCCATGAGCGTCCACCTCGAAAACGCCTTCGAAACAGAGGTCTGTGATCACCTCGGCTGCCACGGCTGGCTCTACGAAGACAAGACGGCAAACCACTACGACCGCAAGCTGGCCCTCTACCCGCCAGACCTCATCGGCTGGCTTGAGGAGTCGCAGCAGGACGCCTGGGAGACCTACAAACAAAAGAACGGCAGCAAAGCGGAAGCCAACCTGCTGCAACGCATCCGCAAGCAGCTCGACCAGCAAGGCACCCTCGACCTCCTGCGCAACGGCATTGAGGTGATGGGTCTACCCAAGGCCCTCAAGCTGGCGGAGTTCAAACCCGCCTTGGGGCTGAACCCAGACATCCTGGCCCGCTACAACGCCAACCGCCTGCGGGTTGTGCGCCAGGTGCGCTACTCCCTGCACAACGAGAACTGCATCGACCTCGTTCTCTTCCTCAATGGCATCCCGGTGGCCACCGTTGAGCTAAAAACCGACAACACCCAGACCATTGAGGACGCGGTGTGGCAGTACAAGAGCGACCGCCTGCCCAAGCTTGCCGGCAAAACCCCTGAACCCCTGCTGAGCTTCCCCAGCGGTGCCCTGGTGCACTTCGCCGTGAGCAACCGCGAGGTGCGCATGACAACCAAGCTGGCAGGCCCTGCGACGGTGTTCCTGCCCTTCAACAAAGGCAGTGACCCCGGCGGCAAGACCTGTGGTGCCGGCAATCCTATGCCCGACGGGCCTGGCTACCCCACGGACTACCTGTGGCAGGAGGTGTGGGAGCGGGAGAGCTGGCTGGAGATCCTTGGCCGCTACTGCATTGCCGAGCGGAACAAGAAGAAGCAAATCTCCCGAGTGCTCTTCCCCCGCTACCACCAGCTGGTGGTGACCCGGAAGCTCCAGGAGGCTGTGAGAACTGAGGGACCGGGGCAGAAATACCTGATTCAGCACTCGGCCGGCTCGGGCAAAACGAACTCCATCGCCTGGACCGCCCACTTCTTTTCCGAACTCCACGACGCTGAGAACAAGAAGGTGTTCGACTCGGTGCTGGTGGTGAGCGATCGCAACGTGATCGACACCCAGCTGCAGGAAGCCCTGGAGGCGTTCGAGCGCAAGAAGGGCGTCGTCGCTTCGATCACCAGCGAGGACGGCAGCAAGAGCGGCAAGCTCGCCCAGGCCCTGGGCGGCGACAAGAAGGTGGTGGTTTGCACGATTCAGACCTTCCCCTTTGCCCTGGAGGCCGTGCGCGAGCTCACGGCCACAGAGGGCAAGCGGTTTGCCGTGATCGCCGACGAGGCCCACAGCTCCCAGACCGGCCAGGCCGCCGAGAAGCTGAAGAAGGTGCTCAGTGCTTCAGACGCAGCGGACCTGGCCGATGGGGGTGAGGTTGCTATGGAGGAGGTTCTGGCGGCCCAGATGGCCGACCGGGTAAGGGAGAACGGCATCACCTACGTGGCCTTCACCGCCACGCCCAAAGCCAAAACCCTGGAGCTATTCGGCCGGCGACCCAATCCCAACGAGCCAGCTAGCGAAGGCAACCTGCCGGAACCGTTCCACGTGTACTCCATGCGGCAGGCCATCGAGGAGGGCTTCATCCTCGATGTGCTGCAGAACTACACCGCCTATTCCATGGCCTTCCGCCTGGCCCAGGACGGCCAGAGCTTCAGCGATGAGGAGGTGGAGCGCAGCGCCGCCAAGAAGAAGCTGATGGGCTGGGTGAAGCTCCACCCCCACAACATCGCCCAGAAGGTGCACATCATCGTGGAGCACTTCCGGCAGTTCGTTTGGCCGCTGCTGGACGGCAAAGCCAAAGCCATGGTGGTGGTGGGCTCCCGCAAGGAAGCCGTGCGCTGGAAGCTGGCCATCGACAACTACATCCGCGACAAGGGCTACCCCCTGGGCACGCTCGTGGCCTTCAGCGGTGAGGTGAACGATGCCGAATCAGGCCCCGAACCCTTCACCGAACGCAGCAGCACCCTCAACCCCGGCCTCAAGGGCGACATCCGCGAGGCCTTCAAGGGCGACGAGTTCCAGATCCTGCTGGTGGCCAACAAGTTCCAGACCGGCTTCGATCAGCCCCTGCTCTGCGGCATGTACGTGGACCGCCGCCTCTCCGGCATCCAGGCCGTGCAGACCCTCTCCCGCCTCAACCGCTGCCACCCCGGCAAAACCACCACCTACGTGGTGGACTTCGCCAATGAGCCCGATGACATCCTGGCGTCGTTCAAGGCCTACTACGAAACCGCCGAGCTGGCCGAGGCCACCGATCCCAACCTGATCCTTCAGCTCAAGGCCAAGCTCGATACCCAGGGCCACTACGACGAGTTCGAGATCGAGCGGGTGGTGAAGGTGCTGCTCGATCCCAACGCCAAGCAGAGCCAACTGATCGGAGCCCTTGAGCCGATCGCCCAGCGGCTCATGCACGCCTACAAGGAGGCTCGCCTGGCCATGCGCCATGCCGAGGACAGCAACGACCCCGATGGCATCAAGGCCGCCAAGGACGAGCTGGATGCCCTCACCCTGTTCCGAAGCGACCTGGGCACCTACGTGCGCTTCTACACCTTCCTGTGCCAGATCTTTGACTACGGCAACACAGCCCTGGAGAAGCGGGCGATGGTCTTCAAGCGGCTACTGCCGCTGCTGGAGTTCGAGCGGGAGGTGGCCACCGTGGACCTCAGCAAGGTGGTGCTCACCCACCACACGCTGAGACACAAGGGGCAGACAAAGCTGAACCTCAGCCAAGGCGAATCGGTGCAGCTGGCCGGGCTGGCCCCCGGTGGCGGAACCGTGCAGGACAAGGACAAGGCCCTGCTCTCCGAGATCATCGCCAAGCTCAACGATCTGTTCATCGGCGACCTCACGGAAGAGGACAAGGTGACCTATGTGCGGGCGGTGATCCGCGGCAAGTTGCTCGAATCCACCACCCTGCAGCAACAGGCCTCAGCCAACAGCAAAGAACAATTCGGCTCGTCTCCGGACCTGGGCACGGCCCTGATGGACGCCATCATCAGCGCCCTGGATGCCCATCAATCCATGAGCAGCCAGGCGCTGGGCTCTGAGTCCATTCGCGCTGGCATGAAGGAGATCCTCCTCAACCAAACCGGCCTCTACGAAGAGCTGCGGGAACGCGCGGCTGTGTCCGCCTAGCCATGCCCACCGATCCCAGCACCGCCTGATTCTCCCCCGCCGCAGCCGCTGAAACACCGGTGGCATTGGCTTCCTTGAGCGCTGTGGCCAGCCCGGCGCTTGCGGTCCTGCGCTTGCCCCTCCGTGGCTGTTTCATCTCCTGCCCGCTCCAGCCGATCCGCTGGTGCGGCTACGGCCAAAGTCTCCAGCGAGGACAAGCTGGTGGCCTCGCTGATCACCCTGCTGGAGGCCGGCACCAGCCCCTGGCGGCGGGAGTGGGATGCCGCCGCCGGCGGACACCACGTGAATCTGCTCTCGGGACGCCGCTACCGCGGGGCCAATCCAGCACTGCTCACCCTGGGCCTGCACCTGCGGGGATCGGCCCTGCCCTACTGGTGCGGCTTTGCCGAGGCCAAGGCGTTGGGGATCGTTCCCCGCAAGGGCAGCAAGGCGGTGCATGTGCTGCGGCCCCAGGTGCATCAGCGGGGCGAAAGCAAGCTGGCGGAGCCGGGTTCAGCGGCTGAAGCGGAGCGCAGCTGGGTGAGCTACCGGCCGGTGCCGCTCTTCAATGCCGGCGATCTAGTGGGTGAGCCCCTCGAGGCGCTGATCCGCAAGCGCCGGCTGGCCGAGGGCGCCATGCAGCGGCCTGAACCCGAGCGGCTTGCAGCAGCGGAAGCGGTGCTCAGCCGCTGGCCCGTGCCGGCGGCCTTCGCAGGGGATCGGGCCTGTTACCTGCCAGGGCCAGACCGCATCCAGCTGCCCGATCGCTCCGCCTTCCATTCCGCCGGGGCCCTCTATGCCACCTGGGCCCATGAGGCCATCCACTCCACGGGCCACAGCTCCCGACTGGCCCGTGATCTCTCCGGTGGCATGGGTGCTGATCGCGAGGGCGGCCGCGCCTATGCCCGCGAAGAACTGGTGGCCGAGCTGGGCGCAGTGCTGCTCGGCGATCGCCTGGAGATCGGCAGTGCCATGGCCAATCACGCTGCCTATCTGGGCCACTGGGTGGAGCTGCTCAAGGAGTCGCCGCGGGTGCTGCTGCAGGTGCTCAGCGATGCCCGCAAAGCCGCCGAGCTGATCTGCCCCGAGGCACCAGAAGTGAGTGGCCGTTGAGGCGGCTGATCCAGATCCAAAAAAGCCGCCAGGATGGCGCGATCCTCCTCACAGTCGTAGGCGCCGCATCGGCCGGGTGCAGGGGAAGCCCACTCCTGGAAGAAGGCGATCAGAGCACAACTGGGGCCTCTACCTTTTGGTAGTTGCTGCCGCTCCGCTGCCCAACCATGATTGCAGCGTCTGGTTTCCAGCGGACATGCTTCCTTGGTTGTTGGCCGCCTTGACCCTGGCGGCGGCCGCGTTGACCGCTCCGGCTCTGGGCAGTCATCTCTACGACGTCTTTGATGACCGCCCCAACCCGGCCTGGGATCGCTGGATCACTCCGTTTGAAACAACCCTGCTGCGCTGGATCGGGGAGACCGGACGCAGTGCCGAATCCGTTGCCTCCTATCTGCAGCCGCTCCTGCTCAGCAATCTCCTCTGCGGGGCGGTGGCACTGGCGCTGCTTCTGGCGCAGCCCGGTTGGCTCAACACGCGGGGCTTCACAGGGCTGCGCTGGGATCTGGCCCTCCACACCACCATCTCCTTTCTCACCAACACCGATCAGCAGCACCTGATCCCCGAGCAGAGCCTCGGGAACCTGGCGCAGCTGGGAGCCATGCAGTTTCTGATGTTTGTCTCGGCGGCGAGTGGGCTTGCCGTGGGCTTCGCCGTGATTCGTGGCTTCAGCGGCCGGCCGATCGGCAACTTCTACCGCGATCTGCTGCGCTCGCTCACCCGGGTGTTGATTCCAGCCTCGGTGTTGCTGGCGCTGTTCTTCCTGGTGAGCGGTGTGCCGATGACCCTGGCGCCGCCCCTGCAGATCACCACCCTGGAGGGGGCCAGCCAATGGCTACCGCGGGGGCCGATCGCCCTGTTCGAGGCGATTAAGCAGCTCGGTGAGAACGGCGGCGGCTTCCTCAGCGCCAACTCCGCCCACCCCTACGAGAACCCCACCCTGCTCACCAACCTGGTGAGCACCTGGGCGATGTTGATCATCCCGGCGGCCACGCTTGATGCCTTCGGGCGGTTTATCGGCAACAGGCGTCAGAGCAATCAGCTCCTGGCGCTGGTGTTCGGGTTGTTATTGCTCGGCGTGACGGTGGCGATGGCCGCTGAGCAGGCCGGCAATCCACTGCTCACCAGCTGGGTCAGCGGCGGAAATTTGCAGGGCAAAGAGCTGCGTTTCGGGCCGGCGCTCACGGGGTTCTGGTCCGTGGTGACCACCGGCACCATGACCGGCGCGGTGAACGGCTCGATCGATGCGGCGATGCCTCTCACCATCCTCACTGCCCTGTTCAACCTGTTTCTGCAGGTGGTGTTCGGCGGCCAGGGCACCGGCGCGGCCTACTTGCTGGTGTTTGCCCTGCTGGCGGTGTTCCTCACCGGGCTGATGGTGGGGCGCACACCGGAATTCCTCGGCCGCAAGGTGGAGAAGGCCCAGGTGGTGTGGGCCAGCCTGATCTTGTTGATCCACCCCCTGTTCGTCCTGATTCCCGCCGCCCTCACCCTGGCGGCTGGCGCCGGGGTGAACGGCATCACAAACCCTGGCTCCCATGGCATCAGCCAGGTGGTGTACGAGTACGCCTCGGCAGCCGCCAACAACGGCAGCGGCCTGGAGGGCCTGATCGATGGCACCCGCTGGTGGAACCTCACCACCAGCCTCAGCCTGCTTGGCGGCCGCTATCTGCCGATCGCCGCGCTGCTGGCCCTGGCCGAGGGCTTCCGCCGCAAACCGGCCCTTGAACCCAGTCCCGGGACCCTGCGCACCGACACCGCCCTGTTCACCGGCGTCACGGCCGTGGTGTTGGTGATCCTCGGGGCCCTCACCTTCTTCCCGGTGCTGGCCCTCGGGCCGATCGCGGAAGCACTCACCCTGGCGTCCTGAGATGACCACCACAACCCGTGTGATGTTCCCCCGCATGCCGCGGGGGCCCCGCCAGGAGCGCCGCTATCTCGAACGCCCACGCCAGCAGGGGCTGGTGCAGCGGGCGGTGGTGGAGTCGTTTCGCAAGCTCGACCCACGCCAGGCGGTGGCCAATCCGGTGATGTTCGTGGTGTGGTGCGGCACGGCTCTGTGCCTGCTGCTCACCGTTGAACCCAGGCTGCTCGATGCACAGGCCGGAGCACCGGAGCGCGGCTTCAACGCCCTGATCAGCCTCACGCTCCTGGCCACGCTGCTGTTCGCCAACTTCGCCGAGGCGCTGGCGGAAGGCCGAGGCAAAGCCCAGGCGGATGCCCTGCGCCGCACCCAGGCCCGCACCCAGGCCCGGCGTCAAGGCGCCGATGGCTCCATCGAGCTGGTGGATTCCTCCGATCTGCGCCGCGGAGACCTGGTGTTGATCCAGGCCGGGGATGTGATCCCCGCCGACGGGGAAGTGATCGCCGGCGTGGCCTCTGTGGATGAATCGGCCATCACCGGCGAATCAGCCCCCGTGCTCAAGGAAGCCGGCTCTGATGTGGCCGGGTCGGTCACCGGCGGCACGCGCATCCTGTCCGATCAGCTCACGCTGCGGATCACCGCTGATCCAGGCAAGGGATTCATCGACCGGATGATCGCGCTGGTGGAAGGTGCGGAACGCAGCAAAACACCAAATGAGATCGCCCTCACCGTGCTGCTGGCGGTGCTCACCCAGGTGTTTCTGATTGCGGTGGCCACCCTGCCGCCCGTGGCGGGTTTCCTCCAGGACGCCCCATCGGTGGTGACACTGGTGGCGTTGCTGGTGGCTCTGATCCCCACCACGATCGGCGGCCTGCTCAGTGCGATCGGCATCGCCGGGATGGACCGGGTGGCCCAGTTCAACGTGATCGCCACCTCGGGCCGGGCCGTGGAAGCCTGCGGCGATGTGAACACCCTGGTGCTCGACAAGACCGGCACGATCACCCTGGGCAATCGGCTGGCGGAGGAGTTTCTGCCCGTCGGTGGTCACAGCGTGGCGGAGCTGGCCGAGGTGGCTCTGGGTGCCAGTTGCTTTGATCAGACGCCGGAAGGGCGCTCGATCGTGCGGCTGGCCGAGAAGCTCGGGGCTGTGCTGCCTTTTGCGGCCGAGTCCGCCAGCGGGATCGACTTTTCAGCCCGCACCCGCATGAGCGGATCTGACATCCCCGATGGCAGCGAGTTCCGCAAGGGAGCCGTTGATGCCATCAAGGGGTTCGTGCGCTCCCGCGGTGGGGAGGTGCCCGAGGCCCTCGACCAGTGCTTTGAGCGGGTGTCACGGCTGGGGGGCACCCCCTTGGCTGTCTGCCGCGGCGCCGACGTGTTCGGGGTGATCTACCTCAAGGACATCATCAAGCCCGGCATTCGCGAGCGCTTCGAGCAGTTGCGGCGCATGGGCATTCGCACGGTGATGCTCACCGGCGACAACCCGATCACCGCTGGTGTGATTGCCCGGGAAGCCGGCGTAGACGACTTCATCGCCGAGGCCACACCGGAAGACAAGATCGCGGTGATTCAGCAGGAGCAGAAGCTCGGCAAGTTGGTGGCGATGACCGGCGATGGCTCGAACGACGCCCCTGCTCTAGCCCAGGCCAATGTGGGTGTTGCCATGAATTCCGGCACGCAGGCCGCCAAAGAGGCGGCCAACATGGTTGATCTCGATAGCGATCCCACCAAGCTGATCGACATCGTGACGATCGGCAAACAACTGCTGATCACGAGAGGCGCGCTCACCACCTTCTCGATCGCCAACGACATCGCCAAATACTTCGCGATCCTGCCCGCGCTGTTTGCTGGTGTGGGGTTGGAAGCGCTGAATGTGATGAAGTTGGCGTCACCGCAATCAGCCATTCTCTCGGCGATGGTGTTCAACGCCCTGATCATCCCGGCGTTGGTGCCCCTGGCCTTGAAGGGTGTCAAATTCCGGCCGCTGAGCGCCGAGCAACTGTTGCGCCGCAATCTCCTGGTGTACGGCGCCGGCGGCGTTGTGGCGCCATTCCTGGGGATCAAGCTGATCGACCTGGCGATCGGTGCGCTCCGTTTGATCTGAGGACCTGAGATGACACGTTTTCTGCACATCCGCTTCTGGTTGCCGCTTCTTCTGGTCGCCGGCACCCTTCTGCTCACCCCGCTGTTTCGCAGTAGCCAGCCCCCCTTGCAGAGCCACACCCTGGCCCTGCTCCTATGCGGCACCGTTGCCCTATCGGGCTACCTGTTCGCCGTGATCGCCCAACCGGAGAAGTTCTGATGTCATTCACGGCCCAAGTGCTGCGGGGCGTGCGCGTCACGCTCATCCTCTGGCTGCTCACCGTGGTGGTGATCACCCTGCCGATGCTCGGTCTGGCGAGGTTGGTGGCCCCCGGTTCTGCCGATGGCAGCCTGCTGCGGCGCGGCGAGCAGGTGGTGGGTGCCCGCCTGATCGGCCAGAGCTTCCGCTCCCCCCGTTACCTGCAGGGCCGGCAGGCCGGTGCTCCAAACCTTGCCGCCAGCAACCCTGAGCTGGCTGTCCGAGTCGCTGATGTCGCCAGTGGGTGGGAGCTGGCCGGCGTGAGCCAACCGGCTCCTGATCTGCTGCTCGATTCCGCCTCCGGCGTGGATCCCCACATCAGCTTGGTGGCGGCCCGCCAGCAGTTCCCGCGTCTGGCGCGCGAACGCAAGATCGCCCTGGCCGAACTGGAGGCCCTGTTGCGCCAGGCCCAGGAAGGGCCCCTGGGGCTGCAGGCGATTGAGCCGGTGGTGAATGTGCTGCGCTTCAACCTGGCGCTCGACAACCTGCGGCCGTCATGATCCGCTCCACCCACCGGCGCGGCCGCCTCAAGGTGTTCATCGGCATGGCGCCGGGTGTGGGCAAAACCTGCCGCATGCTCCAGGAGGGCAAGGAGATGCTGCGGGAGGGCACCGATGTGGTGGTGGGCCTGCTGGAAACCCATGGGCGCGTGGAAACGGCACGCCAGGCCGAGGGGCTGGAGCAGATCCCGCGCAAACGCATGCGCTACCAGGAGGTGGACCTGGAGGAGATGGATGTCTCGGCTGTCCTCGCCAGGCGCCCGCAGCTGGTGCTGGTCGATGAGCTGGCCCACACCAACGTGCCGGGCAGCGAACGGGAGAAGCGCTGGCAGGACGTGGAGATGTTGCTGCTCTCCGGGCTGGATGTGTACTCCACACTGAACATCCAGCACCTCGAAAGCCTGAACGATGTGGTGGCGGAACTCACCGGTGTGGTCGTACGCGAACGCATCCCCAACCGGATGCTTGAGAACGCCGATGAGGTGGTGCTCGTGGATGTCACACCGGAAACACTGCAGGAGCGGCTGAAGGAAGGGAAGGTGTACGCCTCGGACAAGGTGGGCCAGGCGCTGGCCAACTTCTTCCAGCGCCGCCATCTCGTGGCCTTGCGGGAACTCTCGTTGCGCGAGGTGGCCGATCGCGTTGAGAACGACATCCTTCCCTCGCTGACGCCCCTACGCGAACGGGTCATGGTCTGTCTGGCGAATTACCAGACCAGCAAACGCCTGTTGCGCCGCGCGGCCCGACTGGCTGCGGCCATGGATGCTCCACTGTTGGCCCTGACGGTGCAGGATCCCAATCGATTTCTCAGTCGCGAGGAATCGTTGCTTCAGGAAGAATGCCGCCAGCTCTGCGACGACGTGGGCGGCACCTTTCTGCGGGAGGAAAGCGCAGATATTCTCCCCACCATCGCCCGGGTGGCCGCGGAGAAACGCATCACGCAGATCGTGTTGGGTCAGACGATGCGCTCACGCCTCAAGGCCCTGTTTCGTCGACCCCTATCCGAGCGACTGCAGCACCAGCTGCGGGGACTCAGTATCGACCTGCACCTGATCTCTGAGGGCCTGCCGCTCCAAGATCCAGGGTCGAACGAACCATGACCAGGCCCGGCCTGCCCATCGGATTGGTGTGGGCAACTTGGTTGGGGATCCTGCTGCTGGAGCTTGCCACACCGACGGGCGTCGTGCTCGGCATTCTTTACGTGATCCCCTTGGTGATCGGAGCAGCGCAGCGCTCCAGCCAACAGGCCTGGCGATTTCTGATCGTCTGCTGCGTCGCAACACTGCTCAATCTGTTTGTACCTACTCCTCTGGCGCTCAACGTCAGCCTGGATCTGGCGAACCGGTTGCTGGTCTGTTTCTGCCTGACCATCACCACCCTGTTGCTCATCCGCAATCAGGCGTTGCAGCAGCAACGCATTGCCCTCGATGTGCAACTGGCTCAGGCTCAGTTGCGCGGTGACGTGATTGCCACCCTGGCCCACGACCTCGAGACGCCGATCCTCGGAACACTAGCAGCGATCACTTCCCTGGAGAGCAACCCGGCTCTTGCCGCGATTCGCACCAGTCAACAGCGCTGTCTTCGCTTGATTGATGATCTGCTGCAGGTGTTTCGTGCTGAACAGGAAGGCCTCAAACCCAATCTGGTCCACTGCAATCTGCTTTGCATTGCCCAGGACGCGCTGCAGACCGTGGAGCCGATCGCCACGCAACGGCAGATCAGCGTGGTGCTTCGTCAGGGAGGCCAGGTGGATCAGACCCTTTTGGCTGATGCCACCTTGTTGCAGCGATTGATCGAAAACCTGTTACTCAATGCCCTGCACCACAGCTGCCGTGGGCAGCGCATCTGGTTGCAACTCAGTCGCGCAGAGGAGGCGTGGCGATTGGAGATCCGCGATGAAGGGCAGGGGTTCCGCTCCGGTGAGCTACCTGGGCTATTTCAGCGGTTCTCACCCGTGAGTTCCGATCGGCCCGGCGCAGGCCTGGGCCTTTATCTCTGCCGCTTGATCGCTGAGGCTCACGACGGCACAATCAAAGCCGGCAACTGCCAAGGCGGCGGCGCCAGCGTGGTTGTGCAGCTACCGCACAGGAGGGATTGAGCGTGCGGCTGCTCTTCATTGAGGACGACCAGGCCTATCAACTAGCGATGGCCACCCATCTGCGAGCACTCCCCGATGTGGATGCAGTGGCTGTTGCCTGCGACGGCGAGCAGGGTCTGGAGATCCTCGAGAGAGAAGCGATGGATCTGGTGCTGCTCGATCTGGTGCTGCCGGGCATGGGTGGTCTTGCAACCTGCTCCGAGATCAGCGGCAGGCAATGGGCTCCCGTACTGATGCTCACCAGCCAGGACGATCCACACTGGGTGCAACGCATCTGGCAAGCCGGTGCGCTGGGGTACCTACACAAGGAACACGCTTTTGACCAGGTTGCTTTGGCGCTGGGCTCCCTCATGGCTGGTGCCAGTTGGTGGGATCAGCGCGCGACTGCCGCCCTGCGGCCACCGGCACCAGTGGATCCGTGCCGCCCTCGTGATGTGCAGGCCAAGCTCAACGGCCTCACGCCGCGTGAGCGTGAGGTGCTCGAGTGCTTGGCCGCTGGTGCGAATAACCGCCTCATTGCCTCAACGCTGGGTATAGGAGAAGGAACGGTCCGCAGCCACGTGCACGTGCTGTTGCAGAAGCTCCAGGCCGACAACCGCACTGAGGCAGCACTGCTTTGGATGGCTGCAGAGCGCGACAGGGGTTGAGGCAGGCGTTGCTGAATGAAGTCGCCAGCAGCGCCTGATCGTTCGCAGCCTGTCAAAGCGGGGAACCCTGAAGAGTTTGCTGAAACAACTACCGAAACAGGGCTTTTGCCCTGTTCGTGACCGCCATCAGCACCGCGCCCATCAGGTTGACCGGCCTCTGGCCTGGATCGGCTTGGCATAACCCTGATGACGGGCGGTGGCTTTTTGCCGGTTGACGTTCAACGAGTGCTACATGGGGTTACTCCATCGCCTAAACCATTCCAGTCCAGCTTCCAGCCTTGCGGCTTGATCTGAGTTTCCTCCACACAAATCAGCCAAATCGTCAGACGAAACATCTTTCCCTAGCCTTATCTCTTCAACAGAAATGGTAAATCCCGCATCCTTTGCAATCGCTACAGCTGCTTCTGCATTTACTGCCGCATCAAGCTTCTCCTGGAGGGTTGAATCTGCTTGAACAGCTTCCAGAAACGACTTGAACTGGCCAGCTGACATAGGCCAGACGTGCATCGACAACCACCCTGGCAACCACCGCCTGAATTCACAACCAACCGTTACCGGATCTCGCCACCAGCTAGCTCCAGACTCGCCCCATGGCAGAAGGCTGGCTGCAGGCACCTGATGAGCGTGAGGCCAGGTGCTATCACCGAGACCCCGAGTGCTGTTGGCGAATCGCGATGGTGCCCATTGACCCGGCGAGCCACCGCTCCTGAAGCGCCGGCGTCGAGCTGCGCAATCAGCTTCCAAACAGTCATCCCCTAACTGCTCCGACTTCACCCTCCGGACAGGGGCAAAGCATGGAGCAGTACCAGCTTCCATTCACCGCCTTCCAGTGCCAACACCACCGTGGTTGGGGCAGTGATGGTTTGCTGCTTGCCATCAAGGGTGTAAGTCTGCTCTAGCCAGGCCGTGATCCAGGCCGTTTCAGCCTGCTGCTGGCAATGGATATCCCCCAGTTGGGATTTCACGGTTTCCGTAGCAGCGAGGGTTTTGAGGAGGTAAGCTTCAACGTCAGCACGTCCTCTTCAGGGGTGCGATTGCTCTTTGTCTTGGGTGCAGAGTCCTTAGGTGTGAGTTCTCATCATGGTCGTCCGCCCAGTTCTGCGCCTTGGTGATCATCGCCTGCGCTTACGCAGTGCCGAGTTGGAGGCAGCTGATTTCGGCAGCGTCAAACTGATGGCCTTGGTTGATGATCTACGTGACACCATGGCGGCCTCTGCCGGTGCTGGCCTAGCGGCTCCACAGATCGGGGTCCCCCTGCGGGTGGTGCTCTACGGGATCGACGCGAATCCGCGCTACCCAGAGGCTCCGCCCATTCCGGAAACGCTGTTGGTGAATCCCGTGATCACCCCCATCGGTGAGGAGGTTGAGCTGGGCTGGGAGGGCTGTCTGAGCGTGCCTGGGCTGCGGGGTCAGGTACGGCGCTGGCAACACATCCGAATTGCCTGGCGCACGGCGACAGGCGAGCCACAGGAGCACATTGTGAGCGGCTTTCATGCGCGGGTGGTGCAGCACGAGTGCGATCACCTGGATGGTGTGCTGTTCCCCGATCGGCTAAGCGATCCGGCGGCTTTTGGCTTCATTCCAGAGCTACAGGCGGCTGGATTGATTCCTGCCGTGCCTGGATAAGGGGCCGGGCAGCATTTTCAAACAGCCCCAGACTGGCTGGAAATTGCCGCTGCTCTGGGTCCCGATCCGTTGCCCCAGGCAATCGCAGCCTGGTGGTGTACTCAAGCCTCAGACCATTCACCGGATCGTCAAAAAAGAATGACCGGTAAGGGTCGAGATCAAGCAAATCTCCCACCAGTACCTCGGCAGCAATCAGCTCCTGCCTGCGCTGCTCAAGGGCCCCCTGGGATACGCACCGCAATGCGAAGTGGAAGGTGCCCCTGGGCACCCCCAATCCACGATTGATGCCGCAGTCGTAGGCGCCAGCCACGCCAGGCACGTTCTGCCATTGCATGAAGGCCAGAGCACAATCACCACCGCAGTCAAAGAAGATATGCTCAACCGTTCCACCTTCCCGAATCAACATGCGCTCGTGGATCAACACGGGAAATCCAAGTCTTTCGGCATAAAACGTGCGCGTTGCGGCGATGTCGTGGGTGCCAAAGCTCAAGTGGTCAATCGTCATCTCGGGATAATGAATGAGGGATTCATGATCTCTTTAGATCGCGTGCTATAGAGACAGTTCTCCATGGTTCACGTTAAAGGATCCCATGATCCACGTAAACCATGGGTGATAGTGAGCGGACATTCTAGATGTGCTTGCTCACTGAGATGATCGGCCATTGGGATCATCCAGTCAGTCGCCGAGCCAGGGCGATGGGCACCAACCGGTTGCCGGTGCTGGTGGGGATGGCTACCGCCATCTGGCGCTTTCAATGGAGCAAGGCGATCCCCTGGCGCTTGTGCCTGAGGTTGCTACCAGCCTTTTTTGATCAGCGCCGTGGTTCTGGCCCTGGTGCTGTTGATGCTCAAACCGCAGCGCTGGTTACGTGACGGTGATCCCGAGAGCACCAGTCACAACCCCAGCCTGACCTGGCTAGTCCTGACCGCAGGCATAGGACTGTGGACCGGTTTGATCGTGCTCGATTCCGGTGCTTACCTTCTGATGAGCATGGTGTTGGTTTGACGGCGCCGCCACGGTGGTGTCCTTGGCGGTCTTCATCCACAGCGGCGAGGTGGCCTGGGGAGCCGCCTTGCCATTGATGCTTGGCAGTGCGCTGGGGCCCAATGCCCGTCTGTGGATCTACCGACTGTTGATTGCTGCCTTGGCCCTCGAGCTCCTAGGAATGGCATTGGGCTGGCATCAGCCTGGGATGCGCATGATGCAGGTCTGATGGCAACCCCAATGTCCTCGGATGTCGGCCTGGCTGGCCTGGCCTTTCAGTACGGCCACTGATCGCCTCCATGGCGACTCTGGCCTTGAACTGGGCTGTGGATGCGGCGCTTGCTCATGGGTAGGAGCCCCTTTCAGGGGCAGGACCTCGCCTCATCAGTACAGACCGGGTCTTTCTGTGTTGGGTCAATCGGTCCCCTCTCAACAGCGGTGTGGAAGAACGCATGACTGCGGAAGCCATCACAGGAGCATCCAGCACGACAAGACTTGTGATTAATCCGCAATCATGTCCGATCACCAGTGAATGACCAATAAGACAGCAGCAACACGACAACACCAACGGCAACGTTATGACACCCTAGTTTGTACTAGGCATTAGACTTTCATCGCGGAACAAGAATCTGCATCCTATGAGCAAGCCATCCAGAAACTCGCGGCGCCACATTTTGCAAGCCGGCCTCGCAATGGGCGGCCTGTCCTTATTCGGCGCAAGAGGACTAGCCCAAAAGCAGCAAACGGGCTCACCCGTCGCGAGCAGCTTAAAACGCTGCACGCCAAAAGGAGATCTTTTAACAGCCTTGCTGACAGGCAATCGTCACTTTGCAATCGCCTGGCAAGAAATTAGATCCATATCTGATCCTTCCGAGCGTGCCCTCAGGCTTCGCAACCATCTGAACAGCAACTGCCAGGTGGATCCCCAAGCACTAGAACAGGGGCAACAGCCTTGGGCAGCGGTTCTCACCTGTTCAGACTCAAGAATCCCGCTTGAATGGATCTTTGGGGTGGGTGACGGCGAAATCTTTGGTGTGCGCAGCGCTGGCAATACAGCATTTACAGAAGGGATAGCCTCTCTGGAATACGCAGTAGCAGAGCTACAGGTGCCCATCATCCTTGTCATGGGCCATCGTGGATGCGGTGCAGTCAAAGCAGCTTTATCAAGAAAGAAGATCTCCAGCCCTTTACTGCGCAGCCTTGTCGAACAAATCAGTTCCAACACCAAAGCCACAAACAACTTAGAAGACGCGGTCAAGGCCAATATTCAAGCAACCGTTGAACAAATCAAAAGCCGAAGCACGCTGCTGTCCGAAGCAATTCAAAGCAAGTCGGTTTCCTTGGCATCCGCCTACTTTGACATTGACCTTGGCACGGTTGAATTACTTCGTTAACACGTCGATTAATACAGCCATGCCTCCAGGCTGACTGCCGCCAACATAGCGATGGCGGCAAGCTGGAATCGCTGATCGTAGGCATCAAGGCGACGAACCAAGGCTTCTCGCTGCTCAGGAGGCGTGCGTTCGTAAACGTTAGAAGACCATGCGAACAACACAAACAGCAAAACACAGATTAGATATGAAACCGCATAGAGACGATCTAGATAGGTGAGATAAGGCGACGGTGGGACTTCGGAATGATAACCCTGCTGGAGAAACACCATCGTGAGAAGCGCAGTCGATGGAATGGCGATCCGCACATCACCCAGTGAACCCTCAAGATACGGTGAGATCAAAACGATCAGCAAGACGATGGCGAGTGGCAATACATCTGACACGAAGGCCGGCCAGAAGGTGTGACGGAAATGGAGAACTTCCTCCAACTGGCTCACCTTGACCATTCGCATCAATCCGTAATCCGTCCGATAGGTGCGAACACGTGAAAAAACATCCGCAGAAATAAGCTCATATCCCTCCAGATTCGCATATTCACCAATAATTCCACGCTCATTTCTTATGGGAAGAAGAAATAGCTTGCGGCCATCCAAACTCGAGTACGCCGGTGTAACCTGCAGGGTGATCGGCAGTGTCAGTGTATTAAACGGATAGCGTCGTAGATCGAGAGTATGAAGATAAAAGCGCTGAGAGAAACGAAAGCTCTGATGCCACTTGCCATTCCACTTGACAGGCTCAAGCACATCGGGAACGAGCTTACCGTTCCAATCTTCTACTTGGTTAACAAAGTCGATTAGCTGAACAGGCTGTGTATTCTGGCTCAGCAGAATACGTTGAACATCCTCGCCCCACTCGAGCCAGATCCGACCATCGGCCGAGTAGGTTTTGCTTCTGAGAGATAAATCATAGATATTTTCAATATGAATTCCAGTGTCAATTCGAATTTCATTATCAGCAAGGGCAAATGCAGGAGCTAGTGTCTGAATTAAAGGCTGCTGGGAAACTTGCCGACTCCAGGACATCAGCCGCTCCATCTTTGGAGCTTGCCGCGCCATTCGAACGACACTGGCAACAGGCACCCATAACAAAAGGAGGATTAAAAGGGATGCCACAAGGATTGGCAGCCAACCCAGCTTCAGCGACGGTGTGCGCCAACCTTGCTTTGGAATGAGGGACACTACTGACAACCTCTCAGATACAGAGGGATTTTTGATACATTATCTCATACTCGTCGAAATGCCACTTTCAAGACGATTCTCAAAATAACTCCGGAAGCGAAGTCAGCCAAGTGGATCATGTGCCTACGCTGATGCCTCAAGACCTATCACCTAGCGCCCTGATCCGGCTCGAAATCCGAGCCCGGCTACGCTGGGCATTCTGTTGCGATCATCATTTGGGCTTCACGATCGCTGTCATCCAGGTGGGAGCAAATCTCGGCGGCGGTCCCGATGATCTGCACGGCGACACGTGACGGCAGCAGTGTCTGAACGCAAGCGTCAAACCAAAGCTCGACCATGCACCTCAGACACTGGATCATCGCCCTGGCTTGTGTGAGCGGGGTTGTGGCTGTGGTCGCCACTGGTCGGAAGGGAGTGGGATTGCACGAAAAAACAATTCAACACAGAACAACGCTCCTCGAATTCTGGCCACATTCATTTGCTCTGCCTAGATGTATCAAGCCGCTCAATAAGCTGTTGCAGTCGTTGATCTTGCTGCTTGATCTGGCTCGTGAGTGAGACTCCAAGCACTGCCAGGGCAGTCAACCAGACGGCAGAGGTCAGCGTGATAGCCCTCCAGGGCAAGCTTTGCCCACAATCAGCAGACTGCTCTTCATCGAAAGATGTCTTCTGCTTCTTGGTCTTGGCGCTGAGGACAGGCTCGACCTCTGGTTCTTCAAGGGTCAGAATCAGACGCAGGAGAGCTTCTGGCGTGGCGGGTACAATCGAGCTTGCTGTTGATTCTGTCTCCATCAGCTTGGTGAGCTCGCCACGGCATTGATTGAGGCCACCACCTGCCCAGAACAGCCCCCATGCCTTCTTATGGCGGTGCAGGACAACCCAACGCTCGGGTCTTCTGTCGTTGCGGACCAGTTGGCACGCCTTAGCCAGTGACCAAGTTCTCCCAGCGCTGACAGAGGGTTCAGAGCTAAGGAGGAGCCTGCCTTGTGGGTCTTTGCTATAGCCAGTGGCCAGCTCAAGAGCAAAGACGTCAATGATCTGAACTTTGACTCCCTTTTGGTCTGGATTCCACGTAGGGGACATGAAGAGCTGGGCTCCTCCGACCTTGTGGAGGCAGTCACGCATTGCAGTGTTATCAGGCATCCAATGTTGATCGATCCATGACAGTGTATACAACACCAGCCTAGATTATGCCACTCAAAAATGGATGGAGCAGCATCGTCGTGATACCAGTGCAACATTCTCCCGATGACCAATCGTTGAGCAATCCACAGGTCAGTTGTGGAGCAACCAACGGTGGCTGAGGTGATCGCCATGGCTGATCCGGCTGGATAGCAAGACCTTCTGATCGAGGTAGGGCCAAGCGTCGATGGGGATCTCGCCGGCGGCGGGATCGTGACTCGGGCCACGGGAGCGAACGCGAGCAGGGGTGCAGGGCTTGGCGCCCCTCCAGCAGGGGTGAGATCTCCAGCGCTGGATAAGGTCGGAACCCTTTAGGGCCTTGCACCGTTTGCCTTGTTCCCCCGCCGACCGGCATCCCCTCCAGGAGCACCACGCCCTTGCCGCCTTGGAGCAGGGTGACTGGCTCAGGGAACTGGCTCTACTCCATCTGGGCGATGACCTGCATCGCAGCGCCCTTTCCCACAACGGTTACGACGACACCGCCTTTGATGTGATGCTTGGTATCGCCGATCTGCTCGAAAGCGATCACGGCTGGAGCACCGAGCAATCAGAGGCCTGGCTCGATCGCATGGGCCTCTGGGAAGAGAACTTCTAAGTCCGCAAAACGCCGCCGGTAGCCTCCAGCTCTGCCGCTGGCAGCAGCGCAAGGTGTTCCGGCCGGGCGTCCACTGGGTGCGCAAGAACCCTGCAGCTCTCTGCTCAACAAGCCATAACCACAAGAAAGGGGGCCGATGGCCCCCTTTGGCTACTCAGTGGGTGAGGAATCTCCTTGTGATCAGGCCGCCTCGCTCTGGTCCCCGAGCATCCGCCGCGCCACAGACGCCTTGGTCTGTTCGCCTGTGATCTCACTTCAATAGGTGCGGCGGTGCACCTCGGGGCTGTGGCCCATCACCGCTGCCACGTCCGCGTCGTTCCAAGTCGTCGTCTCACGCGCCCGGATCGCATAGGCGTGCCGCAGGTCATAAGGCACGCAGCGCTCCTTGCGTTTCTGCGCCTTCTTCTTGCCCTGGGCAGGCGCTGTTTCCACCCAGGCATAGAGCTTGGTCTTGAGCTCAAACTCCGCCTTGGCGTCTGAGCTGCGCAGCTTGTGGCAACACACCGCCCCCAGCCGTTCGTTGTTGTCGCAGCGTTTCACCAGGTCGCGCTCGGAATCAAACGGCTGGCCGTCCTCATTCACAAACTTGGGCACATAGCGGCGGCGCAGCTCCTCGAGCCGCTGCTCTCCCTTGGCCCCGCCCAGCTGATAGCGCTCCACCCACTCCGCCGGCAGCGGCAGGGCCACCCGGAAGCCCGTTTTGGTCACCTTGATATGGCGGGCTGCCACGCCGATGCTCACCATTCCCTGCGCATCCGGCAGCTCCGCGATGTGCCACACCTCATGGGGCCTGAGCCCGTAGGTGGCCACCATCGCGAACACCCACCCCCACAGCGGGTCTTCCTCCACCACCTGATCCAGCCACTCCTGAATCGCGGCCGTGCTCGGGATGCGCCGTCTGGATTCACCTGCGGCCACCAACGCGCCCTTCTTGCGGTTCACCATCCCCTTGAGCTCTTCGCTCAACGACTCAGGCGCAATCGCCCCATACCCGGCCCGCCGCAGCAGCGACACCACCTCCCGCTTCTGGCGGAACCCCTGGCGATGCGTCGCCATCGGGATCAGCGGGGCCGTCGGGTCCTCCAGCCGCGCCTTGAGGCTCTCGCTGCTGTGCAAGGCAAATCTCCGCACATCCGCCTCCGTGGCCGCACGGTCCGCCGGCAAGAGGCAGAAGTAGCCCTTGCCCTTGAACGGGCCCACCAGGTTCATGTTCACCCCCTGGCCCCGTTGGAACGCCACCACGGCGGCGCAGATCTCCGGCCAGCAGGGAGCGGCGAGATGGGCAGCGCTGCCAGCACTCGGCTCCGCCAGAGCCGTCCACGGCTGGGGCCGATCGCTCCGGCCTTGCTCCACCAGCGAATCGCAGAGCCGCTGCACATCCACGTCGCTCTGGGCTGAGTAGCCCCGCATGGCCCGCTCACGCGTGCCCCCACCAGGAAGGATTTCGTAGACGCTCAGCCACTGGCTATGGCGGCGCACACGGATGCGCAGGGGCAGGTCATGGAGGCGCAGGATCCCGTTGGCGCGCTCCAGGGGAGAAACGAGGCAAGGCATGACGGTGGAACCACTGAGGTGAGGGTTCCCCGCTTCTGTGAACGAGGGCCATGAGACGGACCCTGAGACGGCGTGCGTCCTTGGCAGTTTCTTGGCAGTTATGCCAAGGAAATGACACAACTACGGTTTTCGGCGTCCTTGTGCGGTCTCATTTCGACCGACTCAGAAGCCTTCTGAAAAACCTGGAATCCCTTGTGCCGCAGGGCTTGGCCCTTACAGTCCAAACGAACTCACTAAGTGGGTCGCCTGAGATTCGAACTCAGGACCAATCGGTTAAAAGCCGAGTGCTCTACCGCTGAGCTAGCGACCCGCGCCCGTTGGGCACAGGGAAAACGTATCACCTGGGGGTGCCCTGCTCCAAGCCGGCTGAGGATGGTGGCCCTGCCTGCTGCCGCTCTGCCGCCATGGCCTCCTTCCCCTGGCCTGAACCCACCGTGCATCCCGATGCCTGGGTAGCCGAATCCGCCGTGATGATTGGGGATGTGCGCCTGGAGGCCGGTGCCAGCCTCTGGCCCACCGCCGTGGCCCGGGGCGATGTGTGCGCCATCGTGATCGGCGAGGGCAGCAATGTGCAGGACGGAGCTGTGCTGCATGGCGATCCCGGCCAACCGGTGCGGATCGGCTGCGACGTGACCATTGGCCACCGGGCTGTGGTGCACGGGGCCACCCTGGGAGATGGCTGCCTGATCGGCATCGGCGCAGTGGTGCTGAACGGTGTACGCGTGGGTGAGGGCGCCCTCGTGGCAGCTGGCGCGGTGGTAACCAGGGATGTGCCCCCCCGGGCCGTGGTGATGGGCGCCCCCGCCCAGGTGAAGCGCGAGCTCAGCGACACCGCGGCCGCCGACCAACGGGACCACGCCCGCCGTTACCGCCAGCTGGCCATGGCCCACGCCGGCCGCTCCCAGGATCCCGGCTTCCACCCCGGTTGAAATTGCTGCGATTTGGATCAACCCGGGCCGTGGGCGTCACGCTGCCCCTGGAGAGTCCGTAGGATCCGCCCACGCAGTTTTTTCCCAGCCATGGACGCACGGCTCCTGCTCGTAGTCACCCCCGTTCTTCTGGCCGCAGGCTGGGCCGCCTTCAACATCGGTCGCGCCGCTGTGGGTCAGCTCCAGCTGATGCTCAAGCGAGCCAACGGCTGATCCACACAAGGCCCCACGTTCCAGCACCAAGCCAACCGGCTCCTAGCCTGATGTCCTCAGGCAGAGCCGGTTTTTTCATGGGCACCTCCAATCCAGTGCTGGTGATTGGGGCCGGCCTGGCCGGCACAGAAGCCGCCTGGCAGATCGCCAGGGCCGGTATTCCGGTGCGGCTAGTGGAGATGCGGCCGGTGCGCCGCTCGCCCGCCCACCACAGCAGCGAATTCGCCGAGCTGGTGTGCAGCAACAGCTTTGGCGCCCTGAGCAGCGATCGGGCCGCTGGGCTGTTGCAGGAGGAATTGCGGCGGCTGGGTTCCCTGGTGATCCGCACCGCCGATGGCCACGCCGTTCCCGCCGGCGGCGCCCTGGCGGTGGACCGAGGCCGCTACAGCGCCGCCCTCACCGCCGCCCTGGAGCAGCACCCGCTGGTGAGCGTGGAGCGGCGTGAGCACACCACCCTGCCGGAACCAGGGGAGATTGCGGTGCTGGCCACCGGCCCCCTCACCAGTGAACCCCTGGCCGAGCAGCTACGGGCTTTCACCGGCCGCGACGACTGCCACTTCTTCGATGCCGCCAGCCCAATCGTGGAGGGAGAGAGCATCGATCTCTCCGTGGCCTTCCGGGCCAGCCGTTACGACAAAGGCGACGCCGACTACATCAACTGCCCCATGGACAAGGAGCAGTTTCTGGCCTTCCGCGAGGCCCTGCTGGCGGCGGAGCAGGCCGAGCTCAAGGATTTTGAAAAAGAGAACGCCACCTTCTTCGAGGGCTGCCTGCCCATTGAAGAGCTGGCCCGCCGCGGTGAAGACACCATGCGCTACGGGCCGCTCAAGCCCATCGGTCTGTGGGATCCCCGCTGGGGCGACGTGAGCGACCGCGACGTGCGCCGCGCCAACCGCGCCTATGCCGTGGTGCAGCTGCGCCAGGAGGACAAGGATGGCCGGCTGTGGAACCTGGTGGGCTTCCAGACCAACCTCAAGTGGGGGGAACAGAAGCGGGTGCTGCGGATGATCCCAGGCCTGGAGAACGCCGAGTTCGTGCGCTTCGGGGTGATGCACCGCAACACCTTCCTGGAGGCCCCCCAGCTGCTGGACCCCACGCTGCAGTTCCGGCAGCGGCCCACCCTGCTGGCGGCGGGCCAGATCACCGGCACTGAGGGCTATGCCGCAGCCGTGGCGGGGGGCTGGCTGGCGGGCACCAACGCAGCGCGGCTGGCCCTCGGCCAGGAGCCCATCAGCCTGCCGGCCACCTCCATGATCGGCGCCCTCACCCACTTCATCGCCGAAGCTCCCAGCGAGAAGTTCCAGCCCATGCCACCAAACTTTGGCCTGTTGCCGGAGCTGCCGGAGCGCATCCGCGACAAGCGCCGCCGCTACGGCGCCTACCGGGACCGGGCCCTGGCGGACCTGGAACCCTTCGGGGCCGCTGCGGCTCCCCCTGCGACCCAGCTCTGCGCCGCCTAGGGCAGCCTGACTCCTAGGGTCGCCCCAGTGGCCACCAGCGTGTTGACCAGCCCCGCCCCCAGTTACGACGTGATCGTGATCGGCTCCGGCATCGGCGGCCTGGTGACCGCCTCCCAACTGGCAGCCAAGGGCGCCAAGGTGCTGGTGCTCGAGCGCTACCTGATCCCCGGGGGGTCAGGCGGCAGTTTCACGCGCGATGGCTACACCTTCGATGTGGGCGCCTCGATGATTTTTGGCTTCGGCCAGAAGGGGCACACCAACCTGCTCACCCGCGCCCTGGCGGATGTGGGCGAGGTCTGCGACACCATCCCCGATCCGGCCCAGCTGGAGTACCACCTGCCCGGTGGTCTGAACGTGGCGGTGGATCGGGACTACGACAGTTTTGTGGCCCGGCTCACTGCCCTGTTTCCCCACGAAGCCCAGGGCATCCGCGCCTTCTACGACACCTGCTGGCAGGTGTTCAAGTGCCTCGATGCGATGCCGTTGCTCTCGCTGGAGGATCCCGCCTACCTGGCCAAGGTGTTCTTCAAAGCCCCCCTGGCCTGCCTGGGGCTGGCCCGTTGGCTGCCGGTGAACGTGGGCGATGTGGCCCGCCAACACATCCGCGATCAGGCGCTGCTCAAGTTCATCGATATGGAGTGCTTCTGCTGGAGCGTGATGCCGGCAGACCTCACCCCCATGATCAACGCGGGGATGGTGTTCTCCGATCGCCATGCCGGCGGCATCAACTACCCCAGAGGGGGCGTGGGCGTGATTGCCCAAAAGCTAGTGGCGGGGCTGGAACGCCATGGCGGCGCCATCCGCTACAAGGCCCGCGTCACCAAGGTGCTGCTGGAGCAGGGCGAGGCCGTGGGGGTGGAGCTGGCCAGCGGCGAGCAGATCCGCTCCCGGCGCGTGGTGAGCAATGCCACCCGCTGGGACACCTTCGCCGGCACCGCTGGCAGCGCAGGCACTGGGAGCCAGCCGCTGGTGGATGCCGAGCACACCCCTAAAAGCGAAACCACCTGGCGCCGGCGCTACAAGCCCTCCCCCTCCTTCCTCTCCCTGCATCTGGGCGTGAAGGCAGACATCGTGCCGGCGGGATTCCACTGCCACCACCTGTTGCTGGAGCACTGGGAGGCCATGGAGGCGGAACAGGGGGTGGTGTTCGTGTCGATGCCCACGCTGCTGGATCCCTCGCTGGCACCGAGCGGCCACCACATCGTGCACGCCTTCACGCCCTCCTCAATCGAGGCGTGGCAGGGCCTCAGCCCAGGGCAGTACGCCGCCAAGAAACAGGCGGATGCCAACCGGCTGATCCAGCGGCTGGAGGCGATCCTGCCGGGGCTGGAAGGTGCCATCAGCCACCGCGACGTGGGCACACCCCGCACCCATCGCCGCTTCCTGGGCCGCATGGGCGGCAGCTATGGGCCCATCCCCTCCCTGCGGCTGCCAGGCCTGCTGCCGATGCCCTTCAACCGCACCGGCCTCAAGGGCCTCTATTGCGTGGGGGATTCCTGCTTTCCCGGCCAGGGCCTCAATGCGGTGGCCTTCAGCGGCTTCGCCTGCGCCCACCGCATCGGCGCCGACCTAGGCCTCAACCCCTGGGCCCTGCCCGCCTGAGCAGCGGTGGAAAACCCTCCATCCGGGCCCCGCAACGGGATCCCAATCTCCATAAGCTGAATCACCAACGGCGTATGGCCATGAGCTCCGCCCCCGGTTCTCCCCCCTTTCCCAGTTCCGAGGAACTGGCCCGCTATCTCGAACAGCGCGGCGAACTGGGCAAGCCCTGGATGCTGCAGCTGCTGCGGCTCACCAAGCTGAAGGAAGCCAAGGGCTCCATGGAACCCCAGGAGTACGTGGAGAAACTCCAGGAAGCCCACGCCGACCTGATGCGGCTCGGAGAGTTCTGGAAGGGCCGCGAGCAGGAGGTGTTTAGCGGCCGCTACCAGCCACCTCAACTGCTTGAACCCTTGCCAGGCTCCCCGGAAGATCGATGAGCCTCGAGGCGCGGTCGTACCCGATGGCCCCGCTGATCCGGTTCACCCTGATCAGCCTCTATCTGGCCCTGGTGTTGCCCCTGCCCGTGTTGGCCACGGCACAGCTGCAGTTAGCCCTGCTGCTGGCCCTGCCTCTCGGCCTTGTGCTGGTGCTCGCGGCCACGAGTGAACAGGTGCAACTCGATACCAACGGCATCCGGGTGACCCACGCCCCCTGGTGTGCCTGGCTCTGGCGCCGCGGCTGGGAGGTGACATGGAGTGACGTCACCGGCCTCACGCCCGTGGCCACCAGCCAGGGCGGACGCGTGTACTACGTGCGCAGCCCCAAGGGTGCCTACCTGCTACCGCAGCGGGTGGCTCACTTTGCCGACTTCCTGGGCCGCTTCCAGGCGGCCACTGGCATCGACACCACGGAGATCGGCCGAATCAGCCCGGCCTGGACCTATCAACTCCTGGCGCTGCTGTGTGGCCTGATGCTGGCCGGGGAAGCTGCAGCGGGCTGGGCCCTCGCTACGGGGCGATGGGACTTCCCACCAGGGTTGGGGGGATAGGGCTGGCTTCTGGAATCGTGTCGAGGCTGAAGCGGTAACCATGCTGGCGCACGGTTTCGATGCCACCGCCCTCCCCGAGCCCGGCCTGCTCCAACTTGCGCCGAAGCGTGAGCACCTGGGTGTCCACGGAGCGGGGGCCACCGCTGAAGGGAGGCCAGGCCATGCGCAGCAGCTCGCTGCGGCTGCGCACCATGCCAGGTGGCATCAACAGGGCGCATAGCAGGGCAAACTCCCGCGGGCTGAGTTCCACCGGCTGATCCCGCAGGGTGACCTGGCGGAGCAGCAAATGCACCTCCAGCGGCCCAACGCACACCCGCTCCTGCAGACCGCTGGCGCTGCGACGCAACAGCGAACGGCAGCGGGCCGCCAGTTCCTCTAGGCCGAAGGGTTTGCGCAACACGTCGTCGGCGCCGGCATCCAGCAGGGCCACCAGCGGCTCCGCCCCGGAGCGGGCGGTGAGCACCATCACCGGACAGCGCAACTGGGCCGCCAGCCGCAGGGCCGAGGTTTCCTCCAGCAGCTCAGCGGCCACCAACAGATCGGGAGCCTGGTCCTCGCAGAGGGTGAGGGCCTCAGTCACGGTGGCCACCGCCGCGGCCAGATGGCCGTCCTGGCGGAGGCGCTGGGCCAAAACCGTGCGCAATGTGGGGTGGGGATCCACCACCAACACGCGCTTCAACGCTGGTTCCGTGGCGCCACCGACAGCGGCACCAGGAATGGGATTGGGGTCTAGTTGCACCCGCTTCTCCGTGCCTGTTCCTACGCTATCCGCATTTCACGGCCCACAGTGGTATCAGGCGATGCCTTGCCAGCTGTCCCCTCCGGTCCCGTCATGACCGCTCTGCAGAACCCAGACGCCATCCGCCACTTCCAGTCGCTGTGCGACGCCTGCCAGTCCCTGGCCAGCCGTTACCACGGACCCGCCGAGCTGCGCCTCTACGCCGATGGCTATCTGCACGCCCTGCGACGCACGGCCATCCTCGATCCGATCTCCCAGCGTCGCCTGGAGGAGCTCGTGGATCGCTGGATCCTCGACCCCTCCAGCTTCATCGGCCCCGGCGACGACAGGAGCACCCTCTACGAAAGCGGGCGCCACTGACCCGGGATCAGGCCAGAGCCACAGCGAGCTTTTCGCGCAGTTCGCCGGAGTTGTACATCTCAATCAGGATGTCCGATCCGCCCATAAATTCCCCGTTCACGTACACCTGGGGGATGGTGGGCCAATCGGAAAACTCCTTGATTCCCTGGCGCACCTCCATATCGGAGAGCACGTCGAAGGTTTCAAACGGCACCGCGAGGGCGTTGAGGATCTGAACCACGTTGTTGGAGAAGCCGCACTGGGGCATCAGCTTGTTGCCCTTCATGAAGACGAACACGGGGCTGCTGCCCACCAGATCTTCGATGCGCTGCTTGGTGGAGGCGTCCATGGCAAATGGGATGGGAAGGATCAGGAAGGAAGGGACGTTTGCACCGCGAGGGCATGGATGGCCTCACTGGCCAGCTCGCTGCGCAGAGCGCCGTACACGAGCTGGTGCTGCTTCACCCGGCTGAGGCCAGAAAAAGCGCTGGACACCACCTTCACCTGCAGGTGATCACCACCACCGGTGAGGTCTTCCACGTCAACGGTGGCATCAGGCAGCGCCTGGGTGATGGCAGACCTCACCTGGTCGGGATGGACCATGGCCAGTGGCGATCGAACGGTTTGGAAATCTAGGTGGCGTGCCCTTGGGCTGAGGGATCAGCGGCCAGGGGTTGCGGCTGAGCCCGCGTAGGGCGTGCTCACAAAGCCCAGCTCCAGCAGGTTCTGATAGGCCTTCTGCCCAAGAGCGCTGGCCGGGGTCATGATCTGAACCACTTCCACCAGCAGCGGCACAGCCACCTCGGGTTGGTTCATGCGCCGCAGCAGGGCCGCCAGACGCAGGTCAACGGTGGCTTGCAGCTCTAGGGCTTCCCGGCCCTTTTGATCCATCTCCCGCGGAATGCGCGCATCCAGACCGCGGAACGAACCGCTGAGGTTGCGGTAGAAGCGGGTGAGGTTCTGGGCCCCGAGGCGAGCCTGGTCGTAATCCACCTTGGCCTTGGCCAGCTTGCCGGCGGCGGCGGCGGCATCTCCCTGGGCCACCTTGGCGTTAATGGCGCTGAGGTTGAGGCCGATAGTGCTGGACTCGAGCACCTTCTGGGGCTCGTCCTGGGCGATGGCCGGCAGGCTGGGGGAAAGGACCGCCAAGGCGGCAAGGCTGAGGGCAGCGAGGGGCCGGCGCACGGCAAAGAGCAGAGAAGTCGAAAAACTCTACGGGCGCTGCAGTGGTCGTCCCACGGCGCGGCGGGCCGCTTCCTCAGCTGATTGGAGGCTGGCCATCAGGGCAGCGTTGAGCACCTTGGCGGCCTCACGGCCCTGGCCCTGCAAGCGCAGGGGCTCGCCAAAGCAGAGGGCGGCCCGTCCGCCCAGGCGTGGCCGGGACGTGCCGTAGCCGATACCCACCGGCACCACCGGTACGGCCACACCTTGGCCCTCAGCCAGGGCGGCCAGGCGGCCCAGCCCAGGCATCAGGCGCAGGGGGGTGTCGTCCTGCTGAATGCGGCCCTCCGGAAACACCACCAATTGCTCACCCGCCTGCAGCAGCTGCACGGCAAAGCGCAGGGAGGCCGCCGCCGGCTTGCGGGGATTCACGGGAAAGCAGCCAAGACGATGCAAAAACCAGCCCTGCAGACCAGCCATCTCATCGCTACTCACCATGAAGCGGCAGTCGCGGCCGGTGACCCGACGCCCAGCGGCATGGGGCAGCATCAGCGCATCCCAGCGGGAGCGGTGGGTAGGAGCCAGCAGCAACGGCCCGGTGCGGGGCAGATGCTGCGCCCCCATCACCTCCACACCGCGGCAGAAGTAGCTCCTGAGCGCCACGTCCTGGGTGAGCACCATGGCCACGGGCGCCAGCAGGGGATTGATCCCATTGCAGAGGCTGCGCTCCCGGGTGGTGAGCGCCAGCGACTGCGTCGACTGCGCCGTGATCTGGCCGTTCACCTGCCCCCCCACAACTCTGATCTCAGAACCTAGAGCTGAGATTCGCCGCCCAACGGGCGCGACGGGCAGTTGCACGAGCGGGTCGCTCGCCATCCATAAGATCCACACCCACAGCCTCTCTCGGTGCCATGGCCAGCCTCGGCGTGAACATTGATCACATCGCCAACGTGCGCCAGGCCCGCCGCACCGTGGAGCCGGATCCCGTGAGTTATGCCCTGCTGGCTGAACTGGGCGGCGCCGATGGCATCACGGTGCACCTACGCGAAGACCGGCGCCACATCCAGGACCGGGATGTGCAGCTGCTGCGCCAGACGGTGCGCAGCCGCCTCAACCTGGAGATGGCTGCCACCGCGGAGATGGAGGCCATTGCCCTGGATCTCCGTCCCGACATGGTGACCCTGGTGCCCGAGAAGCGCGAGGAGGTGACCACCGAAGGCGGCCTGGATGTGGCCAGCCAACAGCAAGCCCTCACCGGCCTGGTGGGTCGGCTGCAGGACGCCGGCATCGGCGTGAGCCTGTTCGTGGATGCCGATGCAGCCCAGCTGGAGGCCTGCCGAGCCACGGGGGCCCGCTGGGTGGAGCTACACACCGGCACCTACGCCGAGGCGGACTGGCAACACCAGCCCCTCGAGCTAGCCCGGCTCACCGAGGGCAGTTTCATCGCCCGCAGCCTCGGCCTGCGGGTGAATGCCGGCCACGGCCTCACCTACCAGAACGTGGAGCCTGTGGCCGCCATCGAGGGGATGGAAGAGCTCAACATCGGCCACACCATCGTGGCCAGAGCCCTGGCCGTGGGCCTGGAGCAGGCCGTTCGCCAGATGAAGGCGCTGGTTCAGAATCCCCGCCGGGACCCCCTGTTCGGCAGCACCAGTTCATGACCCAGTACCACTTCGTGGCCGCCAGCGAGGCCTTCCTCACCGTGGAAGAACCCCTCGACGAAGTGCTCAAAGAGCGCGTTCGCCACTACGGCGAACAGGGCAAGGCCATCGACTTCTGGCTGGTGAAGCGCCCCGCGTTCCTGGATGCTCCCGAACTCAGCGCGATCGGCACCCAGGTGCCCCGCCCTGCTGCAGCGGTGGTGTCCACAGACGCCACATTCATTGAATTCATGAAGTTGCGCCTCGAGTTCGTGGCCAAGGGCAGCTTTGAAGCACCCTCCGCCGGGATCCCCGACGCGTTGGCCAGCGCCGGCTGAGCAGGACCTGGCACCCAGAACAGCCTGGCGCTCAGAACAGCCTGGCGCTCAGAACAGGCCGAGGAACTTTCTGCGGGGAGGCTCTCCATCCGAACGCTTGGCTGGATCGGCATCCTGCTGATAGCGGGGCTTGGCATCACCGATGGTGAGAACCGCTTCCTTGTTCTTCCACCAGATCCAATCGCGGATCGGGGGCGTGTTCACCAGATCACGGCGGCTGAGCCCCAGCCCCAACTTGCTGGAGGCATCAAGCAGCACATCCACCATCGCGTCGCCGTCCGTGCAGCGGGCCAGGGCTTCGTTGGTGCGCTTGGCGCCGTCCAGGGCCTTCACCAGGGCCGCGACCCGCTGACCCACCGGCAGCGACTTGGGATCCATCACAGCGTGCAGCTCTGATCGGCAAGCTACCAGCGATTCAGGGGCTGACAGATCAGCCCATGGACCGCCAGACTGGTCTTAACGCGTCCTCTTCATGACGTCCGTCAGCAGTCGCTGCCATCACTGGGTGATCGGCGACGTCCATGGGTGCGCAGGCTCGCTCGAGCAGCTACTGGAACGGCTGCCCAGCGGCGACCGACTGGTGTTCTGCGGCGATGCCATCAACCGCGGGCCGGCCATCGCCAGCACCATGGCCCGGATCTGGGGCCTGGTGGAGCAGGGCCGGGCCGTGTGGCTGAAGGGCAACCACGAGGCCGACCTGGTGCAGGCCCTGCGGCGTGGCCCTTGGGGCGGCCAACCGAGCCTGGCGGGCTGCGACACCTACCGCCATCTCGGCGATCAACTCTGCCGTCAGTGGCTGGAGCGACTCGACAACCTGCCGATGGCCTACTGGGGAAACGGCTGGGTGGCCACCCATGCCGGCTTTGATCCCACCACCTGGCAACCGGATCTCCGGATACGCATGGGTTTCTGGCAGCACTACGACGGCCGCTTCGGCGACGTGGTGATCGGCCACACCCCCGGCCCCCATGTGCGCCATCTGCGCCACATCGTGATGGTGGACACGGGGGCTTGCTACGGCGGCGACCTCAGCGCCTACTGCCCGGAAACGGGCGCCGTCATGGCCGTGCCCGGGCTGCGGCCCGAGGCGGCCGCCCCCCTGCCGGGCCTGCGCATCCCCAGCCTGAGTCGCTGCTGACCCCTGTGCTCACGGTATTCCGCAGCAACCGCGCCGAGATCCTGGCCCGGGTGCTGGCGGCCAAGCTGCAGCTGGACCCACCCGGCCCCTTTGAGCAGGCCCAGGTGATCGTGAACACCTGGCCCACCAGCCGCTGGCTGGGGGAACAGATCGCCCTGGGGGTGGGCGGTGAGGAAGGCACCGACGCCGGTGGCATCGCCGCCAATCTGCGCTTTCCCTTTCCTGGCAGCCACCTGCGGCAGCTGGTGGAGGGGTTACTCGCACCGCCGGACACCGCCATGGCCCCGGGCCCCGATCCCTGGCGGGCCAACCAACTGGTGTGGCCCCTGCTGGAGTTGCTGCCGGCGTTGGTGCAGCAACCGGAAGCACTGCTGCTGCGCCGCTGGCTGGAACAGCGGGGCCACGGAACAGGGGGCCAACTGGCCCAGCTGGATCGGCCCCTGTGGCAACTGGGGCGGGCCATTGCCGACGCCTTTGACGACTACACCCTCTACCGGCCGGCCATGGTGGCGGCCTGGTGCGCGGGCCAGCGCCTCGATGGCCACGGCCGGCCCCTGGCGACGGACCAGCACTGGCAGCCCCTGCTGCTGGCCCAGTTGGCCGAGCGCCTGGCCACCCAGCCCTTCGGCCTGCGGGTGGCGGCGGTGATCGAACGCCTGCAGACATGGCCGAGGGGCGAGCCGCTGCCCGGCCTGGCGCTGGACCAGCCCCTGCGGCTGTTCGGGCTCAGCAGCATGGCGCCGATTCAGGTGCAACTGCTGCAGGCCCTCTCGGGGGTGATGGAGGTGGAGCTCTACCTGCTCACCCCCTGCCGCGACCTGTGGCAGCGCCTGGAGGGGCAGCCCGGCGGCCTGGACCCCCTCGGCGAAGACTGGCTCCTCAGCGCACCGCGGCTCGAGGCCCGCTTCGGCCGGCTCGGGGCCGAGTTCCAGAAACTGCTGGAGGGGTCCGGCGAAACCCAGCTGGGCGCCTGGCGCGAGGAAGACCTCTTCTTCGCCGCCGGCGGCGACGAGCCCAGTCTGTTGGAGCAGCTGCAGGCCCAGTTAGTGGATCCCGAGGAACAGGCTCCCCTCCGGCGCGCCGACAGCGACAACTCCCTGGAGTTCCACGCCTGCCCGGGGCGGCTGCGGCAGGTGCAGATCGTGCGCGACCGGTTGCTGCAGCTGATGGCGGCAGATCCCAGCCTGAGCCCCCGGGACATCCTGGTGATGACGCCCCAGGTGGATGCCTTTGCGCCGCTGGTGGGGGCCGTGTTTGGCGACAGCGCCGCCACGGGGGTGACCCTGCCCTGGCGTCTCACCGACCGCAGCCAGCAGAGCGAGGCCGGCATCAGCCAGGGCTGGCTGGCCCTGCTTGCCCTGGGGGGGGAACGTCTCACCGCCTCGGCCCTGGAGGGGCTGCTCGCCTGCGGGCCCCTGCTCAGCCAACACGGCATTGCGACAGCAGAGGCCGGCGGTATCAGCGAACTGCTGCAGCGGGCCGGATTCCGCTGGGGGCTGGATGGGGCCGCCCGCAGCGGCGACCCAACCCACAGCCTGGCCTGGGCGATCGACAGGCTGTTGCTGGGGCTGGTACTGCCCGAGGAACCGGGCCTGGCCCCCTCCGCCACGGCACCCCTGGCCATGGGCGGAAGCCTCGAGCAACAGCTGCGCTGGCTGGCGCTGCTGGGCCAGCTGCGGGATGCCCTGCGCCAGCTCCGGCAGCCCCGAACCCCGGCCCAATGGGCACCGCTGCTACGGCAGCAACTCAACGACCTGTTCGGGGACGGTGGGGAGCAGGCCTGGGAAGTGCAGTCGATCCTGGCGGCCATGGCCGAGTGGCAGGAGGTGGCCGGTGGCAGTGGGCTGCAGCTGGAGGCGCCGGTGGTGGCCGAGGTGCTGGGGGAGCGGCTCAGTGCAGACAGCGGCCGCTTCGGGCACCGCAGCGGGGCCCTCACCATCAGCGCCCTGGAGCCGATGCGCGCCATCCCCCATCGGGTGATCGTGCTGATGGGGCTCGATGCCGGCGCCTTCCCGCGCCAGCGGGAACGGCCTGGATTCCACCTCATGGAGCAGCAACGGCAACTGGGCGACCCCAGCCCCGGCGATCAGGATCGCTACGTGCTGCTGGAAAGCCTGCTATCAGCTAGGCAGCACCTCCTGATCACCTGGAGCAACCGCGACGAACGCACCGGTGAGCCGTTGATGCCCTCCACCCCGGTACGCCAGTGGCTGGCGCTGCTGGAACAGGAACAGCTGCCCATGCCCCTGCGCGAGCACGCCCCCAATCCACTGGAGCGCCGCAACTTTCTCAGTGATGGCCCCTGGCCCGCCGCCAGTTGCGATCGCCGGCTGCTGCAGGCGCGGCAGCTGTTGGAGCAACAGGCCAGCCAGCCCCCCCAGGCCCTCGCCCTGGGGGCTAGGCCCCAACCCGAGCCCCGCGCGGTCAACGACCCGTATGCCGACCTGCAGCGCTGGCTGATGACCCCCCAGGAGCTGTGGCTCGAAAGCCTGGGACTGCGGCCCAAGGAATGGAGTCGTCGCATCGACGATCTCGAAGCCCTCAGCCTCGATGAACGCCAGCGCTCGGCCCTGCTGCGCCAACAACTCGATCACACCGGCGAACCACCGGACTGGGTCCAGCAGCAACGGGGCCGGGGGCTACTGCCGCCCCTGGCCGCCGGCGAGCTGGAGGCCAGAGGCCTCCACCAGCGCTGGAGCTCCCTGCAGCTCGCCCTAGCCCAGCAGGGTCCCGAGCAGCGGCGCCTTGCCGTCCATGGCGATCTCCAGGCCGAGCTGGCCTGGCGCGGCGACGCCCTGGTGTTGCTCCACACCGCCAAACCGCGCTGCCGCCAGCGGCTCCAGCTGTGGCTGGATCTACTGCTGGCAGCCGCGGCCGGTGAGGCCCCGCGGCAGGGCGTCCTGATCGCCCGTGACGCCAACAGCTTTGCCGTGGTGACACGGCTGAGACCCCCGGCCGGTGCCCAGGCCGCACAGCTGCTGGAACAACTGCAGCAGTGGCGCGAGAGCCACCGGCAACGCTGCTGGCCGGTGCCACCGGAAACGGGTTGGGCCTATGCCGAGGCCGAGCGCAAAAAGGTGGGCAGTGGCCTCCAGAAAGGCTGCGCCACCTGGGAGGGCAGCGCCTACAGCCGCGCCGAACGCAGCGATGAGATCCAGGCCGCCTGCTTCGGGGCCAGCCTCAGTGGCAGCGAGCTACTCAGCCCAGAGGTCCAGAATTTGGCCCTGGCGCTGTTCACGCCCCTGCTCGACCACAGCGAAGCGGTGACGTCATGACCCTCCAGCCGCCGGTGGTGCAGCCCTTCGAGGCCAACGGCTTTCCGCTCGACAACGGCGTTCAGCTACTGGAGGCCAGTGCCGGCACAGGCAAGACCTTTGCCCTGGCGCACCTGGTGCTGCGGTTGGTGTGCGAGCGACAACTCGCTCTCGAGCAGCTGCTGGTGGTGACCTTCACCGAGGCCGCCGCGGCCGAACTGCGCGACCGCATCGCCCAACGGCTGCAGCAGGCCCTGGCGCTGCTGGAGCAGCCCGGAAGCACAACCGCCGACCCGGTGCTGCTCACCTGGCTGGCAGCCCATCCCGAGCTGAAGCCAGGCCCCCTGTTGCTGGCCCTGGAACAACTGGACCGGGCTGACATCACCACCATCCACGGGTTCTGCCGGCGCACCCTGCAACGCCGGGCCCTGGAAGCTGGCCTGGGACCAGCCGTGGAATTGGAGAGCGACGACGGCGAACGGCGCCGCCAGGTATGCCACGACTACTGGCAGCAGCAGCTCCTGCCCCTACCCGCCCCACTGCTGGCGGGGCTGGAACTGCGGGGGCTGAAGCCGGCGTTGCTGGAGCAGCACCTCAAACAACTGGATAGCGATCCCGCCCTGGACCTCGATCCCCTGCCACCCGGCTGGAGCGTCGATGAACCCCTGGGCACCCAACTGCAGGAGCACTGGCTTAAGGCCTGGGCCGCCTTTGCCGAGGAATGGAACCACCGCGGCGAGGCCCTCGAGCATGACCTCTGCAGCACCGCCGCCGAACTCAAGGCCCTGGGGGGCGGTTCGACCACGCCCTATGTGGCCAAGCCCCGCAGCAACCGGGTGGCCCAGGTGAACCACTGGCTGGCGGCCCAAGCGGAGCCCCCTGGCTACGACGCCGTGCTCAGCCTGCTGAATGGCGAGAAAAGCACCCGCGAGCGGCTACTGCTCGACTACTTCCACCCCGGCGCCTTCTGCAAGGCAACCAGTGCCCTGGAAGGGGAGGGACGCTCCTTGCCGCAGGCCCCCCTGCTGGAGGCCATTGCCGGCCTGGTCGATGCTCCCGCCGAACTCACCCTGCTGCACAGCGCCCACTGGGGCCGGCGGGAGCTGCGGCAACGTCGCAGCCGCAGTGGCCGCATGGGCTTCGGTGAGCTGCTGGAGGGTCTCGACCCGGGCGAGCAGCCGGACGCCGCGGCCACCAGCCTGTTGCAGGCCCTGCGGGACCGCTACCGGGTGGCCCTGATCGATGAGTTCCAGGACACCGATCCGATCCAGTGGCGGATCCTGGAGCAGGCCTTTGCGACAGGAGATGCGCAGCGGCCCGCCAGCCATCTGCTGGTGATGGTGGGCGACCCCAAGCAGGCGATCTACCGCTTCCGCGGGGGGGAACTGGCCACCTACCGCCTGGCGCGTGACCGGGCTGGTGCCATCCATGGCCTGTTCGAAAACCGTCGCTCCTCAGCGGCCCTGGTGGCTGGCCTCAATGCCCTGATGGCCCCGGGGCTGGTGCGCTCCCAGCTGGAGGTGCCGCCGGTGCAAGCCCGCGCCGATAAGGGCGAGCTGGTACTGCCGGAGGGGGAAGCGGCGTTGCAGCTGCTGCCCTTGCGCGCCGACCAACTGCCTCAACAGGTATCGGGGCTGTGCCTGCAATTGCTGCAGCGGCGCTTGCTGCTGCGCCAGGGCGGGCCGGGGGAGGCGGTTCGGGAGCGGCCCCTCGAACCCAACGACCTGTGCCTGCTCGTGAGCAGCCACCGCCAGGCGGAGGAGCTACGCCGGGCCCTGGAGCAGAGGGGCCTGCCCAGCCGCCTGGTGAGCCGCGGCGATGTGTTCGCCAGCGAGGGCGCCACCGGATTGCAAAGACTGCTGGACGCCCTGGCGGACCCCGGCAGCCCCAACCGACAGCGCCTGCTGGCCGCCTCGCCCCTGCTGGGTTGGAGCGCTGAGACGATCGCCTCCGCCCCGGAGCAGCGGTGGGATGCCCTGGCCGATCAACTCTCACGGCTGGCGGCGGCCCTGCCGCGGCAGGGCCTGATGGCCGCCCTGGGCCAATTGCTCAACACCGAGGGAATGGCCCGGCTGGCGCTGGGGGGGCGGGTGCTGGCGGACATCCAGCAGGCGGCCGAACTGGTGCAGGAGCGACTGCACCGCGAAGGCCTTGGTGCCGCCGCCGCCGCGGACTGGCTCCGACGCCTGCGGCTCGATCCCGATCGCGAGGTGCCGGAGGCCCACCAGCTCAACAGCGATGCGGCCGATTCCGCCATCGCCGTGGTGACGGTGCACCGCAGCAAGGGCCTCGAATATCCGGTGGTGATCTGCCCCTACCTGTGGCGTGCCCCCAAACCCACCGTGGGGGTGGGCCGTCGCTGGCGGCCTCCCGGCAGGTCGGCCCCACGGCTGGACCTGCACCTGAGCCCCCACTGGGGTGTGGGCCGGCTCGCCTTCCGCGACCAGCAAGAGGCTGAGGAGCAGGAACGGGAGCGGCTCGCCTACGTGGCCGCAACCCGGGCCCGCCATCTGCTGGTGCTGGGCTGGGTGGAGGCCAAGGGCCAAGAGGCCAACCCCCTGGCGGGCTGGTTACTGGCCCAGGGTCAACGGCGGGAGCTGCCGCTCCATGAACTCGATCCGGATCAACTGCCGGGCCCCGAGGAACGCTGGCAGGCCCCCAAACAGGACGGCACCCTGGAGGTGGGTCCACGCCCCCTGCAAACCCTGGATACGACCTGGGGGCGCAGCAGCTATTCCGCCTGGGCCCACAGCGCTAGACCCCTGGCGCCCCAGATCACCGAGGAGGGCCGCGACACCGATGCCCTGAGCAGCGATGGCGCCGCCCTCCCTGGGCCAGGCACGCCGTGGCCCGCCCAGGGCCCCCTGGCCCAGTTCCCCCGCGGTGCCGGCCCCGGCGATGCACTCCACCGAATCCTGGAGCGCATCGACTACGAGACCCCCGCGGACAGCCCGGAGACGGCCAGCGTGGTGGCCCAGGAATTGCAGCGAGCCGGCCTGGACCCGGTTCACCAACAGTCCTTGCTGGCCGGCATCGAGCAACTGCGCCTCAGCCCCATGGGGGGAGCGCTGGGCGCGGCCCGCCTGGCAGATCTGCCGCGGCAGCAACGGTTGAACGAGATGAACTTCGATCTACCCCTGGCCGTGCCGCAGACACCAGGCCCACGCCCAGCCCTGGTCCGCGCCTCCGGGTTGGCCCGAGCCTTTGCCCAACACCCCGGGGGCCTATTTGGCGCGCGCTACGCCGGGACGCTGGCCCAACTGGAGGTGGCCAGCCGTGGATTCCTCACCGGCTCCATCGATCTGGTCTTCCGCTGGGGCGAGCGCTGGTGGGTGGCGGACTGGAAAAGCAACTGGCTGGGGGTGCGCGATGCCGGCGGACAACCCCTGGCCTGCGGACCGCTCCACTACAGCCAGGACGCCATGGCCCAGCTGATGGAACAGAACCACTACCCCCTGCAGGCGCACCTTTATCTGGTGGCCCTGCACCGCTATCTGCGCTGGCGCCTGCCCGAGTACGACGCCGCTCGTCATCTGGGCGGCTATGCCTACGTGTTTCCGCGGGGGGTGCCCGGCCCACTCGACCATCCCTGCAGCGAGGAAGCGGCCGTGCCGGGCATGCTGGTGGAACAGCCGCCCCTGCAGCGGGTTCTGGCCCTCGACACCCTGCTGCGGGAGGGCCAGCCATGACCAGCCTGGCCGTTGCCCTACAGGAGACCCTGCCCCGGCTCGGACAGTGCGCCGCGGAGCCAGCCGTGCTGGAGCTGATCGCGGCCCTGGCCAGCGGCCTGGAACGGGGGGAGCTGGAGCTCAACCTCGCGGGTGCGCCCCCTGAGGAGATCTCGCCGGAGGGCTGGCCGAGCCGCCATCGCCAGGCCCTGGCCGCCTCTCCCCTCGTGGCTCTGGCCGAGGCCAGCGAGTGCAACCCCGAGGCCCCGCTGGTGCTCGATGGCCTGCAGCTGCGTTGGCGGCGTTGGCACGTTCAGTTGCAAACCGTCCTGGAGAACCTGCAGGCACGGGCCCAGCAACCCCTCACGGCGGCAGCCACCGACGACCAGCTACAACAGGCCCTGGCCCACGCCGCCAGCCAGGGCCTCGATAGACGCCAACAGCAGGCGGTGCAGGCCGTGCTCTGCCACAGCCTGGTACTGCTGGGAGGGGGCCCCGGCACCGGCAAGACCAGTACGGTGGTCCAGATGCTCGCGGCGGCACTCCGGCTCCAGCCGCAGCTGCGCCTGCACCTAGCCGCCCCCACCGGCAAAGCGGCCACCCGACTGGGCCAGGCGGTGGTAGCAGGGGCCAGCCACCTGGATGCCGACGCCGCCATCGCCGAGCGCCTGCAGCAGGCCCCCTGCAGCACGTTGCACCGCCTGCTGGAGAGCAGTGGCGAGCGCTTCGGGCGTCACCAACGCCATCCCCTCGCCCTGGATCTGCTGGTGGTGGACGAGGTGTCGATGGTGGATCTCCCCCTAATGCAGGCCCTGCTCCACGCCCTGCCGCCCCATGGCCGCCTGCTACTGGTGGGCGACCCCGCCCAATTGCCACCGGTGGGCCCTGGAGCTGTGCTGCTGGAGCTGTGCAAACCCCAGCCCTTGCAGGCCCTGGGGGAAGCCGCCGTGGAGCTCACCACCACCTATCGCAACAACGGCGCCATCGCCGCCGTGGCCCAGGCCCTGCGGCCCAGCCCAACCCAGGAGCGGCTGCAGCTCGACAGTGCCTCCCTCATCACCCAGCTCCAGGCCCTCGGCCCCAACGAGAACCTGCGCTGGCACACCCACAGCACCAACCGCTTACCCCAGAGCGTGCTTGCTCGCCTGCGCGAGCACCAGCAGACGCTCGCTGGCCTGGCCAGGGAGCTCCAATGGCCCGAAGCGGACAGCCTGCCCCAGAACAGCGAGCCCCTGCTGGCGGAACTGGAGCAGTGCATCCTGCTCACACCCATGCGCCAAGGCCCCTGGGGGGTGGACAGCGTGCACCGCCAGCTGCTGGCTGAGCGCTACGGACAACCCATCCAGGCCTGGCCCCTGGGGACGCCGGTGCTGAACCAGCGCAACCTGCCGGAGCAGGGCCTGGCCAATGGCGACATCGGCGTACTGGTGGATCGAAACGGCGAACGGCTGGTGTTGTTCCCCAGCGGACGGCTGCTGCACCCCGCCCGTCTCAGCCAGGCCACACCAGCACTGGCCCTCACGATCCACAAATCCCAGGGGAGCCAATACGCGGAGGTGCTGCTGTTGATGCCTCCCACGCGCCACTGGGATCCGCGCCTGCTCTACACGGGCCTCACCCGGGCCCGTTCGCAGGCACTACTCGTCACGCCGGACAAGGCTGGCGTTTCCGCTGCCTAGGCTTGGTGGACACCTGGCTGCCAGCGTGACGGACCGCCAGCCCACCCCAGCCGATGGCCGCGTGCAACGCCCGTGGGGATGGTTCGAATGCCTCGGCAGCGGTGATGGCTATCTGGTGAAACGCCTCTGTATCAGGGCCGGCCAGCGCATCAGCTTGCAGCGCCACCATCACCGCAGCGAACACTGGGTGGTAGTGGCCGGCCGGGGCCAGCTGGAGTGCGACGGCCGGCGGGTCAGCGCGGCGCCCGGCTGCGTCCTGGCCGTGCCCTGCGGGACGGTGCACCGGGCCAGTGCCAGCGACGAGGACCTGGTGATCGTGGAGGTGCAGCGCGGCAGCCAACTGCGCGAAGACGACATCGAACGGCTGCAGGACGACTACAACCGCGTCCCCGCGCAGTGGTAATGTTTCTTCTCACCCTTTGTGAAGGGCAAGGCAGTTATTCACGGGTGTCTGCCGGCCTGTTGACGAAGGAATTCCCAGGCCCAGACCTAAACAGTGACCAATACTCCCTGCGAGAGCTTCAGCTACTCGGTGGATCTCAGCGCGGCTGAACTTCCCGCAACCCCCACCCAGGCCGAGGTGAACACCACCCTGATCGGTCCGATTGACGGGATCGAACCCACACCCGAAACGGGCGACGCGCCAGAGGTTGACGCCGAGACAGACAGCGAAGCCAAAGCCAATGGCTTTGCCGCTTTTGGCTTCGTGCCCGAACTCCTGCAGGCCCTGGAGGCCATTGGCTACAGCGAGCCCTCTCCGATCCAGAAGGCCGCCATCCCCGAGCTGATGCTGGGCCGCGACCTGGTGGGCCAGGCTCAGACCGGCACCGGCAAGACCGCGGCCTTTGCCCTGCCCCTACTGGCGGGTCTCGACCCTGACCAACGCACCCCCCAGGTGCTGGTGCTCACCCCAACCCGTGAGCTCGCCATCCAGGTGGCCGACTCGTTCAACAGCTATGCGGCCAAGATGCCGCACCTGCGCGTCCTGCCCATCTATGGCGGCGCCGACTTCCGCGACCAGATTGCCCGGCTGAAGCGGGGCGTGCAGGTGGTGGTGGGCACCCCTGGTCGGGTGATGGATCACATGCGTCAGGGCACCCTCAACCTCTCCGGGCTGCGCAGCCTGGTGCTGGATGAGGCCGATGAAATGCTGCGCATGGGCTTCATCGACGACGTGGAATGGGTACTGGGCCAACTTCCCGAGAAGCGCCAGGTGGTGCTGTTCTCAGCCACCATGCCGGCCGAAATTCGCCGCATCTCCCATCAATATCTGAACGATCCGGCAGAGATCACCATCAAGACCAAGGGATCGGACTCGAGCCGTATCCGCCAGCGCTACATCACCGTCAACGGTCCCCAGAAGCTCGAGGCCCTCAGCCGCGTGCTGGAGGCTGAAACCAAAGAGGGGGTGATCATCTTTGCCCGCACCAAGGCCATCACCGTGACGGTGGCGGAATCCCTGGAAGCCAAGGGCTACGACGTGGCCGTGCTCAACGGAGACGTGGCCCAGAACCAGCGCGAACGCACAATCGAGCGCCTCAAGAACGGCACCGTGGACGTGCTGGTGGCCACGGACGTGGCCGCCCGTGGTCTCGATGTGGACCGCATCACCCTGGTGGTGAACTACGACATCCCCTTCGATTCGGAGGCCTACGTGCACCGCATCGGCCGCACCGGCCGGGCAGGCCGCACCGGTGACGCCATCCTGTTCATCACCCCGCGGGAGCGCCGTTTCCTCAGTGGCCTCGAGCGGGCTGTGGGTCGTCCCATCGAACCCATGGAGATCCCCAATAACGCCACCATCAACCAGAACCGCCTCGACCGCCTGCGCCAGCAGCTCACCGCTGCCCTCGAGCCTCAGCCGGCGGACAGTAAGGGCGGCGAGGCCAAGGCCGAGGAGCGGGCCCTGCTCTCGGAAATCCTGCAACGGGTGGGCCAGGAAGCCGGTGTCACGGGCGAGCAACTCGCCCTGGCAGCCCTGCAAATGGCCGTGGGCGATCAGCCCCTGCTGGTGCACGGCGATGAGAACTGGCTGCGCCAGCAGCCGAGCAACCGCGACGGCCGGGTGCGCGGCGAGCGTGAGCGTCCCGCACTCGGAGGCCGCCGCGGCCCTCGTGACGAATCCGGCCCGCCGGAAGCCCACATGGACCGCTTCCGCATCGAGGTGGGCTGGAGGGATCGGGTCAAGCCTGGCAACATTGTTGGTGCCATCGCCAATGAAGCCGGTCTGAACGGCCGCAGCATCGGGCGCATTCAGATCTTTGACACCCACAGCGTGGTGGACCTGCCCAAGGGCATGCCCGACGAGGTGTTCCAAGGCCTCCGCCGCCTGCGGGTGATGAACAAGGAACTGCAGATCAGCCGCGTCTGAGTATCCCGGTCCGGGCCTGCAAACCAGGCCCGGATGATCAGCAGATCCACACCGATGGGGAGCGCTGACTCATCGCCCTCAGGCACAGAGCCGGGTCACATCACCGGTGGACACCAGGCTCAGCTGCTCCAGGGAGAGTCGCTCCATGGCCACCACCAGCCCCGGCTGGACAGATTCGGTTTCAGCAGCCACCAGGCTCTGCAGCAGATCGAAGTGATCCTGGGGAGCCAGCTCGCCATCGTCGCGCCAGGCCAGACTCCAGGGAACAGGTGCCGTCATCGGGAGAGCTCGGCAACGGGTGAGGATTTGCTGACAATGGGACAATAGGTGGGCCGGCGGGGGTTTCTTCCGCTTCCTTTCGCTGTTGCTTCAAGCCTTGTTACGGGACGGCCCCCAGAGCAGCCAGCGACGACAGGGACCTGTCATCCGCAGGGCTGTAAGGTGTGGCGTGATTCCAAGGCTCACAGGCTCCACTCGGAACCGCAGCATCCACGAATCAGTGTCCAGGTTCCGTTGAAGGAATGACCATTTACGTAGGCAACCTCTCGTTCCAAGCCGAACAGGAGGATCTGCTTGATCTATTCAGCCAGTACGGCGAAGTCTCCAAGTGCAGCCTGCCCCTCGACCGCGAGACCGGTCGTAAGCGCGGTTTTGCCTTCGTGGAGATGGCGAACGATGCTGATGAGCAAAAGGCCATCGACGACCTTCAGAACGTCGAATGGATGGGTCGGATGATCCGCGTTAACAAGGCCACCCCCCGTGAAGGCGGCGGCGGCGGCGGCGGTGGTCGCGGCGGCTACGGCGGCGGCGGCGGCAACCGTGGCGGTGGCGGCGGCGGTGGTTACGGCGGTGGCGGTGGCGGCCGTGGTGGTTACGGCGGCGGCGGCGGTTACGGCGGTGGTGGAGATGGCGGTTACGGTGGCGGCGGCAATCGCTGGTGATCTCCGGCGGACCTGAAGCGCACCACCAGCGCCCAGGTCCGTGCAGCAATCCTCCAAACCAAAAGCCCCGGGATGACGTTGGTCAGTCCGGGGCTTTCCAGTAGCTCAACGTGTTGATGGGCCGCCGGGCTCAAACAGCACCCTGGAGCTCCTCCACCTCCAGCAGATCATGCAGCTGATCGCGTTGCCACAGGCTGCGCCGCAGCTCAGCAACCGGATGGGTGGGCTGCAGCTCGCCTTCACGGGGCTCAGGCAAGGCGCTGCGCAGGGAACGGCGGCGCAACTTGGCGGTCCAGCGATGGAATCGGTGGAACGATCTTGAACGCGTCATGGACAGCTCCTTGTGGAGACCCCATCGGTCTACCGCAGCTGAGGAGCTAACAACAGAGGACAAACAACAGCTTCACAATTCTCTCCGAACAAACCCGTACTTACACCTATGGGCGATAGACCTCGACCGAGGCGATGCTGGTGTCAGGTCTAGAGAGGAGCCAGAGATGGACACCACTCCACCCCAGCAGCACAGCTGAAGCTGAGCATGGTTCAGTGATCCGATTCAGGCGATCCCGTTCCAGCATCAGAGCCGGCTAGGCCGAAGGGTTCGAGCTCTATGGCGCAGCATCCAATCAGCATCCAGCTGGCGGAGAACCTGCGAACGCTCCCGTGGCTCTGTCGAGCCGTCGAACCATCCCAGGCCTCAAGCCCATTCAGTCCCATCGACCATCCTCGTCCCAATCGGGAATCCAGATTCAGAGGCCACGTCTAAGTTCCAAACCCAACAACCCTCAACACGCTTACATCAGGAATCAACGCCCGGATCAAACCCTGCTCATCTGAGTCGCGTCATCCACTCATTGCGCCACAACGGTTCAACAATCCAAGACTCCCTAAGCCAGCCCCCCCGGGGCTGGCTTCTTAAATGGCGGCATGAGCGACACCTCCAACCCCAACGACGCACTGCAGCGCCTGCTGCGCACCCTGCGCCCCCATCGCCGCCTGGTGTGGCTGGCCACCGCCTGCTCGGTGCTCAACAAGCTGTTTGACCTGGCCCCGCCGGTGCTGATCGGCCTGGCGGTGGACGTGGTGGTGCAGCAGAACACCTCCTGGCTGGCGGCCCTGGGCTTCACCACCGTGCCGCTGCAGCTGGGGGTGCTGGCTGGGCTCTCCTTCCTGATCTGGAGTGCCGAATCTCTTTTCGAATACCTCTACGCGCTGTTGTGGCGCAACCTGGCCCAAACCGTCCAGCACGAGTTGCGCTTGGAGGCCTACAGCCATCTGCAGCAGCTGGAAATGGGCTTCTTTGAAGCCAGCAGCAGTGGCCGGCTGCTCACGATCCTCAACGACGACATCAACCAGCTGGAGCGATTCCTCGACCACGGGGCCAACGAGATCCTGCAGCTGATCACCACGGTGCTGGCGGTGGGGGGAGCCATGGCCTGGCTCTCGCCGTTGGTGGCGGGGGTGTCCTTCCTGCCCATCCCGGTGATTCTGTGGGGATCGCTCACCTTTCAACAACGGCTGCAGCCCCGCTACCGCGACGTGCGGGACCGCGCCGGCGATCTCGCCAGCCGCCTGGCCAACAACCTGGGGGGCATGCTCACGATCAAGAGCTACGCCGCAGAGACATGGGAAATCGAACGGCTCTGTGAGCAGAGCCAGGCCTATCGGCGCAGCAACGGGCGAGCCATCCGTCTCTCCGCGGCCTTCATCCCATTGATCCGTTTCGCCATCCTGTTCGCCTTCCTCGCCATCTTGGTGATCGGCGGCCTACAGGCCTGGCAAGGCGGAATCGCCGTAGGCACCTACAGCTTCCTGGTGTTCATCACCCAGCGCTTGCTGTGGCCCCTCACCACCCTGGGGCGCACCCTGGATGACTACCAGCGGGCCATGGCCTCCACCCAGCGGGTGCTGGATCTGCTCGATACCCCCATCACGATCCCCGGAGGCCACAGGCCCCTGCCCCTACACGACGTGCGGGGATCCCTGGACTTCCGCAGCGTGGGGTTCGCCTATGCCGGCCGCTCCCCCCTTCTGAAGGACTTCAACCTCACCGTGCCCGCAGGCAGCACCATCGGCATCGTGGGGGCCACCGGCTCCGGCAAGAGCACCATCGTGAAACTGCTGTTGCGGCTCTACGAGGTGCAACAGGGTGAGATCTGCCTGGACGGCCTGCCCATCCGCGAGCTGGAACTGGCAGACCTGCGCCGCGCCATCGGCCTGGTGAGCCAGGAGGTGTTCCTGTTCCATGGAACCGTGGCCGAAAACATCGCCTACGGAAGCTTTGATGCCTCCCGGGCCGCCATCGAACAAGCCTCCCAACAAGCCGAAGCAGCACGGTTCATCGAGGCACTGCCCCAGGGGTACGACACCGTTGTGGGAGAGCGAGGCCAGCGCCTGTCCGGTGGTCAGCGCCAGCGCATTGCCCTGGCCCGAGCCATTCTCAAGAATCCACCGGTGCTCATCCTCGATGAGGCCACCGCTGCGGTGGATAACGAAACCGAAGCCGCGATCCAACGTTCCCTGGATCTGATCACCGCCGACCGCACCACGCTGGTGATCGCCCATCGCCTCTCCACAGTGCGCCATGCCGATCGGATCGTGGTGATGGAGGGGGGCAGGATCGTGGAGAGTGGCCGCCATGAGCAGCTGATCAACAGCCAGGGGGCCTATGCGCGGCTCTGGCGCGTGCAGGCGGGCCTACGGGAAGGGGAAGTCCTCAGCCTCTGAGCCCCCCCAGGGAGCAGAACCGACCTGCCATGGCGAGAGATCACTACCGGGTTACGCCCTGCTGCAGGCACGCAGGCTCCATAGCGTTCAGGGACTGATTCCCCCGCCTGATTGCACCCATGGATGCGATCAATCCCTGCCCCGACGCCATCAGCTTTCGCGCCCTGGCCACTCTCCACCAGCACGCCCTGGTGGAGGCCGATGGAGCCCGCCAGGAGCAACGCAACGGACCTGCCCTGCAGGAGCTGCAAGGCCTGCTTGAGCAGTATGGCCAGCTCAGTCAGCGGCTCCTCGCCGCACTGAACGCGCAAGCGCCAGCCCTCAAACAGCAGCGCAGTGCCAGGCAACTGATGGCCCTGGGGGCCTTGCAAGCCCACCTACACATGGGCCTACGGGCCCTCGCCGCCAGTGAGGACTAGGGCCCTTCTGATGTCCCTTGGCCTCGCTGTGTCAGTCTGGCCAGCCGAAAAACTGACCGTCAGCTAGGGCGCGCAGTTCAGCAAGTCAAGAGGCATGAAATAAGTTTTGAGAATGAAGAGTCCCGCCCTGAAGCCCCCCGGGAGGCATCGCCCCGACGAGCGAGGGCCTGTGCTGCTGGCCATTGCCGTGGGGCTTGGGGGCGGGCTGCTCCTGGCGGCACCGCTGACTGAGCTGCTCAAGGGCGATCTCCTGGGTCAAACCCGGCAGATGGCGAACCCCTTCAGCAGCTGGACAGGTTTGGGGGACCGGGAAGTGGTGATCCTCGGCACCGACGTGGGCGGCGGCAATACCGATGTGATGTACACCCTGCAGGTGAAGGACGGTGTCAGCAAGCTCACCCAGGTGCCCCGGGACACCTACATCGACTCCAGCAGCTTTGGGCCACTCAAGGCCAATGCCCTCTATGCGATGGGGGGGCCGGAGGCCGTCAAAAGCGAACTCTCCAAGCACCTGGGGCGGCCCGTGGAGCACCACATCCTGGTGAACCTGTCGGTGATCCGTCGCCTGGGTGATGCCCTGGGAGGCCTAGAGGTGGACGTCCCCAAAACCATGTACTACGTGGACAACAGTCAGGGGCTCAGCATCGATCTCCAACCGGGTCGGCAACGTCTGCAGGGCCGCGAGCTGGAGGGTTTCCTGCGCTTCCGGCACGATGAGATGGGCGACATCGGCCGACTCGATCGCCAGAAACTGGTGCTCAAAGCCCTGTTTGAGCAGATCACCCGACCCGAAAATCTGGTGCGCCTGCCGGCCCTGCTGGCCACTGCAGGCAAGGACCTCAAGACCGACCTGGGGCCGATGGAGATCGGCGGTCTGATCACCGCCATGGGGGGCACGCAGTTGAACACTGAACGGCTGGGGGGCCGACCTTTCATGCGTGATGGCATCTCCTACTGGGAGGCGGAGTGGCCAGTGGCTGCCGGAGCAGCCGCAGCCAGCGGCGGCGGCGAGCGCTACAAGTTCCTGTTCTGATCCCGATAGGCCCCTGGCACCAGCACCAGGAACAGCCACCACCACACCAGTACCCCCAGGGCTACCGGCGCCGTGATCCACCACACCCGCAACAGCCACCAGGAGCCAACCACGGCGCTAATCCCCGTGAGCAGGATCGACCAGGGCTGACACCACCAGGGTTTCTCGGCCCACAGGCTCGCCGGCGTGGCCGCTGGATCGGGCTCAGCCATGGGGCGGTCCTCCGTTGTGATGGCCGTTTCCATGCTGAGATAGCACCACCAGAGCCAGCAACAGCGCCACGGCAGCCAACAGCGGCGTGGAGGCAGCCACCGTGACCCCCAAGGCTGCCGTGAACCAGATCGAGGCAGCACTGGTAAGGCCATGCACCTGCGGAGTGCTGTGCCCCCGGCGGCCGGAGCGATCCACCAGGATTTCGCCAGCCCCAAGGAAACCGATACCGGTGGCGACCCCCTGAATCACCCGGCTGCGCGCCTCGGGATCAGGGCCGGCCGCCAACACCATCAAGCAAGCGCTAAGCCCCACGAGCACGTGCACGCGCACGCGATTGGGCTGGGGTTCGCTGAAGTGTTGGGCACGGTTGTAGCCCACCGCCATGCCGCACAGCACGGCCAGACCCATGCGCAGCAGGGCCTCCAGATCAATCGTGATCGCCGGCACCCAGCTCACGACACACAGACGCGGCGTGGCTGGCCCCCATAAGCTCCTGACAGCTGATCGTTGCCGCGGCTCGTGCAGAACCTGTTGCTGCGCAACAGCCTGAAGTTGTTCGTGGCCGTGTTCATCACAGCGGCAATCGCCTCCTGGACCCAGCGCATTCAGTTTCTCTGGTATCCGCTGATGGCGGTGGTGATCGTTGTGGACGACAACGACGAGCACACCCTTCAGGCCGCCACCAGCCGCATCCTTGGCACCGTGATGGGGGGGCTGATCACCTTCATGGTCCACACCATGTTGAGCGGCTGGATCGGCGTACTGGTGTCGTTGCTGCTGATGATTCCGGTGCTGGAAAGGCTGCGCTGGCAGAGCGCCTTGGGCACCGCCGGACTCACCAGCGTGATGTTTCTGATGCTTCCCAGCCATGCGGCCCTGAACTGGGATTACGTGTTCAACCGCGGCCTCGACACTGTGGTGGGCTGCGTGGTGGCCATCGGGGTTGGCCTGCTCTTCTGGCCCCGTAGCAGCATCACCGAACTCACAGCCGCCGATCGCCGCCTGCGAACGCTGCTGCAGACCCAGCTGCAGGCCTACGGCGACTGGCTCGGGCAACGCGGATCCCGGCCCCAGCCGCTGGATCCAGCGCCGCTCAGCAACGACCTCCAGCGCATGGAGCAACTGGTGGCCCGAGAGCGCAGCGGCCCGCGCCATCAAGCCCTGCACCAAGGCGGCTGGGAGCGACGGCTACGGCTGTGGCAGCTCGCCCACTTTCACTGGATCGCCTGGGAACGCCTGATGGCCGGGCTGCCAGAGCAGCGAAGCCCGCAGGCCGAGCAGCTCCGCCAGATGGTGAAGGACCTGCAACGGCAGCTGAGCGGAGTACCTAGGCCCACCCCAGGGCGCCAGCCGCAGCGCTGGCAACAGCTAGCCCAACAACTACAACTGCCGGTGCTGCCGCTGCTGGCCCTGGCCGAGGAAGGCCGCCCGCTGCATGCCTGTCTGGGGGGGTTGAACCGGATGGCACCGCCGTGATCAACCGCAATGCCCTGCGCACGGCCCTCACCGCAGGGCTCGGCAACGCCTTCGCGAGCCTCTCGGGCGTTGAGTTCAGCCAATACGTGGCCCTGGCGGTGCTGGCGGTGTCCACCGGCACCTACGGAGGAGCCCTGGCCCTCGGGCGCCAGCGCCTGCTGGGCACCGCGCTCGGGTCGGTGCTTTTGCTGATCGGCTACGAGGGCTTGCGGGGTGTGCCGATGCCACTCGCAATCGCCATCACCCTCGGCGCCCTGCGCCTGCTGGGCGGGCTACTGAAGCTGCAGGTGGGCTACAAGGTGGGCGGCATGATCATTGTGATGGGCTGGCTCGTGCACGAGGGCGGCCTGGCCACCTGGATCCCGATCCGCTTCTTCTGGACCTCCTTCGGGGTGCTGATCACGCTGCTGGGGCTGCGGCTGTTCTGGCCGGCCCGTGGGTTGGACATCAGCCTGGCCCTGGTGGCCGACCTGTGCGGCCAACTACAACGCTGCTACACCGACCTGGCCGCCACGGTGGATCCCGCTATGGCAGGCCAGGGGGCCGAACCGGTGACCATCCACGGCTACCGGGCCCTGCGCAACCGACTCATCGCCATCCGGCAGCAACGGCCCGTGCTCCAGCAGGAACTGGGCACGCTGCCGGAGCGCCATCCCGCAACCCTGCTGATGGCCAACTTCGACACCAGCGCCTCCCGCTTGATCACCATGGTGGGCGGCATGGTGCGGGAGGCGCCCACCCGCCAGGATCCCCAGCTGGTGCTGCAGCTGCACCGGGCCGAAGCGGAGCTGCTGCGGGCCATGGCCAACCAGCTCGGCCTATGGAGCCAGCAGATCCAGGCTCGCACGGGCCTGCCTGAGCCTCCGCCAACGGGCCTGCAACTTCCCGAAAGCTGGGAGCAGCTGGGCGAGGAACTCAGCAATCCCACCGCCAACACGGCCTCCCTGCAGCGACTGGAGCGCATCGCCAGCCGGCTGATGCTCTGCCGCCAGGCCGAGCAGGCCATCCGCGATGGCGAAGCAAACTGGGCGGCAATTCTGCGAAGGGCCTGAACCAAGCAATGGCCCTCCTCAGCCAACTGCTGCAACAGCGTCACGCCTACTACCGCGCCCTGCTCGCGGTTGAAGTGATCGGCCTGGTGAGCCTGCGCGGCCTTGAAAACGCGCCACGGCTGGTGAGCGTGATGTACCTGGTGATCTCCGGCGTGGCTGTGCTGCTGGATTCACCTTTGCTGCCGCAAAACAGGCTCAAACCAACAGAAAACGAGTCAATCCCCCAGCGGCTGGAGAACCGGCTACGCAAGGCTTTGCGCCGCCGCAAGGTGGTGGTGATCGCCTGGATGCTGGCGCTGGTGATCGAGGTGATCTGGCAGGTCGCGCTGGTGTTCAACCCGGCGCTGGCCGTTCAGCTCAGCGTGGCGCATCTGGTGATCTGGCTGGTGCTGATGCTCCAGCTGCTGTGGGGGGTGATCACGGCCCTGGCCGAAGAACCGCTCTTCAACGGCGACCTGATCATGGGCGCGGCGGCGGGCTATCTGCTGGTGGGATTCACCGGTGGCATCGTGCTCAATTCCCTGCTGGTGCTCGACCCGGCGGCCTTCAACCTGGCAGCCCATGGCCAGGCGCTGCCCGATGCCATCGGCCATGCGCCGGCCATGCTGGGCGCGGCCTTTGCCAGCCTCACCACCATGGGCAGCCCGGTGCTGAAAGCCGGGAACCTCACCAGCCTCACTGCCAGCGTGGGCATCACAATCGTGGGCCAGCTGTATGTGGCCATCCTGATCGCCGGGGTGCTGGGTAAGCCAAGGGCGCTGGGCCAGCCGGACCAGCCCGTTGCCGCCCCTGAAGCTGAACACCCCCAAGCCAGAAGAGCCATTGCACGCAGCAGATTGAGGCTTCCGAGGCGCTGACCTGCATCACCGTGGCTCTGCGCAATCGTGCCCTTGCTCTGTTGTGGCTGGGGATCAGCCCAGCCCACTTGGCACAGACTGCCCTGGCCGCTGCACCGGCACTCCCGCCAACAGTCCAGCGCAATCCCACCACCACCACCACTGGCCAGTTGGAGCGCAGCTGGCGGCGCCTGGACAAGGAATTACGAGCCCTCGACCAGCTGCTCCCGAGCGAGCCCGAGCCTCCGGTGGGCAACGTGCTCGCCACGCCGCAGCTGCCCGCCAATCTGATCCGGGCCAACCAACCAGCCAGCGGCCCGATTCAACCCGCCGATGCGGTGGCCAGCCCCCCGCTGGATCTCCCCACCCCCCAGCAACTCCAGGCCGGCAGCGTGGCCAGCCTGAGCCTCGAACAGGCCCTGGCCATCGCTTTTGCCAACAGCGCCACCCTGCAGGCCCAGCGCGAGCAAGTGGCCGCAGCCCTGGCCAGCTTCCAGGCCTCCATGGGCAGCTACTGGCCCACCATCAGCGCTTTTGCCACGGGCGGCTACGAGGGCAGCCGCAGCAGCACTACCGCGAAACAACCCAACAACAACCTGGGGTTGGGACCACTGTTTGCCCCCCAAGGGCTGCTCACGTCCGGGCCAAACGGCACACCCGTTCCCACCGCGGGGCCTTTTTACGTCCCCAATGGCGGTTCCGCGGCGGTCAGCTCTGGCGAGTGGGGCCTGGAAGGCGGCCTGCAGCTCAACTACGCCCTGCTCGACTTCGCCCGCACACCCACGGTGCGCGCGGCGCGCGCCGCCCTGGAGCAGCAGCGCAACACTTACGCCAACCAACTGCGCTCTCTGCAGCTGCAGGTGAGTGAGGCCTACTACCAGCTCCAGCAGGACGAGCAGCTGGTGCGCGTCTACGACGCCAACGTGCGCAACGATCTGGTGCTCCTGCGGGACAGCCTCGACCTCAAACAGGCCGGCCTGGTGCCCAGGCTCGATGTGTTGCGGCGCCGCGCCATCCAGGCTTCGGATGAAGAAACCCTGATCCAGGCCCTGGCCGACCGGGCGGTGGCACGCCGCCAGCTGGCGGTGCTGCTCAACCTGCCCGCCAGCGTGACCCCCAGCCCCAGCGACCCAATCGTGGTGCAGCCCCGCTGGCCCCTCGATCTGGAAACCAGCCTGCTGGCGGCCTATCGGGGCAATCCCGAACTGGAGGCGATCCTGGCCACGCGCACGGCCCTCAGCCAGCAAAGCCAGGCGACCGCAGCAGGTCTACTGCCAAAACTCTCCCTGTTTGCCAGCGCCGGTGGCAGCAGCTCCCAAACGAGTGTGGGCAACTTCGCGATCGCTGGAGGGGGCTGCTGCGGCTCCACCGCCCTGCCTCTCTCCAGCACCAGCGGTGGGGACTGGTCGGCGGGACTCACCCTCACCTGGCTGCTGTTTGATGCCGGCACCACGGAAGGTCAGGCGCGGGCCCTGGCCAAGCGGGAGGCGGCCGCAGCGCAGCAGTACGCCGCCAGTCGCAACGACATCCGCCTGCGGTTGGAGCAGGCCTTTTTTAACCACGAAGCCAGTCTCGCCAAGCTCAGCTCCGCCCGCCGCGGGGTGGCCGCCGCCCTTGAGGCCTTCCGCGACGTGCGCCTGCGTTATCTCACGGGCCTCGACAGTGAGCTCAATCTCTCCAACACCCAAGACCGACTGATCAACGCCCTGGTGCAGCGGATCAACGCCACGGTGAGCGTGAACATCACCTACGCCAAGCTGTTGAAGGAACTGCTGCCGATGCCGCGTGATCCCAATTTGCCGATCCAGCCACAGCTGCAGCTGAGCAGCCGTGCCACAGCCCAACCCTGATCGGGTCCAACCCCATGGTTGTCGCCCTGCCCTCCCTGAGCCCCCTCTGGCGCAACAGCCTGCGGATCTGGCTAGCTACCACCCTGGTGATCGGGATCATGCTCTGGGCCGGACGCAGCCAGGTGCTGGGGCTGGCACTGGTGATGGCGGTGTTGTTCGTGAACGAGAACGACCTCACCCCCGCCCGCAGCATCGGCCAGATGGTGGGCGGCGCCTTGATCGGCATCCTCACCGCGATGGTGTTGCATGAGATCTCCACCAGCTGGGTGGTGCTGGGCATCGCGTTGCTGGTCACCGGTGTGCTGGTGCGCAACCTGGGGCTGCTCAAGGGCCTGAGCACGGGGTACCTGAGCTGTTGGGCCCTGGAACTGATGCACCACGGCAAGCAGTTCAACTGGGCGCTCATCTTCAACATGGCGCTCGCGGTGGTGGTGGGGATCCTGATGGCGCAGATCGCCACCTGGGCGCTATGGCCTCGGCGACCTCTGCAACAGCTGCCCGCCCTGGAAGCCAGGATCGCCGGCCAGCTCAGCCAGCAGATCAGCGCGATGCAGCAGTGGTTAGGCACAGGCGGGTCGCCCCCTGCGGCCCTGCGCTCACAGGATCTGCTGCCCAGCATTCAGCTGTTGCAACAGCTGCGCGACCACAACCAGGGGCTTCCCATGCCCGCTCACACCAAACACTTGCTATCCCGCTGGGCGCAGGCCGGCAGCCTCTGGCGCCACGTGTTGCGCCAGTGGCTGCTGCTGGAGCCGCTCCTGCGGCAGCTGGCCACACCCCTGCCGACAGAGAGCCCCCAGCCGCTACTGCTCAGCTCGCTCGCCGATCTGGTAGGGAGCCTGCAAGCCCAGCCCACCACGGCTCCAGTGCTGGGCCCTTCGAGCCCGGCGCAGCGTTGGCTGGAGGAAGCCGGACATCTAGGCGCCCCCCAGCCCCTGCTGCTGGCCATCGGCCAGCAGTGCCAGGACCTGCAACAGCTGCTCCACAGCCGAGCCCTGCTGCAGGCCTCGCTGCAGCAGCGGTTGGAAGCAAGCCAATGACCAGCCCAGCCCTGCGGGACGGCCTGCGCCTCGCCGCCACCGTGACGGTGGTGAACGGCTTCGCCAGCCTCACCGGCCTGCCCTTTGCGCTCTACGCCTCCCTGGCGGTGCTGAGCGTCACCGTGGGCAACTACGGCAACACCCTCGAACTCGGCCGTCAGCGCCTGGTTGGCACCGCAGTGGGAGCCGTGGTGGTGTTCTTCGGCTACCGGGCCTGGGGGCATCTGCCCCTGGTGGTGGCTCTGCCGCTGGCCCTGCTGCTGGCCCGGCTGATCGCCGGCTCGTTGCGGCTCACGGTGGGCTACACCGTGTGCTGCTTCGTGGTGGTGATGGGCTGGCTGACCCACGACCAGCAGCTCGACAGCTGGATCCCGCTGCGGTTGCTCTGGACTGCGTTCGGCATCCTGATGGCCCTCCTCAGCCTGCGCCTGTTCTGGCCCACACGGGCCCGGATCCAGCAGCGTGAGGGGCTTCTCCAGCTGCTGGTGGACCTGGGTTACACCCTGGAGGGCGTGGCCGGTCACCACCCCGAAGCCAGCCAGTCCAACGCCCAACGGCGCCGCGAACTGGCCCAACAGCTGCGCCGTCTGCGTATCACCCTGCTGAATCTGCGCGACCAACGCCAGGCTGCACTGCTGGAGCTGGGCAGCCTGGCCTCCCAGCATCCTCTGGCCCGGATGTGGGACCTACTCGATCAGGCCTGTGAAGCCCTGATCCTCGATCTCGATGAGCTGCGACGCCTGCAGACACCCGACTGGCAGACCTGGGGGCTGCAGGACAACGCCGTTGCAGGGGCGAATTTTGTGGAAGCCGTGGCCCAGAGGCTGCTGCTCTGGCAAGAACACCTGCGCAGTTCCTTCCAACTGCAGGCACCGCCGAGCTCCCCCCGGCCCGCCCTGCCGCTGGAGGTCTTGCAGACCCCGGACGCGCTGGCGGCCTACCAACGGCTCACCCCCGACCAGCTGCAACGGGTGGCCTCGAGCCTGGTGGTCCTCAACCGCATCGATCACACCCTGGCGAGCACCGAACGACAATGGCGAGAGCTGGTGGCCTGAGCCTTCAGGGATTGGGCCGTGATGACCACCAGCGCTCGATCCGATAGAGCAGCACCACCACCAGCACCACCAGCCAGAACCACAGTTCAGGTGGGTTGGCGTTGAACAGAATCAGCAGCAACACCACCTCGCTCACGAGCCAGGGGAACTCCTGGCGCAGCAAGGGGTTACGGATTTGAGACAGCGACCAGAACTTCACAGGGCGGCTCATGGCGTGGTGTTGGGCTGGCGCAGGAAGGGCAGGTTCCAGCGCTGATCAATCCAGGGCGTGCGGTAGCCACCGGTGAGGGAACGCAGGCCCGGAATCACGTAGCTGATCGGCGAGCGCCACTCGACGTAGGCGTGGGTGGACACCGTGAGTCCATCGCGGATCGGGAACACACCGCTACCCCCCGAGAGAGTCCAGCGATAGCCATCCACGCTGGAGGGATCCCGCTCCAGCTCGATTTCACTGCGCATCACCGGCCCGTTCTTCGTAAGCGCCTGGGCCAACTGCGCGTTACCGGTGGTGGTGGAGATGTCGTCTTCGGTGGCGGGCAGGGTGAGCACCTGCGTCACTTTGCCCACGATGCCGCCAAAGCGGCCGCGCTGGTTCCACTGCGGCACCACCTCCACGGGCAGCCCCAACGGCAGACGGCGGGCATCGGCGGGCGCGAAGTAGGACACAACCCGCAGCGGGCGGTCCTTGGCGCTGGGTTGCTCAGGCCGACCGATCGTGCCCAGCCGCTGGCCTGTGCCCACGGTCTGGCCGGGGATCACCTGCAGATCCAACACCGTTCCGTCCCGGTCGGCATGCACCTTGCCGTCGTAACCGATCTTGGCCTCCGTCACCTGGATCTGACGCTTGAGGTCATCGATCTGATAGCGACGCTGCAAGGCCTGGGTTTCGATGGTGAGCTTGACCTGCTGGTAGTTGGTCACCACATTCCTCTCGTTGATTTTCACGTCATCGAGATTCACGCTGGTGCTGGTGAACCCCTGCTCCGCGGACACCACCTCAGAAGACAGCGGGGCCACTACCTCGCGCTGGGCCAGCCAATCCAGGTTGCGAAGTTTGCTGGAGTACGTCGATTGCAATTCGCCGTAGCGACGGCGATCGTCGGCAAACTTGGCCAAAGATGTGTCCAGAGCGCGCTTCTCGGTAAGCAGGCGCAAGGCATCGCGCTCATCGAGCCGGGCGTTGTGCCGCTCCAGTTGGCGTAGGTTGCCCCGCTGCTGGTCGAGCTGACGCTCCAGAACGGGCAGATACAGCTGCATCAGCACCTGGCCGCGCGCCACCGGCTGCCCCTCCTTCACGAACACCTCTCGCACTTGGCCGCCGGCACGAGCGTTGAGGATGCCGGCGTTGTTCGGGTAAATCATCACGCCCATGCCTTCCACTTCGGTGGGCACAGGCCAAAACAGGGCCCACAGCACCAGAACGCCGCTAACGCCGGCCAAGGTCACACCCACCTGGTTGTGATCGCTCAGCCCCTGCCAACGGGCCTGGGCCCGCCGAAGCGGCTGGCGGTGGGCGGGCTCCGGTGGGGCGGGCGTGGATTGCGTCATGGCCATCATCGTTACAGGAATCAGCTGAACCTGTCAGCCCCCGCCTGATCCGGCAGCCAGACGCCCAGCTGCCGCAGTCGCCGCGTCGCGAGGGCCGCCAGGTGGCTCCCCGACACCAGGGACTGAGCCAGCAGAGGCGCCAACACCGGCACCTGGCTGAACCCGGCACTGAACCCGGTGAATACCCACAACCCTGGGGATCCCGGCACCGGACCCACCAGGGGCACCCCCGTGCTGCAGAAGGCCACGGCCGCCTGGCGCAATGGGCCCGGCAGCGGTGCCAGGGGCACTCCCCACGGCTGCGCCGCCAACCCTTGGCGCAGCTGCTCCTCCACCTCACCAGGCGGCGGGGGCGTACCCAGCTCCAGCCCCGGGCGCACCAGGGTGTGCTGGCCCAGCAGGGCCCCCTTCCCCCAGGGCACCAAGCCGGCATCCACCAGCCACTCCGGCCGCTGCAGGCCGGCAGCGCGGCGCTCCAGGGCCACCCGATCAAAGGCCGCAGGCAGCCAGGCAGCGGGGCCGGCGAGGAGGGCTGGGTAAGCCTCCAGCTCCAGTACCGCCGCCCAACTGCTGCGCAGCCCCTGGGGCAGGGCCGGCCAGAGCTGGCGGCAATAGGCGCCCGCCGCCAACACCACCTGTGCAGCCTGCAGGCTAGTGCCATTGCTCAACCACAGCTCCCAACCGGCCGCTGGCTGGCTCTCCAGCCGCTCCACCCATGCGGGCTGACAGGCCACGCCTGCCGCCGCCAACACCTGGGGCAGCCGGGCAGCCAACACAGAGGAATCCACCTGGGCGAAGGGGAGGGGCCACCAGGCACTGGCCGCCCCCAAGCCCGCAAGACCACCGTGCAGCCGGAGCCGCCGGGGCCGCCAACCCAACGCACCATGATGGCGCTGCAGGCGACGCCAGCGGCGCGATGCTCCCGCCGCCAACCTGGCTAGGGAGGTGGGGGCCAGGGGCCAGCCCGGCAGGGCGCCATAGCTGATCGCCGTGGCGGACTGCACGCCAGCAGAGCCAGAGATGGCCGGCGGAGCCTCCACCACCGTGACCGCCACGCCCTGTTCCCGCAGGGCCAGGGCCAGCAATCCTCCCGCCAGGCCACCGCCGATCACCAGCACGCCCGGTGCGGGCGGCGCCATCAGATCTGCAGGGTGAAGGAGGAAATCACCTGGTGGAACAGCAGCTTCACCTTGGGCCAACGGGCCTCATTGGTGCTGGCGGCCAGGGTGTAAAGCCGCCCGCGATCCACAACAACCGTGGCCAGTTCATGGCGATCCCGGTCGTTGAGATGAACGGTGTATTCGAGGTCGTAGAAGGTACGTCCCCCGTCTTCACGCTCCGAAGCCTCCACGAGTTCGGCCTCCCGACCGCTGCCCTCGGGGGCAATCACCACTCGGCGCAACTTCTCGCCCACCGCCACGGCACTGCCGAGGTCCTCGAGGTTGTTGGTGGCATTCACATCCGAGATCACCAGGCTGAGGGTCTCGTCGCTGTTGATCAGGTCGTGGAACACCACCTGGGGGCCATCGCTCACCTGCACGCGGGTCCAGCCTGTGGGATACAGGAAGGCGTAACGGCCATCGGGGCTCTGGAAGGAATTCAGGCCCGCCGCCGCAGCGCTGCAGCCGGCGAGCACCACCGCCAGCGCGAGGGCCACCAGGGAACCCCAGCCACGCGGCAATCGGTCGCGAAGGAAGGCCATGGCGAACAGGAACAGCTGTGTTGGCGCATTCTCCCGTCCCGGCAGCCTGGCCGGGCCCATCGAGGCCCCCACGCCAGAAGCGCTGGGCTGAGATCGAGCGGGAGCCGCGACAGGTGCGCTTTCATCAGCTGCTCCAGGGCTCCTTCGGCTTCCGGCTGCTGTTGGCGTTCGTGCTGGAGGCCGGCAAGCGCCGCCAGCGGGACAACATCGAGGCCTTTGAGGTGATCCTGACCTGTCAGCAGGCCTGCGCCAAAGCGCCCTGGAGCTGCTCACCACCTCAGGGCTCTAGCTCGACGGCCTCGACCTAAGCCAGGCCAATCTCGATGAGCTGGATGCCGCCCATGGGTAATGGCGAGAGATGAACCTTCACCGGACGAGCCTGCGCGGCGCCAATCTGCGGGGCGCCATCACCGACGGGGTAGAACTCACCGGCACCCGACTGGAGAGGGCGACCCTGGACGGTACCAGCCTCTCCACAGCCATGCGGGACGCCTAGATTTCCGCCACCTGCACCCGGCCCCTGAGCGGCTTCACCCGCCCCCTGGCCCGACTGATCGATCAGTTCGAGCGCCTGCCAGGCATTGGCCCGCGCACCGCCCAGCGGCTGGCTCTTCACGTGCTGCGCCAGCCCACCGAGCAGATCCAGGCCTTCGCCGATGCCCTGCTGGCGGCCCGCAGCCAGGTGGGCCAGTGCACCCGCTGCTTCCATCTCTCCGCCGATCCGCTCTGCGAGATCTGCCGCAATGAATCGCGCCAAACCGGCGTGCTCTGCGTGGTGGCCGACTCCCGCGACCTGCTGGCACTGGAGCGCACCCGAGAGTTCAAGGGCAGCTACCACGTGCTCTGCGGGCTGATCTCGCCGATGGATGGGGTGGGCCCTGAGCTGCTGCAGATCCAGCCCCTGGTGGAGCGGGTGGATCGCGATGGCATTGAGGAGGTGATCCTGGCCCTCACGCCCAGCGTGGAGGGTGATACCACCAGCCTCTACCTGGCCCGGCTGCTCAAACCCTTCACCCTGGTGAGCCGCATTGCCTATGGGCTGCCGGTGGGCAGCGAACTGGAATACGCCGACGAGGTGACCCTGGCGCGGGCCCTGGAGGGGCGCCGGCGGATGGAATGAACGCGTGAAACCGCGCCAGAGCCGCTACAGCACCATCGCGCCCACCGAGCGGCTGCCGGATTGGCTGCGCTCGCCCATCGGCAACGCCAGTGCCCTGGAAGCCGTGCAGGGGGTGGTGAAACAGCAGCGGCTGCACACCATCTGCGAGGAGGGCCGCTGCCCCAACCGCGGCGAGTGCTACGCCGCCGGCACGGCCACCTTCCTGCTGGGGGGGCCCATCTGCACCCGCAGCTGCGCCTTCTGCCAGGTGGACAAGGGCGAAGCCCCGGCCCCGTTTGATGCCGCCGAAGCCGAGCGGGTGGCCGAAGCCGTGCTCAGTCTCGGCCTGCGCTACGTGGTGCTCACCGCCGTTGCCCGCGATGACCTGGCCGACCACGGCGCCGGCCTGTTCACCGGAACCATGGCCGCCATCCGCCAGCGCAACCCCCTGGTGGCCATCGAAGTGCTCACGCCCGACTTCTGGGGCGGCCATCACGATGAGCAGGAGGCCATCGCCGCCCAACGCCAACGGCTGGAAGCCGTGCTGGCGGCGGAGCCGGTGTGCTTCAACCACAACCTGGAAACCGTGGAGCGGCTGCAGGGGGAGGTGCGGCGCGGCGCCACCTACCGCCGCTCCTTGGGGCTGCTGGCAGCCGCCCGCGAACTGGCCCCGCAGATCCCCACCAAATCAGGCCTGATGCTGGGCCTGGGGGAGCGCTTTGAGGAGGTGGTGCAGGCCATGGGAGATCTGCGGGCCGTGGATTGCCAGCGCCTCACCCTGGGCCAATACCTGCGGCCCTCCCTGGCCCATATCCCCGTGGATCGCTACTGGACACCCGAGGAGTTTGAGGAGCTCGGCGCCATCGCCCGTGAGCTGGGCTTCGCCCAGGTGCGCAGCGGCCCGCTGGTGCGCAGCAGCTATCACGCCGGCGACTGATGCCGCTCCAGCTGCCGCCAGGCCCGCGTCAACCCCTCGGTGCAAGCGCCGCGCATCAGCAACCCGGCTCCACCCCAAACCAACCGCAAGGGGAGATCAGCGGCCGCGGCTCCCACATCACGCACGGGAGTGAACCCCAACCGCTGGAAATAGCGCACCAGATGGCGGTGCTGCTGCTCGTGGTCGCGGATCGCCAGCAGGCGTGCCGAGCGGCAGGGGGTGGCCTCTAGGGCCCAGGCGAAGGTGGCTGCCCAGATCAGCGCTCCCACCCCCTGGGTGCCCTCCCCCTGCACCCGCATCGTGTCGAGCTGCAGGCCATCGGCCAAGGGCAGGGCCCAGCCCTTCAGCTCCCCCAGCAGCAGAGCATGCTGCCCCTGCCGCGGCCGCGCCACCACCACCCGCAGCGTCCGCAGCCCCAGCGGCTGCCTCACCTGCAGGCGCAGCAACAACCCTTGCGCCGCGGCCCGCTGTTCGATCTCAGCCAGGTTGGGCAGGGTCATGGCGAAAACGGCTGGGCCAGCAGGACTGCCTGCAGGGGCAGCGATCCATACAAGTGCGGAAACAGCTCGCCGCTGCCGGGCGCCGGCTCCTGGCGCACGGGCCGGCCGGCGGCGGCCAGTCCCTGGGGATCGATCGTGAGCAGGAGCAGTTCGCCAGCGGGCACATCGCCATAGAAGCGTGCGGCCGTGGCCGCCAGCTGATGGGCGGCACTGAGGTGGATGAAGCCCACCTCCTCCAGGGAGCGGCCGCGGGTAGAGCGGGCATACACGCCGTCGCGGCGCGCGCTGGCCCACTCTGGCCGCAGCGCCAGGTGATACATCCAGCCAGGGGAGCGCCAGGGGGAGCGATCCGTCCAGGGGTCCGCCATCACGGCAGCCAGCTCCGGCGATGCCAGGAACCGCGCCAGCCAGGCCTGCAGGGAGCCCAGGTCCGCCGCCGCATCAAAGCCCTCGGGATCAGCCAAGCGGAACTGGCGCACGAACGGCAGCAGGGCCCAGTCGGCTAGGCAGGGGCGATCACCCAACAGCCAGCCGCCCCGCTGCAGCCTCTCACTCCAGGCGCGCAGGATCGCCAAGGCCGCCGCCCGGTGCGCGGGGCGCTCGGCCAGGCCTGCGTTGCCAAAGCGGTCGGGATATTTGAAGCAATCGAGATGGTGCTTGAAGGGGCCGTCGTTCTCAGCGATCAGCTCCGTGATCAAGGCGACTTCGGGGGCAGACCACCCCGCCAACCAGCCCTGGGGATCCGCCTGCTCCAGGGCCCAGCCCATGATCGCCAGGCTCTCCACTAGCACCCCGCCATCTGGCAACACCAGCACCGGCACCGTGCCCTTGTCGGAGGCCTCCAGCAGCTCCGGCGGCTTCGCCTTCAGGGCCACCTCCCGCAGCTCCAGATCGCAGCCGGGCTGGAGGCCGACTGACGCCAGAGCCAGCCGCGCCCGCATGGCGTAAGGGCACCGGCGGAAGCTGTAGAGAACCGGCAGAGCCTCAGCCACCAATGTGCTGCTCACCACGGCGGCGGGCCCACTCCATTTGCCGCTGACGCTCGGCGAACCGTTCCCGATCAGCATCGCTGAAGCGCTCCAGGCAATGGCAGCAGCTCACACCCCGCACATAGCTGGGCAAGGCCTGATCGTCAGGGGAGACCGGCAGGCCGCAGGCATGGCAGAGGGCATAGGAGCCGGGCTCCAGGCGGTGGTTCAGGCTCACCCGCTGGTCAAACACGAAACATTCGCCCTGCCAGCTGCTGCCCTGCTCGGGCATCTCCTCGAGGTACTTGAGGATGCCCCCCTGAAGGTGATGGACCCCTTCAAACCCCTGTTGCAGGAGGTAGGCGGTGGACTTCTCGCAGCGAATGCCTCCGGTGCAGAACATGGCAATCGCCTTGGGTTGTCGCTCGGCCACTAGGGGGCGCAGCTCCCGCTCCACCCACTCCGGGAACTCCCGGAAACTGGCCGTGCCCGGATCGATCGCCCCCTCGAAGCTACCCACGGCCACCTCGTAGGCATTCCGGGTATCAATCACCAGGGTGCCTGGATCCCGGATCAGGGCATCCCATTGCTGCGGCGGCACATAGGAGCCCACCGCATCCGCCGGCTTCACCGTGGGGCACCCCATCGTGACGATCTCGCGTTTCAACCGCACCTTCAGCCGGTGAAAGGCCTGCTGGTCCGCCCAGCTCAATTTGGCCTCCAGCCCCTGCAGCCCAGGAACCACCCGCAACCGGGCGAGCACCGCCTGAACCCCAGCTTCTGGGCCACTGATGGTGCCGTTCACCCCCTCCTCCGCCAGCAGGATGGTGCCCCGCACCTGGCCCGCAGCGGCCAGCTCCTGCAGCGCAACGCGCAGCGGCGGCAGCTCCGCCATCGCGGCAAAGCAATAGAAGGCAGCCACCTGCACCCCCATGGCATCGCTCAGGAGAGCGGCTCCTCCCAGGCGCTTACGCCCGCCGCAGCCAGCAGCTCCCGATCGGCCGCCACATCGGGGTTGCCGGTGGTGAGCAGGGTGTCGCCGTAAAAGATCGAATCGGCCCCGGCCAGCAGGCAGAGCACCTGGCCCTCGCGGCTCATGGCTTCCCGTCCGGCGCTGAGGCGCACCCGGCTGCGGGGCATGAGGATGCGGGCCACCGCCACCATGCGCACCAGCTCCAGGGGATCCACCGGCGGCAGCTCCTCCAGCGGCGTACCCTCCACGGCCACCAGGGCATTGATCGGCACGCTCTCGGGGTGGGGCTCCATGGACGCCAGCACCTGCAGCAAGGAAGCCCGATCCGTGGTGCTCTCGCCCATGCCGATGATGCCGCCACAGCACATGGAGATGCCCGCCTGCCGCACCCGCGCCAGGGTTTCCAGCCGCTCCTGGTAGGTGCGGGTGGTGATGATCTGGTCGTAGTGCTCCGGACTGGTGTCCAGGTTGTGGTTGTAAGAGGTGAGGCCCGCCTCGGCCAGGCGAGCCGCCTGGCTATCGGTGAGCATGCCGGCGGTCACGCAGGCCTCCAGGCCCAACTCGCGCACACCGCGCACCATCTGCAACATCGCCTCGAAGGGAGCCCCGTCGCGGATATCGCGCCAGGCCCAACCCATGCAGAAGCGATGGGCACCAGCCTGCTTGGCCGCCTGGGCACGGGCCAGCACCGGTTCCACCTCCAGCTCCGGCCGGCCTGTCACATCGCTGCTGTTGTGCATGGACTGGGGGCAATAGGCACAGTCCTCCTCACACCCGCCGGTTTTGACGCTCAGCAGTGAGGCCAACTGCACCCGGTAGCCGGGGTTGGCCGCGCGATGCACCGCCTGGGCCTGCCAGAGCAGCTCCATCAACGGCAGTTCCAACAACGCCTGAATCTCAGCAGTGGTCCAGTCGTGGCGGAGGGTGAAGGCCGGCTGGTCGAGGGTGGCGGTCAAGAGCGGAGGAAAAGTCAGGGCGAAACGGGTTCCACGCCACCGAAGCGGCGCTGGCGGCTCTGGTAGTCGAGCAGGGCCTGCACTAGGGCCTGCTCGTTGAAATCGGGCCAAAGCACATCGGTGATATGCAGTTCGGCGTAGGCGAGCTGCCAGAGCAGGAAGTTGCTGATGCGCTGCTCACCACTGGTACGGATCAGCAGATCGGGATCGAGCTCCCCGGCAGTGTGGAGCTCGGCGGCGAAGGCCTGTTCATCAATCTGCTGAGGGTCGAGCTCCCCAAGCAAGGCTTTCTGGGCCAGGGCACGGGCGGCCCGCACCAGTTCGCGGCGACCGCCGTAATTAGTGCACACATTGAAGTGGATGCCGCGGTTGGCAGCCGTGCGAGCCTCGGCATTGGCAATCAACTCCTGCAATCCCTGGGGCAGCTGATCGAGGTCGCCGAGGAAGCGAATCCGCACCTGCTCACGCTCCAGCGCCCCCAGTTCGCGAGCCAGCACCCGTTCGAACAGGGTCATCAGGAAACTCACCTCCTCCCCGGGACGACTCCAGTTCTCCGTGGAGAAGGCATAGGCCGTAAGGGCGCCGATCCCCCAATCGCTGCAAAGCCGCAGGGTGCGCTTGAGGGCTTCCACCCCCTCGCGATGGCCCATCACGCGGGGCAAATTGCGGCGCTGCGCCCAGCGGCCATTGCCATCCATGATCACTGCCACGTGGCCAGGCAGTCGCGCCGGATCCAATCCTGCCGGGAGATCCTGGAGCGAGGGTCGATTCCCCTGGACAGGTGTGGTGGTCGCCAGGGAGCGACTCATGGAGATGAATCGGACGGATCCAGCGCCACGCTACGCCCTGCCTGCTTAGCGGCTCCCTTGGGGGTCTGGGCCATGGCCTCACTGAGGAGTTCGTGCAGGCGGCGGCTGGTGATGGGGCGCTCCAGCCGTCCCTGACGGGCCATGGAGAGGGTGCCGGTCTCCTCGGAGACCACGATGCACAGGCAGCGATCAAAGCGCTCGGTGATGCCCAGGGCCGCCAGGTGACGGGTGCCGAAGCGATTGAGGCCCTGGCGGGAGAGGGGCAGGATCACCCCCGCCGAGAGGATCCGGTTGTCCTTCACCAGCACGGCCCCATCGTGCAGGGGGGTGTCCACGGCAAAGAGGTTGAGCAGCAGATCCACCGACAGCTGCGCATCGAGGGCGATACCGGGGTTGAGAAAGTCCTCGGGGCGCAGATCGCTGCCCAGATCCAGCACGATCAAGCCACCGCGGCGCAACTGGGACAGGCGACCCGCCGCCTCACTCAGGACCGCAACGGACCCTGACGCCTGCTTGTCACCCCGCTGACTGCCGAACAGCACATCAAGGCGTCCAGTTCCCAACAGCTCCATCAGCCGTCGCAACTCGCCCTGCCAGAGGATCGCCAGGGCCAGGCTGCAGGCCAGCACCAGAGCATCCACCAGTTTGCTGGTGAGAGGCAGGTTGGCGTAACGCTGAACCACCCAGGCGAGGGCCACCAGGGTGAGATAGCCCCTCAGCAGCCAGAGGGTTCGAGGTTCGGTGACCCGGGCCAGCAGCACCACGCCCAACGCCGTGGCGAAGAGCAGGTCCAGCAATAGCCGCAGATCAAACAACCCAGATCAAAACGCTGCAGTTCAGGTTACCGGCCGTAAACGCTCTGGCAAAACGTCGTAGCGCAGCAGTTCCTCCGGCTGCTCCCGGCGCTGCACCAGTTCCGCCTGGCCGTCGTGCACCAACACCGCTGCGGGCTTGGGGATGCGGTTGTAGTTCGAGGCCATCGAGGCGTTGTAAGCACCGGTGGCCAACACTGCGAGCACATCCCCAGTGGTGGCAGGGGGAAGAGCCAGGTCCTTCAGCAACACATCGCCGGATTCACAGTGCTTGCCCGCCAGGGTCACGGTGTCCGTGGCCTCTGCCTCGGGGCGATCGGCCAGCAGGGCGGTGTACTGCGACTGATACGTGATGGGGCGGGGGTTATCGCTCATGCCGCCATCCACAGACAGATAGGTGCGTAGGCCAGGGATCTCCTTGCGGCTGCCCACGGTGTAGAGGGTGAGGCCTGCCGTGGCCACCAGCGAGCGGCCCGGCTCACAGAGCAGACGGGGCAGTGCCAGGCCGCGCTCCTCACAGGCACCGGCCACGGCCTGGGCCACGGTCCGAACCCACTCCTGAATACTCGGCGGATCGTCGCTCGCCACGTAGCGAATGCCCAGACCACCGCCCACGTTGAGGTCGGTCACGGGGTGGCCCAGGGCGCGCGCCCGCTGGAGGGCATCCGCCATGACGCCGGCCAGATCGCGGTGGGGCTGCAGCTCGAAGATCTGGGATCCGATGTGGGCATGCAAGCCAGTGAGCCGCGCCCATGGGCAGCCCTGCAGGTGTTGCAACACAGCCTCCAATTGGTCGGGGTCGAAGCCGAACTTGCTGTCGAGGTGGCCGGTGCGGATGTACTCGTGGGTGTGGCACTCGATGCCGGGCGTGAAGCGCAACATCAGGGACACGGGCTGAACGGGAACCAGGGCCGCCAGTTGTTCCAGATCGAGCCAGTTGTCCGCCACCACGGTGACGCCCAACTCCACCGCCAGTTTCAGCTCCTCGACACTCTTGTTATTGCCGTGAAACACGATCCGCTCCGGGGGCATCCCCCCGCGGATGGCCGTGAGCAGCTCCCCGGCGGACACGGCATCCAGCCCCAGCCCCTCAGCCGCCACCAGGGCTGTGATCGCCAGGCTGCTGTTGGCCTTAGAGGCATAGAGAGCCAGGGACTGGCCCGGGTAAAACCGCCTAAGGGCCTCGCGGTAGGCCTGGGCATTGCCCCGCAGGGTGGCCTCATCCAGCACATACAAGGGAGTGCCGTAACGGCGGGCCAGCTCCCCGAGATTGCAGCCCCCAACCTGCAAGCGCCCCTCGGCATCCAGGGCCGTACTGACCGGGGCCAGATTGCGATTGGGACTGGCCGTATCCCGATCCCGCTCAAACGGGCTCTCGCAGGCGATGGCCGGTGCGGACGTGCTGGTCATCGCGCGAACCAGAAGCAGTGAACAGCTCAGAATCGTAGGCAGCGCCCCGCGCAGTCACCGTGTCGAGCGAACCAAACCGTCCGGCTGAAGCCATCAGGCCCCTGGGCCCCGAGGCCCTGGAGGCGTGCCTGGAGCTGGATGGGGCAGCCCTGGGCGGCTTCTGGAATCGCCAGCAATGGCAAACAGAACTGGCGGAGGCCAAGCGCCCCTGCCTGGGGCTCTGGCTCGGAGCGCACCTGCAGGCCCTGGCCTGCGGCTGGCTGGTGGTGGACGAGCTCCACATCACGGCCGTGGCGGTGCATCCCCAGCAGCGGCGCCGCGGCCTCGGCGGCCGGGTGCTGGCGGCCCTGCTCCTGGAGGGCACGGCCCAGGGGGCCGCCCACGCCACCCTGGAGGTGGCCGTCGACAACGGCGCCGCGCAGGCCCTCTACGCCGCGGCCGGGTTTAAGACCGCCGGGATCCGTCGCGCCTACTACCGCAATGGCCAGGATGCTCTGATCCAATGGCTCAAGCTTGACCAGACAAAAGACCGCAGCTGATTTACCGCATGCCCAGGCAGTACGGATTGCCGTCCATGCCTGATGCGTAGAACCGAAAACTTTTCGGGCTTCAGTTGTGCAAATCAGGCTGGCAATCTTCAGCTGCTGCAAAGGGTTTGAGGGTGTCAAACGGCACACCACACAACCCCCTCCAACCCTGATAGGTTGGTGACACCCGCAAAAGGCCCCGCCCCATGTTCGAGCGGTTTACCGAGAAGGCCATCAAGGTGATCATGCTGGCCCAGGAGGAGGCCCGCCGCCTTGGCCACAACTTCGTCGGCACCGAGCAGATCCTGCTGGGCCTGATCGGCGAAGGCACCGGTGTGGCCGCCAAGGTGCTCAAGTCGATGGGCGTGAACCTCAAGGACGCCCGCGTTGAGGTGGAGAAGATCATCGGCCGGGGCTCCGGTTTCGTGGCCGTGGAGATCCCCTTCACACCTCGGGCCAAGCGCGTTCTGGAACTGTCCCTAGAGGAAGCCCGCCAGCTGGGCCACAACTACATCGGCACCGAGCACCTCCTGCTGGGCTTGATCCGCGAAGGCGAAGGCGTGGCCGCCCGCGTGCTGGAGAACCTCGGCGTCGACCTGGCCAAGGTGCGGACCCAGGTGATCCGCATGCTCGGCGAGACCGCCGAGGTGGCCAGCGGTGGTGGCAGCAAGGGCTCCACCAAAACCCCCACCCTCGACGAATTCGGCAGCAACCTCACCCAGCAGGCCGCCGACGGCAAGCTCGACCCCGTGGTGGGCCGCCAGAATGAGATTGAGCGGGTGATCCAGATCCTGGGGCGCCGCACCAAGAACAACCCCGTGCTGATCGGCGAGCCCGGCGTTGGCAAAACCGCCATCGCCGAGGGGCTCGCTCAGCGGATCAACTCCGGCGACATCCCGGACATCCTCGAAGACAAGCGCGTCCTCACCCTCGATATCGGCCTGCTGGTGGCCGGCACCAAGTACCGCGGTGAGTTCGAGGAGCGCCTCAAGAAAATCATGGAGGAGATCCGCGGCGCCGGGAACGTGATCCTGGTAATCGATGAGGTGCACACCCTGATCGGTGCTGGTGCCGCCGAAGGTGCCATCGACGCCGCAAACATCCTCAAGCCCGCCCTGGCCCGGGGTGAACTGCAGTGCATCGGCGCCACCACGCTCGATGAATACCGCAAGCACATTGAACGGGACGCCGCCTTGGAGCGTCGCTTCCAGCCGGTGATGGTGGGTGAGCCCTCCGTAGACGACACCATCGAGATCCTGCGGGGTCTCAGGGAGCGCTATGAGGCCCACCACCGCCTCAAGATCGCGGACGAGGCCCTAGTGGCCGCGGCCACCCTGGGCGACCGCTACATCTCCGATCGGTTCCTGCCCGACAAGGCCATTGACCTGATCGACGAGGCCGGCAGCCGCGTGCGGCTGATGAACTCCAAGCTGCCCCCAGCAGCCAAGGAAGTGGACAAGCAACTGCGCGACGTCCAGAAGCAGAAAGAGGATGCCGTCCGCGAGCAGGACTTCACCAAAGCCGGTGAGCTGCGCGATAAGGAAGTGGAGCTGCGCGAGCAGATCCGCACCATCCTCCAGACCCGCAAGGAGGACGAGGTCGCGCCAGAAACCCGCGAAGGATCCGAAGCCGTCACAGTCCCGGCCATGCCTGCTGAAGCGGCGCTCGATACCGATCGGATGCCGATGGTCACCGAAGAGGACATCGCCCAGATCGTGGCCTCCTGGACGGGCGTACCCGTTCAGAAGCTCACCGAGAGCGAATCGGCCAAGTTGCTGAATATGGAGGAAACCCTCCACCAGCGCCTCATCGGCCAGGACGAAGCCGTGAAGGCCGTCTCCCGCGCCATTCGTCGGGCCCGGGTGGGCCTCAAGAACCCCAACCGCCCGATCGCCAGCTTCATCTTCTCCGGCCCCACCGGCGTGGGCAAAACCGAACTCACCAAATCGCTGGCGGCCTACTTCTTCGGCAGCGAAGAGGCCATGATCCGCCTCGACATGTCGGAGTTCATGGAGCGCCACACCGTCAGCAAGCTGATCGGTTCGCCTCCTGGGTATGTGGGCTTCAACGAGGGCGGCCAGCTCACCGAAGCGGTGCGGCGCCGGCCTTACACCGTGGTGCTGTTCGACGAAATCGAAAAAGCCCACCCCGACGTGTTCAACCTGCTGCTGCAGCTGCTGGAAGACGGTCGCCTGACCGACTCCAAAGGCCGCACGGTGGATTTCAAGAACACCCTGATCATCATGACCTCGAACATCGGTTCGAAGGTGATCGAGAAGGGCGGCGGCGGCCTCGGCTTCGAATTCTCCGGCAGCGATGCCGAGGAAACGAACTACAACCGCATTCGCTCCCTGGTGAATGAAGAGCTGAAGCAGTACTTCCGCCCTGAATTCCTGAACCGTCTCGACGAAATCATTGTCTTCCGTCAGCTCACCCGCGACGAGGTCAAGGAGATCGCCGAGATCATGCTCAAGGAGGTGTTCGGCCGCATGGGCGAGAAGGGGATTCATCTCTCCGTCACCGAAGCGTTCAAAGAGCGGCTGGTGGAAGAGGGTTACAACCCCAGCTATGGCGCTCGTCCGCTTCGCCGCGCCGTGATGCGCTTACTGGAAGACTCCTTGGCCGAGGAATTCCTCTCCGGCAGGCTGGGCGATGGCGACTCTGCGGTGGTGGATGTAGACGACGCCAAACAGGTGGTCATCCGCAAAACCACGGAGTCTGTGGCCATGCCCGCCCTAGCTGGAGCTGGGGCCTGATCAAGGCCAAAGATCAGTTCAACCAGCACCATCCAATCAAGACCACTGCAAACCCAAAGCGGAGACCATTCACAATGGCTCCGCTTTTTTTGCAGCATGTTCACTACAGCCGAAGGCTGGCTTCACCAATAGTTGTCCACCGGCTAGCCATCTTCAGGGCGCCAACTCCTAGCAGGACTCAGCCAAGCTCGTCGACATCTCGCCTCCAGGCACTGATGACTGGCAGCCTAGATCAACTCGAGATCCAACAAGAAACAACCCATTGGCTCTCAAGCCACTGCTCCCTTGGCAACCCTTGTAGGGAGGGAACCTAGCCAAGGTCCGATGGGAATAATGCCTTGTGCATAGCCACACACGTATTCATACACGTGTGAACCAGAATCCTTCAAGGCTGAACGGAACAAGCACAGGATTTCAGCGAGACAGCATGCGAATCATGCCACCAGCAAGACACGCAAACGATTACGGCAACACGAGCAACAACCAACGCTACGCCATTCTGTAGCCATAGACACAGAAGCCCGAGAGCATATGCAAGAAAAGGATAGAACATTTCGAATATCAGATATACGGGGGAAGCAGTAAGGTGCCCTATAATTCAACAAAAGTGAGGCATGCCTGGCTCACCAACTTACGAACACCGGATCCAGGGACTTCCTAGGGAACCTAGGAGGGCGCATACTGATTGCAAGCGAACATCGGATCCTCCTGTCAGCTATTCAAGCCATACTCAGCCTAGAGCAAGCATTAGACCACCAACTCACAGACTCAGAAAGCGACGCCATAGTCAATCTCCAATCCAGACCCCACGGACTTCTCATCTGCACACAAGGCCTGAGCCTCGGGAGCGGAGCTAGTCTAGTTAAGCAAGCTAGATCGATCCAAACAGATCTAGCCATTCTTTTCCTTATCAACAAAAAATCAGAGCTTAAAATAACAAGGCAGATCGATCCTTTTTGCAACGCCATCATTGCCGAATGGGACTTAGGCCATCCAGAGGAACCACTAGCATCCGCATTTCTGACAATAGCAGAAACCATCACTACCTACCGTAGCACCTCGATTCGAGCTTACATCCAAGAATCGCAAAGGCACGCCGCCGAAAATCTCACGCCACGAGAAAAGACAGTTCTAGACTTGATCCTCACTGGGATGAGCAACAAAGAAATCGCGGACCAACTTTTCTTGAGCCCCTCAACAGTCAAGAGCTACAGCCGTGATGTGATACGAAAACTTGGCGTGAAGAACCGCCAACAGGCCATCCTGCGCGCCATCGAGCTTGGGCTACTAGAGCAGCAGCCATGAAGAGACCAATAGCGAGAGTAGTTTTCCTGGCTATTGCGATAAAACTTGGTATCGCATCAATTCCCACATTAGCTCAACAGAATTCGGCCAATTCGAGCGCCGCATCAAACACAACCGGAACCAGCATTAACAACCAGAACAATACACAAGTTAACACCAGCGCCTTCTATGGGTTTGGACCCGGCATCAACTGCCCCACACCCACTCTAAGCATCTCTGGCTTCCAAGGAAACTCCAACGGCCTAACAAATTCAGAACTCAACACGAACGTTGCCAACAGAAATCTTGGCGGGATGATTACTCTTACCGTACCCATCGGACCAAACTATGGGGATGTCTGCCGACAGATCGGCGAACGGCAGTTAGCTCTCTACGATGTTCAGATCGCGAGGGCAGCAGCCGAATCCCGCAAGACCTTGGCTGATGTGATGCTGGTAACAGCGCTGAAATGCGTAGAAGTATCCCGCTTGGCCGTATTAACAGATCAGTTTGCCGAGCTCTGTCGAGGGGTCAATGTGATTGGTGTTCGCAATTACGTTACGCCTCCAACACGAGCAGAACGGTCAACATCGCCGGCCTCCCCCGCTGATGTCACCCAACCCCTATTGGTCCCCCTGTTGAAACCACCACCGCCAGTTGCTGGTGTCAAGGGGCCCACAAGCCAGCCCCTGCCAGCCAAAACCGACAATGCTGGCAACGGTGGAATTGCCATACCTGCCCAGGGTTCAGTGCACACGCAACCCGGAGAGTCACCCGGAAAAAAATAATCCGGAGATCCCGTGAATCACCCCCAAGGGGGGTGGGCAGCCCAGTGAGCAATACAAGATCATAGAGCTGCAGCTCCCTGCATCCATGATGCAGATGAGCGTCACTAATCACTTCGCTCACCAACATGGCTTCCAATTTCTTGAAGCTCGCACGGACGCTGGCAGCAGCCGGCCTCGTCGCTGGCACTGGCAGCGCCTGGGCACAAACGTCCGTGACCAACACGGCCTCTGCCACCATCCGCGTCAATCCCTACTCCGTCACCGCCACCTACGACAAGTCCTCGTCGGCAGCAGTGCAGGCGAACGGCGTTGGTGGTTTCAACCTGAATAATGCGGCCGCCGGAAATTACGTCAATCCGTTGGACGGTATCTCCGCTATTGGAGTTACGGCTGGATTCACTCCAGCAACAAAATCAATGTTTAACCAGGGCGCCAACAGCTGTGTTACCACGATTTGCAGCAACACCGCTTCTTCCCTGCTGTCTGTTGCCAATGCCAACCCGGTTCTGGCCGACGTCTATGCGGTCACCGACACGACTGGCACCTTCAGCCTGGACATTTCCAGCAAGAATGCTGACCGTTTCACTAGCCGGAACACCATCACCAGCCCATCGGGTTCGGACATCGGCGTCAAAACCTCCGGTGCTTCGTCCTATCAGGTGACCCAGCAGGGCGTGGCCGGCATTACAGCCACTGTACTTAGCCCGACCAAGGTGGAAATGAACACCGATGCCGCCGGGGGTGGCAGCACCGGTCAGATCTCCCTGACCGCGAAGAGCCTGTCCAATGGCGTGCAGGAGACCTACTCCACCAGCGGTTCCGTCAGTGTAGATGGGGCATCGGCCTACGTGAAGGCCAACACCACCAACCATATCGCCCTGAATGCGGTCAACGCAACCATTGACGGCAGGCAGACCATCGGCGGCGCAACATTCACCAACACGGATATCGTCGCCACAACCTTCAGAAGGGACTACAAGAATGCTGAGGGTGAGCTAGTGACCGATCAAGCGGCTGTGCTGTCCTCTGGCAACTACATTGCCAAGGACAAGGACAAGGGTTCCACCTCACTAAAAATCACCGCAGATCCGGCCGACCAGCTGCGGACTATCGACCCCTCGGGCGTTACAAGAGACAAACTCCTTGGTAACTCTGTGACCAAGGAAGCGGCACCTGGTGTCGATCCGAAAACTGGCACCATCACCCTGCCCGACTTCTCCACCCAGACGCTCACCGCCAGTGGCGTCGCCTGGGTGGGTTCGGGCGGAAGCAGCGCCAGCCAGATCAGAACGAGTTCTGCTCTTACTGCCGGCAAGGCCATTGCTGCAGGCAATCGTGGCGACAATGCTGTTTCCAACGTCTCCATCAACAGCGCCGCTGGCGGTGGCGGTGTGAACACCATCACCTCCGGTGGTTTCGGTAACACTGTCAACCTGACGACCACCTTCGACATGACCGTCTTCGGTCGCTGATTCTCACTGAATCAGGTGCCGACAACCTTTAGTTGACATTTCGTCGCTGACTTGACTGGGGTAGCCATCTCGGCCGCCCCGGTTTTCCATACCTCCCAAGCCCACTCCCTAGCCACCATGGCTGTTCTTCATCGAATTGTTCGGCCCTTGACTGTCACGCTATGGCTTGCTAGTTTGGCAATAGGGCCCGCTCATGCGGGTTATACCGTTACGAAAGAAGTGCAGGGCACACTGACGGTGAATGCACCCAGCGGCAATGCCACGGCAAACACGGCCCAAGGCTTTGTGTTTTCAGCCACAAATATGTCGTTTTCTGGGCCTATTTCTACAGGCAGCACCGTAAACGCGTTTAATGCCACCGCCAGTACAGTGGTTGGTACAGAATCAAAAATGTCGCTGTCGGTGAGCACCCCAGATCTCACACCAGCGACCGGTTCCGCAGGCTTGAACAACATTGTGTTGCCAGGTTTTTCCAACCAAACTTACACCGCTGGTGGTGATGGAACAGGCATGCAATTCAACATCAGCCCCGCCGGTGTGATTCAACCCCCAGACCGTATCAACGCTGGTACCAGCTTCACCACACGTCGAGGCTCCACCCTCTCAGTGTTCTGACGCTTGAAACCGAAGACTCAACCTCCCCCTATCCCGATGGCCTGCTGTCAGCCCGATAGAACTCTGCGGCTCTCCTCTTCAGCCCTGTTCACGGCCTTCAGCCTAGCGAGAATACTGCGGCTTCCCTTGATCCTGTTGCTTACGAACCAAGGGTTGCCTGTGTTAGCGCAACAGGCAGGAACCATCGGCAGCAGCACCTCCACCACTGTCAGTCGCCAGCTGATGACGACCGAAAGCACGACCACCATCAATAACCTCAGCCAATCCTTGATCATGACTGCCAGTGGTGTCAGCATGTCTGGCGGTGGAGGCAACCTCATCCAATCCAGTCTGCAGAACTACACACTGTTCACGCCCAACGGTTCTGTCCCCACCCTTCTGCGTACAACGGAGATCAACCCATTGGTAACATTTGCTCCTGCAAGTACCGGGGCGGACCTTCAGCTCTCGATTACCAATGAGCTGCCCGGCATTAAATCTGTAACAGTAACAGGCTCTAAAAGTGATGTACAAAGCACAACCAATACATTCTCCGTATACACAGCTCCTCTGAGCCAATGAAGGCCTTCCTAGCAAAAGCCGTTGTGGCTACTGGCCTGGTCAGCTGCTCCCCCCTAATCAGCCATGCTCAAACGCTTGGCGCGTCTTTTGGCGTCCAAGTTCTGCTTGACACGGGCAGGGTTCTCCAAAACAGTCAGATCTACACCCGACAGCGCGGTATCGGAGCCACGAATCTCGACACCATTCTCACCGTCCCAGCACCAGCAATACCCCTGCCAAGCAGCATCGCTGAAACCCCGCTACCGATCATCCAGGCCGACATACCGAGCGACTTTCGCCTGAGCATCACGAACACAGATCAAATAGAGAATACTCAAAAGATTTTAAAAAGCAGCAATGCTTCCATCACTATCACCAGTTCGCCAACTACAATCCAACTCCGCTGAGATCTGGTCATGCGAAGAACTGCTATCTACGATCAAATGCCAATCAGGGCCAGAGAGTTTCAGGCTTGGGTTATAGCAGCTCTAGGCGCACTCACTCTTTTCGCACCCCTTTCCGTCCGCGCCCAATTGCATCAGACTGGCTTTACATACGGCATCACCTCAACAGGATTCAGCCATCAGCAGCGCATCAGAAACAATGCTGCCAATATCACAGACATGCAAACTACACGCAGCAATCTCAATATGAGCAATCCAAGCCAATACACACGCATCGACCCGAGCAATCCAGATATTGACTTTCTTCAGCAGCAAACAATCACCAATCAACGTGCAGAGAGCCGCAACCAAGCCCTCATCCTCAACGACAACTTTTCGTTTAGCGTATTTCGCAACAATCAGCTTCAGCCCCCGAATTAAACAAAGTGGAAGATGACAACATCCTCACACATCCTAGTGCTATAAACTGAGTTACTACATCAATGGCTCGACAGCCTGCCCACTATCGAACCCCTCCTGCATTGGCATCGTTGCTAGTGCTCGCTGTCGTTGTCGTTGATCTAGGCCAGCCTGCTTATAGCCAACTCAGCAGCTACTCCACATCGGAAACGCGTCTCGAAAATGCACCGCTCCAGGTGCAAGCTACTTTTGACAATATCAGCAAGATCTCAATCACCAGCAGTGGTGTTGTGGGGCTCAAGAGCCCTTGGTCTGGCATTCCAGTGGATTTCAGCCGCCAGGGTGGGCCTAGTCCCAATTTCTACGATCCTTCCGGAGCAATTCAGTCCAACCTCACAACCGCCAACGGTCCTTGCCTGAACGCTGCGGTGTTTTCAGCAGCATGTGCCGAAACAATGCCAACCTTGCGTTATGAAGCGGGCAAGGCCACACTTGCCGATTACTACGCAATCACGGATCCCAATACATCATTTAACATCAACATCAGCACCATTAATCCAGATCAGCCCAGTAGCCTCAATGTGATTCGCCCTTCACGGGGTGGGGTCTTGATACCCAACACGCAAGCTGGGGCAAGCCGCTATGAGATCACCGTCCCAGGAGGTACCGGCATGGTGATCAGCACCGACGAGCAAGGTGGGATTTTCCTGGATGCATCTAAAGCCACAGCCGGAGCTAAAGGCTCTGTATCCATGGTGAGTGTCACCGCCGCCGCCGATCAGACAGCGATCACCCAGAGCACCGCAGAGGTGAGTCTTGATCCACCAACAGCGAGGGTAGAAGCCAATCGTGTCAATATGGTGAACGCCGCTGGTGCCAATGTCAATGCAATTGGGCGCGGCTGCACTATTGATAGCCAAGGCAGCCCATCAGGATCTACATGCACTGTGGGGGTTATCGCCACAACGGAGCGGTTTCAGGTCTGGGATCCCGTCCAACGTCAACCCGTGCAATTGACCCGACCAAGACTCATCGATGCAGACTATGTTAAGGCAAACCCAAAACTGCTGCATTCAACCGCCAATCTTACAGCCCTACAGGCAGACACAAACCAGCGTTTCGCCACCATATGCGATGCAAACAACCTACAATGCAGGTATCTTACGGAAGAGAATGAAGCCAGTAACGGCCTTCGCCATCAAGCCATTATTCCAATCAACGAGTTACCGTTAGCCAACTCCACTCTCACAACCATTCTGCTTCCATCCTATTCCACTCAAGTCTTCAGTGCTGGCGGTGTGGCATCCGATGGCCTTGGTGCAGTGATGCGATCTGCAGATGGCAGTGGCAACAGCATGAATAACGTGGGCACAGGAACAACCACGCGCCTGGAAACCACCAATACAATCATCATGCGCAGATAAGCAGCGCATTTGCCCATCAAGTACAGCCACCATGCAACGATCCAGGACACAGACTAGTTTCAATGGAGCTTTTTAGCCTTTCAAACACTGTCATGCCCGGACATTACAGGCGCCGCAACCACCGAGACGAACTGCGCAAGCCCATTGCCAGCTTCTTTGGTGATGTCCAAAGCACAAATAGAAGCCTGATAACTGGGTTGGCTGCCATCGGAATATTTCTTGTTCTTGGCGAAGCTCCCGCCAATAGTAGCGAAACAACCTATACCTGTATCAACAATTCTGATGGCACATCCACTTGCGTAAGCAATAACTCGAGCCAGGAGCTGAACTGCACCATATCTGGCGGCGGGGTTCGCACCTGCATCGACAAGTATTCCAATCAACGGCTCAATTGCATCGTCAGCAGCGATAGCACCGTCAGCTGCCGGGATGCAGACACCAATGAAAAGCTCGAATGCGTTGGACTTGGGTTCGGGGAAAACGCTTGCCGGACAGGCAATGACAAGGGCAGGCCTGGTGAAGTGATCACAGATCCAAGCCTGTTTAATTTACCCCAGACCAATCCAAACCAAAACGTGATCCCGTCTTTCCCTGATATCATTGAACTTCCGAGTGCATTCTAAGCATTGCTAATACCAGGAAGGTAACTCGGAATGCCGCCTGATTGGACGTCTAAACAAACCAGGCAACCCAGAACTATTGCCCAATAACAGCGTTCCAATCTCACCGATTGTGCTCCATTGGCCGGTACCAGCCAATGGACTAACTCTGGCCAAGATCAACAGTGGTGCAGCCACCACTGGAGAGAGGATTCACAAGCGTTCTCAGCAAGCGAGGAAACGCTGGCATGAGTGACGACGTCACCCAATCCACTGGCAGCCGCAACAGCAGCAGAGGGCACGTGATGGCCATCACTTCTGATCACACTGGCGGTGGAGCACTCCCAGTGGCTTGTGGTGGCAGAGCAGGAGAAGACCTTCAACTCCGCCTATCCCGGCTCCATGCTGTGGTGGCTGGACGACGACATCGACCTCTGCCGGCAGATGGTGTCCCGCTTGCGCAGCAGCGGTTGGCAGGTGCGGACGTTCCATCGCCCCGAACAGATGCTGGCCGCACTGCAGGACGGCCGACCCGATCTGCTGGTGCTCGATCAACGGCTGCCCGACCACCTCGGCACTGATCTGCTCCACGATCTGCGTCGGGCAGGCCAGAGCTTTCCCGTGCTGATGCTCTCCGCCATGGGGGCCGCCGCTGATCGCATCCATGGCCTGGAACAAGGCGCCCAGGACTACCTGGTGAAACCCTTCCATGCCCGCGAAATGTTGCTGCGCTGCGAACAGCTGTTGCGGATCAGCCAACGCCTGGCCGTGTCCCCCTCGCAGCAGGAACAGCAGATCGTGCTCGGGGACGTAGCGTTTCACCCCCACGAGGGTTCCCTGCGCAAAGCCGGCGCCCCCAGCGTGACGCTGAGCCGGGGGGAGCGGATCCTGCTGCTGGCCCTCTGCCGGGCCCCTGGCCGCGTGTTGACCCGCGAGCAACTGGCCCTGGCCAGTGGCAGCCTCACCCCGGTGAGCAGCAGCCGCAGCATCGACATGCGGCTCTCCAGGCTGCGGCGCCTGCTGGAGCAGGCCTCCGGCGGGTCCCTGCAGATCGAAACGGTGCGGGCCCATGGCTATGCGCTCCGCATCGAAGCCGGCAGCGATGGGCAGCCCAGCGAGGGGGCGCCCCGATGAAACGGGCCGTTCTATTCAGTAGCCGCGATCGCCGCGAACTGCTGATCGCCTGCGCGCTCGGCATGACCTTTGCCTTACTGCTGCTGCTCCTGGCGCTGCTGCTCCTGCAACGCAGTGGCCTGAGCCTGGTGGCCACCAGCGGGGCACTGCTGGTGGTACTTGCCATCGTGCTCGGCGGGCTTATGGGGGTTGTGACCTTCCTGCAGCGGGAGCTGTGGCAACCGCTCAACCAACTGCTCAAAGCCCTGCCCCGGCGGCCTAGCCAGGAGGTCAGCCTGGTGCTCGACGGCGGCATCGCTCCGCTCCAGCTGCTCTCCCACCGCATCAACGGCCTGCTGCATCAGATGCAATGCGCCGCAGCCAACCGGCAGCGCCAATTCGATGATCTGGCCCACGACATCCGGGGACCCCTGACCCGGCTGTTGCTGCGGGTGGAGACCCTGCGGGACCAGGACACCCATGATCCCGAACTCGTAGCCGGCCTGGAAGCCGATCTCGAGGCCCTGGTGGCCCTGGATCAGGAGCTGGGGGAAATCGGCGAACAGGGGATCAGCCCCCCTCCGCGCGAACGGCTGCCCCTGGAGCGGTTCTGCCGGGAAATCGCCAGAAGTTACGGGCCGCGGCTGGTGGTGGTGGAGATCCCGGCAACCCTCAGCGGCTGGGTGGATCGTCGGCTCCTGCAGCGCACCCTCCACAACCTGATCGAGAACGCCCTGGAGCATGGAGGCGCACCGGTGCGGATCACGGCGCGTCCCAGCGGCCCTGGCACGGTGATCCAGCTGGATGACACGGGTAAGGCGGGGCTGGCCTCACCCCTAAGCGTTCCCCTGCTGCCACCACCGCACCATGGATTGGGATTGGCCATCGCCCGCAGTTTCTGCCGCAGCCATGGGGGTGAGCTCCAGGTGGGGACCTCCCCCCAGGGTGGCTGGCAGGTACAGCTCAGGCTGGGGCCTGCTTCTCCTCAGGAGCCCGGCCAGTGAGCCATCCACCTCGGCGCCACACGGACCCGAACGCCCTCGAGCACCTGGTGGCCCGCTGGCGCCAGGCGGGCGATCACTACGCCCATGGGCTCCTGCATCAGCCCATCCCCACGGACCCGGAGGCCCGCTCACGGGCCGTGGAGCTCCTGCTGAACCTGGGCGCCTGGCCGCAGGCCCGAGCCCTGGTGCTCTCCTGGCTGCTGGAATGGTTGGCCAACCTGCCTGAACGGGGTAAACCCGACCCACAGCCGAGTGAGGCGTTGTGGCGCTGCCTGGCCGACGTGTGCGAGCGCAGCCAAGACGGCCAGCTGCTGGAGTTGTTCTGGCAGGGCCTAGAGCAGTTGCGACCGCAAGCGGCCCCAGCGGGGGTGCTGCCCCTGGTGGGGGTGCCAATCCTCAATGGAGAGGAGCATCTGCACAACCTGCTGGCCAGCCTGGACGTGCCAATTGACGTGCTGGCGATCGTGGATCAGAGCGGGGGCCGCAACGACCCGCAGGCCCTGCAGCTGCGCCACACGCTGCGGAAGATGGAACGGGAGGGCATGCCAGGGATCGGCCAGATCCGCGTGGCCAGGCCCTTTGCCAATGCTGGGGTGGCAGCAGCCTGGAATCAGATCCTGCTCAGCTTTCCCCAGGCCGCCATGGCCCTGATCGTGAACCACGATGTGGTGTTTCCCCCGGGACTGCTGGCGGAGGTTGTGGCGCAGCTGAATCCCGATCAACCGCAATACCTGGCCCTGTTCCCGGGAGATCGCGCCTTCTCCGCGTTTGTGCTCACCGCCCTGGCCTGGGATGCCGTGGGTCGCTTCGATGAGCGCTACTACCCCGCCTACTGCGAAGACCTCGACTACCGCGACCGCCTGCTGGCGACCCCCAGCGTGCAACGCCTCAACGGCAGCTTTGCCCATGGGCGGATGCTGGCCCAAAACCCCCTGCAGAGCCGCACCCTGGCCGCCGACCCTGGCCTGGCGCAACAGAACAAGCGCAGCTTTCAGCTCAACCGCCTCTGGTATTTCTTCCGGCGCCGCGGACCGGGAAGTGCCTGGCTGGCCTCGGGCCTCTGGCGGCAGCGCTGGCTCGGCGAGTGGGAATGAGGAGGGGGGCAGCAGCCGCCACGGCCGAGCGCCATGCATAGGCTCCGGCCATCGGCAGCCTGGACCAAGGGCCATGGCGGAGGGACAGCCAGATCCCCAGCAATCGCAGTCCTGGCTGATCCAGGCCCAGGCCCTGCTGCAGCAGGCTGAGCAAGGGGGCGCCGCCAGCCGCCTGCGCCGGGCCCGCCAAACCCTGGGCCAGGCCCATAACCTGGGCCTCTCCTCTGCGGCCATCGAGCAGCTGGGCCTGGAGAGTGGCCTGCTGGCCCTGGGCCGGGCCCTGGAGGCCACAGGCCTGAACCGCGCAGCCCAACACTGCCGTGAGCGGGTCACCGCAAGCCAGGCCATGACCTCGCTCCCGACAACGGGCCTGGACGCCCTGAATCGCTGGGTCTACCCCCGGTCCGTGCGTCGCTACCAACTCGACATTCTTGAGGGGCGGCCCCTGGAGCTGCAGCTGGATGGGAACACCTATCAACTGCAGCACTGCCAGGCGGATGCCGATCGCAACCACCTGCTGCTGCAACGCCGCAACGACCAGAGCCTGTGGTGGTGGTCATCCGGGGAATGCGGCGATGGCTACCGGCTGTCAGCGCAACCGCTCAAGCCCGCGCCACCGGCTGAAGCCCAGCCGCGCTCTGGCGAACGGGCAGTGGTGCGGGCCGGTGATAGCAACGTTGCCCATTTCCTCTGGAACGAGCTGGATCCACTGCTGCGGCTGCTGCAAGCGGGCACCGGCCTGGAGCTGCTGCAGGACAACGACACCGTGCTGAACCTGGCCCAGTTGGAGGGGGTGAGCCTGGTAGAGCCCGATCGGATTGGCCAGCGTCCCAGCGTGCGCTTGGGCGGCACGCTGGTGACGTCACAGGCCCGCGCCACCGTGATCGAGGCCCTCGCCAGGGAAGCGCCGCCAGCCCTGCCGCCTGATCGGCCCCGACCCTTGATCCTGCTGGGCATCCGCGGACCAGGACGGCGGGAGCTGCGCAATGAAGTGGCCTATTTCCGAGGCTTAATTACAGCGCTGATGCACCATTTTCAGCGGCCGTTGATCCTGCTGGACGGATTCACCTATCAACACAACAATCGTGATCAGCCGCAAGCACAACTGCGGGAGCAGGCCTGCACCACCCGAGTGCTAGAAATCATGGAATCCTGCCCCCAGGCGCAACTGGAGATGCTCTCCGGGCTGGAGTTTGCCGCCTGGCTGCAGCGCACGGAAGGGTTGCGCTTTTATGTGACCCATGAAGGCACGATGCAGCACAAGCTGGGTTGGCTGCAACCGCAGATTCCAGGACTGTGCCTGGTGGGATCCCCCCATGCGGAAGCCATCGCCCGCTGGCATCGCCAACAATGCGAAGGCGCAGGACTGCTCGCCACCCTGCCCACGGATCTCTATGCACAGGACGCGGCAGCAGCATCCCTGCCCAAGGGGGAACAGCACAATCTCCCATTTGAGATTGTGAATATCGAACGGGCCATCACCCTCACCATGGCCCTGATCAGATCCCAACTGGAGATACCAACGGGAGGCCCCACAGACCCGTAGCGATTCCAACGCAAGCCTGGGGCAGCACTGCCGCAGAAAGTGATTCACTTCCAGCATCTTTCCAGACTGAGATGCCGGGGGAAAGCAACAGGAGCTCAGGCTGATGGCACCGCAATGGTTTTATATCTTTGGCTACTACGGATCAAAAAATGCCGGCGATGAGGCCTTTCGCCTTGCCTTTCAGCAGTTGCTGCCCGCCAGCGCGGAATTGCGCTTCATCCGGCCATCACAGCTCGCCGAGAATCGATCCCTAGCCAGTGAGATTGAACAGGACGTGGCCGGCGGGCGGGCCCGCTTGATCGTGGGCGGCGGCGCCATCATCGGCGAACCCTACTTCTGGGCCCACATCCCAGCCCGGACGCCTTTCCATATCATCAGCGCCGACATTGGCTCCCAAGAGCATCTCCTGAGCAGCTACACCCCCACCCTTGCGCAGATGCGCCAATCCTGGATTCGCAGCGAATCTGACGCCGTGCAACTACGCCGGCTCACGCCATCAGATCGAAACATCCACTACCTGCCGGACATCGTTCACGCCCTAGGCGCCACTCCAGCAGAGCGGCAAGCCATCAGCGAACTGGATCCAAATATCCGCAATAAACAACTGCACGAGCGGATGGGAGGGCACTGCGAGAACACCATGCCAGCGGGCCAGCTGCGCAACAAAAACATGGCCATCTTTCTGTCCGATCACTACTACGATTACAAAACAATCCGCAGCTCATGCGTTCTCGAAGGCATTGAACGCGAAGCCGCCGACAAGCTCTACCTACGCAACTTAAGACTCGCCCTCGACGAGATCACGCCCTACTACAACCTCTACTTCTTCAGCTTGAGCTACTGGTACAATTCTATTGACGCTTATGTGGGATACAGGCTGGCCAAAGCATCCAACCAGGCCCCTCTCTACAACATCGTATCTCACTACATGGAACCGGATATCATCATGGCGCTGATGCCCTACTTTGACACCGCCATCTCAATGAAATTCCACGGCCTAATTTTCCCGATGACGGCCCATGTACCAGTCATGAATCTGGGCAGCTCCAAGAAGAACCGCGACCTTGCCCAGCAGATGGGGCTGATTTCCGTAAACCCGGAGGAGCTCACCACCGAGACCTTCCTGGCAGCACTCAAACAGGTGGAATCCGTGGAATATTCCACCTCGTTGGCCGAAACACAACGGCTGGCCAAGGAAGCGATTCATACCGCATTCAGCGCTCCAAATCTATGGGACTAGGGGAACAAAGCTCAGGCCATCATCGATCAAGGCCATCAGGTCGGCCATGGCTAGGGCAAGCACACAGGTACGGCAATCAAACAGATTGAAGAACAGCCTCACCTCATCACCCTGCACCAATACACTACTCACATAGCAAACTCCTGGATTTTTACGGAAGCCGGGATCATGGGCCATGGCCTGGGTATTCACCGAGAGAATCGGCTCACGGCTGATCTGCTGAGGCTCCAGGGTATCGGTCGAAAGCAGAATCAGATATTGATCGTAGATGTAGGAGTGCTTACGGCGGCGATGCACCACAAGCCCAAGCCCGCGATCGCCATTCCGATCGTGAAGCGCAAAGGGGTGTGCACTGTTGCGCAGCGGCCCCTGAAGCCCCTCTGGCAGGGCGAGCGGCTGATGATGCATCAGCTGCCAATGCCGCTGAATGCCATCAGCCTGAAACACCCGCCAGGGTTGCACCGAATAGAATAGAAACAACTGTTGATCGCGCCGGTGGATCAGCCAGTTCTTCTCAAAACCGCTGGGTAGCAGAGTGGCAGCGGATTCCGGCTCAGCGGGGACCTCCAGCAAGGGTAAACGCTCAAACACCAGAACTCCCCACTCTAGATCCAGCCGTCCTAGGGCCTGAACCACCAACATGTCGTCGATGGTGTTGTTGGCAGCAGCCTCAGCCGAGATCTCCGGCAGCCACGCCCGATAGCGAGAGCGCGACAGAATCAGGGCACCAATCGCATAGATGGCCTCCCCAATGGCGAACAGGCGCAGGTCTTCGATCTTGCACTCACTGGGATAGCCGCTGTAGCGCAGAGGAGCGATCTGTAACGCCTCTGAGGCTGCAGATCGGCTGGGATCCCCACGCTCCCAGGCCAGAAAGTTGAGGGATGGGTGGCGGGCCACATCCGCACTGCGGCCCGACCAGCTATCGAAGTTGCGCTCATAGCGCCATGTGGATAGCAACCCCCGGGAGGTGGCCAGGACCGACTGATTCATGACCCCCGAGGGGCCATGGCCTGAGAAGCCATGGACGCGGGCATAGCGATCAGCGAGGTGGTGACAGGGGGTGAGCGAAAAGGCCGCCAGCTGGCTCCGCACTAGCAGACCCTCCACCAGGCAATGCCGCCATGAGGTGGAGGTGAGCAAACCCGATGCCCGCTCAGCCCCCTGTAACGACACCTGCAACGGTGAGGTGAGGGGCCGGTGCTGGAAGGCCCCATCGCCGAGACGGTAATCGGCTGGATCACGGAACAGCAGAGAGGAGAGGCTGTCCACCAGTGGCGCAAAGCAGAGGCGGCGCGAGCGCAGCTCAGACATTGAAACCAGGGGCTCCGGGCTCAGCAACAGATAGGGCTCCAGTCCGCGGTTGAGCGAGAACGGCACTGGCTTCCCCCCATCGAAGTAGGTGGAACAGCTGTGGTGCCCCTGCTTGGACAGGGACACCTTGCGGGTGCCGAGCGGGGCACAGATCACGGCCTGGGGATCCGGATGCAGCCGTGCCAGCAGCGGCAGCACCCGGGCCACCAGGCTGCAGAGGCAACTGGCGCTGGCGATGGTGATGTGAGGGTGGGGCACGAGCACGTACACATGTCGGCCTTGGAGGTGCTGCTGGGGATCGGGGCGCAGGTGCCAGAGATCCCCAACCACAGACTCCAACCCAAGGAAGGCGGCCGGAGACCGTTCCGGTTCAGTCGAGCTCTCCACGGCAACACCGAAGTAGTCGGCTAACTGATGGCCAAAACAGGCCAGCTCCACCTCGCCGGAGGCCATCAAGCGAGCCGTGGCATGGAGTGCCTCGGATTCCTGGATCTCCCGATCGAGGCCATGGCGCAACCAGAAGGCCTGGCTGCGGTGGTCGTAGATGGCCTCCAGGGCACAGAGAAAGCGATAGCGCAGCTGTAGATCGGTCACCGCCGTCATCAGGATGGGGCGATCAGGCAACAGCACCAGGGCCTTGTAGAACGCAGTGGCCAGCTGATCCCCCAGCCCAGCCGCCACCTCCTGCTCCAGGGCAGTGCGGCCGATGGTTTGCAAGCCGTCATCGAGGAGCTGGGCCGCCAGGGCGGTGAAACGATCCGAGCGGCCAATGAGCTCCACCAGATCGGAGCCAAGGGGAGCCAACGGCTCCCCGGGACGAAGAATCACAGCGATGGCACCAGGTGAAATCTGAAATCCCGCCAGACCGTGATGTGCTCGTCACCGAACACCACACCCGGCCGCTGAGGCAAGAGGTCGTGCAGATCCCCATGCTGCGGGCTCCGATTCGGCAGGGCCTCCAGCTGCTGCTGAAGTGCCGCATAGAGGTTGGCGCTCAGCTGGGGTTCCACTAGCCAGGGAATGCGCCAGCGCAGCAGTTCCTGCAGCTGATGCACCTGGCCCCAATGGACGCTGGACTTCGGGTAGGAATGATGGAGATAGGCCATCAGGATCCGAACCATCTTGCGCCGTTCTTTATTCAGAAACCGCAGCACAGCAGCGGTGAGATCATTGCGGTTGTGGGCGATCGTGTCCGGATGCACCAAATCGAACACACGCAGGTCGTTGCTACGACAAAGATCTGGAACCAGTTGCACCAAGGCGATGGCAATCAGGTGATACACGGCAGCCAGCACCACCACTTGGTGCTCCAGGGTGTCCGAGCCGGCCAGCGGTAGGGCCTGATAGGCGAAGTCGATCCAGTCGCGGCGGCGCAGGGCGGCCACGCTGGTCCAGTAGCGAAACCAGGCGTTGGCTGGATCCCGCTCCAGAGCTCGGGCGAAGGCGGCATAGCCACTGGCCCCACCCATCTCCGCCAGCAAGCCCGAAAGGCCATGGGCCCAGGCTCCATCGGCATCCAGACCCTGCAGGCGGCCCAGGGCCTTGGCCAGCCCCTCGACATCACCGGCACGGTGGGCCTCCAGTCCCTGCTCCAGCACCTCGGCCTGGTGATCGCGTGGAACAGCTTGCGGGGCGGCGATGGGATCGTCGAATAACCCATCCAGATCCGAGAGCAGCCAGCCTCCGCCCGTGGATTGGATGAAGTCAATCAATGCTTGCCAGCTCTGGGCATCCGCGGGGTGCAGCAGCAGGGCGCGCCTTAAGCGGGCAAGACCGGGAGAGATATCCATGACTAGCGCAGAAAATCGGCCACCAAAACCCCCGGCAGATCAGCTCCGAGCACGCCATGCTTCCAGCTGCTGATCAAGTGGATCACCACGGCCGAGAAACCAATCGTGGAAGCCAAATCGAGAATCTCCCAGCCAGGGATCTGATACACCAGAGACCCACGGGTCGGCCGAATGGGGTCACCGTGATATTCCGGCTCTCCTCGGAACAATGCGGCTTGGTGTTGCCCCTTGTATTCCGCCTTGATCATACTTTCCTGCTGACCAAAAGCCATCGGAAACGTAGACAACAATCGCCCGCCAGGCTTCAAAACCCGGTGCACTTCTTCAATGGCCTTAGGGAGGTCATAGACATGCTCAAAGACGTCGTTGCAGATCACCAGATCAAAGCTATCTGGGCCATAGGTGAGTGCACAGAGATTCTGATGCAGAGCCTGGTCTGAGGGCACAATTTCTGCATCCTGAAGAAAGTCGCTGAGCTCCAGGCTGTGGGGCAAGTAGTGGCCCAGCCAGCGCACAAATCCCGTGGAGGTTTCCGGCAGATAGACCCGTTTTTGCCGCAGGCTGATCTGGCTCTCCCCGAGATACTCCAGTACGCGGGTGATGGCGCGATGGCGGGATAGGCACTCCGCCGCCACAATTGACTCCCGCAGATTGGTACGACCGATCTGAATCCAGCGGGGTTCGATCTGCCGGCCACTCAGCGGTTCGATCAACCCCAGCAGGGCCACACAGGTGGCAGCGGCATCCCGATGGCGCCCCAGCTGCATCAGCCCCGGCAAGGCCACCGCAAACGCTTCAAAACTGCTGAACTGGCGGTGGTCGTCATGCAGCTGCAGCAGCTCTTTCCGCAGCACTGGTGCGGGCCTTTCGCGTTGCGGGGACGACGGCGCAGCCATGGCTTCAGGCTGAGTCGCTTACCCAGCCTTGACATCCCCCTGCAGCAGCCCTTCAGCTGATGCGCCGCCAGCGGTCGCTGCGGCGTTGCCCGCAACGCCAGTGCTGGCTGACCGGCTGCTCGATGCCAAAGCGGGCGTGGAGGCTCGCGCCGATGGCCACACAACTGGCCCCGTAGCGATCCCGCACGGCTTGGCAGAGCGGTAGGTCGTAAGCGCCGGCTGAGCAAAGAAACACGCTGAAAGGGCGCTGCCGGGCCACCACCTCGATCGCCTCCAAGCAAGCGGCCAAGCTCGCCTCAAACCCCCGGTGGGGCCGTTCGGGATAGAAGGAGGCTGGAGCCGCCACACAGCGCAGCCCGTAAGGGGCAATCGCCAAATCCACAAACAAGGCGAAGGCATTCCCACTGCGGTGCTGCTCCTCCACCAGGGCCGCCAAGGGGCTGACCACCACCACCTCCTGACCAGCGAGCAGTTGATAGAACCCCTCGTCCTCAGGTCCCACCACCAGGTCCGGCAGGCGGCTGTGCTCCCGCACAAGCCCCTGTAGCACCGCCCACCAGGAGCCCATGGGCTGGTGCAGATCCAACAGCCACTGGGATTGGGCCAACAGGGCCAGGCACGAATCAGCCCAGGCGCGCAGGCTGGCCAGGGGATCCGACGTGGCGGCATAGAAGCCCTCCTCCACGTGCAAGGCACACAGCGCCTGCACCGCCGCCCAGCCATCGGGATCGCGGCTGGCGGCGGCCTGCGCCATAAAGGCGGGATCGTGGTGATGACGGCGGATCAAGGCCAGGGCCTGCTCTAAGCGCTCGCGGTCCAGCAACCAAGAGCGCAAGCCAGCCAGCTGCACAGGGGAGGGCTGCACGAGACAACACCCCGGCTCCAGCCGGGCCGGCGGCCAGCCAGGCGGAATCTGGAGGGCACCGAGCACTCCCGGGCCACCCCAGCGCTGCCACAGGCCCTGGGCCGCGGCCAGCACCCGGCAGTCCAGCCCGGTGAGGGAACCACCGGCGCTCCAGAGCTGGCGAAGTGAGCTGAGCAAGCTGGCAGCAGGCTGCCGCAGACGCCAGCCGTGGCCGCGGCCAGCCGCTGCCAGGGGCTCAAAAAAAGCCGCCAGCACCGGCTCTAACTGCGGGAGATCGCTGCCACAGTCCGGCACCACCGCGGCCAGGTTGAGGGCCAGCTGGCCCGGGCTGTGGGGCAGGGGCCGTGCCCCGGGGATCCACACCAGGTCCAGCTCCACGGCCGGTTCCGAGGCGGGGTGATCGTCCAGCCAATCGCGCACGAGGGCCCTGATCTGGTCGGGTTCCACCGCAACGCCACGCGGCTGCTCCTGCAGGGAGGCCACGTCCCAGGGGTCGATGGCCTCGGCATTCAGAGCCAAGCAACCCTCCGCCAAGGCCAGGGCGTCCTGCACCTGCAGGCGGGTCTGAGGGTTGTCCACAAGGCTCCCCAAGGGGGCCAGAACAACCACCAGGGCCTGGAGATCGGCGGCGGGATGGCTGCTCTGGTCCAGGTCTGCCAGCAGGCTCAGAACCGCCAGCTCCAAGCGTGCCTGGAGCCCCTCCGGCACAGGCTGGAACTGCGCCAGCCGCAACAGCAGGGCGAGGCCCTGGCGGCGGCATTCCCCATCGGCCTGTTGCAACAGGGCCAGGGCTCCACGCCGCAGCAGCCCTTCCTCCACCACAGCGAACCAAGCCGGCAGCGGCCCGCCAAGGCCACGGATCGCCAGCAGCAGTTCCGCGGCGAGGCCATGGACCTCGGCGTTCTCCCGCGGTGAGGCCGGCGGCCGCCATTGGCGATGGGTGAGGGCCTGATCCAGGCGGGCCAGCATCTGGATCAGGCCCTCCATGAGCCGCACCATCGCCGCCGGGGCGGCCGCGGGCCGTAGCGCCAACAGCTGGCCGTGGTGCTCCAGCGCCGCCTGCCATGCCCCGCGGCCCTCCTGCCAGGAGCCGCGTTCCAGGCTGTGGCACCCCTGCAGGGGTTCCTGTTCACACAGGGCCGCCAGCAAGGCCACGCGGCATGCGTCCTGGGCACTGCTGTCGCTGGGGCCGAGGTCCGCCAGCAAACGGCGCCACAGCTCCAACTGGGCCTGAGCCGGCAAGGCCAGCTCCAGCAGGGTGTCCAGCGACACCCAGATCCCAAGCTCGGGCTCGCCTCCGAGGGGTCGATGTCGCACCGCTTCTACGCCCTTCATTGCGCGCACCTGCATCAGGAGGGCCCAACGCCGAGGCCCTTCATCAGTTTGTGGATGTGTTGATGCAATGAAGGGCGTACCCCGTGCCGTCGAGCCTGCCGGCTGCCATTGCCCCCCACCAGCGGGGTTCCTGGGCGGGGCAGCTCGACGATCTGGGCACCTCTGGCGCCCTCAGTGGCTGGGCTTGCCCAGTGCCGCCCACAGCAGCCCCCGCCCCCCTGCTGGTGCGCCTGGTGCTCGAGGATCTGCTCCAACCCGGCCGCGCCTGGCCCCTGGCGGTGGTAACGGCCCACATCCACCGCGACGACCTGGAGCGGGAAGGGCTCACGCTGCCCTGCGGCTTCGTGCTGCAGGGTCCCCTGGAGCGGGAGTTGCCGCCCCGGGGCACCGGCAGCGTGCTGCGGGCCTTCCTCGACACTCCCGACGGCCCGGTGGAGCTCAGTGGCAGTCCCCAGCGGCTCAACCCTGAGCGCTATCGCCGCCTGGAGCAATTGCACCGCCGAGGGCAGGGCTTTGGCAGGGGCGGACTGCATGGCCTCGAAGGCCCGGTGATCTACGGCTGGGGGGATCCCCATGCCCGCCTGGAGCTGCTGGTGGACGGCCGTGTCTCTGTGCAGCTGCGCAGCGACGGCCACGGCCATGTGCGTGGCGTGATCCCCCCTGAGGCCTGTGATGGCCGTCCCCATCACCTGGAACTGCGGGATGAGGCGGGGCGCAGCTTGGATGAGCGCATCACCCTCACGCCCTTTCAGCTCACCCCCTGGCCAGCCCTGCTGGAGCACGGCCGGCCGCCCTTCCCCGACCATCTCCACCCCCTGGTTCTGGAGCAGCACCGCAGCCTCAGCACCTGGCTGCAGTGGGCGGAGGCGGGTGAAGTGCCGCTACCGCCAGACCTACCCCGCCTGCATCGGCTGGTCGTCGAGGGCTACACCCCAGCCAGCCCGGTGGTGCCGCTGGAGCGTCCGGTGCAGTTGCCCTGCAGCGACGCTCCCTTGGTGTCGGTGGTAATCCCGGCCCATAACCACTACGGCGTCACCCGCCGCTGCCTGCTGGCGATCGCCTACGCCCCTACCCGGGTCGCGATGGAGCTGATCCTGGTGGACGACGGCAGCTCCGACGGCACCAGCGAGGCCCTCAACCGGGATCTGCAGGGTGTTCGCCTGGTGCGCCATGACCAGGCCCAGGGTTTCAACCAGGCCTGCCAGAGCGGCGTGGCCCTGGCCCGGGGCTCGTTTGTGGTGCTGCTCAACAACGACACCGAGCCCTGTGCCAGGTGGCTGGAGGAACTCCTGGCGCCCTTTGCGCTGTGGCCGGATACGGGGATCACCGGCGCCCAGCTGATCTTTCCCAACGGCCGACTGCAGGAGTCGGGAGGGATTGTGTGGGGCGATGGCCAGCCCTGGAATTACGGGCGCGGTGGCAATCCCTACGACCCCAGGGTCAGCTACACCCGCCAGGTGGATTACGTGAGCGCCGCCTGCCTGGCCATCCGGCTGGCGGTGTGGCAGCAGCTGGGGGGGTTCAGCGCCGACTTTGCCCCGGCCTACTTCGAGGACACCGACCTGGCCTTCCAGGTACGAGCCCAGCAGCTGCGCGTTCGCTGTGCCCCCCTCGCCCGGGTGATCCACCACGAGGGCACAACCTGCGGCATCGACACGGGTAACCCGGAGGGCAGCAAGCGCCTGCAGCTGGAACATGCGCCGCTGTTTCAGCGCAAGTGGCAGCACGCCTTCCAACCATCGGGCCCGCCATCCAAGGCGGCAGCCGAATCCAGCAAAGACCGGGGGATCGTGGGGCGGGTGCTGGTGCTCGACCATGCCCCGCCGCGGCCCGATCGGGATGCCGGCAGCCAGGCCGCCATCACCGAGATGGGTCTGCTGCAGGAGCTGGGATGGAAGGTGACCTTCCTGCCGGCGAACCTGGCCTGGCTGGGGAACTACAGCGAGGCCTTGCAGCGCCAGGGCATTGAGAGCGTCCATGCCCCGTTTGTGCTCTCCCTGGAGCAGTTCCTGCGCCAGCGGGGCCATGAATTCCAGCTGCTCTACCTCGTGCGCTACACCACGGTGCGCGACCACATGGCCGCCATCCGAGAGCATGCGCCGCGAGCACGGCTGCTGTTCTGCACAGCCGATCTTCACTACTTGCGCGAACTGCGCCAGCTGCGGACCGCGGGCCTGGCCGGCGAGGCCCACGAGCAGGCCAGAGCCAGCGTGGCCAGCACCCGCCGCGAAGAACTGCAAGCGATCGGGATGGTGGATCTCACCCTCAGCTACAGCGCCGTGGAGCGCCGGCTGATCGAGGCGGAAACCCTGGGCCGCGCCCCCACGGCAGCCTGCCCCTGGGTGGTGGACTGCGTGGCGCAGCCCCCCTCGCCGGAGGGGCGCGAAGGCCTGGCCTTTCTGGGCAGTTACACCCATCCCCCCAACGGCGATGCCGTGGCCTTTTTCCTGGCGGAGCTGTGGCCGCGTCTACGGCAACGCCACCCCCAGCTGGAGCTGCACCTCTATGGCAGCGGCCTGGATCCAGAGCTGGCCCAGGCCTGGGGTCAGCAGCCAGGGGTCCGGGTGCGGGGCTGGGTGGCGGATACCGCCAGCGTCTACGACAGTCATCGGATGTTGGTGGTGCCCCTAAGGGCAGGGGCAGGCCTCAAGGGCAAGGTGGTGGGAGCTCTGGCCCGGGGCACCCCCCAGGTGCTGAGCCCGATCGCCGCTGAGGGCACCGAACTGCGCCACGGCGAGGAGGTGCTGATTGCCGAGGGACTCGACGACTGGGTGGAGCAGATCGAGCGGCTCCTGGTCGACGACAAGCTCTGGCGGCACGTCAGCGCAACGGCGCTAGCCCATGCGCGGCAGCACTACTCCCGCCACCGCGGTTTGGAGCTGATGGGCCAGGCCCTGCAGCGGCTGGGGCTGCCGGTACAGGAGATCACCCCATGACGATCCCCACCCTCTCCGGCGTGACGGCAACGGCAGTGATCGCCCTGAGCCCCGGCCACCCGCTGCTATCGGCAGAGGAAGCCAATCGGCTGATCCTCCGCCATGGGCTCAGCCGCGACCTGGCCCGGGCCGTGGTGGAGGACGCGGTGGCGACCACCATCCAGCTCACCCCGGAAGAGGAGCTGGCCCTGACTGCCAGCCGCGTCCAGGCGGACGGTGTGGCCAGCCAGGCCGCCCTGGAGCAATGGCTCGCCGCAAGGCACTGGAGCCACGACGACCTGCAGGCCATCGCCACCCAGGCCGAGCGGTTGCAGCGGTGGAGCCAGTGGCGATTTGAGGATGAGGTGGAAATCAGCTTCCTCGACCGCAAGCTCGATCTCGATCGGGTGGTGTATTCCCTGCTGCGGGTAGAGAGCCAGGAGCTGGCGGAAGAACTCCACCAACGGCTGCGCGGCGGGGAGATGACCTTTGCCGAAGCCGTGGAGCAGTTCAGCACCGGACCGGAACGGGACACCCAGGGACTGATCGGGCCCATCGCCCTCTCGGCCGCCCATCCCGAACTGAGCTCCAGGCTGCGAGTGGGTCGCGCGGGGCAGCTCTGGCCGCCGTTCGCCATCGGCGAGCTGTGGTTGGTGCTGCGCCTGGAACGGCAACGGCCGGCTCAGCTCGACGCGGCCACCCGCACCCGGCTGCTGCACGACCTGTTGACCAGCTGGGTGGACGCCCAGGTGGAGGCGCTGCTGCAGGGCGCCCCGCTCGCGGCGGTGCCCCGGCCCGATGGAGCCCCCACCCCATGACAGCTGCGCCCCTCCAGTCCCTGCGGCGTTACCGGCCATTCGATCGGCTCAGCCCGGAGCGGGCTGACGCCCTTGAGGCGGAGCTCGTGCTCCGCCACTACCAACTCGGCCAAACATTGCTGCGAGCCGATCTGCTGCCGGATGGGGTGGTGCTCGTGCTGAGAGGAACCCTGAGATCGCTGGCGATCGACCCCATGGACGGAGAGCTGCACACCCTGGAGTTGCTGGGGGAGGGGGACAGCGCCGGCTGGAGCAGCCTTCTGCGCCAAGCACCCTGCGAACACCTCAGGGCGGCCGCCGACAGCACGGTGCTCATGCTGCCCGCCGGAGCCCTCCAGACCCTGCTCGACACTGAGCCCGAGCTGCGGGAGTGGTACGCCACCCATGGCTCTGCCGCTGAACTGCACCAGGTGATGGAGGCCCTGGGGCGCTCAGCCGCTACCCCCCTGCTGACCCAGCAGGACTGGGGGACCCTGCGGCGCCAGGTGCAGGTGCGCAGCCTCGCGGCAGGCCATCCCGGCAGCCTGATCCTGGAGGCCGATCGACGCTGGTACGTAAGCAGTGGCGGCCCCCTGGGCCAGCCCTGGCCCCTCGCGACCTCGAGCCAGCCGCCCCCGGCCGGTGCCCCATGGCTCAGGCTGCTGGGCCTCCCCCTCGAGGCCAGCGGCAACCTCACCCCTGCCGCAGCTCATGGGAACGACCAATTGCGCATCGGTCACCGGCCGCCGCAAACGGTGGTGCCGCACGACCTGGAGCCCTCCGCCGCCCGCATCTATGCGCGCTCCCCCGAGCCGCCGCCGCCGGCCTTGGCCCGGCAAGGCGGCCTGGTGCTGAGCTCCGCCAGCGGACCCCGTGCGATCCCGATCGCCCTCTGCATCGCCTTGGCCAACTACTTCGATGTGCCGATCAACCGCGATGCCCTCGGTGATCGGGTGGCGGCCCTGCTGCAACGCCAACCGCGGCTGACCCTGGTGAATCTGGGCCAGCTACTGGATGCCATGGGGCTGCAAGTGGTGCTCTCGGAACTCCCCCGGGATCGCCTCAACCGGGTGCCCTTACCGGTTTTGCTGGAGCAGGAGGGCCAGTTTGCTCTGCTGGAGGGGGTGGACCCCGATGGCCGCCTGCGGCTGCTGGAGCCGGAACTGGGGCCCCTGCGGGTGGCACCCGCCCAACTGGGGGATAGCAAAACGGGCCTGGTGCCCCTGCTGTTGCTGCAGCGCAAACAGGACGCCAAGGAGCAGCGCTTCAGCTGGGGCTGGTACGCCCCATTCCTTCAGGAACACCGCCGCGCCCTGGTGGAGGTGCTGGCCCTCTCCGTTGTGATCAACCTGCTGACCCTGGTGACACCCCTGGGCCTGCAACAGCTGATCGACCAGGTGGTGCATCAGGACAACCTCAACGCCCTGATCAGCATCTCCCTAGTGCTGCTGCTGGCGGCGGTGTTGCGAGGGGTATTGAAAACACTACGCAGCTACATCTTCACCGACACCGCCAACCGCATTGACCAGGCCACGAAATCCACAATCCTGGATCACCTGGTGCGACTGCCCCAGATGTTCTTTGACAGTCGCCCTGTCGGACAGGTGATCCACTACTTCCATCAATTGGACCGACTGCGGGAATTTCTGGTGGGTGAAAGCATCACCACCGCGGTTGATTTCCTGTTCAGCTTCCTCTATCTCGCCATTCTGCTCACCCTCAGCATTCCACTCACCCTGGCCTCCCTGGCCACACTCCCACTCATGCTGGTGCTGGCGATTGTGAGCAACCCCATCATGCGCTCCCAGATCAACAAGAGCATGGGCGAGGCAGTGAAAACTTATGCCTATCTGAACGAATCCATCACTGGGATTCAAACCATTAAATCGCAGAATGCCGAGCTAAAAACACGCTGGGAGTTCCAGAACCGCTACTCTCGCTTCATCGGTGAAGACTTCAAACTCAAGGTCACCCGTGAATCCCTGGCCAACGTGGCCGGCTTCATCCACGACCTCAACAGCCTAGTGGTGGTGGGGGTGGGCATCTTCCTGGTGATGCGCAATCAGCTCAGCCTTGGAGGCTTTATCGCCTTTCGCATCCTCAGCGGGTATATCACAGGCCCCCTGGTGAAAATGGTGCAGACCTGGCAGCAGTTCGAACAATCGAGCGCCTCCTTACGCATGGTGGCGGATGTCGTGGATCGCCCCACAGAACAAAGCCAGGCGGAGTCGCTCAACATTCCGATGCCGCCCCTGATTGGACGGGTTCACGTTGTCGACGTGGTGTTCCGCTACAGCGAAGACCAGGATCCCGTACTCAACGGCGTGAATCTGGAGGTGCCAACCGGCTCCTTTGTGGGGCTTGTGGGGGGATCGGGGAGCGGCAAAAGCACCCTACTCAAATTACTCCCGCGCTTCTACAGACCCAGTTCCGGACGGGTGCTCGTGGATGGGTTGGATATCAACAAAGTGGAGCTCTATTCCCTACGACGCCAGATCGGCGTGGTACCCCAGGACACCGTGCTGTTTGACGGCACCATCCGCGACAACCTGCTGCTGGTGAAGCCTGATGCCAGCGCCACCGAGCTCATGGCGGCCACGCGGATTGCCTGCGCCCACGAGTTCATCATGAATCTGCCCAAGGGCTACAACTCCGATGTGGGCGAGCGGGGAGCTGGCCTATCGGGCGGCCAACGCCAGCGCCTGGCCCTGGCCAGGGCTGTCCTGCAGAACCCTCGGCTGCTGATCCTCGATGAGGCCACCAGCGCCCTGGATGCCCGCACGGAGCGCCAGGTGTGCCTGAACCTGCTGGAGGCCTTCCGCGGGCGCACGGTGTTCTTTATCACCCACCGGCTCACAACGGTGCAGCCGGCGGATCTGATTGTGCTGATGGATCGGGGGGCGGTGATGGAGTCCGGTACCCATGCGGAGCTGATGGCACAGCAGGGGTGGTATTTCGCCCTGTTCCAGAGCCAGCAGCAGGAACAGGTGGCTTGACATGACTCCAGATCCCCGCCATGAGCCGTCCTGGCGACAGCGCCTCTGGCCCCGGAGCAGGGGCACGCCTCCGCCGCCAACGCCAGGCCCAGGGGTGGACCTCGTGGGCGCGAGCTCTCCGACACCGGCGGCCAGCCACCCCTTTGGCGGGCCTTCAGCGCCCCAAGACGCCCTTGCAGGGGAGACAGCGCAAGCCTGGAGCTTCAAGCAACCCGTGCTGCTCAACCCAAGCGCGCGACCCACCACTGTGATCGTGTGGACCCTCGTGGGTGGCACGGGGCTGTTGTTGCTGTGGAGCCTGTTGGCTCCCCTGGGTGAATCGGTGGCAGTCCAAGGGAAACTCCAGCCTGGGCGCCGTGTGAAACAGGTGGAGGCGCCCGTGGCCGGGGTGGTGGCGGAGGTGCTCGTGAAGGAGGGCCAGCCGGTGAAGGCCGGCCAGCTCCTCGTGCGCTTCGAGCTGGATCAGGCCCGCAACCAGCTCGCCACGGCCCAGGCGGTGCGCTCCCGCTTGCTGAGCGAAAACCGCATTTACGCCGATGCCTTGGGCGACCGCCGCGCCGATGGCCTCACAGCCAATCAGCGGCTGCAACGCAATAACCAGACGGAGCAGTTGCGCAGCCGGCAGCAGGCGGCCATCCAGGAGTTACGCCAAAGCCAACAACGCCTGGCCGGGTTGAGTCAGTCTTGGAACACTGCCAACGACATTGCCAACCGCTACAGCTACCTTGCCCGAGCAGGTGCCGTGAGCGGCGTACAGGAATTGCAGACCCGCAACACGGCTAACCAACTGCGCTCTCAGGTGCTCGAGGAACAGCGGAGTATCGCCCGACTCCAGGCCAATCTGCAGGAGGTGGAGTCCACCCCGGGGGCGGATCTGCGCGGACGGGTTGAGGCCAATCTGCGGCAGATCAGCGATCTCGATGGCCAGATTCAGGAAGCACGCCTGCAACTTCAGTACGGCCAACTGCACACGCCCTTGGCAGGGACTGTGTTCGACCTGCGGATCAGCCCGCGCAGCGTTGTTGCCGCGGCCGCCCCCGTGCTCGCAATTGTGCCGGGGGGCACCTTAGAGGCGAGGGTGCTGGTGCCCAGCAATGTGATTGGCTTCATTCGCCCGGGCATGAAGGCCAACATCTCCCTCGACACCTTCCCCTCCAACGACTACGGCCGCCTGCCAGCGCTGGTGGGCGGCATCGGCTCCGATGCCCTGACACCCGAGGAGATGCGCAGCACCCTTGGCGCCGAAGCCACCGGCTTGTTCTACCCAGTGGTTCTGCAACTCCAGCGCCAGTCCCTCCAGGCCGGGCAACGCCAAGTGGCCCTGAAAGCTGGCATGACTCTCACGGCCGACATCCAGCTGCGTCAACGGCCCTTCATCAGTGTCCTCACCTCATTCTTTGAAGACAAGCTGCGCAGCCTCGAGCGGCTGCGCTGACCACCATGGCGCCCTGGGATTGGATCTCGCTACTGCCTGCCCATGAGCAACCCCGCCGAAGGCAACACCGCCTCATCCAGAGGATCTGCGGCCAACTGCGGCGGCCGCGGACGGCCATCACCCTGCTGCTGCTGCTCTATCTGAGCCTGGTGTTGGTGCTCGCACAGAAAGCTGGTGCCGTGCTAGCGCTGTTGGCGGCGATGCCACTGTTGCTGGCGCCCCTGTTGAGCGCCTTGATCTACTGGCTGCTCTGGTGCGAGTTCCACCGTTAGCGAGGCGTCAGGCTGAACGCACGCCCTGGGCGGAAGCCCGTGCCCCCAGTCGGGCCAAACTCTGGGCCAACCAAGGGGGCAACAGGGCCTGATCCGATGGCAACGTGACCTGCTCAATCGGGTAGTAGAGGAGGGCTGCAATCAGGGCATTCAGGGCCCGAGGATGGTGCAGATCGGCAGCCACCTCGGCCAACTGCTGACGCAGGGCCCGCTCGTCCTGATTGAGGGGCTCCCGGGCAAAGGGGGAGGCGATCAGGTTGTCGGTGAGCTGTCCAAAGGGGGTGCGATAGAGGCTTTCCAACTGGTCACTCTCCACATCCAGCCACACCTGCGCCACCTGACGGCGCCCTAGGCCCAAGTCGCGACAGATCTCCGGATCGCTGGGCTCGAGCCCATAGAGATTGATCAGCCCACTCACGCGGCCAAGAAAACTGGCATCACCGATCAGCGCCATGGCCGCAGCACCAGTGATCGGCGCCAGCTCGGGCAGGGATGGCAGAAGGGCTGGCACCGGCGGCAATTGCGGGAGCCCCTTGGCACCATTGGGCTGAGCACTGAGACCAGGATCGCAGCGTTCCGCATAGAGGGGTACCAACCAAGTGGGCAAGTGCTGCAGGGGATTGTTCACCTGCATGGCCTCGCGGTCCAGATAGGGCAGCAGAGCCAACAGTGCATTCACACTGCCTGGCTGCTCAAAACCAGCCTGCAAGTAGTCGGTGAGCTGGTGTTTCCAGGCCGATTCAGCCGCATCCAGCGGCAACGCTGGCAAGACGCCCGCCAATAGCTGGCGGTACACCTCGCCAACAGGACCTGTAAACAGGGTTTCCAGAGCATCCACCGGCGCAGCCAGCCAGAATCTTGATAAGCAGCCCCGAGCCGAACGTGCCGCCTGGAGAGCAGCCTGGCAGGGGCGATCGATCACGTCTGCAGCGATCACCTTGAGGCGAGCGATCGACCAGGGGGTGAGCTCCAGCACCACAGCAGGCGTCCCCTCCGGCAAGCATTCCTGGGGCTGCTGCGGCTCCACCAAGCGCAGAGCCAGGGCTCCCGCCCCGGGCTCTTGCCGACCCCAGCCCAACCAGTGGAGCAGGCTCCCCATCACAACGCGCCAACCGCACGGCTTATCGCGACCCTAAGGAGCCTTGGCGGCAACAACGCAGGTGGAGCTGAAGCACTCCAACAGCTGATCCACGGCACCATGCCAATCGCCCGTGCGGGGCTGACGAAAGAGGCGGCTGTTGGGATACCAGGGACAGAGGCTCCCCTCGCGAAGCCAGCGGGGATCAGCACTCCAAGGCAGCAACACCCAACAGGGGCGCCCCATGGCCCCCACCAGATGGGCCATGGCGGTGTCCACCGTGATGACCAGATCCAACTGGGCCACCACCCGCGCCGTAGCGGCAAACCCCTCGAGCGATACCCCGGGATCCTGCAGGTTGAGCCCCAGCCCGTGATGGCGCGTGGCCTCGTCGCCGAACTGCAGGTCGACGACCACGCTTTCGTGGCGCTGCAGCTCCCTCACCAGCCTCCAGATGATCAGCTCCGGCAGGGTGCGTTTCTGGTATTCCCGCAGGCAGAAGGGATCGACTAGCGGCCGCCCGGCTGCTGTGACCAGCCCTACAAGCCAAGCACCTGACGCTGTCACCTCAGGATGGAGGCCAGGCCCCTCGCTAGTCCACAACGGCGAGACCAGATAGCCCCCATGCGGACCGTTGGGCGCCACATCCTGCTGCCCCAGGGCATGGGGAAGATCGAGCAACGACAGGGAATCCGCCGGGAGCTGCTGCGGCTTGGGCCGAACCTGAGGCGGTTCCTGCAACCAGGCCAGACCCTCACGCAACAGCTCCACCATGGAGGCCTCCACCAGCAACTGGAGGCCTCCACTCAGCCCTGCCGCGTGGCGCAGGGAAACCAGCGGTTCGAGAAAACGCACGAATTGGAGCGTGTCGCCAAATCCCTGCTCACTCACCAACGTGAGCTGCGGAACAAGGGGGTCGCCGGTGGGGTGGAGCACACCTTCCATCCAGGGCCGCCGGAGAGCCATGCATGCAAAAGCTTCTGCGAAGCGCTGCAAACCGACCAGCACCTGGCTGTGAGCCCAGAGATTGGCCAAACGATCGGGCGATCCCGGCAAGAGCACCGCTTCCAACTCCTGATGCAGCGCCACAGCCGCCTCGAACTGATTCAGATCCCGTAAGCAACTGGCCAATCCCCTCTTGCTCACAGGACAATCCGGGCTGATTCGAAGCGCACGGGCGTAGCACTCACGAGCCGCATCGGGCAGGTCTGCAAGCCAGAGGGCGTTGGCCTGGTTCACGAGGAACCGGTGATCGCTGGGTTGGGCCGAGGCGAGAGCGGCAAAGGTGGCTGCAACGGCCACCCAGGCACCGTCAAGCTCGTACTGCCGAGCTTGACGGAGCAGGTGTTGAATCACCATGGGCAAGGCTGGGGACAGGCCCGAAAGGAACAGGGCGCCCCCAAGGTGTCGATGACGCCAATTTCCAAATTGGCGGGTAAATGCCGTTACAAAGGTCTTGCAGCAGAAATGCGGTTGATCAGATGCTGTTGAGGCGAAGGGATGCGGTGAACAACTCCGTCCTGAGCCGCCCACTGATCAGGACAACACGATGGCGACATGCACCCAACCAATTGGCCAGAGTCTATTCGACTTTCTGGATGGAAAGAACGCATTCGAAAAGATTGAGGCGATCCAAAGTGGCGAACTTGGACGCGAGATCAACAGCTTTGTGCAAGCACAACTCGATCGCCTGCATGTTGGCTTCAATCAAGATTTTCCATGGGCATCCCATGGTGGACAGGAGACAGGCATTCCAGGCCTGAGCCAGGACGCGATTGTGTTTGGAGCCAGAAATAGCCAAAGTGCTCGCTTCGATCTTGTCAATTCCGAAGGAACACGCATCAGCGGCCCCGATGATCTTCAGCCAGGTCTTGGCGGATTGGACGATGCCCTCACAGGCCAAACCAACCCCACAGAACAGATCTTCAAATCCCACAGATGCTGATGAGAACGACGTGCTTCGCACCAGTGTCCGTTGGTGAATTGGTGGACAAGATCACAATCTTGACCATCAAGACCAGACACATTCAGGGATCAGGGCTCAACCATGTACAGCGTGAGCTTGCCTCCCTGGAGCACGTCTACACCAGAAGCGGCCTCGCCATTGAGGCCCACTTGGTGGAGCAGCTTCAGCAGGTCAACCAGGATTTATGGGAGGTTGAAGATGCACTACGAAAACAAGAACAACGCCAAGATTTTGGCCACGAGTTCGTTTCCTTAGCAAGGTCCGTCTATCAACTCAATGACCATCGTGCAGCCATCAAGTATCAGATCAACATGCAACACAACTCCGAGTTGGTGGAAGAAAAGTCCTATGGCAACGCATGAGCTCACAAGCCTCAACTAAATCTAGACAACAAAAAAGCCACCCCTAGGGGTGGCTTTTCTATCTCTCCAGCAGCAGGCTTCAAGCCAGTACTACTGGTAAAGGGCTGACACACTGGTCAGCGGAGCAAATGTTTTACCTGGCATCGAGCTATTTTCTCAGGGGGCTACCCCCCAAATATCGTCGCC
>NZ_JAGQBW010000001.1 GCF_024345835.1 Synechococcus sp. HJ21-Hayes | reverse complement strand
GTACCAGGCCGGAATGCGGACACCCCGCCGCATCCGAGCATCCGGGATCGCCTTGAGGTAGCTGATCAGATCGAGATCGGTTGCGGCAGAAACGCTTTGGAGCACTGAGAGGGGGCAATTCCACCGACCTCACCCCATGCTCGCAGCCATTGCAAGAATGCCTGTGACACACTTTGAATCAGCCCTGGCAACCGAGCCATGGCCATGGCTCGCGTGAACGAGGAACTGTGCGTGCTGATGTGAGTACAAGGCGGCAAGCCTCAACCAAAATGGAGTGCCATGGCCTTGTCGCTGCCGGAAACCGAGCGAGGCTGAACCCCCTGCGCAGACCTTGAGGCCCCCGCTCGTCTACCACCCGGCCTACTCAGCACCACTGCCCAGCAGCCATCGTTTTCCGATGGCGAAGTTTCGGCTCCTGCACGATGAACTCCTGCGCCAGGGCCTCGCCGATACCGCACAGTTTCATCAGCCCCAACCCGTGCCGCGCCGCTGGCTGGAGCTCGTGCATGACCGCCCATATCACCAGGCCTTCGCCCGCGGCCAACTGAGTGCCGCCGACCAGCGTCGCATTGGCTTGCCGGCCACCACACCCTTGGTGCAACGCACCTGGCTGGCTGTAGGCGGCACCGTGCTCACAGCCCGCCTGGCCGTTGAACACGGCGTAGCCTGCCATCTGGCCGGCGGCACCCACCACGCCTTTCCGGACTACGGCAGCGGCTTCTGCATCTTCAACGACTGCGCCGTGGCAGCGCAGGTGCTGCTGGCCGAAGGAGCCATCGAGCGGCTGATGCTGGTGGACCTCGACGTGCACCAGGGGGATGGCACCGCAGCCATCTTTGCGGGCAATGAGCAGGTGTTCACCTTCTCGGCCCATTGCGCCAGCAACTTTCCGCTGCGCAAACAACAGAGCGATGTCGACCTACCGCTCGCCGATGGCCTGGAGGACGACGCCTATCTGGTTGCCGTTGGCGAACGACTCCCCGACCTTCTCGACCAGGTGAACCCCCAGCTGGTGATCTACAACGCCGGTGTGGACCCGCATCGCGGTGATCGCCTCGGACGGCTCTGCCTCAGTAGTGAAGGTCTGCTCAAGCGCGACCACCTGGTGCTGGATGCCTGCCTGCGCCGCCGCATTCCCATCGCCACGGTGATCGGCGGCGGCTACGACGACCTCGCTCCCCTGGTGCAGCGCCACAGCTTGGTGTTCCGGGCGGCCAGCGAGCAGGCCCGCCTACACGGGCTCTAATCCTCAGCCCAGATGTAGCGGGTGAGCTCCTCAGGCTTGGGCTCAGGCGCCGCGAGGGCGAACTCCACGCAATCGACCACTTCGGCGTCGATCTCTTTCTCGATGCCCTTGAGCTCCTCGGCAGTAGCCAGGTTGTGCTCGATCAGGTGAGCCGCCAGGCGCTTGATCGGATCGCGCTGCGCCCAGAATTCCTTTTCCTGCTCAGCCCGCAATTCATCCGGGTCGGCGAGGGAGTGGCCGCGGAAGCGGTAGGTGAGGCACTCGAGCAGCGTGGGACCTTCGCCTGCACGGGCCCGCTCGATGGCGCGCTGAGCGGCGGCCCGCACCGCCAGCACATCCATGCCATCCACCTCTTCACCCGCCATGCCGAAGGCGGCGGCCTTGCGCCAGATCTCCGGATCGCTGGTGGCGCGGTTGTGGTCCATGCCGATGGCCCACTTGTTGTTTTCCACCACAAACAGAATGGGGAGCTTCCATAGAGCCGCCATGTTCAGGCACTCATAGAACTGACCGATGTTGCAGGTGCCATCGCCGAAGAAGGCCGCCGTGACGGCATCACTGCTGGCATCACCCAGGGCATCGCGCTTGTAGCGGCTGGTGAAGGCGGCCCCGAGGGCCACGGGGATGCCCTCACCGATGAAGGCGTAGCCCCCCAGCAGGTGGTGCTCCTTGGAGAACAGGTGCATCGAACCGCCGCGGCCCTTGCTGCAGCCGGTTTCCTTTCCGAACAGTTCGCTCATCACCTCCCGGGCCGGCACGCCGCAACTGAGGGCATGCACGTGGTCGCGATAGGTGCTGCAGAACCAGTCGTGCTGCATCTTCATCGCCTTGATCACGCCCGTGCTCACGGCCTCCTGGCCGTTGTAGAGGTGCACGAACCCGAACATCTTGCCCCGGTAGTACATCTCGGCGCACTTGTCCTCGAAGCGCCGACCCAGGGTCATGTCGCGGTAGAGCAACAGGCCCTCATCCCGCGTCACCGTGGCGGGCGTAGAGGGATAGAGGTTCAGCAGACGTTCGGCATGGAGGCCCACCGCATTGGTGTCAGCCGAACAGGACGGGGCCCCGCTGGCCTGTGCTCCGCTGGCGGCGATTCCCTGGCTCATGTCTGCCTGTGTCATGTGGGCGTCCTGTTACGGGAGCCTGATGCTGTTGCCGACTGTACGGGGTCCATCTCCAAAAGGTGTGGCAGTTACGGCCAAAATCGCAGACCCTGCCTACAGTCACGCGTCAGCGAAGGGCCCGGCTTGGAACTGCCGATCGACCATTTCCGCCTGCTGGGAGTCAGTCCCACCACCGATGGGCAGACCGTGCTTCACACCCTGCAGCAGCGGCTGGATCGAGTGCCGGACCAAGGCTTCACCCTCGACACCCTGCAGGCCCGGGCCGATCTGCTGCGAGCGAGTGCGGAGTTGTTGGCTGATGAGCAGCGCCGCCACCTCTATGAAATGGAACTCACCGCCATCGCCGGCGGAGAAGGCGCCTCCATCGCCGCCCTTGAGATCCCCCCCTCCAAGGAAGTAGCTGGACTACTGCTGTTGATGGAAGCGGGCCAGGCCATCGAGGCCTTCGAGCAGGCCCACCGCGGCCTTCAGCCGCCTCAGGCCCCGGCCCTGGGCAGCAGCCGCGAGGCCGACCTCACCCTGCTGGCTGGCCTGGCTTGTCAGGCCGCCGCCAGGGACTTTGCGGCCGAGCGGCGCTACGAAGCCGCCGCCCGCACCCTGCAGCAGGGCCTGCAGCTGCTGCAGCGCATGGGCCAGATGCCCGAACAGCGCCGCAAGCTGGAGCAGGAGCGCGACAACCTGCTGCCCTACCGGGTGCTGGATCTGCTCAGCCGCGACCTCTCCGCCACCCAGGAGCGCGCCGAAGGCCTGGCGCTGCTGGAGCAGCTGGTGCAGAAGCGCGGCGGTCTGGAAGGTGAGGCCGACCCCAGCTTCCCCACAGCCGAATTCCAACCCTTCTTCAAACAGATCCGCCCATTCCTGACGGTGCAGGAACAGGTGGACCTGTTCAGTCGGTGGGCCCAGAGCGGCTCCAGCACAGCGGATTTCCTGGCCAGCCACGCCCTCACGGCCGCGGGGTTCGTGCAGCGCAAGCCCGAGCGGGTGCGGGCCGCCCACGACCGCCTGCTGGCCAGCGGCCAGGCCGGTATGGAGCCATTCCTGGCCTGCCAGCAGCTGCTGCTGGGCGACATCGAAGCGGCCGAGAGCCTGTTCGCCCAGGGGGCAAGCGATGAGCTGCGCCAGTGGGCCCGCGAACAGGGGGACGGCCCCCTGGCGGGAGTCTGCGCCTATTGCCGCGATTGGCTGAGCCGGGAAGTGCTGCCCGGCTTCCGCGACATCGAGGCCGAGGCGGACCTGGAGGCCTGGTTCGCAGACCGCGACGTGCAGGCCTATGTGGAACAGCAAGACCGCATCCGCGCCCGTGCCGTTGCCGCCGTTAGCAGGAGCAGCACGCCCGGAACACTCGATGCCCTCCCCCCTTGGCCGCCCCTACCGGATGAGCTGCCCCCCAACGACACCGCAGCCGACTTCCCAGCCGAGCAGGACGAGGAGTCCGAGGACGACACCCTCTGGGATGGGCCGTTCTGGGCTGGCTGGTCGCTGCCGGCCCTACCGGCCTGGGCCGCCGCGCCCGGCTGGAAGGCGCCCGTGGGCATCGCCGCCGCAATGGCCGCCGTGGCCGCCATCGCCGCCGGTAGCTGGCTGGCCCTGAGGCCCCGGGCCGTGGTGCAGCCGATCCCCGTTCAGCCCATGGCCGAACAACCAGCGGCCCAGCAACCAGCCACGCAACAACCGGCCGCCCCGGCCGCCAAACCCGCAGCCAAGCCAGATCTGCCCCTCACCGCCAGCACGCCCACCGAGGCCCAACTGCGCACTCTGCTGGAGGCCTGGCTGGCGAGCAAGGCAGCGGTGCTGGCGGGTTCTCCCCCAGCCCATAACCTCGCCGAGCTGGCCCGGCCTGGTGTGGTGGCCAAGCTCGAGAGCCAGCAGAGCGCCAACGCCAGCCGCTCCGAGACGGAGAGCGTGAACGCAATCGTGCAGAGCTTCAGCATCACGGAACAAGGCCCCAGCCGCGTGGCCGCTGATGTGGCCCTCACCTACAGCGATGAGCGCCGCAATGCCAGCGGGCAGGTGATCGGCCGCACCCCCAACAGCGAACTGCGCAACATCTATGTGTTCGCCCGCGACGACGACACCTGGCGCCTGGCATCCTTCCGCCCCAGCCGCTAGGCGCCTACCGGCGACTGACGGGCGACGGCTTTTTACGATCACCCCATGAGCGGGCCTTGAGCCCCACCTGAGCGCGCGCGCCCACCTGCCATGTTCGACGAGCTTTCCCAGCGGTTTGAAGACGCCGTCAAGAACCTGAGGGGCCAGGGCAGCATCAGCGAATCCAATATCGACGGGGCCCTCAAGGAGGTGCGCCGGGCCCTGCTCGATGCCGATGTGAGCCTTCCGGTGGTGAAGGACTTCGTGGATGAGGTGCGCCGCAAGGCCATCGGCGCCGAGGTGGTGCGGGGCATCAACCCCGACCAGAAGTTCATCCAGGTGGTGCACGAGCAGCTGGTGGACACCATGGGCGGCGAAAACGCCCCCCTGGCTGCCGGTGGCAAGGCCGGTGAGCCGTCGGTGGTGCTGATGGCGGGCCTGCAGGGCGCCGGCAAGACCACCGCCACCGCGAAGCTCGGCCTGCACCTCAAGGAACAGGGCCGCAAGGCGCTGCTGGTGGGCGCGGACGTTTACCGACCCGCCGCCATCGACCAGCTGCAAACGCTAGGGCGGCAGATCGGCGTGGAGGTGTTCAGCCTCGGCACCAACGCCCGGCCGGAGGAGATCGCGGCGGCCGGCATCGCCAAGGCCAAGGCCGAGGGCTTCGACACGGTGCTGGTGGACACCGCCGGCCGCCTCCAGATCGACACCGCGATGATGGAGGAGATGGTGCGGATCCGCGAGGCCGTGCAGCCCGATGAGGTGCTGCTGGTGGTGGATTCCATGATCGGCCAGGAGGCCGCCGAACTCACCCGGGCCTTCCACGAGCAGGTGGGCATCACCGGCGCCGTGCTCACCAAACTCGACGGCGACTCCCGCGGCGGCGCGGCCCTCTCGATCCGCAAGGTGAGCGGCGCGCCGATCAAATTCATCGGCACCGGCGAGAAGGTGGAGGCACTGCAGCCCTTCCACCCCGAGCGGATGGCCAGCCGCATCCTGGGCATGGGCGACGTGCTCACCCTGGTGGAGAAAGCCCAGAAGGAGGTGGAGCTGGCCGATGTGGCCCGCATGCAACAGAAGCTCCAGGAAGCCAGCTTCGACTTCTCCGACTTCCTGCAGCAGATGCGCCTGATCAAACGCATGGGCTCCCTGGGCGGCCTGATGAAGCTGATCCCCGGGATGAACAAGATCGACGACGGCATGCTCAAGCAGGGCGAGGAGCAGCTCAAGAAGATCGAGGCGATGATCGGCTCGATGACGGAGGCCGAACGGCAGCAGCCGGAACTGCTGGCCTCCCAGCCCTCACGGCGGCGGCGCATCGCCGGGGGCTGCGGCCACAGCCCAGCCGATGTGGACAAGGTGCTGGCCGACTTCCAGAAGATGCGCGGCTTCATGCAGCAGATGACCCGGGGCGGTATGCCTGGGATGCCTGGCATGGGGGGAATGCCTGGCATGGGTGGTGGCTTCCCCGGCATGGGGGGATTCCCGGGCGGCATGCCCACTGGCGGCATGGGCAAGCCCCCCAAACCCGCCAAGAAGCGCAAGGGATTCGGGCAGCTCTGAGGCCCACCACCCCGCAAGGTATTGTTGTCGTTTGGCGCGCGATTCCGCCTACGGATTCCGCCCTTTTATCCAGTCAGCAAGGCAAGGCCACGATGATCAAGCTCCGCCTGAAGCGGTTCGGTAAGAAGCGGGAAGCGAGCTTCCGTCTCGTGGCCACCAACAGCACGTCCCGTCGTGATGGCCGTCCCCTCGAGGAGCTGGGCTTCTACAACCCCCGCACCAAGGAGGCCCGCCTCAACGCCGAGGCCATCCGCGCTCGGCTTGAGCAGGGTGCTCAACCCACCGACTCCGTACTGAGCCTGCTCGAGAAGGGCGGACTAGTGGAGAAAAAGGTGCGCGCTTCCGTGATTGTGGGCAAGGCCAAGCAAGCCGCCGCTCGCGAAGCTGCTGCAAAGCAAGCCGCCAAGGAAGCCGCTGAGGCCAAAGCCGCCGAAGCTGCTGCCGCTGCAGAAGCTGCTGCCGCTGCCGCCGCCGAAGACGCTGCTGAAGCCTGAGGCTCCGCCCCATGTCCGGGGCTGACACCCTTCAGACCTTCTCCATCGACCTCCCCGATCAGGATGCCGCCATGGCCCTGGCCGGGGATGCTGAAGCAACCCTGCATCGCCTGGAAGCCCTGACTGGTGCCTCCCTGGTGTTGCGGGGTTTGTCGTTGCAACTGCGTGGACGCCCCAGCCAGCTGGAGCGGGCCGCGGGGTTGGTGGAGCTGCTGCGGCCCCTCTGGCAGGAGGGCCAGGCGCTGAGCCAGGTGGACGTGCAAACCGCCCTCAGCGCCCTCGATACCGGCCGCGGGGAAGAGCACCAACAGCTCGGAAAACAGGTGCTGGCCCGCAGCCAGAGCGGCAAACTGCTACGCCCGCGCACCCTCAAGCAGAAGAGCTACGTGGAGGCAATCGAGCACCACGATCTCACCCTCGCCCTGGGCCCCGCCGGCACCGGCAAAACCTTCCTCGCCACCGTGCAGGCCGTGCGGATGCTGCAGGAGCGCAAGGTGGAGCGGCTGATCCTCACCCGCCCGGCGGTGGAGGCAGGCGAGCGGCTTGGCTTTCTTCCCGGTGATCTGCAGCAGAAGGTGGATCCCTATCTGCGCCCCCTCTACGACGCACTCCATGCGCTGCTGGGCCAGGAACGCACGGCGGCTCTGCTCGAGAAAAACGTGATCGAGGTGGCACCGCTGGCCTACATGCGCGGCCGCACCCTGGCGGATGCCTTTGTGATTCTCGACGAAGCCCAGAACACCACCACCGCCCAGATGCGCATGGTGCTCACCCGGCTGGGGGAAAACTCCCGCATGGTGGTGACGGGCGATCCCACCCAGATCGATCTGCCCCCTGGCCAGCTCAGCGGCCTGATCGAGGCGGCCGAGGTGCTGGAGGGGGTGGAAGGGGTGGCGATCTGCCGCCTCACCGCCGCCGATGTGGTGCGCCATCCACTGGTGCAGCGCCTGGTGAACGCCTATGCGAACCGGGATGCCAACAAGCAGGCGCCTGCCGTCACAAAGCGATTGGATAGCCGCCGCAGCCGCCGTGAGCCATGACCAGCACTGAGCGCCTGCGCATTCCCGTAGAAATCGCCGTGGCGGCCCTAGTGGCCTACCTGCTCGGCTTCTGGTTCACCAGCCTGTTTCCCGGCTATCTGCCCAAGATCGGCGGCCTCTGGTCGGCGATCTCCGCGATCGTGGTCACCCAGGCCACCCGCCGGGACACCACCTCCTCCGCATCGCTGCGCATCCTGGGATCGGCCATCGGCGCCATCACCAGCGCGATCTACCTCACCCTGCTGCCCTTTCACCCGCTGGGCATGGCCCTGGCGATCTTCGCCACGGTGTTGCTCTGCACCGCCGTGAACATCCCCAGCCATGGCCGCTTGGCGGCCATCACCGTGATCGTGGTGATGGTCACCGGCAGCCTGGATCCCAAGTTGAGTGCGGAGCTGAATGCCCTGCTGCGCTTCCTTGAATCCTGCATCGGCACAGGCGTTGCCGTGGTGAGTGTGCGGCTGTGGCCGGGATCGCAACCTGAGCCAGGCGATCACGCCTGAAGCAGGCGCAGCCACCCCAACGCAACAGATAGGGGGATCCGCACAGGAACAGCCGACGCAACCTGGCCAGCGCTGGCAGGATGAACGCAGTGATCCCCCTGTGCCATGCCGGCCAGCAGCAATTTCCAGGAGGCCATCCGCGAGGCGCAATCCAGCGCCCTGGTGGGGCCCAATGTGGTGAACAAGGCGCTGCCCTATGTGGGTGGCGGCATGGTGCTCACCGCCGGAGGCGTGATGGGTGGCCTGGCCCTGATGGCCAGCAGCCCGACCCTGTTCATGCCGCTGTTCTGGGTGGCCTTGATCGGCAACTTCATCCTGTTCTTCGTGGCCCAGAACGTGGCCATGAAGGGCAATAACAGCACGGCCCTGCCGCTGCTCACGGCCTACAGCCTGCTCACCGGTTTCACCCTGAGCGGCATTGTGGCCATGGCCATCGGTACCGCAGGCATCGGCGCGATCGGCACCGCCGCCCTGGCCACCGGCGTCACCTTCGTGGCGGCCTCGGTGATGGGTCGCCGCATGAGCGACAGCGTCGGCCAGGCCCTCAGCGGTGTGGTGGGCCTGGGCATCCTCGGCCTGGTGATCGCGATGTTCGTTCAGATCATCGGCGGCATCTTTGTGCCCGGCTTCGGCATGGGCGGAATGGAGCTGCTGATCGCCGGTTTCGGCACCGTGCTGTTTGTGGGCGCCGCCTTCGTGGACTTCTACACGATGCCCCGCACCTACAACGACGAGCAATACCTGGCCGGTGCTCTGGGGATGTACCTCACCTACATCAACCTGTTCATCTTCATCCTGCGGCTGATCATCGCCCTCAACGGCGGCAGCCGCCGCGACTGACATCACTGCCATCAGCTGAGCGCCCCATTTGGGGCGCTTTTTTAGTGGGCCACTGCCTGCCGTCTCTGCTCCAGCTTCAACCCTCAGCCACCGCCAGCACAGCCTCCGCAATGGCCGCCCGTTGCGCGGCGTCGTAACCCCAGCGGTCGAGGAAGGCCACATCCTCACCGGCGCCATGGGTGGCCTCCAGCAGGGTTTCCAGCCGCGCCTTCACCGGCTCAGGCTCCAGCAGGCGCAGAAGTTCGGTGCAGCGCAACTGCACCCGCTCAGAGCCCCCTTGCTGAGCCGCATCGTCATTCCGCTGATGGTGCAGGGCCATGGCCGTGCTCATGGCCAGGTTGCGCACGCTGAGGTCCACCACGCCATCACCGGAGGTGCGCAGGGCCAGGGCAACGGGATCGGGCAGGCGATCCATCAGCGGGCAATCGCCGGCCAGAGACACCACGAAGAAGCCCCGGGCCCCATCGCGACTGGCCACCAGCTCACCCACCCGATCGCCCAGCACCTCATCGCTGAGCTCACCGGCTTCCCAGAGGCCAAGCCACTGGGCCGTGATTTCCATGGCCTGCTGAAAGGTGGGCTCGAGGGGCGCGGAGGCGGCGGTCATCGCACGGGGGCGGCGAACTGTCAGTGTTGAGGTTATGGAGCCAAGCCACCCCAGTAACGCAAACCTGCCGGCCGAGGCCATGGCCGCGAGCCCCTTCACCCTGGGCCAGAGCCCGGAGGGGTTCCGCTCGGGTTTCGTGGCCTTGGTGGGGCGGCCGAATGTGGGCAAATCCACCCTGCTCAACCAGCTGGTAGGGGAAAAGGTGGCCATCACCTCCCCCGTTGCCCAGACAACCCGCAACCGCCTGCGGGCCATCCTCACCACCCCTGCAGCGCAGCTGGTGCTGGTGGACACCCCTGGCATCCACAAGCCTCACCACCTGTTAGGCGAACGCCTGGTGCAGAGCGCCCGCGGGGCCATCGGCGAGGTGGATGTGGTGATGCTGCTGGTGGATGGCAGCCAACCGGCCGGCCGAGGCGACGGCTTCATCGTGGACCTGCTGGCCCGCTCCAGAACACCGGTGCATGTGGCCCTCAACAAGCACGATCTGGTGGATCCGGCCGAGGCCGAGGCCCTGGCACAGAGCTATCGCGAGTTGCTGGAAGGCAATGGCGAGCGCCCCCCCCTCACCTGGCCACTGCATCCCGTGAGTGCCCTCACCGGGTCCGGCACCGAGGCCCTGGTGGAAGCCCTGGCGGCAGACCTGCCGGAAGGCCCGCACCTCTATCCGCCCGATGCGGTGAATGACCAGCCCGAGCAGCTGCTGATGGCCGAGCTGATCCGGGAGCAGGTGCTGCACCACACCCGCGAGGAGGTGCCCCACTCCGTGGCGGTACAAATCGAGCGCATCGTGGACGACGGCCCCCGCACCGCCGTGCTGGCCACGGTGCTGGTGGAGCGCAGCAGCCAGAAGGGCATTCTGATCGGCAAGGGAGGCCGCATGCTGCGCGACATCGGCAGTGGCGCCCGCCTGCAGATGCAGAAACTGATTGATGGGCCGGTGTACCTGGAGCTGTTCGTGAAGGTGGTGCCGAACTGGCGGCGCAGCGCCAGCCGCTTGGCGGAACTGGGCTACCGGGGCGACAGCTGAGAGGATGACGGTCGCACCCACGCCCCGATGACCGCCACCCCCACCGCTGCCACGGCTGAACACCCCTTCCCGCCGGCAAACCTGCCGGCATTCCTGCAGTGCTGTGCCGGCGAGTGGATGAGCCTGCGCAGCCGCTTCGACCTCGAGGCCGAGGGAGCCGACGACGAGTGGCACGCCAGCGAACGCGGTGAATTGGTGGTGGAAGCACTCCCAGCTGCCGATGCCACAGGCCTCGGGGGCCTGGCGGCCATGCCCAAGGAGGGCGGACAACGCCAGGAGCTGCACTTCCAGGCCGATGGCCAATTCCGGCGCGAGCCAGCGGCGGATGGCGGAGCAGCAAGCGGCCACTGGACCCTCTGGCCTGATGGCAGCCTCGACTTGGTGATCGATCAGGGGGATCGCGAACTGCGCGAACGCATCTGGTTCACCAAGCCCAATCTGCGGCTGCGCTCCACCGTGGAGCAGTTCAACAACGGCAGCCCCAGCCGCGCCAGCTTCAGCTCCGAGATCCGTCGCGTCAGTCGGCCAGCGGCCAGCTGAACCGCCACCTGTTGCCCGCAGGCAGGCGAGGACCACGATGTCGGAATGTGTCCGGAAATGGTGCACCATGGGGCACCATTTCTGCAGAGCCCTCCAAAGCAACCCAGCGGTAACCCCGCAGCAACCCCGGAGCCCCCAGCGCCCATGAGATTGGATGTGGTGAGCCTGGCACCCGAGGCCTTCGCGCCTCTGCAGGGGCTGGGGGTGATTGGCCGGGCCTTTGCGGCAGGGCGGGCCGAACTCCACGTTCACAACCCGCGCGACTACGCCACCGACAGGTACCGCAAGGTGGATGACGAACCCTATGGCGGCGGTGCCGGCATGGTGCTCAAGCCGGAGCCGGTGTTCGCCGCCGTGGAGGCGATCCCAGGGTTGCCCCGCCGGCGCGTGCTGCTGATGAGTCCCCAGGGCCAACCGCTGCAGCAGGCTGATCTGCGGCGCTGGGCCACGGAGTACAACCAGCTGCTGTTCCTCTGCGGCCACTACGAGGGGTTCGATGAACGCATCCGCTGCCTCGCCGATGAGGAGGTATCGATCGGCGATTTCGTGCTCACCGGGGGCGAACTGCCCGCCATGACGATCATCAACGGCGTGGTGCGGCTACTACCCGGCACCGTGGGCACCGAGGCCTGCCTCGAAGAAGAGAGCCACAGCGCCCTGCTGCTGGAGCACCCCCACTACACCCGCCCCGCCAACTTCCGGGAGATGGAGGTGCCGGCCGTGTTGCGCAGCGGCGACCATGGCGCCATCGCCCGCTGGCGCGCCGAGCAGCAGGAGCAGCGCACCCGCGAGCGCCGGCCCGACCTCTACGCCCGCTGGAAGAGCCAGCAGGCAGCAGAGTGAGCTCCATGCAGCTGCGCATCGGCAAGGACTGCACAATGCGCTGAGATCCCTTCTCCCTAAACGGATCCCAGTGCCGAAGCCGAGCTGTAGCTTCAACCCAGAGCGGCATGGTGATCCCTGTGGCAGCACCCGTGCCTCAACTCCAGGTTCAGGACCTTGGCCGCTGGGCGCCGACCGCAGACCGGCGCAACCCAATCGCGGTCCTGCAGGAGCAGGAGGCCGATCGCCTGCCCTGGCTGGTGCCAGTGCGCCACAGCCGCATGGCCCACGACGCCTTTGCGTTCTATCGCGGCACCCCGGCAGTGATGGCCCATGACCTGGGGACTGCCCCCAGCAGCGGCCTGGAGGTGCAGCTCTGTGGCGACTGCCACCTGGCGAACTTTGGCTTCTACGCCTCGCCTGAGTGGAGCCTGGTCTTCGACCTCAATGATTTCGACGAGACCGCGCGCGGGCCCTTTGAGTGGGACCTCAAACGGCTGGTGGCCAGTGCTGTGCTCGCTGGGCGCAGCCTGGCACTGACCAGCAACCAGCAAGGCTGCGTGGCACGGCGCACCGCCCGCGCCTACCGCAAGGCGATGCAGACGCTGGCAACCCAATCACTCCATCAGGTTTGGGCACAGCGCTTCGATGTTGATGCCTACATCAACGAGCTGGAGCACCCACCCCTGCGGCAGCACATGCTCAAGGTGAGCGCCAAGGCCAGGGCCCACACCAACAGCGAAGCGGCCGGCAAGCTCTGCGAACGGGGACCTGATGGAGAACTGCAACTGCGCCATGAGCCCCCGTTGATCTGGCGCCATGCCCTGCTGGATCGCAGCTGGACCGCGGACACCGAGTGGCGCGATCTGGCCCAGAAGCATTTGGAGCTGTACCTGTGCTCCGTCCCGGCCGAGCTGCGCCACTTGCTTCACCACTACCGGCTGGTGGATGCGGCGATGAAGGCCGTGGGCGTGGGTTCGGTGGGCACCCGCTGCGCCATCGGCCTGTTTGTGGGACCCCACCCCGATGACGTATTGATCCTCCAGAGCAAGCAGGCCGAAGCCTCGGTGCTTGAGCCCTATGCCACCACCCCATCACCCCAGCACCACGGCCAGCGGGTGATCGAAGGGCAACGGCTGATGCAGACCGTGAGCGACCCGTTTCTGGGATGGACGAGCGGTCTGCAGCGGGATCGCCGTTATTACTGGCGCCTGCTGCGCAACTGGAAAGGCTCGGTGAACCTGGCCAGCCTGGATGCCAAGGGGCTGGCGCTCTACGCCGAATTGTGTGGTCGTGCCCTGGCCAAGGCCCATGCCCGCTCGGGTAATCGCCAAGTGATCGCGGCCTGGCTGGACGCCGGCAAGGTATTTGACCAGGCCCTAGAAGCCTTTGGCCTCCACTACGCCGACCAGTCCGAAAGCGACTACCGGCTGTTCATGCAGGCGATCCAGGAAGGACGTCTGGAGACCAGCATGATCGTCTGATGCGGGTACGCAAAGTCTGGCCTGAATCGCCTGCTCGAGCGGTGGCGCTGGACGTCTTCCCCAACGGTCGGCAGGCCATGCAGCCTTGCCGCCACGCCCGTCCATCCGCCACTTGTGATCGCAAGTGACAGAGGAGTGACAGGCCAAGTTGAAACCCCCACAACCCTCTCCAACACAAGGATCCCCATGCAGCTGCGCATCGGCAACGGCTACGACATTCACCGCCTGGTGCCAGGCCGGCCGCTGATCCTGGGGGGCCAGCAGCTGGAGCACCCCGAGGGCCTCGGCCTCGATGGCCACAGCGATGCCGATGTGCTCGTGCACGCGATCATGGACGCCCTGCTGGGGGCCCTCTCGCTAGGGGACATCGGCAAGTACTTCCCACCTGACGATCCCCAGTGGAAGGGGGCGGACAGCCTGGTGCTGCTGGAGCAAGTGGTGGGGCTGGTGCAACGCCAAGGCTGGAGTATCACCAACGTGGACTCCGTGGTGGTGGCGGAACGCCCCAAGCTCAAACCCCACATCGCCGCGATGCAGGGCGCCATTGCGGCCCGCATGACTCTCCATCCCGAGCAGGTGGGCGTGAAGGCCACCACCAACGAAACCCTGGGACCCGAAGGGCGTGAGGAGGGCATCTCCTGCCACGCGGTCGCACTGCTGCAGAAGGGCTGATCAGAATGGGCTAGCCACTTGGTTAGCCGCCTGCCCATGGCCCTCCTGCGCCAGCTCGCGGGGCTGGTTCTGCTGCTCCTGCTGGTGCTGGTTCCCCTGACCCCCGCCAGTGGCGCCCAGCCCTACGAGCTGGTGGTGGTGGAGCACCTGCGCCTGAAGGTGCCAGAGGCGGGCGTGGACGCCTGGCTCGCGGCAGAACGGGGCAGCTGGGAACCCTGGCTGGCGCAGCAACCTGGGTTTCTCGATCGCCAATTGCTCTGGGATGCTGAGCGCGAGGAAGGCACCCTGCTGATCCACTGGGCCAGCCGCGAGCAGTGGATGGCCATCCCTAGCACCCAGGTGCAGGCCGTGCAACAGCGCTTCGAGGCCCTGGCCCGCCAGGCCAGTGGCCTCAGCCAGGGCAATCCCTTCCCCTTGATTTTTGAAGGTGAACTTGCACCCCTCTGATCCCCTGGACAGCCCCCAGGAAACCCTGGCTCGGCTCGATCTCGACCGGCGGCGGCGGCTGGGGATGGTGGAGGCCATCTGGGGCGAGCACAAGAGTGCCGAGCAGATCGCGGGGATCCTGCGCCGGCTGCAGACCGCCGGCGAACTGGCTCTGGTCACCCGGGTGACTGCTAGCAAGGCCACCGACGTGGAGGCCCTGCTGCAGGCCAGCGCAGCAGCCGAGGGGCTGGTGTTTCACTGCACCTCCCGGTGCCTCACCCAGGGACAACCGCCGGCACCCCGGGCAAGCGCAGGCACGGCCGTGGTGCTGAGCGGCGGCACTAGCGACCTGCCCGTGGCCGCCGAAGCGGAACTGGCGCTGCGCTGGCATGGCATTGCCACGGAGCTGGTAATCGATGTGGGCGTAGCAGGGCTGCATCGCCTGCTGGCGCAACTCGACCGACTGCGCGATGCCCGGGTGCTGATCGCCTGCGCGGGCATGGAAGGGGCCCTTCCGACGGTGCTCGCCGGGCTCGTGCCGCAACCGGTGATCGGCGTGCCGGTGAGCGTGGGCTACGGGGTGAGTGCGGGCGGTAACGCCGCCCTGCACGGCATGTTGGCCAGCTGTGCTCCCGGAATCACGGTAGTGAACATCGACAACGGCTACGGCGCTGCCATGGCGGCCCTGCGGATCCTGGGTCTACCCGTTAGCCATGGGGACGCAGGGTGCACGCGAGCTCAGATTGGAGAAGACAAGGGGTTGGAACGGCCAGCGGATTGTCTTGGTGGTCTTTAGTTTTCGGCCCGCTTGCGGCCGAGCCAGAGCAGCTCGCGCCCCCTTTCTTCACTCTCGACCGCATGGAGATGGGAGACGAGGGCATCCAGATCACTACCGGCGAGTTCGCCATTCGCCTGCCATTTCATGGCGCGGGGTTCTGGACGGCGAACGGAATGACCCACTGAGCGGAGCTGAAATTAAAGGTCTGACGACCCTACGGAGGCAACCCTTCAAAAACAGGACACCAAGACACAGAACGGCAAAAGAGTTCCTTAAGTTCCGCAAATCTGTGGCCAATCAGTAGGCCAGGGAGATGAAATCTTCAGAGATGCTTGAGATCGGGGTAGGCCGTCAGCAGCTCCTCGGTGCTCAGCACATCGCCGGCGCCTTCCGGTTGCCAGATCACCTCGAGGGCCAGCAGATCATTAGAGGGAACAGAGCCGATCACCCGCAAGGCCTCACGCAGCTCTTCGGAACCCGTGAGGGGCTTGAGCACAAGCCGGCTGCGACTGGCCACCAGCACGGTCACAGCGATGAAATCACTGGTGGCATCGGCAGCACCTGCAGCCGTGGGGCCCTCGCTGAGTCGCTTGCCAGCCACGTTGCTGGTGACCTCACTGCGCAGCTTGCTGCGCTCGGTCATGGAAAGGCGATTGAAGGTCGCTTCAGCCGCGTTGAAAGGCACCTGTCCTACCTCGGCATTGGCATAAACCCAGAGATCGGGATGGCGCAGCAGGGCCAGGGTGGTGTCCTGCAACACCCTCTGCAGGCCCGCGTTGGTGCTGGTGTCGGCACTGGCGGCGAGACCGCGCAGATCAGCCTGCAGATCCTTGGCCGAGGCCAGCAGCCCCACCTGCAACTGGGCGATAGCCACGGGGCCATCAGGGCGGTACCCCGACAGCTCGCCGCCATCGCCACGGGAGGGAAGAGCGGTGCCACCACCCCGCAGGGCATTCACCAGCAGCCCCACCACCGCCATCAGGACCAGGAAGCCAAACAGGCCTCCACCACCGCCAAAGAAGAAGGGAACGATGAAGGGAAAGCCGATGCCACCCCCGCCGTAACCGCGCTGCATGCCACCGCCATAGTTGCCGCGGTAACTGCCGCCACCGCCGCCGTAACTGCGTGGCATCGAGGGAGCGGAGCGGAAACTGCCGCCGCCGATACGTCCGCCACTAGCGGCCAGCGTGGGCTTGGGGATGGCCAAGAGCACCGCGAGCACAGCGGGCACCATCAGCGCACTGCAAACGCGGCGCAGCAGCTGAGACGGACGGTTGGAGAGCAAGGCCGCAGCCCAATCAGTTAGGGGGAAATCTAGGAACCGCCCCCAACAATGGTGACCACTTCGATCCCATCGGCTTCCCGTACCGGTTGCTGCGACCAGCGATGCCTGGGCAAAATCTCGCCGTTGAACTCCACCACCACCAGCTGGGGCCGGTAGCCGAGGTGCTCCAACACCGCCTGGAGCGTCAACCCAGCCGGGCAGGGGGCTTCTTCACCATTGAGGCGCAGAGTGATGGTGTCGCTCATGGGCTGATCCGTTTCGTGCTCGTGCTGGCGGCGCGGTCGTCCAGCAGCTGCAGCAGCTCGTGGGTGGCTGCAGCGGGATCCTCGGCCTCGGTGATGGCCCGCACCACCGCCACGCGCTTGGCCCCTGTGGCCTGAACGGCCGCCAGATTGGCCGCCTCGATGCCACCGATGGCAAAGAAGGGTATGGAGCTGTATGCCACCGCCTGCTCCACGTAGGTCAGCCCCACAGGCTCCCGGCCTGGCTTGGTGGGCGTGGCATTCACCGGGCCCACGCCCACGTAGTCGCAGCCGTCGGCGATCGCCTGTTGCAACTGGCTGAGGGCATGGGTGCTGCGGCCAATCAAACGGTCGGGGCCCAGCAGGCGCCGAGCGATGGCGGGAGGCAGATCGCCCTGGCCCAGATGAACGCCGTCGGCATCCACCGCCAGGGCGAGATCAATCCGATCGTTCACGAGAAACAGGGCGCCATTGCTGGCGCAGAGCTGGCGCAGAGCCCGGGCCTGCTGCAGGCGCAGGGCATCGGTGATGGGAACGCCGTTGGCCATGCAGCTGCCCTCCTTGGCGCGGTACTGCACCAGTCGCAGACCGGCCTGCAGGGCTGCGGCCACCACCCCCTCCAGCTGGGGCGACGGACTGGTGACCAGATACAGACGGCACTGCTGCAACAGCAACCGGCGCCAGCCACCACCGGCTGCGGATCGCAGCAGATCCACTTCGAGGTCGTAGAGGGCGTAGCGAATCGCCGCCGCCTCGGCCGCCAGCGGGGCATCGAGGCCCCGGCCAAATTCCTCCAGCACCCGCAAGGCCTCCTGCACCCGACCACAGTTGGCCGCCACCACCTGGGCCGCGCCACTGCGCTCAGCCTGGGCGGGATGGGCCATGCCGGCAGCGGCATCAGTGGCAGTGTGACGCGCCTGCTTATAGGCATCGCGATGGAGCAGCCCCAGGCGCTGGCGCAGGTCCTTGGTACGGGCCACCAGATCCGAGCGATCCAGGCCAAACCGGCACCAATCCTCGATCACCCGCAGCCCCTCCCGGGCACGGTCGAGGTTGGCGTCGAGCAGACGCTGCACCGCCTGCAGGTCCTCAGCGGGCAACGCGGTGGTGGGCGGGATGGTCATGTGCTGCGTAGGGTGAGGCCGCACATCAGGGGCCAATGGGGATGGAGCAGGGCGGAGCGGACAGCCCGATGCTGGTGCTGATCTCAGGGATTCTGCTGCTGGGCGGCATCGTGGCCTTCATCAGCTGGGGCCTCACCAACGCCTACCCCGCAGGCTGAGGCCAGGAGCGCCTCCGCCTGAGCTGCATCGGCTGCAATCTGGCCGCACAGGGCCTCCAGGTTGGGAAATTTTTGCTGCCGGCGCAGCAGCGCCACCGGCTCCACCAGCAGCTGGGCCCCCTCCAGCTCCAGCTGTTGCCCCAGCACATGCACCTCCACGGCGGAGGGGGCTGTGGGGTCCACGGTGGGCTGGAGCCCAAGGTTCATCACAGCCGCCAGAGGCGCCCCGCCATTCACCTGGGCCCAGGCGGCGTACACCCCCTCGAGCGGCAGAATCTTGCGGCCATCCACCTGCAGGTTGGCGGTAGGCCAGCCCAGCTCGCGGCCCAGCCCACGGCCCCGCACCACGCGCCCACCAAAGCGGTAGGGGCGATCCAGCAGGCGGGCGGCTTCCGCCAGGTTGCCAGCGGCCAGGGCCCGGCGAATGCGGCTGCTGCTCACCCGCTCCTCGCCATCCCAGAGCATCGGCACTACCACGACTTCAAGGCCATGGCGCGCACCCATAGCCGCCAGGGCGGCGGTGTCGCCACTGCGGCCGGCGCCAAAGCGGAAGTTCTCCCCCACGGCCACGAGCCGGGCTTCCAACTGCTGCACCAGCACCTGCTCCACGAAGGCCTCAGGGCTGAGGGTGGCCAGTTGGGGGGTGAAGGGCACCAGCACCAGCTGTTGAATGCCGAGGGGCTCCAGCAGATGCAACTTTTCCCCCGGCAGATCGAGGCGCAGGCGGGTATCGCCGAACAGCACCTCGCGGGGGTGGGGCCAGAAGCTCACCACCGTGGGCACCAGGCCTGCAGCGGCGGCAGGGCCAGCGATGGCGGCAATCACCCGGCGGTGCCCCTGGTGCAGACCATCGAAGCTGCCCAGGGCGATCGCCGTGGGGCGCTGGGCCTCTTCGGGGCTGCGCAGAGCAATCGCGGAGCGCAGGGGCATCACAGAAGGGAACTCCGAAAACCTGCCGTGGCCCTCGCCTTTGGCATCCTCCCATGGCAGGTTTGGGCGACGCTCCACGCCACCCCTGCCGCCTGCCCCATGGCCGACCGCCTCGACCTGCAGCTGATCTCTGCCGCCCTGCGGCGGGTGGGTTGGATCCGCCTCTGGGCCCAGGTGGTGCTGGCGGTGGTGGTGATGGGGGTGCTGCTGTTCAACAACATCGGCGGCCAGATCGCCGCCCGGGCCGACAAGGCGCTTGGGCTGGGCCCAGGTCTCTCCCTCACTACCCTGGCCTTCTTCGTGCTGCTGTGGTCGATCTGGCAGAGCGGCCTGCTGGTGCGCTGCGGCCGGGCTTTGGCCAGCCCCGTGCGCCCCAGCAAGGGGGAAACGGCACGGCTGATCAAGCGCAGCATCCTGGCCGACCTCGTGGGCATCACCTTCGCGGTGGTGGGGTATCAGTCGCTGGCGGGCAGCTTGTTTCTGCAGGCCTCGATGCAGGCGGGCTTCGCCTTCGGAGGTGCCATGACCACCCCCGGCGGCCGCATCACCAACTACCCGATCACTTCGCTCGAGATGCTCTCGGTGCTGAGCAACACCCAGGTGGTGTTCGCCCACCTGATCGGCCTGTGGATCAGCCTGTGGCTGCTGCAACGGGTGTACCGCTCGGCCTGACTCACTCCAGCGCGGGCAGATCCAACGGGTTGCCGCGCCAGAACAATTCCGGCTGCAGGGGGGTGAGGGCCACACCGCCGCCATTCACGTGGGCCACATCGGTGGGCCAAGCCTCGGGCCCTGCCACGGCAGCCTCGAGATCGTTCGCCACTTCACCGGCAAGCCAGTAGTAGGTGCGGCCGCGGGGATCCACCCGCTGATCGAACTGGTCGGTGTAGCGGCGCACGGCCTTGCGGCACCAGCGCACAGGGCCGAGCTGATCAGCCGGCAAGGGCGGCACATTGAGGTTGAGCAGCATCCCCTCGGGCCAGCCCCGCTGCAGCAGGCGCTCAGCCACATCCAGGGCCAGGGTGGCAGCCGGCTGGAAGTGCCGCCACTGGAAATCGGCACTGCTCACCGCGAGGGCATGCAGGCCCTCGATCGTGCCCTCCATGGCGGCACTCACCGTGCCGGAATAGAGCACATCGGTGCCGAGATTGGGGCCGTGGTTGATGCCCGAGAGCACTAGGTCGGGCCATTCATCCAGCAGGGCGAACAGGGCCAGCTTCACGCAATCGCTGGGGGTGCCGCTGCAAGCCCAGGCCTTCACGCCATCGGCAAACAGTTCATCGGCGCGCTCGGCCCTGAGGGGGGTCTGGAGGGTGAGGCCATGCCCCGTGGCGGAGCGCTCCTGATCCGGACACACCACGGTCACCTGATGGCCGCGCCGTGCCGCCTCCGCCGCCAAGGTGCGAATGCCATCGGCGAACACGCCGTCGTCGTTGCTGATCAGAATCCGCAAGGCTTGGGCTCAGCTAATTCGACGCTACGAGGCTGCTGCCTACAGTCGAGGGTCGCCGTAGCCCAGCCGTGAGCGCCACCGTCAGCCTGCAGCAGCTCACCGACCAGCTCGAGCAGCTGGAAGCTCAGGCCGCCGCTGCTATCGCCGCCGCCGCCACCGCCGCCGACCTGGAAGAGCTGCGGGTGGGCCTGCTGGGCAAGAAGGGCAAGCTATCGGGCGTGCTTGGGGCCATGGGCAAACTGCCGGGGGATGAGCGCCCCCTGGTGGGCCAAAGGGCCAATGTGCTCAAGGAACAGGTGCAGGGCCTGCTGAGCGAGCGCCTGCAGGCGGTGAAATCGGCGGCCATGGCCGAGCGCATCGCCGCCGAAACCCTCGACGTGACCATGCCGGCCACCTTCACGCCGGCGGGGCATCGCCACCCGCTGATCAGCACGATCGAAGAGATCGTGGACATCTTTGCGGGCCTGGGCTACCGGGTGGAAGAGGGCCCTGAGATCGAGACCGACTACTACAACTTCACCGCCCTCAACATCCCCCCCCACCACCCGGCGCGGGACATGCAGGACACCTTTTATCTGTCAGAGAGCGAGCTGCTGCGCACCCACACCTCGCCGGTGCAAATCCGCCATCTGGAGAACAACCCCCCACCGGTGCGGATCGTGGCCCCTGGCCGGGTGTATCGCCGCGATGCCGTGGACGCCACCCACTCGCCGGTGTTTCACCAGGTGGAGGTGCTGGCCATCGACGAAGGGCTGGATTTCAGCCACCTGCGCGGCACCGTGACCGCCTTCCTGCAGCAGTTCTTCGGGGATCTGCCGGTGCGCTTCCGTGCCAGCTATTTCCCCTTCACCGAGCCCTCGGCCGAGGTGGACGTGCAATGGCGCGGCCGGTGGCTGGAGGTGATGGGCTGCGGCATGGTGGATCCGGCCGTCCTGGAAGGGCTGGGCATCGATCCCAAGCGCTACAGCGGCTTCGCCGCCGGGCTGGGGGTGGAACGCTTCTGCATGGTGCGCCATGGCATCGACGACATCCGCCGGCTGTTCACCAGCGATCTGCGCTTTCTCGAGCAGTTCTGAGCGCCACTCCCACCGCCATGTGAAGCAATGGCCAGCGCTGAGCGCTGGTCCCCATAAACTCCTGCTGATCCCCGCCCACGATCGGTGCCCTGCGTCGGACTGATCGTGAATGACGGCAAGGACCTCGCCCTGGCGACGGCCGATGCCATTGAGGCCCGCTTTCGCGAGGCCGGCTACGAGGTGCGACGGGCCAGCAGCTCCGGCGGCATGGTGGGCTTCGCCAACCCGGACCAGCACCTGCGCACCCTGGGCCACACCGCCTGCGTGCCGGCAAATTTCAAGCGCAGCATGAAGCTGGCGGTGGTGCTCGGTGGCGACGGCACCGTGCTCTCCGCAGCCCGGCAGACGGCACCGATTGACGTGCCGATCCTCACGATCAACACCGGGCACCTGGGCTTTCTGGCCGAAACCTATCTACCGGAGCTCGATCAGGCCCTCGATCAGGTGATCGCCGGCAACTGGACGGTGGAAGACCGCACCATGCTCGTGGTGAGCGTGATGCGCGGTGAGCAGCGGCGCTGGGAGGTGCTGTGCCTCAACGAGATGGCCCTGCACCGTGAGCCGCTCACCTCGATGTGTCACTTCGAGATCGCCATCGGCCGCCACGCCCCGGTGGACATCGCCGCCGACGGCGTGATCCTCTCCACCCCCACGGGATCCACGGCCTATGCCCTCAGCGCCGGCGGGCCTGTGATCACCCCGGACTGCCCGGTGCTGCAGCTCACCCCGATCGCCCCCCACTCGCTGGCCTCGCGGGCGCTGGTGTTCAGCGACCGGGAACCGGTGACGGTGTTCCCTGCCACGCCGGAGCGGCTGATGATGGTGGTGGATGGCAGTGCCGGCTGTTACGTGTGGCCGGAAGACCGGGTGCTGATCCGCCGCAGTGAGCACCCAGTGCGCTTTGTGCGCCTGGCCGACCACGAATTCTTCCAAGTGCTGCGCAACAAGCTGGGCTGGGGCCTGCCCCACGTGGCCAAGCCGGGGAACGGCAACCCATGAGCGAGGCCCTGGTGCTGCTGCTGGGGACCGAGGCCACAGCCCTGGAGGCTCGCCTGCAAGCCTCCGGCTACCACTGCCAGATCGGAACGGCCGACACCCCCACCAGCTGGGCCAACGCTGAGCTGGTCGTGCTTGGCAGCGAACTGGAACCACTGATTCCCCAGCTGCAGCAGGCCTTGCCTGGGGTGCCGCTGCTGCTGGATATCGGCACGGACAGCGTGGCTGCCCGCAGCCGCTGCCTGCGCTCCGGCGCCAGTGATTTCTGGCTCTCCGCATCGGGCACCAGCGACCTACTAATGCGCCTGCGGCTGCACCGCAAGCTCAGCCGCAAGGGCCAGCCGCCACCGGATCTGCGCCAACTGGCCGACCTCACGATCGTGCCGAGTCGCCACGAGGTACGCCGCGCCGGGCGAAAGCTGGAGCTCACCGCCCGGGAATACGCCCTCCTGCTGCTGCTGATCGAGCACAGTGGCCGGGTGGTGAACCGCGATCAGATCCTGCGGGATGTGTGGCACGACCAGCAGGGCGCGGCCAGCAACGTGATCGAGGTGTACGTGCGCTACCTGCGCCAGAAGCTGGAGGAGCAGGGCGAGAAGCGCCTGATCCACACCGTGCGCGGCTTGGGCTACTGCCTCAGCGATGGGCCACCCAACCTGGGGGCAACACGGCCCACCGGCATCTCCTAACTCCCATGCCACCAATCTCCACCCCACCGCCCCAATACCTGCCCATCGGCGCCGAGTGGTGCCTGGCAGCCGTGGCAAGGGCTCGAGCCTGTATCCAGCTGGAGGTGGCCCGCACTCCGCAACAGCAGAGCTGGGGGCTGATGGGCAGGCCGCCGCTGGCCCCGCTGCGAGGCATGTGGTTTCCCTATGCCGAGCCCCAAACCCTGAGGTTCTGGATGCACCGCACCCCCGCCCCTCTGGACATGCTCTTCCTGCGGCAGGGCCGTGTGGTGGCCATCGAGACCGCCGCCAAGCCATGCCCGCGGCTGCCCTGCCGCAGCTACGGGCCCGATGAACCCGCCGATGGGGTAGTGGAACTGGGTGCTGGCCAGGCCGAGGCACTGGGGATCGTGGTGGGTAGCCCGGCTGTGATCAAATCCTTGGCTCCAGCCGCTCGCCCCGAAGCACCAACACGGGATTGAGCGGCGCCAGGCGGGTGCCCTCGGCCAGGGGCGCACCGCGCCAGGCCTGGTGCTGAGCCACGGTCACCCGGCAGCCGGCCTGCTCTAGCAGGGGCCGCAGCTCCGCCAAGGCCTCCAGGGTGGCCAGAGGGATCACCACCACCCCACCGGGCCGCAACCGCTGCAGCACCGCCGCCAGCACCACGGCCCGCCCGCGGCCGCCACCGCCGATCAACACCCGGTCGGGATCGGGCAGCTGGGCCAGGGCCTCCGGTGCGCGGCCCTGCACCACCCCCGCTGGCCTCACCCCCAGCCGTTCGGCATTGGCGGCGATCAACCCCGCCGACCCGCCCCGCTGCTCCAGGAACCAGCCCTGCAACTGCGGCCGCAGCCGCAGGGCCTCCAGACCCACCGAGCCCACACCGGCACCGATGTCCCACAGCACGCCCCTCTCGGGCAGCGCGAGCTCAGCGAGCAGCTGGATCCGCACCTCCCGCTTGGTCATCAGGCCCGGACGGTCGTCGTGCTGGAGGAACAGGCCGTCGTCGAGGCCGAACAGGGGCAGGGCGGCGGGATCGGCAGGAGCCGCTGGGGGTTCGGCAATCAGCAGCACCAGATGCAGGGGATCGCAATCAGCCGGGATGGGCGCCTGCTGGGCCAAGCGCTGCACCCGCTCCGCCGGATGGCCCAGCCGCTCGCACAGCCAAAAGGCGTAAGCCGCCTCCAGCCCCGAGGCCACCAGCATCCGCCGCACCTCCTCGGCGCCACCACGGCCGGGATCGGTGAGCACCGCCAGGGCCGACGGCCGCTTCTGCAAGGCCGCCGCCAATGGCTCCGGGTCCCGGCCATGCAGGCTGATCCAGCTGGCGTCCTGCCAGGGACGGCCGAGGCGGGCGAAGGCCAGCTGCAGCGAGCTGGGGGCCGGATGAAAGCGCAAGCGCTGGGCGCCGAAGCGCTGGATCAGCAACCGGCCGATGCCGAACCAGAGCGGATCACCGCTGGCCAGTACCAGCGCCGGCCGGCCACTGGCCAGGGCCTGCTCCAGGGGCCTAAACATCTGCTCGGGTCGGTCGCTGGCCAGCTGCTCGGGGCAGGGGCTCGTGGCCGGGATGCGGCCCTCCGCCTGCTGCTGCTGCCACCAGGGCGGCAGCTCCGCCAACAGCCGCTGCGGGGCCGCCACCAAGGCCGCTACCCGGATTAGCTGCTGCGCCCCGACAGGCAGCGCCGCCAGACCGCCCGCATCGGTGCCGATCACCTCGACCAGGGCCTGTTCCGCCAGGGCGCCCACTGCCACTGGAGCCATGATGCTCAGCCACCTGCCCCTTCGGCCCGGCCATGAGCGATCGCCGCCAGCGCATCCATGAGTTGGTGCTCGCCCTGCTGGCCCAACAGAGCGACCTGGAGCTGCTGGCCGGCGACGGCTCAGGCCTGCCCAGCGGCGATGCCGGCAACTGGATCGAGCGCAACCGCCGCGTGGTGCAGCGCTATCAGGCCCTGGTGCGCTCCGCCGTGACCCTGGATGCCCTGGTGGACCAGGAAGTGGGCGGCAGCCTGCAGACCCAACCGGGCCAGCTCTGACAAGCTGGGCGCACTTTTTACGGCTCCATGGCGCGCTTCGGCCTCTCCGCCCTCAAATCGCTGTTGCGGGGCAAAGGAGCCCAGCGCCCTGCCGGCCGCCCCTGGCACCCCCCTGCCGCGAGCTGGTCGCGGCCTTTGGGCCTCGGCTGGGACAAGCCCTACACGGTGCGCTACGCCAGCAACCTCGACGACGGCCCCAGCCACGGCATGCCCCTGGGGGGATTCGGCGCCGGCTGCATCGGCCGCGGCCCGGACGGGGCCTTCAACCTCTGGCACCTGGATGGCGGTGAGCACTGGTTTGGCACCCTGCCCGATTGCCAATTCGCCCTGTTCGAGAGCAACGGACAGCACAGCCGTGCCCATGCCCTGGCGGTGAAACCCGAGACCGATGCCTCCCGCCCCGAAGCCGGCGAACCCCTCAGTGCCTGGAGTTGGTACCCCGCCAGCAGCCCCCAACAGAGCTCCGGCACCTATGCCGCCCGCTACCCCCTCAGCTGGACCAGCTACGAGGGTGTGTTCGACGCCCAGGTGCGCTGCGAGGCCTTCAGCCCGATCCTCCCCGGCGACTACCAGCGCAGCAGCTATCCAGTGGCGGTGTTCCGCTGGACCCTCAGCAACCCCACCACCAAGCCCCTGGATCTGTCGCTGCTGCTGAGCTGGCGCAACACCACCGGCTGGTTCACCAACACCGATCCCACAGCAGCAGTCAAGTTCCGCGACGACGGCAGCCCCGAGCACAACTACGTTCCAGCCGTGGGCAGCAGCCAGGGGCAACGCAACCGCTGGATCGACGACGGCCAGCTCAAGGGGGTGCTGCTGGAGGGCAACGTGAGCCAGCCCATCGCCGAAGGCCAGGGCCAGTGGTGCATCGCCACCGATGCCGCCCTGGAAGTGCAGCGCTGCAGCCGCTGGAACCCCACCGGCACCGGCGCCGAGCTGTGGGATCCGTTTGCCCGCGATGGCTCCATTCCCGACAGCAACAACGACCGCCACAGCGGCCAGAACGATCCCGCCAGCGCCGCCCTGGCGGTGAAGTGTCACCTGGAACCCGGCGCGAGCATCGAGATTCCGCTGGTGATCAGCTGGGACCTACCAGTGACGGCCTTCGCCAGCGGCACCCGGGCCCTGCGGCGCTACACCGACTTCTTTGGCGTGGACGGCCGCGGCGCCGCGGCCATCGCTGCGGAGGCCCTGCGGGACTGGCGCAGCTGGCACCAACAGATCGAGGCCTGGCAGCAACCGGTGCTGGAGCGGGAGGACATCCCCGAACCGCTGCGCATGGCGCTGTTCAACGAGCTCTACGACCTCGCCTCCGGCGGCAGCCTCTGGAGTGCGGCCAGCTCGGCCGATCCTGTGGGCCGCTTCGGCGTGCTCGAGTGCCTCGACTACGCCTGGTACGAGAGCCTCGATGTGCGGCTCTACGGCTCCTTTGCCCTGCTGCAGCTGTGGCCGGAGCTCGACAAGGCCGTGCTGCGCAGCTTCGCCCGCGCCATCCCCGCCGCCGACCCCACCCCGCGGCCAATCGGCTGGTACTTCACCCAGGGCAAGGGCCGGGTGGAGGCCGCCCGCAAGCTGGCGGGAGCCACCCCCCACGACCTCGGCGCTCCCAATGAGCGCCCCTGGGACGCCACCAACTACACCGCCTATCAAGACTGCAACCTCTGGAAAGACCTGGCCAGCGACTACGTGCTGCAGGTGTGGCGCACCTTCAAGCTGGCGCCCACCGGTGAAGACCTGCGCTTCCTGGCGGACTGCTGGCCCGCAGCGGTGCAGGCCCTGCGCTATCTGAAAACCTTCGACGCCAACAACGACGGCCTGCCCGACAACGGTGGCGCCCCCGACCAGACCTTCGACGACTGGCCGCTCAAGGGGGTGAGCGCCTATTGCGGCGCCCTCTGGATCGCGGCCCTGGAGGCGGCCCTGGCCATGGCCCAGCAGCTGCAGCTCGCCATGGGACTGGACACCTCCCACGAACAGCGGGAATTCAGCGGCTGGCTGGAGCAATCCCGGACCAACTTCGATGCTCTGCTCTGGAATGGGGAGTACTACAACATCGACGCAGAGAGCGGCACCCCCGTGGTGATGGCCGACCAGCTCTGCGGCGACTTCTACGCCCGCCTGCTGGGCCTGCCCGCTGTGGTGGCCGACGACCGCGCCCAGAGCGCTCTCAAGGCGGTAAAAGAAGCCTGCTTCGAGGGGTTCCAGGGCGGCAGCCTCGGTGTAGCCAATGGCCTTCGCCGCGATGGCACGCCCCTCGATCCCAACGGCACTCATCCCCTCGAGGTGTGGACCGGCATCAACTTCGGCCTGGCGGCCTACTACCGCCTGATGGGCGACAGCGGCACCGCCTTCGCCATCACCGGTGCCGTGGTGCAGCAGGTGTATGCCGGTGGCCTGCAATTCCGAACCCCCGAGGCGATCACCGCGGTGAACACCTTCCGGGCCTGCCACTACCTGCGGGCCATGGCCATCTGGGCCCTGTGGGCCACCCACACCAACTGGCAGCCCATCCCCGGCGCCCAGCGGGAGGCCTGATCTCCACCATGCAACCTCTGTTTCGCCCGTGGCTGCGCCCCCTCTGCTTCACCCTGCTGGGGATGGTGCTCGGCGTGCTGTGGCTGGCCCTCCCCGCACCGGTCCTGGCCCAGGTGCACGCCCACCCGGATGAGAACGGCACCCCGGTGGTGCGCAGCCTCGAGAGTCTGCGCGACCTGGACTACCAGAGCTGGCAGGCGGTTGCCTACCGGCAAGGGCCTCCCGGCGGACCGCTAATCCTGCGGATCGTGGGCTACCCCGGCAGGGTGCGCCTGGATCACCCCACCTCCCTGCTGGTGCACTCCGGCCGCCAGAACTGGCAGCTACAGGACATCACCACCGACAACCCCAAACTCGCCGCCGATGGCCGCGATGCTGCCGCCGAGTTCAACCTGGCTCCGCTGCTGGAGAGCCTGAACCAGAACCGACCGCTGCGGCTGGAACTGCCGGGAGTGTTCGTGGAGCTACCTGTGCCGCCCTATGTGGTAGGTGAATGGCGCAGCCTGCCCAGCTGGACGGACGCAGACGCCGCATGAGTGACAGCTTCTGGCATAGCTGGATGCAGCGGGCCCTGCAACTGGCCGCCCTCGGCGCCGGCCGCACCAGCCCGAACCCTGTGGTGGGCTGCGTGGTGCTCAACAGCCATGGGGAGCTGGTGGGGGAAGGCTTTCATGCCCGCGCCGGAGCGCCCCACGCCGAAGTGCATGCCCTGCGCCAGGCGGGGCACCAAGCCCGGGGCGGCACGGCGGTGGTAACCCTCGAGCCCTGCTGTCACCACGGCCGCACCCCCCCCTGCAGCGAGGCCCTACTGGCGGCCGGTATCCGGCGGGTGGTGATAGCCATGGCCGATCCCGATCCGCGGGTGAGCGGCAGCGGCATCGCCCAGCTGCGGTCCGCTGGCGTTGAGGTGATCGAGGGCGTCTGCGCCAGCGAAGCGCGCCAACTCAACCGCGCCTTCCTGCACCGGGTGAGCACGGGCAGACCCTTTGGGATCCTCAAGTGGGCCATGAGCAGTGATGGCCGCACTGCTCTGCCCAATGGCTCCAGCCAGTGGATCAGCGGCCCCGAGGCCCGGGCCTGGGTGCATCGGCTGCGGGCCAGCTGCGATGCCGTGATTGTGGGAGGCGGCACCGTGCGGGCCGATGATCCCCTGCTCAGCTCCCGCGGCCAACGGAACCCGGAACCCCTGCGGGTGGTGCTGAGCAGGAGCCTCCAGCTGCCCCGGCAGGCACAGCTGTGGGACCAGCGCACCGCCCCCACCCTGGTAGCCCATGGCCTGGGTGCACCCGCCCAGGGACGCTTCCACTTGGATCAGCTGGAGGTGGAGCGGTTGGTGCTCGACCACTGCAGCCCCAAGCACCTGCTGCTGGAACTGGCCAAGCGGGGCTGCAACCAGGTGCTGTGGGAGTGCGGTGCCAGCCTGGCGGCAGCAGCCGTGGGCGAAGGCTGCGTGCAACAGGTGGCCTCGGTGATGGCCCCCAAACTGCTGGGGGGCACTGCGGCCCAGACGCCCCTGGGCAATCTCGAGCTGGTGGATGTCAACCAGGCGACGCCATGGCCGCGGCGACGGCTCCAGCAACTCGGCGATGACCTGCTCTGGACCCTGGAACTCAGCCCTGATTCTCCTCCTCCGACTCCTGCACCGTGTAGCGACTGATCAGCAGGCCCATCACCACGGCGAGATAGAGGGTGCCGGTCACAGCCACCGCCACACTGGCCATCTGGGCCGGCGGCGTGGCGGGCACGATGTCGCCGAACCCGGTGGTGGTGAGGCTCACGAAGGCGAAGTAATTGATCCGCACGAAGTTGAGTTCCCACACCAGGGTGGACTCACCACTGGGGCCTTCGCGTGACAGCAGTACATCGTGGGCCGCCTCACGCACGCTGCTGAAACTGCCGGGACTGATGGTTTCCAGGGCACTGAACACCAGCCCCGCCGTGAGACCAATCAACAGATAGCCGGCGCCGGCACCCATCAACACCTGGGCATTCACCACCCGCTCCTGGGCCAGGCCCCGCACCAGCCGCACGGCACTCCAACCCACAAACAGGGTCCAGAGCACCAACATCGCCACGCCGGTGCTGCGCAGGGCCAGGGGGGTGAACGACCAGGCCAAACCGGAGGCCAACGCAGCCAGCCCCAAGGCGCGGTAAATCTGGCGGGGGATCGGTCCGAACGGAACCGGGCCGCACTGGCGGCCAAACCCCCGCAGCATCACCAACGGCAGCAGGTTGTAGCCGAGCGAGGAGAGGCGGCTCCAGCCATCGGGCAGGCTGAAACTAGCCATTACCGCCAGGCACAGCAGCAGCAGCTGGCGGTAGCCGCTGTGGCGCAACCGCAGGGCGACGGATTCAGCTGGCATGCCCAGCCCCAACCAACGCTGCGCGGCCGAAGCCAACGGCCTCAAACGCCAATGCCCAGTGGGCGGACAATGGAACCAGGGGGCTACTCCAGCAGCGAGAGCTGTCTATTTTCCGCAGGGTTGCGCCGTGGCGCAACCAACTCCCAACCCTCGGGATCCCAGCCCTCGAGGAGCGGCTCCAGGGCCCGCAGACCGGGGCCATCGCAAGGGGCCAGCCAGGCTTCCTCGAGGCCATCGGGAAGGATCACGGGCATGCGGTTGTGCAACGGCGCCACCAGGGCATTGGGAGCTGTGGTGAGCACGCAACAGCTCTCGAGCTCACTGCCATCGGGGCCAATCCAGCGATCCCACAGGCCCGCCAACCAGAACGGCTTGCGATCAGAGCGGCGAATCAACCGCCCCTTCTCATAGAAGCCATCGGCGGGGAGCAGGCAACGGCGGTGGCGCCAGGGTCCGCGGAAGGTGGCCTTCTCCGCCACAGTTTCCCTGCGGGCATTGAAAGGTCGCTGGCCCGCACCATGGCGCACGAGGGGATCCTTGCTCCATTCCGGCAGCAGGCCCCAGAGCATCAGGGCCGAGCCGATCTGGCCGTGTTCCTGGCGCAGCACCAATAGGGGTTCGCCTGGCTGGATCAGGGCACGCGGGGCGTAATAGCGGACCAGGCCCTCCGGCAGGCTCCCCCCCAGTCGGGGCAGCAGGCGATCGAGGGAGGCAGTGAGGGAAAAGCGGCCACACATGCAGAACAGGGCGTTCGGTTGTCACCCCGCGCGCGCTTGAGGCGTGGCAACTAGTTTGGGCCTAACAAGCTTTCCGCCGCATGGCCATCCGCCAGGACGACACGCCTCCCAACAGGCGCTTCGGCATCATCAACCTGGTTCTGATCGGTTTCGGCGTCTTGCTGCTGTTCAGCAGCTTCCTGCCGAACCAGTCGATGCAGCAGGTGCCCAGGGTTCCCTACTCCCTGTTCATCAGCCAGGTGGATGACGGCAACGTCAAGCGGGCTTACATCACCCAGGAGCAAATCCGCTACGAGCTCAACAACGCCGAGGAGGGGGCGCCATCGGTGCTCGCCACCACGCCGATCTTCGACATGGATCTGCCCCAACGGCTAGAGCAGCACGGCGTGGAGTTCGCCGCTGCTCCCCCACAGAAGCCCAGTTTCATCACCACGGCCCTGAGCTGGGTGGTGCCACCGCTGATCTTCATCCTGGTGCTGCAGTTCTTTGCCCGCCGCCAGATGGGCGGTGCCCAGGGGGCCCTGAGCTTCACCAAGAGCAAGGCCAAGGTGTACGTACCCGATGAGGAGTCGCGCGTCACCTTCGCCGATGTGGCCGGGGTGGACGAGGCCAAGGCCGAATTGGCCGAGATCGTGGACTTCCTCAAGAAGCCCGAGCGCTACGCAGCCATCGGCGCCCGCATCCCCAAGGGGGTTCTGCTGGTGGGGCCTCCCGGCACGGGCAAAACCCTGCTCTCGAAGGCCGTAGCCGGAGAAGCGGAGGTTCCCTTCTTCATCATCTCGGGCTCCGAATTCGTGGAGCTCTTCGTGGGAGCCGGTGCCGCCCGGGTGCGCGACCTGTTCGAGGAGGCCAAGAAAAAGGCCCCTTGCATCATCTTCATCGACGAACTGGATGCCATCGGCAAGAGCCGCGCCGGCTCCATGGGTGTGGTAGGGGGCAACGATGAGCGGGAGCAGACCCTCAACCAGCTGCTCACCGAGATGGACGGCTTCGCCGCCCAGGACAAACCGGTGATCGTGCTGGCCGCCACCAACCAGCCGGAAACCCTCGACGCTGCTCTGCTGCGTCCGGGTCGCTTCGACCGCCAGGTGCTGGTGGATCGTCCCGACCTCTCGGGCCGCAAATTGATCCTGCAGATCTACGCCAAGAAGGTGAAGCTCTCGCCCAGCGTGGACATCGACAAGATCGCCCAGGCCACCAGTGGCTTCGCCGGGGCCGATCTGGCCAACCTGGTGAACGAGGCCGCCCTGTTGGCCGCTCGCTCTTACCGCACCGAGGTGGAACAGGCCGACCTCAACGAGGCCATTGAACGGGTGGTGGCGGGCCTGGAGAAAAAGAGCCGCGTGCTGCAACCTGAGGAGAAGCGGGTAGTGGCGTACCACGAGGTAGGCCACGCGATCGTGGGGCACCTGATGCCGGGTGGCAGCAAGGTGGCCAAGATCTCGATCGTGCCCCGGGGCATGAGCGCCCTGGGCTACACCTTGCAGTTGCCAACCGAGGAGCGCTTCCTCAACTCCAAGGAAGACCTGGAAGGCCAGATCGCCACCCTGCTCGGCGGGCGCAGCGCCGAGGAGATCGTGTTCGGCGAAATCACCACCGGCGCCGCCAACGACCTGCAGCGAGCCACCGACATCGCCGAGCAGATGGTGGGCACCTACGGCATGAGCGACATCCTGGGCCCCCTGGCCTACGACAAACAGGGCGGCAGCCGATTCCTAGGGGCTGGCAACAACCCGCGCCGGGTGGTGAGTGATGCCACTGCCCAGGCCATCGATCGAGAAGTGCGCACGCTGGTGGATCGGGCCCATGATCGAGCCCTCTCGATCCTGCGCCACAACCGCGGCCTGCTGGAGAGCATCTCCCAGCAGATCCTGGAGAAGGAGGTGATCGAGGGCGACGACCTCAAGAACCTCCTGGCCAGCAGCGTGATGCCCGAGGACGCGCAGGCCATTGCTTGACCCCTTGACGGACGGGCCCCTGATCCCGGATAAGGGTTCTTTGAGAAGGGTCGATGGCTAGCTCCAGCGCCGATCCCTGCCTGGAGCTGCTCCATGGACGGGATTTCCTCTCCTCGGCCGATATCAGCGCCGAGCAGACCCACGCGTTGCTGCAGCTGGCCGCGGACTTCAAGGCGGGCCGCACCCAGGTGGACCTGGCAGGCAAAACCCTGGGGCTGATCTTCACCAAGGCCTCCACTCGCACACGGGTGAGCTTCACGGTGGCCATGGCCCGCCTAGGGGGGCAAACGATCGACCTCAACCCCTCGGTCACCCAGGTGGGCCGCGGGGAGCCCGTGGCGGACACCGCCCGGGTGCTAAGCCGTTATGTGGATGTGCTGGCGATTCGCACCTTCGCCCAGGAGGAGCTGTGCGAGTACGCCCATTGGGCCTCGATTCCGGTGGTGAACGCCCTCACCGATCTCGAGCACCCCTGCCAGGCCTTGGCCGACTACCTCACCCTGCAGGAGGCCTTCGGGCCGTTGTCCGGCCTCACCCTGGCCTACGTGGGCGATGGCAACAACGTGGCCCACTCGCTGATGCTCTGCGGCGCCCTGCTCGGGGTGAACGTGCGCATCGGCTGCCCCAGGGGGTTCGAACCCAGCCCGGCCGTACTGGCGCAGGCGCAGGCGCTCGCAGCCGACCGCTGCAGCATTGCTGTGGTGCATGACCCGGTGGCAGCCGTGCGCGGTGCCCATGCCCTCTACACCGACGTCTGGGCCTCCATGGGCCAAGAGCAGGAAAAGGCCGAACGGGAAGAGGCCTTCGCGGGCTGGTGCCTCAACGAGGAGCTGCTGGCCGAAGCGGATGCACGGGCGATCGTGCTGCACTGCCTGCCGGCCTACCGGGGGCTGGAAATCAGCGCCGGTGCCATGGAGGGCAGCGCCAATCGCATCTTCGACCAAGCCGAAAACCGCCTGCACGCCCAGCAGGCGCTGCTCGCGGCAGTTCTTGGGGGCTAAGGGGCCACCCTCACCTCTGATCCGGAACTGATGACGCTGGTGGGCATCTGTCCGTCTTACACCTCGCGTCCACTGTCCACATCGGGCATGCCCACAGGGTTGTAGAGGTAGGCGCCCTTCAGAGTGGCCGCGGAACAGCGCAGCGCGGGGACATCGGCCCACGCTGCAGGCCCTGCCATGGGGCACCACCAGGCGAAGACACCCCCGGGTGGCAGCCGCACAGAATGCGGACTGGACAAAACGCTCACGCTCTGGCAGAACTACCCCAGTGGTTCATCTGTATTGCCGGTGCCCGATCTGCAACTGCTCACCGCGGCCCAGCAGGAGCTCTACGACTGGCTGGCGGACTACATCGGCCAGCATCGCCACAGCCCCTCCATTCGGCAAATGATGGAGGCCATGGGCTTGCGCTCACCAGCACCGGTGCAGAGCCGCCTGCGCCATCTCCAACAGAAGGGCTGGATCACCTGGCAAGAGGGACAGGCCAGAACCCTGCAACTACTGGGAGGACTGGCAGGTGGCATCCCAGTGCTGGGGGCCGTGGCAGCCGGTGGCCTAGTGGAAACCTTTGACGACGTGCACGAGCGACTGGACCTCGCTCCCGTGCTTGACACCCGTGGGCTGTTTGCCCTCACCGTGAACGGCGATTCGATGGTGGAGGCTCATATTACCGACGGGGACGTGGTGCTGATGGAGCCGGTGACCGACCCAAGCCGACTGCGGGAAGGCACGATCGTGAGCGCCCTAGTGCCCGGCAGCGGCACCACCCTCAAGCACTTCCATCGGCAAGGCCGTCAGGTGCGCCTGGAAGCAGCGAACCCCGCCTACAAGCCGATTCTGGTGGACGCAGCACAGGTGAGTGTGCAGGGCCGACTTGTGGCGGTCTGGCGCCAGGTGTGAGGCTCCGCACCCGCTGCGGTGTAAGCTTTTCGCATCGAACGAACGGGCCTCACGGCCAAGCCAAATCACCAGGTTTAGGCAGATCGTCGACACCAAACGGGGCCATAGCTCAGCTGGTAGAGCACCTGCATGGCATGCAGGGGGTCAGCGGTTCGAATCCGCTTGGCTCCATCATTAAAAGACTCCTTGCTGTGCGAGGGGTCTTTTTTATTGCCGGACCGGGCACACCTTTCCTGGCAGCCGATAACGGCAACCCCACAAGACTGGCAAGGCAGCCCAGCGAGCGGGACACACGACCAAGCCCAATCCTGGAAAGGCTCAGGATTGTCTCGTGCGAGCCAGGCGTGCGTTCCAGGCGACCCTGCCCGCGCCCATGCCCCCCGCCAGGGCAGCCAACAGCAAGGGCAGTTCACCCCAGCGTCCGTAGAAACTGAGGGCTTGGCGCGGCTGCACCTGCACCGGCAGCGTGGCCGCCTCGCCAGCCGGTAATTGCCGCTGCACCACCCCGGCGGGATCAACGGCCAGGCTCGGCCCCGTGTTGGCCGCACTCACCAACCAACGGCTGGTTTCAATGGCCCGCAATTGCGCCAGCGCGGCAAATTGCCGCTGCAACTGGGCGGGATAGGGGTCGAGATTGGCACTGGCCAGCAACCACCCGGCCCCCTGCCGCGTGGCCGACGCCAGGGCGGTGCCATCAGCCACCTCGTAGCAGATGGCCACGCCAATGGAGCCCAAGGGCCGGCTCAACAGACGCGATGGCGCACCAGGGGACAGACCCCCAACTGCGGACAGCCCCGCCCACTCCACCAGGCCACTGAGGGGCACCCACTCCCCTAAAGGCACCAGGCGGTGCTTATCAACGGCGCCCTGGGGCTGCTGCTGGCCAGCGGGAAACGCCAACAGGGCGCTGCGCAGTTGCTCATCCTCCAGGCGAAAGCCCCCCGTGAGCACCTCCACCGCCGCGGGCTGGGGCAGGGGCTGGCCCAGGGCCAGGGCGCCCTCCGGCAGCACCAAGGCCGAGGCCCCGCGGGCTTGCGCCTCCTCTTGGGCGCCCATCAACCGCCGCAGCAACAGCTGTTGCTGCACAAACTCGAACTTGTGCCGGGTTGGGATGGCGGGCTGGAGCAGCAGCAGCGTTCGCTGGGGTTCAAGGGCTGCCTGCCGCTGCAACGGCTGCAGCAACTGCCAGCCCCAGAGATGCAGCACCAGCACCGCCGCCAGCCAGGCCATGGCCCAGCGCCACCATCGCCTCTGTTCGGCCACGGCGGCGTCCAACACGCGCCACAGCCCCCAGCCCAGCAACAGCTGCAAAGCCGCCAATCCGCCGGCACCCAGCCCCTGAGCAAGCCCCGCCAGGGCCCGGTCCCCCGGTAGTGCCGCGGATCCCAGGCCAATCCAGAAGAGGGGACCGCGGGCGAGCAGCACCTCCGCCAGCCCCCATGCACTCGCCGCCAGCAACGCCGCCCACCAGCCCTCCGCCCCCAGCCGTTGCACCAGCCAGCGCCAGCTGCCCACCAGCAGGCCACCCAGCAAGGCGCAAGCCGCCAGGAGCAGCAGGCACAACGGCAGGCTGAGGGGCAGGGGCACCCCAACCCAGTCGAGGGGATGCAGCCACAGCAACCAGCGATGGCTCACCAACACCGCCCCAGCACCCCACACGCAGGCGGCCCGGGGGCCCTGGGCCCACAGCGGCACCAGGGCCAGCCACAACAGGGGTGGACAGCCCAGAGGGGGCAATGCCGCGCCGGCCAACAGCCCGCCACCAAGGGCGGTGATCCACCAGAACTGCCGGTTCACTGCCATGGCCAGCAACCTAAGGAAGCGCCATGGTTTGGGTTGTGAACCCAAGGCGCTTTGCGAGCCATGGATCCAGCCAATCCCCTCCAGCAGCTACTCCTGCGGGGTCTCGGCACCACCTCCCTGGTGGCTGACCGCCTGCGCAGCGTGACCCAGGCCTGGGTGAGCAGCGGCCGCCTCGATCCGGCCCAGGCCACTGCGCTGGTGGAGGAGGTGCTCAGCAGCCTGCGGGGCGAGAACCCTGAGCTGGAAAAGCAGACGGAGCGCCAGGTGGGACGCAACATCGACCACCTGCTGCAGGATCTGGGCCTGGCACGGCAGCGGGAACTGGACGAACTGCGCGGGCGCCTGGATCGCCTGGAGCGGCAGCTGCGCACCAACGGTGGGCGACCCTCCGGCGGCGACCTCAGCGACATCCCCGATTAAGGGGGCTGCGGCACCGTGGAATCCCTGGGGCAGAATCCCTCCACGGACCGCTCGATCCCTCCCCATGCGCGACATCCTGATCAGTTCGGCGGTGTGCGTGGCCTGCCTGCTGCTGGCCCTCGTGAGCCAGCTTGTGGCGCCCTCCACGGTGGTGGCCGCCAGCCCGAATCCCGCCGCTACCGCGGCGTTGAGCACGGCTGTGGTGAGCAGCAGCGCCACCCCGGCGGGCCGGATCGAGCTGGATCCCGAAGATCCCAACCCCACCCTGTTTGCCATGGCCACTGACGACGCCGGCTCCCCCGATCAGATCGCCAATTCCGGCGCCAATGCCCTTGGCGGTGAACTGGTGGCCGCCAAAGAGCGCGTGACCCCCAGCGGCCTGCGCATCACCGACCTGGTGATCGGTGACGGCCCAGAGGCCAAATCCGGCGAGAGCGTGTCGGTGAACTACCGCGGCACCCTCGAAAACGGCAAGGAGTTCGACAGCAGCTACGGCCGCGGCCCCTTCTCCTTCCCCCTCGGCGCAGGCAGGGTGATCAAGGGCTGGGATGAAGGCGTGGCCGGCATGCAGGTGGGCGGCAAGCGCAAACTGGTGATCCCCCCAGACCTGGCCTATGGCGAGCGTGGCGCCGGCGGGGTGATCCCCCCCAACGCCACCTTGATCTTCGAGGTGGAACTGCTGCAGATCGGCCGTTGAGGCCAACGGGCAGGCCGGTTCTCCCGACTTTCGAAACCTGAAGCGATCGTTAGGATGCCGGCCGCTCACCGGACTCCCTCCATGGCCCACACGCTGCCCGCGCTGCCCTACGGCCTCGACGCGCTCGAGCCCCACATCTCACGCCAGACCCTGGAGTTCCACCACGGCAAGCACCACGCTGCCTACGTGACCAACCTGAACAACCTGGTGGCCGGCACCGAGCTGGACGGCAAGAGCCTGGAAGACACCATCACCGCCGTGGCCGGTGATGCCAGCAAGGCCGGTGTGTTCAACAACGCCGCCCAGGTGTGGAACCACAGCTTCTACTGGCAGTGCATCAAGCCCGGCGGTGGCGGCAGCCCCAGCGGCGCCCTGCTTGACAAGATCAACGCCGACTTCGGCAGCTTCGAGGCCTTTGTGGAGGCCTTCAAGACCGCCGGCGCCACCCAGTTCGGCAGCGGCTGGGCCTGGCTGGTGCTGGACAACGGCACTCTGAAGGTGACCAAGACCCCCAACGCAGACCTGCCCTTGGCCCACGGCCAGAAGGCCCTGCTCACCATGGATGTGTGGGAGCACGCCTACTACCTGGACTACCAGAACCGTCGCCCCGACTACATGACCACCTTCCTTGACAAGCTGGTGAACTGGGACTTCGTGGCCGCCAACCTGGCTGCTGCCTGAGTCGCACCCGTCTGACATCAGCTCCTTCCTGCGAGCCCAGCCCCCGGCGCCAAACTGGGGGCTTTTTGATGCAGCCAACGCATGGCTACCAAAACGACAACAGCCGCCTTGCCGCAGCTGAAGATTCAGTGGCAGGGTGGGCGTCATCTCAAGCGCCTCCGTTGACCTTCACCGCCGACAGCCCTCTGCGCGATGCGGGCCCGGTAGACAACCAGAAGGAAGACCTGCAGATCGAGCTGCTCTACGGGCAGCTGCCTGAGTTCGTGAAGGATGAAGCCGAACTGAGGGCGCTCTGGAGTTCGCCTGACACCCGCAGCAGGCTGCTTCAAGGCCTGGCGGAGAAAGGCTTCGGTGACGAGCAATTGGCAGAGATGCAGGCGATCATCTCGGCCGAGCACAACGATCTATTCGACATGCTGGCCCACGTGGCCTACGCCCTGCCTCCCATCCCCCGCGAAACCCGCGCCCAGCAGGCACGCCTCTACATCCACTCCCGCTTCACCAGCAAACAGCAGCTATTTCTCGACTTTGTTCTCCAGCACGACGTGAACAGCGGCGTGCAGGAGGAGCTGGCCTAGGAAAAACTCGCACCCCTTGGTGCGCATTCACTACCAGAACTCGATGGCCGCTGCCGTGACTGATCGAGGAGATCGGCCAGCTATTCGCAAGCTTCCAGCGGTTCCTTGATGAACCGGCCAGCTGACGCCGTTCAGCTAAACGGGCCGCGCCGATTCCAGCACCGCCTCCGGCTGAATCCACATCGCATCGCCGTAGGAGAAGAAGCGGTACTGGCGCTCGATCGCCTCGGCATACAACGCCAACAGGCGCTCGCGGCCGATCAGGGCACTCACCAGCAACAGCAGAGAGCTCTTGGGCAGGTGGAAGTTGGTGAGCAACCCCTGCACCACGGCAAAGCGGTAACCGGGTTGGATCACCAGATTCACCGGGCCGGTGTGGGGTTGGAGCACGCCGCCGTGCAGCTGGGCCACCGCCTCCAGGCTGCGCACCGAGGTGGTGCCGATGGCGATCACCCGGCCACCACGGGCTCGGCAAGCCGCTACAGCCGCCACCAGCTCCGGGCTCACCTCCACCCACTCACTGTGCAGCTGCAGCTGGCTGAGATCTTCCGTTTCCACCGGCCGGAAGGTGCCCAGACCCACGTGCAGGGTGGTGGTAGCCAGCTCCACTCCCCGGTCGCGGATCGCCGCCAGCAGTTCATCGCTGAGGTGCAGGCCCGCCGTGGGGGCCGCCACGGCTCCGGGGCGAGCGGCATAGCGGGTCTGGTAGCGCTCGTTGTCGCTGGCGTCGTGCTCGTGGATGTAGGGCGGCAGGGGAATGGCGCCGTACTGCACCAGCAGCGGCTCGAGGGCGGCCGCATCGCTACACGCGATCGGAAACTGGAGGATGCGGCCGCCGGTATCGGGGTCGCTACCGATCACCTGAACCGGCAGCGGCGGCTGGCCCTCCGCCACCACCTCAAGCCAATCACCGGCCCGCAGTTTCTTGGCAGGTTTCGCCAGGCACAGCCATTGGCCGGGAACAGGCCTCTCACCGGGTTGCGGCTGCCAGGGCTCGAGAACGAGCAGCTCCACCGCCCCGCCGCTCGGTCGGCGCGCCTCCAACCGCGCCCGCAGCACCCGGGTGTCGTTCACCACCAGGAGGTCGCCGGGCATCAGCTCCGCCTGCAGGTCCCACACGCTCAGATGGCGGGCATGGGGAGCTGGCCCAAGCCCCTGTGGATCCAACACCAGCAGCCGAGCGGCGTGGCGGGGCTCCACCGGCCGCTGAGCAATGCGTTCCTCGGGCAGGGGAAAGCTGTAGCTGGAGAGCCGCAGATCGGCTGAATCCACAGCGCGAGTCGGCTCAGTGGGCAAGGGTCTCCGGGTTGGTCTCGATCAGTTGGGCCAGATCCTTGAGGAAGGCAGCAGCATGGGCGCCGTAGATGGTGCGGTGGTCGCAGGTGAGGTTCACCTGCATCTGGTTGGCCACGCGCATGGAGCCATCCTTGCCAGCCACCACGGTGGGCCGGGAGGCCGCCACCGCCAGGATCGCGCCGGTGCCGGGGGGCAGGATCGCATCAAATCGATCCACCCCGAACATGCCCAGATTGGAGAGGGTGAAGGTGCCGGTGCTGTATTCCTCGGGCTGAAGCTGCTTGCTGCGGGCCCGGGCCACCAGATCGGCCCAGTTGCGGGCGATTGAATAGATGTCGGTCTTGTCGGCGTTAGCCAACACCGGGGTGATCAGGCCGCCGTCTTCCATGGCCACAGCCACCGCCACATTAACAGCGGCGGGGAAGCTCATGGCACTGCCATCGGCGCTGGTGGCGGCGTTCACTTGGGGATGGCGCGCGAGCACCACGCCCACCGCCTTGGCCAGCAGGGCCGTCATCGTGACGCCCTTGGGCTTCACCTGCTTGTAGAAGGCGTCGAGCTTGGTGGTGGTGATCGTGTAGCCCACCCGGAAGCAGGGCACCTGCAGGCTGGCGACCATGTTGCGGTTCACCGCGTTCTGGAGGGTGTTGAAGCCCACGCTCTCGCCCGGCCGGCCGAAGGCATCACCGGCAGGAGCGGGAGCCGCCACGGCAGCACCGCTGCCGGCCGCAGCCACAACGGCAGGACCGGACCCTTCCGCCACCCGGGGCACCGCCACGGTGAGGCCCAGGGCCCGCTCCACGTCCTCGGCCTGAATACGGCCATGGGGGCCGCTGCCCCTCAGGCTGTCCAGGGCCACACCGTGCTGGCTCGCCAGCTTCTTTGCGCGGGGCGAGGCCACCACACGGCCAGAGGCCACGGGCGCAGCAACAGCCACCGGCGCGGCCACCGGGGCGGGAGCCGGTGATGCGCTGGCCGGAGGAGCAACGGCGGCCACCGGGGCAGGAGCAGACGCAGCTGTGGGAGCCGCCGGGGCCTTCGCGACCACCTCGGCAATCTCGGCCTCGGTTTCCACGATCAGGCCAATGGTTTCCCCCACGGGAGCCGTGCCGCCGGCGGGCATCAGCACCGCGGCCAGGAAGCCCTCGTTGAACGACTCCACGTCCATGTCGGCCTTATCCGACTCCACCACCAGCACCGACTCACCACGGGCTACGGGATCGCCGGGCTTCTTGAGCCACTCCACGATCTTGCCCTCCGTCATGGTGGAGGAGAGCGCCGGCATGAAGATTTCGTGGGTGGCCAACGGAGGTCTGCCGTGCAAGTGGGGGGATTTTACGTGGCTTGATCCCCCCACCCCTCAGGACAGCTCAGGCCCCCTCGATCGCCTCGATCACGCCATCGCGCACCACCACGGCCACCTGGAGCTTCTCCACCAGGTTGTCGCCCACCCGCACATCGGTGAAGCTCTCCAGCTGGCCCTGTTCCACAATCTGCTCCATCTCCAGATCGCGCACCTGGCGCTGCTGCTCCAACAGCTGCCGCTTCTGCTCCTCCAGTTCGGCCCGCTTGGCCGCCACCTGCTCCTGCACTGAAGCCACCTGCTCCTGAACGCGAGGGTCGAGGGGGTTGGCGCTCTGGCTGCGAATCGCATCCACCAGCTGCTGCCCCTCCTGTTCCAGCTGGGAGAGCTGGGCATCGCTGCCGGCAACGGCATTGCTCAGCTCCCGCTCCGCGTCCTCTTTCCACCGGGGGGTCACCACGGCCCGCACGGTGATCGTGCGCTTGATCGAAAGGGTGCCGTCGGCCATGGGAGAGCAAATGCAGCGCCCACGCTGTCAGCCCAGCGAACAGGGGTCAACGGTCGGTTGGCCGCACCCGCTGCTCAGCGGCCGTAAATGGCCGCCATGGCGACGGCATCGCGTTGGGCGATGCGATCACGGCGCTGCTTGAGGGTCTGGGTGAGCAGGCCGTTGTCAATCGAGAACGGCGCCACCAGGGCCACACCCGCCAGGCGCTCATCGGGACGAGCCCCCACCCTGGCCTGCAAGCGGCGATTGAGGCGACTGGTCAGGGCCTTGAGCAGGTCGGGCCCTGCCCCGGCCGGGCTGCCGTCCGGCCAAACGGCCGACTGCTGCAGCCCTTGCTCCAGGGCAAAGGCCGCCAGGGCCTCCGCCTTCGGCACCACCAGGGCGCCGAGGGCCTTGCGGTCTTGCCCCACCAGCATCACCTGTTCCACCAAGCTGCAGGCCACTAGACACTCCTCGAGGGGCCCCGGCTCAATGTTCTCGCCACTGCTCAACACGATCGTGTCCTTAGCGCGGCCCGTAAGCACCAGGGTTCCATCGGCCAGCAGGTGGCCCAGATCGCCGGTGTCGAACCAACCTTCACCGTCCAGCACCTGGGCACTGGCCTCCGGCTTGCGGAAGTAGCCAGTCATCACCTGGGGCCCCTTGGCCAGCACTTTGCCGCGGGCACCGACGGCCAGCACAACGCCACTCTCGCTATCCACGATGCGGATGGCAGTGCCCGGCAACGGCTGGCCGGCACTGCCGCGGCGGTTGCTCCAGGCACGCCGGCAGGTGAGCACCGGGCTGGTTTCGGTGAGGCCGTAGCCCACCAGCAGCTCAATGCCGATGGCCTCGAAGAAGCCATCCACATGGCTGGCCAGGGCACCGCCACCACTGATGGCCGTGCGCAGACGACCACCGATCAACTGCTGGCGCACCTTGGGCCAGAACAGTCGCGCGGCCAGGCCGTGCAGAGGCCAGCTCAACAGGGTGCCTCCGGCCGCCAGCAGCTTGCGGCCCACCGGCTCGGGCGAGAGGGTGAGATCGCAGGCGGTGCGCCGCTGGGCGCAGTGGAAACGGCTCACGGCCAGGGCCCGCTTGAGCAGCGCCTGGCGCAGGGCCGGCATGGCGCCAAGGGCATCCTCAAAGCCGCCCAGCAACGCCTCCCACAGCCTCGGCACACTGATCAGATAGTGGGGACGCACCCGCTGCAGGTCTGGCCGCAGCTGCTTGAGGCTGGTGTAGGTCTGCTGGCAGCCGCAGGCCAGCAGGAAATACTCGGCGGTGCGCTCATAGGCATGCCAGATCGGCAGAACACTCAGCACCCGATCCCCGGGGCGCGGGGCCACGGCGACGGCGAGGTTGCGCAGCTGGTGCAGCAGGTTGGCGTGGCTGAGCGGCACGCCCTTCGGCTGCCCGGTGGTGCCCGACGTGTAGAGCACCGTGGCCAGGCGCTGCTCACCGCCCTCGGGCCAAGCCGGCGCTGGGGCCTGGGCACCCCGAACCAGGAGCTCAGCCCAGGTGTAACAGGGCACCACCGGCACGATTGAGCCGCGATCCCCCTGCAGGAGCACCACAAAGCGCACCTGCCCCAGCAGCTCACTGCTGAGCTTGAGGCTGGCCAACAACTCGGCGCTTTCCACCACCAGGGCCACGGCCCCGCAATCGGCGGTGATGTAGCGCAGCTCCTCGGCCGGTGCACTGCTGCCCCGCACGGCATCGGCCGCGCCCAGGCGCATCAGAGCCTGATCCGCCACCAGCCAGCGGGGGCTGTTTTCGGAAAACAGACCCACCACATCACCGGGGCGCACTCCCAGGGCGGCAAAGCCGGCGGCCGCCTGCTCAATGCGGCTGTGCAGGTCGCGAAAGCTGAGCTGCTCCGGCGGCTTGGCATGGGGGGCATCCAGGGCAATGGCGTCGCCGTAGCGCTCGGCCAGGCGCCCCCAGAGCTGCTCCAACCCGGTGAGATCGGTCCAGTCATTACCCCCTGCCAGGGCCCGCTGATCCTGGCGACTGCCACTCCAGAGCACTTCCGCCAGGGGGGCTGCAGCGGTCTGGGGGTGGCCCATGGTTGGCGCGGGGAGTGGAACTGGCCCGGTCTTACCACCCCTGCAGGGTCTCCTGGCGACTGGGGGGGCGCAAACGCAGGCCGAAGCGTTGAGCAAAGGCCTGCAACAGCAGCGGCTGCACAGCGGCCAGCGTGAGCTGGGGCAGCCAGTCCACCAGCCTGCCCACCGCCCGGTCACGGATGCCACAGGGCACCACCTGGGCAAAGCCGCGGAGGTCGCCGTCCACGTTCAGGGCCAGACCGTGCTGACTGATCCAGCGGCGCGCGCCCACGCCGATGGCCGCCACCTTGCAACCGTCGACCCACACGCCGGTGAGCCCCGCGATCCGCTCCCCCCGCAGGCCCAGGGCCGCCAGCACATCGATCACCACCCCCTCCAACTGCCGCAGATAGAGGTGGAGATCGGCCCCATGCCGCTGCAGGTTCAGCACGGGGTAGAGCACCAGCTGCCCCGGGCCATGGAAGGTCACCTCCCCGCCGCGGTCGATGCGGTGCAGGGGCGCAGGGGGTGCCATGGGATCAAAGCCAAGGAAGCTGGGATCGGCCCCGCGGCCCAGCGTGTAACAGGGCTGGTGCTGCAGCAGCACCACCGCATCGGGGCCCGAGGGAACGTCCAGCAGCCGGCGTTGCAGCTGCTGCTGCCAGGCCCAGGCCCGCGGGAACTCCACCAGCCCCGGGGGTTGGAAACAGATTGCGTCGCTGGTGGTGGAATTCACACACCGTTCCTAGCGTTCAGGCATCCCCACCGCCTGGGAGCCACGGGATGAAGCTGCTGATTCACGGCCGCAATCTGGAGGTCACATCGGCCATCCGGGATTACACCGAAGACAAGTTGTCGCGGGCTATCGGCCATTTCGACGGCATGGTGAAGGAAGCGGACGTGCACCTCTCGGTAGCCCGCAATCCGCGGGTGCCGCAACAGACCGCCGAGGTCACGGTGTTCGCCAACGGCACGGTGATCCGTGCCCAGGAGCGCAGCGAGAACCTCTACGCCAGCATCGACCTGGTGGCCAGCAAACTCAGCCGCCAGCTGCGCCGCTACAAGGACCGCCACGGCGATCATCACCACAGCCCCGGCCATCACGCCAGCGCCACCCCCAGCACCGCCGAGCTGGTGGGCGACGACGTGGTGAGTGGTTCTCTGCTGGACGGCAAGGAAGCCAGCCTGCCGAGCCCTGGGGTGCGCCGCAAGTATTTCGCCATGCCGGCGATGAGCCTCGATCAGGCCCTGCACCAGCTGGATGTGATCGACCACGACTTCTACCTCTTCCGCGACGACAAGACCGGGGAGCTGCAGGTGGTGTATCGACGCAACCACGGCGGCTTCGGCGTGATCCAGGCCAAGGCGTGAGAATCCCGGGGCCTGCTCGGCCCTGTTAAATCCTTGCGCGACCTTCCTGATCTCGCTTCGCTGATCGACCACGCCCTGCTCGATCCCCACCAGGGACGGGAGGCGATCGAGCGCTGCTGCGATGAGGCCCGCCACTTCGGCTTTGCCGGGGTGTGTATGGCCTCCCGCTGGCTGCCGGCGGCCCGGGAGCGCTTGGGCCCGAGTGGCGGCCGCGGCCCCAAGCTGATCAGCGTGGTGGGCTTCCCCTTCGGAGCGGTGCCGCCAGCGATCAAGCAAGCCGAGGCCGAGTGGGCCGCCGCCGCCGGCGCCGAGGAACTCGATGTGGTGCCCGATTTCGGGGCCCTGGCCGATGCCGACAGCACCAGCTTCTGCCAGGACCTCGCAGCGATCGTGGAGCTGGGGCTGCCGGTGAAGGTCATCCTGGAGGTGGGTCGCCTCGAGCCAGCGGCCCTAGCGCTGGCGGTGGAGGCCTCGATCGATGTGGGGGCCACCTTTCTCAAAACCGGCAGTGGCTTCGGGCCAGCTGCCACCGTGGAGCAGGTGAAGCAGCTGCGGGACCTAGCCCGCGGCCGGGCAGCCGTGAAGGCCTCGGGTGGCATCGGCACCCTGGAGCAGGCGATCGAACTGGTGGAGGCCGGGGCCGGCCGCCTTGGCACCAGCCGTGGCGTGGCCCTGATGCAGGCCCTGCGGACCCCCGGGCCTTGAACGGTGAGCGGCGCCTGGAGGGGCTGGTGCTGAAGTGCAGCCCCCTAGGGGAGGCCGACCGGCTCCTCACCCTGCTGAGCAACGCCGAGGGTCTCACGCGGTTGGCGGTGCCGGGCGCGCGCAAACCAAAGAGTTCCCTGGCGGCTGCCGTGCCCCTGGCGCTGCTCTCGCTGCAGGTGAGTGGCAGCCGCGGCCTGCGGCGGGTGCGCCAGCTCCAGGTGCAGCGCAACTTCTCTGCCCTGGCCGAGCGGCTGGAAACCCTGGCCGCCGCCCAGGGCCTGGCCGAACTGAGCCTGCAGCTGGTGCCTAGCGGCGACCCCGTCGAGGGCGTGCTCGACGACCTGCTGCTGCAGCTGAATCTGCTGGAGGCCGTGGTCAAGGAGCGCCAGGACAATCTGGAGGCCCTGGCCATCGCCGTGCAGGGCGGGGTGCACCTGCTCGCCCTCGGCGGCTACGCCCTGCCTCTGGCCGCCTGCGCCCGCAGTGGTGAACGGCTCGATCCACCACTCGGTCACTGGGAGTGGCGCTGCAGCCTGATCCCCAGTGAGGGCTTTGTGATCGGCGGCGTGGCGGGCGCCCAGCTGATGCTCAATGCCTCCGAGCTGGCCCTGCTGCAACGGCTGCTGCGGCCGGCCCTGCCCCGCCGCCGCGACGGCGAGCTGATGGGACCCCAGCGGGTGTGGCTGCGGCTGTTGCAACTGGTGGAACTGTGGAGCCGGGAGCATCTGGGCCGCAGCGCCAGGGCCTGGCCGTTGCTGCGCCAGTGCTTCGGGCCGGCTGGTGCGCCATCATCGTGACCCGGCCATCGTTAGACCCCTTGAGCGGACCCGCGCGATCTTCCGGCCTCCAAGGCGTCCTGGCCCTGCCGGAATTCCGCAAGCTCTGGCTGGGGCAAGTGTTCAGCCAACTGGCGGACAAGTTCTACATCGTGTTGATGGTGTTTCTGATCGCCCAGTACTGGGTGAGCGCCACACCTCCAGCCAATGGCGCCTTGGCGGAAGCCGCTGGGGCCTTCAAGCTGGATATCGAGAGTCGAGCCCAGCTGATCACCCTGCTGGCCACCGGCATCTACGTGGCTAACACCATCCCGGCCATGATGCTGGGACTGGTCGCGGGCGTCTGGACCGATCGCTGGCGCAAGCGCGAGGTGATGGTGGCCTCCAATGCCATCCGAGCCGGGCTGGCACTGCTGGTGCCCCTGTGCCTGTTGGATGGGCCCATGTGGCTGGGATTGAGCTGGGGCTACTGGAGCCTGCTGGTGATCACGTTCCTGGAATCAGTGCTCACCCAGTTCTTCGCACCGGCCGAGCAAGCCGCCATTCCGATGCTGGTGCCCACCCGCCAGCTGCTGGCGGCTAACTCGCTCTACCAGGCCACGAGCATGGGCGCCACGATCGTGGGCTTTGCCCTGGGTGACCCCATCCTGCGGCTGCTCAAGTACGGGTTGGCCGGGGTGGGCATTCCCAATGGCGAGTTCGCCCTGCTCCCCCTCTGTTACGGCCTCGCGGCCCTCTCGATCGCCTGGATCCGGGTGGAGGAAACGCCCAGGGCCGCGAGTGGCGACACGATATGGCGGGAAATCGGCGAAGGCCTCCAGGTGTTGCGGGAACGGCCGAGTGTGCGCAGCGCCATCCTGCAGCTGGTTCTGCTCTACAGCCTGCTGGCCGCTCTGTATGTGCTAGCGATCAGCCTGGCCTCGGCCATCAAGAGCCTGGGTCCCACCCAGTTCGGCACCCTGCTGGCCATGAGCGGGGTGGGCCTGGCTGTTGGCGCCGTGGCCGTGGCCCAGGTGGGCCACAGCTTCAACCGCCGCCGGCTGGCCGCGGCGGGCCTGGGCACCATGGCCTGGAGCCTGGTGCTGCTGGGACAGCTGCGGGGCAATCTGGTGTTCACCCTGGTGTTGTGTGGGGTGCTGGGCCTCGGCGCAGCCCTGCTGGCCATCCCCGCCCAGACCACTATCCAAGAGGACACCCCCGAAGCCATGCGCGGCAAGGTGTTCGGCCTGCAGAACAACCTGATCAACATCGCCCTCAGCCTGCCCCTGGTGCTGGCGGGCACCGTGGTGAGCCGCTATGGCCTTCTGCCCGTGCTCTGGGCCCTAGCGGCCCTGGCTCTGGCGGCGGCCCTGCTCGAGAAACCCTGGCAACGCTGCTAGCGTCAGCCCTTGGTTGAGCCTGCCGCTGCGTGGCCCACATCGCCTGGCTGGGCAAGAAGTCACCGTTCTGCGGCAACGTCACCTACGGCCTGGCCACCACAGAGGCCCTGAGGAGCCGGGGCCATGAGATCAGCTTCATCCACTTCGACACGCCGGCAGGGTTTCCGCTCAAGCGGGACGATGCCGAGGGGGGACTGAACCAGGGGATCTTGAACCAGGGGTTGAAGCGCTTCCGCGCGGCCCCTGCCAAGCCAACAAGCAGCGAGGGGGCCCCCGATGTGGCCCTGTCCTACCTGGTGAAATCCCAGGTGTACACCATTCCATCACCGGGGGCACAACGGGAACTGCGCGAGTCGCTGGAGAGGCTGCAACCCGATCTGGTACATGCCAGTCTCACCCTCTCCCCCCTCGATTTCCGGCTGCCGGATCTGTGCCAGCAGCTCGGGCTGCCCCTGGTGGCCACCTTTCATCCAGCCTTTGACGCCAGCCTGCGCAACCTCAGCGCCGGCACCCAACAGCTCACCTATCAGCTCTACGCCCCCTCCTTGGCCAAATACCACCGGGTGGTGGTGTTCTCCGAGCTGCAGGCCGAGGTCCTCAGCCGGCTGGGGGTGCCCGAGGCGCGGCTGGCCGTGATCCCCAATGGTGTGGACCCCAACCTGTGGACGCCAGCCCCTGTAGCCACGGCGGCTTCAGCCGACCTTCTGACCTTGCGGCAACGGTTTGCCGGCCAGCGGGTGTTCCTGTACATGGGCCGCATTGCCACCGAAAAGAACGTGGAGGCCCTGTTGCGCGCCTGGCGACTGGTGCAGCCAACCGGTTGCACGCTGGTGGTGGTGGGCGATGGGCCGGTGCGCCAATCGCTGATGCAGACCTACGGCCCCGAGATCGATGTGCTCTGGTGGGGCCACGAACCCGATCAGGCCAAACGGCTGGCGTTGCTGCAGCTGGCCGAGGTGTTCCTGCTGCCCTCACTGGTGGAGGGGCTGAGCCTGGCGCTGCTGGAGGCGATGGCCAGCGGCACTGCCTGCGTGGCCACCGATGCCGGAGCCGATGGCGAGGTGCTGGAGGGGGGAGCGGGCATCGTGATCAGCACCCAGGGGGTTACCACCCAGCTGCGCACCCTGCTGCCGGTGCTACGGGACCAGCCCGTACTAACGGCGGAACTGGGCCGGCGCGCCCGGGCACGGGCCCTGGAGCGCTACACCCTCGAGCGCAATATCGACCAATTGGAGTTGCTCTATGCCGGCCTGGTGCCCCAAGCAACTCTGGCAGGCCTATGACTGCAGCTCCGCACAACAGGCTGCGAAGGCCGCGGCCGGATCCGGGGCCGCCGTGATCGGCCGGCCGATCACGAGCTGACTGGAGCCGGCGGCGATCGCCTGGGCCGGCGTGAGCACCCGCTGCTGATCGCCTAGGGCCGCCCCTGCGGGACGGATCCCAGGGGTCACGAGCGCAAAGGGATGGGGATGGGCCGTCCGCAACCTGTCCACCTCAAGCGGCGAGCACACACAGCCGCCGATGCCGGCCGCCGCGGCCAGGGCGGCCAGCCGCGGCACGTACTCAGCCACGGGCTCATCGATCGCCAGTTCACTGGCGAAACAGGCCGAATCCCAACTGGTGAGCACCGTGACGGCCAGCAGGGTTGGGACCGGTAGACCTACCGCCGCGGAAGAATCCTGCGCCGCCTCCTGGGCGGCCCTCAGCGCCTCGCTACCAGCGCAGGCATGCACGGTGATCAGCTCCGCGCCCAGCCGCGCGGCACTGCGGCAGGCACCGGCCATGGTGGCGGGGATGTCGTGGAACTTGAGATCCAGAAACACCCGCTTGCCCTGATCCCGCAGCTGGCTCACCACAGCGGGCCCAGCAGCCACAAACAGCTCCAGGCCCACCTTCACCCAGCGCAGCTGGGGCACCGCCGCCGCAAACGCAAGAGCCTGCGCGGGCACCATGCCATCGAGGGCCACGATGATCCGATCGGCGGGATCGGCTCCCAGGCATCCAGCCATCAGCCCACCACCAGGCGCCGGAAGGTCTTTTTGCCCAGCTGCAGCACCTTGCCGGTCAGCTCGGCCGGAGCTGCAAACTCCTGGTTGGGATCGCTGAGCTTCTGGCCATCGAGCTTCACGCCACCCCCCTGGATCTGGCGGCGGGCCTCGCTGCTGCTGGCACAGAGGCCCACGGCGCTGAGTAAGTAGAAGGCCTTGGCGGGGAAGTTCACCAACTCCAGGGAAACCTCAGGCACCTCGGCGGCGGCCGCTCCGGCGCCCTGGGCACCCCCCACCAACGTGGCCGCATCGGCCTGGGCGGTACTGGCGGCCTCCGCCCCGTGGCGCTGGCGGGTGATCTCGAGGGCCATCGCTTTCTGGCGCTCACGCGGGTTGGCAGGCAGGGCCTCCAGATCCAGATTGGTGAGCAGGGTGAGGTAGTCCTCCACCACCGCATCCGGCACCTTCTCGAGCTTGGAATACATCGAGAGGGGGTCGTCGCTGAGGCCCACGGTGTTGCCCAGGCTCTTGCTCATCTTCTGCACGCCATCGAGGCCCGGCAAGATCGGCAGCAGCATCCCGAACTGGGGCTGCTGGCCGAAATGACGCTGCAAGTCACGGCCCATGGCCACATTGAACTTCTGGTCGGTGCCGCCCAGTTCCAAGTCGGCCTCAATAGCCACCGAGTCGTAGCCCTGCAGCAGCGGGTAGAGGAACTCGTGGAGGGAAATGGGGGTACCGGAGCCGTAGCGGTTGGCGAAGTCTTCCTTGGCCAGCATCTGGCCCACGGTGCTGGTGCCCAAGAGCTCGATCACCTTGGGCAAATCAAGGCCCGCCAACCATTCACTGTTGCGGCGCACCTCCAGGCGGCCGGGGGTGTGGAAATCCAGCAGGGCATGCTCAGGGTCCTGACCAAGGCCCAGCTGGACGAGATAGGTGTCCGCATTGGCCTCCACCTCGGCGGCGCTGAGCTGCACCCGGGTGGCGCTCTTGCCCGTGGGATCCCCGATTCGGGCGGTGAAGTCGCCGATGATCAACACCGCCGTGTGGCCCGCATCCTGGAAAGCTCGCAGCTTGCGGAACAGGATCGAGTGGCCCAGGTGGATGTCGGAGCCGGTGGGGTCGATGCCGAGCTTCACCCGCAAGGGCACACCGCGGTGCTCGGCCTGGGCCAGCCGGGCGCTGAGTTGCTGGTCGGGATCGTGGGCGGCCTCTGGACCAGCACCGGCGGGGAAGAGATCGGCCACCCCCCGGTGCCACCACTCGGGACGTGCCTGCGCGCCCTCAGCCATTACACCTGCTCACCTGTGCGGATGGTACGCAGCCGCGCCTTCAAGCCTCCTTCTCCAGCTCGCCCTTCATGCGCTCCAGGGTGCGGTGCATCTGCTCGAACATCTGCTCGGGGGTCATCCCAAACTGGCCCAACTGGGTCCGTAGCTGCTCCACTGTGAGCTTGGCCTGAAAGTCGTCGGAGAGCTCAAAGCGCTTCATGAACACGCGGTAGCGGTCCATCAGCTCCTCCATCCGGTCGATAAAGAGCTTTTTGCCCTCGCGATCGAACTTGCCGTACTCGCCTCCCAGCTGCATCAGCTGCTGGTAATCGCCGAAGAGCCGCTTCGCTTCATCCTGAACAATCTCGGATTCGAAGAAAGCCATGGCGATCGGGCCGGTGCGCTCCGATCGATTGTGCTGGTCCCCAGGGGCTATGGCGAGTGCGGATCCACGCATCACAGGGCTGCGGAATCCGGCAATCCGGCACACATTGATCGCGGTGCTTGAACCGCCTTGGACTACACCCCGCTGATCGAGCAGGTGCGCCGCAACTCCAGAGACGGCAACCTGATGCTTCGAGACTCCCGTCTGGTGGCCTGCACGGGCAGCCGCCTGGCCTTGAGCCTGCTGATCAGCACCGTTCAGCCTGGAGATCAGCTGGTGGGGGCCGCCACCACCGAGGCCGAGGGGCTGACGCTGATCCGCGATCAGCAGGGAACTGTGCTGTTCTGCACCGATCAGCTCGAGCAGGGATGCGGGGTGGCGCTGGTAGGCCAGGTGAAACGCCACCACCCAGAGGTGCGCACCGTGCTGATCTTCACCCGCCACCAACCCCTGGCACGCATCAAGATGGCCATTCAGGCCGGCTGCGATGGGATCTGCGACGAGTCCGAGATGGGCATGGGCACGCTCAAGGCCGCCATCGCTGCCGTAAGCGGTGGAGGCCTCTACGTGCAGCGCAACCTCAATGCTATGTATCTGGCCCACTACCCCGGCAGCCAGGGCCCGCCGCTGGCGCCGCTCAGCAGCCGGGAAGTGGAGGTGCTCCAGCTCGCCGCCGGTGGCAACAGCAACCAGGAGATCGGCCAGCGGCTGTTCATCAGCGTGGAAACCGTAAAGACCCACATGCGCAGCGTGTTGCGGAAGCTGCAGGCCCGCGACCGTACCCACGCGGCCGTGGAGGGCCTGCGGCTGGGTTTGTTGGACTGGCCTGAATCTGGGTAAGGTCAGGCCGTTCTGCCGCGCGCCTTTGCCGCCATGGCCCGGGGCCACTGGTTGGATCCATTAGCCCGCACCCTGCTGGAGGCGGCGGGGCAGATCGCGCCACGGCCGCGGCCGGAAGCGTCACGGCCCGACCCAGGCCCACAAGCCAGCCCGGAGCACGACCCGATCGAACAGGAGCTGCTGGGCCTCAAGCTGGAGCAGGATCCCAACCGGCGCCTCAGCAATGCCACGGAGGTTCGCCAGGCTGCCGCCCTGGGCTGGCGACTGGACGTGAACCGGGCCACCGCCGCCGACTGGCTGCGACTTCCCGGCCTGCAGCCAGCCCAGGTGGATCTGCTGCTGCGCCTCCAGGCGGGTGGCGTCCAGCTGAGCGGACCGGACGACCTGCAACGGCTGCTGGAGATCAGCCCCGGTCAGATCGAGGCGTGGGCTCCCCTGCTGCTGTTTCGCTGGTACGGCGATGGAGCTCCCGCCAGCACCCCACCAAACCAGCTGGATCTCAACCGCGCCGGCGCCGCTGAACTGGCGCGCAGCCTGCCCCAACTCGGCCAGGAACGCTGCCAGAGGCTGCTGCGGGAACGGCAACGGGCCCCGTTCCTCGACCTGGCCGACCTGCAGCAGCGGCTGCAGTTGCCCGCGGCGGTGGTGGAACACCTGATTGGCAAAGTGCGCTTCGGCAAGGGTCCAGCCGGTCCTGAATTGCCCCGCTCCGCCTAACCGCCATGGCGCTCTACCCCCAGGCCCGCCAGGGTCAACTGTTCGGCGGCGACACGGGGCTGGGCGGCGGTGCCGGGGACACCCTGCCACTGCTGAAGCACCAACTGCTGGAGTGGCAGCAGCGACTGGCGAGCCACCAGAGCCCCCTGTTTGCAGCGGCAGCCAAGGGCCTAACCAGCGACACCGCCCAGGGCAGCTTGTTTGAATCCCCCAGGCCTACCAGCCTGGCCCTGAGCCTGAATCCGCTCGCCCTGGCGGCCCAGCACCTGCAGTTCTGGCGCTGGCCCCAGCCTCAACACCAGGGAGCAGCCGTCTATTTCGTGCTCGATCAACCACCACACCGCCCTGAGCCCCTGCTGCTCTATGTGGGCGAAACATGCCGGGCCGACCAGCGCTGGAAGGGCGAGCACGATTGCAAGGGTTACCTGGCCGCCTACGGCGAAGCCCTGCAGCAGGTGGGCCTCGGCAGCCAGCTCAACATCCGCTTCTGGAGCGACGCCCCGGCCCAGGTGAAACCGCGCCGGGCCCTGGAGCAGGAGCTGATCCGCCACTGGTTACCGCCATTCAACAAGGAAACCCGGGCCCGCTGGGCCACCCCCTTCACCACCGATCTCGACTGATCGCATTACCATCGCGCCCAACGCGACGCCCTGATGGCCATGGAGTTCCGCTGCAGCCCCAGCACCCTGAGCGACTGGAGCGGGGACACCCTGGCGGTGGGACTGTTCAGCGGGACGGCCTCAGCGACCACCATGGCCGCACTGGACGCCCGCTTCGGTGCCGGCATCAGCCAGCGGCTCGAGCAACGCCGCTTCAAGGCCAAGGCCGGCGAGTGCCTCAACCTCGAGCTGCTTGGCCAGACGCCGGGAACCCTGCTGCTGATCGGCCTAGGGGAACCGGCCGGCTTCGGGCTTGAGGGGGTGCGCAGGGCCGCCGCCACTGCCGCCAAGGCCGGCGGCGGCCCTGGAGCAGGCAGCCTGGGCATCGCCCTGCCAGTGGAGGGCCTCGAACCCGTGGCTGCCGCCACCGCCATCGCCGAAGCAGTACGCCTGAGCCTGTTCAGCGATCAGCGCTTCAAGAGCGAGGCGGAACCCAAACCCGTGCCCACCTTCGTGGAACTGCTGGGTCTGGCGGAGGGAGCCGCCGCCGGCCTCAGTGCCGTGGCGGCCATCTGCAGCGGCGTGGAGCTAGCCCGGGAACTGGTGGCCGCCCCGCCCAATGTGGTGACTCCCCAGGCCCTGGCCGATACCGCTGCCGCCATCGCCCAGACCTTCAACCTGGAGCTCAAGGTTCTCGAGCGCGCCGACTGTGCAGAACTGGGTATGGGCTCCTACCTGGCGGTGGCCCAGGGCTCCGACCTGCCGCCCAAATTCATCCATCTCACCTATCGCCCCACCGGCCCGGTGAACCGCCGACTAGCTCTAGTGGGCAAGGGCCTCACCTTCGATTCCGGCGGGTACAACCTCAAAACCGCCGGCTCCCAGATCGAGATGATGAAGTACGACATGGGCGGCAGCGGAGCGGTGCTGGGAGCCATGCGCGCCATCGCCGAGCTGAAGCCGGCAGGCCTTGAAGTGCACATGATCGTGGCCGCCTGCGACAACATGATCAGCGGTGGGGCCATCCACCCCGGCGCGATCGTGACCGCCTCGAACGGCAAGACGATCGAGATCAACAACACCGATGCCGAAGGTCGGCTCACCCTGGCCGATGCCCTGGTGTACGCGAGCAAGCTGGAACCCGATGCCGTTGTGGATTTGGCCACTCTCACCGGCGCCTGCCTAATCGCGTTGGGCGAGGAGATCGCCGGCCTGTGGTCCCCCAACGACGGCCTGGCCGCAGCCCTGGTGGGCGCCGCCGAGCAGGGCGGCGAAGCCCTCTGGCGCATGCCCCTGCGGCCCTCCTACCGCGAAGGCCTCAAGAGCGGCCTGGCGGACATGAAGAACACCGGCCCCCGCCCCGGCGGCTCGATCACTGCAGCCTTGTTCCTGCAGGACTTTGTGGGCCAGGACATCCCCTGGGCCCACCTGGACATCGCCGGCACCGTCTGGAGTGACAAGGGCCGCGGCATGGATCCGGCGGGCGCCACCGGCTTCGGCGTGCGCACCCTGGTGAACTGGGTACTGGCCGGTGGAGCGGCCTGAGCGAATGGGAACCAGCCGGAGACTCCCCCTAACCTGAACCCAGCGTCCCCAGCACCAGATTCCCAATGGCTGTTCCCAAGATCCGCTGGTATGTAAAGGCCCAGGCCGGGGTGCTGCTACTACCGGCGGGTCTGTGCCTGTTCGGCGAAGCGGTGCAGCGGCGCACCCTGCAGGTACTGGGCCAGCCCCACGGCCCCTGGTTCTGGTATGGCACCTTGAGCCTGATCGCCATCGTGGCAGGCGTGGGGTTAATGATCGAGAGCGGGCTTCTGCGGGGCTACCCCGGCCAGCAACCGCGCTGATCCCGGCGCCTGAATCAAGCCGCCATCACCCGCGCCGAGGGCATCGCTGAGGTGCCGAGCACATCCGCCGGCTGTTCCAGGGCATGGATCTGCCAGCGGGCACGCTCGCCGAACTGCTCAAGAAGACGATCCAAATCGTCAGACGCCTGCTTGGGACTCTCGTAAGGGCCGATGTGGCGGGTCACCAGCCCGTCCCGAATGGTCAGCAGATACATACACACACCTGCACCCGAGCTCCATACAAGTTAGGAGCACCTACCCAGAGAAAAAAGGGCGGAAACCCGCTCCAGCACTCAAAAAATGCAGCAGGGATGCCGCAGTCGTCTTCAGCTTTTCCATAGAAAGCCCCTGGTCAGTGGGTCGTAACCCAAGCTCCACTGCTGCGGGCCAGGGGGCCCCAAAGGGCATCAAGGCGTTGATCGCGGCCGCAAGCCCAGCGGTAGTAGCGATATTTCACCGCATTGCGCTCGGCGTAATTCTGGTGATAGCTCTCCGCGGGCCAGAAGGCCTGGAGCGGCTTGATCTGAACCTTGAGAGCTGCCGCGGGCCGGCCAAGTTCCTTGGCGGCCGCCTGCAGACTGGCCCGCGCCTGCTGCGCCTGAACCTCCCCGCTAGTGAAGATCACCGGGCGATAGGAGGCGCCACGATCACAGAACTGGCCGCCCCCATCAGTGGCATCCACGTTGCGCCAATAGGCCCGCAGCAGGGTGGGATAGCTGATCTTGGTGGTGTCAAAGCGCACCTCCACCACCTCCTGGTGGCCCGTGCCACCGGCGGAAACCTGCTTGTAGGTGGGGTTCTTGAGGCTGCCGCCGCTGTAACCACTCACGGCATCCAGCACCCCTGGAAGCACCTCGAGATCGTGCTCGAGGCACCAGAAGCAACCACCGCCGAACACCGCCTCCTCAATGGCGGCCTGGACCGGCGCCCCCAGACCCAGGAGCACCAACAGCACCAGGGCAAGAAGGCGGACACGGCTCATGGCAAGGCGTCGAGGATGGCCGCAGCAGCCCGGCGGGTCACGCCGGTGTCCCCCAGGGCCTGGTGAAGACGACGGTAGCCAGCTTCGATATGCCCCCGGGCATCGGGGGAGGCGAGCAGGGGGAGCGCCTCGGCCACGATCGCTTCGGCAGTGAAGCCGTCCTGCAGCAACTCGGGCACCAGCCGTTCCCCCAGCACCAGGTTCACCGGGGAAATGTGCTCCACCTGGAAGCGCAGCAGATGCTTCGCCAGCCATGCGGTGGGGCGGCTCACCCGATAGCCCACCACCTGGGGCACCCCCCGCAGGGCCAGCTCCAGATTCACGGTGCCCGACTTGGTGAGGGCGAGATCGGCGGCCGCACAGAGGCTGGGCCGCAAGCGATCGGCATCGGCCGCCTTCACCACCTCGGCCTTCACCCCCGCCGCCGCCAACAGCTCCGCCAAGGGTGCCTCGAACGAGGCCAGGCCCGCCGGCACCATCACCCGCAGGCCAGGCAGACGCCGTTGCAGCTCTGCCGCCGCAGCAGCCAGAGGAGGCAACAGATAGCGGAGCTCCTGAGTGCGCGAGGCCGGCAACACAAGGAGCAACTGCTCTCCTGGCTGCAGGCCCAGCGCAGCGCGGGCTGTCTCGCGGCTGGGCAGATCCACCAGGGTGTCGAGCAGGGGATGCCCCACCCAGGTGACATCTGCCCCGCGGCCGGCGTAGAAGCGGGCCTCTTCGGGAAAGATGGCCAGAATCTGATCGGTGAAGCCGATCAAGCGGGTGGTGCCGCCATCACCAATGCGAAAGGCCCACTCCTGGGGAGCGATGTAGTACGTGATGGGTACGTGGGGCAAGAGGCGCTTGAGCTTGAGCCCCAGGCCCACGTTGGCGCCCATGTAATCGATCAGCACCACCCCATCGGGAGGGGATTGCGCCAGCCAGCGGTTCACCCGCCGCTGCAGCCTCAGGGTGGGCAGCACCAAAGGCAGCGCCTCCCAGAGGCCGATAGCCCCCATGGGCGCGGTGTTGGCCAGCAGCCGGGCTCCGGCCCGCTCCATGCGCTCACCACCCAGGGCCACGATCTCGAGGTCCTGGCCGCGCTCGGAAGCCACCTGCCGCAGGGCCTGCACCAGCAGGCTCCCCTGCAGATCTCCAGACACCTCGCCGGTGCTGATCAGGAGACGACTCATGAACGCTGGGCAGGCAGCGGCCCGCGGCGGCCAGGGCCGGTGGAGGCCTCCAAAAAGCTCACCAGGGTTTCGGCGGGTGGATACAGCGCGTACTGGCGCACGGCCTTGAGGGCATCGGCCAGCACCGCATCGCTGCGGTAGAGCTCGGTCCACACCTGTTGGAGCTGCTTGGCCTGGGCACCGTCATCAAGCTCAGCCAGGCCGCTGCGCTTGATGCCGATGCGGTTCAGACCGCGCAACCGCCCGGGATGCCCCTCCACAATCGCGAAGGGGGGCACGTCGCGGTCGATGCGACTCATCCCTCCCACCATGGCCATGGTGCCAATGTGGACAAACTGGTGGATTCCCAGCACACCACCCACCACGGCGCGATCACCGATCACCACATGGCCGGCCACGGCCACCCCATTGGCGATCACGATGCGATCCCCCAGCAGGCAGTTGTGGCCAAGGTGGCTATAGGCCATCAGCAGATTGCCGTTGCCGATGCGGGTCTGTTCCCCCTCATGGGTGGCGCGGTTGATGGTGACGCACTCGCGAATCGAGTTGTCGTCGCCCATCACCACTTCGGTGGAGGCGCCGTTGTATTTGAGATCCTGGGGTTCCGCGCCGATGCAGGCGCCGGGGAAAATGCGGTTGCGGCGGCCCATGCGCACGCGGCCATCCAGCACCACGTGGGGGCCGATGCGACTGCCGGCCCCGATGGACACCTCCGGGCCGATCACCGCATAGGGGCCGATCTCCACGCCAGGCTCCAGCTGGGCTCGGGGATCCACCACCGCCGTGGGGTGAATGTTGGTTTCTGTCGCAGGACTGCTGGTCATCACAGCGGTCAGTCCACCAGAGAGAACATCAGCTCACCGGCACACACCAGCTCGCCATCCACCTTGGCCTCCGCCTTCACCTTGCCAAAGCGCTGACGCTTAAGGCTGAGCAACTCACAACTGATGACCAGCTGATCACCCGGCACCACCGGCCGGCGAAAACGCACGCCATCGATGCCGGCAAACACAAATAGTCCCTTGGGCAGATCCGGCATCTGGGTCACGATCAGGCCGCCAACCTGGGCCATGGCCTCCACGATCAGCACCCCCGGCATCAAGGGGCGACCGGGGAAATGGCCCTGGAACTGAGGCTCATTGAAGGTGACGTTCTTGATGGCCACGGCTCGCTTGCCCGGCTCATGCTCGATCACCCGATCCACTAGGGCAAACGGGTAGCGATGGGGCAGCAGTCCCTGGATCTGCTCGCTATTGAGGACAGGCACATTGGCGTGGCCCGATGGCGGTGTGGATGCAGTCAAGGGATTCAGATGGGCAGGGGGCGAGAGGCAGATGCCAAGGCCGCCGCCAGGGCGGTGTGCAATCCGTGGGAACCACGGAACGCGAACACCTGGGCCTGGGGAAGACCGGCCAGGGCGAGATCCCCCAGCAGATCCAGGAGCTTATGGCGCACCGGTTCATCGGCGAAGCGCAGGGGGGGATTGAGCCACTCGGCTCCATCACACACCAGGGCGTTATCGAGGGCGCCGCCCTTGATCAGCCCAGCAGCCAGGAGTTGCTCCACCTGCTCGCGGAACCCGAAGGTGCGGGCCGGGGCGATCTGTTCCACAAAGGCCTGGGGCGTGAGCTCCAGGGAGAACAATTGCCGGCCGATCGCGGGCTGAGGGAATTCAATGGCGGCCCCCAGGCGCAAGCGATCGCTCGGCAGGGCCGTGGCAAAGCTCTGACCTTGCTGCAGGGTGATCGGAGCTGTGAGGGGCAGCGCCGTGGAGCGATCGCCCAGGCTCTGCAGACCCGCTTCGGCGATGGCATCCACCCAGGGCTGGGCCGAGCCATCCAGGAGAGGGATCTCGGAGCCATCCACCAGGATCGTGGCAGCAGTGATGCCCAGCCCGGCCAGGGCCGCCAGCAGATGCTCCACCGTGGCCAGGCGCCGCTGGTTGAGCTGCAGGGCCGTGCAGAGCTGGGTTTCGCACACCTGCTCGGGAGCCAGGCGCACCAGGCCGAGGTCGGGTGCATCCAGCCAACCCACGCGGTATCCCGGGCTATCGGAGGGCTCCAACCTCACCCGCGCCTGGCCGCCGCTGTGCAGGCCGATGCCGGTGCGCTCTACGGAGGAGGCGAGGGTCCAGGCCTGGCCGTAATCGCTGGGCCAAGTGCTCATGACTGGAGTCCCATCAGAACTTCCAACCCACACCGAGGTTGAAGCGGTACTCACCTGTGAAGTCCTGGCTGGCCACCTCGAGGCGCAGGGGCCCCACGGGGGTGGTCACGATCAGGCCGGTACCCACCGAGAACCCTTGGCCGGGCTTGAGCAACAGACCACCGGGGTTGCCAGTCACGCTGGCCTGGCTGCCGAAGGCGGTACCACCATCCACAAACAATTCACCACTGATGATGCTGAACAGGGGGAAGCGGTATTCCAGGGTGGCTTCACCAAAGCTCTTGCCCACGGCGAGATCACAGTCGTAATAGCCGCGCACGGAGTTAGATCCCCCGAGGCAGAAGGCTTCATAAACGGGGAGGTTGCCCAGGTTGCCGCCCACGGAGGCCTGGAACGCCAAAGCCTGCTTGCAATCCGCCGCCTGGCCGGGCTTGGGACGGCAACCCTTGAACACCTTCAACCAATTAACCGGGATGTAGTGGGTGTAGCTCGCCCGCAGCCGGTTAAAGGTGGGGGAGTTGGGCCCCACGCTCACGAACTGCTCCGTACCCAGGCTGAGGAAATTACCCTTGGTGGGATTGCGAGGATCGTTGAGGTTGTTCATGGTGGCGGCCACGCGCACACCAACCAGAGGGTTCTTGGTGGCACCGTTCTGGCAGTTGTAGGCCACGCAGATCACGTTGCTAACCGTGGTCTGACCGTTGTTGAAGTTATTGGTACTCACGCCGTAGGGCATGGCCGTACCGCTGAAGTTCATCGGCGTGGCCTCTTGGGCGTTGAAGCCCACCACCACTGCCCACGGCGCGCGCTTGAAGGGATCACCGCCGTTGAGGGGACGGACGAACTGGATGCTGCCTCCCACCCGCTGGATGGCAATGGAGTTGCCATCGAGGGCAAACCAGTTGTTGTTGACACCTAGAGCCTGATTGGAGGCCTTGGCCGCCGCAGGGGAGGCGTAGGGCCCACCCTGAACTGATGAGTTGCTCTGATAGGCGATGGCCGTGGATGGGGCGCTGTAGAAGCCGCTCGAAACATCCGAAACGGTGTAGATGCTGCCGTTGTTCTGGCTCTGGAAGATCTGAGGAACCTCACGGCTCAGGAACAACCGAGCGCGGAAGGCGGTTCGGTATTTATCCCCTTTGATCCACGGATCCGTGAAGGACAAATCGGCCAGGCCGCCGTACTGGCCGTAGGTGAAATTGAGAGCCAGATCCCAGGCACGGCCCAGCATGTTGCTGTCCTGAATCTGCACCTGCCCGAACACCCCCTGGCTCTGGCTATAGCCCAAGCCACCGGACAGGGACCCCGTGGACTGCTCCACGACCCCCAACACAATCGTGACCTCACCAGGATTGCCAGCCGCAGGCCGCAGGGTCACTTTCACATCGCCAAACAGGCCCGTTCCGTACAGACGCTTGATGTCGTCCTCAAGCCGACGACGGTTGAAGGTGTCGCCAGGCTTGATCGAGATCTCTCGGGTAATCACCCAGGGCTTCGATTTGCCGCGGTAAGGCTGCCCCTTGTCATTCGTGGCCGACCCCTCCTTATCGAGGAACTGCACCTCCACGCCCAACACAGTGCCCTCCCGGACCTGCAGCTGGGCGACACCCTCCGGGCTGACGCGGGTGGGGCCGGTGACCCGAGCCAGGGAGTAACCCTGGTCCGCGTACCACTTCTGCAGCTCGGCGATGCGGATCTGAAGGCTATTGAGATTGAGGGTCTTGCCGTAATCCGCCGCGAAGATATCGGGGATCAGGTTCGAGGGCAGCTTGGTCTTGGCACCAACGCCATCGAGCTCCACCTTGGTGAGCACAGGGTTGGGGGCCACCGTCACCACCACCTGCACCCCGAGGGGGCTGTCAACAGGCTGAATGCGCACGTCGGAGAACCAGCCGGTGGCATAGATCGCCGAGAGGTCGTTCTGGAGCTCAGCGCGGGTCACCCGGGTGCCCGGCCGGGTGGCCATGGCGTCATAGACGGCCAGCTCGAGGCGCTCCCGCTCGGGATGGCCCTCGATCCCTTTCACCACCACCTCGCTGATCAGCACCCGCGGCTCAGCCTTAGCCTCAGGGGCGAGGCTCTCACTGGGGGCTGGGGCTTGGGCAGGGGCCGGTGCTGCTGCAGGAGCCTGATCTGAACCGATGGGGGTCGGAAGGGGAGCTTTGTTGGCGCGGGAGGGTGCGTTGGTCTGGCCAGAAACAGGCTGCTGGGCCATCACCGGCTGGCCCAGCACAGCAGCAGCCAGAGGCAGAGCAGCGGCAAAACCATGGGCACCTCGGATTCGGAGGGCCAGGTTCATGCCGTTGCGGGGGCCAGCCATGAGAGTCCGGGCAGTGCGGCCATGCCGCAAATGACGCTGAACCTACCCGTAAACCCGAGCAGGAGCACAGACCCCTTGGACCCGTTTGAGAACCTCCCCGTAGGCCTCAACGACCCCCCCCAGATCCTGGCGGAATCGGTCTTTATCAAGAATGCGGTCGCGGGGATCGGCTACTTGCAGGTCCCAGAGGCGGCAGGTATCTGGGCTGATCTCATCGGCCAGCACCAGCGCACCGGCGGCGGTGAAGCCGAGCTCGATCTTGAAATCCACCAGCTGGAGGCCAATGCCAGCAAAGAAGCTGAGCAGCACCGCATTCACGTGGCGGGCCACACGCTCGAGTTCCACCCGCTGCTCGGCGGTGAGCAGACCCAGACGCTCCAGCCGAGCATCGGTGAGTAGCGGATCGCCGTAGGCGTCGTCCTTGTAATAGAGATCGAGCAAGGCTGGTTCAAGGGGCGTACCGGCCTCGATGGGCATCTGCTTACACAGGGAGCCGGCTGCAATGTTGCGCATCACCACCTCCACCGGCACGATCGCCACCGGCTTCACCAGCATCCAATTGCTGCCCTGCACGCCGAGGTAGTGGGTGGGAACGCCCGCCTGTTCCAGCAGCTCGAACAACAGGGCCGAGATCTGGCAGTTCATCTGCCCCTTGCCCGCCAGCTGGGCCTTCTTGAGGGCGTTGAAGGCCGTGGCGTCGTCTTTGTATTCCACGGCCACCAGGTCGTCCTGGTCGGTCTGGAAAACCCGCTTGGCCTTGCCTTCGTACAGCAGGGGGCCGAGGGTGTAAGCGGTCATGGGTGGGATGTGGCGTGGCCTCCGGGAGCCCGTGGCGACCGCAGCTGCTGCTGCAGCTGGGCCGCCCGCTCTCCCTCCTGAGAATCTTGCCGCCTGGCCTGCAACTCGCTGTAGGCATCGTCCACCCGCTGGCTCAGGCGCAGCAGGCGCTGGCGAGCGGCCTCATCACTGACACCACTGGCCTGCAACAGCTGGCGCTGATCGTTGAGCAGGGCAAGAGCCAGCCCCCAAGCCCCATCGGCAGCCGCCTGGTCGAGGGCCTGCTCCAGCAGTTGGTTGCGTTCCGCCGCCGGCAGTTGGCGCAGCAGGGCCACGGCCCGCTGCAGCCGCGCCGCCGCCGCTTTCCCCGGCATCCGGGCCGCCAGCAGCACCGTCGCGGCCTCCTGATCGCGCCCGAGGGTGGCCAGGTGATCGGCCAGCACGTCAAGGGCCGCACGGGTCACCAGGGTGCCGTCATCGCGGAGCAACAGGGGCAGGGCCACGGTTTCCAGGCTGGCCAGCTGGCCATTGGCCAGCAGCTGCAGGGATTCCGCCGCCACCGGGTGATTCAGACCCGCGTTGGCCGCCCGCCAGCGCAGGATTAGCCAACGAGCCCGCTCAACACCTGCCTTGGGGCCATCGCGGTTGAGCACCACCAGGGCATCGTCCGGAGCGCGGCAGCTCAGGAGGGCATTGGCATTGAGCAGCACCATGTCGAGAGGCTGGGGCGCCGGGGCCACCTGCATCAGCCGCTGACGCAGCAGGCGCAAGCGGGTTAAAAAGTCAAAGCTGGCGGCCTCCTGGCAGGCCAGATTCAGTTCCGGGATCGTGCCGCGCAGCAGCAGGGCCTGAAAATCAATCTCCGGGGTGCTACCCGGCAACGGTGGTGCCGAGGGGCCGCTGGGCGGTGGGACCGGCTTGGCAAACAGATTGCCGATAAAGGGCAGCTTCGCCTGGGCTGGGGCAGCGGCCATGAGGATCAGGGCGCTGGCCACGGGTGAGCACAGCCAGCCGACAAGACGCCAGGCGGGCGCGGGACGCACCGGCGTGTAAAGAAGGGGTGGCACCGCGTTCCGTCCTCTGGCCCACAACCTAGGGGAGCAATGCGGGCCGTCCCACCTTGCTCCCCGGCTGCCATGTCCACCCCGGCGACCCTGCTGAGTCCCGCCCGCGTGCTCGTGGTGGGCGGTGGCGGCCGTGAGAACTCCCTGGCCTGGGCCCTGGCCCGCTCCCATGGCGTGGAGCAGGTGTGGGTGGCTCCGGGAAACGGGGGCACCCTGAGCCTGGAGGGCTGCCAGCAACTGGCCATCGCCGAAACCAACCACGAAGCCCTGCTGGCGGCTTGTCAGGAGCACGCCATCGAGCTGGTGGTGGTGGGCCCGGAAGCCCCCCTGGCCGCCGGCCTGGCCGACAGCCTGCGGGCCGCAGGGTTCCCCTGCTTTGGTCCTGGGGCCGATGGGGCCCAGCTGGAGGCCAGCAAACAGTGGGCCAAGCAGCTGATGCGCGAGGCCGGCATCCCCACCGCCGGCTTCTGGCCCGCCAACAGCCGCGAACAAGCCCTGGAGGTCCTGGAGGCCCAGGGCAAACCCCTTGTGGTGAAAGCCGATGGCCTCGCCGCCGGCAAGGGCGTCACCGTGGCAGAGAGTCTCGAGGAGGCCCGCGCCGCCATTGAGGAGATCTTTGCCGGCCGCTTTGATGGTGGCGGCTCTGCTGGCGAGGAAGCCTCCCTTGTGCTGGAGGAGCGCACCCATGGGCCCGAGGTATCGGTCTTTGCCCTCAGCGATGGCCAGCGCATGGTGCTGCTGCCCCCCGCCCAGGACCACAAGCGCATCGGCGAGGGCGACACAGGCCCCAACACCGGCGGCATGGGCGCCTATGCCCCGGCTCCCCTACTGGATGCTGCGGGGCTGGAGCAGATGCAGCAGTTGGTGCTGGAGCCCACCCTCCAGGCCCTTCAGGCCCGGGGCATCGACTACCGCGGTGTGATCTACGCGGGGCTGATGCTCACCGAAAACGGGCCGAGCGTGATCGAATTCAACTGCCGCTTCGGTGATCCGGAGTGCGAAACCCTGATGCCGCTGCTAGGCCCTGAACTGGCCCAGGTGCTGCTGGCCTGCGCCAACGGAGCCCTGGATCAGGCTCCCGCGCTCAGCATTGCGCCCAGCTGCAGTGCCTGCGTGATTGCGGCCGCCCAGGGCTACCCGGGCGAGATCCGCAAGGGCGACCCGATCAGCAGCAGCTTGGAGCCGAGCCAGCACCTGCAGCTGTTCCACGCCGGCACCCGCCGCGACGCCGACGGCAGCTGTGTGACCAACGGCGGCCGCGTGCTGGCCGTGGTGGCCCAGGCCGACGACTTCGATGCCGCCTTCGAGCGGGCCTACGCCGGCCTGGCCCAGGTGAATTTTGAGGGCATCACCTTCCGGCGCGACATCGGCCACCAGGTTCGTGGCCGTTAGGCCGCGCTCCTAGGCTGCGGCCCGCTCCGACGCCATGGGCACCCCCCAGCCGTGACCAGCGCCAGCCCCGCGAGTTCTGCCGAGCCAGCCGCCCTGGCCACGCCACGGGGCGGACTCTCCTGGTGGCAGAACCTGCAGCGCTGGTGGGCTGAATTCAGCCTGCAAACCAAGCTGCTGGCTGCTGCCACCCTGGTGGTGAGCCTGGTCATGACGGGCATCACCTTCTTTGCGCTCAACGGCATCCAGGCCGACGTGCGCATGAGCGACACCCGCTTCGCCCGCGACCTGGGCCTCCTGCTCTCCGCCAACGTGACGCCGCTGGTGGCCGAGGGCAACGACCGGGAGCTGGCGGCGGTGGCGGAGCGGTTCTGGAAGTCGAGCCGCAGCCTTCGCTACATCTTCTTCGCGGATCCCGAGGGGATCATCTACCTCGGCATCCCCATCAGCGGCACCAGCGGCAGCAGCGAGCTGCTGCTCAGCCGACGCCTGGAGATGCCCGCCGATTTGGCCCGCCGGCCCCAGAGCCCGCTGATCCGCCAGCACCTCAGCCCCGATGGCCAGGTGACCGATGTGTTCGTGCCCCTAGTGGCAGGTGACCGCTACTTGGGGGTACTGGCCTTGGGCATCAACCCCAACGAAGCCGCCCTGGCCAGCGCCGCCCTCAGCCGCGAGGTAACCGTGGCGGTATTCATTTCCATCTGGGTGCTAGTGATCCTGGGGGCCGTGTTCAACGCCCTCACCATCACCCGGCCTGTGAAGGAATTGCTGCGGGGGGTGCGCTCAATCGCCGGCGGCAATTTCGAAGCCCGCATCGCCCTGCCCGTGGGGGGGGAACTGGGAGAATTGCTGGAGGGCTTCAACGACATGGCCTCCCAGCTGGAGGCCTACAACGAGGCCAACATCGAGGAGCTCACCGCTGCCCAGGTGAAGCAGCAGTCGCTGATTGCCACCATGGCCGATGGTGCCGTGCTGCTGGACGCCGAGGGCCGGGTAGTGCTGGTGAACCCCACGGCACGGCGGCTGTTCCGCTGGGAGGGCCGCAAGCTGGAAGGCAGCGAGCTGTGCGAGGAGTTGCCGGAGCTGCTGGCGGTGGAATTGCAAGCTCCCCTGGAGAGCCTGCTGGCCGGCGACAAGGACAGCAATGATGTGCGCTGCAGTTTCGGCGAACCGGCCCGGACCCTGCGGATCGTGCTGCAGTCCGTGCGGGATGCCAGTGGTGAATCCCTCAAGGGCATCGCCGTGACGGTGCAGGACCTCACCCGTGAGGTGGAACTCAACGCGGCCCAGAGCCGTTTCATCAGCAACGTGTCGCACGAATTGCGCACGCCACTGTTCAACATCAAGAGCTATGTCGAAACCCTCCATGACCTGGGCGACCAGCTGAGCGAAGCGGAGAAGAAGGAATTTCTGGGCATCGCCAACGCCGAAACCGATCGCCTCACCCGGCTCGTGAATGATGTGCTCGATCTCTCCCGATTGGAGAGTGATCGCGTCTGGACCCTGGAGCCGATGGAACTGCGGCCAGCCATGGAGCAAACCCTGCGCAACTACCGGCTCAATGCCGACGACAAGGGGGTGCAACTGGATCTCGATGTGGATGAGCAGCTGCCCCGGGTGCGCGGCAACTGGGATCTACTGCTGCAGGTGTTCGACAACCTGGTGGGCAACGGCCTCAAGTTCACCGCCAGTGGCGGACAGTTGGCACTACGGGCCTATCCATGGCCAGACACCTGCCAGCTCGATCCCGCCATGGCACCGAACAGCGACAACCCCACCTGCGACCTCACCGCGCCCCTGCCGCGGCTGCGGGTGGAGATCGCCGATACGGGCTCAGGTATTTCCCGGGAAGACCAGGAGCGCATCTTCGAGCGCTTCTACCGAGTGGAAAACGCTGTGCACACCGAGGTGGGCACAGGCCTGGGCCTCTCGATCGTGCGGGGCATCCTCGAGAAGCACGGCACGCGCATCCGCATGGCCAGCGAACTGGGAGTAGGTACCACCTTCTGGTTTGATCTACCGCTCGACCTGGCCGACGCCGATGAACTGCGCATAGAGGCTGAACGTCAGAGCTTGTCGTCGCTGGTGACGCCCTGAACAATCCGCGAGAGCTCGCTGCGCTCGTCGGTGTTGATGCGGTGGGGCACGCCGCTGATGATCCGCTCAAAGTTGGAAAAGGAATCCTTGATCTCGGGGCCGTTACCCGTGATCACGAACTCGCGAATGCCCTTGTCGTGCCAGGATCCGCGCATCTTGAACACGTTCAAGGCCCTGGCCATCTCGCCGCGGATCTCCACATACTGCAGCAGCAGGATGGTGTCGGTGATGGTAGAGATGTGGGAGTCAGTGATCGAATGGCTGCCCATGAACTCCTCAGAGGTGTTCGTGAAGAAGCCGGCGATCTCCTCCTGCTTGGCATACCCAGTCACGCCGATCACAAACTGCCGGAAAGCGTTGTGGCTCACCCCCCGTGCCAGGGCGCTCAGTGAGTCGATCGCCATGCGAGATGGCTTGAACTGGCTGATCTCAGTCTTGATGATCTGCAGGTGATCCTCCAAACCCGTGGACTCGGGATAAGCGCAGATGATCTTGAGCAGGCCATCGCGCTCCATCTGCTCGAAATCAATGCCCCAGCTGGTGGCATTGCGCAGGAGCTGAGCGCGCGATTCCTCGTAGGCGAAAAGGATCGCCCGCTCCTTGTTGGCGCAGGCGTTCTCCACGAACTTGCTCACCAACAGCGTCTTACCAGTGCCGGTGGCGCCAGTGGCCAGGATGATCGAATCCTTGAAGAAGCCACCACCGCACATCTCATCCAGCCGCGGCACACCGGAGCTCACCCGCACGTTGGAACTGCGCTGGGTGAGGCGCATCGCCCCCAGCGGGAAGATGCTGATGCCGTGGGCGCCCATTGTGAAGGGGAATTCCCCCTTCATATGCGTAGTACCCCGCAACTTGAGGATCTCGCAGGTTCGCCGCCGGCGCTCGCCCTCCAGCACATTGCGTAGGATCACCACGTTATCAGACACAAATTCCTCGACGCCATAGCGAGCAATCGGGCCGTACTCATCGATGCGCTCCGTGGTCATCAAGGTGGTAACACCGATCTCCTTGAGACGCGCAATCAACCTGAAAATTTCGCGGCGCACCACAGAAACAGCATCGTATTGCTGAAACACAGCCGTGATCGAATCGATCGCCACTCGTCGGGCCTTATATTTGCGAATAGCATAATTAATGCGTTCAATCAATCCAGACAGATCAAAGCTACCGGCCACGTCCTGCCCCTCGGGATCAGGCGAAGCGTCGAGAATAAAGAGCTTATCCTGCTCAACCATCTCCTGCAGGTTCCAGCCAAAACTGGAGGCATTGCGCAGAATATCGAGGGGAGATTCCTCGAAGGTCACGAAGATGCCCGGCTCGTCGAACTGACGAATGCCGTTGTATAGAAAATTCAGTGAGAAAACCGTTTTCCCGGTGCCGGAGGTGCCGCTGATCAGGGTTGAGCGTCCAATCGGCAAGCCGCCCTGGCAGATGTCGTCGAAGCCCTCAATCCCCGTGGGGAGCTTCTGCACGGACATCAGTGCATGGGATGGGGAGCTGGGGTCCTGCATGGATCGGATAGTCCTGAGGGGAAGTTAATCGAGATGTGGTTTTCTAACTGGATTCAGCAGGAGTTCAAGGCAACTCGCCGGCCTCCATGTCCGTGGCGAAACCTTCATCGTTCAACTCCTCGTAGAGGAGATCCAGGCCGATCAGAACGCGCTCGCGATCGGAGAGATCACCGATGATGCGGCGCACCGGCGGCGGCAGAATCTTGGCGAGGGTGGGTGTGGCCAGGATCTTGTCCTCCTCGGCCAACTGCGGGCTTTTGAGCACATCGATCACCTTCAGGGCATACACCCCCTGGAACTCGGTATCGAGGATGTTGCGCAACGTCTTGAGCGCCCGCATGGAGTTGGGGGTATTCCCCGCCACGTAGAGCTTGAGGATGTAGGTCTTGCGCGGACTCATCTAATTCACCTCCTGGGCGTAGTCCTGGTTGGCAGCGGCGGTGGCTTGGCTGGGCTCTGCCACCGATCCCGGGCCTGAAAGCGGCAGATCGGGGGGAACCGATCGGCGGTACATCTCGCAAAGATGGGCAAGCACGTCGAGCAGGGCCAGGCGGTAGTCCTGGAGAAAGTCATTCTTGTGCCCTTCCAGCTTGAGTTGCTTCCAGAAACCGTCAATCAAATCCACGTGAATCTCCACCACCTTGTTCACCGGCAGATCACTGAAGAACGCGGAATGCACAAAGCTCTCGATCGCCTGGTTGGCAGCGGCCGGATCCTTGAAGTAGCTGATCAGCAGATCGCGGTAACTGCGCTCCAGTGACGCCAGCAACTCCTGGCGCTCCCCCTGGGGAAGGCTGCGCAGAAACAGCGATGGATCGCGCTTGTAAAAAACGCCCAAGTAACCCAGCCGGCCTTTGAGGCGGTTGGGCAGCCGCCAGTTTTCCGGCGTGGCCACCCCCCCGGAGCTGGCGGCGGACTCCCCAGCCGAGCTGGCCTGGGGTCCCTGGCGCAGAAAGCGGGACACCGCGGCATCCACGCTGTAGGTGATCTGCTCGAGCTGGTCCTCGGGCAGATGCACCTCGGCCTCGTGGTACTCGATGCGGCCGCTCACCTCACCCACAACGACGGCCGGCAGGATCAAGCCCTGGCGCCGCAGTCCGTCGTAGATCTCGGGGGGATAGGCGCCCTGCTGCACCAGAACCACATCAAAGGTGTCGCGCCGCTCCTCCAACTCCTGCAGCGGAGCCAGCCGAGAGCCCAGATCTTCCAGCTGATATCGGCCGCCCTTAAGCCACTGTCGGCAGGCCCGCTCCAGGCGCGGGTCTGACAGCAACGAGGCGATGGTGAGAGCCGGCTGAGACATGCGCCGAGAGAAGGCCCCTGGCAGTGCTCACAGTGTTGACGACCAGGACCTTGAAAGGCGAGGATCCTTGTTTGTCTTTCGATTGCCGTGCGGCAGGCCGCAATGACGAGGCCACCTCGTCAGCCTGTCCACGCCCCGGACCTCCATGAGTACAGCCACCCCCACCGGCCCCTACGCGATCGTTGAAGCCTCCGGTACGCAGTTCTGGGTTCAGCCCAACCGCTACTACGACTTCGATCGTCTGAACGCCGACGTTGACAGCACGCTGACCCTGGAGAACGTGCTCCTGGTTAACGACGGCTCGGCCGCCAACGTGGGCCAGCCCTACGTGAAAGGCGCCACCGTGGAACTGCAGGTGATGGCCCATCGCCGCGGCCCCAAGCTGATCGTCTACAAGATGCGCCCCAAGAAGAAAACCCGCCGCAAGAACGGTCATCGCCAGGAACTCACCCGCGTGATGGTGAAGTCCATCACGGTGGGCGGCAAGGCCCTCGGCTGATCTCCCCAGCATTCCTTCCCACCCTTCTCCTTCTGAACCATGGCCCACAAGAAAGGCACAGGCTCCACCCGCAACGGCCGCGACTCCAACTCCAAGCGCCTCGGTGTGAAGCGCTACGGCGGTGAGAGCGTCAGCGCCGGCTCGATCCTGATCCGCCAGCGCGGCACCTCCGTGCTGCCCGGTCTGAACGTGGGTCGCGGCTCCGACGACACCCTCTTCGCCCTCAGCGACGGTGTGGTGAGCTTCGACACCATCAAGCGCGGCCTGCGCACCCGCAAGCGCATCAACATCGCCGTCGGCTGATCAGCCGCATCAACAGGTTCAAGAGCCGGCGGTACCCCCGCCGGCTTTTTTGATGAGGCCTCAGCTCAGGCGCCGATAGGCCCGGGTGGTGATCAGAAAGGGGTGGAACACCTCGAGGAAGCGGGCCTGCAGGGTGAGAAAGAAGCTCTCCACCAGCTCGGGAGCATCGAAGTGGAAGGGGTATTCGCCGTTGAAGCCCTTGAAGAAATACCAGTTGAGCAACGCGATCGCCTCGCTGCCCATGCGCCGCTCGAACAGGCCGAGCTGGGCCGCGGGATCGGCCAGGTGTTCCAACACGTCGAGGCACACGATCGTGTCGAACTGAGCCGGCAGCTGGGGGTCGTCGAGGTCGCGGAAGCAGCGCAGCCGGTCCGAGAGCCCCAGCTGCTGGGCCCGCTCCGTAACGAAGGCACGGTTGTGGGGGTTGAGGTCCACAAACCACACCGCTTCCACCTGGGGCAGAGCTGCTGCCGCCAGGGCATGGCTGCCGATGCCGCCGCCGAAATCGAGCACATGCCCTCTGGCAAACCGGGCCTGCAGCCGCAGGGTGTCGGCGATGTAATCAGCACTGCCCAGGTGCCAGGCCGCCAGTTCCAGCAGGTGGCCGGTGCCCACGGTTTCCTCGTAGAAGGCGCCAGCCTGGTCCGGATCGAAGGCACCGGGATGGATCGAAGCCAGATCGTCGGTGCTGGTGGGCAGACGCTCCGCCAGATCCTCGATGCTGAGATCCAGGAAACGGGCCAGCTGCGCCGAGAGGTCGAACCCATCCGCCAGAAAGCGTTGGGGATCGAGCACAGGAAGGGTGGTCATTCCCGCACCGTAGGCCTCAGGGCAGAGAGGCCGGCCCCGCACTTGCCTCCAGCTCGGCGCCATCGCCCGGCACCTCCAACCAGCGGCGCAGCCAGGCGGTGAGGGCATAGAAGGGCAGCGTGTCCGCTAGGGCCGCCGCCGCCTTGAACAGGTAGCCGCTGGCGATGAAGCTCAGCAACTGCGGCAACACCGGCTCCCCTGGCCGCACCGGCAGCACGTGAGCGCCGTAGTGGCTGATCAACACCACGGCACTGGTGTCCACCAACTGACTCACCAGGGTTGATCCGTTGTTGCGCAGCCATAGAGCCCGGCCAGCGGTGAGGCGTTTCCAGAAATGAAACAACCGCACATCGGTGAACTGGGCAGCCAGGTAGGCCACCATCGAGGCGCCCACGGCGCCAAAAGCCAACCGCCGCACCTCAAAGAAGGTGCCCTCGGGCGCACCGGCCAAGCCCGGCAGCACGCCCCCAAGCCACAGGATCAGCACGATCCAGCCATTAAGCAGCAGCCCCACCCACACCAGCTGGCTGGCTTTCTCCTCCCCCCAGATCTCACTGATCAGGTCGGTGCAGAGGAAAGTCACCGGGTAGGGAAGGGCCCCCACGGCCACCACCACCGGCCAGGAGCCGATGGAGCCCAGGTTCAGGAACCGAGTGAGGCCCAGGATGTTGAGCATCCCCATGGTTCCGAGGAACAGGCCAGCCAACACCAGGAAGGCCAGATCGCGGCGCTGCTGCAAACCCAAGCAAGCTGGTGCGGAGAGCCGTCCCAGGCTGGCGGGGCCGGCAGCGATTGCCAGGCCCAACGGGGTGGATGCAACAGTGCCCGCAGGCACTGCGGCGAACACAGCCATGGCGGGCGGCGGCACAGGGGGCGAACAGGGCCCGGGCGAACCCTGCGGCTTTCTGGTGCTCGACAAGCCCGCGGGCCTCACCTCCCATGGCTGCGTGAGCAAGGTGCGCCGCGCCTATGGCCTCAAGCGGGTGGGCCACGGCGGCACCCTGGATCCGGCCGTGACCGGCGTGCTACCGATCGCCGTGGGCACCGCGACCCGATTGCTGCCCTACCTGGACGGCGGCAAGACCTACCGGGGCGTGGTGCAACTGGGGGTGATCACCAGCACCGACGATCTGGCCGGTGACGTGCGGGAGCATCGGGCCATTCCGGCCCTCACCACCGCTGCGCTGGAGCAGGCCCTCGAGCCCTTCCGCGGGGCCATCCAGCAGCGGCCGCCCCAGGTGTCCGCCGTGCACGTGGACGGGGAACGGGCCTACGCCCGGGTGCGGCGCGGGGAACAACTGGCGCTGCCCCCACGGCCGGTGACGATCGAGCGGCTGGTGCTGCTGGGCTGGGATCCCAGCAGCGGCCAACTGGAGCTGGAGGTGGCCTGCTCGGCCGGTACCTACATCCGCTCCCTCGCCCGCGACCTGGGGGAAAGCCTCGGCTGCGGCGGCTGTCTAGCCCATCTGCGGCGTACCGGGGCCCTGGGGTTCGGCCTGGAGCAGGCCGTGGGCCTTGAGCAGCTGGAGCAGGCACCGCCACCACCACTGGTGGACCCCCTCGAGGCCCTGGCCGCGCTGCCGCGCCACCGGCTGGTGGAGACGGATCTGGCGGGCTGGCGCTGCGGCCAGGCCCAAGCCACGGCCCTGCAGCTGGAGCTGGACACGGCGGTGGTGGTGGTAGGGCCGGATGGCAACCTGGCGGGCATGGCCCGGGCCCTGGCAGGCAACCAGCTGCAGCCCCGCATGGTGTTGCAAGCAGCGGGCTGACCTTCCGACGAGACTTGCGAACCTCCCATGGCCGGCCACAGCAGATGGGCCCAGATCAAGCGAACCAAGGCGGTGGTGGATGCCAAGCGCGGCGCTGTGTTCACCCGCTTGGGGCGTGAGATCAGCGTGGCCGCCCGCGGCGGCGCAGATCCCGCCGCCAACTTCCAGCTGCGCACCGCGATTGAAAAGGCCAAGGCGGCGCGGGTGCCGAGCGCCAACATCGAGCGGGCCATCGCCAAGGGCTCCGGCCAAGGGGGCGGCAGCGACCAGTTCGAGGAAGTGCGCTACGAGGGCTACGGGCCGGGCGGAGTGGCCGTGCTGATCGAATCCCTCACCGATAACCGCAACCGCGCCGCCGCCGAGATCCGGCTGGCCTTCAGCAAAAACGGCGGCAACCTCGGCGAAACCGGCTGCGTGGGCTATCTGTTCGAACACCGCAGCGTGGTGCGGCTGGAGCCAGTGAACCTCTCGGAGGAGGCCCTGCTCGAGGGCCTCCTGACCCTGGAGGCCAGCGGCGGCCCCGTACCCCTGGGCTACGAGCTCGATGCTGAGGAGGCTGAGGTGCTCGGCTCTTTCGAAGCTCTGGAAGCCCTGCAGGATGGCCTGCGGGGCCTGGGCTGGCCCGTGACCAGCTGGGAGCACCGCTGGATCGCCCAAACCCCCTGCCCGGTGACCGACGGGGACACCCTGCGGGCCTGCCTGCGGATGCTCGATGTGCTCGAGGACCTGGACGACGTACGCAGCGTGACCAGCAACCTGGAGGCGGACGAGGCGCTGATGGAGGCCGCCCTCAGCTGAGCGGCAGGGCCGAGGCCGCCGCCGCATCCGCCATCACCGTGAGCCGTGGATGCCCCTGCAGCCAACTGGCCGGCACCTCCACAGAGGGAGGTTCCAGCAGAGCGCGCCGCAACATCTCGGCCTTGGCGCCGCCTGTAACCACCAGCAGAACCCGATCGGCCGCCAGGATCTCGGCCGTGCCCAGGGTGATGGCCCGGGGGGGCACGGCCTGGGGATCACCACCGAAGGCCGCGGCGTTCTGCAGACGGGTGGCATCGCTCAGCTCCAGACAGCGGCAGGGGGCCTGCGCCCCGCAGGGGGGCTCGTTGAAGCCCACATGGCCATTGCTACCCAGGCCCAGCAACTGCAGGCCGATGCCGCCGGCCGCCGCCACGGCAGTTCCATAGCGGTGGGCCTCCGCCTCGGGATCGTCCGCTTGCCCATCGGGCAGCTGCAACCGGCCCGGCACGAGATCCAGCGGCTCCCCCAGGGCCAGGGCCATGGTGGCGGAGAAGGAACCCGGGTGTTCCGGGCCCAGGCCCACGTACTCATCCAGGTTGAAGCTGCGCCACTGGGCCAATAGGACCTGGCGCTCCAGCCCAGGCAAGCCAGCGATACGGCGCCGCAGGGCTGCATACACCGGCTCCATCGTGCGGCCGGTGGCCAGCCCCAGCGGCCTGGACTCGCCCAGGGCCTCGAGCAGACGCGGCGCAACGGCCTCCGCCACGGCATCTTCATCGGGCTCAACCTGGAGGGCGTAGGGGGCGGCCGGAATGCGGAGGGTCAAGGTCCAGAGAATCAGGGTTGGGATCCGCTGGCCAGGGCCATGGAACCCACAGACCCAGAGCCTGGCTGAGGGAGCCCCGCCAGCACCAGCTCGGCGTAGGGACGCACCTGGGTACCCCGGTAGTAGTGCTCCAGGATCTGTCCGTAGCTATCTCCCCGACGGGCCATGGCATAGGCCCCCCACTGGCTCATGCCGATGCCATGGCCATAACCGCGGCCCACGGCCACCAGCTGAATCGCTGGCGGGGATGGGGAGAGCAGCGGTGGCGGTGGTGGCACCTGTAGCCCTCCGGAACCCGCCAACTCCTGGGCCATGACCTCAGCCCCCGGCAGCAGCTCCTGCTCAAAACGCACCCAGGTGCTCTTGAGCCCGAGCCGACTGCGCAGCTGGGCGCCGCTCAGCAGCAGCTGGCCGCTGGGCCCCACCACCCGAGCCTGGCGCACGCGGCCGGTGGGCGTGGTGGAGAGCACCTGGATGGTCTGAACACCGCCGATCTCGGCGAAGGCTTTGGCCAACAGCGCAGCATCGAGGGGCTGGCGCCACTGGCGCACGGGGGCGTCGTCGTCGAAATCGGGCACGCTCACCAGATAGGGCAACTGGCTGGACCAGAGGTCGCCGCTGCTCTCGGTGCTGCCGCCACTGCTGCTGTGGAACACCGCATCGATCAGGACATTGCCATGGGTGAGCACCAAGCCGCGGGTGCCGGCCACCGCCGCGCGGGTGGAGGGGGTTTCCGCCTCCACACCCTTGTACACCTGGCTGGCCACGGTGGCCTTGAGATCGAATGGAGCCGCGGGCTTGCGCCCCTTGAGGGCATAGGTGCGGGCAGCCACCGCCTGAGCGCGCAGAGCCTCAATTGGCCAGCTGGCGGGCATCTCACTGCCCACCACGCTGGGCAGATAACTCTCCAACGGCACATGGTTCACCGCCTGCAGCCGTTCGGCCTTGGGCAGGATCTGGAGCTGACCGCGGTAGCGCCGTTGCTGCAGCCACAGGCTGGGCTCGGCACCTGGGGGCGCCACCGGCTCGATCCACAGTTCCACCCCTGCGTTGATGGCGGGAGCATCGGCTCCACCCGCCGCGGCGAGCGGCTCCGGATCAGCCTCCACCCAGCCACCGTTGAAGCGCAGGCGCAGCACCTGATCCGCCCCCAACTCCTGCAACACCCGACCCTGCCGATCCCGCAACCGCAGCCCGCCGCTGGCGGGGGCCCGCACCGTGAGGTCTGGGGCCTCCTGCAGCAGCACCCTCAACCGCGGTTCGGCCACAGCCTGCGCCTGGCTCTGGGCCCGCAGCTCCGCCGCCAGCGGGGCCAGCAGGCACAGCCCCAGGGTGAGCGAGCGAAGGGGGGAGGGCATCGCGGCGGGGCGGGCACGGCAGGCCATTGTGACGAGCTCACCCCACCCCCGCCAGCCCCGGCGTGGGAGCATCAAGTCAGTGAGCCCTGGGAGACCCACCGGCCGTGCAGGTCACCTTCCTGGGCACCAGCTCCGGGGTTCCCACCCGAGCCCGCAATGTGTCAGCGGTGGCCCTGCGGCTGCCCCAGCGGGCTGAGCTGTGGCTGTTCGACTGCGGCGAGGGCACCCAGCACCAGTTCCTGCGCAGTGACCTGCGGGTGAGCCAGCTGAGCCGAATCTTCGTGACGCACATGCACGGCGACCACGTGTTCGGCCTGCCGGGGCTGCTGGCCAGCCTGGGCCTGGCGGGCACCTGCAGCGGCATCGACCTCTATGGCCCCGATCCCCTGCGGGACTACCTGGAGGGTGTGCTGCGCACCTCCTCCACCCGGATCGGCTACCCCCTGCGCAGTCACCGGGTGAAGGAGGCCGCCCGCACGGGCACCCTGCTGCTGGACGACGACGACCTCACCGTGCGCTGCACGCCCCTCACCCACCGGGTGCCCGCCTACGCCTACCGGGTGGATCAGAAACCGCGCGCCGGCCGCTTCGATGTGGACAAGGCTCGCGACCTAGGCATCCCCCCCGGACCCATCTATGCCGAACTGAAGGCCGGCCACACGGTGACACTGGACGACGGCCGCATCATCAACGGCGCCAGCCTCTGCGGGCCGGAGCGGCCGGGCTGCAGCGTGGTGTACTGCACCGACACGGTGTTCTGCGAGGCGGCAGTGGAGCTGGCGGCCGGGGCCGACCTGCTGATCCACGAGAGCACCTTCGCCCATGCCGAGGCGGAGATGGCCTTCCAACGCCAGCACTCCACCAGCACCATGGCCGCCCAAACCGCCCTGGCCGCCGGAGCCAAGCAATTGGTGCTCACCCACCTGAGCCCCCGCTACATGCCAGGCAACCCCGTGACCCCGGACGATCTGCTGGAGGAGGCCCGGGCGATCTTCCCCAACACGCTGATCGCCAAGGACTTCCTCACCCTCGAGGTGGCCGCGGGCGGGGCCTGAGGCTGCAACAGTTCGTGAGTGCCGCGGCCATTCGCAACCGGCGGGCCCATTGGCCGTGATACAAGGGCTCTGGTGCGGTCTCAGCCGCCACATTGCCGGCTTTTTCAATGGCCTCTTTCTTCTCCTCTGCGCTCCGGACCCTGGCCCGGCTGCTGGTTCTCCCCCTGGCGCTGCTGGTGGGCTTCGCCGGCCCTGCCAACGCCGCTCAGTGGACTGCTGAACAGCTCACCGTGCCCGCCAACGCCGATGGCACAGCGGTGACCTTTAGCGAACAGGAAGTGAAGGCTGGTCGCAAGGTGTTCAACTCCAGCTGTGGCGAATGCCATGCCGGTGGCATCACCAAGACCAACCAAAACGTGGGCCTCGACCCTGAAACCCTTTCCCTGGCCACACCACCCCGCGACAACGTGGAGGCCCTGGTGGACTACATGAAGGACCCCACCAGCTACGACGGCGAGTACAGCATCGCCGACCTGCACCCAAGCATGCGCAGCAGCGACGTGTTCGTGAAAATGCGCGACCTCACCGACGAAGACCTGCGTCTCATGGCCGGTTTCATCCTGGTGGCCCCCAAGGTGCAAGGGCAGCAGTGGGGCGGCGGCAAGATCTACTTCTGATCTCCCCCTCCCACAAGCAAACCGAGAGCCGCGGCCACCACCGCGGCTTTTTTGTGCCCAGATCTCTCAGGCTGGCGGCGGTGCCGTGTTGCCAGGATCCAGGGAGGTGGGCTGCTTGCTGTACCACCACTCCTGCAGGGGGCCTTTGAGCCGCAAGGGGAACAGCGTCAGCACCGTCTGGGTGGGCCTGGAACCCGGCTGCAGCAGCTCCACGGCATAGGAGGGGCAGCGGCGGGAGGCCAGATCGGCCACAAAGCGACGACCGACCCGGCGCCAGCTGGGCTCCTTGCTGCGCCAGGCGAGGCGGCAGCAGGGCCACGGCAGCTCCTCGCGGTCAAACAGGCGACAGCAGGGCCCCAGCACGCGAAAGCTGTACTGGCCACCGGGGCTGGTGTGCTCGCTGCCATGGGCATAGAGCTGATCAACCTGGGGGGCAGCCACGGACACGGGAACGCTGAAAGAGCGGTGGGAGCGACGCGGAGGGAGCGTTGAGTGACAAAAAAGCCACCCCGAAGGGTGGCCGGAAAAACACAGAGGGGAGAGGGATGCACCAGGGCCTCCCGAACCCCGGCTCAATAGAGCTCTTCTTCGGCGTGGGTCTTGATGGTGCAGTCGCTGGTGGGGTAAGCCACGCAGGTGAGCACGAAACCGGCTTCGATCTGGTCGTCGTCCAGGAAGCTCTGGTCGGACTGGTCCACGGTGCCAGCGGTGATCTTGCCGGCGCAGGTGCTGCAGGCACCGGCACGACAGGAGTAGGGGAGGTCGATGCCCTGCTCTTCAGCAGCGTCGAGGATGTACTGATCGTCAGGTACCTCGATGGTCTTGTTGAGGCCTTCGCTCTCGCTGATGAGGGTGACCTTGTAGGAAGCCATGGAAGGGATTGGGGCTCACAGACGCCTGAGGGTTCAGCCCCGGGCCTGTAGGACCGCACCTTCCTACATCCTCCAGGGGGGGTTCCTGTGGATCTGCGGGCTCGACGCCGTGAAGGCCAATCAAAGCCAAGGCACAGATCAGCGTGCCTTATGCAACATCAGACGGACTGGGGCTAGGCACCGGCCCAGTGGATCGTCATCAGGCCCCATTGGCTTTGCTGGGTCGTGAGCTCGGCTCGCCAGCCGTTCTCCGCCAACACCTGGGTGAGCCGTGGGGCCTGATCCACCAGCAAGCCACTCAGCAGGCCAACCCCACGGGCCGCGAGCACCGTGTGAAAAGCCGGGCACAAGGCCTCGATCACCGGCGCCAAGATGTTGCAGAGCAGCAGCTCCGCCGGCTCACCGCCCAGCAGCTCCGAGAGGGTTTCCACCGAGCCCAACTGCACCTGTAGCCGCTCCTTGAAGCCACTCACCATGGCGTTATCGCGGGTGGCCCGCACGGCCAGGGAATCGGTGTCAGCCGCCGCCACCGACGTGGCACCCTCAAGCAGGGCCGCAATGCCGAGGATGCCGCTGCCGCAACCCAGATCCGCCACCCGCTGCCCCTTCAGGTCGAGGGTCTCGAGCGCTTCGAGGCAGAGGCGGGTGGTGGGATGGCTGCCAGTACCAAAGGCGCTGCCGGGATCCATCCGGATCACCAGGCGATCGGCGTGCTCAGCCGGCAACTCCAACCAGGCCGGCAAAATCAGGAGCCGTTCACCCACCGGATCGGCCTGCCAGTGCTGCTTCCAGCTGAGGCTCCAGTCCTCGTCGTCCTGGTGCAGCCAGTGGATCGGGGGCAGGGCAAGGCCAAAGGTGGCGGCCAAGGGGGCCAGAGCCGCCTCCAGCTGGCGCCGCTCGGCCTCGGGCCAATCCGCCTCGGGTAGCCAGGCCACCAGTTGGCGCTGAGCCGGCAGCTCAGGCCTGTGGTGAACGGCCACCCGGGGAATACCGAGGGCATTCAGCTTCCAGATCAGCGATTCCTCCAGCTCAGGCAGGGAGGGAATCTCGAGCCGCCACCAGGAGAGGGTCATCGTGCCAGCACTGCGGATGCCCGCGTCAGAGGGTCACGGGGTGGGCTTCCTGGATGCCGTTGATGGCATGGATGTTGGCCAAGAGACTGGGGGGAATGGGGTCATCCACGCTCAGCACCATCACGGCGTCGCCCCGCACGATGCGCCGGCCCACCTGCATCGAGGCGATGTTCACGTTGTGCTCGCCCAGCACCGAGCCCAGGTGGCCAATGATGCCAGGCATGTCGCGGTGGCGGGTGAACAGCATGTGACGACTGGGTGCCACATTCACCGGGAACTCGTCGATGGTGGTGATGCGCAGTTCGCCATCGGCGAACACGGCACCGGTCACGGTGTGGTTGCCGTTGGCGCCCTTGGAGCTCAGCTGCAGGGAGCCGCCTGCAAAGTCGCGGGCGGCATCATCCTTCACCTCGAGCACATGGATGCCCCGCTCCTTGGCCTCCAGGCCGGCATTCACATAGTTGATGCTGTCGCCGAGGGCGGTGGAGAGCAGGCCCTTGAGTGCCGCGATCACCAGGGGCTGGGCCGGGTGCGTGGCGAACTCGCCCTGGAGGCGCACCTCCAGCTCACTGATCTGGCCGCCCGCCAACTGGCTGAGTAGCTGGCCCAGGGTTTCAGCCAATTGCAGGTGGGGCTTGAGCTGCTCCATCACCTCGGCATTGAGGCCGGGGATGTTCACGGCACTGCGGGCCGGCAGCCCCAGCAACACGTCGCGGATCTGCTCGGCTACGTCGATGGCCACATTCTCTTGGGCCTCTTCGGTGGATGCACCGAGGTGGGGAGTGAGGATCAGCCGCTCGCTGACATTGCGCAGGGGGGAACCGGCCTCGAGGGGCTCGTTGGCGTATACATCGAGGGCAGCGCCTCCGATGGTGCCGTTCTCCACCGCCTCGGCCAGGGCCGCCTCATCGAGGATGCCGCCACGGGCGCAGTTCACGATGCGGGCCGTGGGCTTCATGGTGCGTAGCAGCTCCGCATTCACCAGGTTCTCGGTGTCGGGGGTGCGGGGCAGGTGCAGGCTCACGTAGTCCGCCTCGGCGAACAGGGCCGGCAGCTGCATCAGCCGCACCTGCATCTGCTGGGCCCGCTCCGCCGACACGAACGGGTCGTAGGCCATCACATCCATGCCCATGGCCTTGGCCACGCGGGCCACGTGGGAGCCGATCTTGCCCAGGCCCACCACACCGAGCTTCTTCTTGTAGAGCTCGTTACCCACATATTTCTTGCGGTCCCAGCCGCCGGCCATGGTGCTCACGTGAGCGTGGGGCACGTGGCGCGACAGCGACAGCATCAGTGCCAGGGCATGCTCCGCCGCGGCGATGGTGTTCCCCTCAGGGGAGTTCACCACGATCACGCCCCGCTTGGTGGCGGCAGGTACGTCGACGTTATCGACACCCACACCAGCGCGGCCAATGATGCGCAGCTTGGTAGCGGCCTCAATGATCTCGGCCGTCACCTGGGTGCCGGAGCGAATCATCAAGGCGTCGTAGTCGCCGATGATCTGCTTGAGCTGTTCGGGCGGCAAGCTCGTACGCACATCCACCTGGGCCACCTGCGACAGGATGTCGATCCCTGTCTGGTCAATGGGATCGGAAACCAGAACCTTCGTCATGACCCGGCGGGGGTGGGGGCGGCCGAAGGTGAAGTGTAGAGAGGGGGCCTTCAGCCTCCCCACCGATGCCCAGCCGGCCCCATGGAGAATCAGTGCATTCCGAGCCCGGTGGCCAGTGGGAAGCAGCGTTGTGGTGGTGCTCTCGGAGCGCAAGCGGCTGCGTCAGCTGCAGGAGCAGCTAGCGACCCTCACTCCGCCGCCCATGCGGTTGCTGGCCATCGGTCGTGGGGAAACCGACATCGCCACGGTGGCGGACCTCAACCCAGCCCTGGCCCGCCAGCTGAGGCAACGCAGCATGGCCCGCTGGCTGGTGCCCTTCGGATTCTTCGCCGGACTCACCTTCACCTTCATCACCGACCTCGACACCTTTGCCTTTGCCGGCCCGGTGGGCTCCCACCTGATCGGTGGACTGCTGGGTCTGGGTTCGGGGTTCATGGGCAGCTTTGCTGCGGCCGCCAGCGTGACCTCCGAAGCCGACGACCGCATCCGCACCCTGCGCAACCGCCTGGAGGAGGGCAACTGGCTACTGCTGGTGGAAATGCCCTCCGGCATCGAGATGCCCTGGACACGGCTGAAGGAAGGCAATCCGAAAGCCGTGGTGCGACTCAACGAGAGCTGAGGGACCGATGGTGCTGCCGCGCGAGGAGCTGCTCAGGGGGTGCCGCCACCCCCACAACCTGGACATGCTGATTGAGCTGGCCGAGCAGGCCATCCGCACCTGGGAGCCGGTATGGAGCGGCTTTGTGGCGGCCGATGTGCGCGAGGAGTCGGTGCAGCGCCTTGGGAGCCTCACCGAACTGCAACTCAGCGCGGCAGGGGGCTGGCCCCAGGCCGAGCGCTGCCGGCTGCTGCTGCGTCGCCCAGAGCTGGATCAGGCAGCCGGCGAGGCAGCGCCTCTGATGGGCCTGATGCTGAGCGGAAATTTCCTATTCGACCCTGCCGAACCCCGGGATGTGCTCCAGGGACTGCTAGCCGCTGGTGCCACAGAGGAGGCCATCGGCGACATCTGGATGCGGGGCGACCGCGGCGCCCAACTGGTGGTGACCCCCGCGTTGGCCCAGGTGCTCCACGGCCAGAGTGCCCAGGTGCGCACGGTGAGCGTGCGGCTGGAGGCGGCCAACCTCGAGCAACTGCAGCTGCCAGCCCAGCGGGTACCGAAACAATTGAGCAGCGTGGAGGCTTCCCTCCGGCTCGATGCCGTGGCCTCCGCGGGGTTCGGCCTGCCGCGCAGCCGCATGGCCGAACTCGTACGCGCCGGTGCCGTGCGCATCAACTGGCAACCGGCGCAAAGCCCCAGCAAGGAACTCGCCGCCGGCGACCGGGTCCGCCTGGACGGCCGAGGCGAGCTGGAGATCCTGGAGATCCAGCCCACCAAAAGGGATCGCTGGCGGCTGGTGATGCGCCGCAGCTGAGCCAGAAACACGCCCAACTGCTAAGTTCGGCTTGCCGAAAGGCCCCTGAGGGCGATTAGCTCAGAGGTAGAGCACTACCTTGACACGGTAGGAGTCACTGGTTCGATTCCAGTATCGCCCACTCGCAGAATTCAGATTGGTGCCCGTCAGAGGCACCCAATCAAGCGCTGGATCCAGCCCTTTCCAAGCCTTCCTGCTCAGCCCCAGCCATGCAGCCCCCGGGACAGCCTTTCACCGTTGTCCTCGGCCTGGGGCGTTCGGGAATAGGGGCGGCGCGCCTCCTGCATCGGCAGGGTCACGCCGTGCTGGTGCTCGAGAGCGGCAAGGGCCAGGCCCTTGAGCAGAAGGCGGAGAGCCTTCGCCGGGAGGGCATCGCCGTGGCCCTGGGGGCTCCCCTCAGCTCAGCCAGTTTTGAAGCCCTGACTGGCGCCCCAGAGCGGGTGATCGTGAGCCCGGGCATCCGCTGGGACCATCCCACCCTCGAAGAGCTGCGCCGCCGTGGGATCCCCACCGACGGGGAAATCACCATCGCGTGGGAGGCCCTGCAAGCGGTGCCCTGGATCGGCATCACCGGCACCAATGGCAAAACCACCGTGACCCACCTGGTGGCGCACCTGTTGGCCAGCGCCGGCATTGATGCCCCCATGTGCGGCAACGTGGGCTTTTCCGCTGCTGAACTGGCCCTCGAGCGCCAGGGCAACGGTCAGTCCCTGCCCGCCTGGCTGGTGGTGGAATTAAGCAGCTACCAGATCGAATCGGCCCCCGTCCTGGCGCCGCGCATCGGCCTGTGGACCACCCTCACCCCCGATCATCTCGAGCGCCACGGCAACCTGAATCACTACCGGGCGATCAAGCGCAGCCTGCTGGAGCACTCCCAGGTGCGGATCCTCAACGGCGATGACCCCGACCTGCGCAGCCATGCCGCCAGCTGGGACCACGCCCTCTGGGTCACCGCCGGCAGCCAGCAGCAGGCTCGGGCTGCGGGCCTCGATCCCCATCTCTGGATCGACAACGACCAGGTGCAGGCCAGCGGAGGTGCGGTGCTCGATGCCCGTGCCCTAGCCATGCCTGGCCAACACAACCGCCAGAACCTATTGATGGCCGTGGCCGTTGGGCTACAGCTCGGCCTGAGTGGCACCACCATGGAAGCGGCCTTCCAGGGCTTTCCCGGCGTGCCCCACCGGCTGGAACGCATCCGCAGCCTGGATGGAGTTACCTATTTCAACGACAGCAAAGCCACCAACTACGACGCTGCTGAAGTGGCCCTGCGGGCCGTGGACGGTCCGCTAGTGGCATTGGCGGGCGGTGAAGCGAAGCTGGGGGATGCCACGGCCTGGCTCGAGCAGCTGCAGCGCCAGGCGCCAGCGGTGGTGCTGTTTGGGGCTGCCCAGGAGCCGTTCAAGGCTTTGCTGGAGCAGGCCCACTACAACGGCCAGATCCACACCGTGGCAGGGCTTACGGAGGCGGTGCCGCTGGCCCATGCCCTGGCCGGGCGCCTGGGCTGCCGGGCCGTGCTGCTCTCACCGGCCTGTGCCAGCTTTGACCAGTACCGCGACTTTGAAGCCCGCGGCGATCACTTCCGCCAGCTCACGCTGGCCCTGTAGGACAGAGCCGCTAGCCTCACGGCCAATGCTGGATGTGGAATGGCCTACTGGCTGATGAAGAGCGAGCCCGACGTGTACGGGATTGACCATCTTCAGCAAGACGGCACAACCCTCTGGGACGGCATTCGCAACTACCAGGCTCGCAATTTCATGCGCAGTATGGCCCTGGGTGATCGGGCATTCTTCTACCACTCCAATGCCAAACCGCCCGGCATCGTGGGGATGATGGAGGTGATCGAAATCGGCATCACCGACCCTAGCCAGTTCGATCCAGCCAACAAATATTTCGATCCGAAATCGACACCGCAGGCGCCCCGCTGGGACTGCGTGCGACTGAGCTACCTCGGGCACTTCACCCAGCTACTCAGCCTCGATGCGCTGCGGGAGCACTTCAGCGTGGAGGAGCTGCCAGTGGTGCGCAACGGCAACCGCCTCTCCATCCTGCCGGTGCCTGAGGCCAGCGCGGCTCGGTTACTCGAGATGCTGGGGCCACTCTGAGGCCATGGCGCCGCGCACCCTGCCGATCTACCCAGTGAACCTGGGGCTAGCCCTCCAGCAGGGCTGGCAGGGACTGTGGGCCAACCGCTGGGACCTGGTGGGCTTCAGCCTCACCGCCACCGCCCTGCACCTGCTGGGCTGGGCCCTATTCGCCGCAGGCCACGACACCGGCAGCGGCATCCTCAACGCACTGCTGCGGCTGGTGGGGGTGCCGCTCTACTTCCTCAGTCTGCTGTGGCTGATCCAGGGGCTAACCCGAGGTGGGCTGGATGCCGCAGCGGGCCATCGCCCCCGCTGGCGCGAGCTCTGCCGCTGGTCAGCCAGCGATGGTCTGAGGCTGGGGCTGAGCTTGCTCACCGCCGCCGCCGGCCTGGCTCTAGCGGCACTGATCGGTTTTGTGGGCTGGTCGCTGGTGATCTTCCTGGCCCCGGCCCTGAGCGTGGTAACGATCCTGCTGGCCCTGGTGCTGCTGGGGGGGGTGGCCCTCAGCCAGGTATTCAATGCCTGCCTGGTGCTGGCGGCCGATCAAAGCCCATCAGGGGCCTTCCGCATCGGCCTACGCACCCTCGAGCGGCGCTGGCCCACCCTGCTGGGTCTGGGGGCGGCCTGCAGCGGCCTGGCGCTGGTGCCCCTGGGCCTGGGCCTGCTCGCCGAGGCCCTGGTGCAGGGGCAAGGCGTGCTGGCCACGGGGATTGCCCTGCTGGTGGTGATCCCCTGGATCAGCGGCATGGTCACCGCCACCTACCGGCAGCTGTTCAGCCCAGTGGTTCCGAGAAGCGAGGTTGCTGCGGGAACAGGTTGGCCAGGTAACAACGGGTGATCTCCCGGTTCTGCATCCCGTTCTGCACCAGGAAACCGGCCAAGGCGGCCTGGAACAGGCGGTATTGATCCCAATTGGGATGCGCCTCAATGAAGCCTTGCATCGAATGCAGGAGGCCCTCAGGCACCTCGGCCCGCATGCTCACCATGCCCGCCATCTCCATCAAACCCGCTGCATCTGCGCACCAGTTCCCCACAGCACCCGCGCGAGGTCAAGCGAACCTCCACACACCGTCTCTCAACCTGTCTCACGGCGCGATTACCGGCGAAGACGGGCGAATAGGCCACAGGGCCCACGGCGAAGCAGACGGCCCTAAAAGGCGGGACAGGCCTGTCAATAGGACCACGGCAGCAGGCACCGTTATCCCCATGGTCCCCGCCACCGCAGGCGACTGGCACCCTCCCCTGGGGAAAACCCTGGGCAGCCTGGGGGAGCATCCGGGAGAACAGCTGCGATCAGCAGCGCTGATCAGAGGGGCAATCTCGTGGCCAATCTCAGGGAGAGCACTCAGTCCCTCACGGCTGACCGTGCAACTGCTGCAGAGCAGCCATGAACGCCCTGCTGGCCGCCACCGACCAGGAACCCTCCATGGCCCGCTGGCCTGGTTCGGGGGTCAGCACCACCCGCAGGGACAAACCGGCGCGATCGCCATCCAGACCGATCCACCAAGGCTGCCGTTCGAGCTCGAGGCTGATGGCCTCTTCCGCCATCAATTGATCCACCAAATCGGCGTGCTGGGCTGCCAGGAGGCTCACCCCATCCCGCAGGGCTTCGGCCTCGCTGAGACTGAGCTCCGCGGCCCAGCCATCACCTCCGATCAACACGGGAAAGGGCTGGCGGCCTGCATCCCATGCCAACCGCCAGCCCTCGCCCTCTCGTTGCACCACGCCGACTTCAATCACGCCAGCAGACACCGTGGCTCAGCCCGGCAGCAGATCGGGCTGGTCCTGCTCGTCGCTGAGCTCCACGATGGCGCGCTGCACGGGCTTGATCATGGAATCCTCGAGCAGTCCATCGAAGTCGTCGAAGCGGCGCTGCTTGGCCCGGAAGGCAATCCGCACGGTGGTGAGGTAACGGTTGCTGGAGTGGCGCACCAGACTCTCGGCTCGCTGAGCCAACTCCTTGGGGCTGATATCGACGCCTAGATACATGAAACACTCACCGTTGACTTGAGTCTAGGCCAGCAGGCTGCTGGGCAAGGGCACCGTGACCGGATAGGTGAGGGGCTCATGGCCCTGCACCACCAGCGTGATCTGACGGGCCAGCCGCAGGGCCTCCAGGGGCGGGCGCAGCAGGGCGATCACCCCATTCACCTTCTCGCGATGGGCCAGATCACGGCATTCGATCCGCAGCGCCCCCCAGCCGCGGGAGAGCCGGCAGGCACACAGGGGATCCAACTGGCGACACAGCTCCGGATCCTCCCTGTAGAAGGACAACAGCGCGTGAGAGACCCGATCCATGCTCCTCCCTGGACCCACCGGTCTCACCATGGCGTCGCCGCCGGCGCCAGCCTTAGGGACGGTGTTTTCCCTTCAGCTTTGAAGGCCATGGCCGGCACCCTCGCCATCGACCTGGGCAGCAGCACCACCGTGGTGGCCTTCCAGCCTGCGGCGGGTGGCCCGGCCCAGCTGCTGGAGCTGCCCCCTTACAGCTGCGGGGCTCCCAGCGTGATCCCCAGCCTGCTGTGGCTGCAGCAGGCTGACAGTGAGCGCCCCCTGGTCGGGCGCCAAGTGCTCGAGGCGGGCCTGGTGGAGCAAGGCGGCCCGCAACTGCAGCGCGACTTCAAGCGCTGGATCGGCGCCAGCCCACCACGGGCAGGCGAGGCCCTGCTCAGCCCGGAGCAGGCCGGCACCCTGCTGATGGAACGCATCTGGCAGCAGCTACCCGCACACCTGGCCCCCAGCCGGCTGGTGCTCACCGCGCCGATCGACAGCTACCGCGGGTATCGCCGCTGGCTCACCGAAGTAACGAGCGGCCTCGCAGTGCCGGAGGTGGCACTGGTGGATGAACCCACCGCCGCGGCCATCGGCGCCGGACTCCCGGCCGGCAGCAAGGTGCTAGTGGTGGACCTGGGCGGCGGCACCATCGACCTCTCCCTGGTGGCCCTTGAAGGCGGAGAAGGCAAAGCCGCACCCATTGCCCAGCTGCTGCGCTTCGGCGGGCGTGACCTCGATGGCAGCCGCCAGGCCTTGCGCACCGCCCGGGTGCTGGGCAAAGCAGGACTGGCCCTGGGGGGACGCGACATCGACCGCTGGATCGCCGCCGCCCTCTGCCCCGACCTGGACGTCACGGGGCAGAGCCATGCCGCTGGACTCCTGGCCGTTTGCGAGCGGCTCAAGTGCCAGCTCAGCGAGCAGCAGGAGGCTCTTGGCCTCTGGAGCCCAGGGCCCGGTACAGCCCCGCGGGAACTGCGCCTCAGTCGCCCACAACTGGAGACGCTGCTGCGGGAGAACGGTCTGTTGAACCTACTCGACACCCTGCTGGCGAGCGTGGTGGCCTCCGCCCGCGCTGCGGGCGTCCAGCTGTGTGATTTGGACGCGGTGCTGCCCGTGGGGGGCAGCAGCCGGCTGCCCTTGATCCGCCAATGGCTGCAGGAGCGCTGCGGCGGCATTCCCCTGCGGGATGAGCGGCCGATCGCGGCGGTGGCCCTGGGGGCCCTGGCCCTCACCCCCGGGGTCGCCGTGAGAGACATACTCAGTCGGGGCGTCTCCATTCGCTGCTGGGACCAGCGGAGTGGCGAGCACCGCTGGCATCCGCTGTTTCAGGCGGGACAGGCCTGGCCCAGTGAACGTCCCTTGGAACTGGTGCTGGCCTGCAGCCGTGAACACCAGGAGGCCCTGGAGTTGGTGCTGGGGGAACCCAGCGATGAAGAGCGCAGCGAAGTGGTGTTCGTGGATGGGCTGCCGCGGCTACGGCGCCGGCCCGCCGGCATGGCCGCGGTGTGCCCCTGGGAGCAGCAACCCAAGCCGTTACAGCTGGATCCCCCGGGCCAGCAAGGCCAGGATCGCCTGCGGCTGCGCTTCAACATCCAGGCCACTGGGGAGCTGGTGCTGGAGGGCGACGACCTGGCCACGGGCCAGGCCCTACCGGTCCAGGTCCTCGGCCCCGTGCGCTGAAGCCAGGTGGCTTGGTGTTGCCGGCCCTGCAGTGGACGCCACAGGCGCTGCCCCTGAACCCGTGAAGCTGGGCCCATCAATCCATAGAACAGGGCCCATCAGCACCCTCCTTCCTTGGCCATCCGCCGGCACCGGCTCCCGCGCTTCTGGCTGGTGATCACCCTTGGCCTGGTGGCAGGGGGCGTAGGGGCGGCCTACTGGTGGGAGAAGCAACTGCCCAACCAGCTGGAACGGGCCGCCCAGGCCGGGCGGCTGGACGACTGCCTGCGCTTTAGCGAACAGCTGGCGGCCCTGCGATGGCTGGGGGGCAAGGCACCGATGGAACAGGGCCGCTGCCGTCGCCTCAAGGCCACCGAGCTCTGGCGCCAGGGGCAATGGGCCGAGGCCCTGCGCTTGCAGCTGCAACTGGTGAACTCCGGAGCCAGCAGCGCCGGGGATCAACGGCTGCTGGTGGCGTGGCAACAAGAGCTGGAGGCCCGGGCCCTGCAGCTCTATGCCCAGGGAGATCTCAGCGGCGCTCTGAAGGTACTGGCCAACCTCCATGCCGATCGCAATGCCGAGGGCACAGCCCTCGGCGACAACCTGCGCGAGAGCTGGAACCGCAACAAGCTCCAGAAGGAACGGGCGGTGGCACTGATCGCCCAGCAGCGCTGGTGGGAAGCCTTGGATGCGCTCAACCGCATCGATCACCCCTGGTGGAAGCGCCACACCCAGGCCCAACGCCAGCAGGTCACCAAGGGCATCGAGGGCCTGCGCAGCGCCGATGAGCGGCAACACAATTCCCATGGGGGTGAGCTCGAGTCGAACGTGCCGGCCGATCAGCTCGATGCCCTGGTGAACCAGAAGATCGCCCAGGGCATGGACGACTGGAAGGCCTTCACCTCCGCCTGCCGCGACCTGGGCGGCAAGGTGGTGGAAGCCGGCCCGGAAAGTGCCTGCCGCCGCTGAGGGCCCGTGACAAGATGGCTCCACTTGCGCCACGCTCTTCATGCAAACGGGAGATCAGGTGAGGGTTTGCCAGAGCGTGGTGGTGTTCCACCATCCCGAGCACCGCGGCAAGGCCTTTGATCTCCAGGGCCAGCAGGGAGAGGTGTTCCAGGTGCTGAACGACTACAAGGGTCGCACCATCAGCCCCACCCTGCCGGTGATCGTGGCCTTTGGCCGGTTCCGGGCCCACTTCCGCTCCGATGAACTTGAGGCGGTGGCCTGAGCGCTATTCCCCCTTGAGCAGGAACACCCCCTCCTCGCCATCAATGGCCTGAAGGCAGAGGGCAATCACTTCCTGGCGGCTCGTGGGCACCACCCGCCCGCAGAAATCGGGCTGAATCGGCAGTTCACGATGGCCGCGGTCCACCATCGCCAACAAGGTCACCCGATGCGGACGCCCCCAGGCCTGCAAGGCTTCCAAAGCCGCCCGCACGGTGCGTCCCGTGAAGATCACGTCGTCCACCAACACCACCTCCCGGCCGTCCACGGCGGTGGGTAGCTCTGTGGGGGCCGACAGACGCGTGCCAACCCGATCGAGATCGTCGCGGTGGAAGGTGGGATCCAGGCTGCCCTGATCCACCGGATGGCCGCACAGCACTTCCAGCTTGGCGGCGAGCACCTGGGCTAGGGCCACCCCACGGGTGGGGATCCCGAGCAACAGCAGCTCACGGCTGTCAGCCACGCTCTCCAGGACCTGGGATGCCAGTCGGTTGAGAGTTCGGCTCAGTTCCTGGGCCGAAAGAATCTCCACGCGATTGGCAGACATGACAGCGAGCCGGGGCGTGATGGTACTGGGGATCATCGATCAGCTCGACACCCAAAGCTCTCACCCAGGCAAGGCTGATCCCCGTGTCGACAAAAGCTGACGCAACCAGGCTCCAGAGAGGTGCCGTCTGGGGGGGGAGGTAAGTTAGAGGGAGCGCGCGTTGCAGAGAAGAGCAGGAAAGAAGGGGTGACAACAATTCCGTCCTCTGATCGTGAATCCAATAGCGCCGGTCCCTCGAGCGGTGCTTTCTCCACTCGCAACCCCGTTTCACCCGTCGTTCTCTGCATCCTCGACGGCTGGGGTTACCGCCACGACGATGCCCACAACGCCATCCGCTCGGCCGAGACGCCGGTGATGGATGCCCTCTGGCACGCCTACCCCCACACCCTGATCCAGGCCAGCGGTGGGGAGGTGGGCCTGCCCGACAACCAGATGGGCAACTCGGAGGTGGGCCATCTCACGATCGGTGCCGGTCGGGTCATCCGCCAGGAACTGGTGCGGATCGGCCAGGCCGTGCGCGACGGCAGCATTGCCGACAACCCAGCCATCAATGCCCTCGCGGACCAATTGCTAGCCAGTGGCAGAACGCTGCATCTGATCGGCCTGTGTTCCGATGGCGGCGTCCACAGCCACGTGGATCACCTGGGGGGCCTGTTGCACTGGGCCGCCGGCCGAGGACTGAAGGATGTCTGCATCCACGTGGTCACCGACGGGCGTGACACCCCAACCCAAAGTGCCCCGCGGTTTCTGGCCACGATCGAGCAGCAGATCGCCGCGGCTGGGGTTGGTCGGATCAGCACCATCTGCGGGCGCTACTGGTCGATGGACCGGGACAACCGCTGGGAACGCACTGAAAAGGCCTACCGCCTCCTCACCGAAACGGGAGAGGTCACAGCCCTCAGCCCCCAAGAGGTGCTGGATGCCTCCTACGCCGAGGCGGTCACCGATGAGTTCATCGAACCCACTCGTCTGGCCCCAGGTCAGATCAGCAGTGGCGATGGCCTGATCTGCTTCAACTTCCGTCCCGACCGAGTGCGGCAGCTGGTGCGCGCTCTGGTGCTGCCGGAGTTCGACAGCTTCGAGCGCACCCGCATCCAGGGGCTGCAGGTGGTCACCTTCACCCAGTACGAGGCCGGCCTCCCCGTGGCCGTGGCATTCCCGCCGGAATCCCTCGATGGCCTGCTGGGCCAGGTGGTGTCCGAATCGGGCCTGCGTCAATTCCGCACGGCTGAAACCGAAAAATATCCGCATGTCACCTATTTCATGAACGGTGGCATCGAGCAGCCCTATCCCGGCGAAGACCGCCATCTGGTGCCATCCCCCCGCGTGGCCACCTACGACGAGGCCCCGGCCATGTCAGCCGAGCAACTCACCGAGGACTGCATCAGCGCCATCAACAAGGGGATCTATTCCCTGGTGGTGATCAACTACGCCAACCCGGACATGGTGGGGCACACCGGTCAGATGGGCCCCACCATGGAGGCCATTGCCACCGTGGATCGCAGTGTTGGTCGTTTGCTGGAGGCCACCAACCGCATGGGCGGCACCCTCCTAGTGACCGCTGACCACGGCAATGCCGAGATGATGGAAGGCCCCGATGGCCGCCCCTGGACCGCCCACACCACCAACCCCGTGCCGGTGATTCTGGTGGAGGGCGAGAAACGCAAACTGCCGGGCCATGGCAACGCCGTGCAGCTCCGCGAGGGTGGAGGCCTGGCCGACATCGCTCCCACCTTGCTGGAAATCCTGGGCCTGCCCCAGCCGACCCGGATGACCGGCCAGACCCTGATCGTTCCCGCCGGCAGCCCCGCCGTACCCAACCGCATCCCCCAGACCCTGGGGGTCTGAGCTCCCCTGACCACCCCCTAGGCTGCCGCCATGATTCAAACCATTTTCACCTGGATCTGGCTGGGCAGCGGCATGCTGCTGGTGATCAGCGTGCTGTTGCACAGCCCCAAAGGCGACGGCATGGGCGGCCTGGCCAGCAGCGGCGGCTCGATGTTTAGCAGCGCCCGCAGTGCCGAGGCCACGCTGAACCGCATCAGCTGGACCTTGCTGGCCATCTTCCTGGGTCTGGCCACCGCCTTGAGTGCCGGCTGGCTCAAGGGCTTCTGAAATGACCCGTCGTGGCTTGCTAGCAACCCTGGGGGCTCTGTTCTCTCCGGTGATGGGTGGCCGCGCGGCTGAAGCGGCCTCAAAGGCCGCGGATCCAGCGTGGCAACTGAGTGAGGCGGAGTGGAAGAAGCGCCTCAGCCCGGCCGCTTACAACGTGCTGCGCCAAGAGGGCACCGAACGCCCCTTCTCCAGTGCGCTGAACAATGAGAAGCGGCCAGGCACGTTTGCCTGCGCAGGCTGCAACTTGCCCCTGTTCAGCTCCAAGGCCAAATACGAGAGCGGCACCGGTTGGCCCAGCTTCTGGCAACCCCTGCCCAAGGCGGTGGTAACCAAGCTGGATTTCAAGCTGATCGTGCCCCGCACGGAATACCACTGCCGCCGCTGCGGCGGCCACCAGGGGCACGTGTTCGACGACGGCCCCAAACCCACCGGCAAGCGCTACTGCAACAACGGCGTAGCCCTCAAATTCATCCCTGATTAACCGGTGAATTCGCCGTTATAGGCCTCTTCGCCGTGGGCATTGATATCGAGGCCCTGCTGTTCCTGAATGTCGTTCACCCGCAGGGGCATCACCATGCGAATCAGTCGAAGGATCACGAACGTGCCCACTCCAACAAACAGGATCGTGAACCCTGCGGCCTTGAGCTGAATCCAGAGCTGGCCGGCCTGGCCCACCAGCAGTCCGTCGGCACCAGCGGGATTGAGGCTTTTCAACGTGAACACGCCCGTGAGCAGAGTGCCGAGCAACCCGGCCACGCCATGCACCGGCAGCACATCGAGGCTGTCGTCAAGACGCCAGCGGTTCTTGAGTTGCAGGGCATAGCTGCACACCAGGGCTGCCGCAAAGCCGATCAACACAGCCGCCAGAGGGCTCACATAGCCGGCCGCTGGGGTAATCGCCACCAAGCCGGCCACCGCACCAGTGGCCACACCCACCGCGGTGGGCTTGCCGCGCTGCCAGGTTTCCAACAGCATCCAGCCCAGGGCCGCAGCAGCAGCAGCGGTGTTGGTGGTGAGGCAGGCCAGGGAGGCCAGATTGCCGGCCACCAGGCCACTGCCACCGTTGAAGCCAAACCAGCCGAACCAGAGCAGGCCTGCCCCCAGAAGGATGAAGGGCACGTTATGGGGTGGGGCGGCATGGCCCGTGCCGACACTGCGGCGCCGGCCCACCACTAGGGCGGCAACGGCGGCGGCCACACCGGAGGCCAGCTCCACCACCAGGCCACCGGCGAAGTCGATGGCACCGAGGCCGGAGCTGCCCAGGAACCCATCTGGGCCCCACACCATGTGAGCCAGGGGCAGATAAATGAAGGTGCTCCAGAGCAGCAGGAACACCATCCAGGCGCGGAAATGCATCCGCTCCACCACCGCACCGGAAATCAAGGCCGGCGTGATGATCGCGAAGGTGGCCTGGAACAGGGCCACCGCTCCATGGCTGAGTTGACCATCGCCATAGGGAGCCGACCAATTGCTAAGGCCCGCCCACTGCAACCCGCCGATGAACGGAGCCAGGGGACCGCTGCCGGGAGAGAAGGCCAGGCTGTAGCCGAACAACACCCAGAGCACACTCACCAAGGCCATGGCGGTGAAACTCATCACCATGGTGTTGAGCACGTTGCGGCTACGCACAAAGCCCGCATAAAAAAGGGCCAGTGCTGGCGTCATCATCAGCACCAGAGCCGCACTCACCAGCACAAAGCCGTTATTGGCACTGCGAAGTGCCAGATCAGTTGCAAACAGCAGCGGCACAGCTAAGTCAAAGGCAGATGCCACCCTGAAGACCAAGGGACCTCTAGTTGGTAGCCGTTGCTACCAAAAGAGCATTTCAGGGTGTCAACCGATACAGCTGGGACAAATGGGCCAGGTTGGGTGTACGGACAACAAAAAAGGGCAGAAGGAAAACCCTTCTGCCCTCACTGCACATGATGGAGAGGGACCGCGAAGGCCCCCATCATGCGATCAATAGTCGAAGTCGCCGCCGCCCATGCCACCGCCGGCAGGAGCTGCATCCTTCTTCTCGGGCATGTCCGCCACGATGCACTCGGTGGTGAGCACCATGCCGGCGATAGAGGCGGCATTCTGCAGACCGGAGCGGGTCACCTTGGCGGGGTCCACGATGCCGGCAGCCAACATGTCGACATACTCACCGGTGGCGGCGTTGTAGCCCTCACTGAAGGGCTTGTTCTTCACGTGCTCGGCAACCACGGCGCCGTTCACACCGGCGTTCTCGGCGATGCGCTTGAGGGGCGCGGTGAGGGCGGAAGCCACGATCTGAGCGCCGATCAGCTCTTCGCCGGAGAGGTTGGCCGCAGCCCACTCCTCAAGGGCAGGAGCCAGGTGGGCCAGGGTGGTGCCACCACCAGGAACGATGCCTTCCTCAACGGCCGCCTTGGTGGCGTTGATGGCGTCTTCCAGGCGCAGCTTCTTGTCCTTCATCTCGGTCTCGGTGGCAGCGCCCACCTTGACCACGGCCACACCGCCGCTCAGCTTGGCCAGACGCTCCTGCAGCTTCTCCTTGTCGTAGGAGGAGTCGGTTTCGTCCATCTGCTTGCGGATCTGCTCGCAGCGGGCCTTCACAGCCACCTCGTTGCCTTCGGCCACGATGGTGGTGGTGTCCTTGTTGATGGTGATGCGGCGGGCAGTGCCCAGCATCTCCAGCTTGGCGTTCTCCAGCTTGAGGCCGGCGTCCTCGGTGATCAGCTGACCGTTGGTGAGAACGGCGATGTCCTCGAGCATGGCCTTGCGGCGATCGCCGAAACCGGGAGCCTTGACGGCAGCCACGTTCAGCACACCGCGCAAGCGGTTCACCACGAGGGTGGCGAGGGCTTCCTTCTCGATGTCCTCAGCAATGATCAGCAGAGGCTTGCCGGTGCGGGCAATCTGCTCGAGCACGGGCACCAGGTCCTGCACCAGGCCGATCTTCTTGTCGGTGAGCAGGATGTAGGGCTCCTCGAGCACCGCTTCCATGCGCTCGGTGTCGGTAGCGAAGTAGGGCGAGATGTAGCCCTTGTCGAAGCGCATACCCTCGGTGACCTCCAGCTCGGTGGTCATCGATTTGCCTTCTTCCAGGGAGATCACGCCCTCCTGGCCCACCTTGTCCATGGCATCGGCAATCATCTGGCCGACTTCTTCGTCGTTACCGGCCGAGATGGTGCCCACTTGGGCGATGGCGCTGCTGCCGGTGATGGGCTTGGCGTGCTCCTTGATCTTGCCGACCAGGAATTCGGAGGCCTTATCGATGCCCTTCTTCAGGGTGATGGCGTTGGCGCCGGCGGCCACGTTGCGCAGACCCGCCTTCACCATGGCGTGGGCCAGCACGGTGGCGGTGGTGGTGCCGTCGCCGGCGGCGTCGTTGGTCTTGGAGGCGGCTTGGCGGATCAGGGCCACACCGGTGTTCTCGATGTGGTCTTCCAGCTCAATTTCCTTGGCGATGGTGACGCCGTCATTGATGATCTGGGGAGCGCCGAACTTCTTCTCCAGCACCACGTTGCGGCCCTTGGGACCCAGCGTCACGGCAACGGCTTCAGCCAGGGTGTCGATGCCTTTCTCGAGGGCGCGACGGGCTTGCTCGTTATAAATAATGCGCTTAGCCATTAGCGTTTCTGGTGAGGATGAATGGAGTCAATGAACTAAAAACCTGGGCGCTGCGCGTCAGTTGACGACGGCCAGGATGTCCTTCTCGGAGAGCAGCACGTACTCGTCGCTGCCGAGCTTGATGTCGGTACCGGCGTACTTGCTGTACAGCACCTTGTCGCCGATGCTCACTTCAGGAGCCTGACGGGTGCCGTCGTCGTTGCGCTTGCCAGGGCCGATCTGCACCACCTCACCCACCTGGGGCTTTTCCTTGGCGGTGTCGGGCAGCAGGATGCCGCCGGCGGTTTTTTCTTCAGACTCGGAGACCTTGATGAAGATGCGGTCGCCGAGGGGCTTGACGGTGGAAACGCTGAGGGAAACAGCAGCCATGGATGGATTGCGATGAGGGTTGCGAAACCAGGTTGCGAAACCATTGGCATGGCGCCAATGACGCCACAGTTGGCAACGAGTTAGCACTCGCGTGCCTTGAGTGCCAACCTATGGGGGCGGCCACCCCCCGGGCAAGGTGCTGCCGGGGCGGTTGACCGAACTCGCGGTGGCGCGGAACCGAACAGGGCTGAACGGACCGGCGGGGCCGGTCCCCTGACGACAGGCGCAGTGGTAAGGTTGCGCCGCTTCGAGCGGGATTGGTTCCCGCTGCGCGCTCCCCGCGACTTCCTTACATATGGCTGCTGCTACTGCCACCGGCACCAAAGGCATCGTCCGGCAGGTGATTGGACCGGTTCTCGACGTCGAATTCCCGGCCGGCAAGCTGCCCAAGATTTACAGCGCTCTCCGTATTGAGGGCAAAAATTCCGCCGGTCAGCAGGTGGCCCTGACCGCCGAGGTGCAGCAGCTACTGGGTGACCACCGCGTGCGTGCTGTGGCCATGAGCACCACCGATGGCCTGGTGCGTGGCATGGAAGCCACCGACACCGGCGCTCCCATCTCGGTGCCCGTGGGTGAGGCCACCCTTGGCCGCATCTTCAACGTGCTCGGCGAGCCCGTGGACGAGCAGGGCCCTGTGGCCACCACCACCACCGCTCCCATCCACCGCGAAGCTCCCAAGCTCACCGAGCTGGAAACCAAGCCCAAGGTGTTCGAGACCGGCATCAAGGTGATCGACCTGCTGGCTCCCTACCGCCAAGGCGGCAAGGTGGGCCTGTTCGGTGGCGCCGGCGTGGGCAAAACCGTGTTGATCCAGGAGCTGATCAACAACATCGCCAAGGAGCACGGCGGTGTGTCCGTATTCGCCGGCGTGGGCGAGCGCACCCGTGAGGGCAACGACCTCTACGAGGAGTTCAAGGAGTCCGGAGTGATCAACTCCGACGACCTCTCCAAGTCGAAGGTGGCCCTTTGCTACGGCCAGATGAACGAGCCCCCCGGCGCCCGCATGCGCGTGGGCCTGTCGGCTCTCACCATGGCCGAGCACTTCCGTGACGTGAACAAGCAGGACGTGCTGCTGTTCGTGGACAACATCTTCCGCTTCGTGCAGGCCGGATCCGAAGTGTCCGCTCTGCTGGGCCGCATGCCCTCCGCCGTGGGCTACCAGCCCACCCTCGGCACCGACGTGGGCGCCCTGCAGGAGCGCATCACCTCCACCCTGGAAGGTTCGATCACCTCGATCCAGGCCGTCTACGTGCCCGCAGACGACCTGACCGACCCCGCTCCGGCCACCACCTTCGCCCACTTGGACGCCACCACCGTGCTCAGCCGCGGCCTGGCCTCCAAAGGCATCTACCCGGCTGTGGACCCCCTGGATTCCACCAGCACCATGCTCCAGCCCGCCGTGGTGGGTGATGAGCACTACCGCACCGCCCGTGCCGTGCAGTCCACCCTGCAGCGCTACAAGGAGCTCCAGGACATCATCGCGATTCTGGGTCTGGACGAACTGTCCGAAGACGACCGTCGCACCGTCGACCGCGCCCGCAAGATCGAGAAGTTCCTCTCCCAGCCCTTCTTTGTGGCCGAGATCTTCACCGGTCAGAAGGGTGAGTACGTGAAGCTGGAAGAAACCATCGCTGGCTTCAACCAGATTCTCGCCGGCGAACTGGATGATCTGCCTGAAGCCGCCTTCTACCTGGTGGGCAACATCGACCAGGTGAAGGCCAAGGCCGCCAAGATCCTCGCTGAAGCCAAGGGCTGATCCTGATGTCCTTGACTCTTCGCATCCTCGCTCCTGACCAGAGCGTCTTCGACGGCAATGCCGACGAAGTGATCCTGCCCAGCACCACCGGTCAGCTCGGCATCCTGCCCGGCCACGTGTCCCTACTCACCGCCCTGGATACGGGCGTGCTGCGGGTCCGTGATGCTGGTGGCTGGAAAGCGATTGCCCTACTCGGCGGTTTTGCCGAAGTGGAATCCGACGAGGTGACGGTGCTGGTGAACGGCGCCGAGCTTGGTTCGGCCATCAACGCCGAATCAGCTGCCCAGGAGCTGGAAACAGCCAAGGGTGCCGCTGCCAAGTTCGAAGGCCAAGCCCCCAGCACCGAGAAGGTGAAGGCCCAGCAAGAGCTAGCCCGCGCTCGCGCTCGCCTGCAGGCCACCAAGGCCAACTGATTCCACGATCGAAGCACCGACCCACGCAGTCCTTGCCCCCTGGTCTCTGGCCAGGGGGTTCTTCGTGAGAACGCTGCCGAGCCCATCGATAGATTCGCGAGCAATGGCGCACAACAGCCAGTGGTGAAGGGCACCGGGCAACGGCTGGGACTCCAGCTCAAGAGCTGGCTGGAGGGAGGCGGCGCTGGGCTCGAGAGCGGCCAGGCTCTGGGCAATCGCCTGGTAGATGCCCTTGGAGCTGACGACAGCCTGAAGGGGCCGGTTCGGGATCTCGCTAGCCAACGCCTGCTGCTCCAGGCTCTGCACCAGAAAGGCGCCGCCCAGCGCTCGGCCCTCACCAGCCTGGCTGAGCAGCTCGCCAGCACCTACGCCCCCGCCGTACTGCAGGAACTGCTCAACCTGCTGGAAGCCGCCACGGGCGTGGCCATACCGCGGCAGCCAGCCCAGCCCACCCCCATGCCCAAACCCACGCGGGCGACCCGGCGATGGGAAGGCATCGTCCAGGAGCTGAGGCCCTTCGCCCCAGGCCTGGGCCTTGCGGCAGGGGGAGCCCTGGTGCTCAGCTGGGCCAGCCGCGAGCTGGATCGCGAACTGTTTGAAGGCCTGGGCTGGAGCGGCGGCGTAGTGCTGGTGGTTGTGCTGGGCCTGCTGCAGGCCCTGGCCCTGGGGCCGCTGAAACGGTGGCGGAGGAGCTGGATTCTCAACGAGCAATCCGCTGGTGACCCCAGGCAGGCCTGGCGCTGGCTAGCGGCTCCATGGGTGCATGCCAATAGAGCCGAGGCAGCGGTGAACCTGGTGGCCCTGCTGATCCTGCTGGGCTCTTCAGCCCTGCAGCTGGGCGATGTGGTGCTGCGCTACAGCCTCACAGCCCTGGCCACCCTGACGCTCTCCACCGTCATGGCCCAGCGCTTCGCCATAGCAAGAACCTGGTCGGGCGCCTCAGGATCCATCAGCGCACTCATCGCCCTGGGCGCAAGCCTGAGCATGCTGCACTGGCGGCAGCTCAGCTTCAACGTGGGGCCAATCGCCATTCCTGCCTGGGTGCTGCTCATGGTATACGGGGCCCTGCAACTGGGCTGGCAGCTACCCCGTCAGGACAATGCCGATGCCAGTGGCCCCCTGGAGCGCCTGCTCTGCTGCCAGTGGTGGTGGGGTTTCGTACTGGGCGTGTTGTGGGGCCTGATCAGCTGGGGCCAGAACTTGCTGAAGGCGTCAGCCGGCTGACGCCGCAGCCACAGCCTGCATGTAGCGGCCCCACAGCTCCGCCACCAAGGCACCACTAGCCGCCTCAGCCGGGCGATTGTCGTCATTGCCCATCCAGATCGCGGTGAGGATCTTCATAGCCGGGGAATAGCCGATGAAGAGCACATCCACCCCGTTGTTGGTGGTGCCAGTCTTGCCGCGGGCATCCGCCACCACCGCCGCGGGCTTGCCGGTGCCTCGTTGCACCACCCCCGCCAGGAGCCCATCGAGACTCGCTGCCACCTCGGGGCTGATCAGTTGGCGCGGAGTTTCGCCAATGGGAGTGGTGATGCCGCGCTCCGGGCAGGTGCTGAGGCTGAGGATCGACTGACAGACACCGAGGTCGTAGATCTTGTCGACGCCGTGCATGGGCACGGAACGGCCGCCATTGGCCACCACCGCATAAGCACGCGCCATCTCGTAGAGGTAGGTTTCCCGGCCGCCGAGCATGGCACTGGCATCGGCATCCAGGGGAGTGCTGATACCCAGCTGGCGGGCCTTGCGCACCACCTGGTTGAAGCCGGCCTTCTCCGACAGCCGCAGGGCCACCACGTTTTCCGAGAGGGCAAAACCATCGGCCACGCTGACGCTACCGGCCCCGTGGCGACAGCCGGCCACATAGCTGAAGGGGGCGCAGGAGATCGGATCACTGGGCTTCACCCCAGACTCGAGAGCCGCCAGGAAGGGAAACAACTTGAAGGTGGAGCCCGGCTGGCGCAGGGCCTGCACCCGATCGAAGCTGGAGCGCGAATAGTCGCCGCCACCCACGTAGGCGAGGATGTCGCCGCTCTCGATCTGGAGCGAGATCAGGGCCCCCTGGGTGAGCCCCACGGAAGCCGCCGGCCCCTCCAGAAAACGCTGCAGTTGCTGCTGCGCCAACTGCTGCATCCGGGGATCGATCGTGCTCACCACCATGTAGTTTCCCCCGGCCTCCTGCTCGGAGAGGTTGAGGCCGAAGCGGGTGCCCTCCAACTCGCCGCGGACGTAGTCGCTGAAGAACGGATAGCTGGAGAAAATGGTTTCCCGGCAAGCCGAGGCATCGATGTTAAGCGGCCGGCGCCGGGCATCGATCAGGGCCTGATCACTCAGATAGCCCTGCTCATGCATCAGCTTGAGCACCAAATTGCGGCGGTCACGGCCAGCCTCGGGATCCTCGCGGTTGCAGGGGCTATAGCCATTGGGACTGGGCAGCAGACCCACCAGGAAAGCCGCCTGGGCCACATCCAGATCAGCGGCAGACTTGTGGAAATAGAGGCGTGAGGCCTGCTCAAAGCCCTCGGTGCCAAGCCCCAGATAGGCCCGATCCAGATACATCTTGAGGATCTGGTTCTTGCTGAAGCCCACCTCCAACTGGAGCGCCACCCACAGCTCCCGCACCTTGCGGGTGAGGCTCACATCGCGGCCCACATCTGGGTAATAGAGGCGCGCCACCTGCTGGGTGAGGCCACTGCCACCGCCACTGCCCAGCAGGGCCGAGCGCAGGGTGCCGAACAAATCAAGCCCGCTGTTCCAGCCGAACCGTGCCTCCTCTGAGGCCAGCAGGGCCTGGCGCAGGTGCCGCGGATAAGCCTGCAGGGTGGGCAGGGCCGTGGCCGAACCCTCCTTGGCATCGATCTGCTGCCCGTTGGCCGCGTAGATCTTCACCGGACCGGCGATGGCACGGATCTTGGAGCCGCCGCCGATGCTGGCGGCCAGCAGCATGCCGCTCACCAGCAGGCCCGAGCCCGCCAGCGCCGCCAGACCGAGCAGATGGACAGCCTGCTCTAGGGCGCTACGAGGGTGGATGTAGCGCAGCACAGGCGCTTCACCCTTCAGCGGCGAGCCGAACTGAATGGCATCGCCATCGCGCAGCTGGATAGCGCGAATGCGCCGGTCGCGATGAAACAGACCATTGGCGGAATTGAAATCCTCCAGGGTGAAGTCGCGATCGGCATCGCGTGGCTTCTCGAGGATGGCGTGCACCCGGCTCAGCCCCAGTGCCTCCACGGGCAGCTCACAGGCGGGATCACGGCCGATGCGGTAGCGCCGGTTTTCGAGGGTTAGGTCGTGCAGCTTCTGGCCTGCGGACCACAGTTCCAGCCGAGCCTCCCGATGGCGCAGCGACATCCACGCAGCCCGGATGGCGGCTGGGCGACGGCGCCAGGGCCCCTGCAGGCACGCCGCAGCGAACTGGCGCCAGGCCTGGCGGACGTCCGAGCTGGCCAGCGTGGAGGTGAGGCGGTGCAGCGGCATCTTCATCGGCCCGGCCATAGGCTAGAGCCAGCAACCCCCTTCCCCTTCGGTGCAGCGCCAGCGGGACCCCTGGGAACCTTTCCGGCTGTGGCTGGCGCTCACCATTGGCGTGTACGCCACCCGCGCCTTCTTCGCCGCCACCTGGGTGGGAGCCATCCCGGGCTGGGTGCTGCTGGCGATGGTGCTGATCGCCCTGGCCTTGGCCAGTAAGGCCTTGCTGTTCCCTGGCCGGGTGGTGGCGTTACGGGAGGGCGATGGCGGCTGGTGGGCCGATCTGCGCGATGACTGGCGCCTTTGGTGGCGGCGGCGCAAGGGGGATCCATGAGCCCGATCCAGGCGCAGCTGGTGCTGCGCAGCGACACCGCCAAGGTGGCGTCCCTCGATGCCGCCATACCCCTCACCATCGGCAAGGCCAAGGGCAACCAGCTGTGCCTGGCGAGCAGCGCAGGCGTCTCGGATCACCATGCCGTGGTGCGCCATTCCCGCAGCCACGGCTGGGTGGTGTGCGACTGGCAAAGCCAGGACGGCACTTACCTGGAGGGTCAGCAGATTCACCAGTGCCGGCCCGTGGCCGATGGCGATGAAATCCAGCTGGGGCGCCAAGGGCCGGTGCTCGTGTTCCAGCTGACGGCCCCCAAGCCAGCCACGCGTCAGGCCCCCTCGCCAACGGCCGGATCGATCGACTTTGAAGGCTGCACGCTCGCGGTGGATCAGATCCGCTCCGCCGTAGTGCGCAGCCAGCCCCTCTATCCCCACATCTTCAGCTGGTGGCTGCTTCTCTGCTTAGGGGGGCTGCTGCTGCTGCCGTTTCCGCTGCTGTTCTGGCCCCTGGAAATCGCGGCCCTGGTGGGCTGGATTCTGCTGGGCTCACGCAAGCAGCACACCCTGGTGGTGGTGCTGCGGGACGGCCAAGCCATGCGCCACAGCTTCGCCAATCGACTCACCGCCCTGGCTCACCGCAACGGCATCCGCAAGGTCATCGAGCAGGCCGGCCGCCCCCAGCCATGACCTGGATCCTGCCGGAGGGTGCCACGCTTCGCTTCGAAGGCCTCAAGGAACCGATTCAGATCCAGGGAGGCCTGGGGGGCGGCACCCAGGGCCAGGTGTACGCGGTGGCAATCGGAGGCGAACAGCTAGCTCTGAAGTGGTATTTCCCGGCCTGCATCGCCCGCGACCCTCACCTGGAGCACCGGCTGGGGGAGAGCATTCGCCTGGGGGCTCCCAATGGCGATTTCCTCTGGCCAATCGCCCTGCTGCGGCCTACCCCTGAAGCCCGCCAGCAGATCCAGCTGGCCGAGGTTGGCTTCGGCTATCTGATGGCCCTGCGCCCCCCTGGGTTCATCGGGGCCCATGTCCATGCAGCCGGCAACCTGGAGATCAGCCTGCGGAACGTGCTGCGGGCCAGCTTCTTCCTAGCGACCAGCTTCCACGAGCTGCACCTCAAAGGGCTCTGCTACAAGGACATCTCCCTAGGCAACCTGTTCCTGGAGCCCGCCAGCGGCCGGGTACTGATCTGCGACAACGACAACGTGGACGTGGACGGCCGCGATCTCGGCAGCGTGCTGGGAACCCCCGGATTCATGGCCCCCGAGATCCTGCTGGGGAAGGCCAGGCCGGGAGCCAGCAGCGATCTCTTCTCCCTGGCCGTGCTGATCTTCCGGCTGCTGACCCGCCACGATCCACTCAAGGGGCAACTGGAGCTGGCGATCCGCTGCCTGGATGAACCTGCCCGCCGCCGCCTCTACGGCGAAGACCCGGTATTCATCTTCGATCCCCAGGATCCCCGCAATCGCCCCGACCCCATCGAACACGCTGCCGCACTGATCACCTGGCCCATCTACCCGGAACGGCTGAAGGCCCTGTTTGAGCAAACCTTCTGCAGTGGCCTGCACCAGCCCAACCGCCGGGCCCTCACAGGCCAATGGATGCAGGCCATCGCCCAGTGCCTGGACCAGCGGGTGCTGTGCCCCCACTGCCAGCAGGAAAACTTTCCGGAACCGGGCACCCCTGGACGCTGCTGGGCCTGCGGCAGTGCCCTGCCCACCGCCGTGATGCTGCAGACGCCCGCAGGCCGGGTGGCCGCCGCGGCCGACAACAGCCTGCAGCCGCACCACTTCGATCCCCTGCTTAGCCACGACCTGCACCATCCCCTGGCCCAGGTGGTGGCACACCCCACGGATACCGCCATCCTGGGCCTCACCAACCTCAGCGGTGCCCCCTGGAGCGCCGAACTCAGCGACGGCCAGAGGGTAACCGTGCCCCCTGGCAAAACCTGTAACCTCTCGGCCCTGCAACGTCTCCGCACCGCTGCCGGCCCGGTGGAGGTGATCCGCTAACCCACCATGCCCTTCCCCAACGTTCGGCTCAGCAACCGGCCCCTGCATTTCATCTATCTCTGTGATTGCTCCGGCTCCATGGCGGCCCAGGGCAAGATGCAGGCCCTCAACCAGGCGATTCGTCAGTCGCTGCCAGGCATGGCCGAGGTGGCGCGCCAGAATCCCGAGGCCCGAGTGCTGGTGCGGGCGGTGAGCTTCGCCGACCGGGCCAACTGGCACCTGGCCGAGCCCACGCCGGTGGACCAACTGGAGTGGCGCGACCTCCAGGCCGGCGGCATCACCGCCATGGGCGAAGCCCTGGAGCTGGTGGCGGGTCAGATGCAATCGCCACCGATGGAGGAGCGGGCCCTCCCGCCGGTGCTGGTGCTGATCTCGGACGGCCAGCCCACCGACGACTTCTCGGCAGGCCTGGGGGCCCTGATGTGCCAACCCTGGGCCCAGAAGGCCGTGCGACTGGCGATCGCCATGGGGCATGACGCCGATCTGGAGGTGCTGCAACAGTTCATCGGCCCCGACCCCCTGGCCAACCTGCCGGCAGGGGAGGTACCAGGTGCCAGCGGTCAGATGCCTCGAGGCATGGGCAAATCGCCGCGGCGACCCCTACAAGCCAGCAATGCCACAGCCCTGGCTCAATACATCCAGTGGGCCTCCACCGCCGTGGTGGGTGCTGCCTCCATGCCCACCAGCCGGATAGCCGGCTCCAGCCGGGACGGCAACATCCCCCTGCCGGACCTGCCGCCCACGCTCATGGATCCCACCGACGACGTCGGCCCACTGGTGTGGTGACCGGGGCGCTCACGGGCAGCTGGGACACACCCCAGTGCTGCACGGTGATCGGAGCCGCCCACCGGCGCCTGGGCAAGCCCTGCCAGGACGCCTCCGTGGCCTGCTCCCTGCTGGGTCCGGGCGGCACGACGGTGCAGCTGATGGCCGTGGCCGATGGCCATGGCGGCGAGCGCTACTGGCTCAGCGACGTGGGCAGCCAACTGGCCTGCGACCAGGCAGTTCTGGCGGTGGAGCGGGCCCTGCAGCAGCACCCACTCACGGACCAGCGCCACTGGCTGGAGCTGCTGGCGGGCGCACTGCCCGCAACGATTCAGGCCGCGTGGTTGGAGGCGGCCGCGGGCCACTGGCGCCAGCGGCCTGAGAGCGGCGATCAGCCGTTCTCGCCGCTCACCTACGGCTGCACGCTGGGGGTGGTGCTGCTGGCACCGGAGTGGTGGGGCCACACGGGCCTGGGCGACTGGGACCTGGTGCGCAGAACCGCTGACGGCAACCTGGACCTGATCAGCGAGGAACAGGACATCTGCGCCAGCGGAGAAGCCACCGCCAGCCTCTGCATGGGCGGCGCCGCATCCCTGTGCGCCCAGCGGGCGGCCCTGCATCCCCTCACGCCGGGGAGCGCCCCCTTCGCCCTCGTGCTGAGCACCGATGGCGTCCGCAAATCGTGCACCACCGATGGCGACTTTCTGGCCCTGGGCCATCACCTGGCGGAACTGCGTCAACGGGATGAGCTGGACACGGCGCTCGCGCAGATCACCAGCCAGGGCAGCGGTGACGATGTGTCCGTGGCGATCGGCCGCTGGGGAGCACTCGCCAACCCTCCCCCGCTCCCCGTGCCGCCACAACGCCGGCCGGTGGCCCTGCTGATACTCCTGGGCATCGGGGCCGCGGCCCTGGGAACCGGGCTTTGGTGGCTGCAGCCGTGGCAACGCTGGATCACAGCACCGAAGCCGGCCGCGTCTCCCGCGACCAGCCTGAGCGCCGAGGTGCAGCGGTTGTGCGCCAGCCCAGATCGCATCCCGAGTGCCCTCAGCCAACGGCAGGCCCAGTTCGACCAGCTGCTGCAAGGCCAACGCCAGCGGCAGACCTTGATCCAGCAAGCGACGCTGGATCCCTTGGGGGCCGTGATCGCGGCGAGTTGGCCCGTGCCCGCGACTGCCAGCCCAGCCATCACCCCAGCACTGGTGGAGCTGAACGCCTGCCCAGCGTTGCTGAGCGCCCTTGATCAGCAATGGAAGCAGCGCCGTGCGGCAGCGGCCAAGATGCCAGCAGCCGGGAATGCGTCCATTCAGCCGCCGTCAGCCCCATGAACGACTACCAGCTCGGAGCCAACCTGCGCCGGCAGATCCTGGCCGACCTGCAACGGGGCCAATTCAGCGATGGCAGGCGCCTACAGGCCCTCGTGGGGGATTTCTGCGGTGAGTCGCAGAGCAACCTGTTACCGGCACTGAAGTATCTGGTGCTCACCCCCGCCTTCAGCCACGCCGTGGGTCAGACCCCAGCCCTGGAGGCTGATGCTCGCCTGCAATTACGCCTGAACCAGGAGCTGCAGGAGCTGTTCGCCCCCGCCATCTGCCAGCGGATGGCGGCAGTGGTGAGCGGACTGCTGAATCTCGGTGAAGGCAGCACAGCCACAGCGACAGTCAGCGCAGCCTTAGCCCCCAGCGCCGGCAGCAGCCGCGGTCTCGTCGCCGTGCTCAGCTTCATCGCCGGCGTGCTGCTGGTGGGCGTGGTAGGGGGGCTCATGTGGCTGCTGCTGCTCAGTCGCCAGCAGCAGGCCCTCGCCCCTCCAACCGGGGGCACCCCCCTCCAGGAGGCTCCAGCGCTGCGCGAACAGCCCAGGGAAAGCGCCCTGCCGCCGCCGGCACCAGACCTCGAACAGCCCCTGGATCCAGCAGCGGTGGATCTAGCCATCACCACCGTGCAGCAGCTCTACAGCGCACTCTCAAGCCGCAATAGCGAAGCGGCACGCCAGCTGTTTGGCGCCGCGGCCGCCGATCAGTTCGATCCCAGCTTCTTCGAGCAATTCGAGCGGGTGAGCGTGGCCGACCTGCGGGAGACCAACCGAACAGGCTCCACCGTGAACCTGAAGGGGGTGGTGACCTTCCTCTACCCGGATGGCAGCAGCCAGAGTGAAACCCGCAACTTCAGCGTGGATACTGGCGCGTCTCCTGCCGTGATCACCGCCAGTGCGTTCGGCCAGGTGGTGAAGCCCCGCAACTGACCACAGCCTTGGCATAGGCCTGATCAAAGCGATCCCAACGGAAACTGCGCGGGTCATAGCGGCTGTGGCTGCGGTCGATGGCCGCATGGCTGGTGACCCGACTCATGGGGATGCCGTAACGGTGCTGCCACAGCAGAACCTGGGAGGCCAGTGCACGGTATTGCTCAGGCGTGTAACCGGAATGGCCGTCGCTGGTGTCGGCCCCACGACCATCGGCAGGCGTGACCAAGCTGACGTGGAGCGCAATGTTGTTGACCGAACCACGGCTACTGGGCTTGGCCTGCAGGGTGAAATCGCCAAAGGCCGATTGCCCGGCGCCGTAGGCACGGTTGGCATCGGGCACCACGCGGTGACGATCCCCATTGGGTCCAATCACAAGGTGGTAACTCACCTGATCGGCATCTGCCGGGTGGGGAGTGCGGAACAGGTTGAGGGTGCTGGCCTGATCCATCACGGTCTCGTGCAGCACGATCAGGCTGGGCTGATGGGGCAGGGGGCGGCCGCGCCAATCCCGGCGCTGCCGCTCGCCGAAATTGGTGGGATCCGCGAGAGCCGCCAATTCCGGATTCAAACCAAGCCCCCGCGCACAGGAGCTGAGCTCATCCGGCGAGAGCTGGGCCGCCGGGATGAACACCGGGTCGGGGACGACAGCGCCCGTTGAGGGCTGCCACCACCAACGCATCCCGCACAGCGCGGCTCCCCCCAGCACCGCCACGGATATGGCACCGCTGAGAGCACCCAGCAACCAACTGCGCTGGTAGAAGTGGGCCATGGCAGGCAACGCGTCGATACAGACAAAAAAAGCGCCCCTACTGGGGCGCTGAACCTGGGGAGACGCCGATTCAGGCGGTACCGCAGAAGGTGACATCGGGGAACTTGAGCTTGGCCTCGTCGAGGCTCTTGCCCTTGCCCTCCTCCTGCCAGTAGTTGATCACCTCGGTGGCCTTGTTGAGGATCTCAACGCGCTCGTTGTCGGTGATCCAGCTCTTGCCTTCCAGTTCGGTCTTAAGGGTTTCCCAGGCATCCTCACGGGGCCAGAAGAAGTAAGCCGTGAGGGGGCTGGGACCGCCGCCCACGATCTGATCCACAGCCAGGGCCACGTTGTCGGGCAGCCATAGGATCTTCAGCAGAAAACGGCCCTCATCCGCCTTGGGGGTACGCCCCGAGGGAACGCCGTTCTCGTCGATGGTGGCGGTGGCCAGGGCAGCACTGGCACCACGCAGCACCGGACGGCCCTCGGTGGTGTCCTCAGCGGAAACCTCAGGTGCGGCAGTCGCCACGGCGCTTTCAGCGCTCTCGGTGCTCATGGTGTCAGCGCTCAAGGCTTAATCACAAACAACTAACCTACCAGCCGCCGTGGCCCCACCCCTGAAACCTAGAGCCATCCTGCTGTTCGATATCGATGGCGTGATCAGGGACGTGGGCGGCAGCTACCGCCGGGCCATCGTGGAGACGGTGCATCACTACAGCGCCGCGCGGCCTAATCCAGAGACGATCGACCATCTCAAGGCCGAGGGCTGCTGGAACAACGACTGGGAGGCCTCCCTGGAACTGCTGCGGCGGATAGGCCAGAGTTCATTGCCGCCCCTCGAGGCCCTGGTGGAGGTGTTCAACGGCTTCTATTTCGGCGGCGACCCCGAGGGCAATCCAGCCAGCTGGCAAGGGTTCATCGGCCATGAGCCCCTGTTGGTGGAGCGCCCCTTCTTTGAGGCCCTCACGGGTGCCGGGGTGGACTGGGGCTTCGTGAGCGGCGCCGAGCCGCCATCGGCGCGCTTCGTACTGGAAGCCCGGCTGGGCCTGGCCAATCCACCCCTGATCGCCATGGGGGATGCCCCCGATAAACCCGATCCCACTGGATTGCTGCGCCTGGCGGCGGAGCTCGCCGGCGGCCTAGGGCTGGGCACTGCACCAGTGGCCTACCTGGGCGACACCGTGGCCGACGTACTCACCGTGCAACGCGCCCGCGAGCAGCAGCCCGAACAGCGCTTCCTGAGCCTGGCCGTGGCTCCCCCTCACCTCCAGGCCCAGGGCCAGGAAGAGGCGCGCTGGCACTACGAGCAGCAGCTGCACCAGGCCGGTGCCGACGTGGTGATCCCCGCCACCAGCCAGGTGCTGGTGGCCTTGGAGCAAGCCCTGGAGGAGAGCTGAGCCCTCAGCGCTCGAGCGCCGCCGGCGTCTTCAAGGCCGCGGCTGTGAGGGTCTCATAGCCGCGGTCGGTCACGGCCACGTCGTCCTCAATCCGAATGCCAATGCCCTTCCAGCGCTCGGCAATGGCGGGCTGGCCCTCGGGCACGGGCAGGCGATCGCTCACATAGAGGCCAGGCTCCACCGTCAGCACCATGCCCGGCTCCAAGGCCACAGGGTGCTCACCCAGGCGGTAAGCGCCCACATCGTGCACATCGAGGCCCAGCCAGTGACCGGTGCGATGCATATAGAGATGGCGGTAGGCCCCCTGCTCGATCACCCCATCCACCGAGCCGGCCAACAGGCCCAGATCCAACAGCCCCTCCACCAGCACCCGCACGGCCGTGTCATGCACGCCCTCGGCCGTGTGGCCCGGAGCCACCGCCGCCACCGCCGCTTCCTGGGCCGCGAGCACCAGCTCGTAGAGGGCCCGCTGTTCACCGGTGAAGCGGCCGTTGATCGGGAAGGTGCGGGTGATGTCGCCGTTGTAGTAGTCGCCCAGGGAGCAACCCGCATCGATCAGCAGCAGGTCGCCATCGTTCAGCACGGCGCTGTTGGCGGTGTAGTGCAGCACGCAGGCGTTATCCCCACCCGCGACGATCGAGCCATAGGCGGGTCCCCGGGCCCCCTGCTCCAGAAAGTGCTGCTCGATCACGGCCTGCACCTGGCGCTCATTCAGCCCTGGCCGCGCCACCTGGCGGGCCAGCTCATGGGCCTCCGCCGAGATCCGCGCCGCTTCGCGCAGGCGCACCAGCTCCTCAGGCGCCTTGCGCAGGCGTAACTCATGCAGCAGCGGGCAGGGCGCCACGAGCCCCAGGGCCGCCACACCACTGCGGGGGGCACGATCCAGCTGAGCCGCCCAGGCCTGCAGCACCAAGGGCTCCACCTCGGGGTGACGCCCCACCCGGAAGGCAATGCCCTCAGCGCCCTTGAGGTAGTCGGCCAGGAGCTGGGGCAGCTCCGCGTGTGGATGGGCCAGGTCGGCGCCGAACTGGGTCACCGCCCCCTCACAGCCCCAACGGAAACCAGTCCACACCTCGGCACTGGGCTCCTTGGGCTGCACAAACAGCACAAAGCGTTCCCCCTCCGGCCGGTGGGGCAGGAACAGGGCCACGGCATCGGGCTCATCGAAGCCGGTGAGATACCAGAAATCACTGTTCTGGCGAAAGGGCCATTCGCAATCAGCGTGGTGGGTGGCCAGGGGCGCCGCCGGAATCACCGCCGCTGCGCCGCCAAGGGCCTCCAGGAAGCGAGCACGGCGCGCGGCATAGATCTCGGGACCGATCAGCATGGGCTCCGGCGCAGGGGCTGAGCGCGACGATGGCACAGCCGATTAAATGAGGGCCGGTGACCCCGCTGCCGCCATGACCGCCACCGCGCCCTCTGCAGCCCAGCGCTGCGAGCTGCTACTGGCGCAGTGGCGCTCCGAACTGGCGCTGAGCGCGCGCGAACGGGCCGTGCTCGCCCCGGAGCTGCAAGCCCTCGATCGACAACTCCAGGCCCTCGACCAGCGCCGCCTACGGGTGGCCGTATTCGGCCGGGTGGGCGTGGGCAAATCCAGCCTGCTCAATGCCCTACTGGGCCAGTCCACCTTTGCCACCGATGTGGCCCACGGCTGCACCCGCACCCAGGAGCGGGCCGCCTGGCCTGTGACCATCCCTGGCCTGAGGGCCGTGGAGCTGGTGGACACCCCCGGCATCGACGAGATCGCCGCCAGGGCCCGGCAGCGACTGGCGGCGCGGGTGGCCCTGGGGGCCGATCTGGTGCTGCTGGTGCTCGATGGCGACCTCACCACCCCGGAAGCGGAAGCCCTGGAACAGCTCCTGGCGGGGGGCAAACCGGTGCTGCTGGTGCTCAACCGCCTCGACTGCTGGCCGCAGGACGAGCGCGACGCACTGATGGGGAGCATTCGCCGCCGCCTGCCTGCCACTGCCCGAGCGCTGAAGCTGCTAGCCGTGGCCTCAGCCCCGCGCCAGGCCCAATGGCTGGCCGATGGGCGCGTACGCAGCGAGCGCTTGCCTCCACAGATTGAGCCCCTGCGCCAGGCCCTCACCGCCCTGCTCGCCAGCAGCGGTGAGCTACTGCTGGGGCTGAACGGTCTGCGGGCCGCAGACCGCTTCACCCAGTTGCTGCAGCGCTGGCGCCTGCGCCAGGGCCGTGCCGCAGCCCAGGGCCTGATCGGCCGCTTTGCCGCCCTCAAGGCCACCGGCGTGGCCGCCAACCCCCTGATGCTGCTGGATCTCGCCGGCGGCTTAGCCCTGGACACGGCCCTGGTGCTACAGCTCTGCCAGCTCTACGGCCTGCCGATGGGCGGTGCCGGCGCCCGCCAGCTACTGGGCAGGCTCTCGGCCCAGAACGCCCTGCTGGGGGGCACCCAACTAGGCATTCAGCTACTGCTGGGGGGCATCCGTCAGCTGCTGCTGCTGGCGGCCCCCCTCAGTGCCGGGCTGAGCCTGGCTCCCGCCGCGCCAGTGGCTCTGGCCCAGGCCGCCCTGGCGGTGCACACCACCCGGCTCACCGGAAAACTGGCCGCCGCCGAATTGCTGCGCAGCGCGCAGCGGGGCGGGCGGCACCCGGCCTCCCTACTCAGGCGCCTGGCCCAGCAGGATCCGCAGGTGCGCGCCTGGCTGCAGCAGTGGCAGAGCCGCGAACCCATACCGGCGGCCGTGCAAATCCTGCTGCCATGAGCGCGCCATCGGCCCGCAGCCTGGCCCTGTTCGGCACCAGTGCCGATCCCCCCACCCCCGGCCACCGGGCACTGCTGGCCGGCCTGGCCCGCCGCTACGGGCAAGTGGCCACCTGGGCCAGCGACAACCCCTGCAAACAGCACGGCGCCCCCCTAACGCTGCGGGCGGCACTGCTGCAGGCGGTGGTGGACGACCTGGATGATCCCCGCGTGGTGCTCGAGCAGCGGCTGAGCAGCCCCCGGGCCCTCGACACCCTGGATCGCGCAGCGGCGCTCTGGCCCAATCAGCCACTGGTGTTCGTGGTGGGCAGCGATCTGGCTCCACAGATCCCGAGTTGGTACAGGGCCTCGGAGCTACTGGCCCGGTGCCAACTAGCGGTGGTGCCGCGCCAGGGCTGGCCCCTTGAGCCTGGGGATCTCGAGCAGCTGCAGCAGCTGGGGGGGCAGGCGGAGGTGCTTGAGCTGCCCGTGCCCGCCACGGCCAGTTCCGCCATCCGCCAACAGCCCAGCCCGGAGCTGGTGCCAGCGGCCCTGTGGCCGGAACTGCTCAAGCACAATCTCTACGGCCTCGGGCACAAGCCCGCCTCCCCCCAGCCCTGATGCGTGTTGCCCTGGCTCAGATGAACCCCCTGGTGGGGGACCTGCGGGGTAACGGGCAACGGCTGCTGGCGGCGTGCCATCAGGCCGCCGCCCAGGGCGCCGAGCTGGTGGTGGCCGCGGAGCTGGCCCTGTGGGGCTACCCGGCCCGTGACCTGCTGCTGCGACCCTCCCTACGACTCCTGCAGCAGCAGGTACTGGATCAGCTGGCGGCCGAGCTGCCGGCGGGCCTCAGACTGCTGCTGGGGGTGAGCGAGCAGACCCCCTGGGAGCAGCAGCCCAACCTGTTCAATGCCGCCGCCCTGGTGGAACCAGGCCAGTGGCGGGTGGTGGCACGCAAACGACTGCTGCCCAGTTACGACGTGTTCGATGAGCGGCGCTACTTCCGCCCGGCCGATCAGCCCTGCCTGCTGCAGCTGGAGCGCGGCGGACGCTCCTGGCGCCTGGGGCTCACCATCTGCGAAGACCTCTGGGTGGACCACAGCCTCCAGGGACAGCGGCTGGCGGGCTCCGATCCCATCGGCGACCTCCAGCCGCTACAGCCCGATCTGTTGATCAACCTCTCGGCCTCGCCCTATGCCCAGGGCAAGGGCCAGCAACGCCGCGATCTGGTGGCCGCCGCGGCCCGGCGGCTGGGCTGCGGCGTGGTGTACGTGAACCAGGTGGGAGGCAACGACGAGCTGGTGTTTGACGGCGGCAGTTTCGTGATGGACGCCACGGGCTCCATTGCGGCCCAACTGCCCTGGGCCGAGACCGCCCTGGCCTGCTGGAATGCCTCGGCCGCCGTGACAGCCGGCGGCCGAGGCACGGGCTTTCCTCTTCCCTCGAACGACGACCTGCTGCTGCGAACACTGGTGCTGGGAGTGCGGGACTACGCCCGCAAGTGCGGCTTCCGCAAGGCCCTGCTGGGCCTGAGTGGCGGCATCGATTCCGCCCTGGTGGCCGTGATCGCCGCGGCGGCCCTGGGTCCGGAGAACGTGCATGGCCTGCTGATGCCCTCGCCCTGGAGCTCCGGCGGCTCGATCAGCGATGCCCTAGCGCTCGCCGATCGACTCGGCATCACCACCCAGACGGTGCCGATCGCCCCGCTAATGGCGAGTTTTGATGCCGCCCTCATGGCTCCCCTAGAGGGTGCGCCCAGCGGCCTCACCGCCGAAAATCTGCAATCGCGTATCCGCGGCACCCTTCTGATGGCCGTAGCCAACCAGCAGGGACAGCTGCTGCTCTCCACCGGCAACAAATCCGAACTGGCGGTGGGGTATTGCACCCTCTATGGCGACATGAACGGCGGGCTGGCCGTGATCGGCGACCTCTACAAAACCACGGTATTTCGCCTCTGCGCCTGGATCGATTCAGCAGCTGCTGCCGGCTGCCGCCAACACCTGGGCCTGCCCTGCACGGGCGAACTGGTGGGCAGTGCCATCCGCACCAAACCCCCCAGCGCCGAACTGCGCCCAGACCAGCGCGATAGCGACTCTCTGCCCGACTACGCCGTGCTGGACCCCCTGCTCAAGGCGTTGATCGAAGAACTGCGCAGCCCCGAGGAACTCATCGCCAGCGGCACGGATGCCGCCCTCGCCCAACGGATACACCAACTGCTGCAGCGCGCCGAGTTCAAGCGGCGCCAGGCGGCCCCACTGCTGAAGGTGAGCAACCGCGCCTTCGGCAGCGGCTGGCGCATGCCGATTGCCAGCGGCGCCTGAGAACGGCGTACTGGCGCCGCCTCCAGGCCGTGGCCATGGTGGGGGCATCGAGAGCGCAACCATGGCGGGCCCCGTGGCCCCGATCGCCAGCATCGGGGTACCCACCGAGATCAAACGCGATGAACAGCGGGTGGCCCTCACCCCCGATGGCGTCAGGGAACTGGTGAGCCATGGCTTTGCGGTGCGGGTGCAGGCCGGCGCCGGCGCCGGCGCCGGGATCGACGACCAGGCCTTCCAGGCGGCCGGGGCGAGCCTTGTGGACCGGGAGGACGCCTGGGCCGCCCACCTCGTGGTGAAGGTAAAGGAACCCCAATCGGAGGAATTCGCCTTCCTCCGCCCCGACCTGGTGCTGTTCACCTACCTGCATCTGGCCGCCTACCCGCAGGTGGGCCGCGCGCTGCTAACTGCCGGCACCACGGCCATCGCCTACGAAACTGTCCAGCTCGACGACAACAGCCTGCCGCTGCTGGCGCCCATGAGTGAGATCGCCGGGCGACTGGCCGCCCAGGTGGGGGCCCATTTGCTGGAGAAGCCCCACGGTGGTCGCGGGGTGCTGATGGGAGGCTGCACCGGGGTGCGGCCAGCGCGGGTGGTGGTGCTGGGGGCCGGCACGGTGGGCTGGAACGCCGCCCGGGTGGCGGCCGCCATGGATGCGGAGGTGTTTCTACTGGACCACTCCCCCCAGCGCCTGCGCCGGCTGGAGAGCGACCGCCGTGGTCGGCTGGTGAGCCTGGTGAGCAGCCGCGGCCTGCTGGAGCGCCTGCTGCCCAGCGCCGATCTGCTGATCGGCGCGGTGCTGCTGCCAGGAGACAGGGCCCCCACCCTGGTGGAGGAGGCGTTGGTGCAGCAGATGCAACCCGGATCGGTGATTGTGGACGTGGCCATTGACCAGGGCGGCTGCATCGCCACCAGCCGGGAGACCACCCACACGGATCCGGTGCTCACCATCCACGGGGTACAGCACTACGCCGTTGGCAACATGCCGGGGGCTGTGCCTTTCACCTCAACCGAGGCGCTGGTGAGTGTCACCTTGCCCTACATCCTGGCGATCGCGGGGCGGGGGCTGGTGGAGGCCGTCACCGAGCGGCCTGAGCTCGTGTCCGGTCTCAACACGATCAATGGCTCGGTGTGCCACCCCGGCGTCGCCAAGGCCCTGGGGCTGCCCAACCGCCATCCCATGGCCTGCCTGCACTGAGCGGCCCAAGGATCGCCGGCTTCAAGAGAGCTCCAGAGCCTCCAGATAGAGCCAGCGACCATCGGGGCACTGGCCTTCCCGCCCGAAACGGGAGCACTCCCGCATCACCCCGATCTGGTCCGCGGCGACGTAGTGAGCCGCGAAGGTCACAGTGCCAGTGGTGTCGTCCGGGCCGCCGGCGGTGACCTCAAGGATCTCCAGCCGGCGCCAGCGCACCTGCATGAGGCTGGCCTGCAGGGCACGGCGGCGGCGCGCCAGGGGTTCCGGCGAGGGGTGGGTCGTGAGCAGATACTCCACCTCCCCCAGGGCATAGGCCGCATAGCGCGAGCGCATCAGCTGCTCGGCCGTGGTGGCCTGCAGCAGGCCGCGGTGCAGGGGGCTGCAACAGGAGCCATAGCTGAGGCCCCCACAGGGACAGGGCTGTTCCATCGCTCAGACCAACGGCGGCAGGGGACGGCACAGAGCGGCCGGGCTGATGCCCTCCCGCAGCGCCACGAGCAAACCGGCGGCCTCCGCATAGCTGACCGCCTTCAGCACCGGCAATCCCAGCGCCTCCGCCGACACGTTGAGCACCGAGGGGTTATGCACCGCAATCAGGGGGATGCCCCGATCTGCGCACGCCAGCACGGCCGCCCCCCCGAGGGCCCCGGCGGGAGCCACCACAGCACCCAGATCCGCCACCTGGAGACAATCAGCGGCACCGCCGCCCAGCGGCAGCGGCACCAGATCCGGCGCCCGACTCAGGCCCACCAACACACAGGCCAGAAACGTGTAGCCCAATTCCTCACCGGCCGCGCGCGGGTCCAGGCCTGGGTCGAGCGGCAAGGGGCTGAGGGCCGGAGCATGGGCGCAGGGAAGCCCCAGCTCCCGGCTGAGCAGGTGGCTGATCACCGCCTCGGCACCGGCCAGGACATCCACCCCAGAGCCCTGGCGGTAGGCGGCCAGGGCCTCACTGGTGGGATCCTCTGGGAAGCGGGCCACCACCGCGATGGCGGTGGCGCCAGCCGCCTTGAGCTGGTGGCCAGCTCGCAGCAGGGCATCGGGGCGACCCAACCGGCCCCAGCTCGCCCCACTGGCGCCCTGGCTCAGACTGACCTCAAGCGGCTCATCGGTGCAGACCACCGGACCAATCTCGAGGCCCAGGCTGGCCCGGCAGCCATCCGCCACCTGCAGATGGCGCCAGCGCAACTCCTCCTCGATGCCGGCATCGAGCAGCAGCCCCACCCGCTGGCGGCGCACCGACCGCAGGGCAATCGCCCCGGAGGCGAAGCGATCCAGGGCCGAACCCTCCACATAGTGGATGCGGGGATCACTCCAATAGAGAGCCGCCCCATTCATCACGTTGGGATGGGTGATCAGGCAGCCACTGGCCGCCGCCAGCACCCGGGCCGAGGGCAGGGCGTCGCCGGCATAACCACCGATGGCGCAACCGATCCCGGTGGGAATCACCAACAGGGTGGGCAGGGGCCTGGCCGCCGTCATGCGAGAACCACCGCTTCAATCGTGAGCAGCGATCCCGCCAGGCCAGCCATGGGATCGGCTGGCGGCTCCACAGCGGTGACGGCCCAGCGCAGCGGCTGGCCGTGACAGGCCAGGGCCGCCTCGATCTGGGGCAGCAGGGGGCCGGCAGCCCGGCTCATCCGCAGGCTGACGGGCTGCAACGTGGCAGCCGGGCGGCTCACTTCTGGAATTGGCCGAACTGGGCCTCGTAGAGGGCGTCTTCCTGCCCCGCCACCAGCTTCAGGTTGCTGAGGGGAAACGCCACGCACAGCAGGGTGAACCCCTGCTCCTGCAGATCGGCCCGCACGCCCATGGCATCCGGTTGATGCACGCTGCCCTCGGTGACCCGCGCCGCGCAGGTGGTGCACACACCCGAACAGCAAGAACTGGGCAGATCCACCCCGGCGGCCTCAGCCGCCGCCAGCACGGTCTGATCGGCGCGGCAGGTGAAGGTGTGCGGCGTGCCGTTCAGTTCAGCGACAACGGTGAAGGTTTCGCTCATGGCTGGGGCAAAGGGCCTCCCATCTTCGCGGACGGCTGGTGGTCAGACGTCGAGGGTTGTCCACTGGGCCGGATGGGGCGCCAGATACTCCGGAGGAGCAGGGTCATCGGCCTGGGCTAGGGGTGCCGTAAGGGCCAGATCAAAGGCCACCGAGAGGCGCACCTCGTCTGCGTCCTCATTGGCCGTCACGGCGTGGTCGGTGCTGGCGGGGAACAGCACCAACAAGCCGGCCTGCGGCGCCACATCCAGCCAGGGGGCATTCCAGAGCTGGGCGGCGGGGGTATCCGGCCGGAGCGGCCCCCCATGGCCCACCGCCAACCCCGGCACCAGCTCATTGGCCTGCTGGCGCGGGAAGAGGCGCAGGCAACCACTGCGACCCGATCCATCGCCATTGAGGTAATAGATCGCACTGAGGTGGGCATTGGGATGGTGATGGCGCCCCACCACCTGGCCCACGTCGCTCACCACGGGCCAGGAGCGTTGGATGTGTAGGGCGATGCGAGCCGACTCGAAGCCAAGGGCCTCGAGATAGAGCCAGGCCTGCTGTTCCACCTGGTGGCGCAACCACTGGAAAGGCTCCTGGCGGTGCAGCTGCCAGATGCCGTTGAGATCGCCTGTCCAGGCGCAACCGGGCTCCGGATTACCTTCGGCGTCACCGCGGAGGCTCAATACCTCCTGCATGAGGATCGCCGAATCCCAGGGATCCGGGCGCAACTGCACCCGGGCCAGGGCCAGGGGAAACAACGGCTCCAGCCTCAGCTGGACGGAGTTGGTGCTGTCCATCGGAAGGCGCGGAGCAGGGGAGAGCCGCAAGGCGGGTATCTCCCCAGCCTGCAACCTCAGCGGCTCGCTACTTAGCCACTACGGCCGAGAGGTGCACCATCAGGACCTGAATGGCGGTGCCGGCAGCGGTCACGGGGGTGTGCCGTTGGCGAACGCCGCAATAGACCCGCCGTGGCCAGGGTCCACAGCACAAAACCCCAGTCCAGGTGGCTCTTGTGCGATGGGCACAGGAAATCCACAGGAACCAGGGCTCGATGAGGCGTGAGACGGTAAAGGCTCAGGCCATGGCAGCCGCACCGCCCACCACTTCCAGGATCTCCTGGGTAATGGCGGCCTGGCGGGCCTTGTTGTAGTCGAGGGTGAGCGACTTTGCCAAGGCCTTAGCGTTATCGCTGGCGTTGTTCATGGCGGTCATCCGGCTGGCCAGCTCAGAAGCGGCAGCTTCCTGCAAAGAACGCAGCAATTGGTTCTGCAGATAGAGGGGCAGCAAGGCATTGAGCAGTTGCTCGGGGCTCTGCTCGAACACCAAATCAGAGGGAAGAGCCGGTTGCTGGTTCTGCACCTTGCCGGTTTCCACACCTAGTTGACCGTCCCGGGTAGTGAGACGGAAAATCTCGTCGTCAGGAATAGCAATACCCTGAGGATCCAGAGGCAAAAGGGTTTGGATCACGGGCTTCGAGCTCACCAGGTTGATGAACTTGGTGAAGATAATCTCTACGCGATCCGTGCTGGCGGAGATGAACTCGGCCAGCACCTCGTTGGCGATTTCAGCCGCTTCAGAGGCGTTGGGCACCTGCTCCAGACCGGTGAAGGTGGCGCGAATCTTGTAAAGGCTGGCGCGATTCTGGAAGTAGGTGATCGCCTTGCGGCCAATCAACACCAGATCCACGTCGTAGCCCTGGCCCTTGAGCTCGGCCACGCGCAATTCCGTGCGCTTGATGATGTTGGCGTTGTAGCCACCGCACAAGCCGCGGTCGCCGGTCACGGCGAGCAGGGTGATGGTACGAACGTCGCGATCCTCCAGCAGGGGAGCATCGGCATCTTCGAAGCGCATGCGCGACTGAAGATTCTCCAGTACGCGGGCCAGACGGTCAGCAAAGGGGCGGCTACGCAGCACCTGTTCCTGAGCTCGGCGCACCTTCGCTGCGGCCACCAGGCGCATGGCCTCGGTGATCTTGCGGGTGTTCTTGACCGAACTGATTCGGTCGCGGATGTCCTTGAGGTTCGCCATGGAATCGGATCTCTGGGTTAACCGTCAGGATCAGGCCGCAGCCAGCATCGACGACTTGACTTCGTTGATGGCGGCCTTCAGCAGGGCTTCAGAGGCCTCACTGAGTTGCTTCTCGGTCTGCACGCTGGTGATGTACTCGGGCTTGTTGCTCTTGAGGTACTCGCGCAGCTCGCGGCAGAACTGAACCACCGACTCCACGGGGACTTCGTCGATCAGGCCCTTGACGCCGGCGTAGACCACAGCCACCTGCTCGGCCAGGATCAGGGGGCTGAACTGGGGCTGCTTGAGGATTTCGCGCAGACGCTTACCGCGAGCCAGCTGCTGCTGGGTGGCGGCATCCAGGTCGGAGGCGAACTGGGAGAAGGCGGCCAGCTCGTCGAACTGAGCCAGCTCCAGTTTCAGGGTGCCGGCGATCTTCTTGATGGCCTTGGTCTGGGCAGCACCACCCACCCGACTCACGGAAATACCCACGTTGATGGCGGGGCGCAGACCGGAGTTGAAGAGGTCCGAGCTAAGGAACACCTGACCATCGGTGATCGAAATCACGTTGGTGGGGATGTAGGCCGACACGTCGCCAGCTTGGGTCTCGATGATCGGCAGAGCGGTCATGGACCCCTTGCCCATGGCATCGCTCAGCTTGGCGGCACGCTCGAGCAGGCGGCTGTGGCAATAGAACACGTCGCCGGGGTAAGCCTCACGGCCGGGGGGACGACGCAGTAGCAGCGACATCTGGCGATAGGCCTGAGCCTGCTTGGTGAGGTCGTCATAGATGACGAGGGTGGCTTTGCCCTTGTACATGAAGGACTCAGCGATGGCCGCGCCGGTGTAGGGCGCCAGGTACTGGAGGGCCGCCGATTCGGAAGCGTTGGCCGCCACCACGATCGTGTAGTCGAGGGCGCCCTTCTCGCGCAGCACTTCCACCACGTTGGCCACGGAGGCAGCCTTCTGGCCCACGGCCACATACACACAGACGACGTCTTCGCCCTTCTGGTTGATGATGGTGTCGATCGCGATGGCGGTCTTGCCGGTCTGGCGGTCGCCGATGATCAGCTCGCGCTGGCCACGACCGATGGGAATCATCGCGTCGATCGCGGTGATGCCGGTCTGCATGGGCTCATGCACCGACTTGCGCTGAATGATGCCGGGCGCCATCGATTCGATCAGGCGCGTCTCGGTGGTAGCGATGTCGCCCTTGCCATCAATCGCCTGACCCAGGGAGTTCACCACGCGGCCGAGCATGGCGTCACCCACGGGCACCGAGGCGATCTTGCCGGTGGCCTTCACGGTGCTGCCTTCCTGGATGCCGCGGCCTTCGCCCATCAGCACCGCACCCACGTTGTCGTCCTCAAGGTTGAGGGCGATTCCTTCCGTGCCATCTTCAAACTGCACCAGCTCACCGGCCATCACCTCTTCGAGGCCATAGACACGGGCGATGCCGTCGCCGATCTGCAGCACGGTACCGACATTGCTGACGGAGACCGACTTGTCGTAATCAGCGATCTGCTGCTTGAGGATCGCGCTGATCTCGTCGGGGCGGATGGAAACCATGGGAGGCGTTGGTGTTGAGGACGAAGGGTGAGAACGATTGACGGGTGCGGAGCTAGCTCACCTTGGCCAGTGCCAGTCCGAGGCGACGCACCTGACCCGCAAGGCTGGCGTCAATCACCTTGGAGCCGACCTTCACGACGAAACCGCCGATCAGGGCAGGGTCCACCTTGAGGCTGATCTCCAGCTGGTCGGTACCGGCAACGGCCTGAACCTTCTTGCTGAGCTCAGCCTGCTGCTCCTCGCTGAGGGCGGCAGCGGAGGTCACGGTGGCAAGCGCAATGTTCCGCTGATCGCGATAGAGCTCGAGCATGCGCTCAAGCACGGCGTCCAGAACGCCGATGCGCTGGCGATCAGCCAGCAGCTTCAGCAGATTGAGGAACGACGGGGTCACCTGATCGGCAAACAGCTTCTCAAGGGCCGCCTTCTTGGCGTCAACTTCGAGAACTGGTGAGGCCATCGCCTGACGCAGTTCCAAGGATTGAGCCCAGAGGGCCAGAACGGCCTTGGCTTGGTCGACCACCTCATCGACTTCCTTGCGGCTGTCGGCCACTTGCAGGAAGGCTTCGGCGTAGGGGGTGGTGACGGTGTTGAGCAGCGGCATCAGGCGTTCCCCAGGTTTTGGATGGACTGATTCACCAACTGGGCCTGAGCCTTGTCGTCGAGCTTGCCGGGCAGGGTCGCCAGGGCCTTCTCGATGGCAAGACGGGCAGCTTCCCGGCGCAGCTGGTTGCTCACCCGTGCGGCCTCAGCATTGAGGTCGGCAGTGGCACCCTGCTTGAGACGGGCCATCTCCTCGATAGTGCGCATCTCGCTGTCCAAGCGGATGGCTTCGGCACGGGCCTTGCCATCTATACGGATCTGATCGGCCTTCTGCTGGGCTGCGGCCAGATCGCTCTGGGCCTGGGCAAGGGAGCTGGTGGCGGCTGCCAGACGCTCTTCGGCGTCTTTGAGGTCGGCAAGGATGCCAGCGCGACGCCGCTCCAGAATTCCACCCAGGAAATTGGGAAGGAATTTGTAGAGGGCGAAGATGACAATCGCCAGGTTGATGATGTTGGTCTCGAACAGGTTCAGGTTCAGCCCGAAACCACCGTGCGAGGCCAGGATCGAGGGGAAATTCATTTGGCAGCCAGCAGACGGTTGACGATCAGGTCACCGAGCTTGTCGGCATCACCCTTGAGCTGACTGAGGGCCGACTCCCGTTGGGCGTCGATCTCACGCCGGGCCTGCTCCCGGGTGGCGTTGGCGTCTGCCGTAGCAGCTGCCAGAGCTTCGCGGTAGAGCTTGTCGGAATCCTGCTCCGCTTCGAGAATCAGCTTCTGGGTTGCCACGCGGGCATCCTTGAGCTGTTCCTTGAGGTCCGCCTCAAGACGCTCAACCTGGGCAAGCTTCTGCTTGGCCTCGGCACGGCTGGTGGTGATGTAGCCCTCACGCTCTTCCACGACCCGACCAACGGGACGGAAGAACAGGGCATTGAGAATGAAGGTGAGGAGCACCACCTGCACCGCCATCAGCGGCAGGGTGGCATCGAGGTCAAACAGACCTCCCTCCGTTGCACCTAGCAGTAGCCAGCTGGTCATGAGGCGGGGGTGCGGGCGGGTGATCCGGGGTAGTCCGGAGGGCCGTCAAGCGGCCAAAAAGCAGGAAGGGCTGGGATGTGGGAAGGGGCTGACCACCATTGGTGGTCGGCCCCCACTCACCTCCGTTCGCGATCAGCCGGCGAAGGGGTTGGCGAACAGCAGCACCAGGGCGACCACGAGGCCGTAGATGGTGAGAGCTTCCATGAAGGCCAGGGACAGCAGCAGGGTGCCGCGGATCTTGCCGTCAGCCTCGGGCTGGCGAGCGATGCCTTCAACGGCAGAACCAGCTGCGGTGCCCTGACCGATGCCGGGGCCGATGGCGCCGAGGCCAACAGCGAGACCAGCGGCCACAACAGACGCAGCGGAAGTGAGGGAATCCATGGTGGAACTAAGGATGTGGGGCGCCGGGAGAGCGCGGATTGGGACCGGGACGTTATCCCTGCGCCTGGGACATCTCAGAAGACCTGAGATGGGCCCGGATCGAGCCGGACCTGCGCGCAGAGAGTTTGCCAGACCGGGGTGACCGGCCTGGACTGACCATCAGTGGGTCAGTGGTGCTCTTCGTGCACCGCTTCACCGATGTAGTTACCGGCGAGGGTGGCAAAGATCAGGGCCTGGATGGCGCTGGTGAACAGGCCCAGGAACATGGCCGGAAGGGGAACGAACAAGGGCACCAGGAAGGCCAGCACACCCACCACCAATTCGTCCGCAAGGATGTTGCCGAACAGACGGAAAGACAGCGAGAGCGGCTTGGTAAAATCCTCGATGATTTTGAACGGGAGCATGATCGGGGTGGGCTCCACGTAGTACTCGAAGTACCGGAATCCCTTACGGCTCAAACCTGCGTAGAAGTAGGAGAGCGACACCAGCAGAGCCAGGGCCACCGTGGTGTTGATATCTGCTGTGGGAGCCCCGAGCTCACCGTTGGGCAGATGAATCAGCTTCCAGGGCACCAGAGCGCCACCCCAGTTGCTCACAAAGATGAACAGCAGCAACGTGCCGATAAAGGGGAGCCAGTCGCGGTAGGCCTTCTCACCGATCTGCTCGCGGGCAAGATCGCGGATGTAATCCCAGAGGAATTCCAGAAGATTCTGGACACCACGGGGATCCCGCTCCATCTTGCGGGTACCCACCACCACGAGGGCCAGCAGGGCACCGATCACGACCCAGGAGCTCAGGAACACCTGGCCGTGGATCTTCAGATTCCCGAGCTGCCAGTAGAGGTGTTGACCCACCTCCAGTTCGGCAAAGGGAAGAGCAAGTGGCAAGGGAACCATCTGGCTGGAAGTTCGGTGTCGCAGGAGCGACGGTTGAGGGGAAACCGGCGAGGCCGGAGCTCAGGTCTCGGAAAAGGCCTGGAGAATCAGAGCGGGCTTGTAGAGCAGGAAGCCGAGCAGAGCCGGCAACAGATCGAGCTGGGGGATTCGGGCTCCCGCCAGCACAAGCACCACTGGGACGAGCAGCTGGGTCTTGCCGACCTTCTTCGAGCCATTGCCGAGCTTGCCAACACTGCGGGCGAGAAGCCGCAGATAGAGCACTCCGCCCAAGGCGCCCACCAGCAGGCTGGCGGCCGTATGGAGGCTGAAGACCAGGGCCGTGATGGACACCGCCAGGGCGGAGACGATCAGAGTGGCCAGGATCAGGCGCCGCTGAAGCTGCGCGTAGTCGTCGGGCGAACCAGACGACGGGGGTTTCAGAGCCGAATCGGGGCTGATGGAAGCTTCAACACCGCTCTCCGCCTCGATCTCAACCCCCTCGAGGGGATCAGTTTCAGGGGGGTTCACGGGTGAGGCCTGCAAACGCGCCGAGGCTCTGAAAAGGCGCGCGGAATCTATCACGCAGCCTTGCCACCAGGGGGGCGAAGCAGTAGAACCTGCGCCCCCTGCAGTTCCCTTGCCACAGCAACGATCCGGGCCGATTCCCAGCCCAACGGCAGCGCGGCCAGGGGCGTTCCTGCTGGAGCAAGCTCGAGAGATTGCATCAGGGCCAGGCCATCGGCGCTCAGGTCCAGGGGGGCCATATCGGAATCGAGTAGGGCCGCACCGGGCCAACCCCAGAGGCAGCGGTTGCGCTCCCCGGTTGCCGCCAGCAACTGGGGAGTATCAGCCCAGTCGTGGCGCGGCAAGTCCCCCTTGGACAGGAAGAACTCGAAGTGGCTGATGTCGGGGTCGAGATCTTCCACCAGTTGCCACTGGGCCCGGCTGGGCAGAGCCTGGGCCCGCTCCAGCAACTCGCCGCACAGCAGACGGCTGGGATCCCACACCTTCGGATTGGAGAAGCCGGCGAACTGCAGGTCAGCAGAGTCCACAAAGGCGAACAGCCGCTCGAGGTTGTAGCTGGTCTCCTGGGGATGGAGATACATGTCTGCGAAGTTCGCATCGGCGGCACAGTCGATCGCCCAACGCTGCTCGTGGTTCCGGCGCAGCCGGTTGTGCTCTGGCAACTCCGCGAACAGTTGCCGGCCCAGCCGCAGCCCCTGCTCGCCGGTGCCCACACCCATGGCGCTGAGCGCCCGTTGGGTGCGATGAATCTCCCAGCGCCCCCCATCGGCGTAGAGGAACAGGTGCAGCAGGCCACCGGGTTTCAACAGCGCAGCCAGAGCCTGGAGACCAGCTTCCGGTTCGCGCAGGTGGTGCAGCACCCCCACCGAGTTGATGTAGTCGAAGGGGCCCTCGCCCTCCAGCTCCAGCAGGCTGCGGTTCTCCAGCCGCACGCTGGCCTGGCGCCCACCACCGGAGCGGCGCAGCCGCTCGCGGGCCACCTCCAGGGTGCCGGGCGAGATGTCCACCGCCAGGATCTCGGCACCGGGATTGAGGTGGGCCAGGTAATCGGTACTCACTCCAGTACCGCAGCCCGCATCGAGGATGCGTAGGGGCTGGTCCGCACCAGCAGGGACCGGCAAGCCACCCGTACAGGCGGCATAGGCCGTATCGACACACCAGCGCCAGTTGTATCCAGGCGGGGGGCCGTCCTGGAGGGGATCACCGGGATAGGGAAAACGGTCGTAGAAGGCGCTCACCACCGGCGTGGCGGCATCGGCTGGGGCCTGGGTCATGGAGCGACGGAAGACAAGCGGCGCCAGGCCTGAAGGGGGGCCTGAACGGCTGAGCTTTTCATGGCCACCCCCGCTGGCGGCGGCCCAATCCCATCAGGCTGCAAACATTTGTTCATGGGCTGCCGGGAGGCCAGAGGGCCAGCCGTAACGTGCCTTGGCCCGGTTCGCTCTCCTCAATGACTGTGACCGCCAGCAGCGGCAGCAGCAGGGTTGCACCCCAGCGCTTTGACACCCTGCCGCTTTCCAGCGTCCGTCAGGCGGAACAGCAGGATCGATTCCCCGATGGCGGCGAGCTCAACACGCTCGTCAACTTCTTCCAAAGCGGCCAGCTGCGTCTCGAGGCCGCCCGTCGCCTCTCGGCCAACGCCGAGGCGATCGTGGCCAGGGCCGCCAACCGCATTTTTGTGGGTGGCACTCCGCTCTCCTACCTGGACGCGCCCCTGACGCCGGTGAGCGCCCCTGGCGCCACCCCGCTGGCCGCCGATCAGGCCGCCTTCCAGCGGTCCGTGCAGACCTTTGCCGGTGCAGCCGGCAGCAGCAAGTCCGGCAATGTGCTCACCCGGCTCCTGGAAGGTGCCGGCGGCGATGCCGACGTCCGTGTGGTTCTCCCAACGGGCTTCAATCCGATTTCGGTGGCCCGCTACGGCACCGAGCGGATGAAGAAGTCGATCCGCGACCTGGCCTGGTTCCTGCGCTACGTGGGCTACGCGGTGGTGGCCGGCGATCCCAGCATCCTCGCCGTGAATACCCGTGGCCTGCGGGACGTGCTCGAGAAGGGCTGTTCCCTGGCAGCCACCAACGTGGCCCTGCAGGAAATGCGTGCAGCCGCCGCGGAGCTGATCAAGGATCTTCCGGAAGCCCGTCAGCTGCTGATCGACAGCTTCAACGTGCTGATCAAGGAACTCGACGTTCCCACCCCCTCGGCCCGCCAGCGCCTGGGCAACCCCGAGAGCCAGGGCCTGCAGCTCCCCGCTATCTACGCCCTGGGAGCCCAGGGCAAAGCCCAGCGCTTCAACATGAAGCCGGGTATGAGCGGCGCCCAGAAGGCGGAGGTGGTGCGTGCTGCTTACCGCCAGGTATTCGAGCGCGACATCGTCAAGGGCTACAGCCAGGTGGTGTGCCCCGTGGAAGCCACCCAGGTGCGCCAGGGTGACATCTCCATGCGGGAGTTCATCCGCGCCCTTGGGCATAGCAAGGAATATCGCCAGCAGTTCTATGGCCGCTTCTCCAACAGCCGGGCTGTGGAACTGGCCTTCCGCCACTTCCTGGGGCGCGGGCTGAGTTCCAAGGAGGAGTTCACCCGCTACTTCGACATCGTGAGCGCCCAGGGCCTCAAGGGCCTAGTGGATGCCCTGATCAACACCATGGAATACGCCCAGGTGTTCGGGGAAGAAACGGTGCCCTACCTGCGCGACTTGGGCGAAGAGGCCCAGGAGAGTGCGGGCTGGGGTAGCCACCGCAAGCTGTTCCGATTCAGCGCTCCCTTTGAAGGTGCCCCCCAGTACGTCACCCTTTACGCGAGCTACCGCCAGCCCTTTGCCGACCAGCACCCCTACGGCGGCGGCAACGATCCGCTGGGCCTGAACTACGGCGCCATCTTCCCCTCAGGCACGGCCAATGTGGCCACCCGCCCGGCCCCCTTCGGCTACGACAGCCGCCGCATCTTGGTGGGCAACGGCATGCGCCAGCCGGGCCAGATGAATAGCCCCCAGTTCCGTGCCTCCACTCCCCGCAAGGTGGGGCCGAAGGTGGTGAGGCTGGAGCAGATCGCCACCGGTGGCGCCTCCGTGCCCCGCCGCGGCGGACAGCCCAGTGTGCGCAACACCGAAGCCAGCACCCAGCGCGTGATCCGCGCCGTCTATGTGCAGGTTCTCGGCAACACCGGCTATGCCGGTGAGCACAACAAGGTGGAGGAGATCAAACTCGAAAACGGCGACCTCAACCTGCGGGAGTTCGTGCGCCAAGTGGCCCGCAGCGACGCATTCCGCCGCCGCTACTGGAGTGGGCTCTACATCTGCAAAGCCATCGAGGTGATGCACCGGCGCCTGCTCGGCCGTCCCACCTTCGGACGCTGGGAGATCGATGCCTACTTCGACGTGGCCGCCCGCAAGGGCTTCTACGGGGTGGTGGACGCCATGCTGAACAGCCGCGAATACAGCGAGAGCTTCGGCGAAGACACCGTTCCCTATGAGCGGTTCATCACCCCGACTGACCTGAGCACCCGCCGCGTTCCCGCCCTCAAGCGGACCTTCAACGCAGCGGCCTATGCCGATCTCACCCCCCGTCAGCGCCCCGATGTGGCCCCTGGCAATGAGATCCGCTACGCGGGCAGCCTCACCCCCCGCAACCTGCCCGCCAAAGCCTCGGTGGTGCGCGGCGGTTGGAGTGCAACCCTCACCGGTGGCCAAACCCTTGCCCCCCAAGACGGCCTTCAGCAGGGGCCGGGTTCGGTTCAGGTGCCTCCCGCTCCCGAGCGGCGCTGGAGTGCCCCCCGCTGGCAACCCGGCGGTGGCCTGGCGGCCCCCTGGAGATCAGGCGCCACGATCACCGCACCGACAACTGCACCAGCCGCCTTCCGCAGCGCACCCACCATCAGCGGTGGGTGGAGCGCCAGCCTGTCCACTGGCGCGGGGGCCTTCGCGGAACAACCCGGTGCCGCCATGGCCAAAGCTCTACGAGCCGGCAACCTGCAGGGCTTCAGCAAGCGCAGGAGCCTTGGCAGTGTGCTGAAGCTGGCCATGGCAGCCAGCCCCGCCGAGCAAACCCAGGCCATTGAGGCGGTGTACCGCCAACTGCTGGGGCGTCAGCCCCTGGCCTCAGAGCGGCTGGTGGATGCCGAATCCCAGCTCCGCAATGGCGAGCTGATGGTGGCCGATTTCGTGGCCAAGGTGGCCGGCAGCGAGCTGTTCAACCGACGGCTCAATCGCATGGCACCGCTCCGGGCCGCATCCGCCGCCTACTTGGCTCTGCTTGGCCGAGCCGCCCAACCGGAAGAAACCAGCCGCTTCCTGGCCACCCGCTCCAACGAGGGCCAGCGGGCCGCCCTCGAGGCCATCCTCAATGGCCAGGAGTATGCCGAGAGCTTTGGCCGGGACACCGTGCCCCACCTCAAGGGCATGGCCACCAGCGATGGCATTCCGCTCACCACGGTGAATCGCACCGCGGCTCTCTACGGCGGCAACGCCGCCCTGATCCCGCCCAATCGCGGCGCCATCTGAGCTGCCGCCTGCGTTCATGGGCAACCAAAGCCCCTGGCCTAACGGCCAGGGGCTTTTATTTGCAACAGCTAGACACAAAGAATCGATCGCTTCGAGCCTTCTCCAGGGCGGAATCAAGCCACCAGATTGTTAACAACTGAGACGACTCCCGCGTATTCACAACACAGCCCAAAGCCTTTGCCAGCAAAGGGGTTTGCCGATTCCGAGCGCCGTGAAGAACTGTTACCAGGCCAGGGAAGCTCGCGGGGCGCTGCCACAGAATGACTCGGCGATCAGCACTGCTGTCGCCTCCTTCAGTCGCCCGTCCAAGCAGGCCACCTGGCAGCAGGTGATCCGCGTGGCAGGCCGGCCCCGCCGCAGTCACCTGCTCAACGGACCACTGAGGGTGTCCCCCCCTTACCCACCGGATATCGGTCACCATTCTGGCGACCGCTTGTTTCGAGGCAGAACTGCATGAGCATCGTCTCCAACTCGATCATCAACGCGGACGCCGAAGCCCGCTACCTGAGCCCTGGCGAACTCGACCAGATCAAGGCTTTCGTCAGTGGCGGTCAGCGTCGTCTGCGTGTCGCCCAGGTTCTGAGCGAGAGCCGTGAGCGCATTGTCAAGACCGCTGGCGGCGCTCTCTTCCAGAAGCGCCCCGACGTCATCTCCCCCGGCGGCAACGCCTACGGCGAGGAAATGACCGCGTCCTGCCTGCGCGACATGGATTACTACCTGCGCCTGGTGACCTACGGAATCATCGCGGGTGATGTAACCCCGATCGAGGAAATCGGCATCATCGGTGCCAAGGAGATGTACCGCTCCCTGGGTACTCCCCTCGAAGCCATGGCCGAAGCCGTGCGCGAGATGAAGAACGCCGCCACAAGCCTGCTCACCGGCGCTGACGCCGAAGAGGCTGGCTTCTACTTCGACTACGTCGTCGGCGCCCTCTCCTGAGGTTGCTTCCTCTCTAACCAACGCCTCTTCGATCAGGTTCCATGCAAGACGCCATCACCAACGTCATCAATCAGGCCGACGTTCAAGGCCTGTATCTGGACAGCTCCTCCATGGGCCGTCTGGAGCAGTACTTCGCCAGCGGTGAGCTGCGCGTGCGTGCCGCCGCGACCATCAGCGCCAATGCCTCCGCGATCATCAAGGAAGCGGTTGCCAAGTCGCTGCTGTACTCGGACATCACCCGTCCGGGCGGCAACATGTACACCACCCGTCGCTATGCAGCTTGCATCCGCGACCTGGACTACTACCTCCGTTACGCCACCTACGCCATGCTGGCCGGTGACACCTCGATCCTTGACGAGCGTGTGCTGAATGGCCTCAAGGAGACCTACAACTCCCTGGGCGTACCCATCGGTGCAACCGTGCAGTCGATCCAGGCTATGAAGGAAGCCACTGCCTCCCTCGTGGGACCGGATGCTGGCCGCGAAATGGGCGTGTACTTCGACTACATCAGCTCCGGCCTGGGTAACTGATCCCTGCCCCTGGCACACCCTGCGGATCACTCCCATGCGCCTGTTCAAAGTCACGGCCTGCATCCCCTGCCCTGAGAAAACCCGTTCTCAACGCGAGCTGCAGAACACCTTCTTCACCAAGTGGGTGCCCTTCGAAAGCTGGTTTGCTGAGCAGCAGCGAATCATGAAGCAGGGCGGCAAGATCCTGAAGGTTGAACTGGTCACCGGTCGCCGTCAGGTGAACGTCGGTAACTGAACCATCCGTCACTGTCAGCCCTGTCGCTGCCGTCTCTCCATCGATCAGCCCGGCTTCGGCCGGGCTTTTTTGTTATTGATGCCCAGAACTGGCGCCCAGCCATTGGCGGGTCTCCAACAAATACGAGAAACTCAGTCCTTCATTAGCCCATGCCCTTGGCCAAAGCCACTGCCCAGACCAAGGGTTTTCTGCCCGTGCCCTTCGCCCAGTGGCCGGCGGAAGCGCGCCTGCTGCTCGGCATGGTGGCGCTCTGGTGCCTGTTGGGCCTGGTGGTGCTGGGCTCCGCCAGCTGGTGGGTGGCCGCCCGGGAGATGGGCGATCCCAGTTACTACCTGAAGCGTCAGGCCATTTGGCTAGTGGCCAGCTGGGGCCTCCTTTATCTCGGGCTGCGCATCAACCTGCGGCGCTGGTTGCGGCTCGCGGCTCCAGCGCTGTTGATCGGGGCGGTGCTGGTGGCTCTGACCCTCGTGATCGGCAGCACCGTGAACGGTGCCAGCCGCTGGTTGGTGATCGGCCCCGTACAGATCCAGCCCACGGAACTGATCAAGCCCTTTCTGGTGCTCCAAGGGGCAGCGCTGTTCTCCCACTGGAAGCGGATCTCAGCCGATCAGAAGCTGATCTGGCTTGGGGTGTTCGCCGTGGTGCTGGGCCTGATCCTCAAACAGCCCAACCTCAGCACCGCTGCCCTGTGCGGGCTGCTGCTGTGGCTGATGGCCCTGGCCTCCGGCCTGCCCATGGTGGCCATGCTCGGCACCGCCGCCGCTGGCGCGGCTGTGGGTGTCGGCAGCATCGCCATCAACGAGTACCAGCGCATCCGCGTCACCTCGTTCCTCAACCCCTGGACCGACGCCCAGGGGGATGGCTACCAGCTGGTGCAGAGCCTCCTGGCCATCGGCTCCGGGGGATTCTGGGGCGAGGGCTTTGGGCTATCCACCCAGAAACTGCAATATCTGCCGATCCAGAGCACCGACTTCATCTTCGCGGTGTTTGCCGAGGAGTTCGGCTATGTGGGCTCGGTGGTGTTGCTCTTGTTCCTGGTGTTGTTCGGCTATGTGGGTTTGCGGGTGGCTCTGAGCTGCCGCAGCAATCAGCAGCGGCTGCTGGCCATCGGTTGCACCACCCTATTGGTGGGTCAATCGATCCTCAACATCGCCGTGGCCAGTGGAGCCATGCCCACCACAGGCCTGCCCCTGCCGATGATCAGCTACGGCGGCAACTCCCTGCTCTCGAGCCTGCTCACGGCTGGACTGTTGATCCGCTGCTCCCTCGAGGGGGCCGGGCTGGAGCCCCTGCGGCCCCGGCGAGACCGGCGGGAGGCCGCTGGCCGCCGGAGCGCCCCGATAGGCTGAGCCGATTGCGCGGCTGAATCCCAGCATGTCCGCTCTGGCACTGGCGGATTGGGCCCGCACCAGCGAAGAGCTTCTGCGCAGCTCCCTGGCCCAGCCCGGACCCTTCACCCTCGGGCTGGTGTTTGCCGGCGGACTGCTCACCAGCCTTGGGCCCTGCTCCCTCTCGCTGTTGCCCGTGACCCTGGCCTACCTGGCAGGCTTCGATACCGACAACACCCGGCCCTGGCTTCGCAGCCTCAGCTTCAGCGGCGGCATCGTGGCCTCGTTGGTGCTGCTGGGCCTGGCCAGTGGCTGGTTGGGGCACCTCTACGGCCAGGTGCCAGGGCTGATCCCAACCCTTGTGGCCATCCTGGCGGTGGTGATGGGGCTCAACCTGCTTGGTTTGCTGCGGCTGCCCCTGCCTGCAGGCCCCGATCCCAACCAGTGGCGGCAGAAGGTGCCAGCGCCCCTGGCGCCCCTGGCGGCCGGCCTGGCCTTTGGCCTCGCGGCCTCTCCCTGCACCACCCCGGTGCTGGCGGTGCTGCTGGCCTGGATCGCCCAGGCCGGCAATCCCCTGGCCGGTATGGCACTGCTCACCTGCTTCGCCACCGGCCAGGTGATGCCGCTCCTGTTGGCCGGCACTGTTGCAGCCTGGATGCCGCGGCTGCTAGCCCTGCGTGCCCTGGGACAGTGGGTGCCTCCCATCAGTGGTGTGGTGCTGCTCATCACCGGCGGGCTCACCCTGCTGGCCCAGTGGACCTGAAGGCTGAATGAAACGTCTGTTTGCCTGGATCTCCGATCTGCGCGTGGCCATTGGCCTACTGGTGATCATCGCCATCGCCAGCGGCCTGGGCACCCTGGTGCCCCAGAAGGAGAGCGCCGACCTCTATCACCGCGTCTACGACGCCACCCCTTGGTTGGGGCTGCTGCGGGGCGATGCGATCCTGGCGTTGCAGCTGGATCACGTGTACTCCAGCAGCTGGTTCCTGGCCCTGTTGGCCTGGCTGGGCCTAGCGCTGATCCTCTGCAGCTGGCGACGCCAGTGGCCTGCCCTTATGGCGGCGCTGCGCTGGATCGACTACAGGTCACCCAGGCAGCTCAGCAAGCTCACACTGGCTGAAACGCTCGAGTGCAGCGATGCCGGCAGCAGCCTGCACAAGCTGGAGCAACAGTTGGCCTCCCAGGGCTGGCAGCTGCAGAGCCACTCGGGTCGCCTGGCGGCCCGGAAGGGGGTGAGCGGCAGGGTTGGCCCCCTGCTGGTGCACGCGGGCTTGGTGGTGCTGATGGTGGGGGCCTCGTGGGGATCCCTGGGAGGCCAGCGACTCGAGCGCTATCTCGCTCCCGGCAATGAACTGGAGCTGCTCAACAGCCGCGGAGACACCCAGGTGACCGTGGCCCTGGAAACCTTTGGCATCGAGCGGGATCCCGCCGGCCGGCCCGAACAATTCCGCTCCCAGCTCAAACTGATTTCCGGCCCAGGCAACACTGCCAGCAGCACGGAGAGCAGCCCTGAAGAGAGCCGCGAGATCAGCGTGAACCACCCGCTGCGTTACCGGGGCATGACCCTTTACCAGGCCGACTGGGCCCTGGCGGCCATCGAGCTGCAGCTGGGCAAGAGCCCCATCCTGCAACTGCCCCTGCAGAGCTTCCCCCAGCTGGGGGAGCAGGTGTGGGGGATCGTGCTGCCCACCCGTCCCGATGGCAGCAATCCCGTGCTGCTCGCCCTCTCCAGCGAACAGGGCCCGGTGACTGCCTACTCCGCTGATGCCCAGGAGATTGGCAGCCTGATGCCTGGCGGCGCCCCCGTAACCATCGAGGGAATCCCGCTGCGGATCGCCGGAGTGGTGCCCGCCAGCGGCATCCTGCTCAAGCGGGACCCGGGCGTTCCCCTGGTGTACGCCGGCTTTGCCATTGCCCTGGCTGGAGGAGCCCTGAGCCTCGTGGCCACCCGCCAGCTGTGGGCAATCGCCGAGCCCGAACACCAAAAGCTGCACGTGGGCGGCCTCTGCAACCGCAACCTCACCGCCTTTTCCCAGGAGCTGCCGCAATTGCTGGCGGAGCTGCCCCGCTGATCAGCAGGGCAGGCGGGTGCCGTGGCTGGCGCGGATCACGGTATGCACGTTGCCCCGCGGGTTGAAATCGGCCTCCAGCTGCATCCACACGGGCTGGCAGGAAGCCACGAAGTCGTCGAGAATGCGGTTGGTTACCTCCTCGTGGGAGATGGAACGCTCGCGATAGCTGTTCACATAGAGCTTGATCGCCTTGAGTTCCATCACGCGCGGGCCAGGCTGATAGATCAGCCGCAACGTGGCGAAATCCGGGTAACCCGAAAACGGGCACTTGCAGGTGAATTCCGGCAGGGTGATCGACACCTCATAGGCCCGGCCCGGCCTGGGGTTGTCGAAACAGATCAGCTCCGCCTCCGCAATAGCCCGCTCGCCATAGAGGGGGGTCTGGGTCTGGGCGGCGGCACTGCCGGTGCTCATGGAGGGGAGATGGGGTGATGAGCGGATGCTACGCAGCCGATCGCCGGTAGCAACAGCCACACCGGCACCATCAAACCTGAGGCCTAATGGCCCTACGGGTTGCTTCCAGCCCCTTCCTCTCCCAGACCTTTCCTGAGAGACTCCCCTCCAGAACAAGCCCCCGGTTCCATGAAAAAAGTTGAGGCCATCATTCGCCCCTTCAAGCTCGAAGACGTGAAGCTGGCGCTGGTCAATGCCGGCATCGTTGGCATGACCGTGAGCGAAGTGCGGGGATTCGGTCGTCAGAAGGGCCAAGTGGAGCGCTACCGCGGCTCTGAATTCACCGTGGAGTTCCTCCAGAAGCTCAAGCTGGAAGTGGTGGTGGATGACGACCGGGTGGACACGGTGGTGACGGCGATCCAGGACGCCGCCCGCACCGGTGAGATCGGCGACGGCAAGATCTTCATCAGCCCGATCGAGTCGGTGATCCGCATCCGCACCGGCGATCGCGACAGCAGCGCCATCTGAATCAGGAGCCCAGTGTGGCCCGCACCAGCCGCCGAATGGCCTCCTCCGTGGGGGGCTGCTCGGCGGCTTTTGTGTGGGTGGGCCAGGTGCCGCTGCGCAGCCACAGCAGGTATTCGTGGTTGCCTGCCGGCCCGGTGATGGGGGAGGCCACCACCCCGCAGGCCCACCAGCCCTCCAGGGCCGCCGCCGCCATCACCCCCTCGATGGCGTCGGCGTGGGCCAGGGGATCGCGCACCACGCCACCCTTCCCCACCCGCTCCTTACCCACCTCGAACTGGGGCTTCACCAGCAGCAGCGCCTCACGGCGCTCCGCCTGCAGCAGCCGCCCCAGGGCCGGCAGCACCAGGGCCAGCCGGATGAACGACACATCCGCCACCGCCAGATCCGGCCAGGGATCAGCCGCGCCATAGAGCTCGTCAGGGGTGAGGTGCCGCAGGTTGGTGCGCTCCTTGAGCACCAGGCGCGGATCCGTACGCAGGCTCCAGGCCGTCTGGCCATAGCCCACATCAATGCCGTAGACGCGGCTGGCCCCGTGCTGGAGCAGGCAGTCGGTGAAGCCACCGGTGGAGATGCCGCCATCAAGGCAGACCCGCTCCGCCAGGGCAATGGGGAAGGCCTCCAGGGCCGCGATCAGCTTCTCGCCACCGCGAGACACAAACCGTGCCGGCTGCTCCACCTGCAGCTCAATCTCGGGCTGCACATCCAGGCCGGGCTTATCGAGCACCTTGTCGCCTGATCGAACCTTCCCGGCACGGATCAGTTGCTGGGCCTGCTGGCGGCTGGCGGCCAAGCCCCGTTCCACCAGGTGCAGATCCAGTCGTTGCTTGCGGCCCATGGCCCCTCCGGGCGGCAGGCGATCCGGCGCCCTGTCGTCATACAAACACAGGGGAAACCGAACAAAACTGGTGCGAGTTCTGCCCGGCCGGAAAACCCGGCAGAGGATTGCTTCCAGCTCAGGGACATCCCCCCCCCCATGGCTCCCTGCTCCCAGACCACCACCCAGAACCAACGGCATCGCGGCAGCAACGTGCTGGAGCTGCTCCGCCCCGGCAGTTTCGTGAAACTGCGCAACCAGCCGGCCGATCTGCCTCCCTTTCAACTGATCCACTGCCGCGGCGGCCGCTGCTGGGTGCGCCAGCAGACCTGGGGCCCGCTGGTGCACTGGGAAGTGAACCACCGCAAACTCACGGCCTGGGGCTAAGGCTGCGGGGAGGCCACAGGCTGCCCCATACATTGGTCTGGATGTGAGCCAGGCGCGGCCTTGATCGAGCGTTACACCCTGCCCGAGATGGGCGCCATCTGGAGCGAACAGGCCAAATTCCAGAGCTGGCTGGATGTGGAGATCGCCGCCACCGAAGCCAACTGCGAACTGGGCCGGGTACCTGCCGACGCCGTGGCCACCATCAAGGAGAAGGCCTCCTTCAGCGTGGAGCGCATCCTCGAGATCGAGGCCGAGGTGCGCCACGACGTGATCGCCTTCCTCACCAACGTGAACGAGCACGTGGGCGATGCGGGGCGCTACATCCATGTGGGCATGACCAGCTCGGACGTGCTGGACACGGGCATCGCCCTGCAGATGAAGGCCTCCGTACAGCTGCTGCGGATCGAGCTCGACAAGCTGGCCGAAGCCCTGCGGGTGCTGGCCCGGGAGCACAGGGGCACCGTGATGATCGGCCGCTCCCACGCCATCCATGGCGAACCGATCACCTTCGGCTTCAAGGTGGCCGGCTGGCTCGCGGAGGTGGTGCGCAACCAGGAACGACTGGACCGGCTCGAGCGCATGGTGAGCGTGGGCCAGATCTCCGGTGCCATGGGCACCTATGCCAACACAGATCCCCAGGTGGAGGCCATCGCCTGCGCCAAGCTCGGCCTGGAGCCGGATACGGCCAGCACCCAGGTGATCTCCCGCGATCGCCACGCCGAATACATCCAGACGCTTGCCCTAGTGGGCGCCGCCCTAGAGCGCTTCTCCACCGAGATCCGAAACCTGCAGCGCACGGATGTACTCGAGGTGGAGGAGAACTTCGCCAAGGGTCAGAAGGGCAGCTCGGCCATGCCCCACAAGCGCAACCCGATCCGCAGTGAGCGCATCGGCGGCCTGGCCCGCGTGCTGCGCAGCTACGTGGTGGCCGCCCTGGAGAACTGCGCCCTCTGGCACGAGCGTGACATCAGCCACAGCTCCGTGGAGCGCATGATGCTGCCCGACTGTTCCGTGACCCTGCACTTCATGCTGCGGGAGATGACGGACGTGGTGAAGGGCCTGGGGGTCTACCCCGACAACATGGCCCGCAATATGAATGTGTACGGCGGTGTGGTGTTCAGCCAGCGGGTGCTGCTGGCCCTCGTGGACACCGGGCTGAACCGCGAGGAGGCCTATCGGATCGTGCAACGCAACGCTCACACCGCCTGGAACACCGAGGGGGGTAACTTCCGCGCCAATCTCGAGGCCGACGCCGACGTGACCAGCCGCCTCAGCGCCGAGCAGCTGGCCGACTGCTTCTCCACCGACCTGCACCAGGAGAACCTGGATGTGATCTGGCAGCGGCTGCGGATCTGAACTGAAGCCCGGCGGTCCTCACTCCCGGGCATAGAGGCCCGTGAGCTGGGCCGTGGCCAATTCATGCCCCCGCATGGCTTCCCGCAGCTCCCCTGGCGTCACGGCCGGCGCCAGATCCAAGGCGGCATCAAGGGCTGTCAGCGCGAACACGTAGCGATGAGCCTGCCCGGGCGGGGGCTCGGGCCCCTGATAGCCGATGCGGTGACACTGATCCACGCCCCAGCAGCCGCCGTGGCGGGCGCCGTTGGCCAACTCGGGCGAGCGGTCCAAGCCTGCGGGTAAGCCGTGCACCTCCCCAGGGATGTTGAACAGCACCCAGTGCACCCAGGTGCCCCCCGGGGCATCGGGATCCTCAACGATCAGCGAAAAGCTCTGGGTATGGAGCGGCGCGCCGCTCCAGCGCAAGGGTGGCGAGAGATCCAGGCCATCGGCGCTGTGGATGGCAGGGATCATGGCGCCATCCGCAAAGGCCGGGGACTCCAGATGGAAGGAGCCGTTACTGCTCGACATGCGCTCCGATCGACGTCTGGGGCAGGCAAGACATCCCTAAGGGCGGGGCGTCCAACCCCCGAACGGTGACGCCACCAGCAGCCCACCCGGCCAAATGCAGCACCATCCCACCGCCATCACGGCAGTGAAGCCCAACATCCGCCGCCCGGCCCGCCAGCCCCAGCCCCCTGGGTAGACAGAGGTTGTCTCCGCGCTGTCTGTCTCTCTATGGGGCAGCCAACGGGGACCGGGGTGAGGGGGGGCACCTTCTCACCTCGTCCAACCGATTCATCCCTAGGCCTTCCTAGGCCTTGTGATAAGGCCCGCCCTGGAGGATCGAGCTGGCCCGATAGAGCTGCTCGAGCAGCAGCAGGCGGGCAAGCTCATGGGGGAACGTCATCGGCGAGAGGCTTAGGCGCCAGTTGGCCCTGGCCTTGAGCGCCGGATCCAGCCCCTCGGCTCCGCCGATCACAAAGGCCAGTCGCGCCGAGCCGGAATCGCGGAGCTGCTGGGCGAAGGCCACGGAGTTGTAGGTGGTGCCCTCTTCCGTGAGCAACACAAGCCGCTCATCGGGTCGCAGAGCAGCGGCGATCACCTCGGCCTCCTTGGCCATGGTGGAGTCCCTGAGCTCGGTGACGACCAATCCCGGCAGCCGCTTGAGGTAGAGGGCCACCCCCTCCTGCACCCAGCTCTTGCGCACCTTGCCCACCGCAAGGATCCGGATCCGGGAGGGATTGATCACAGCTGGGGGCTGGTGCTCAGACCCCGCCAGGGAGGTTGCGCTCCGTGGCGGGGTTCAGGGGGCCACCACCACCGGCGAGCTGATCGATGGGCTCGCACACAGGGAAGCGGTTGATGGCCTTGAGGGCTGCCCGGGCGTTGCCGCGCAGCTGTTCCGTGATGGCTTCGGCGTAGGGGATCTGGGCCAGCAGATCCACGGTGCGGCGCATGATCCGCACCACATCGCCCTCATCGAGCGAGGTGTTGGCGATCAGATCGTTCCAGCTCACGCCCTTGGCCCAGGCGTGGACCAACCCCATCAGCTCCAGCTCGTACCAAACCGGCATCACCACACTGGCCCGCTCCTGCTGGCGCAGCAGCTCCCGGCGGATGCCGCGCAGGTCGTGCATGGCTTCTTCTGCAGCCGGCGGCGGCGGATAGGCACTCCACAGGTCGGGGCGATTCACCTCAGTGGAGATGGCCTCCAGCACCGCCGCCAGATCCGCTGGCTCCAGCTCATCGAGGTGGCCGCTCATCAGGGCCAGCCCCAGCCAGAGCTCGTTGTCGCCACGCAGGGCGGCCACGGTGCGACCAATCTCCGTGGGATCGAGGCCCTCCTCACCATCGAGGCAACCGAAGAAGCGCAGGATCTCGATCAGGGCTAGGAATGTCTCCCAATGGCGGTTGGCGCGGAAGTGCAGGATCCGCTGCCGCTCCTCGATCTCGGCCTCCAACTCCTCCATGCGGAAGCGCTGTTTCTTGAGCTTCTTGCGATCCCCAGCCCCGTGGGCTGGGTGCAGCTCCAGGGCCATCTCCAGCTCCCGCACCAAGTGGGCCTGGGCCTGCACTTCCCCGGCCAGGTCGTATTGCGGGGTCACCATGTCGTGGCGGCGGGCCATGGAAGCCACCGCCAGGGCCAGGCCACCACTGGCCTGATCACCGTGGCGCAGCTCCCCGGCCCGATGCAGCTCGGGGGCGGGGATACTGCTCACCTGCAGGCAGCTGAGCTCGGCGTGCAGGCTCACCACAGCGCCGCAGGGCACCAGCACCCACACGTTCTCATCGGTGAGGCAGAGCAGCAGGGGGAACTGACCTGGGCCCTCCACCTTCTCCACGATCACCGCCGGGGTCACACGGCCCCGCAGGATCGGGGCCTTGAGGCTCACCAGGGTGCCCTCGCTGGCAAAGCGAAGCGCCAGGGTGAGCTCATGGGCGAGCGTTTCCTCGGCCTGCTGCTGCAGGATCCGCTGGATGCGGCGTTCCTCCCGCAGCCGGCCCCGCTGCTTCTCGTAGTCCTCGAAGTCGTCCCAGGCCACCTCCTCCGCGGTATCAGCCAAATGGCTGAGCTGCTCACGCAGTTCGGCAATGCGGGCCTCGTCCTCCACCAGATCGAGGGTGGCCAGGTAGCGGCCGAAGCTGCGCTCCACCAACTCCCTGGCCTTGGCCAGTTCGTAGCGCTGCAGCAGGTTCAACACCATGCCGTAGCTGGGGGTGAACTGGCTCACCAGCGGATCAGCGGGGCTGGTGGCCAGCTGACCCGCCTCCCGCACCCCTTCAAAGCGGCTCTGCACCGTCACCACATAGCCCTGGGAATCGAGGCCGCGGCGGCCGGCCCGGCCCGCCATCTGCAGGAACTCGCTGCCCATTAGGGGCCGGTGGCCGCGCTCAGTGCGCTTGGAGAGCGCTGAAATCACGGTGCTGCGGGCCGGCATGTTGATGCCGGCGGCCAGGGTTTCGGTGGCGAATACCACCTTCACCAGCCCCTGCTGGAACAGCTCCTCAATCAGTTCTTTCCAGGCCGGGAGCACCCCGGCGTGGTGAGCGGCGATGCCGCGCAGCAGGGCATCATCGTGGCCCCCCTCGCGCACGGCCTCGGGCGTGGCGGCCACAAAGGCCTCCAGGCGGACACGGATACGGGCCTGCTCCTCCGGATTCACCAGGCATACCTTGCCCAGATCCCGCACGGCCTTGTCGCAACCCCGGCGGCTGAAGATGAAATAGATGGCCGGCAGCATGTCCCGCTCAGCCATCTGGGCCACCACAAAGCCCAGGGGCGGGGCCTCCGGCTGGGGGGGCTTGGGGGTTTTCGGTCCCTTGCGCTTGCTGCCCTTGGGGGCGCGCCACACCTTGCAGTTGGGGTGGAGGCCGGTGCCCTCCTCATTCAGCAGCGGATGCAGGCCCTTGGCACTGCAGAAGCTGAACTGGAGCGGCACCGGCCGAAAATCGCTCAGCACCAGCCGCGTGGGGCCATGCACCCGCTCGATCCAATCGGTGAGCTGCCCGGCATTCGCCACCGTGGCCGAAAGCGCCACCATCTGCACCGGTGGCGGGCAGTGAATGATCGATTCCTCCCACACCGTGCCGCGCTGGGAATCATTCATGTAATGGCACTCGTCGAGTACCACCGCCTCCACATCCGCCAGGGGGTCATCGCCCTGATCGGCCTCCGCATACAACATGTTGCGGAAGATCTCGGTGGTCATTACCACCACCGAGGCCTCACGGTTCACCGTGAGATCACCAGTCATCAGTCCAACCCGCTCGGCTCCAAATTGCTCGCGGAAATCGCGCAGCTTCTGGTTGGAGAGGGCCTTGAGGGGCGTGGTGTAAAAAACCTTCTGGCCATGGGCTAGGGCGCGATGAATGGCGTACTCGCCCACCAGCGTCTTACCGGAACCCGTGGGAGCACTCACCACCACGGAATGGCCCTGGTTCAGGGCATCGATGGCCTCGAGTTGAAAGTCGTCGAGCGGAAAGGGGAAAAGCTGATCGAGGGGCGGCACCTCTGCAGTGGGTGACACCTCAGCGACGGGCTGCACTCCAGCTGGAAGGGGCCCGCTGTCGGGCTGGGTGCGGCGATCGGGCATGGCCCAATCCTATGAGGAGCGGGCAGACTGGGTGTCAAGAGCTGGACTGGGCTTGGCGAGGGCGGTAAACGGCGATCCCCTGGCCCCCCTGGCTGCCGATCTGGCCGCCCTGCCGCCGGAGCGCCGACGAACCCTGCGCACCTTTGCACCCAGCGGCCCTGGAGGCCTGAGCCCAGCCACCGGGGGGGCGCTGCTGGATCTGGCCAGCAACGACTACCTAGGCCTGGCCTGCCATCCCCAGCTCCAGGCCGCAGCTTCCATGGCCATGGCCCTGGAGGGGGTGGGTGCCGGCGCCTCGCGGCTGGTGAGCGGCAGCCGGCCCGTGCATGCCGCCCTGGAGCAGGCGCTGGCCCACTGGCTGGGCCGGGAGCGGGTACTGCTGTTCCCGAGTGGCTTTCAGGCCAACCTGGCGGCGGTAGCCGCCCTGGCCGATCGCCACAGCCTGGTGCTCGCCGACCGCCTGATCCACCACTCCCTGCTGGTGGGCGTGCAGGCCACCGGTGCTCGCCTGCAGCGCTTCGCCCACAACGACCTCCATGACCTCGCCCAGCGCCTACAGCGCTGCCGGGCGGAAGCACCGCAGCGGCGCCTGCTGGTGATGAGCGAAAGCCTGTTCTCCATGGAGGGCAGCTCCCCGGATACGGCCGCCCTCGCCGCGCTGTGCCAACGCCATGGCGCGGCCCTGCTGCTCGATGAGGCCCATGCGCTGGGGGTGCTGGGCCCGGGCGGCCGCGGCCTGGGCCATGGGGTGGAGGGAGTGCAGCTGGTGAGCGGCACCTTCGGCAAGGCCTTTGGCAGCGGTGGGGCCTTCCTGGCGGGTCCGGCCCTAGTGGCCGACTGGCTACTGCAGTATTCGGGGCCGTTTCGCTACACCACGGCCCTGGCGCCCCCGCTGGCCGCCGCCGCCATGGCTGCTCTGCAGACCATCCAGGCGGAACCACAACGGGGCCACGCCCTGCTCGAGCGTGCCGAGCGCTGGCGCGATGGCCTGGAGCAGGCCGACTGGCCCCGCCCCCCCGGCACAGGACCGATCCTGTCGCTGCAGGTGGGCAGCGACGCGAGGGCTCTGACCTTCCAGCAGCAGCTGGAACGGGCAGGGCTGCTGAGCGTGGCCATCCGGCCTCCCACGGTGCCCGAGGGTACGGCCCGGCTCCGGCTGGTGCTGCGCCACGACCTCCCCGGCGGCAGCCTGAAACGGCTGCTGGCGGCCCTCGCTGTGAAGCCATGACGACCCAACTGATCGCCATGCATGGCTGGGCCGGGGACCATCGCGGCTGGCAACCCTGGAACGCCCTCGCCAGCGCCAGGGGGTGGCGCTTCAGCACCGGCGAGCGTGGCTATGGCCGCCAGCTGCGCCACGACCCCACATGGGACCCCGACACCAGCCAACGGGTGGTGCTGGCCCATTCCCTCGGGCCCCATCTGCTGCCAGCCGCCCTGCTGGAACGGGCCACGACCGTGGTGCTGCTGGCCAGCTTCGGGCAGTTCCTGCCACCGGGCCGTTGTGGCCGCCGACTGAGCAAGGCCCTACAGGCCATGGCCACCAAGCTGGAGAGCGGGCAACAGGAACCGATGCTGCGGGAGTTCTTCCAGCAGGTGGCAGCCCCTCATCCCGTGGGCCACTTGCCGCCGGGCCCCCTCAACGACGGGATCCCCCCCGAGGGCTGCCGGCTGCTGCTAAGAGACCTGGCCCTGCTGCAGGCCACCGGCGGCCTGCCACCAGGCTTTCCCCGCGAGGCCCGGGTGCTGGTGGTGGAAGCGGACGACGACCTGATCGTGGATCCCGCCAGCCGCACCCTGCTGCGGGCCGCCCTGCCCCAGGCCACGGTGTGGCAACGCCAGGGGGGAGGCCATGCCCTGCTGCTGCCAGACCTGCCCGCGGCGGTGCTGGACTGGGTGGCGCATGCGTACCCCTGAATCCCCTCCGGCAGGCTTCAGCCACCAGGTGCGCCGGTGCTTCGGGCGCCAGGCAGCCCACTACGACCAAGGGGCCCTGCTGCAGGCCGCCGTGGCCTGGCGGCTGGCCCACCTGTGCCGCAACCTGGCCCTACCCAACGGGCCCTGCGCCGATCTGGGCGCCGGTTCCGGGCTCCTGGCCCGTGCCATCGCCCAGCAGCGCCCAGGCCTGGAGCTGCTGCGGCTGGATAACTGCCCGGAACTCCTGGCCCAGGGCATCAGCCGAGCCCCAGGCCCCTCCCTGCAGTGGGATCTGGAGCGGGGGCTGCCCTCCCAGCTGGATCAAGCGGCGCTGCTGGCCTCCAACTTCGCCCTGCAGTGGCTGCAGCAGCCCGAACGGGAACTCCAGCGCTGGTGCCAACAGCTGCAACCGGGCGGTTGGCTAGCCGTGGCGGTGCCAACGGCAGGCAGCTTTGCCCCCTGGCGGGCCGCCGCCTCCGGCGCCGGGGTGCCCTTCACGGGCCTGGGGCTGCCGGACGCCGCCAGCCTGGAGGCCGTGGCCCGCCAGGAACTCACGCTCCACCGCTGCCGGCTGCTGCACTTCAGCCGCCCCAGCCAGGACGGCCTGACGTTCCTACGCCAGATGAAGGCCATCGGCGCCCAGGCCAGCCGCAAGGCACCCCTGAGGCCCACGCAACTGCGGCAGCTACTGGCCCATTGGCCCACTGTCAGCAGACCGCAACCAGACTGGCAGGTGCTGCTGATGCTGGGCCGCAAACGATGAGCAAACCATCGCCACAGCTGGTGGTGTGCGGCACGGACACCGATGTGGGCAAGACCCTCGTGAGTGCCTGGCTGGTGCAGGGGCTGGGGGCCACCTATTGGAAACCCGTGCAATGCGGCCTGGAGGGCGGCGGCGACCGCGAGCAGGTGCAGCGCTGGTTAGGGCTCCCCGCCGAACGGCTGCTGCCAGAGGCCTATCGCTACCGGGCTCCGGCCTCGCCCCACTGGGCCGCCGCACTGGAGAGCGGGGATCCCGAGCATCCCGGTCAGCCTCTGGATCCCGAGCGCTTGGCCCTGCCGGCGGTGGCGGGACCACTGGTGGTGGAGACCGCCGGCGGGCTGCTGGTACCCCTGCGCCTCGACCTGCTGCAGATCGATCAGGTGCAACGCTGGGGACTTCCGGTGCTCTTGGTGGCCCGCAGCGGCCTGGGCACCCTCAACCACACGCTCCTGTCGGTGGAGGCCCTGCGGCACCGTGGGATCCCCCTGGTGGGGCTTGTGCTGAATGGGCCCTTCCACGCCAACAACACCGCCACCCTGGAGCGGCTCACGGGCACCCCAGTGCTGGCCTGCCTACCGCCCTTGGCCACCATCAACCGCAGCACCCTGGCCCAGCAGTGGCAGGAGCAGGAGCTCGCCCATAAGCTCAACGCATGAAAACGTCCAACCTGCTGATCAGCGGCGCCGTTGCCGCCCTGTGTGCCGGGATCCTTGTGGTGTTCACAGACATCGAACTATCGATGGTCCGCTGGTTCAGTTGCGGCCCCTTCTCCACCAGCAGCGAAGAGCAGAGCGAGTTGTGCAAGCGCAAGCTCTAGTGCCGGCGAGCCTTCAGGGGACAATGCCCCGACAACAACGCCACGTTGTTTTCCGCGAAGGGCAGGGGCCACCCCTGGCGCATCTGATCGTGGATCTGCTCGATCTGGGAGGCATTCCAGCCCCGGGCCTCGAGCCGCAGTGGTGACGGGAGCGATCCATGGCACGCTTCACCTGCCCTGCATCATGCCCAGGGCAGGGAGCTAGGGCCCGGCCAGAATCGCTGCCTCCACATCGGCGCGGCTGAATGCATAGGGGAAGTGGCGCTCCACCGTTGCTAGTCCCACGCTGGTCGAACTGGCCTGCCAGCGCACGCTGATCTCCTCGATGTCCAGCTCTATCTCGGCGGTCCAACCGCTGCGGGTCAGGTGCCAAAGGCAGGAGTTGGCGGAACGCTGCACAGCCCCAAGGTCACTCAGCCACTGCTCCAACGCCGCCAGCGGATGGTTGTAGAGCGGCGCCTGGGGGGGTGGCAGAGGAGACATCCGCGAGGGCAACGCCTAGAGGTTGGGCAGTCTGCCCGGCAGGCGGCCACCAGCTCGGCACCCGCACGAATTCGGCCCCGCGCGCCCAGGCCAGCCCCACCCCCAGCACCAAGCTGAACACCACCGCCAGGGCTAACAACAGCAGGGCCAACCACTCGCCGCCAGATAAGGCCCGCCGCACCGGGGCTGGCTGGGTGCTCAGGCGCACCGAGGGCGACAGCGTCCGCACCGGCTGAACCACCAGCAGGCTGGCGTCGTAGACACGGCGACGCTCGGGATCGCTGAGGGTGAGATAGGCCTGCTGCAGCAGACGAAAAGCCTCCTGGGCCTCCGCCTCCGGCAATGTGGTGGTATCTGGGTGATAGCGCTTGCTGAGGCTGCGAAAGGCCTGGCGCAGCTCAGGCCCCGTGGCCTGGGGGCTTAGGCCCAGCAAGGCGTAATGGCTGGCGGACTGGTTGGCAGCTCCCACCGAGGCGGTACCGGGTGTGCGGGATCCTAGAGATCTTGCCCATGCCGCCCCAGGGGATGCCAGTCGCACCGGAGTCCGCCACCCCTTTTGCCACCCCCAGCGACGCCCTCTGGGAGGCGCTGGGCTGGCGTCCCAGCCCAGGCCAGCTCGAGCAGCTGATCCAGCTTCAACAGCACCTGCGCGAGTGGAACAGCCGCCTCAACCTCACCCGCCTGGTAGAGGGAGAGGACTTCTGGATCGCCCAGGTGATGGACAGCCTCTGGCCGCTGCTACCGCTGCTGCGGAGCACGCCAGAGGCGGCACTGCGCTGCATCGATGTGGGCACGGGCGGTGGGTTCCCCGGCCTGGCAGTGGCGATTGCCCTGCCCAATGCCCAACTGACGCTGGTGGATTCGGTGGGCCGCAAGACCCAGGCCGTCCAGGCCATGGCCGAGGCTCTAGGGCTGGGCGAGCGGGTGGAGCTGCGCTGCGAGCGCGTAGAACTCACGGGCCACCAGAAGCGCTGCCGCGGCCACTACCACCTAGCCATGGCCCGGGCGGTGGCGGCAGCCCCGGTGGTGGCGGAATATCTGGTGCCCCTGCTGGCCCCCCAGGGCGAAGCGCTGCTCTACCGGGGCCAGTGGACAGGCAGCGATCAACAGGAGCTGGAACGAGCCCTGCTGCCCCTAAAGGCCCGCATCAGCCGCCAGCAACAGCGGGAGCTTCCTGGCGGCCGGGGCGTGCGCACTGCTCTGGCGCTGAGCGCCAATGAACCCTGCCCCCGCACCTATCCGCGGGCGGTGGGGATCCCCAGCAAATTCCCCCTCGGAGCTGCGCGAGCCAGCTGAGTGGCAGACGCAGAATTAGCTCCCCGTCATCAGCCGCTGACTGGGCTGGCCACCGATGCGGGAGCGCAAGTCCCGAAGAACGGCCGGAATCCGGTGACACCATGGGCTCGCTGCCAACACCGCCAGGAGCTCCGCCTCGCTCACGCTGGCGTCGAGGGCATCGGCATTGGCGCCCGGAAACCAGTGGCTGCCAGCCCCCAGCAGGCCGTAACGGGCCTTGGCATAGCTCTGCAGGTCCCAGGCTTCCAGCAGGTTATGGAGCCACAGCAGGGTGGCCAGGTTCATCTGCCCCGGGGTGTCCTGCCAAGCCGGCAACCCTTCACTCCAGGTGCTGAGCCAGGCCTCCCCCAGGGCCTCGCAACGGGCCTGCTCCAACCGCTCCAGGATCGGAGGCAGTAGTGCTTCGGCCTGGGGCAACAGCTCCACCGCTTGCAGATGCAAGTGGAGATCCGAGGGCCGGGCCGCCCCCACACTGATGGTGTGGATCCCAGCTGCCGACAGGCAGAACAGATCGTTGAACACGATCGGGTGCAGCGGCGCGCAGAGCTGCAGCAGTTTTGACGAGGGGTTATGCAGGTGGCCGCCCTTGTCCGTGGGGCTGATCACAAACACGCCCATATCATGGGCGATGGCGGCATCGATCGCCGCACGGTTGTCCTGGCGAATGAAATACCAGTGCAGGTTGATGTAGTCAAAGGCGTCGCTATCGATCGCCGCCAGGATCAGGGGCAGGCTGCCGTGGGTTGAAAAGCCCACCGCACCGATCCGCCCAGCTGCCTGCCAGCGGCGCACCACCTCCAGGCAGCCTCCTGGCCGCAGGGTGTGCTCCAGGTGCTCCGGCAGGTTGATTCCATGGATGGCCAGCAAATCCACCCGCCCGGAGCCGTTGCCCAGGCCTAGGCGCTCGAAACTCAGGGCCAGCTCCGCCTCGAAGGCCTCCGGATCGGCCTGGGGAGGCACCTTGGTCTGCAGGATCCGCTGCGGATCTGGCACCTCGGGGAACAACCAGCCCAGCTGACGCTCGGAACTGCCGTAGTGACGGGCCGTTTCGATGTGGTGAAACCCCGCTGCAACGGCCAACTCGAGGGTGGCCCTGAGGTTCGCCTGGCTGTGGTCCGTGATCTCTGAGGGCGGCAGATCACTCCAGCTCTGCTGAAAGCGCATGCCCCCGAGGGAGAGCACGGGCATCGGCAGTTCGGTGCGGCCAAAGCGGCGAGTGGGGAGCATCAAGCGGGATCTCGCCGCGGCAGGGTGCGCCTGGGACGGCTGGAGCTGGGAAGCCCGAGGGGCAGCAGCTCCTGGGAGCGGCACTGTTCCTCAAGGGCGGGCAGCTCCTCGTAACTCACCCAATGGATGCAATCCACTGGGCAGGTGTCGATCGCTTCCTGGATGGTCTCGGTGCTGTCGCCGTCCTGACGAATGGCACGGGAACGCCCCCACGACTCCTCCACCACAAAGGTGTGGCCGGCCACGTGGGCGCAGTAGCGGCATCCGATGCACACGGGTTCATCCACCCAGACAGCCTTCTGGCGCAGCGCTCCCCCCAGGAGGGGTTCGAAACCACTGGCCCGGGGTGGAGCCGCGGCAGCCGTCGAAAAGGCCAGTGAGGGATCGGCACTCACCGCACACCTCCCAGCACTGGGATCATCCGTCCCAGCGGGTCACCACCAGTTCAATGCTGCCATCGGTGGCCTGGCGCTGTTCAGTCACCTGGAACCCCTCCTGAACCGAGGCTGCCAGGATGCTGCGCAGGGCGTACTGCTGGGTGAGCTTGGCAAGGAAGCGCTCCACCGGGATGGGCTGCTTCCACAGATCCAGATCAGTCACCAGCTCGTAGCTGCCGCTGAGCTCATTCCAGCGGAAGCCCAGGTTGGTGCCCTCGCTGGAGGCGATGGCCAAATCGGCCACCACGGTTTGGCCGCGGTAGCCGCGCACGGGATGCTCGCCATCGCTGGGTTGATGGCCAAGATCCCGCAGGGCCTCCATCAGGGCAGCGCGGTCACGCAATTCCGTCTTGACGGTGCTGAAGTGCGACATCAGGAAACCGAGGTGGAGAGGGTCTGCTCAGGCGTCACCGCCGAGGTTGGCGCCGCAAAGGCGTCGGACGTCGACTGGCGCTGTTGCACAGTGCCGAGCCTGGCTTCGATGCGTTCGGTGAGCTGCTCGCAGCCGCTGCCCTGAACGCCTTCCACCAGCTCCTCAACGCGGCCGTCGGGCCGAATGCGAAAGCGGATGGATTGCTGGGCCATCCCAGACGGCGGAAGGAAGGTGAGGTGATGCTAGCCGGGTTCACCAGAGGCTGGCTGGCCTACGCCAACAGCCCCTCATCCACGAGGGTCTGAAGCCGCTCCAGCACCAGGGGATCCTCCAGTTGCTCCAGGGCCAAGCGGGCCTCGTCCCGGACCGCCATGTCGGTGTCGTGGAGCAAGGCCCCCAGCAAGGCCTCCACCACCTCCTTCTGGCGAGGCTCCACCAGATCGCCATAGAGGCGCCCCAGCGACCAGGCGCTGTTGCTGCGCACCACGGGCTCGCTGTCGATGCGCAGGGCCTGCAGCAGTCGACCGGCCGCTTGATCCGCCTTGGCCAGGCCCGTGGCACCGGCATCGGCCAAGGAACTGGCGGCCCAGAGCCTCACCGCCGCGATGTCCGTTTCCAGGGCCCGGATCAGCGGGTTCATCACCGGGGCATCGGGGTAGCTGCTGAGGCTCCAGGCCACAGCCTTGCGCACATAGCCATTGCTGTCGTTCTGGAGCAGGGCCAGCAACGGCGACACTGCCTGCAGATCCGGATTCCGCCCCAGGGCGTACACCGCACTCATGCGCAGGATCGGACAGCTGGCCTCGAGCAACGGCAAGAGCTGGGTCGCCGCGCGGGGATCGCGGTGCTCGCAGAAGATGCGCAGCCCCTGCATGCGCTCGTCATGGCCGCCTTGGAGCAACTGCAGCCCGAGATCGCACTCAGCTGCCACATCGGCCTGCTCGGCCTCCAGGGCATCGAGATCGTCGAGGGGGTCGCCCAGCAGCTCCTCGGCCAGCTCGTTGGCGAGCATCTCCGGATCCAGCGCCAACTCGGCCGGACTTTGGGAGAACTCGGGGAACGGGCCAGTCATGGGGCGATCGTAAAAGCCAGCCGCTGCAGGGCTCTCGCTGAGCTGGGCGTGCGGCGCAACGGGCGGCTCAACTGATCGGGGCGGGGGCGGCCATATCGCCCGGCAACCAGATGCGGGCACTCACCGCGAACAGGGCCAGACCGAACAGCACCACGATGGCTGCCGGCAACAGGGTTGAACGAAAAAACTGCACGGCGAATGGGCTCGGCGCCCCAGGCTATGGAAACCATTCTGATGGTCGATCAGCCTGGATTCAGGCCCCCTAATCCAAGGTCCCTAGTCTTCGCCCAGTCGAGTCGTGTTCATGGGTCCGCAGGCCGCCGAGAAAGCCGGCACCTGGAGGCGCCTCACGGCCGTCACCGCCGAGGGCGTGGCCAGTGGTGCGCCGCTGATGGTGGGCAGCAAGCTGTTGCAGGGCTGGCTCACCGCCAGCGGTGTGCCCTTGGCGCTGATCGGGCTGATTCCCCTGGCTGAGCTGCCATACACCCTCAAGCTCTTCTGGGCACCGCTGCTGGATCGCTGGCCGATCACCTGGCCGGATCGGCGCCGGGGTTGGCTGTTGGTGATGCAGCTGTTGCTGGTGGCGGTGATTGCCGCCATGGCCCTGCTACGGCCCAGCACGGATCCCGCCAGCATCAGCGCCATCGGCATCGCCGCCCTGGTTCTGGCGGTATGCAGCGCCACGCAGGACATTGCCGTGGATGCTTACCGCACCGACCTGCTGCCGGAGCAGGAACGGGGGGCCGGAGCGGCCGCCGCGGCCCTGGGCTACAGAGCCGCCATGTTGGCGGTGGGGGCCGGCGGCTTCGTGCTGGCCGGGCGATTCGGCTGGCCGGTGGCCCTGCTCGCCGCCGCAGCCCTGGTGGCGGCCGTGGTGCCCTTCACCCTCATGGCACCCGCCTTGGCGCCGGTGCAGCACCCGGTCACCAGCCTGCGCCAGGCAGTGCTGGGGCCCGCGCGGGAATTCCTGTTCCGGGCGGGCCCCAATCGCACCTGGCAGCTCCTGCTGCTGGTGCTGCTCTACCGCTGGCCCGATGGCCTGCTCAGCGCCATGGCCATCCCCTTCCTGAAGCTGCAGGGCTTCAGCGATGCCGACATCGGCCTGGTGCAGGGGGGCTGGGCCATCGCCGCCACCATGGCGGGCACCGTGCTGGGCGGCGTACTGTTCACCCGCCTGGGGATGAACCGCTCCCTGTGGCTATTCGCCCTGGCGGGAGCCGCCGGCAACCTCAGCTACTGGGCCCTGGCCCAGTTCGGTGGAGGCTTTGCCGGACTGATCATTGCCGTGAGTCTGGAGAACCTCACGGGCGGCATGGTGGGCGCCGTGTTCGTGGCCCTGCTGATGGGCCTGTGCAATCCCCGCTTCTCCGCCACCCAGTACGCCCTGCTCTCGGGGGTGTATGCCATGAGCCGCTCCATCCTCTCGGCCCCGGCCGGAGTGCTGGCCGAACAGGCGGGCTGGCCCGTCTTTTTCCTGCTCACCGCCGCCGCCGCCATTCCCGCCTTCCTGCTGCTGGTCCGCTTGGCCCCATGGAGCGAACAGGAGCCCCGGGGCACCTTTGATCCCGCTCGGGACGCCACCTGAACCAGGGCACGGCCGCTGATCTCAGGGATCAGTCCTCCAGGCGGCGGCGCAACTGGCCGCAGGCGGCGTCGGCATCCAAGCCACGACTGGCTCGGACACTCACAGCCACATGCCTGTCCTGCAGGGCCCGGCGGAAGGCTTCCACGGCGCCAGGGCCGGGACGCTGGAACTCCTCCTCCTCGATCGGGTTGTACGGGATGAGGTTCACATGGCTCTGGAAGCCGCGCAGCAACTGGGCCAGGGCCGCCGCATGGCGGGGCTGGTCGTTGAGACCACCTAGCAGGATGTACTCAAAACTCACCCGTCGGCCGGTGATGGCCACGTAGCGGCGGCAATCTTCCAGGAGGGCCTCAATGGGGTAGGCATGGGCCGTTGGGATCAGTTCTTCCCGCAACCGCTGATCGGGAGCATGCAGGCTCACGGCCAGGGTGAACTGGGCCCGGCCCAGGCGAGCCAGAGCCCGTTCCGCCAGGGTAGGCAGGGTGCGGGGCACGCCCACGGTGCTCACGGTGATCTGGCGCTGGGCCATGCCCAGATCGGTGCAGAGGCAATCGATGGCCTCCAGCACCGCCTCGATATTGAGCAAGGGCTCGCCCATGCCCATGAACACCACATGGCTGGGGCGCTGCTCCATCACGGCGCGCACGCTCAGCACCTGATCCACGATCTCGTGCACCGCCAGGGAGCGCTGCAGCCCCCCCTTTCCGGTGGCACAGAACTTGCAGGCCATCGGGCATCCCACCTGGCTGCTGACACAAACAGTGAGCCGATCACTGGCCGGGATACCCACAGTCTCCAGGCTGAGGCCGTCGTGGGTTCCCAACAGCAACTTGGTGGTGCCATCCCGGGCCACGCTGCGATGCAGCTCGCGGGAGCGCCCCAGCCAATCGAAGGCTCCAGAAGGAGGCTCGGCGGCCAGCTGCTCGCGGAAGGCCTTGGGCAGCACCGACACCTCCTGAAGGCTGCGGGCACCCTTGGCGTAGAGCCAATCGTGCAGCTGCCTGCCGCGAAAGGCCGCCTGACCGCGATCCTTCGCCCACTGCTCCAGAGCCGAAAGGCCCATCCCCAGCAGGGGACGGGCCTTGGAAGCCTCAGCCGCAGGAACGACTGAACCGGTCATCAGGGCCAGACCAGCAGACCGTGACCCAGTTGCACCTCCACCACCAGCAGGGCGATGAAGCCGAGCATCGCCGCACGACCGTTCAGACGCTCGGTGTGGGTGTGGAAGCCATAGCGGGGAAGCCGCCGCTGGGGGATGAGCTTGGGTTGAACCATGGCAGGAATGGCGGAGGGGATAGAGACGGTCACTCGTCGGTGAGCAGGCCTTCTTCCTGCAGACCCTCGAGGGCTGCAGGGTCTGCAATCAGCTCCTCCTCCAGGCCTTCTTCCACGGCAGGGCGGGTGAAGGCTGCCATTGTGCTGGCGGCGGCTTCGATGCCGTGACGGCTGCGGGTGGCCTCCAGATCATCGTCGGAGGGATCCTCGAGCAGCACGCCGGGGGCAGCGGCAGAGGGAGCGGCTGGCATCTCAACGGTGTAGTCGGGACGCAGGTTCTGCATGCGGCGGTACCCAGCCGGATCCTCATCGAGAATGTCGGGATGGGGGCCGGCCTCAGCGCGCAGCTCCTCTTCAAAGCCACTGAAGCCTGTACCGGCGGGGATCAGGCGACCGATGATCACGTTCTCCTTGAGACCGCGCAGCCAGTCGCTCTTGCCCTCGATGGCGGCTTCGGTGAGCACCCGGGTGGTCTCCTGGAAGGAAGCCGCGGAGATGAAGCTATCGGTGTTGAGCGAGGCCTTGGTGATGCCGAGCAACACAGGGGTGAACTCGGAAGGAGCACCACCAGTGATCGCCATGGCGCTGTTCACTTGCTCCACCTGACGCAACTCGATCAACTCACCGGGCAGCAGGGTGGTGTCCCCCGCGTCCTCGATGCGGACCTTGCTGGTCATCTGGCGCACGATCACTTCGATGTGCTTGTCGTCGATGGTGACGCCCTGAGACTTGTAGACGTTCTGCACTTCCTGCACAAGGCGGAACTGCAGCTTGGAGATGGCCTCTTGAGCCGCCTCCATGGTGGGCTTGCGGCTGCGCAGATCCTCGAAGAAGCACTCGAGCAGCTCGTGGGGGTTGATCGGACCGTCGGTGAGCAGTTCACCAGCAGTGACCTGCTGCCCGTCGGACACCATCACGTTGCGGCCCAACAGAATCGGGTACTCGGTGATCAAGTCATCGGACTCGATCACCGAGACGGTGACGGAATCGTCGTCATCGCCCTGCTTGATCTGCACCGTACCGGCCTTGCGGCACAACACGGCGGATTCCCGCGGGCGGCGAGCTTCCAGCAGTTCCTCAATACGGGGCAGACCCTGCACGATGTCGCCGGTCTTCTGGCGTTCAAACACCAGCAGCGCCAGGGAGTCGCCGCGTTGCACGAGTTCGCCGTCGCGCACGTGGAGCACGGAGTCGGGCGACACCATGTAGGGGCGGCCCAATCGGATCGTGACCTTGCTGCCGCTGACGGCCTCCACCTGGCCACAGCAGGGCGCGGGCACACCAGCGGCGAGCAGATCGCCATCCACGAGGCGCTGGCCCTCGCTCACCTCGGGCTTGGCGGAGCCGAGGTCGATAGTGCTGGTGTCGGTGGCGCGCTCCACGATCAGACGGCGGATGGGCTCGCCCTCCACCTGATCGGGCAGTTGCACCACACCGTCCTCCTTGCAAAGGATCTGGGTGGTAGCCACCACATCGCCGCTCTTGACGTTGATGCCGTCCTCCACCTGCAGCTCGGTGTGGGTGGAACCGTGGCTGGCGTCAGAGAGAGTGTCGCGGCGAACCAGCAGGCTCTCGAGGATCACCAGCTGCAGGCGATCGATGGTCTTGGCGCGCTTGTCGGGAACCGACTCCACATCAACCGTCATCTGGGGCGTGGTGTCAAAGCTCTCGAGCATCAGCTGGGTGCGGAGCAGTTCCACACCCTCCACGCTCTTGATCAATTCGCCATCCTTGAAGGCGAGACGCTGGGTGGCCTTGAGGCCGAGGCTGGGGCCATTGGCCTGCTTGACGCTGCCCAGTTCGGGCAGATGAGCCTCATCGGGAATGCGGTATTCCTCAACGGGACGCAACAGCAGGGCACCACCCTCCGGTGTATCCACGGCCTCCACAAACACCATGGCGTCGGCCTTCAGACCCTTGGCGATTTCCTCGCCAGGATTCACCATCTTGCCGTCGCTGTAGCGGCTCACCACCTTGGCGTCAGACACGTGGTGGAGCTTGCCGGAGCGAACGATGATCTCGCGCAGAATGTCGTTCTTCTGGGTCACCGTCACGATGCCGGCGGTCTGGCTGAAGATGTCCTTCACCACCTCCGTACCAGCCTCGATCCACTGGCCATCCTCGATCATCAACAGGGAGATGTCCTTGTTGATCTCGTGGGTTTCCTGGGGAATCCACAACAACGTGCCACCCTTGCTCACCTCGTAGCCGTTCTTGGCGCTACGGGCTTTCTTGATGGCCAGGCCAGGGGCATATTTCACGATGCCGCCGGTCTGGGTGCGGAAGCGGTCATCGGCCAGCTCAGCGATCACTTCGCCGCTGCCGATCTTGCTGCCGGGGTTTGTGTTGAGGCGATAGCGGATGTTGTCCTTGCCCTCTAGGTGCCAGAGCTCGCCGGCGTGGGTGGATTCACCCACCAGCTTGCAGTCCTTGAGGGTGAGGCTGGTGGTGACGATCTGCACCTCGCGGGAGTCGCCGGCGCTCTCGCGCAGACGTACCGCACCGCCGTACTCGCTCACCAGACGGCTTTCGGCAAGCACCTCACCGGTGGTGACGGCCTTGTTGCCCTGCACCACGGGCTGGGCATTGGGGGGCAGGTTGTACACATCGCCGGCGAACACCCACATCCGCCCCAGACGGGTGGCCTTGTGGGTGATGTTGCCCTGGCGGTCGGTGACCTCCTTGGGCTGGATGCCGTCTTCGTAGCGCACCTGGCCAGCCAGGTCGCAGATCACGTCTTTGGTGGCCTTCTCCACGCTCTTCTTCACGGCAGCGCCGGAAGAGATCTGGGCCAGGGTCGTGTCGGCGGCATAGTCCTGACCGTCGGTCACGAACAACAACGAGCCGTTGGTGATATCGAGCTTCTGGGGCTTGCCCTTGCCGGAGGGCTTCACCGTGAGAACGAAATCGGTCTCGGCGATCTGGGCGTCCACACCATGGGGTGTGCGGAAGGGGCGCACGCGGGCCTTGCTGCCGAACTCAATCGTGCCTTCCACCAGCGAGCGCACCACGCCGGTCTCGGCGGTGGACACACCACCGGTGTGGAACGTCCGCATGGTGAGCTGGGTACCAGGCTCACCGATGGACTGGGCGGCCACGATGCCGACGGCCTCACCAAGGTCCACCAGCTCGTTATGAGCCAGGGCCCAGCCGTAGCACTTACGGCACACGGAGCGGGCGGCTTCACAGGTGAGGGGCGAGCGCACCTTCACGGTCTTGACGCCGGCGGCTTCGATGCGGCGGGAGAGGGGAGGATCGATCTCACCGTCGCGATCCACCAGGATCTCGCCGTTGGCATCCACTACCGGCTCAGCCGCCAGCCGACCCACCAGCTTGGCGGCGTACTTGCCCTTGTCATCCGCGTCGATGGGGATGCTGCGGGTGGTGCCGCAGTCGTCCTCACGCACGATCACGTCCTGGGCCACGTCCACCAGACGGCGGGTGAGGTAACCCGAGTCGGCGGTGCGCAGGGCCGTGTCCACCAGACCCTTGCGGGCGCCGTAGGAGGAGATCACATATTCGGTGACCGTCAGACCCTCACGGAAATTGGTGCGGATCGGCAAGTCGATGATCTCGCCCTGGGGGTTGGCCATCAGGCCCCGCATACCCACCAGCTGACGCACCTGGGACATGTTCCCCCGGGCGCCGGAGTTGGCCATCATCCAGACCGAGTTGAGCGGGTCGTTCTCGTTGAAGTTCTTCTTGACCTCTTCAACCAGACGCTCGTTGGTCTCGGTCCAGGTGTCGATCACCTTGGTGTGACGCTCCACCTCGGTGATCTCACCGAGGCGATAGCGCTCTTCTGTATCGGTGATCTGCTGCTCGGCTTCCTCGAGCAAACGGGCCTTCTCGCCAGGAATCCGCAGGTCGTCCACCGAGATCGACACGGCGGCCTGGGTGGCGTAGTGGAAGCCCAGGTCCTTGAGCTCATCGGCCATGGAGGCCGTGGCAGCGGTGCCGTGGTTCTTGTAGGCCCACGCCATCAAGTTACGCAGCGCCTTCTTGTCGATGGTGCGGTTGCGGAACGGAGGGGCGGCCTTACTCAAGGGAGCCGAGGCGCCCAACACGGGGGCGGGAGCTTCAGGAGCCGCTTTCTTGCTGGACTTCTTGCTGGACTTCTTGGCGGGGGTGGCGGTCATGGCTGCGCGCGAAGAGGAAAGGAGTGAAGGGAAAGACGTCCGGGATCTCAGGCGGCTGCCACCGCGTCAATGATCGTGCTGTTCATGACCACACGGCCCACGGTGGTGAGCAGATAGCGGCTGATCAGTGCACCGTCCTCATCGAAGCGGTCGCGGCGGTAGTTCCACTGCTCGATGCGCGTGCCGTCGCTGAGGGTCTCTGCCTTGATGGGTTCCTTGCCGTCGTCCTCATCGTCCACCTCACCGCTGAAGCGCACCCAGATCCAGTCATGCATGGCGAGGTGCTTCTCATCAAAGGCACTGAGCACATCGCCCAAGCCGGCAAAGGTGCGGCTGCGATCGCCGAACCCTGGCTTCGTGTAGTCGGGCTGCACGGCCGTGAGGTAGTAGGCGCCGAGCACCATGTCCTGGGACGGCGTGATGATCGGCTCGCCGGTGGCGGGCGAGAGGATGTTGTTGCTGGCCAGCATCAACATGCGTGCCTCGGTCTGCGCCTCGATGGCCAGGGGCACGTGGACGGCCATCTGGTCACCGTCAAAGTCGGCGTTAAAGGCAGGGCACACCAGGGGGTGCAGCTGGATCGCGCGTCCGGCCACCAACTTGGGTTCGAAGGCCTGAATGCCGAGGCGGTGCAGAGTCGGGGCACGGTTCAGCAGGATCGGGTGTCCTTCGATCACCTCCTGGAGCACCTGCATCACCTCATCGTCGGCGCGCTGAATCAGCTTCTTGGCGGCCTTGATGTTGTTAACAATGTTCTGGCGGATCAGGCGATGGATCACGAACGGCTGGAACAGCTCGATCGCCATCTCCTTGGGCAGGCCGCATTGGTGCATCTTCAGCTTGGGGCCCACCACGATCACGGAACGACCGGAGTAGTCGACCCGCTTACCGAGAAGGTTCTGACGGAAGCGACCCTGCTTGCCCTCGATGATGTCACTGAGGGATTTGAGCGGGCGGTTGTTGGCGCCCACCACGGTGCGACCACGGCGACCGTTGTCGATCAGGGCATCCACGGCCTCCTGCAGCATCCGCTTCTCGTTGCGGACGATGATTTCGGGCGCGAGGATTTCCTGCAGACGCGCCAACCGGTTGTTCCGGTTGATCACGCGACGGTAAAGGTCGTTGAGGTCTGAGGTGGCGAAGCGGCCGCCATCGAGCTGCACCATCGGGCGCAGATCGGGTGGGATCACGGGGATCACATCCAACACCATCCACTCAGGGCGGGCACCAGTGGCGATGAAGTTGTCAATCACTCGCAGGCGCTTGATCAGCTTGGCCCGCTTCTGACCCTTGCTCCCGGCGATCTCCTCGCGCAGCTCCTCAGCCACCACGGGCAGATCAATGTCCTCGAGCAGCTGCTTGAGGGCTTCAGCACCGATGCCCACCTGGGGCTCGTTCTCGATCTCCGAATCTTCGGCGTAGATCTGGTCCTCAATCTCCAGCCACTCGTCTTCGGTGAGCAGCTGCTTGTAGGTGAGATCTTTGTGGTCGCCCTTATCGAGCACCACGTAACAGTTGAAATAAACAATCTGCTCGACATCACGCAGGGGCATGTCCAGCAGGATCGCCACATAGCTGGGAATCCCCTTCAGATACCAGACGTGGGACACCGGAGCCGCCAGTTTGATGAAGCCCATGCGGTGCCTGCGCACGCGGCTCTCCGTGACCTCCACACCACAGCGCTCGCAGACGATGCCGCGGTGGCGCACCCGCTTGTACTTACCGCAGTGGCATTCCCAGTCCTTGGAGGGACCAAAAATTTTCTCGCAGAACAGCCCGTCCATCTCGGGCTTCAGCGTGCGGTAGTTGATGGTTTCGGGCTTGGTGACCTCACCCACCACCTGACCGTTGGGCAGCGTGCGCTGGCCCCACTGCATGACCCGCTCGGGAGAGGCGAGCGTGATCTTGACGTAGTCGAAGTGGTTCTCGGTCCGGAGGTTGCTGTTGGTCATGGCCGTGGAGCGCGCGGAGGTCTGGAGGAACGGAACGGATCAGGGCATTGCCCAGGGGGGCTGGCCTGAATCGATCTGCGATCAGTCGTCGTCGAAATCCGCGACGCCGAGGGATTCGTAGGTGGGCCGGTTGGGGGTGCTGCGGCGGGGGTTCACGTCCTGCATCAGGTCGACTTCCTCGCCGGCATCGGTGTACACGGCGATGTCGAGGCCTAGGGACTGGAGCTCCCGCATCAGCACCTTGAACGATTCGGGAGTACCCGGGCGGGGGATCGGCTTGCCCTTGACGATGGCGTTGAGCGCCTCGTTGCGGCCCTGCATGTCGTCGGACTTGACGGTGAGCAGTTCCTGCAGGGTGTAGGCGGCGCCATAGGCCTCGAGGGCCCACACCTCCATCTCACCCAAACGCTGGCCGCCCTGCTGGGCTTTACCGCCGAGGGGCTGCTGCGTCACCAGGGAGTAGGGACCGGTGGAACGGGCGTGGATCTTGTCGTCCACCAAGTGCACCAGCTTGAGGATGTGGGCGTAGCCCACGGTGACCGGCTGGTCGAAGGCTTCGCCGCTGCGACCGTCGATCAGCTGGATCTTGCCGGGATTTTCAGGGTCGTAGACCCAGTCCTTCCCAGGTTGTGCCTTGGCCGCCTCGAGGTAAGCCTGCACGGTGTTCTTGGAAGTTTCCGGGCCATGCATCTCATCGAAGGGCACCACCTTCACGCGGCAGTCCAGATGGGACGCCGCCCAGCCCATCAGGCACTCAAACACCTGGCCCACGTTCATCCGGCTCGGCACGCCCAGGGGGTTGAGCACGATGTCGATGGGGGTGCCGTCCGGCAGGTAGGGCATGTCTTCCAGGGGAAGAATGCGGCTGATGATGCCCTTGTTGCCGTGGCGGCCGGCCATCTTGTCGCCCACCTGGATTTTGCGGCGTTGGGCCACGTAGACCCGCACCACCATGTTGGCGCCTGGCGGCAGTTCATCGCCCTGCTCGCGGGTGTAGATGCGCACGTCCACCACGCGGCCCCGTTCGGTGCTGGGCACCCGCAAGGAGTTATCACGCACATCGCGGGCCTTCTCGCCAAAGATGGCGCGCAGCAGCTTCTCTTCCGGGGGTTGATCAGATTCACCCTTGGGGGTGACTTTGCCCACCAGGATGTCGCCGCTCTCTACGTAGGCACCCACGCGGATGATGCCCATCTCATCGAGGTTACCCAGGCTCTCCTCGGCAACGTTCGGGATCTCGCGGGTGATTTCCTCGGGGCCGAGCTTGGTCTGACGCGCTTCAATCTCGTACTTCTCGATGTGCACCGAGGTGTAGAGGTCGTCGCGCACCAGGCGCTCAGACACCAGGATGGCGTCCTCGTAGTTGTACCCCTCCCAGGGCATGTAGGCGATCAGCACGTTCTGGCCGAGGGCAATTTCGCCGCCTTCGCAGGCTGAGCCATTGGCCAGGACCTGGCCGGCAATCACGGGATCGCCAAGTTTGACGATCGGCCGGTGGTTGAGACAGGTGTCCTGGTTGGAGCGCTGGTACTTCTGCAGATAGTGGGTGTGGTCGTTGCCCTGCTCATCGCGAATCACGATGGCGGTGGCATCGACGAAGGCCACCGTGCCATTCACGGTGGTGATCGGCACCATGCCCGAGTCACGGGCCACCTGGGTTTCCAGGCCCGTGCCCACCAGGGGACGCTCAGGGCGCAACAGGGGAACGGCCTGGCGCTGCATGTTCGAACCCATCAGGGCCCGGTTGGCGTCGTCGTGCTCGAGGAAGGGAATCAGCGAGGTAGCCACCGAGATCACCTGCACCGGCGACAGCTGGACGTAGTCCACCTGGGCGGGGGGCACGGTTTCGAAGTCCTGGCGGTAGCGCACAGGCACCAGCTCGGCGGTGATGCGACCTTCGGCATCGGTGGCCACGTCACCAGGGGCAACCCGGCACTCGTCTTCCAAGTCGGCGGAGAGATAGATGGGATCGCCCTGCTTGAGGACGATGCCGTTCTCCACCTTCCAGAAGGGGGTCTCGATGAAGCCGTATTCGTTCACCCGGGCGTGGGTAGCCAGGGAGCCGATCAGACCGGCATTCGGACCTTCCGGGGTCTCGATCGGGCAAATGCGGCCGTAGTGAGACGGGTGGATATCGCGCACGGCGAAGCCAGCGCGCTCACGGGTCAGACCACCGGGGCCCAGGGCGCTGATGCGGCGCTTGTGGGTGAGCTCAGCCAGGGGATTGGTCTGATCCATGAACTGGCTCAGCTGGCTGGAGCCGAAGAACTCCTTGATCGCCGCCACCAGGGGCTTGGGGTTCACCAGCTGGGCAGGGGTGAGGCTTTCGGTCTCACCAACGGTCATGCGCTCCTTGATGATCCGCTCGAGGCGGTTCAGGCCCACGCGCACCTGGTTCTGCAGCAGTTCGCCCACGGAGCGAACGCGTCGGTTGCCGAGGTGGTCGATGTCGTCGAGGGTGGCACCGCCCACATCGAGCTCGAGGTTGATCAGGTAATCGATCGTGCTCAGCACGTCCTCAGGGGTGAGGGTGCGGGTGGCGTCGGGGATGGTGAGACGCAGCTTCTTGTTGATCTTGTAACGACCAACGCGGCCCAGGTCGTAACGCTTGGGATCGAAGAAGCGGCTGTGCAGGAGAGTCTGGCCACCGCTCACGGAAGGGGGCTCACCCGGCCGCAGCTTTTTATAGAGCTCAAGCAGGGCCTGGTCTTCGGAGGCGATGCCTTCGTCGTTGGCGGCCTCGATCGACTTCTGGTAATACTCGGGGTGCCGCAGCTTGTCGAGAACATCGTTATCCGACAGGCCAATGGCCCGCATCAACACATGGGCGTTGATCTTGCGGGTCTTGTCAACGCGAACGTGCAGAAGATCGTTCTTGTCGGTCTCGAACTTCAGCCAGGCACCACGGTTGGGGATGAGGCTGGCGTTAAAGGTCTTACGGCCGTTCTTATCCTGCTCGTCCTTGAAATAGACGCCAGGCGAACGCACGATCTGGTTCACGATCACGCGCTCAGCACCATTAATGATGAAGGTGCCGCGCTCGGTCATCAGGGGCAGTTCCCCGATGAACACTTCCTGCTCCTTAATCTCGCCGGTCTCCTTGTTGACCAGACGGCAGGTGACATACATCTGGGACGCGAAGGTCGCATCGCGACGCTTCGCCTCTTCCACATCGTGGCGGGGGCGCTTCAGCCGGTACTCGCTACCGATGAAGTGCAGCTCCAGCTTGCCGGTGTAGTCGGTGATCGGGGAGAAGCTCTCCAGCTCCTCGATCAGACCCTTCTCCAGAAACCATTTGAAGCTCGCGCGCTGTACCTCGACCAAATCGGGCAGGTAAGTGGCGGTCTTGGCGACCTGGATCGCGCTGCTCATGCGGTGAACCTGCAGGAACGGGTTGGACGGGGTAGGGGCCTGTTGCGCAGGCGGGGGAGGAACTGACGGCGCCAGCAGGGCGCCCAGGGAAGACCAGCCACAGGAATCGCCGCCCCCACAGAGGGAACGGCTGCCCTGCTAGCGGACCTACTCAGCTCGCTTCAACCCCGCCGACGACGACAAAATGCACCGGAAAGACACAGCACCACAAACATGGGCGGGCACACCAGATCCCTGGTGGGCGCTTTCGGGCTGCAGCGAGCACGGATAAATCAGAACTCGCTGCCAGGCCAATAAAACATCATACACTGTGCAGGGCGGACCCAAACAGCGCACAGGCGTTGGCAGTGCTCTGCTGCGCCACTTGCGTCAGGGTCTCGCCACGCAGCTCGGCCACCCGAGCCGCCACGGCAGCCACATAGGCAGGCTCGTTGCGCTTGCCGCGACGGGGAACCGGAGCCAGGAAGGGGCAATCGGTTTCCACCACGTAGCGATCGGCGGGCACCTGCTGGGCGCAGGCATGGGTGTCCTGTGCCTTGGGGAAGGTGACGTTGCCGCTGAAGCTGATATAGAAGCCGAGATCCAGGAACCCCTGCATCTCGGCGGGAGTTCCACTCCAGCAATGCATCACCCCCCGGGGGCAGAGTCCCGTTGCGGCCCGCTGGTGCAGCTCCGCCAACATCGGCTCCGCCGCATCGCGGCAATGGACGATCACCGGCAGATCCAGCTCCACCGCCAGGTCCAACTGGGGACGCAGCATCGCCAGTTGCTGATCGAGGTTCTTATCGCGGAAGAGATCCAGCCCCAGCTCTCCGATGGCCACAACCCGCGGATCAGCCTGGGCGGCCTCACGCAGCACCTGCTGGGTATCGGCCTGCCAATGCTCGCTGTCGAGAGGATGCACCCCAACGGAATAGCGGAGCTCTGGAAAACGATCGGCGAGTGCACGAATCGCGGGAATCTCAGAGGGTTCCACACACGCATGAAGGAGGCGGCCCACACCGGCATCACGCCAGCGTTGGGCCACCTCCTCTAGGTCTTCGTCGTACTGACGGAAGACGATGTGGCAGTGCGAGTCAATCAGCGGGGCCGAAAGATTCTCGAGAGCTACAGCCGAAGGGGCTGTGCAGGCACGAGTTCCAGGATCAGCCGTCGCCACTGCCGTCATCGAGATCAAGCCTGGTGGCGTTGCGAAACCAAGCGCAAAGCCTAAGGAGCTCAGGCCTTGGCAGCAGGCTCAACGGCCTGTTTCACGGCAGCGCTCAAGCGGGACTTCTGGTTGGCACCGGTGTTGCGATGCAGCACACCCACTTTCACGGCCTTGTCGATCTTGCTGAAGGCGGCGTTGAGGCTGCTCTGCACCACATCCTTGGCGTCGGCACCGGGGGCAGCTGTGTAGGCGCTGCAAGCGGTGAAGCAGCGCTTCATCAGCGTGCGCACAGCAGACTTGTAGGTGCGGTTGTGCAGCCGATTGCGCTCAGCAATCAGGATGCGCTTCTTCGACGACTTGTTATTGGCCACAGGCGGGATCGGCGCTCGAAATCAGCGCTAGCTCGGCGAACGGAAATCGTACCCCCTGGACCGACCACCCCCCTGAAGGCGGCCCACTAGCTTGATTCCTCCTCTCACCCTCACCGGTGCCCTTGGCCGTGAACACCCCCGCCGTCAGCAGCTCCTCCGCAGGCTCTCCCCAGGGGCTGCATCTGGAGGTGCTGCGCGATCTCGCGATCGCCGGCGAGCGGTTGGAGGCCATCGCCCAGCGCACGGGCAGCGGCCAGAGTGCGGACGCCGCTCAACGGGTGGATGCGATCCTCGCCCAGGTGCGCAGCCAGGGAGATGCCGCCCTCCTGGACCTCACCGAGCGCTTTGACGGCGTGCGGCCCGATCCCCTGCGGGTGCCGCCCCAGGAGATCGCCGCGGCGTGGCAGGCCTGCGATCCCAACCTGCAGGAAGCCCTGAAACTGGCCCACCGCCGCATCCTGGATTTCCACCAGCGCCAGAAACCGGTGGATCTGCAGGTCACCGGGGTGCACGGCGAGCGCCTCGGCCGCCGCTGGCGACCGGTGGAGCGTGCCGGGCTGTACGTGCCCGGAGGCCGCGCCAGCTACCCAAGCACGGTGCTGATGAATGCCGTGCCCGCCAAGGTGGCGGGCGTGCAGCGGGTGGTGATGGTGACGCCGCCGGGCCCCGATGGACGCGTCAACAGCACCGTGCTGGCGGCGGCGCACCTGGCGGGGGTGGATGAGATCTACCGGGTCGGGGGAGCCCAGGCCATCGCCGCCCTGGCCTACGGCACCGAGAGCATCCCCAGGGTGGATGTGATCACCGGCCCCGGAAACCTCTACGTGACCCTGGCCAAAAAGGCCGTGTACGGCCGCGTGTCGATCGACTCCCTGGCGGGCCCCTCTGAGGTGCTGGTGATCGCCGACCACAGCGCCAACGCCGAGCATGTGGCCGCCGACCTGCTGGCCCAGGCCGAGCACGATCCCCTGGCCGCCGCAATCCTGCTCACCACCAGTGAAGAGCTCGCTGCAGCCGTGCCTGCCGCGATCGAGGCGCAGCTGGCGGGCCATCCGCGGGCGGAGATCACCCGCACCGCCATCAACGACTGGGGGCTGATCGTGATCTGCCCCAACCTCGAGAACGCGGCCACGCTCAGCGATCGCTTTGCGCCGGAACACCTGGAACTGCAGGTGGAGCGGCCGGAGCCCCTAGCCGAGCAGATCCAACACGCGGGGGCCATCTTCCTGGGAGCCTGGACCCCCGAGGCCGTGGGCGACTACCTGGCCGGCCCCAACCACACCCTGCCCACCTCCGGAACCGCCCGCTTCGCCGGCGCCCTGAGTGTGGAAACCTTCCTGCGCCACACCAGCCTGATCCAGTTCAACCGCCAGGCCCTCGAGGCCACCGGCAGCGCCGTGGCCACCCTGGCCGACAGCGAAGGGCTCCACAGCCATGGGGAATCCGTGCGGCTTCGGCTGGGCTGAGCTACGGCATCAGACGACAGCGCAACAGGGCCAGGGCTTCATCGGGCAGGCCCAGGAAGCGATCCAGCCAGGGATCACCACTGGGCGCAACGGTGGCCACACCCACCAGCAGGGCCTCTCCAGAGGCATTAAGCCCATGGCCCTGGGCCCGGTGGCGACGGCTGTGCAGCGAACCGGTGCTGAGGGTGGTGTCGATCAACAGATCCGGCGCCCGATAGAACCGACCGATGCGGAAGCGGAAGCGAGCCCTGAACTGCAGCTCCAGCTCACCCGACTCGGGCGCCAACGTGCCCGCCAGATACTCAGGGGCAATGGCAATCTCGAGGCCGGGGGGCAAGGGCAGGCCCAACACGCGGGTGGTGCGGCTGTTGAGCGCTGGAATGCGCAGAGCAGCCGGATCAAACACGAGCCGTTGCACCCTGTCGCCATCGGGCACGGCCGGAGCCGCCCATCCCCCACCGCCGCTGGCGTCATAGCGAAAACGGGGATAGGGGCCAATGGCCAGGCCACAGCCCGCGAGGGTGGCCAGCTCGAGCTGGGGCACAGAGGAACGAGGGGTCAGCGCTTCACCAGATCACGCACGCCAGGAACGCCATCGTTGATCTCCCCCACCAGCACTTGGTCGGTGAGATTCACGAACAGGCCGTTCTCCAGAACGCCCGGAAGGTTATTGATCTCCTTCTCGAGCGCCACGGGATCGCTGATGCCGCCTGCGAACTTCACATCGAGCACCAGGTTGCCCTGGTCGGTCACCACCGGCCCGGCCTTGCGAACCGCCATGCGCAGCTGAGCATCACCACCCATCTGCTCCAGTTGGGCCTGCACCTGGCGCCAGGCACCGGGAAGCACCTCCACCGGCAGCAGAAAGCCCAGATTCAGGGTGTCCACGAGCTTGGTGGCATCCACCACCACCACAAAGCGCTCGGCCCGGCGGGCCACCAGCTTCTCCTGCACATGGCAGGCACCGCCGCCCTTGATCAACTGAAAACCAGGGTCAACCTCATCGGCGCCATCAATGGCCAGATCAATGCGCTCGATGGCATTGAGGCTCTTGAGGGGAATGCCCAGCTCTGCCGCCAGCACCTCACCTTGAAAGGAGGTGGTGACACCCACGATGTCCTTGAGCTCGCCCCGCTGGAGCTTGGCGCCCAGGCCCTGAATCATCAGGGCGGCGGTGGAGCCGGAGCCCAGGCCCACCACCATGCCATCGCGGATCTGCTCAACCGCGGCCTCGGCCACGGCCTGCTTCATGCGGTCCTGCAGATCGGACATCACGCGCCCAGGAATGGCCCGTGACCGTAGCTCAGGCGTGGGGCAGGGCCTCAGGACGGATCGCCAGACTCAGCTCCTGGTCGCCCCGCAGAACGGTAAGGGGCAGGGGTTCACCCACGCTAGAGGCCTCCACCAGCCGCAGCAAGGCCGCAGGATCCGGCACGGTTTGCTCCGCTGCAGCCACCACCAGATCGCCACGGCGCAGGCCGGCCTGCTCGGCCGGACTCTGGGGCAGCACCCGCTGCACCAGGGCACCATCACGCTCCGGCAGCTGCACTAGGGCATTCGGATCCGTGTTGTTGTCCCGGGCAAGCCGGGCCGTGAGGGGCACCAGCTGCAGGCCGAGATAGGGATGCACCACCGCATCCCCGTTGCCCAGCTGCGCGGCCACCACCTTGGCCAGGTTGATCGGGATGGCAAAGCCAAGGCCCGCCCCCGGGCCTGAACGCACCAGGGTGTTGATGCCCACCACCTCGCCAGCCGCATTCACCAGCGGACCACCGGAGTTGCCGGGATTGATGGCGGCGTCGGTCTGGATCAGATCGAGGCGTTTATCGGAGAAGCCAAGGCTGGTGATGTTGCGGTGCAGGCTGCTCACGATGCCCAGGGTCACGGTGCGCTCCAGGCCATAGGGCGTGCCCAGGGCGATGGCCCAATCGCCCACCTCCAGGGCCTCCGAGTCCCCAAGGGGAGCGGCCCGGAGATCGGAGGGATTGGGAATCCGCACCACCGCCAGATCCGTCACGGCATCAGCGCCCAACACACTGCCCTCCACCTCACGGCCGTCGGCCAGGGTCACCTCCACCCGGTCGGCGCCGTCCACCACATGGGCGTTGGTCAGCACCAGTCCCTTGGCGTCGATCACGATGCCGGAACCCTGGCCCCGCTCGCGGGCATTCGGGCTGGGATCGCCGAACAACTCGCGCAGGAGTGGATCACTGAAGGCAGGATCCAAACCGGCCCGCGGCACGCTGCGCTCGGTGTCGATGCGCACCACCGCAGGGCCTACCCGCTTCACCGCAGCCGTGACAAAGCTGCGGGGCTGCAATTCCGTGGCGACGGCCGGCAGCGGCGCCAGGAGCAGAACCCCCAACAGCAGGGCACACAGGGCGGCAGGCAGGCGTCGCAAGGGGCCATGGGCGCAATCCCCCCAGGCTAGGCACGATCCAGGGGTCACCAGACCCCGAACCAGCACGAGCCCGCTACTGGACTTAAGTTGCCCCTTCTCTGCGTTGCAGGCATGGCTGCGATCCCCCCGGGCACCCGTCAACGCTGCTCCCTCTGCCAGGTGGAGATCCAGGGCATGGCCGGCGGTGGCGACATGGTGCACTTCAGCCAGGGCGGCCCCTCCACCCGATCCAAACTGTGGGCGCGGGTGTGCCAATACCTGCGCACCGACGAGCAGAAGGGCCAGTGCCTCAACCAGGATCCCAGCCTGCGCGGCGAGATCCAACCCGGTGACAACTACATGGAACCGCCCGCCGTGGATCTCGGTTCTCTCTGATCACGTAGGGTCAAGGGGTGCCCGGCGGGCATCCCCTTGACCAGCTGGCGGAACCCTCCGCACGCGGCCACGGGAGCAGAACTCTGCGGGTGCCGGACGGGCCGAGCGTCCCCCTGCCGAACTCCCTCGCCTTGCCGCATCCCCTAATCCCCGATCTGCATACCCTGGCCACCCAGGTTGCCGAATCCGCCGGATTCCAGGTGTGCGGTCTTCAGCTGCTCACCCACCGCATCCCGATGACGCTGCAGGTGCAGCTGCGCCTGGCCGATGGGGGGGATGTGAGCCTCGATAACTGCGCCGCCTTCAGTGGCGTGCTGGGGGAGGCCCTCGAGGGCAGCGATCTGCTCGAGGAGGCCTATGTTCTGGAAATCAGCAGCCCCGGCATCGGCGAAGAACTGAAGGACGATCGTGACTTCCGCAGTTTTCGCGGCTTCCCGGTCGAAGTTCACGTCCACGACGCCAAGACAGGGGGTGAGCTGAAGCGCGAGGGCCTCCTGCTGGAACGCGACGAGACCACCGTGCACCTCAACGTGCGCGGCCGCACCGTTCGCTTTCCCCGCAACGAGGTGATCGCCGTACGCCTCACCACCCCCACTGAGGGCTGACGCCGCCAGGCAAGGCCCCCTCATCCCGTTCTCCCCGCGTCTGACGCGACCTCTCATCCATGGCACTGGTTCTGCTCCCCGGTCTGGCGAACCTGATCGAGGACATCAGCGAAGAGAAGAAGCTGCCCACCCAGGTGGTGGAGTCGGCCCTGCGCGAGGCCCTGCTCAAGGGCTACGAGCGCTACCGCCGCACGCTGTACCTGGGCATCAGCGAAGACCCCTTCGAGGAGGACTACTTCTCGAATTTCGACGTCGCCCTGGACGTGGATGAAGAGGGCTACCGGGTGCTGGCCTCCAAGATCATCGTGGAAGAGGTGGAGAGCGAAGACCACCAGATCGCCCTTGCCGAGGTGATGCAGGTGGCAGAAGACGCCCAGGTCGGCGACACGGTGGTGCTGGACGTCACCCCGGAAAAAGATGATTTCGGCCGCATGGCCGCCGCCACCACCAAGCAGGTGCTGGCCCAGAAGCTGCGCGACCAGCAGCGCCGCATGATCCAGGAGGAATTCGCCGACCTAGAAGACCCCGTGCTCACCGCCCGGGTGATCCGGTTCGAGCGCCAGAGCGTGATCATGGCCGTGAGCAGCGGCCTGGGTCGTCCTGAAGTGGAGGCCGAACTGCCCCGGCGCGATCAGCTGCCCAACGACAACTACCGCGCCAACGCCACCTTCAAGGTATTCCTCAAGGAGGTGAGCGAGGTCCCCCGCCGCGGGCCACAGCTGTTCGTGAGCCGCTCCAACGCTGGCCTGGTGGTGTATCTGTTTGAGAACGAGGTGCCCGAGATCCAGGAGGGCTCCGTGCGGATCGTGGCTGTGGCCAGGGAAGCCAATCCCCCCTCCCGCTCGGTGGGCCCCCGCACCAAGGTGGCTGTAGACAGCGTGGAGCGGGAAGTGGATCCGGTGGGGGCCTGCATCGGCGCCCGCGGCTCCCGCATCCAGCAGGTGGTGAACGAACTGCGCGGCGAGAAGATCGACGTGATCCGCTGGTCGCAGGACCCCGGCCAGTACATCGCCAACTCCCTCAGCCCTGCTCGGGTGGAGGCCGTGCGCCTGGTGGACCCCGAGGGCCAACACGCCCATGTGCTGGTACCTCCCGACCAGCTGAGCCTGGCCATCGGCCGCGAGGGGCAGAACGTGCGCCTGGCCGCCCGCCTCACCGGCTGGAAGATCGACATCAAGAACAGCACCGAATACGACCAGGCCTCCGAAGACAACAAAGTGGCAGAGCTGATCGCCATGCGCGAGGAGGATGAAGCCCTTCAGGCCGAGGCAGAAGCACGCCTGATGGCCGAACAGGCTCTGCGTGCCGAAGAGGATGCGCGCCTGCGGGAGCTGTATCCCCTGCCCGAGGACGAGGAGGAGTACGCCGAAGGTGAAGCGGCCTACGACGAGCAGGCCTACGCCGAAGCCGAGGCCAACAGCGAGCCTGCGGCTGAGACCGTGGACGAAGAGATGAGCGAAGAGGCGACCACCGCAGACGCCCCAGCCGAGGACGAAGCCCGGTGAGCGGCCACGCCGTTCTGAGGCGCTGTGTGACCTGCCGCCAGCTGCTCGACCGCCAGCAGCTCTGGAGGGTCGTCCGCCTCAAGGACGGAGGACTGAGCCTGGATCAGGGCATGGGCCGCTCGGCCTACCTCTGCCCAACCCAGGCCTGTCTCGAGGAGGCCAAGCGCCGCAAGAAACTGCAGAAGGGACTCCGGTGCCAGGTTGCAGATTCCATCTACGCGGCATTGGAGCAGCGCCTGAACACCACCCCTGTTGCAGGCTCTGAGGCAAGATGAATAGTGGCCTTACCGCGCGTGGGGCCCGGTGGCACCCGTTGCCCCGACCGATTGGAGCACTGAATGACCAGCAGCGGCAAAGTGAGGATTTACGAGCTGTCCCGGGATCTGGGCCTGGATAACAAGGACGTGCTCGATGCCGCCGAGAAGCTGGCGATTGCTGCCAAGAGCCACAGCAGCTCGATCAGCGACGACGAGGCCGCCCGGATCCGCAGCCTGATCACGGGCAATGGCAAGCCGGCAGCCCCCACTGCGGCCGCACCCAAGGCCATCCTTTCGGTGCAGAAAGCCCCGGCACCCGCTGCCCCGAGCGCCCCCATGGCCCCAGCCAAGCCCGCAGCGGCCGCGCCAGCGGCACCGGCAGCCCCGGCGCGTCCGGCCAGCCCGGCGCCCACCCCCGTTCGTCCGCCCGCAGCCGTGGCCGCTCCCAAGCCTCCCGTGGCCAAGCCCGCTGCCAAGCCTGCGGCCCAGGCCCCGCAGGTGGTCAAGCCCGCCCGCCCGGCACCGGTAGTAGCCCCGCCAGCCCGGCCCACTGCTGCCAAGCCCAGCACCCCGGCCCGCCCAGCCGCTCCATCAGCTCCCGCACGGCCCGCGCCGGCGATCGTGGCCAAGTCACCCGCCACACCGGCACCGGCGGCCCGCAAGCCCGCCGCTCCCACGCCCCCTGCTGCAGCTGCACCTGCGCCACGCCCCAGCGCTCCCCCGGCACGTCCCGCAGCGGCAACACCCCAGCGTCCTGGCGCGCCGGCACCGGTTCGCCCTGCCCCCGGCAAGCCCCAGCTGGTGGGTCGGCCCCAGGGCGGCCAAGGCCAGGGCGGCAGCAACCGCCCGGCGCCCCCATCGGGACGCCCGCCCCTGAGCCAGCGCCCCGGCATGCCCACCCGCCCCGGCGCTCCGGCCCCCGTACGGCCTGGTCAGACTGGCAAACCCGGAGCTCCGCCCGTGCGGGCCCAGGTGGAACTGGTTGGCAAACCAATCCGCCGCGATGTGAGCGGCCCCGCTGGGGGCGGCACGCGCCCGGCTCCCCCCACGCGGCCTGGCATGCCAGGCATGCGCAAGCCAGTAGCCCCTGGCGAGCTCATGCAGCTACAGAAGCCCGGTGCACGGCCGATGGCCGCCCCGCCGCGGCGCCCTGCCGGAGCCGGTGAAGCCGGTGCTCCAGGCACAGAAGGCGGTCCCGCTCGCCCCACCGCCACGCCGCCGAGCGCACCGCGCCGGCCCAACTTCCGCACGCCGCAGGCCCCTGGTCGCGCCCGTCGCCCCGACTGGGACGACAGCGCCAAGCTGGAAGCCCTGCGCAGCCGATCACCGCAGAAGCAGCGGCAAAAGGTGCACATCATCGGCGAAAACGATGATGCCCTCACGGCTGAAACCGGCGGCTTCGCCGGTGAACAGGAAGCCCTGGTGCTGCAGGCCAGCCTGGCCCGGCCCGCCAAGCCCCGTAGCAAACCGGCAGCTCCTGCCGCCAAGCCCGTGGCGGCCATGCGCAAGCGCAAGAAGGAAACCACCCGCCAGCGTCAGCGCCGCCGTGCCATGGAGCTGCGGGCCGCTCGGGAGGCCAAGCAACAGCGTCCCGACATGCTGATCGTGCCGGAGGGCAACCTCACGGTGCAGGAGCTGGCCGAGAAGCTCGGCGTGGAAAGCTCCGAGATCATCAAGAGCCTGTTCTTCAAGGGGGTGATCGCCACGGTCACCCAGAGCCTCGATCTCTCCACCATCGAAGCCGTGGCCGAGGAGTTCGGCGTGCCGGTGCTGGAGGACGACGTCCAGGAAGCCGCCAAGAAGACGGTGGAGATGATCGAGGAGAGCGACATGGCTCACCTGATCCGCCGTCCGCCCGTGGTGACCGTGATGGGCCACGTGGACCACGGCAAAACCAGCCTGCTGGACGCCATCCGCAAAACCCGTGTGGCAGCAGGCGAAGCCGGGGGAATCACCCAGCACATCGGTGCCTATCAGGTGGAAATCCCCCACGCCGGTGAGCAACGCAAGATCACTTTCCTGGACACCCCTGGCCACGAGGCCTTCACGGCCATGCGGGCCCGGGGCACCAAGGTGACCGACGTAGCCGTACTGGTGGTCGCCGCCGATGACGGCGTGCGCCCCCAGACCCTTGAGGCCATCAGCCACGCCCGCGCCGCCGAGGTACCGATCGTGGTGGCGATCAACAAGATCGACAAGGAAGGTGCTAGCGCCGACCGCGTGAAACAGGAGCTCTCCGGCCAGGACCTGCTGGCGGAGGACTGGGGCGGCAACACCGTGATGGTGCCGGTGAGCGCCATCAAGGGCGAGAATATCGACAAGCTGCTGGAGATGATCCTGTTGGTAACGGAGGTGGAAGACCTCCAGGCCAACCCGGATCGCATGGCGAAGGGCACGGTGATCGAGGCCCACCTCGACAAGGCCAAGGGCCCTGTGGCCACCCTGCTGATCCAGAACGGCACCCTGCGCACCGGCAACGTGTTGGCCGCTGGCCCCGTGCTGGGCAAGGTGCGCGCCATGGTGGACGACACCGGCAAGCGGGTCAAGGAAGCCGGCCCCTCCTATGCCGTGGAAGCGCTGGGCTTCAGCGAAGTTCCCACGGCCGGTGATGAGTTCGAGGTGTATCCGGACGAGAAGACCGCCCGTTCCGTGGTGGGTGATCGGGCCAACGAGGCCCGCGCCACCCGCCTGGCGCAGCAGATGGCCTCCCGCCGGGTGTCCCTCGGCTCCATGTCCGGTCAGGCCAGCGAGGGCGAGCTCAAAGAGCTCAACCTGATCCTCAAGGCCGACGTGCAGGGCTCCGTGGAAGCCATCCTCGGTTCGCTGGAACAGCTGCCCCAGGGCGAAGTTCAGGTGCGGGTGCTGCTCTCCGCTCCGGGCGAAATCACCGAGACCGACGTGGACCTGGCGGCCGCTTCCGGCGCCGTGATCGTGGGCTTCAACACCTCCATGGCTCCTGGTGCCAAGCGCGCCGCCGATGCCACCGGTGTGGATGTGCGGGATTACGACGTGATCTACAAACTGCTCGAGGACATCCAGCTCGCCATGGAAGGCCTGCTGGAACCCGAACTGGTGGAGGAGTCCCTGGGCGAAGCCGAGGTGCGGGCCGTGTTCACCATCGGCAAGAGCGCCGTGGCGGGCTGCTACGTCACCAACGGCAAGCTGCAGCGCAACTGCAAGGTGCGCGTCTTCCGCGGCAAGGAGAAGGTTTTCGAGGGCGACCTCGACTCCCTGCGCCGGGGCAAGGACGACCAGAAGGAAGTGGCCACGGGCTTCGAATGCGGCATCGGCACGGATCGCTTCGCCAACTGGCAGGAAGGCGATCGCGTTGAGGCCTTCAAACTGGTCACCCAGCGCCGCACCCTCACCCTCTGACCGTGAGCACCCTCCGGGGCAACCCAGCCCGCCGCGAACCCCTGCTGTGGCTCCAGCTGCTGGGGCTGGCGGTGTTGCCCCTCGAGGCGGTGCTCTTGGTGCTTGTGCTGGCTGGCGCCGATCCAGGGCTCTTGCCTGGCTTCGAGCGGCTGCTCACCTGGGCACTCGGAGCCTTGGGCCCGGCAGTTCTGTTCTGGCGTCTGCAGCCCGATCTCTGGTCCCTGCTGCTGCTGCAAGTGCCGATGCGGGCCAGGCGGCCCGATCAACTACGCCTCAGCGCCCTACAGAACGTCCTTCCCCTGAAACTGCTAGCAAGCAGCGGTGCGGCCCTGCTGCTGCCCCTGGTGTGGTGGATCGATACTTCCGCCGGTATGGCCTGGGCCTGGTCGCCGCTGGCCGCCAGTCCGCGGCTGGTGGTACTGCTGATGGCCGTGCCCCTACTGGTGCTGATGCTCTGGCAGTGGCATCAGGTGGTGCAAGCCCTGTGGATGTTCAGTCGCTCCACCCAACAGATCGAGCAAACGCTGCCACTCACCCAAGTTGAGGCCGCCGAGCAACGCCTCAACCTGGGATTGCCCCTCCTGCTGCTGCCGTCCTTGGAGCTGGATCCCACAGAAACCAAACCCCAGGCACCTGAAACACCTGAGCCTCCCGCTGCCGTAACTGAACCTGAGGTTGAGCATCAGCCCGAACCCATACAGGATCCCGAGCCTGATCCTGCAACAGGACCGGAGTCCGAACCCAAGGACCTTCCGGCGGCGACCCCGGAAACCACCACAACCGAGCCTTCAGTCGGCACCGGTGGAACCGTCTCCGGGGTCAGCAGCACGATCCCGCCAGAGCAGGAACCCGAAGAGACTGAGGGCCCCAACCTGGATCAGCAGATCTGAGCCGGGCACACCATCCCCCGCTGAGGCTCGCATCGCCATCGTGGCCAGACCAAGCGCTGCAGAGGCAGTGAAAGCCAGCCAGAGGGCCCTGCGCAGACCACGCCAAGGCGTGCGGGCCTCTTGCAGCAAACGGGCCCGGAGGGCCGGATCCAGGGGCTCACGGGAGGGAGGAACCATCGGTGTCACCGCGGGCCAGAGAGGCCTGAATGCTAATTTCATGGGGATGCCGGTGTAGCTCAGTGGTAGAGCAACTGATTCGTAATCAGTAGGTCGCAGGTTCAAATCCAGTCACCGGCTTTCACGACTGGTTGTCACACACCATCGCCCTTGGCTCTCCGGCTGGTGCTGGTGTTTTGTCGGTTTTCCTCATCCGCAAACCGGTCTCGCCTGCGTCTGGATCAAAGCAAGCTCTCCATGGCGCCCAGGGGATGCAGCTCGCGCGGAAGTTCGCGGAGTAGTTGAAAATCCTGGAAGTCAAAACCTGGAGCCACGCAGCAGGTCACCAAACTCCAGCTGCCCATGGAACGAGCCGCCTGCCACCAGCCCGCAGGCACAACGGCCACGGGCAGGTTGGGCTCCTCTGAAGCGCCACCACTGAGGCCCAAGGGGCCCAGAAGCCGGCGGCTTGGCGTGTGCATATCGGGTTCCAGGATCCAGAGCTCCAAGGGCTCGCCCCCAGCGAAATGCCAGGTTTCATCGGCATGGAGCACCCGATGCCAGCCACTGGTTTCACCGGCCGCCAACAGAAACACGATCAGGGTCAACCCGGATCGGGCCTCACCATCCCATCGCTGAACGGCGGCCTCACTGCGATGCAGCTCCCGGTACCAGCCTCCTTCCGGATGGGGTTGAAGCTGCAGCTCCGCCGCCACCTGAGCAGCTGTGCGCTGCAGCCCATCCCCAACCACCGGCATTCAACCCACTGCAGCCACTCTCACCCATCCACGGGGCGCCAATAAAAAAGCCCCCGCCGTAGCGGGGGCTCGTTAACCGGACTGTTGGCTTCAGCCGATCACAGGTGCGGTCAGAGCCACGGGGGTGGCTTCTGCAGCGGCCAGGTCGAGGGGGAAGTTGTGAGCATTGCGCTCGTGCATCACTTCCATGCCCAGACCAGCGCGGTTCAGAACGTCCGCCCAGGTGTTCACCACGCGGCCTTGGCCGTCGAGGATCGACTGGTTGAAGTTGAAACCGTTCAGGTTGAAGGCCATGGTGCTCACGCCCAGGGCGGTGAACCAGATGCCAACCACGGGCCAGGCAGCCAGGAAGAAGTGCAGGCTGCGGCTGTTGTTGAAGGAGGCGTATTGGAAGATCAGGCGACCGAAGTAACCGTGGGCAGCCACGATGTTGTAGGTCTCTTCCTCTTGGCCGAACTTGTAGCCGTAGTTCTGGGACTCAGCCTCGGTGGTTTCACGCACCAGGGAGGAGGTCACCAGGGAGCCGTGCATGGCGGAGAACAGGCTGCCGCCGAACACACCGGCCACACCCAGCATGTGGAAGGGGTGCATCAGGATGTTGTGCTCAGCCTGGAACACCAGCATGTAGTTGAAGGTGCCGGAGATACCCAGGGGCATGGCGTCCGAGAAGGAGCCCTGACCGAAGGGGTACACCAGGAACACAGCAGAAGCAGCAGCCACGGGTGCGCTGTAAGCAACGCAGATCCAGGGGCGCATGCCGAGGCGGTAGGAGAGTTCCCACTCGCGTCCCATGTAGGCGTAGATGCCGATCAGGAAGTGGAACACCACCAGCTGGAACGGACCGCCGTTGTACAGCCACTCGTCGAGGCTGGCGGCTTCCCAGATGGGATAGAAGTGCAGGCCGATGGCGTTGCTGCTGGGGATCACAGCGCCGGAGATGATGTTGTTGCCGTACAGCAGGCTGCCGGCGACAGGCTCACGGATGCCGTCGATGTCAACAGGGGGAGCTGCGATGAACGCAACGATGAAGCAGATGGTGGCTGCCAGCAGGCAGGGGATCATCAGAACGCCGAACCAACCCACATAGAGGCGGTTGTCGGTGCTGGTGACCCACTCGCAGAACTGGTTCCACGCAGAAGCGCCTTGGCGCTGCTGGAGAGTGGTGGTCATGAGTACGGGAAAGAAATGCCGCGTGCCCGAAGGCTTTTGGCGGTAAGTAGGGCAGCGGCCGGAGCCGACGCCTCCCACAACGTAACGGAACATTGCGCGCTTGTAAAGGGGTGTTGAGGGAGGGATCGCCGCGGGGTCATCGCCCCTTCGGGCGCCGCATCAGCTGGAGCCCCAGCGTCACGCTGGTGCCCACCCACGGTTGCTTCAACGCTTGCGGCTACTGCAGTTTTCGGGTTCCCCTGGCGCAGGCCAGCGCCCTCAGCGAGGCCTCGGCCCTGGAGCAGCTGGCGGCCCGCCCCCTGGCCCGTGAGGTGTTGCTGCTCAGCGGTGAGGTGGCCCCGGCATCGCCCCAGCGGGCCGGCTGGTTTGCCCATCTGATCCGACTGAGTCGCCTGGCCCTGGCCCAGGGGCGCTTGCCCCATACCAACGCCGGCCCCCTGTCGCTGGCTGAGATGGCTTCCCTGGCCCGGCTTAACCCCTCCATGGGCCTGATGCTGGAGGGCCTCGGGCCGGCCTATGAGCCCCTGCATCGCCACGCCCCCAGCAAGCGCCTGGAGGTGCGCCTGCGGCAGTTGCAGCAGGCAGGGCGGCTGGGTCTTCCCTTCACCACGGGCCTGCTGCTGGGGGTGGGCGAGAGCTGGGCCGATCGCCAGCAGGCTCTTGAGCTCCTGGCGGACCTGCAGCGGCGTTGGGGGCATCTGCAGGAAGTGATCCTGCAGCCCTGGCGTCCCGATGGTGAGCAGGCGCGGCCTCTCACCACGGCCGAGCAAGACGATCTGCTGGCGTTCATTGCCACGGCCCGTGCCGTACTGCCGGCCGAGGTGCATCTCCAGATGCCCCCCAATCTCTGGCCCCTGGAGGCCCTGCCTGCGGCCCTCGAGGCCGGCATCGACGACCTGGGTGGCATTGATGTGGGCGATGTGATCAATCCCGCCTACCCGCAGCCCAGGCCCGAACAGCTGGCTGAGCTGCTGGCGCGCCACGGCTGGGAACTGCGCCAGCGTCCCTGCGTGCATCAGGCCTGGTGGGGTTGGTTGCCCACCCCGCTGCAGCGCCGCGTGCGCGAGCTGGCCAGCGCCATGGCGACTCCGGCCCCTGAGATCAGTTGTTAGCGTCCAAGCACGCTTTTTGTGCCCCGCCGTGAGCCAACCCTGCCCGGGTGATCAGCGGGTGTTGCTGGTTCGCCTGCCCTGCAATCCCATCTTCCCGATCGGCCCGGTGTACCTGGCCGATCACATTCATAAGCAGTTTCCCCAGGTGCCCCAGCGGATCCTGGATCTGGCAGCCCTTCCCCTGCTGGATGTGGAGCGCGTGCTGCTCGCCACGATCGAGCAGTTCCGCCCCACCCTTGTGGTGTTCTCTTGGCGGGATATTCAGATCTATGCGCCAGTGGATGGGCGCGGCGGCAATCCCCTGCAGAACTCTTTTGAGGTGTTCTATGCGCGCAATCCGCTCAAGCGCCTGCGTGGTGCCCTGGGCGGCCTGCGCCTGATGGCCTCCTTCTATGGAGAGCTGTGGCGCAACCTGCGCTTGGTGCGGCGGGGGTTGCGCCGGGCCCGCCGCTTTGAACCGCAGGCCATCGCCGCCCTCGGCGGCGGCGCCGTGAGTGTCTTTTATGAGCAGCTGGGCCGCAAGTTGCCCCAGGGCACCGTGGTGTCGGTGGGGGAAGGCGAGCCGTTGCTGGAGAAACTGATCCGGGGCGAGTCCCTCGAGGGGGAGCGCTGCTTTCTGGCGGGGGAGGAGCCCAGGCCTGGCTTGATCCATGAGCAGCCGGCGGGCATGGAGAAAACCGCCTGCAACTACAGCTACATCGCCCAGATCTGGCCCCAGCTCGACTGGTATCTCGACGGCGGCGACTTCTATGTGGGTGTACAGACCAAGCGCGGTTGCCCCCACAACTGCTGCTATTGCGTCTACACCGTGGTGGAGGGCAAGGCGGTGCGCGTGAACCCCGTGCAGGAGGTGATCGCCGAGATGCGCCAGCTCTATGCGAAGGGCGTGCGTGGCTTCTGGTTCACCGATGCCCAGTTCATCCCCGCGCGCCGCTACATCGACGACGCCAAGGAGCTGTTGCGGGCCGTTCAGGCGGAGGGTTGGAGCGATATCCGCTGGGCCGCCTACATCCGGGCCGACAACCTCGATGCCGAGCTGGCTGAATTGATGGTGGCCACCGGCATGGACTACTTCGAGATCGGCATTACCTCCGGCTCCCAGGAGCTCGTGCGCAAGATGCGCATGGGCTACAACCTGCGCACCGTGCTGGAGAACTGCCGCCTGCTCGCCAGGGCTGGTTTCCGCGAGCACGTGTCGGTGAATTACTCGTTCAACGTGATCGACGAGCGGCCCGAGACGATCCGCCAGACCGTGGCCTATCACCGCGAGCTGGAGCGCATTTTCGGTGCCGACAAGGTGGAGCCGGCGATCTTTTTCATCGGCCTTCAGCCCCACACCCACTTGGAGCAGTACGGCTTCGATCAGGGCCTGATCAAGCCCGGCTACAACCCAATGAGCATGCTGCCCTGGACGGCTCGGCAGCTGCTCTGGAACCCCGAGCCGATGGGGAGCACCTTCGGTCGGATCTGTCTGGAGGCCTTCGAGCGCAACCCATCTGATTTCGGCCGCACGGTGATGGATTTGCTAGAGCGCGACTACGGGGTTGCTCCCCTGGAGCAGGCGTTGCATGCGCCGGTGGAGGGTCGCAAAGCCCTGGCCACGGCCACCCGCTAGGCGCTCCACCAGCGTCGTCGCGCCCACAACAGCAGGCCCAGCCCCAGCCAGCCCAGCACGCTCCCGATGGGGTTGGCGGGTCCGGTGAGCCAATTGGGGGTGGCCGGTTCCAGGGCGGTCAGCCCCTGGTTGAGCACAAACCAGCCGCCCACCAGGCCGCCATGCAGTCCAATGGCCCCCCACAGCAAGCCCCTGTCGGAACGGCGTTGCAGGCCAAGGGCCAGGCCCAGCAGCATCAGGCCCCCCAGGAGACCGAGGAGGGGTAGTAGCGGCAGATTGAAGCGGGTGTGAACCAAGCTGAACAGGGCGGCCTGGAGTAGCAGGGCCCGCTGGCGTCCCCATTGCAGCTCGAGTTCCCCCAGTAGCCAGCCGCGGAATAGCAGTTCCTCGGCAAAGCCCACCCCCAGGGCCAGGGCCAGGCCGTTGAGAACCACGGCGCCAGAGGTTTGCAGTGGCCAGGTGAGCGCTCCGGCCAGCTGCAGGCCGATCACCACCAGACCCAGCAGAGCCGCCGCCTTGAGCAGGCCGCGCAGTAGGGCCTTGAGCACGGCTGGCCCTGGTGCCACCACCCCCAGGCTGCGCCAGGGGTGCGGCTCACCCCACTGCCGTCGCAGTCGCTGCGGCAGGCTGAGCACGAGGGCCACCACGGCCGGAATCGCTGCCAGGCTCGCCCGCTGCCCTTCGCCAACGCCGAGGAGCCCTGCCAGCCCTTGGCAGCCCAGGAAGAGGGCCACCAGTACGGCGGGATAGAGCAGGGTGCCCCACCAGGGGATGTGCGGCCTGCCCGGCGTGGCGGCGGCCTCCATCAGCTTTCCGGTTCGATCGTGCTTGTGAGCCCTTTGGCCTTGAGGGTTTCGCAGTAGAACTCCGCCGGCTCGATGTCGCACACGATCACCAGGCCCACGCCGGTGCTGTGGGCCTCCAGCATCACAGCGATGGCGTCCTGCTCGCTGAGGGATGGCACCACCTGCCGCAGGGTGGTCACCACGTATTCCATGGTGTTCACCGGGTCGTTGTGCAGCAGCACCTTGTAGCGGGGCGAGGTCTTGCGAACCCGCTCCGGTGCCTTCTCCATCACCGCCGCGCCACCGCTGTCGCGGCCTGGTGCCTGGCTTGCTCTGGTCATCGCGGCCAGTTCAGACATCACGGGACGCAAACTCTAGGCAGGACCTCACGCGGCAGCCGCTGCCGGCGCGAGGGCCCGTTGGATGCGCCGCATGGCCTCCTCCACGTTGGCGCGGCTGTTGAAGGCCGAGAGGCGGAAGTAGCCCTCGCCGGCGGCCCCGAAGCCGCTGCCGGGGGTGCCCACCACGTTGGCCTGGCCCAGCAGCAGGTCGAAGAACCCCCAGGAATCAATCCCCTCGGGGGTTTTGATCCACACGTAGGGGGCCTGTTCCCCGCCGTGCACCTGCAGGCCGGCCGCGCTGAGCTCGCGGCGAATGATGGCGGCGTTTTCCATGTAGAAGCTGATCAGGGCTTTCACCTGGGCCTGGCCTTCCGGCGAATACACCGCTTCGGCGCCACGCTGCACGATGTAGCTCACGCCGTTGAACTTCGTGCATTGGCGGCGGTTCCACAGGGCCCATAGCTCCACCCGTTCGCCATTGGCGGCCGTCCCCATCAGCCCCCTGGGCACCACGGTGAGGGCGCAGCGGGTGCCGGTGAAGCCGGCGTTCTTGGAGAAGGAGCGGAACTCGATGGCGCACTCACGGGCGCCTTCGATCTCGTAGATGGAGTGGGGTAGCTCGGGGTCCTGGATGAAGGCCTCGTAGGCCGCGTCAAACAGGATCAGGGCATCGTTGGCACGGGCGTAGTCCACCCAGGCCTTCAGTTGCTCCCTCGTGGCCACCGCGCCGGTGGGGTTGTTGGGGAAGCAGAGGTAGATCAGATCCACCTTGTCGCTGGGAATCTCGGCGGTGAAGCCATTGGCGGCCGTGATCGGCAGGTAGGTGAGGCCGCCGTACTGGCCGGCGTCATCGGCGTCGCCGGTGCGGCCCGCCATCACGTTGGTGTCCACATACACCGGGTACACCGGGTCGGTCACGGCGATGCGGTTGTCCGGGCCGAGGATGTCGAGGATGTTGCTGCTGTCGCACTTGGAGCCATCCGACACGAAGATCTCTTCGGCGCTCACCTGGCAGCCGCGGGATTGGAAGTCGTGGGTGGCAATGGCCTCGCGCAGCCACAGGTAGCCCTGCTCGGGGCCGTAGCCGTGGAAGCCCTCACGGGTGCCCATCTCGTCGATGGCGGCCTTCATGGCGCTGCGGCAGGCCTCCGGCAGTGGTTCAGTCACGTCGCCGATGCCCAGGCGAATGATCGGAGCCTCTGGGTTGGCCTCGCTGAAGGCCTTCACGCGCCGTGCGATCTCCGGGAAGAGGTAGCCCGCCTTGAGCTTGAGGTAGTTGCCGTTGACCTGAGCCATGGGATCGGGCGCCGTGCGCTGTTGCTGATGGCGGGATTGTCCTATGGCGAGGCGCCCCGATGCATACGATCGAGCCAACGCCCGTCCGCGTGCCGCCGTGACCGTTGCCTCGCCTGTTGACGCTCCGGTGGACTTCGCGGCCCTGGTGGACCGGAGCATTGCCAAGCCCGGCCGCTATCTGGGCAATGAGCTGGGGGTGGAGCCCCGCGACTGGCAGGGCGCCCGGGTGCGCTGGGCCCTCACCTACCCCGAGATCTACGAGGTGGGCTCCAGCAACACCGGCCACATCATTCTCTATTCGATCCTCAACGCCGTGCCCGGCCAGCTGTGCGACCGCAGCTACCTGCCAGGGCCCGATCTGGCCGAGCGGTTGCGCCTGCGCGGGGAGCCCCTGTTTGCGGTGGAGAGCCGCCGGCCCCTGCCGGCGTTCGACATCCTCGGCTTCTCCCTCAGCTATGAGCTCGGGGCCACCAACATCCTCGCGATGCTGGAGCTAGCCCAGGTCCCCATCCGGGCAGCGGATCGGGGGGATCTGCCCCTGGCTGATCCGGCAGCACCGCCCTTGATCTTTGCTGGTGGCCCCACCGCCACCAGCAACCCGGAGCCCTTCGCGGCCTTCTTCGATTTCGTGGTGCTTGGCGATGGCGAGGAGGTGCTGCCCGAGATCGGGCTGGTGGTGGCCGAGGCCAAGGCGGCGGGCCTGAGCCGCCGTGAGCTCCTGCTCGACCTGGCCCAGGTGCCGGGGGTGTACGTGCCCAGCCTCTACGGACCGGGGGCTGACGGCGTGACCCAGGTGCCCCTCGTTCCCGGCATCCCGGCGCGGGTGCTGCGGCGCACCGCCACGCCCATGCCCCACTACGCCATGGGTCTGGTGCCCCACATCGAGACGGTGCATGACCGGCTCACCGTGGAGATTCGCCGCGGTTGCACCCGTGGCTGCCGCTTCTGCCAGCCGGGCATGCTCACCCGTCCCGCCCGGGATGTGGAGCCCGAGGCGGTGATCGAGGCGATCGAAACCGGCATGGAGCGCACCGGCTACTCCGATTTCTCGCTGCTCTCGCTGAGCTGCAGCGATTACCTGGCCCTGCCGGCGGTGGGGGTGGAGCTGCGCAACCGCCTGGCCGACAAGAACGTGACCCTCACCCTGCCGAGCCAGCGGGTGGATCGCTTCGACGAGAACATCGCCCACATCCTGGGGGGTACCCGCAAGGCGGGCCTCACCTTTGCGCCGGAGGCCGGCACCCAGCGCCTGCGCGACATCGTGAACAAGGGCCTCACCGATGCCGAGCTGCTGCGGGGCATCCGCACGGCGATGCAGAGCGGTTACCGCAAGATCAAGCTCTATTTCATGATCGGCCTGCCGGGGGAAACCGATGCCGATGTGCTGGGCATCGCCGATACCTGCCGCAATCTGCAGCGCAACTGCACCGACCTGGGCCGGCTGGAGCTGAACCTCACCATCAGCAACTTCACGCCCAAGCCCCATACGCCCTTCCAGTGGCACAGCGTGAGCACGGCGGAATTCCAGCGGCGCCAGCAGCTGCTGCGCGAGGCCCTGCGGCCCCTGCGCGGCCTCAAGACCAACTACACCGATGTGCGCCTCTCGGCCATGGAGGACTTTGTGGGCCGCGGCGATCGGCGCCTGGCTCCGGTGATCGAGGCCGCCTGGCGCTCCGGTGCCGGCCTCGATGCCTGGTTCGAGGCGGCCGATCGCACCTACGCCGCCTGGACCGAGGCCATTGAGGCCGCGGGCCTGGGCGGCCGCTATCGCGCCCTGGAGATGGGGGCCTGGAGCAGCACCGAGGCCCTCAGTTCCCAAGACCTGGAGGCCTTCTGCGCTCAGCCCCTGCCCTGGGATCACATCGATTCCGGCGTTGACAAGGGCTGGCTTGCCGACGACCTCAGCCAGGCCCTGGCGGCGGCGGTGGTTCCCGATTGTTCCTTTGAGGGTTGCAGCAGCTGCGGTGTGTGCGGTCCGGAGCTGGGCCACAACGTGGTGATTCCGCCGCCAGTGATCCCAGAGCAGCTCCCCCAACGGCCTCCCGCCAGCGAGCGGATGCAGCGCCTGCGCTTCCGTTTCGCCAAAACCGGCTCGCTGGCGCTGCTCAGCCACCTGGATCTGGTGCGACTGATGGAGCGTGCCCTGCGCCGCAGCGGCGTGCCCGTGAGCTTCACCGGCGGCTTCCACCCCCTGCCGCGGGTGCAGTTCGCCCTGGCCCTGCCCCTGGGCGCCGAGGCGGCTGGCGAGTGGATGGATGTGGAGATGGCGGAATGGCAGGACCCCGCCTGGGTGTGCCAACGGCTGCAGGAGCAACTGCCGCCCCAGTTCGCGCTGCAGACGGTGCTCGAGGTGCCGGTGTCGGGCGTCAGCCTGTCGCAGGAGCTGGTGGCGGCCACCTGGAGCCTGGTGCTGAGGCCTGAACCCTCGGTTGCGGCGTTGGGGGCTGCTCCGCTGGTCAGCCTGGCCCAGTGGGAGGAATCCGTTGAGGCCTTGCGCAACGCGGGCGAGTGGATCTGGGAGGACACCGATAAGAAGGGGCGTCCCCGCAGCCGGGACTGTCGTCCGTACCTGCAAGACCTGCGGGTTGCGGCAACGGAGGATCCTGCAGCGGTGAGCTTGCTTTACACCGCTGAGATTGATGCAGCGGGTCGCAGCCTGCGCCCAGAACAGCTGCAGTCCTGGTTCAGCCAACAGCTGGCCATGTCCCTGAACATGGTGAGCCTGCGCCGCGAATCGCTGCAGTTGCGCCAGGGCTGAAGGCCACAAAATGCCCGTGCTAGCGTGCAAGCACGACGGCAGATCAACTGGTCCGACCCTTGGCCAGAGTCTTCGCCCCTCTTGATGAGAGGGGAGCCTAGGCAGCTTTCTCGAACCTCTCTTCTTGAAAGTCGCCACGGCAGACGCCGTTCAGACGGGTTCCATCCAGATCTGGAACTTGCGCTTCTTTCCCGGTAAGGCCTGCTCGTAGGTCGCGGTTCTGAGGTCACGCACCCCTGGGTGATGTCCCTCCCGCCGCAGCGCTCGAAACAGTCACCGCTCCGGTCCGCCCTTGGCGTCCCCTCTGCGGATGTCGTCCTGAATTTTTCCAAACCACAGCTCCTTCCAGAACCCAAGGCCATCGGCGATGGCTGCGGATGTTTCGCTTCCCCGTGTTGTGGTTGCGGCTGGTGCCGTTTTCCTAATCCCCCTTCGGCTCGCTTCCGGCGAGCCATCTCCTGACTTTCCATGCCTCAGCAGATCGTCATCGCCGAGCAGCTGCGTATTGCCGCAGTTCTCACCGACGACCGTGTGGATGAATTGGTGGTGGCCCAAGGCCGCTATCAAATCGGTGACGTCTATCTCGGCACCGTTGAGAATGTCCTCCCCGGCATCGATGCTGCCTTCGTCAACATTGGCGAGGGTGAGAAAAACGGCTTCATCCATGTCACCGATCTCGGCCCGCTGCGGCTGAGAAAGGGCGCTGCCGGCATCACCGAGCTACTGGAACCCAAGCAGAAGGTGCTGGTTCAGGTGATGAAGGAGCCCACGGGCACTAAGGGGCCGCGGCTCACCGGCAACCTCACCCTGCCGGGCCGTTTCTTGGTGCTCCAGCCCCATGGCCAGGGGGTGAACATCTCCCGCCGCATCAATGGTGAGAGCGAGCGCAATCGGCTGCGGGCCCTAGGCGTGTTGATCAAGCCCCCAGGGGCTGGTCTGTTGATCCGCACCGAGGCGGAGAGCGTCAGCGAAGAGCTGCTGATCGACGACCTTGAAGCCCTGCTGCGCCAGTGGGAGGCCATCCAGACCGCGGCAGAGGCCGCCAGCCCTCCGGTGCTACTCAACCGCGACGAGGACTTCATCCATCGGATCCTGCGCGATCACTACAGCCCTGATCTGGTGCGGGTGGTGGTGGACACGGCCGATGCCGTAGGCCGCGTCAATGCCTTCCTCGGGGTCGATCAGGCCAACCTGCAGGTGGAGGCGCATCAGGAACCCACTGAGATCCTTGAGCACTTCAAGGTGAACGCCGCCATCCGTGATGCCCTCAAGCCCCGGGTGGAGCTGCCTTCCGGTGGCTACGTGATCATCGAGCCCACCGAGGCGCTCACGGTGATTGACGTGAACTCGGGCTCCTTTACCCGCTCCGCCAATGCGCGGGAGACGGTGCTCTGGACCAACTGTGAAGCGGCTATCGAGATTGCCCGCCAGCTCAAGCTGCGCAACATCGGTGGTGTGGTGATCATCGACTTCATCGATATGGAGTCGCGCCGCGATCAGTTGCAACTGCTCGAGCACTTCACTGAAGCCGTGCGCCACGATTCGGCGCGCCCCCAGATTGCTCAGCTCACGGAACTGGGCCTTGTGGAGCTCACCCGCAAGCGCCAGGGGCAGAACATCTACGAACTGTTCGGGCGTGCCTGCCCCAGCTGCGGTGGCCTGGGTCACGTGGCGGTGCTGCCTGGTAAGGACACCCTCCAGCCTCTGGCCAACCTGGGCGGCTTGGTGCGCTCTGCCGCTTCCGCCCGGGCTGAGGTGCTCAGTCCCTCCGTCTCTGAAGCAGCCGGTGGTCGTCGTCGCCGCGGTGGTCGGGGTGGTCGGGGTGCCGGCGAGGCCCCGGATCTGCCCAGCTTTGATGTTGCGGCCGCTGCCCCAGGGGTCTCGGTGGATGCCGCCATGGCCCCAGCTGGTGAGGTTCCCAGTCGGCGGCCTGAGCCGGAACTCGTGGCTGTCCCCATGGATGCCGACCAAGAGCTCGTGTACGGCTGGCTTGGCCTCAACCCAGCCCTGTTGCTGGAGCCGGTTCCCAGTGCCGACAACCTGATGGTACGGGTGGTGCGTCCCGGTGAAGATGCCGAGGCCATCCTGGAAGAGGCGCGCCAGCAACTGGCTGCGACAGGTCCGCGTCGTCGTCGCCGTGGCCGCGGCGGCAGTGGTGATGCGGTGCTCGCCAGTCCCACCCGTCCCGGTGCTGCTGAAGCCCCTATGGCGGTGCAGCCGCCGCTGCCCGTCACGGTGGAGATCACGCCGCTGCCCGTCGACGACTTTGCGCCGATCCCCGTCCTGACCGACACCACCTTCGACGTGATCGCCACACCCAAGCCGGCGGCCGAGCGGGTCCCGGCCCGAGCAACCCGGAGCCGTGCTGCCGCGGCGGTGGCCATCACCGAGGTACCAGCGCCAGCCCCTGCCGCTGTGGCCCTTGCTGCCGCTCCGGAACCCGAACCCGAGGACGACAGCGGCGAACCCCGCCGTCGCCGCCGCCGTTCCTCCGCCACCGACTGACGTTGGCCGTTGCCGGCGTGGATGAGGTGGGCCGGGGCTGTTGGTTCGGCCCCGTGTTCGCCGGGGCGGTGATCCTCCCCGACGCTGCCCGCGAGCCGCTCGCCGCCGCCGGACTCACGGACAGTAAGGCCCTCACCGCCCGCCGGCGTGCCCTGCTGGTGCCTCAGATCACGGCCCAAACCTGCCACTGGGCCCTGGGTCAGGCGTCTGCCGCGGAAATCGATCGCCATGGCATTCGCACGGCCACGGAGTGGGCCATGCTGCGGGCCTTGCAGCGCCTGGCGCTCCCGCCTGAGCTGGTGTTGGTGGATGGGGTGTTACCCCTGCGCTGCTGGCGGGGAGCGCAGCAAACCGTGGTGCGGGGCGACAGCCAGTGCCTGGAGATTGCTGCCGCCAGTGTGCTGGCCAAGCAGGCCCGGGATGCGCTGATCACCCGGCTGGCCCTGACGCATCCCGGCTATGGCCTGGAGCGCCATGCCGGTTATGGCACCGCTGTGCACCGCCAAGCCCTGCTGCAGCTCGGACCTACTTCGCTGCATCGCCGTTCCTTCCTTCGCAAGGTGCTCCCCGCCTAGCTGGCCGTGAGCTGGCACCACTGCTCAAAATCGCCCAGAAGCTGCTGACCCACACGGGTCTTGATGCCTAGCAGGATTCCGGCCAGCAGCGATCGCCCCGTGCCCTCCAGCACCTTGGCTGGGATCAGCTTCAGCAGACTGGGCTGGCTCACATGCACCGCCAGGGCGGCCTCGCCCACCAGGCCCTCCTGCCGTGCTTCCAGCCAGGAGTGCAGGGTGAGGCGAAAGTCGTCCACCAGGCCCAGGCCCTCCAGTTCGCAGTCCACTGCTTCCAGCTCGATGCGGCTGGGGCTGCGCCGGGCCACCAGATCCACCACCGGCTGGATCTGCAGCTGGAACACCTGCAGTTTGGTCACCGTGTAGCGATAGCTCCCGGCTGAGAGCGGGTGGAGTTGTTGCGGATCGAGCAGAGCGCCGATGACCCGCTCTTCGTCGTCGAGGTAGGCCGCAAGCCGCTCGCCATCCCGTTGAACCGGCAAGTGCAACGCTTGGCTGGCGCTGAAGGCCAGGGGCATCTGGGAGCGGCCGGGGCGGCATGATCCTATCCAGCACGGCTTTCCCAGTTCCCATGCGCATTGCCTTTCTTGGCCCCGCGGGTACCTATGGGGAGCAGGCTGCGATGCGCCTGGCGGCCCTGGAGCAGATCGCCACCCCGCAACTGCTGCCCCAGGCGGGCATCCGCGCCGTGGTGAAGGCCCTGGCGGAAGGGCGCTGTGATGGTGCGGTGGTGCCGGTGGAGAACTCGGTGGAGGGCGGTGTGACCGCCTGCCTCGATGCCCTCTGGGAGCACCCCGAGCTGCGGGTGGAGCGGGCTCTGGTGCTGCCCATTCGCCATGCGCTGCTGGGCAGTGGCCCGTTGGAGGGCGTGAGCGAAGTGCTCTCCCATCCCCAGGCCCTGGCCCAGTGCAGCCAGTGGCTGGCCGACCGCCTGCCCACCGCCCTGCAACTGCCTACCAGCTCCACCGCTGAAGCGGCCCGCATGGTGGCGGGTAGTCGTTTCCGCGCCGCCGTTGCCTCCCTGCAGGCCGCCCAGGAGCATGGCCTGGAGGTGCTGGCCTATCCCATCAATGATGTGGCGGGCAATTGCACCCGCTTCCTGTTGTTGGGACGCGGGGAGCGCAGCCTCGAGGGCCCCTTGGCCAGCCTGGCGTTCTCCCTGCATGCCAACCAACCAGGTGCCCTGCTGGAGGCCCTGGCCTGCTTTGCCCATCGGGGCCTGAACATGAGCCGCATCGAATCGCGGCCCTCCAAACGCGAGATGGGGGAATACATCTTCTTCGTGGATCTCGAGCTCTCCGAGGGGCCGGAGCCGTTGCAGCAGGCCATTGCCGAGCTCCAGCCCCTGTGTGAGCACTTGGCCGTGTTCGGGGCCTATCCGATCACCCAGATCGCAGACGTGGAGGCCTGACCTCAGGCCGGTTTGCGTCCGCGAAACACGCCGAACTGCATCATCCCGGTGGCGAAACCCCAGTGCATCAGCAGCAGGGTGGGGGTTTCGCGCAGACCCATCAGGACGGCCTGCGGTCCTAGCCCCAGCACGGCACGAGGCCGGCGAAGGCCTTCGAGGATGGAGTCGATCCAGGAGGGCAGCGTTTCGCGGCTCCAGTCCGCGGTGTCCACCAGCCAAGGGTTGGCTGAGGTGCCCTCAGGCTGGGAGTTGGTGGTGCGGCCGTAGGGGCTTTGCTCCAGGTTGCGGCGGAAGCCTGGGATGCTGGCGAATTCGGGATGGGCCCATTGCACCAGCAACTGGTGCATCACCCAGCGCTCCAGGCGATTCAGGGGTTTCACAGCGGCGTCGCGGCGGTTCCAATCGGCCACCGCCAGCCGTCCGCCGGGCTTGAGCACCCGCAGCAATTCATCGGCGTAGCGCTGCTTATCGGGCATATGGGGGCCGGCCTCCACACTCCACACCGCATCGAAGCCGGCGTCCGGCAGATCGAGAGCGAGGGCATCCATCACGGCAAAGCGGCAGTTCAGATCCGCTGGGGTGAGTTCGGTGGCCCGTCGGATCTGGCCAGGGCTGATGCTGATGCCCAACACCTGCAAGCCGTAATCGCGGGCGAGAATGCGGGCGCTGCCACCGATGCCGCAGCCCACATCGAGCACCGTGCTGCCTGGAGGCAGGTCCGCGAGGCCGCTCCAGCGGGCCAGCTCGTGGACGAAGTCCACCTTGGCGCGGCGGAAGTCCACCGACTGCGGCGGGCTGCCGTAGTGCCCCAGGTGGACATGATCTCCCCAGAGACGCTCCAGCAGCTGGTCATCGGTCCAGCGGTCGTAGGCATCGGCCACGCTGGCGGTGCTTTCGAACTGGCGATCACGCCAGCCCCACACCGCAAGGCCAAGCAGCAGCAGGGCGCCCAGGATCGCGGCCACTCCCAACAGGCCCCCGGCGAGGGTGGGCAATACGGCCAACCGTGTCATGGTGTCTCAGCTCTCCTCGTTGCCCGCGGATTCGTCGAGATCTCGAAAGGTGTCCTGCAGCACGGTTCGGGCGGCCAGTTGCCGGCGGGTTTCATCCAGCAAATCAAATTCCTGGCGCAGCCGTTCACCGGTATCGGTGATCTCCAGCAGCGCCTGTTGCTGATCGGCCACCGGACCCCCCAGGTGGGCACCGATCCAGAACGACAGCTCCCGGGGCAGGTCTGGCACGTCACTGGGCAGGGCGGTGGGCTTGCCCATCAATTTGCCCGTGAGCTCCACCACGTCCTTGAGGGCTTTGGTCACCTCTGTGGAGAGATCGCTGAGGGTGTCGTGGCTGTCGTTGTGCTCGTCTTCAATCCAGCTCACCAGTCCCACCCGGAAGGGGGCCTCGCGCACCACCTCCAGCACGCGAAAGCGCTGCTGGCCCATGGTCACGATGTTGCTGCGGTCGTTTTCCTGGGTTTGGCACTGGAGAATCTCAGCGCAACAGCCCACCTCTGCCATCTTTCCCTCCTGGGGATCCCAACGCACAACACCGAAGCGCCGATCGGCGTCCAGCACCGTGCGCAGCATCATCCGGTAGCGCGGCTCAAAGATGTGAAGAGGCAGCACCTCCTGGGGGAACAACACCACATCCGGCAGCGGGAAGAGTGGGAGTTCCCTCACGGCCAGATTCGTCACGTCGTCGTCCTTCCGGCAGCGGTTGAGGGACCGGCACCGCCGTAGGGCAGAACCGTCTTTTGGCTCGAATCCTAGGCAGCAACACTCCGCCTGCGAGGGCTAGGTGGGCGCCGATGGGCCCGTCAAAAAGCCCGCCTCTTGGCGGGCTTGGTAGGCACCACTACGTGGTGCGGCAGTTGAACGTGGAACTCAGAGCTTCACTTCGATGTCCACACCGCTCGGCAGGTCGAGCTTCATCAGAGCATCGATGGTTTTTGCCGAGGGGCTGTAGATATCGATGATCCGGCGGTGGGTGCGGGTCTCGAAGTGCTCACGGGAGTCCTTGTCCACGTGGGGCGAGCGCAGCACGCAGTAGATCTTGCGCTTGGTGGGAAGGGGGATCGGGCCGATCGCAGTTGCAGCGGTGTGATCGGCAGTTTCGATGATTTTTTCGCAGGACAGATCCAGCATGCGGCGATCAAACGCCTTGAGGCGGATGCGGATCTTCTGCTGAGCGATGGCGGCGGACATGTCGGTTCAGACGGCGATGAGCCAGGTGCGGCGGAGAGCCAGGGTGGAACAACCCGTTGGCTGGGAGCGTTAGAGGTGAACACCTCTAACTGTCGTGCTCAGAAGTAGCAAACGGGAGGATCCCGAATGGCCACTCAGAAGCGGCTGGATTGTCGAGGTGCAGGAAGGGGTGAAGGCCGAAACCTCCACCCCCCGACCTTAGATCAGGGCGAGAGCCGGATCAGAGGATCACTCGAGGATCTTGGACACCACGCCGGCGCCGATCGTACGACCGCCTTCGCGGATGGCAAAGCGCATGCCCTGTTCGATGGCCACCGGGCAGATCAGCTCGCCGGTCATCTTGATGTTGTCTCCGGGCATCACCATCTCCACGTTCGTGCCGTCTTCAGCGGTGAAGGCGGTGATCTGACCGGTCACATCGGTGGTGCGAATGTAGAACTGCGGGCGATAGCCTGCGAAGAAGGGAGTGTGGCGGCCGCCTTCCTCCTTCTTGAGCACGTAGACCTGCCCTTCGAACTTGGTGTGGGGCTTGATGGAGTTGGGCTTCACCAGCACCATGCCGCGCTCGATGTCTTCCTTCTGCACACCGCGGAGCAGCAGACCCACGTTGTCGCCGGCCATGCCTTGATCAAGCAGCTTGCGGAACATCTCCACGCCGGTGACTGTGGTGTCGCGGGTGTCCTTGATGCCCACGATCTGGACGGTTTCGCCCACCTTCACCACTCCACGTTCGATGCGCCCTGTGGCCACGGTGCCACGACCGGTGATGGAGAACACGTCTTCAACAGCCATCAGGAAGGGCTTGTCGATTTCGCGCTCGGGCTCGGGGATCGACTCGTCAACGGCATTCATCAGCTCGTCGATCTTGGCTTCCCACGCGGAGTCGCCTTCCAGGGCCTTGAGGCCAGACACCTGGACCACCGGGATGTCATCACCAGGGAACTGGTAGCTGGTCAGCAGTTCACGCACTTCCAGTTCGACCAGTTCGAGGATTTCCTCGTCGTCCACCATGTCGCACTTGTTGAGGGCGACAACCAGGGCGGGCACGCCCACCTGCTTGGCCAGGAGGATGTGCTCCTTGGTTTGGGCCATTGGGCCGTCGGTGGCGGCCACCACCAGGATGGCGCCGTCCATCTGGGCGGCACCGGTGATCATGTTCTTCACGTAGTCCGCGTGACCGGGGCAGTCCACGTGGGCGTAGTGACGCTTGTCGGTTTCGTATTCGACGTGGGCGGTGTTGATGGTGATACCGCGCTCGCGCTCTTCAGGAGCGCCATCGATTTGGTCGTAGGCCTGAGCCTTCGCCATACCCTTCTTGGCCAGCACGTTGGTGATGGCGGCGGTGAGGGTGGTTTTGCCGTGGTCAACGTGGCCGATGGTGCCGATGTTGACGTGGGGCTTATTCCTTTCGAACTTCTCGCGGGCCATGATGAAAAAGAATCGGGGGGTAAACGGGTATGAGAAAGATCAGGAATTACCCTGATTCTTAGAAATGATGGCTTCCGCCACATTGCGAGGAACTTCCTCGTAATGGCTGAATTCCATCGAGAAGATACCCCGACCCTGGGTCATGGATCGGAGCTGGGTGGCGTAGCCGAACATCTCGGCCAGGGGCACCTTGGACTGGACCTTGGACTGCCCGCTGTCCACGGACTGACCCTCGACCTGTCCACGGCGGGAGGAGAGATCGCCGATGACGGACCCAAGGTAATCCTCGGGAACTTCAACCTCGACTTTCATCATCGGCTCAAGCAGCACAGGATTGCACTTCTTGACGCCGTCCTTGAAAGCCATGGAGCCAGCGATCTTGAACGCCATTTCAGACGAGTCCACATCATGGTAAGACCCGTCCACCATGGTGACCCGCACGTCGATCATGGGGAAGCCTGCAATCACGCCGGAATTGCAGGTCTCCTTCATGCCGGCTTCTGCCGGTCCGACGTACTCCTTCGGCACGACGCCGCCAACAATCTTGTTGACGAATTCGAAGCCTGAACCCGGTTCGCCGGGTTCCATTTCGATCACCACGTGGCCGTACTGGCCTTTACCACCGGTTTGGCGGGCGAATTTGCCCTCACCCTTGGCGCTGCCGCGAATGGTTTCGCGATAGGACACCTGAGGGGCGCCGATGTTGGCCTCCACCTTGAACTCGCGCAGCATGCGGTCCACGAGGATTTCCAAGTGGAGTTCGCCCATGCCGGCGATCACGGTCTGGCTGGTTTCCGGATCCGTACGAACCCGGAAGGTGGGATCTTCTTCGGAAAGGGATTGAAGCGCCTTGGAGAGTTTCTCCATGTCGCCCTTGGTCTTGGGCTCCACTGCCACCGAGATCACGGGCTCGGGGATGTAGAGGGATTCCAGGATGATCGGATCGGAATCCACACACAGGGTGTCGCCGGTGGTGGTGTCCTTCAGGCCCAAGACGGCGCCCAAGTCACCGGCGCGCAGTTCGTCCACTTCCTCGCGGTCGTCGGCCTTCAGCACGATCAGGCGGGAGATGCGCTCCTTCTTGTCCTTGGTGGAGTTCATCACATAGCTGCCCTTCTGGAGCACACCTGAATAGATGCGCACGAAGGTGAGCTTGCCGAAGGGATCGGCCATCACCTTGAAGGCAAGGGCACTGAACGGGGCACTGTCTTCGGCGGGACGGGCCGCTTCTGTGCCATCGGGCAGCAGACCCTGGATCGGGGGCACATCCACCGGGGCGGGCAAGTAGTCCACCACCGCGTCGAGCAGGAGCTGAACGCCCTTGTTCTTGAAGGCGGAGCCGCAGATCATGGGCACCAGGCCGTGCTTGAGCACACCTTCACGGATGCCCTTGCGCAGCTGCTCTTCACTGAGCTCACCGGTTTCCAGGAACACTTCCACCAGGTCCTCGTCGGTCTCGGCGACGCTTTCCATCAGTGCCGCGCGCCACTTGGCCGCTTCCTCCACCATGTTGGCGGGGATATCGGTTTCCTCGATGTCCTTGCCGAGTTCATCCTTGTAGATGAACGCCCGGTTCTTCACCAGGTCCACGATGCCGCTTAACTCGCCTTCGGCACCGATGGGCAGCTGGATCGGGGCAGCGTTGGCCTTGAGACGATCCTTGATCTGTTCGTAGACCTTGAGGAAGTCGGCGCCGGTGCGGTCCATCTTGTTGACGAACACCATGCGCGGCACCTTGTAGCGATCCGCTTGGCGCCACACGGTTTCCGACTGGGGCTGAACGCCGCCCACGGCACAGAACACGGCGATCACGCCGTCGAGCACCCGCATGGAACGCTCCACCTCAATGGTGAAGTCCACGTGACCAGGGGTGTCAATGATGTTGATGCGGTGGTCTTTCCAACTGGTGGAAATTGCCGCAGCCGTGATGGTGATGCCCCGCTCGCGCTCCTGGGCCATCCAGTCGGTCACGGCGGCGCCATCGTGCACCTCACCGATCTTGTGAACCACACCCGAGTAGAACAGGATCCGCTCGGTGGTGGTGGTTTTGCCGGCATCAATGTGCGCAGCGATACCGATATTTCTGACGCGTTCTAGGGGGTAGGCGCGAGCCACGGGATAGGTCTCCGGAGGATGTGATCGACAAAAATTGGGCGTCACTCTACAAGTCGGCTGCAACCGACCCTTGCAGGGGCTGGACCGCCCGCGGCCCAGCTCACTGGTCTCAGTAGCGGTAGTGGGCGAAGGCCTTGTTGGCTTCGGCCATCTTGTGGGTTTCTTCCCGTTTGCGGACGGCACTGCCGGCTTCGTTGGCCGCATCCATCAGTTCGCCGGCCAGTTTCTGGGCCATGCTGCGGCCGTTGCGGGCCCGGGAGAAATTCACCAGCCAACGCAGGGCCATGGCCGTGCCACGTTCCTGGCGCACTTCCATGGGCACCTGGTAGGTGGCGCCGCCAACCCGGCGAGCCCGCACTTCCACCAGGGGGGTGGCGTTCTTGACGGCGGTCTCGAACAGCTCCAGGGGGTCGGAACCGGTGCGCTCGTTGATCAGCGAGAAGGCATCGGAGAGAATCCGCTGGGCGGTGGACTTCTTGCCGTGCTTCATCAGTCGGGCCACGATCATCGTGGCCAAACGGCTGTTGAACTGGGGATCGGGAAGAACCGGGCGCTTCTCAGCTGCGTTGCGGCGGGACATAGACCTGGAGGGTGGAAGTCAGGAAAACGGGAGGGAAGGATCAATCCTTCGGAGTTTTGGCGCCGTACTTGGAACGAGACTGACGGCGATCCTTGACGCCGGCGGTGTCGAGCGTGCCGCGAATGATGTGGTAGCGAACACCCGGCAGATCTTTCACACGGCCGCCGCGGATCATCACCACGGAGTGCTCCTGCAGGTTGTGGCCGATGCCCGGGATGTAGGCAGTGACTTCAAAGCCCGAGGTGAGGCGCACACGGGCCACCTTGCGCAGGGCCGAGTTCGGCTTCTTGGGTGTGGAGGTGTACACACGGGTGCACACACCACGGCGCTCAGGGCAGCCGCGCAGGGCGGGGGACTTGGTTTTGCGGGTGAGGCGCTGCCGCTCGGTACGGATCAGCTGCTGAATCGTGGGCATCTAGGGCCGGAGAGATCGAGGGGCCGGAGCGAGGTCGGGAGCCCGACCGTTTCGACAATCCGCCACATTACTTTGTCGCCTGCCCACCCTCGTTGGCGGGGCCGAACGAGGCGCCGCAGGCGCAGATCCTCACGCTGTGGTCTGCCCTGACCAGGAATCCACCGCCGCTGAGATCGCCGCGATAGTCCAGCTGGAGGCCCGCGAGGCGCGTGCTCTGGTCGCCGGGGGCAAACAGGGTGATGCCATCGGCCCTGGCCACGGCCACCCCGGCCAGGTGGCCGGGACGGATGCGGATCACCCAGCGCTCGCAGCTGCCGTCCACTAGGTCGAGGTGCATCATCCCCGGGGTGCCGGCCACGGCGGCCTGACGACCCAGCTCGGCGGCAGCGGCTGCGGTGAGGCGCAGGCTGTGGCCCTTGGGCATGACGGCGGAACGCGGTGCTGAACGTTCAGTCTGTCAGGCCAGTCCGTTGAGCAGGATCGCTGCCGAGGCCTCACTGCGGCCCCGCTGTGAGTGGGCCCGTCGGTCGCTGGAGGGTCCAGCTGCTGTCGCGCGGGATCAGGCCAAGGCCGTTGTGAACAGCAGCCACCACGCCACGCCCCTTCACGGTGTGGGTGTCGCCCACCACCAGCCCTGTGGAACTGCCTCCATCCAGGTTCAGCGCGTCACGCAGGCCCAGTTGCTTCAGCAACTGGGCGCTTTGCAGCAGGGTGGGCCCTGCATCGCTCACCCCCTGGAGCGTCACCAGCCAGAGCTGATGGCCATCACTGCCCACCACGGTGCGCGGCGCCCCCTGGGAGAGAAATCCGCTGCTGAAGCCCTCCGCCGCTCCATTCAGCACTACCTGAGAGTCCTGCAGGAGCAAGGGGCCGCCCCCCATCGCATAGGGCAATTCGCCCAGGGCGTTGCTGGGCCGACTGTTCAAGCTCACCCGTTCACCCGGCATCCAGGGCAGATTCAGGCCGCCCCGTGCCACCAGCAGCAGGTCTCCCTGGGCCAGGGGGACACCCCCATCGAGTTGCCCCAGCTCGAAGCGTTGGCTCACGCTGCCATTGCGCACCAAGACGCCCATCTCCGTTCCGCTGATGGCCTGGTAGCTGCGGCCCCAGTCGGCGGTGTAGCGGCTGAGGCCGCGCTGCACGTAACCACTGTTCACGGCCAGCACGGGCCAGCGTTGGCCGCTGCTGTCCACGATGGTGTCCTCGAGGCTGAGGCGCCCGAAGCTCGGCAGGCTGGCCTGGCTCCACCCCATGGCGCCCCGGTTGAGGATCGGGCCCGACAGCCAGCGGCCGTTGTCCCGCAGGGCACCGAGGGGAAGGCGGTTCACCCGGTTGAAATAGCCTCCGTTCACCGCGATCAGGGCCTGTTCTGAGCGGGCCAGCTGCGTGAGGCTGCTCAGCCCCTGCATGCCATCGGGCCGGTTGAGGGGGCGCAGGTCGAGAGGTGTGGCTCGCGGGTCAAAGCGCACGCTGCTCATCAGTACCTGCTGGTTGCCCAGGCGGACGATGCGCCGATCCATCTGCAGGCCCTGGCCCAGCAGGGCCTGTAGGCGCGGATCCGGGGGGGGCGGAGCCGTTGCCGTGGCGGTGCTCGGGCTGGTGGCGGTCCCTGCTGGCAGATCCAGCACCAGTCGCCAGGGGGCTGCCAGGGTGAGCAGTCGCGGTGCACCACCTGCCGCGGCTCGGAGTTGCAGGCCGTTGCGGGTCTGGGTGGCGGTGAGGCCCAGGCCCTGCAGTTGCTGCAGTTGTTCGGCCGTGGCTTGAACACCCACCAGCAGACTGGTTGCATCGGAGCGAACCAGGGCCGGTGTGCTGAGATCGAGCACCACGCGCCGGCTTGGCCCCTGCTCGCGCCAGCGCACCTGATGCAGCGGCGCGGGGGGAAGCTCCAGATTCAGCCTGTTGCCCTGCACCTTCAGCTGAACCCCCGCGGACTCCAGCAAGGTGGAGGCCGGCACCGCCACTTCGTCGTCGAGGCTGCGCTGGGCACCACTAGGCACCCGCTGGCGTTGGCCAAACCATTCGAGTTCCAGCGTGTTGTCGCTGCTGCTGCGGCTGCTCACCCCCAGCTGCCCCTGCAACACCTCGAGGGGGATCCATAGCTCGACCCTGCCGGTGCCAGGGTCGGTTTGCACCTGCCAGCGCGCCTGCTGACGGAGGCTGTTGATCTGGATCTCCGTGCCTTGGGCCTGGGGCAGTCGCGCTCGCTGGGCGTCAGGCGAACGCGGTTGCAGCAGGGGGGGTGGGGCCGTGAGCGGTACGCCGGCCAGCAGTGCGGCCAGGGATGCGGCAACAGGCATCACTGGCAGCAGTGTCAGCAGGCCCGCCATGGCACACCGGCTTCACAGGTTGAGGAACGGTAGCGGCCACGCTCAGGGACTCCCACGCTTGGGCCTTTGTTCTGCGAACCTCTGTCCCTAGGATCGGAGGCTCGCAGCGCGGCCGGTGGATGCGGGGTGTTCCCTCGCCGCCAGTCCTGCCGCCTTCATTGCTGCCATACATACAAGGTTGTAGCCGGGTTATGCCGCTGTCCTCTCGCCCCGTTTGGCCCCATTGCGACAGCCCCGCACCGGCGGCGGTGGCAGGCGAGAAGGACGCCTGCGGCGTGGGTTTCCTGGCCAGCTTGAAGGGTGAGGCCAGCCACTGGGTGCTGCAACAGGCCCTGCGCGGCCTCGACTGCATGGAGCACCGCGGTGGCTGCGGTGGTGATGGTGATTCCGGCGACGGTGCCGGGGTGCTCTGTGGGATCCCCTGGGGCTATCTGGAAGCCGTGTGGCCCGAGGCAGCTGCCGCGAACGGCAGCGCCCGCGGACTGGGCATGGTGTTCCTGCCGGCCGACGCCGCCAAGCGTGAGCAGGCCAAGGCCTTTTGCGCCGAAGAGGCCGCCAATCTGGGGCTGCGCAGCCTGGGTTGGCGGGCGGTGCCGCTGAACCCTGCGGTGCTGGGCCCCCTCGCCCTGGGTACGGCTCCCGCCATTGAGCAGTGGCTGCTTGCCGCTGATGAAACCGGCGATGCCCTGGAGGCGGTGCTGTTCCGTCTGCGCCGCCGCTGCGGCGACCGGGCCCGCGCGGCCTGGGGCCCCGGCCCTGGCGACCTCTACTTCGCCTCCCTGAGCAGCCGCACGGTTGTGTACAAGGGCATGGTGCGCTCGGAGGTGCTGGCTGCCTTCTATGGCGATCTGCGCGACGAGCGCTTCGCCGTGAGCTTTGCGGTGTACCACCGCCGTTTCAGCACCAACACCTTGCCCCGTTGGCCCCTCGCCCAGCCGATGCGGTTGCTGGGTCACAACGGCGAGATCAACACCCTGCTGGGCAACCTCAACTGGGCGCGGGCTTCGGAGGCCAGCCTCGATGCGGTGTGGGGTGAGGCAGCCGGCGATCTCAAGCCGGTGGTGAATGCGGCCTTCAGTGATTCGGCCAACCTCGACGCCACCCTGGAGCTGCTGGTGCGCAGCGGCCGGCCCATTACCGAGAGCCTGCTCACCCTGGTGCCCGAGGCCTTCCGCGACCAGCCTGAGCTGGCGGGTAAGCCGGAGATCCAGGCCTTCTACGAGTATTCCGCCTGCACCCAGGAGCCCTGGGATGGCCCGGCCCTGTTGGTGTTCGCCGATGGCCGTAGCGTCGGCGCCACCCTGGATCGCAATGGCCTGCGCCCGGCCCGCTACTGCATCACGAGTGACGGCTTCGTGGTGATGGGCTCGGAAACCGGCGTGGTGGAGCTTGAGGAGAGCCGCATCATCGAGAAGGGCCGCCTGGGCCCCGGCCAGATGCTGGCGGTGGACTTGGAGCAGGGCCGCCTGCTGCGCAACTGGGATGTGAAGCAGGAGGTGGCCGCCCGCCACCCCTACGGGGCCTGGCTGGCGGATCACCGCCGCAGCTTGACCCACCAGCCCTGGACGCAGGAGCGCCAGCTTGGCGATCTCGAGCTGCTGCTGCAGCAAACGGCCTTTGGCTTCACCGCCGAAGACTTTGACCTGGTGATCGAGGACATGGCCGGTGCGGCCAAGGAGCCCACCTACTGCATGGGCGATGACATCCCCCTGGCGGTGCTCTCGGATAAGCCGCACCTGCTCTACGACTACTTCAAGCAGCGCTTCGCCCAGGTCACCAACCCGCCGATCGATCCGCTGCGGGAAAAGCTGGTGATGAGCCTGGAGATGCACCTCGGCAAGCGGGGCTCTCCGCTGAAGCCCGAGGCTGCTTCCGCGGCGGTGCTGCACCTGGCCAGCCCGATCCTCAATGAGGCGGAGCTGGCGGCGGTAGCCCAGCAGGGCCTGCCCACAGCCACCCTCTCCACGTTGATGGCGATCACCGATGGGCCTGGAGGCCTGGCGGCTGCCGTGGAGCGCCTCAAGGCGGAGGCCGAGGCGGCCGTGCGCGGCGGCACTCAGATCCTGGTGCTCAGTGATCGCGGCGGCCCCAGCGGCGGGATCACGGCCACCACCACCACCATCCCGCCGTTGTTGGCGGTGGGGGCGGTGCACCACCACCTGCTCAACCTTGGGCTGCGGCTGCAGGCCTCCCTGGTGGTGGACACGGCCCAGTGCTGGAGCACCCATCACCTGGCCTGCCTAATCGGCTACGGGGCCAGTGCGGTGTGCCCCTGGCTCACCTGGGAAACCACTCGCCACTGGCTGGCGCACCCCCGCGTACAGAAACTGATCGAAACCGGCAAGTTGCCGGCCCTCACGCCCGATCAGGCCCAGGCCAATGTGCGCAAGGCCCTGGAAGATGGCCTGCGCAAGATCCTCTCCAAGATCGGCATCTCGCTGCTGGCCAGCTATCACGGTGCCCAGATCTTTGAGGCCATCGGCCTCGGTGCCGATCTGATCGAGCTGGCGTTCAAGGGCACCACCAGCCGGGTGGCGGGCCTGAGCCTCGCCGAATTGGCCAGCGAAACCCTGAGCTTCCACGCCAAGGCCTTCCCCGAGCTCAACCGCACCAAGCTCGAGTTCATGGGCTTTGTGCAATACCGCACCGGCGGCGAGTACCACCTCAACAGCCCGGAGATGGCCAAGGCCCTGCACGCGGCCGTTAAGGCGGGCCCTGGCTATGACCACTTCTCTACCTACAAGAGCTTGCTGGAGAACCGGCCGGTCACGGCCCTGCGCGACCTGCTGGAGCTCAAGCCCGCGCCGGCGCCCCTGGCGATCGAGCAGGTGGAGAGCGTGGAGAGCATCTGCGCCCGCTTCTGCACAGGTGGTATGAGCCTGGGGGCCCTCTCGCGCGAGGCCCACGAAGTGCTGGCCATCGCCATGAACCGCATCGGCGGCAAGAGCAACAGCGGCGAAGGCGGTGAGGATCCTGCCCGCTTCCACACCCTTAACAACGTGGATGCGGAAGGGCGCTCAGCCACCCTGCCCACGCTCAAGGGCCTGCGCAACGGCGACACCGCCTGCTCGGCGATCAAGCAGATCGCCTCGGGTCGTTTCGGCGTGACCCCCGAATACCTGCGCAGCGGCCAGCAGTTGGAGATCAAGGTGGCCCAGGGGGCCAAGCCCGGCGAGGGCGGCCAGTTGCCTGGGCCGAAGGTGGATCCCTACATCGCTTGGCTGCGCAACAGCAAACCCGGCGTGGCTCTGATCTCGCCGCCACCCCACCACGACATCTACTCAATCGAAGACCTGGCCCAGCTGATCCACGACCTCCACCAGGTGCATCCCGCCGCCAAGGTGAGCGTGAAGCTGGTGGCTGAGATCGGCATCGGCACGATCGCTGCCGGTGTGGCGAAGGCCAATGCCGATGTGATCCAGATCTCCGGCCACGACGGCGGCACCGGTGCCTCACCGCTGAGCTCGATCAAGCACGCTGGCGGCCCCTGGGAGCTTGGTCTCACCGAGGTGCATCGTTCTCTACTGGAGAACGGCCTGCGCTACCGGGTGCTGCTGCGCGCCGATGGCGGCCTCAAGACCGGGTGGGACGTGATCATCGCGGCCCTGCTGGGCGCCGAGGAATACGGCTTCGGCTCGGTGGCGATGATTGCTGAGGGCTGCATCATGGCCCGCGTTTGCCACACCAACAACTGCCCGGTTGGGGTGGCTACCCAGAAGGAGAATCTGCGCAAGCGCTTCCCTGGCGTGCCCGAGCACGTGGTGAATTTCTTCCTGTTCGTGGCCGAGGAAGTGCGTCAGCTGCTCAGCGTGCTGGGCGTGGCGCGCCTCGAAGACCTGATCGGCCGCACGGAGCTGCTGCAGCCCCGTGCCGTGAAGCTCGCCAAAACCCAGGCCCTCGATCTGTCCTGCCTGATCGATCCGATTGCGGCAGCGGCCGATCGCCGCTGGCTGCAGCACGACGCCCAGGCCCACAGCAATGGCCCGATCCTGGAAGATCAGCTGCTGGCCGACGCCGAGGTGATGGCCGCCATCGAGGGCCACGGCCGTGTGGCCCGCACTCTGGCGATCGTGAATACCGATCGCAGTGTGGGCGCCCGCCTCGCCGGGGAAATCGCCGCCCGCCACGGCAACACCGGCTTCCAGGGCCAGCTCGACCTCACCTATGAGGGGGCCGCCGGCCAGAGCTTTGGGGCCTTCGTGCTCCAGGGCCTGAACGTGCGTCTGGTGGGCGAAGCCAACGACTACGTGGGCAAGGGCCTCAACGGTGGCTGCCTCACGGTGGTGCCGCCGGCGGGTGTCCAGGATCCCGGCAGCCAGGTGATCCTGGGCAACACCTGCCTCTACGGTGCCACCGGCGGTGAGTTGTTCGCCCTGGGCCGCGCCGGTGAGCGCTTCGCCGTGCGCAACAGCGGTGCCAAAACCGTGGTGGAAGGCGCCGGCGATCACTGCTGCGAATACATGACCGGCGGCGTGGTGGTGGTGCTGGGCTCCACTGGCCGCAATGTGGCGGCCGGCATGACTGGCGGCGTGGCCTTCATCCTGGATGAGAGCGGTGGTCTGCGGGAGCGGGTGAACCCTGAGATTGTGGCCATCGCCGACCTCACCACCCCTGAGCAGGACGCCCTGCTCAAGCCCCTGCTGGAGGCCCACCTGCAGGCCACCGGTAGCGCCAAGGCGGCGACGATCCTTGCCGACTGGCCCACCTGGAAGGCCCAGTTCAAGCTGTTGGTACCCCCCAGCGAGAAGGCCACCGTGGGCCTGGCGGAACGGGAGGCCGTGGCGGCTTAGCGGGGATACTCCCGCATCAGCCGCTGCACCTCGCCGGCGTGGTAGCTGCTGCGGGTGAGTGGTGTGCTCACCACCTGAAGGAAGCCAAGTTCCTCCTCGCCATGCTGCCGGAAGCCCGCGAACTGTTCGGGCGTCACGAAGCGATCCACCGGCAGGTGTTTGGGACCGGGGGAGAGGTACTGGCCGATGGTCACGATGTCCACCTGGTGGCGCCGTAGATCGGCCATCACTTCTTTCACCTCAGCGTCGCTTTCGCCCAGGCCAGTCATCAGGCCGGATTTGGTGTAAGTACGCGGCCAGCCCTCGCGCACCCGCTGCAGCAGCTCCAGCGACCGCTCGTAGACCCCCTGGGGCCGGGCCTTCTTGTAGAGCCGCGGCACCGTTTCGATGTTGTGGTTGAGCACCTCCGGCGCGCCCTCCATCACGGCGGCCAGGGCGTCCCAGTTGCCGCAAAAATCGGGGATCAGCAGTTCGATCGTGGTGAGGGGTGAGCGCTGGCGCACCTGCGCGATGCAGGCCACAAACTGGCTGGCGCCGCCATCGGCCAAGTCGTCGCGGTTCACCGAGGTGATCACCACGTGGCTCAGACCCAGGCGGGCGACGGCCTCTCCCAGCCGTTCAGGTTCCGTGGGGTCGAGCTCCCGCACGCTCTTGTCGAAGTCGATGTCGCAGTAGGGACAGGCGCGGGTGCAGCCCGGCCCCATGATCAGAAAGGTGGCGGTGCCGCCGGCAAAGCACTCGCCGATGTTGGGGCAGCTCGCCTCCTGGCAGACGGTGTTGAGCTTGAGATCCTGCAGCAGGTCGGCCACCTCGCCGATTCGCTCCCGCTGGGGGGCCTTCACGCGCAGCCAGTCGGGTTTGAGCAAGACGATCGGGGTGCCCGGAGGCAGCAAGCAGAGGCCTGACTCTAGAAAGCGGGGGGTATCGCCATCCCCTACACTCCGGCCATCGGGATGTAGCGCAGCTTGGTAGCGCACTTCGTTCGGGACGAAGGGGCCGCAGGTTCGAATCCTGTCATCCCGACTTGATCACAGAGGCCTGGTTCCCCAGGCCTTTATCTCGGGTCGCTCAGCCGAGCTCGGCGCCGGGATAGCCCCGCGGGGTCACCATGCGTCCGCCCTGCACACGGCTGGTGCTGTTGCCGATCAGCACCAAGGTGAGCATGTCCACCTGATCGAGCGGCAGGTCGCCCAGGGTGTGGAGGCTCACCGCCTCTTCAGGCCGGCCCAGCTGGCGGGCGAGTACCGCCGGCGTGCCTGGCGGACGCGCCTCCAGCAGCAGCTCCCGGGCCCGGCCCAGTTGCCAGTCGCGACCCATGGAGCGGGGGTTGTACAGCGCCACCACGAAATCCCCCGCTGCCGCCGCCTGCAGGCGCTTCTCGATCACGGCCCAGGGGGTGAGGCGATCGCTGAGGCTCACGGTGCAGAAATCGTGCATCAGCGGAGCACCGGCCCGGGCGGCGGCCAGCTGCAGGGCCGAGATGCCTGGATGCACCGTGAAGGCAGGGCGATCACCGGGGTCCAGGGCCATCCACTGCTCCAGGGCCAGGCCAGCCATGCCATAGATGCCGCTGTCGCCTGAGGAGATCAGCGCCACGGTGAGCCCCTGGCAGGCCAGCTCGAGGGCCTCGCGGCAGCGCTCCCGTTCCTGGGTGAGCTGACCGTCGCTGCGCAGTTGATCGGGGCGTCGCAGGGGTTCCAGCAGATCCAGGTAGAGGCCGTAGCCCACCCACACGCAGCTCTCGGCTAGGGCGCGGCGTGCATCCGAGGTGAGCAGATCCAGGCTGCCGGGACCACTGCCGATTAGATGCAGCTGGCCCCTGGCTGGAGCCCATTGGCTGGCCGCCTGGCCGATGGCCAGGGTGGCGGCCCCCTGTTCGCCAGGTTGTGCCCGCTCGATCCGCTTCTCCGCCCGCAGCTGGGCGGCAGGGCCTGCCGCTAGTAGGGCGGCAGCCTCAGCCACGCTGGCGGTGCCCAATTCGGCAGCCACCGCTGCGGATGGGTTGGGCACGGTCACCGCCGCCAGCTGCTCGGCGGGGAAGCAGCGCAGCGGCCAGCCCCGCCGCTGGGCAAGGTCCAGCAGGGCTGGCTCATCGGCCTTGCGATCGGCCGTGGCCACCCCGGCCACGGCCTCTGGCGCCAGGTTCAGTTCGGCCAAGGTGGCGTCGACGCAGCGGTCCAGCAGGCTGAGGCTGGTGCCGCGCTCGCAGCCCATGCCCAGCCACAAGCTGGGGGGATGCCAGTTGCAGGCGGCCGTGGGGGCGTTGCCGATCACCAGGTCGGGTGCCGAGCTGGACGACGCTGTGGAGGGAGCTCCGTCCAGTTGCTGCCAGCGGTTGTTGCCCCCCGTCTGCGCCACCTGGATCGGGGCTTGTCGCTGGGCTTGCTTCATCAGCACATCCCAGGGGCCGCTGCCTCGCCGCCAGCCCCAGGCCTCGCCGAAGCTGTCCAGGGCCAGGCGCCCCTCGCTCCTGCAGGCGCCGGTGAGCACCGCGGCGCCTCCCAGCAGCGCCGCGATCTGCTCGCTCAGGGCTTCGCCGCCGGCGGCGTGACCACCCAGCAGCGGGATGGCAAAGCGTCCTTGGGGATCAAGCACCACGACCGCTGGATCCGCAGATTTATGGCCCAGTAACGGTGCGATCAGCCTGGTGATGGCACCGCATGCCCCCACGGCCACAAAGGCGCTGCTCTGCTGCCACTCGGCGCTGAGCAGCTCGGCCACGCCGCGGCTGCTCCAGGCAGGATCAGTTTCGGAGCCGTTCGGCGGCAGGGCGATCCGGTCGATCAGGCCGGCGTTCAGTAGGCGGCGCAGCAGGGGAAGGGCGTTGTTGCTCAGGGCAAAACCCCAGCGAAGGCGTTCGGTCATCCCTGCAGCTTCTCGCGCAGCCCGGCCAGAGGACCCGACGGCTTGGGTTTCAGCAGGGAGCCATCGGTATTCACCTGATCCCGGGCCGAACCCTTGAGGGTGCTGCTGGGGGCAATGCGATCGGGCGGGGCTGTCGGCACAGTCACCACGGGGGCGGACGCCTGTGGTGGTGGCTCTGGAGCTGGCGTCTCGGCTTCAGGCTGGTGCGCAGCCGTGGAGCTGCTGCTGGTGTTCTCCGACCTATCGTCGGGGCCCGGCCCGGCGGCATCGGTTTCAGGGCTGGTGTCGCTGGTGTCTGTTGTGAGGCTCTCGGGGAGCGATACCGGCGGTTCGGGTTCGGGTTGCAGCGCGGGTGGGATTTCCGGTTCGGGTTGGGTTTCCGGCTCCGGCTCCGGCTCCGGCTCGCTCGCCGCTACCGGTGCTGGCAGTGCTGCCGCTGGGGCAACGCCGCTCAGGCGGTCCAGCTCCTCGTTGCTCAGGCCTGGCTTTTGCCATGCGGCCCGCTGGCTGTTCTGGATCACTACCTCTTCAACCAGGCTGTTGAAGGGCGGGTTCAAGGGTTCGCCACGGCCATCCAGCAACTCCAGCTGCACGGCATTGCTGCCGTTGCGGAAGCCCTTCAGCCACAGGGGCGTCTGCCGGTCGACCAGAAAGCTGTCCCCGTTCACGCTCACCCGCAGCCGCCAGCGGCCGTCGTCGTCGCGGAGGCGCTGCAGTGGGGCATCAAACAGCAGCCAATCCACCAGCACAGGCTCCGCCCCGGCGTGGCCGTTGGGGCTGCTGGCAATGAGCTGGGGGCTGCCCGTGGCGGGCAGTTCGGGCGGATTGGCCGCCACCCGGTGCACCCGGATCTGGGTGCTGGCCCCGGGCGATTTCACCGCTTCACCCCAGGGCCTGGCCGCGTAGACGGTGACGCGATGACTGCCTGGGCTGAGCTCGGGGAGCGGCACGTTGGCAGCGGCGGCTTCACTACTCAGGCGCAGGGGGGTCTCCCCATCGATCTGCACCACCAGATGGGGGCCCAGGCCCAGCTCGCCGGCGTCCGCCAGGGGCCAATCGCTCACCCGCAGCTTGAGGGCCCACGGCCCAGCGGGCAGCACGGTGCCATCGGCTGGTGCCAGCACGTTGACCCGTGGTTGCCGTTCCCTCAGCCGTTCGCTGAGTTGTTGCACGGCGCCAGGGGGGGGCACCTCCTGGAGGTTGCCGTTGGGCGCGGTGACCGCCAGCGGGACGGGCGCTGCTGGTGGAGCGCTGGTTCGGCTGCAGCCGCCGCCTAGCACTGTCAGTGCCATCAGTACCAAGGCGATCAGACCCCGCAGCGGCGCTGCCAGCATCCCGATGTCTCCTCTTCTATATGGGAGCGTTTCTGAGCACATTCTGCAGTGTGGTGGCCAGGCTGCAGAAAAGAGCAATAGAAACGATTCAAAAATATGCCGCTTGAGAGTAAATGAGTGCTCTCAAAAACCGTTTTCAGGATGATTGCTTCTCCGCTCGAGAGCTCAGGCCCTGACTGGAGGGGCCCCGGATTGAACCTTTGTAACTGCCGGCCCAAGGGGGCCCGAATTCACTTTTATACTTCCGCCAGCGGTCCCCTTTTTGGGGCCCGAGCTCCAGTCGGGGCAAGCGGTCTCGGCCTCGGCTGTGGCCCTGTTCTGATTGGCGCCCATGGGTGCGTTCGGCCTCGGCTGAGCTCGCTCTTGCGGCTCCACCGGCCTGGGTTTCTGCTCAGTCCGGAGGGGTGGACCTCCACCTCGACCCCGTCCCTCGAGGAACGTCTCGATGACCATCAGCCCACCAGAGCGTGGGAAAACGGCGAAAGCCCAGGTCGACCGGGTGAACAACCCGGCCACCTTCGAACTGTTCGGCAAGCCCGGCCATTTCGATCGCAGCCTCGCCAAAGGTCCCAAAACCACCACCTGGGTTTGGAACCTCCACGCCAACGCTCACGACTTCGACAGCCACACCAGTGATCTCGAAGAGGTCAGCCGAAAGATCTTTTCGGCCCACTTCGGTCATCTGGCCGTCATCTTCATTTGGCTGAGCGGTGCCTTCTTCCACGGCGCTCGCTTCTCCAATTACTCCGGCTGGCTGGCCGACCCCACGCACGTGAAACCCAGTGCGCAGGTGGTTTGGCCTGTTTTCGGCCAAGAAATCCTGAATGGCGACATGGGTGCCGGTTTCCACGGCATTCAGATCACCTCCGGTCTCTTCCATGTGTGGAGGGCCTGGGGCATCACCAACGAAACGCAGCTGATGGCCCTGGCCATCGGTGCTCTGGTGATGGCCGGCCTGATGCTCAATGCGGGCGTCTTCCACTACCACAAGGCAGCTCCCAAGCTCGAGTGGTTCCAGAACGTTGAGTCGATGCTCAACCACCATCTGGCCGGTCTGCTTGGTCTGGGCTCCCTCTCCTGGGCGGGTCACCTGATCCATGTGTCTCTGCCCACCACCGCGCTGATGGATGCCATCGACGCCGGCAAGCCGCTGGTGCTCAATGGCAAGACCATCGCCACCTATGCGGACATCCCTCTGCCCCACGAGTTCCTGAATCAGGACCTCATCGCCCAGCTGTTCCCTGGTTTCGGTGCCGGCATCAATGCCTTCTTCACCGGTAACTGGGCGGCTTACAGCGATTTCCTCACCTTCAAGGGTGGCCTTAATCCTGTAACCGGCAGCCTGTGGATGAGCGACATCGCTCACCACCACCTGGCGATCGCGGTGCTCTTCATCGTGGCCGGTCACATGTACCGGACTAACTGGGGCATCGGCCACAGCATCAAGGAGATCCTCGAGGGCCAGAAGGGCGACCCCCTGCTGTTCCCGGCCTCCAAGGGTCATGACGGCCTCTACGAGTTCATGACCACCAGCTGGCACGCCCAGTTGGCTGTGAACCTGGCCCTGCTGGGCTCGCTGAGCATCATCGTGGCTCAGCACATGTATGCGATGCCTCCGTATCCCTACATCGGCATCGACTACCCCACCCAGCTGTCGATCTTCACCCACCACACCTGGATCGGTGGTTTCCTGATCGTTGGTGCTGGCGCCCACGCCGCCATCGCGATGATTCGCGACTACGACCCCGCCAAGCACGTGGACAACGTGCTCGACCGGGTGCTCAAGGCCCGCGATGCCCTGATCAGCCACCTCAACTGGGTGTGCATCTGGCTCGGCTTCCACAGCTTTGGCCTGTACATCCACAACGACACCATGCGTGCCCTGGGCCGTCCCCAGGACATGTTCAGCGACTCCGCCATTGCCCTGAAGCCCGTCTTCGCGCAGTGGATCCAGGGTCTGCATGCCGCTGCTGCCGGCAGCACCGCTCCCAACGCTCTGGCGAGTGTGAGCGAAGTGTTCAACGGTTCTGTTGTGGCCGTTGGCGGCAAGGTGGCCGCCGGTCCGATCCCCCTGGGAACGGCCGACTTCATGGTCCACCACATTCACGCCTTCACGATCCACGTCACCGTGCTGATCCTGCTGAAGGGTGTGCTGTATGCGCGTAGCTCCCGCCTCGTTCCCGACAAGGCGAACCTGGGCTTCCGCTTCCCCTGCGACGGCCCCGGCCGTGGCGGTACTTGCCAGGTTTCGGCTTGGGACCATGTGTTCCTGGGCCTGTTCTGGATGTACAACTCCCTGTCCATCGTCATCTTCCACTTCTCCTGGAAGATGCAGAGCGACGTGTGGGGCACCGTCAACGCTGACGGTTCCGTGTCCCACATCACCAACGGCAACTTTGCCCAGAGCGCCATCACGATCAACGGCTGGCTGCGCGATTTCCTGTGGGCTCAGGCCGCACAGGTGATCAACAGCTATGGCTCTGCCACCAGTGCCTACGGTCTGATGTTCCTGGGTGCCCACTTCGTTTGGGCGTTCAGCCTGATGTTCCTGTTCAGCGGCCGCGGCTACTGGCAAGAACTGATTGAGTCCATCGTCTGGGCTCACAACAAGCTGAAGGTTGCTCCCGCCATTCAGCCGCGGGCGCTCTCCATCACCCAGGGTCGTGCCGTTGGTGTTGCCCACTATCTGCTGGGCGGTATCGCGACCACCTGGTCCTTCTTCCTGGCCCGCATCATTGCGGTCGGCTGACCTTTCCTGACCTCCCCCAATGGCAACGAAATTTCCTTCGTTCAGCCAGGGTCTGGCACAGGACCCGACAACCCGTCGTATTTGGTACGGGATCGCCACGGCTCACGACTTCGAGAGCCATGACGGAATGACGGAGGAGAAGCTTTACCAAAAGCTCTTCTCCACCCACTTCGGTCACCTCGCGATCATCGGCCTCTGGGTTTCGGGCAACCTGTTCCACGTCGCCTGGCAGGGCAACTTTGAGCAGTGGGTCGCCGATCCTCTGCATGTCCGTCCTATCGCTCACGCGATCTGGGATCCCCACTTCGGCCAAGGTGCCATCACCGCCTTCACCCAGGCTGGTGCCTCTTCCCCGGTGAACATTGCGTACTCCGGCGTGTACCACTGGTGGTACACCATCGGTATGCGCACCAACGCCGAGCTGTATCAGGGTTCCATCTTCATGATGATCCTGTCGGCCTGGGCCCTGTTCGCTGGCTGGCTCCACCTTCAGCCCAAGTTCCGGCCTTCCCTGGCCTGGTTCAAAAACGCTGAATCCCGTCTCAACCACCACCTGGCGGTTCTGTTCGGTTTCAGCTCCATTGCCTGGGCCGGTCACCTGGTCCACGTGGCTATTCCTGAGTCCCGTGGTCAGCACGTGGGTTGGGACAACTTCCTGAATGTGCTGCCTCACCCCGCTGGTCTGGCTCCGTTCTTCACCGGCAACTGGGGTGTGTATGCCCAGAACCCTGATTCCCTGAATCAAGTGTTCGGCACCGCCACCGGTTCCGGCACCGCGATCCTCACCTTCCTCGGTGGTTTCCACCCCCAGAGTGAAGCCCTGTGGCTCACGGACATCGCCCATCACCACCTGGCCATCGGTTGCATCTTTGTGATCGCCGGCCACATGTACCGCACCAACTTCGGTATCGGTCACTCGATCCGCGAGATCCTCGAAGCCCATAACCCCCCCAAGGGCACCCCTGGTGACCTGGGCGCTGGCCACAAGGGTCTCTACGACACCATCAACAACTCACTGCACTTCCAACTGGGTCTGGCTCTTGCCTCCCTTGGTGTGGTGACGAGCCTGGTGGCCCAGCACATGTATGCGATGCCTTCCTACGCGTTCATCGCGAAGGACTACACCACGCAAGCTGCGCTGTATACCCACCACCAGTACATCGCCATCTTCCTGATGTGCGGTGCCTTCGCTCACGGTGCGATCTTCTTCATCCGCGACTACGACCCTGAAGCCAACAAGAACAACGTTCTTGGTCGGATGCTTGAGCACAAGGAAGCCATCATCAGCCACCTGAGCTGGGTTTCCCTGTTCCTCGGTTTCCACACCCTGGGTCTCTACGTCCACAACGACGTTGTCGTGGCATTCGGTACCCCCGAGAAGCAGATCCTGGTGGAGCCTGTCTTTGCCCAGTTCGTCCAAGCTGCCAGCGGCAAGGCGATGTATGGCATGGATGTGTTGCTCTCCAACCCCAACAGTGCCGCCAGCCTGGCTTCTGCCAACATCGCCGGCGACCACTACTGGTTGGATGCGATCAACGGCAGCACCGAGCTGTTCCTGCCAATCGGTCCTGGTGATTTCCTCGTGCACCACGCCATCGCGCTGGGTCTGCACACCACCACCCTGATCTTGGTGAAGGGTGCCCTGGATGCCCGGGGTTCCAAGCTGATGCCCGACAAAAAGGACTTCGGCTACTCCTTCCCCTGCGACGGCCCCGGCCGTGGCGGTACCTGCGACATCTCAGCCTGGGACGCCTTCTATCTGGCTGTCTTCTGGGCCCTGAACACCGTGGGTTGGGTCACCTTCTACTGGCACTGGAAGCACCTCGCCATCTGGCAGGGCAACGTGGCTCAGTTCAACGAATCCAGCACCTACCTGATGGGCTGGTTCCGCGACTACCTGTGGCTCAACTCCTCTCAGCTGATCAACGGCTACAACCCGTTCGGCAGCAACAACCTGGCCGTCTGGTCTTGGATGTTCCTGTTCGGTCACCTGATCTGGGCCACTGGCTTCATGTTCCTGATCTCCTGGCGCGGTTACTGGCAGGAACTGATCGAGACCATCGTCTGGGCGCATCAGCGCACCCCGCTCGCCAACCTGGTGGGCTGGCGCGATAAGCCCGTGGCTCTCTCGATCGTTCAGGCCCGTGTGGTTGGTCTGGCTCACTTCACGGTGGGCTACTTCGTGACCTACGCCGCCTTCCTGATCGCTTCCACCTCTGGCAAGTTCGGCTGATCGGCTCAGCCCTTGCCCCTCGAGGGACGACTCAAGCCTCCGGCCTCGGCCGGGGGCTTTTTTATGACCGGTAATGACACGCGAGCCTTCTCTCCCCGACTTTGTTGTCGCTGTGCCGTTAGCGCTTGGCCTGGGTTCCGCCGGCCAGTACCCAGGCCACCAGTCCCAGCAGGAGCCAGGGCAGCCAGCTCAGCTCAAACACAGCGGTGGCGGCCCGCAGGAGCGGTTCCATCAGCCAGTGGTGCAGGCCCAACAGAACCAGCAGCAGCAGGCTCATCCAGATCATGGTGCGGGTGCGCCGGGCAGCTCGGGCATCACAGCACCAGGGCGCAGAAGCTGCCAGGCGCCGGTATCGCTCCAGGCCATCACCGTGCTTGCCACACCAGCCGCTTCCGGCCAGGGCACGGGTGCCAGCAGCGGCACCCCCGGAAACGACCGGGCTGCAGTAATGGCCTCAAGGCAAGGGGCCTCCCCGGAGCGATTGGCGCTGGTGGTGGCCAGGGGCCCGCTCAGCTCCAATAGCTCCAGGGCCTGTCGGCACTGCGGCACCCGCAGCCCCAGGCTCGTGCCGCCGGGATGAAGCTGCTCCAGCACGGTTCCTCTGGCTGGCAGCACAAGGGTGAGGGCACCAGGCCAGTGGATCTTGGCCAGGTCTTTCCAGGCCTGTTCCACAACGCTGCCGAGGAGGCAGAACAGCTCTTCGGGATCGGATCCCATCAGGATCACTGGCTTGTGCGCTGGCCGCCCTTTGAGCTCCCACAGTTGCGCTGCGGCCTCCGGACGGGCCGCCAAGGCGGGCAAGGTGTCGGTGGGGAATAGGGCCGGCCCTCCATTGCGCAGGCTCAGGGCCAAGGGCTCGGCTTCCAGAATCGGCATCGCTCTAGACATGGCTGGCTCGCTGGGCACTGGCGAAGCGGAGGGTGCCCTCCAGGTCTGCGTGGTTCTGGATGTTGATCAGACCTGCTTGGGCGAGCAACTGGCCCACGGCCTGGCTCTGGTCGTGGTGGTGTTCCATCAACAGCCAGCCGCCTGGGGCGAGGGCCTGCCGGGCGCCGCTGGCGATGGTGCGAATGGCATCGAGGCCATCGCCGCCTCCATCCAGGGCGAGACTGGGCTCGTGGTTGCGCACGACTGCTTCCAATTCTTGCCACACCGCGGTGGGGACATAGGGCGGATTGGAGAGCACCAGTTGGAGTTGGCCCCATTGAGCCTGTAGGGGCTCCCACCAGCTGCCCTGGTGCAGGCTCACTCGTTTGCTGAGCTGGTGTTGCTCAAGGTTGATTGCAGCCTGCGTTAGTGCTGCTTCTGATGCATCCACGGCGTAGCCACGGCTCTTGGGTAGGGCACGGGCCATCGCAACGGCAAGACAGCCTGAGCCTGTGCCCAGATCGGCCCAGGGGGAGGAAGGGGCGTTTTCCCCGCCTTGGGCGTGTTCAAGGGCTAACTCCACGAGAAGCTCCGTTTCTTGGCGTGGAATCAGCACGCCAGGGCCAACCTGCAACTCCAGGTCCCGCCAGGGACAGACCCCCACCAGATATTGCAGCGGGGTTTGATGCAGGCGGTGATGGCGCCAGAGCTCTTCCAGCTCCGGGAGGCTGCACCTCAGCGTGACGCTCTGATCAGGTTTGAGCCGCAGCTGCTGCAGCAAGGTCCAGCGCACTCCTCCTGCCAGGTCAAGCAGCCAGTCGAGATCGCTGGGGTTGCCACCGTCCTGGAGCTGGTGGCGCCGCCAGGCCAGGAGGGCATCACTGCGCAACAGGGTTGGCATTTCCTAACCCTAGGCACTGATCTGTTCAGCAGGGCCGCCACCACAGGCCCGGTTCCGCGCGCAGCAGGCCGGCCAGTTCCAGTTGCAGCAATCGCTTCGACAGCACTCCCGGTGTTTGGCGGAGGCGCTCGCAGAGTTGCTCCAGGGACGCCCCACGGCCGAGGGCCGCCAGCAGGGCCGCCTCCCGCAACTGCAGGTTGCCCGCTGCTGCGGGCGTGGGCGGGCTGCGCTGCTGGCCTTGCTGGAGCAGTGGCCCCGGCCCTAACTCCTTGATCAGATCGGCTGGGTCCAGTAGGGCTGTGGCGCCTTGTTGTAGCAGCCGGTTGCTGCCGGAGGCCGACACCTTGCCGGCATCGGCCGGCACCACCCAAACCGGCAAGCCGTGATCCCAGGCCAGGCGCGCCGAGTGCAGGGCGCCACTGGCGGTTGGGCACTCCACCACCACCACCGCCTTGGCCAGGGCCACCTGCAGGCGGTTGCGGGCGGCAAAGTGGCCCGGCTGCACGGCTGCGCCCGCTGGAAGTTCGCTCACTAAGAGTCCCTGGCGTGCCACGCGCTGTTGCAGGTCCTCGTGGTGGCGCGGGTACACCCGCTCCAGGGGCGTGCCCAGCACGGCCACAGGGCGGCCATGGCGCTCCAGGCAGCCGGAGTGGGCGGCTGCATCAATGCCCTCGGCCAGGCCGCTCACCACCGGCCACCCCGCTTCCGCCAGGGCTTGGCCGATGGCTCTGGCCATCATTTCCCCATGGCGGGAGGGGCGGCGCGTTCCCACCACGGCAACGGCCTGTTGCTTTCGCAGACGGGGCCAGAGGCTCCCATTGCCTTGCCAGTACAGCTGCAGGGGTGGACGTTCGAGTGTTCGTATGGCGTCCGGCAGCGCCCGATCATTGGGGAGTAGGCAACGCCGCCGGTGCCATTGGAGCCGTGCCGCGGCAGTGAGCGGCTGGGGTAACGGTGTCTGGCCCCAGCGTTGGCGATAGGCCTCCAAGGTGGCCAGGCCCTTGGGGCCCAGGCCCGTGGCGGCCTTTAGATCGCGCAGATCCGCGCCCCACGCCTGCTCTAGAGAGCTGAACTGGTCGCGCAGGCCTTGCAGCCGCGTCCAACCGATGCCGGGACATTCACACCAAACCCGCTGCCACAGCCGCTCGCGCTCGCGCAGATCGGCTTCTTGATTTGGGTTTCCCACAGCCATGCCCGCAAAGGGCGCAAACAGCAGATCCCCCATGGGTCACACCGCCCCTGATATCACTGGTTCAGATGTACCATAGGCGCTGGTCGGGGTTCAGCCTCTCGGGCCCTGTTGTAGGTGTGTCACGGCCGCCATCAGGTCGTCTGGCAGGTGGCGGAGCAGTCGCCGCTGTTGGCCGCCCCCGCTCATCTCCACTAGCACCAGCTCCACCCTGGCTTCGGCGGCCACGGAGCCATTCGGGGCGATGAAGCGGCTGTGCCAGGGCAGCCTCACCCCTTGGCGCGGCAGCACCTGGCTCTGGAGCACCACCAGGTCACCGTGCTGCAGCGCCTGTTTGTAGCTCAGGTTCAGCCCCACCACAGGCAGTTCCAGCCCCCGCGCTGAGAGATCGGCGTAGGCCAGGCCAGCTGCCGCCAGCGCCTCCACCCTCGCCTCTTCCAGCCAGGCCAGATAGGCCCCGTGCCACATCACTCCGGCGTGATCGGTGTGCTGCGGCAGCACACGGCGTTTCAGGGCCCAAGTGTGGGCTTGTTGATGCTCCATCACGGTGTGCGTTTCGAAAGCCAAGGGGCCCGCTGATCGGCCATAGGCTGCCGGAGCGCGTTGCCAGTGCTGTGTTCCGCAACCTTCTGATCGCCGATTCCGGAAAGGGTCATGTTGAGGAGATGGTCCGCATGCTGCGGGACATCCCTGCCGTGAAGCAGGCCCGGATCAATCTCCTGCACGTGGTGCCGGAGCAGGCAGGGGAGAACTTCACGGAGCACTCCCAGAAGGCGGCCGGGATTGTGGCGGAAGCGGTGCAGCGACTCGGGCTCAGCCCCACCGACGTGAACGCGATCATTCGCCAGGGCGACACCAAGCAAACCGTGCTGAAGGTGGCCGATGAGCTCAACGTCGACCTGATCGTGATGGGCTCCCGCGGCCTGGGTCGGTTGCAGTCGATCCTGAGCAACAGTGCCAGCCAGTACGTCTTCCAGCTCTCCACTAGGCCGATGTTGCTGGTGCGCGATGACCTCTACGTCCGTCATGTCAACCGGGTGATGGTCACCATTGACGGCACCGGCGTGGGCGATGACGCTCTGCGCCTGGCCTGTGAGATGGTGCGTGATATCCCCGGTGGCAGCCTCCTGGGGATTCACGTGAGCCGTCAGGACATCACCCCCTCCCGCGGTGGCAAATCACCGGCCGATGAGGTGCTGGAGAAGGCCGTGCAGCGGGCCCGGTCCTTTGGGGTGGAGATGGCGGCCCTTCACAGCACGGGCGATGTTGGCCGCGGGGTGTGTGCGGCTGCGGCGGAGCACAAGGCCGACCTGCTCGTGATCGCCTCCCAGGATCGGCGCCCGCTGGTGGCCAAGAGCTTGGTGGACATCGACCGCCTGCTTGGTTCCTCAGTGAGCGACTACATCCGCGTGCATGCTCCGGCGCCCGTGTTGCTCGTGCGTGAACCCGAGGCGCGCAGCCGCTGATCGTGGCAGCCGTAGGAGGAGTGCCGGTTTCCGGCCAGCAAAAAAGGCGCCCATTGGGGCGCCTTGCTACTGGGCAGGCCTCTGAGAGGACTAAAGAGGTCGCCCTCTCAGAGGCCGATGAGCTGGGGAAGATCAGCTCTGACGGCTGTTGGTCTGGATGTAGAGCACCAGCAGAAACACCGTCGGAACCAGCACGAACATCAGGCTGGCAACAAAGCCGAGATCGTTGGTTTCCATCGCAAGTGTCTTGAGCTAGCTGACCGTATCACCAGCGATCGGGCTGAGATCAGCCCTCTTCACCGCTCGTTGTGGTTTCTTGGCGTCCACCAAGCCCTTCCTCGGCCGTTGCAGCTCCCTCGCTGATGGCTGCATCGTCTTCTGCGGTGGGCTCCTCGCTCATGGGCCAGGCGGTGGGGCCGGCTGGCAGCGCTGCGGCCTTTGCCGTTGCGATCTTGGCCTCAGCATCCGCAAAGCCCACTTGCGGCCGGGTGAGCACAAGCACAGAGTGCTGCACCAGCGCCTGGCAGGCCAGGCGCCAGCTCTCGGGGCGCCGCCGCAGCTTCTGCTCCTCCACACCGGTGCGACCACTCAGGCTGCCCGGGGAGCTCTCGCCCACCACGTCCACAAAGCAGGTGATGCACTGGCCGCAGCCCCCGCAGTTGCCCAGCTTTCCCTTCAACCCATAGAGCTCCACGCCCTCCCGCAGGGCCACCTCTCGCAGGTTCTCGCCCGGGTAGCACTCCACATCGACTCCTTCGCGCACGAAACGGATCACGGGCATGGCGGCCAGGTGTGGAGAACCCTTTCATTCTGAGGGGCAGGGTTGCGTTTTGTAACCGCGTCCGAGGGTCGCTGATGTCCCTGGCCTGCGGGCCACAGGGCCGGCCCCGTCACGGCTCGTTTCAGCTCTGCGGCGATCGAATCGGTCGGCTTGCCGAAACCCTTACCATCGCCAGCACGGATCGAGCCTTCAATGGACTCGGTCGTGCTGCTATCCGCCCCCGGGTTCTCCGGTTCGGATAGCTGGTTGTTTCCCCGGACCTAACCCCCATGGGATTGCCCTGGTATCGGGTGCACACGGTCGTTATCAACGACCCGGGCCGACTGTTGGCCGTGCACCTCATGCACACCGCTCTGGTAGCCGGCTGGGCCGGCTCCATGGCCCTCTACGAGCTGGCCATCTTCGATCCCTCCGACCCGGTGCTCAACCCCATGTGGCGCCAGGGCATGTTCGTGATGCCGTTCATGGCCCGCTTGGGCGTGACCGGTAGCTGGGGCGGCTGGAGCATCACCGGTGAGACCGGTGTTGATCCCGGCTTCTGGAGTTTCGAAGGTGTGGCTGCTGCCCACATCATTTTCAGCGGCCTGCTCTTCTTGGCCGCGATTTGGCACTGGACCTACTGGGATCTCGAGATCTGGCAGGACCCTCGCACCGGCGAGCCTGCCCTCGACCTCCCCAAGATCTTTGGCATCCACCTGCTGCTGGCAGGCCTTGGCTGCTTCGGCTTCGGTGCTTTCCACCTCACGGGCGTGTTCGGACCCGGGATGTGGGTCTCAGACCCTTACGGCGTCACGGGCCACCTTGAGGCGGTGCAGCCGTCCTGGGGGCCTGAAGGCTTCAACCCCTTCAATCCGGGCGGCATCGTGGCTCACCACATTGCCGCCGGCATCGTGGGCATCATTGCTGGCATCTTCCACATCACCACCCGTCCGCCGGAGCGCCTCTACAAGGCCCTGCGCATGGGCAACATCGAGACGGTGCTCTCCAGCGCCATCGCCGCCGTGTTCTTCGCCGCCTTCATCGTGGCCGGAACCATGTGGTATGGCGCAGCGGCTACTCCGGTTGAGCTGTTTGGCCCCACCCGCTACCAGTGGGACCAGGGCTACTTCAAGACCGAGATCAACCGTCGTGTGCAGACCGCTCTTGACAACGGTGCCACCAAGGAGCAGGCCTACGCCTCCATTCCCGAAAAGCTGGCCTTCTACGACTACGTGGGCAACAGCCCAGCCAAGGGCGGTCTGTTCCGGGTTGGCCCGATGGTGAATGGCGATGGTCTGCCCACGGGTTGGCTGGGTCACATTTCCTTTACCGATAAGGAAGGCCGGGATCTGCAGGTGCGTCGTCTGCCCAACTTCTTCGAGAACTTCCCTGTGGTTCTCGAGGACAGCCAAGGCATCGTTCGTGCCGACATCCCCTTCCGTCGCGCTGAAGCGAAGTATTCCTTCGAGCAGACCGGCGTCACGGCCACCGTGTATGGCGGTGCCCTCAACGGCACCACCTACACCGATCCAGCTGATGTGAAGCGCCTTGCCCGCAAGGCCCAGCTGGGCGAAGCCTTCGAGTTCGATCGCGAGACGTACCACTCCGACGGCACCTTCCGCAGCTCCCCCCGCGGCTGGTTCACCTTCGGTCACGCCACCTTCGCCCTGCTGTTCTTCTTCGGCCACATCTGGCACGGTGCCCGCACCCTCTACCGCGATGTGTTTGCCGGTATTGATCCAGACCTCGGCGAACAAGTGGAGTTCGGTCTGTTCCAGAAACTGGGCGACCGTTCGACCCGTCGCCTGCCTGAGGGCTATGTGCCCCCGGCTGGATCCACCCTCAGCTGATCCCAGGAGCAACCCATGGAAAGCTTTGCTTACATCCTGATCCTGGCTCTGGCCATCTCCACCTTGTTCTTCGCGATTGCGTTCCGCGATCCCCCGAAAATCGGTAAGTGAGTTGGTGCAGCCGATTCCGGCTGCCGATGTTCTCAGCCCCCGCCTTGGCGGGGGCTTTTTTGTGGCCTGGGACGCGGTCGAGAAGGGGCCCGCGTCCATCGCCTCGGGAGATCCATTGCGGCAGAGGGCTTCTCAATCGGCAAATCACTGTCTACACTTGTTTTATCTCTGAGGCAGTTAATCGGGCATGCAATGCCCCTCTTGCCAGCACACTGACAGCCGCGTGCTGGAGTCGCGTTCTGCCGACTCCGGGCGCAGTGTTCGCCGTCGCCGTGAATGCCTCCATTGCGACTTTCGTTTCACCACCTACGAGCGCGTGGAAACCGTGCCTATCACCGTGGTGAAGCGCAATGGCAGCCGCGAAGCCTTCAGTCGCGGCAAATTGCTGCACGGCCTCTTGCGTGCCTGTGAAAAGACGGGCCTAGAGCCCAGCCGCCTCGAAGGCGTGGTGGATGAGCTGGAGCTCCAGCTGCAGGGCCGCAGCGGCCGAGAAGTGAGCAGTAACGACATCGGTGAGCTTGTGCTGCAGCAGCTCAGTGAAATGAGCGAAGTGGCCTACGTGCGATTTGCCTCGGTGTATCGCCAGTTCCAGGGCATCAGTGATTTTGTCTCCACGCTGGAGGGCCTGAGCCGGCGCCCGGGCTCCACGTTCGCTGCAGTGGGCTGAGAGCGGGATTTCGGCCCACACTCCTTTGTATAGTCGTGGATTCCCTGTCAACTGTCGGCGGACGGTGACGGGGTTCCTCTCGCACTGCCCTGGGCAGTCCGCCAGCTCTCCATGACCGTGACCCCTTCCGACGTCAACGCCAGCGAGATCGATCTCGCCGTTGACGCTGCAGCCCACCAAGACTTCGGCGCCGAGGCTGCCGAGTTCGATCTGAGCATTCCGGAAGAGGTGCCCAGCGCCGATGACCCCAGCAGCCGTGCCGCGGCTCGCGACATCGACGGCGTGGGTTTCACTCTGGACGAGTTCGCGTCGCTGCTGAGCAAGTACGACTACAACTTCAAGCCCGGCGACGTGGTGAAGGGCACCGTGTTCGCCATGGAGCCGAAGGGCGCCATGATCGACATCGGCGCCAAGACCGCTGCCTTCATGCCCATGCAGGAGGTGTCGATCAACCGCGTGGAGAGCATCTCCGACGTGCTCGAGCCCGGTGAGGTGCGCGAGTTCTTCATCCTCAGTGAGGAGAACGAAGACGGCCAGCTCACCCTCTCGATCCGCCGGATTGAGTACCAGCGGGCCTGGGAGCGGGTGCGTCAGCTGCAGAAGGAAGACGCCACCATCTACTCCGAGGTGTTCGCCACCAACCGTGGTGGTGCCCTGGTGCGGGTGGAAGGCCTGCGCGGCTTCATCCCCGGCAGCCACATCAGCACCCGCAAGCCCAAGGAAGATCTGGTGGCCGACTTCCTTCCCCTCAAGTTCCTGGAGGTGGACGAGGAGCGCAACCGCCTGGTGCTCAGCCATCGCCGCGCCCTGGTGGAGCGCAAGATGAACCGCCTCGAGGTGGGCGAAGTGGTGATCGGCACCGTTCGCGGCATCAAGCCCTACGGCGCCTTCATCGACATCGGCGGCGTGAGCGGCCTGCTGCACATCTCCGAGATCAGCCACGAGCACATCGAGACACCCCACACGGTGCTCAACGTGAATGACCAGATGAAGGTCATGATCATCGATCTCGATGCCGAGCGCGGTCGCATCTCGCTGTCCACCAAGGCCCTCGAGCCCGAACCCGGCGACATGCTCACGGATCCCCAGAAGGTGTTCGAGAAGGCCGAGGAGATGGCCGCCCGTTACAAGCAGATGCTGCTTGAGCAGGCCGAAGAGAACGAGCCCATGGGCGTCACCCTCGACTGACCTCTGGGACCTTCCCATGCCACAGCTGCAGCTTCGCGGCACGGGTCTCGGTGATGTGGAGGCGGTGCTGTTCGACAAGGACGGCACCCTCAGCATCAGCGAACCCCAGCTCATCACCCTGGCTGCGGCCAGGGTTTTTCTTTGTCTGGAGCAGGTGGAGCTGGCCCTGAGGCCAGCCCTGCGGGACTTGCTGGAGCGGGCCTACGGCATCAACGCGGCCAGTGATGCCATCCACCCCGCCGGGATCACTGCGGTGGCCAGCCGCGATCACAACCTGATCGCTACCGCCACGGCCCTGGCGCAGGTGGGCCTGGGTTGGCCTGAGGCCCTGGCCTTGAGTGAGCAGGTGTTTGCCCAGGCCGATCAGGCCGATGCCCGCCGTGCCGCTGCGGGGGAAATGCGAGGCACCAGTGCCACCACGGAGGGTTTGCTGCCCTGGCTGGAGCAGCTGCGGGCCGCCGGTATCACCTGCGCTGTGATCAGCAACGACGACATCGCGGGGATCGAGCATTTCCTGGCCAGCCATGCGCTTGAGCCCTATTTCGCTGGGTTCTGGAGCGCCGAGCACCGGCCCCGCAAGCCGGACCCTGCCGCCGTGCATGGCCTGTGTGCCCAGCTGGGGGTGGCGGTGGCCCGCTGTGCCCTGATCGGTGATGCCAACAGCGACCTGCGGATGGCCGTGGCGGCGGGCATCCCCCACCAGCTCTCCCTGGGGTACACCGCTGCCTGGAGCACCACACCAGCCTTGGCCGAACCCCATCCCCGCATCCATCACTGGAGTGAGCTGTCCATCGGCGAATAAGGTTGGGGGCTATCTCCACGCCAAGAGGGAATGAGCAGCCCCACCGGTTCGGTATCCCGATACGTCTTCACCTCTGAATCGGTGACCGAAGGGCATCCCGACAAGATCTGTGATCAGGTGAGCGATGCGGTGCTGGATGCCCTTCTGGCCCAGGATCCCGCCTCCCGGGTGGCCTGCGAAACCGTGGTCAACACGGGCCTGTGCCTGATCACTGGTGAAGTCACCACCACCGCCCGGGTGGACTTCAACACCCTGGTGCGGGGCGTGATCAATCGGATCGGCTATGCCGGCGCCCGTGCTGGTGGTTTCGATGCCAACAGCTGCGCCGTGCTGGTGGCCCTGGATCAGCAGTCGCCCGATATCGCCCAGGGGGTGAACGAGGCCGACGACCACGACGGCGACCCGCTGGATCTGGTGGGGGCCGGCGACCAGGGGATCATGTTCGGCTACGCCTGCAACGAGACGCCCGAACTGATGCCGCTGCCCATCAGCCTGGCTCATCGGCTGGCCCGCCGCCTGGCGGAAGTGCGCCACAACGGCAGCCTCGACTACCTGTTGCCCGACGGCAAGACCCAGGTGAGTGTCGTGTATGAGAACGATGTGCCCGTGGCCATCGACACGATCCTGATTTCCACCCAGCACACCGCCGACATTGACGGCATCTCGGAAGAGAAGGCCATGCGGGAGCGCATCGCCGCCGACCTCTGGACTCACGTGGTGGAACCCGCCACGGAGGATCTGGATCTCAAGCCCAGCAAGGCCGACACCCGCTTCCTGGTGAACCCCACCGGCAAGTTTGTGGTGGGTGGCCCCCAGGGGGATGCCGGCCTCACCGGCCGCAAGATCATCGTGGATACCTACGGCGGCTATGCCCGCCATGGCGGTGGTGCCTTCTCCGGCAAAGACCCCACCAAGGTGGATCGCTCCGCCGCCTACGCCGCCCGCTACGTGGCCAAGGCTCTTGTGGCTGCTGCCCTGGCTAAGAAGGTGGAAGTGCAACTGAGCTACGCCATCGGTGTGGCTAAGCCCGTGAGCATCTTGGTGGAGAGCTTCGGCACCGGCGCCATCAGCAACGCCGACCTCACGGCCCTGGTGCAGGAGCATTTCGACCTGCGTCCCGGCGCCATCATTGAGATCTTCGGTCTGCGCAACCTGCCCCAGCAGCGGGGCGGCCGCTTCTATCAGGACGTGGCGGCCTACGGCCATTTCGGCCGCAGTGATCTGAACCTCCCCTGGGAGGATGTGGCCGCCATGGCCGCCACCCTCCAACAGGCCACGGCAGCGCGCGTCGCCGCCTGAAGCCCGCTGCGCCCGCCCCTCGCCCTCGGCATTGATCTGGGAACCAGCGGCTTGCGGCTGGCCGTGCTCGATGCTGCCGGTGCGCTCGTGGCGGAGCAGGCCAGTGGCTACCCGGCCGCGTTTGAGGATCCCCGCGGCTGGCGCTCGGGTTTGATCGCTCTGTGTGGACGATTGCCCGCCGAGCTGCGCAGCCAGGTGGGTGCCGTGGCCATCGATGGCACCTCCGGCACCCTGCTGCTCTGCCACGAGGATGGCACCCTGCTACCCGGGGTGTTGGCTCAGGCGCTGCCGTATCACCGGGCCTGCCCCCACCAGGCGGCGGCTGCGGCACGACTCACCGGTCAGGCGGTGGGCGCTGGTCCGGCGGCCAGTGCCAGTGGCAGCCTCGCCAGGGCCCTCATGCTGCTGGCCATGGATCCAGGGCCGTGCCTGCTGCGGCACCAGGCCGACTGGTTGATGGGCTGGTTGCTGGGCGATTGGCGCTGGGGGGAGGAGGGCAACAACCTGCGTCTGGGCTGGGATCTTCAGAAGTGTTGCTGGAGCGGCTCCATAGCGGATCAGCCCTGGAGTGGCGGGCTGCCGCAGGTGCGCTCCAGTGGCGAGCGGCTGGGCACCCTGGCGGCGGCGTCCGCCCGGGCCCTGGGGCTGCCGGCCAGTTGTCAGGTGGTGGCGGGTAGCACCGATGCCAATGCCGCTGTGCTGGCCGCCGATGCCCAGCCCGGCGATGGTGTGGCGGTGCTGGGCACCACCCTCGTGCTCAAGCAGTTCTGCCCCCAGCCCATCACTGGGCCAGGCATCAGTTGCCACCGGGTGGCGGGTCAGTGGCTGGTGGGGGGCGCCTCCAATGCCGGGGCCGGGGTGCTGCGCCGCTGGTTCACCGATGGCCAGATCGCCGAGCTCAGTCGCCAGATCGATCCGCGCCGCCCCACGGGCCTGGCCCTGCGCCCTCTGCCCGGCCCTGGTGAGCGCTTCCCCGTGGATGATCCAGCCCTGCAACCTCAGTTGGAACCCCGGCCGGTGAGCGATGCCCTCTACCTACAGGGACTGCTGGAGGGGCTGGCGGAGATCGAGCGTGCCGGCTGGCAGCGGTTGGCCGAGCTGGGTGCTCCGCCGATCCGGCGCGTGATCAGCCTGGGGGGCGGGGCCCGCAATCCCCAGTGGCGGCTGATGCGCCAGCGGGTGCTGGGGCTGCCAGTGCTGAACCGCCCCCAGCTCACGGCCGCCCAGGGTATGGCCAGACTGGCTGGCACAGCCCTGAGGTGCCCATGAACAACAGCTTGCGCTCCTGGATCTCCATGCTGATTTTTGTGGTGCTCGCTGGATACGTGAGCTTCAGTGCCATCCGCCTGGGCCTGCTGCTGTGGCAGCGCTTTGCCGCCGGCTAGCCAGCGCCGCCCAGCCAGGCCGCTGAATGGGCCCAGACCCCTCAGAATTGCCGCACCCGCGATCGCAACCCATGGCCGCCGACCCCCTCACTCCTGCTGTGAGCGATCGGATCTGCAAGCACATGAACGACGACCATGCCTCGGCGGTGCTGGCCTATGCCCGTCACTACGGCGGTGTCGCGGCTCCCGCCATGGCGCGGATGGTGGCGGTGGGCCCGGAGGCCATGCAGCTGGAGGTGGATGGCCAGCGGGTGGATGTGGCCTTCGACCACACCCTCAGCGATAGCGAGGATGCCCACCGCACCCTGGTGGCGATGCTGCGGGCCATGCCCCAGACCTGAGCGGGCGGGGAATGCTCAGGCCAGTCCCTGGATGGCCATGTTCCAAACCCTCCTGCGGGGTACCCTCGCCCTGATCAGCACCGGTCGTTGCCCGCTCTGCAGTGGCGCCGTACCGGCCGATGCATCCAGTCAGCGGCTGTGTGAGTCCTGCCGCGAGCGCTTGGCCCTCAGCACTGGCGGCTTGCAGGGAGATCAGCCCCTGCTCTGGTGTGCCTTGGCCCCGTACGGCGGTCCGCTGCGGGGCCTGCTGCTGGCGCAACGGCCGCGGCCGGTCCCGAGCGTGATGGAGGGCTTGGCCGCTGAGCTCCTGGATTGCTGTAGCAGTGCCATCGCCGGTGGGCTGCTGGTGCCGATTCCCAGCTGGAAACGGGCGGCCAACCCGTTGCCCCAGCTGATTGCCAAAGCCTTGGCCACGCTGTCTGGCGGGCGGGTCGCGGTGTCCGGCGAGCTGTTGCAGCGCAGTCGTCCCACCGTGGGCCAGCACCATCTGAACCGCACCCTGCGTCTGCGCAATCAGCTGGGCTCCTTCCAGTGCGTTCGCCAGTCGCGTCCGGTGCTGGCGGGCCTGCGCCGCCGTGGGCTCTGGCTGGTGGACGACATCCTCACCACGGGGGCCACGGCCCAGGCGGCTGCCTTGGTCCTGGAAGCGGAGGGGCTGCGGGTGGAGGGCCTGCTCTGTTTGGCCCGAACCCCGGCCCCCTCGTGATCTAAGATCTCGATGTCGCGCTAGCGACGGGCCGGGATAGCTCAGTTGGTAGAGCAGGCGATTGAAAATCGCCGTGTCCCCAGTTCAAATCTGGGTCCTGGCATTGATTAGTGTTGCAGTCCGCTGAACTGCAGCTCCTCCATGCCCCTGCCGATTCCCGATAAGCCTGGGCAGGTGTTCGATAACGCCGATAGCTTCGGGATGGTGTTCGATGAAGCCTGGCAGCGCCATGAATCCACCAGTCCCAACCACGGCTTGAGCACCGAGGAGAAGAAACTGTTGATGCTCCAGGCCTGCGGTGAGCACCCCTTCATGCTCAGCAGTCCAGCCATGGCCACCCAGGTGGCCGATTTCCGTATCCGTTTGCTGGGCCTCTGAGCGGGGCTGCCCATAGGATCCGGCCTCTCCCCACCATCCCTGAGGCGATGTCCAGCCCCCTCGCTCGCCTGCTGCGCCAGTTGAGCGCCGGCTTCAGCAACCAGCACCAGGCTTTCGAGAACCCTCCGCTCTACGCCCATATCCTGGTGAAGTTCCGGCCGCTGCCCCAGCTGGTGCCAGGGTCGCTGCTGTTGGAGCAGACCTACGCCATCACGCCAGGGGTTCCCTATCGCATTCGGGTGCTGCGGGTTGAGCAGCAGGAGCAGAGCCTGGTGATCCACAACCAGGCCCTCCACGATGAGCAGCGCTTCTGGGGCGCGGTGCAGGACGACGAGAAGCGCGCCCTGATCACAGCGGCCGATCTCAAGCCCCTGGAGGGTTGCGCCTATGTGGTGCGTGAAACCGCCGATGGCTTCAACGGCGAAGTGGAGCCAGGTTGCCGCTGCCTGGTGGAGCGCAAAGGGGCTACCTCCTATCTGGTGAGCAGCTTTGAGCTCAGTGCCCATGGCATGCGCACCATCGATCGCGGCCACGATCCCACCACCCATGAACAGCTGTGGGGATCGCTGGCGGGGCCCTTTGAATTTGAGCGCACCGAGGATTACAGCCATGAGCTTCCTGTTCACTGGCTGTCCGCCTGATCTCCGCAGATCCTTTGCACAACGTTGCAGTGCTTTACGCCAGCCGTGAAGCTCTGTGCGATGTTGGCGCCCTAGGGGTTTCTGCCTAAATCCCTTTTCTATGGTCGGCGAGCTTTTTTCTGCTGCCGTTATGGCATTGCCGCTGCTGGCCACCAAGCCGATCACCCAGAACGCCCGGGTGAACAACTTCGCCATTGGCGGTGATGAAGCCCCGCGCACCCTGGTGGCTGTGGATGAAGTGATCGAGCGGGCTTACCGCCAGATCTTCTTCCATGCCTTCAAGGTGGATCGTGAGCCGATGCTGGAGATGCAGCTGCGCAACGGCACGATCACCACCCGTGATTTCGTGCGCGGCTTGCTGCTCTCGCGCAAGTTCAGCGAGGGCTTCTATCGCTGCAACAGCAACTACCGCGTGGTGGAGCAGGTGGTGGGCCGGGTGCTGGGCCGTGAGGTGCACGGCAACCAGGAGCGCATCGCCTGGTCGATCGTGATCGCCAACCAGGGGCTTGAGGGCTTTGTGGATGCCCTGCTCGAATCGCCCGAATACATGGAGGCCTTCGGCACGGATGAGGTGCCCTATCAGCGCTCCCGGGTGCTGGCCGGCCATGCCAAGGCTCAACTGCCCTTCAACCAGAAGGCTCCCCGCTATGACGCCTACTGGCGTGAGATCAGCGCCAAGCGTGCTCCCGCCAACCCCTATGCCGGTGGTGGTGCCCAGTTCAGCGGTGGTCAGATGTCTCCTGCCTGGGTTGGCGGTCAGCCCCCCAAGTTGGCGCAGACCCTCTGGCTGGCCCTGGCTGGCGTGGGTGCCCTGGAACTGGTGCGCGTGCTGGTGGCCACCGCCGGGGCCATGCTGAGCACCGGGTCGGCCGGCTGATTCAGGCGCTCAGCTCATCCATAAAGGGCTGTTCCTCTTCGTCTGGGAAGGGGTTCAGCTCCAACTCCAGCTCAGGCTCCTCGCTGGAGGGGGCTGGTGGTTGGCGGTGTTCTTCCGTCCTGGGCGGGAAGGGGTGCACCTGGGCGCTGGGGTGCTGCTCGTTTAAGAGCTCCTCTAAGCGGGCGATGCGCTCTTCGGTATGGGCCAGGATTTCGCTCGATTCCAGGCTGGCAGGGTCGTCGGCCAGGTTGGTGCCCAGGTCACCGATCTGCTGCTCCAAACTCGCCAGCCGTTCCTCCAACTCCAGCAGCCGCAGGGTGAGGGTTTCGCCCACCTGGCTGAGGGCCTGGAGCTGCTCGCTGATCCGTTGCTGCAGCGAGGCGGAAGACGCAGCTGACATCCCTCGGGCCGATTGGATTTGGGCGGATGGTATCGGCGCGGGGCCCAGGCGCCAGGCCTGCTTTTTGTAACGTTTCTGAAAGCCGGTGTTCGGCGGCAAATGGGCCCCATTGGATCCGGCTCTGGCACCAACAGCGCAGGTTGCCCCTCGGTGCGGCATCTCCCTCGGTGCTGCCCTTGCTCCTCCCCTGGCCCGCAAGCCCGCCCCTGAAGTCCCATGACTCTCGCCAACGCTGCCTACCTGGGCATCGAGCGTTACGCCAACAACCGCGTCAACGAAAACTGGATGTCCGCTTCGTCGGACGACAAAGCAGCTGTGATCCGTGCTGTGTATCAGCAGGTTCTCGGCAACCAGTACGTGATGGCCAGTGAGCGGCTCGAAGGTCCTGAGTCGCTGTTCAAGCGCGGCTACCTGAGCGTGCGCGAGCTCGTGCGCCAGGTGGCCAAGAGCGGTCTGTATCGCAAGCGCTTCTTCGAGAGCAGCAATCCCTACCGCTTCATCGAGCTCAACTTCAAGCATCTGCTGGGCCGCGCGCCCCAGAACAAGGCAGAGATGCTGCACCACTTCACGATCCTGCAGGAGCAGGGCTACGACGCTGAGATCGATTCCTATCTCGACAGCGCCGAGTATCAGGATCGCTTCGGCGAAGAGGGTGTGCCCTATCTCCACGGCTGGAATTACTCCGTGGGTCAGCAGGGACTGCAGTTCTCCTACATGCTGCAACTGGCCTGTGGTGCCGCCGCCTCCGTTAAGGGCGACATCCTCAAGAACCAGTCGCGCCTGAATCGCGCGGTGCATGCCGAGCAGCCCATGCCCGTTGTGGCTCCTGGCTCCAAGGCCGCCGGTTTCCGCAAGGTCGCCAGCGATGGCGTCACCCGTCAGGGTGTGGGTTCCGGAGAAGAGGGCCGCACCTTCCGCATGGAGATTACCGGCTTCAACAACTTCCGCCTGCACAAGCGCAGCAATCGTGTGCGCTTCATCCCCTTCAACAAGCTGCTCGAGTACCAGCAGCAGATCCACCGCGAAGGCGGCCGGGTCGCCAGTGTCACTCCGGTCAACTGACCGGAGCCTTCTTTCCTCGTTACCCCCGTAGCTCTGATGAAGGTTTCTGCAGGCAATCGCGGCACCAGCCTCAGCAATGACCGTCAGGTGACATTCACCGTGACCAGCATCGCCAACAACGACTACTCCCGCACGGCGGATGTGGTCATGAATGTGCCTTACACCCGGATGAACGAAACCATGCGCATGGTGCAGCGCATGGGTGGCAAGATCACTGGCATTCACGTCAGCGGCGGCATTGACACCAATGCCCCCAAGGCTGCGGCTCCGGCCAAGGCTGCTAAGAAGAAGTAAGCGGGCCAAGGCCCCGATCGTGCCCTCGCCCCCCTCTTGCAGGGGGCCTTTTCATGGCTGCGTGCTGGGCAGGAGGGATCTGGGACAGGCGGGGAAGGGGGTGTGCTACTGCCCGCGCTGTTCTCTGGGGTACAAAAGGCCCCCAAGAGCCCCGATTCGTTCTGTTTTACAACCAGCTCTCATCCTGCAGAAGCCTTGCGGTGCAGGCGATCTGCCGCCGCGAATGACTGTTTGTTAAGCGCTGCTGATGGGGGGCATAGGTAGGGTCGACAATATGTGGGCCAAGCGGTGAGGCGGACTTCGGCCTGCTCGCGCGATTTGGTCCCGTGAACCCCTGGTAGCTGCCGCTGCCGGCAGGGCGCACATTCCCCTCTTCACCCTTCCCGACTTCAGTCGAGAACAGGAGCTAATCAATGTTCGACGCCTTCACCAAGGTCGTTGCTCAGGCTGATGCCCGCGGCGAATTCCTGAACGCTGGTCAAATCGATGCCCTCGCCGCCATGGTGGCTGAGAGCAACAAGCGTATGGATGCCGTGAACCGCATCACCTCCAACGCTTCCAAGATCGTCACCAGCGCTGCTCGCGATCTGTTCGATCAGCAGCCTGCGCTGATCGCTCCCGGCGGCAACGCTTACACCCACCGTCGCATGGCTGCTTGCCTGCGCGACATGGAGATCGTTCTCCGCTACATCACCTACGCCGCCTTCACCGGTGACGCGTCCGTGCTGGAAGATCGCTGCCTGAACGGCCTGCGTGAGACCTACCTGGCCCTGGGCGTTCCTGGCGCTTCCGTGGCTGAAGGCATCCGCAAGATGAAGGACGCCGCCATCTCGATCGCCAACGATCGCAACGGCATCACCCAGGGCGACTGCTCCGCTCTGATGAGCGAGATCGGCACCTACTTCGATCGCGCTGCTGCTGCTGTCGCCTGAGGCGACCAGCGCTAGCTGATCCCTGGCTGTTGCATGGGCCACTGGCTGTTGCAACAGCCCCCTGATTTAGGTCCACCCTTCTTCTTCTCTTCGAACAATGAAGACCCCTCTCACCGAAGCCGTAGCAGCCGCTGATTCCCAGGGCCGCTTCCTGAGCAACACCGAGCTGAACGCCGCTTTCGGTCGTTTCGAGCGCGCCAAGAACGCCCTCGAGGCTGCCAAGGCCCTCACCGCCAACGCTGACTCGCTGGTGAACGGTGCTGCCCAGGCCGTTTACAACAAGTTCCCCTACACCACCCAGATGCAGGGCAGCAACTACGCCTCCGACGCGCGCGGTAAGGCCAAGTGTGCCCGTGACATCGGCTACTACCTGCGTCAGGTGACCTACTGCCTGGTTGCTGGTGGCACCGGCCCCATCGACGAGTACCTGATCGCTGGTCTCGACGAGATCAACCGTGCGTTCGAACTGTCCCCCTCCTGGTACGTGGAGGCCCTGAACTACATCAAGGCCAACCACGGCATCTCCGGCGACCCCGGCGTGATTGCCAACAACTACATCGACTACGCAATCAGCGCCCTCGTCTGAATCCAGACCAAGCGTTGCTATCCACGTAGATCTTCTCTTTGGCCCCTAACGGGGCCTTTTTATTTGCCTGGTGCTAGCCCTTGATAGGTATGGGATTCGACCAAGGAAGGCCGAAGCAAGCCCTGGGTTAGGAGAGGGAAGCGAAAACACCGTCTAGCCAATCCAGGGGTAAAAGCCAACCCAGCTACTTGCTTCTGGCCGTACCCAAACGCCCAAGCCTGCGAGTCGCAGCCCCAAGCGAGGAGGGAGTTAGCAGCTGGCCAGATCAACAGAAGTAAAGCTAGATGTCGATTCACTTTGACGGGTCTGATGCAGCTTGCAGGAGTTGGATAATCAAACAAAATACATGCTCCGATGGCCCTTCCGCTTCTTGCGACCCAGCTGCTGACCATGAACGCGCGGGTGAACAGCTTTCAGCTACCCGGCGGTCAGGACAGCCGTGAGTTCAAGTCCGGAACTGGTCAGCTCAGTGGCAACGGAAACTTTGAGAGCCAGATTGCTCAGGCCTACAAACAGATCTTCTTTCACGCCTTCAAAGTCGACCGGGAGCCAGCGCTTGAGTCGCAGCTGCAGAACGGCCAGATCACGATGCGAGATTTCATTCGGGGTCTACTACTATCTCGAAAGTTCCGGGATGATTTCTACCGCTGCAACAGCAACTACCGCATGGTTGAGCAGGTAGTGAACCGAGTCCTAGGACGTCCTGTACACGGCAATCAAGAGCGGCTCGCCTTCTCCATCATGATCGCCCAGCATGGTCTCGGAGCATTTGTTGATTCACTCCTGGATTCGGAAGAATACATGGATACATTTGGATATAATACCGTTCCCTTTCAAAGGTCACGGATTTTACCCGGCCAAGCCCTGGGCACCATGCCCTTCAACCAGCAGGCGCCCCGCTACGACAGCATCTGGAGGGACAAAATGGCCAAGCGAGCTCCAGCCAAGGTGCTCTGGCAAGACGCCATCAGCCAACGACCGGCCTGGCTCGCCGACGCCCCCGCACCATGGGCTCGCAAGCTCTGGCAAAATACTGTGACAGCCGGTGGTTTTGTGATCACAGGACTCGTGCTCTGGATTGCAGCTGCCATGCTGAGCACTGGAGCACAATAAAATGGGACTCGCATTAATAAACTGCCTCCAACAATTGAGCAATGGATTCACCGTCAATCACGGCAATGATGGGCTCAACTGATGGCCGAAGCGATTACTCTTACTGTCATCGTTGGGAAAGTGAGCTGGATGAAGATCTTCTTCCCTCAAAGAGAATTGCAATGAGCGATCCCCTTAGTCAGCTCAATGCTCTTATCAGCTCCCATCAAGGCCAAGACGAAGTTACCCCTGACGCCAGTCAGCCCGGATTTCGGATTTCCGTAAATCCTCATAATCTTGAGCTATGGAGATTAGAGTATAGGAAAATTGCTGGGAAGGGAGGAAATCTCCTATTGGCCTGCTTGAGTTCCACTGGACCCCTTGAAGACACCTCGCTAGGTTGGGTTGTAGGAGCAGCAATTCGTCCTGCCTCTGTAAACAGTCAAGAAGATTGCAAGGTGCTCTTGCAAGCTCTTGGTCTAAGCTCAGACCTGATAAAGTCTGTTCTACTAAACTGCCCAGGTATTGCCGGAAAAGTAGCATGGGCGCTTTACTTAGAACGTCACGGCCATCTGGTTGCCACGCCCGTGCTCGATCAGGATCCAGACTCTAACGATATCAAACTTCAAGTCACCGTACGCACCGATGACATGAAGCGGCTTAACCGAGAATGATCCCATGGACGAAAGACTTAGAGAGCTGACAGCCAAGGCGCGCATATTCGGCTTGATACACGATCAGTCTCTACCGCCATCGATTCGTGCAATACTTCAGCAAGCAGATGCGGAGGCCCGTGCATTAAGTGAGGATGAATTGAGCGCCATCTGTAGTATCTCTACTGTCAATGCTGAACACCTGCAACGGCTTCAGTCAAAGACTCCCCTAATTGTTACCTCAGCCAAGGGTCAACTACTTCGCGAAGATCCAGGCCTAGTTCTTACCGGTGGTGCGCTTTACCCTGGGGCAAGGGCGGAAGCGTGTTGGCGCGATTGTTGGCATTTTCTTAGAGTAACGATCTATGCAGTTGCGGTGGAACGCCCAATTTTCACCCATCCCCCCGGAGTACGGGGTCTAGGTGATTTGTATCGGGAATTAAGGGTGCCAGTCAACAGCATGGCTCTAGCGATAGGCTTTCTAAAAACTGACGCACTTTCACGCTATTCTGCCTATGCGAGCTCAAATGATGTATCCCTTCTGGGAGAAGCCCTGCTGCACCTAGAGCAGATGATTCAACAATTGAACCAAAGATCCAGCCCAGCCACTGAGGTTAACTTATGAACTCATTGTATGCGCCATTTCTAGCTCGACCATCAGCAAGTCCGCCTAGGGCAATACATGCAAATCCGATGCCATTATCACGTACAAAACAACCCTCCAGATATCATGACGTCAGCTTTCCCCATTACGTCACTCGCCTTTGAGCGCACAACCCCCGAGCAGCAGAAACCCCCTGCTAACAGTCATGAAGGCCCATTGGATGCCAGGGGAGCCGATTGGCGCAACCTACAACTTGGCGAGCTTGATCTATCCAAGGCACGATTATGCCGAGTAGATCTTAGGGGTGCTGACCTTCACAGCTGCCAATTTGAAGGCACAGATCTACGATTGGCTCGCTATGACAGACATACAATTTGGCCCCACGGTTTCGATTTCCGAAGCAGTGGAGCAATCGGCCCGCAGGCACGGCTTAATGGGGCCTTTCTCAACAATGCAGATCTTGCCGGCATGGATCTGGAAGGAGCATCGTTAATGGGTGCCTATCTCAGCGGAGCTGATCTCTCAGGTGCTTGCCTGCGAGGCGCACGACTGGCTGGAGCAGATCTACGCCATGCCCTATTGAGAGGTGCATTGTGTGAGGGGACTCGATTCCTGAACTGCCAGCTTGACTATGTGGATTTCCGACATGCAGAGCTCAAAAACAGTGATTTAAGCGGCGCTAGTTGCATTCGCGGGGCTGACTTTTCAGGTGCAATCGACATCGACACCCTTCGAGGATCTCTGCTTGGCCGGGCTTTCCAGGAACTTGACTGCTGGAATCCATTGACACGCCGAACGACGCGCGAAAGCCTTCATGGCTGAATCCAATCGTGCATTTGAAGCCCGCATGGAACCATCTGCAACCAAACGAAAACCACGAGTCGGCGTTGTCCTGCTGAACCTTGGCGGACCGGAACGGATCCAGGACGTTGGGCCGTTTCTTTACAATCTATTCTCAGATCCAGAGATCATCCGCCTGCCGGTATCAGCGATGCAGAAGCCATTCGCATGGCTGATAAGCAGCTTACGCAGCGGCAAGTCACGGCAGGCCTACCGCTCGATCGGAGGAGGTTCGCCGTTGCGACGCATCACGGGACAGCAGGCCCAAGACCTACAAAGCAGCCTGCGACTCCATGGAGTGGATGCCACCAGCTACGTAGCCATGCGCTACTGGCATCCATTCACCGAATCCGCTGTAGCAGACCTCAAGGCCGACGGAGTCGATGAAGTGGTTGTGCTGCCGCTCTACCCTCACTTCTCGATCAGCACCAGTGGCTCGAGCTTCCGGGAGCTGCGGCGCTTGCGCAATATCGATCCTACCTTTAGCCGCCTGCCAATCCGCTGCATCCGTAGCTGGTATGACCATCCTGGCTACATCCAAGCGCTGGCTAATTTGATCGCACACGAAATAAAAGCATGCGAAGATCCTTCCAATGCACATATATTCTTCAGCGCCCACGGTGTGCCCAAAAGCTATGTGGAGGAAGCCGGGGATCCCTATCAACTGGAGATCGTGGCCAGCAGCAAGTTGATCCTTGAGCAACTAAAGCAGCAGTTAGGCTATACCAATCCCTTCACCCTCGCCTACCAAAGCCGTGTTGGTCCAGTCGAATGGCTCAAGCCCTACACCGAAGACGCCCTGCAGGAACTGGGAGCGCAAGGAGTTAAAGACCTTGTGGTAGTGCCGATCAGTTTTGTCAGCGAGCATATCGAAACCCTAGAAGAAATCGATATAGAATACCGAGAGCTTGCTATAGCAGCCGGAATAAAAAACTTTCGGCGCGTCCCTGCGCTGGACACGGATCCAGCGTTCATTGCCGCCCTGACCGACCTGGTGGAGCAGGCGATGGCTGAAACGGAAACCGATCTCGATCAAGCTGCTCAGCGACCCACCAAGGCGAATCTCAAACCCCAGAACAAGTGGGCCTGGGGCTGGAACAACGACTCCGAGCTGTGGAACGGACGAGTAGCGATGCTTGGGGCTGCCGCAGTCCTGATGGAGGTGATCATCAGGCATGGCCCACTGCATGGACTAGGACTGCTTTAAAAACTCCTAAACTTCCAATATTGTTGGCTGTTGCTCGTTGCCGCAAGGGAAAAGGGCTGTCCAGCCATGGGCCCGCAGCAATGGGCGGGGCAATACCCCAATGCCCCAAGCAAGTCAGGCGAAGACAGAATTGCGCTTTGTAAATCTACTGGCCAAAATGGCCGCCTTCATAGGATGATCTTCGGGTCATCCCAGGAATGCACTATCATGTCCTTCGGCCCCGCCTCAATCCTAGGGGTTGAGCGATTCGACAGCGAGTCACCCCTCGAGTTGCTTCCTGGAGATAGCGATGCGAACAAAGAGCAGCTAATTCAGTCAGTCTACCGCCAAGTGTTGGGCAACGCCTATGTGATGGAGAGCGAGCGCCAGCTGGTCGCAGAGTCCCAGCTAAAGCTTGGTGAGCTTAGCGTACGTGAGTTCATTCGCACCATCGTCAAGAGCGATCTCTATCGGACTCGATTCTTCGATGCCTGCCCACGCTACCGCTATATCGAACTAGCCTTCAGGCATCTGCTGGGCCGGGCACCTGCGGATTTTGAAGAGATGCGTGCCCACGCAGAGCGCCTCGATAGCCACGGCTATGACGCAGATATCGACAGCTTCATCGATTCAGACGAGTACCAGAACGCATTCGGTGAGTGGACTGTTCCCTACCAGAGGGGATGGAAGACGGAAAGCTGCCTCACCATGCAGGAGTTCACTTGGAGCTTCCAGTTGCTCAGGGGAGCCAGCAGCAGCAGCCTCAAGGGCAGTCTTGCCGGTAAGGCTTCGCGACTCGGCGCAAATGCCTATCTCAACCGAGCGGTTGCGGTAATTCCGCCCTCCTCCGCGGACAGCCAGGGCTGGAGTTTCAGGCCATCATCTAACCTCCAGGATGCCCAGACCCGTTTGGGAGTAGGCGCTGGAGCAGAAGGTCGCATTTATCGAGTGGATGTAACGGCGTATCGCGCCAACAATGTGAAACCGATTTCTCGTTATAAGAAATCGAACCGTACCTACTTCGTACCCTTCGACCAGCTCTCAACAAAATACAAGCAGATTCACCGCGAGGGAGGAGTGATCGCCAGCATCACCCCCGTATAAACATTCATTGATTGCTACTTTATTCAGAGAACGTCATAACCTGCCTGGTGAGATAGTCACTCACCAACGCAGCACTTCCTGATCTCTCCCCCTCCCCCCTCCCAGTTGTGTAATGACCAGCCAATCCTTTGCACTCAGCTTTGGCGCTACTCCCCTTCTAGACAATCCGGTTAGCTACAAGACTGGTGATGATGAATCCAGCCTTAACCTTGTGATAAATGCGTGTTACAGGCATGTCTTCGGCAACACCATGCCGATGGAAAGCGAGCGCCTCGAATCTGCGGAATCGCAACTGAGGCATGGCAGCCTAACGGTCAAAGAGTTCGTTCGCTCCCTTGCGAAGTCGTCTTTCTACCGCTCACGCTTCTATGAAGCCGTGGCGCCCCATCGTTGCGTTGAATTGTCCATCAAGCATCTACTGGGCCGACCGCCAGTGGATGAGGCAGAAGTGAGCGCCGAAGTGGCAAGGATTGCTAGCGCCGGCTTTGACGCGAGCATCGATGCCCTCATTGATTCCGAAGAGTACGGACGTTCATTCGGAGACGACACGGCCCCCTACATCCGCACTTGGAACAGCCCTGCCGGCTCACCCCAATCGGCCTTCAATCGCATCGCCGCCCTCGAGCAGAACTTTGCTGGCAGCGATTCAGCTATTGGCTCCAAAAGTAAGCTCCTCGTCAGTCTGGCCAGGAATCAATCCATCGCAATTAGTGTCCCTACCCATGTGTATCGGGCCCAGAGTTATGGAGGTTTCGGAGGAAATGAAACGGGTCGCACAGTCTTTACGCCTGTAAGTCGTAGAAGCAGCGATGGAGGAGATTCAGTGCCGCTGCGTGGCGATTTGTATGTGGGATTCGGTCTCGGCCAGCGCAGCCAGGAAATCTTCCAACGGGTCCCGGGAGACACCCCCGATCAGATTCAGGGGTTGATCCGGGCAGCCTACCGCCAAGTAATGGGCAACCCCCATCTCATGGAAAGCGAAAGGGTACTCAGCGCCGAAAGCAAGTTCGCCGAAGGCTATCTCAGCACCAGAGAGTTTGTGCGGGCTATTGCCTGTTCGCCTGAATATAGACGTCGCTTCTTCGAAAGCAATGCTCCCTATCGCTTCGTAGAACTCAACTTCAAGCACCTGCTCGGACGCGCGCCTGCTAGCCAGGCCGAGCTGAGCGAACACATCCAACGGCTGGCCGTAGAAGGCTACGAAGCGGAAATCAGCAGCTACCTAGATGGCTCAGAATACCAACATTGGTTTGGCGAACACACTGTTCCATACGCCCGCATCCAAACGGAGAATGGCCGCAACCAGATTGGCTTTAATCGTCACTTGGCACTGGTGCAAGGCTTCTCCAGTAGCGACAGCGTGCAAAGTTCCTCCAGCTTGGTAACTTCGTTGGGTGCCAAGGCTCTGCCAGGCGGCTGGAGCAGCACCACCGTACGTCTGAACCGCCGCTCCGCCTTCAGCGGCTCGGTTGACCCCACCACAAAACGGTATCGGATTGCCGTTCAGGCGCAACCCGCAGGTGGCCGCCAACGCACACCTAACGCCAGCTACCTAGTCTCTGGTAAGGACATGACCACGCAATTGGCCTACATCCACCGCCGTGGCGGACGCATCATTTCAATCACTGAAGTTGCCTAAGTAAGCACAGCTTTCTCCCTGCTCTTATTGCAACACTCGTTTCTCCCTTTTCTGATTTCTCCCTGGCAGTGACCTTCACACTCACCACCTCATCAGTGCAAGACCAAGCCCATGCGCAGGACATTCTGCGAGCTGCCTACCGACAAGTGTTTGGCAATGCGCACTTGATGGAAGAGCAGCTGGTTGCGACCGCTGAAAGCCAATTTCTCCAAGGTGATCTCACCGTTCAGGGGCTGATTTCCGCCCTTGCTTGTTCAGACACCTATCGCAGCCTGTTTCTCGAGAAAAATGGGCCCTATCGGTTCGTTGAACTCAACTTCAAACACTTGCTGGGCCGAGCACCACGCAACCAAGCAGAACTGAGCGAGCATGTTCAGCGACTAGCCGCTGAAGGGTATCAAGCCGAAATCGACAGCTACGTGTATTCCACTGAGTACGGCGATGCCTTCGGTTTCGACAGCGTTCCTTACTGGCGTACCACAGCTACCACCACTGGGGAAAGCAATCTCACCTATGTGCGCTCCCTGAGTCTAAGAGGTGATTCCGCTGGCTTTGATGGGGGTAAACGGCCGATCCTAAAAGCAAGCCTTGCAACGGGTTCAGCGCCGGCCACTGCTGCTCGTAGTAACCGGGGGGTAAGTTCTAGCCGCAATCAGCGTCGCTATCGCATCAGCTGGAGCACATTGACGCCAACCGGAGTGAACCGCCGAGTTGTTCAAGTGTCCGTTGTCCCCTTCAGCAGCCTCACCGCAACGCTACAGAGTGTGCAACGTCGCGGCGGCACAATCCTATCGGTGACAAATGGTTGATCGACGCTTTTTGGACTCCTAACCTGCTTTGTGGTGGGACAGGCAAGCAGTTTGACCTAGAAGGAAACAGCCTAGTTCTTCCCACCATATCCTGATCTCCCTAACCCAAAATGCAATCCCAGTCTCGGTTCACACAGGTCCCATCCAGAGTGACCAAGGCCAGTTCTTCTGTGGCAAGGGATCTAATGATCCACAGCCTGGTCCACATGGTGCAGGCCGCCCGCCCAGAAACGGATAGGCTCGCCCAACTCCCCCAATTAATGTATGAGCATTGAGCAGTTCGTTGCCCGTTCGGAGGGGCAATGGCGGTCGATGCGTTCAGCGCACGCTCTGGCCTTTAAACAGTTTGAGGATGTCATTAGCACTATCAAGATCGTACGCCTAGCTAGTAATAATCAAGACGTAGTGGATTACCTGGCATTGCAGTCGATTGCTCCTGACAGTATTTCCAGCCCTTTTCAGATGACTTGGCAGGCAGAGTCTGATTGGGAACCAGATGATCCCACGGCAGTTTCTCAAGGAACCAGCATCCTGATCCCGATTCCAAGAACCGAACGAACGGGGCAGCTGCTGCGTAGCACAGGCTATGCAGAATCGGAGCCGGCAGTTGCCTCCTATAGCTTTCTCGATGATGGCACATTTATCCTCAAGACTGTCTATGGTCAATCAATAGCAGAGGAACGAATCTGGTTTCTCTCTGAGCACGTGCGTTGCCGATCCTCTGTTCTACGAACATCAGAGGGATCGGGCATATTGCAGACTTCCTTCAGCTCGGAAATCAGGAGAATAGAGGCTTGATCCATGGATTCTGCATCCATACTGCATTTCGCTCAGACCATTTCTGGCTGTTTCAGTAACCATCAACAGGCAAAGGCAGAGCCATCCAAGTTCGCTCATATCAACATTTTCTTTCGTCCCTTTCCATGGGAGACTTTTCGTGGCCCTTGGTTTTACTCTGAGCAGAGTTATGATTATGATCCTTGGCGTCCATACCGTCAGGGAGTGCATCAGCTAATCAATGCAGACGACCATCTTCTGATGCTCAACTTCGGTCTTCGTAACGGAATTCGCACAGCCGGAGCAGGATCTCGCCCCGAACTCCTGTCTGGGATCGTCGTAGATGATCTGCTGCCCCGTCCAGGCTGCGCGATGGTCTTTCGCCAGAAAGAAGATGGTTCTTTCAGGGGTGAAGTGGAGCCGGGTTGTAAATGCCTGATTCCCCGCGATGGACAACTGACCTATCTTGTCAGCGAAGTAGATTTTGGCAAGGATCACTGGTTGAGCCGAGATCGCGGCTTTGACCCGAGTACGCACGCCTATCTCTGGGGATCTGAGCATGGACCTCTACGCTTTAGCCGATCCCATCGCTATGGCGACCATCTCGATAAAGCCTGGCTCCTGAATGATCATGAGATCAGCTAAGGAAGATGGGTACAAAGAGTCCACAGCATCAGCTGGAAAGTTGGATTCGATCACAGCATCTAATCTGCCGTGGGACTGACTTTATCTTTGAGACAGTTGATCAATCTCTGATCGATCGATTCGAACACTGTCTGCTTTCGTTAGGGGGTGAGATCACCTCCATACAAGAAGTAGGTGCTTGGCCGATGGGGCCAAAGCGTACTTTTAAAATTTTACGTGCTGTGGCAAAGGTTCCAAGACCTGCCGGACAGGCGTTCGTGAGCTATTGGGCAAGCAATGGAAGCACAAAGACACGATTTTCAGAAATCAGTGAGTAACCCAGCCACCTGCCGTTTCTTGCTCTCGACAAAAGCATTTGGATCATTAGTCTTGATGTGCAAGTGCACGAGTTGAGTGCCGATCGACATGCCCATTCCAATCATTTGTGCAACCGCCATCCACGACGCATAGCGACATTCCCAATTCGCCTCCAGTTCAGGGTCCAGCAGTTGAGTTAGAGAAGAATTTAATCGTTCGGGCTGAAGACTTAATAGGGCCAGAATGGCCGCTGGGCGGGACTTGGCAAACTGCGGTCGGCGGTTGAAGATGGCATCATCGCAATAATCTTCTACCTTAGCCTTTTCATCCCCCCAGTCAACTATCATGGCAAATAGGCGAATAAAAAAATAGTGAGCTCCATAGTCATTGTGGGCCTCTTCCAGCCAGCGCTGCTCGAGCAGAGGCCACAGGCGGTCGCCCGGTTCGCAGGCAAGTGTTTGGAGCGCAAGATAGCAGCGACTAAAATCCGTACCAAAAAACTCATTAATCAAAAACAAATTCTCTTGCTTTTCGCCATAGCTGTGGACAAGCTGAAGGCACTCAGGGCTATCAAATAGCAGCGAATCTAGTGTGTCCAAAAGCGATAGGCCGTTGCATAGCGGCTGCGCCTCGGGCCAGAGCAGACGCACCGCCCGCATCCGAAAGGCCGGCGATACAGGTGTGCGCATAATCTCCTCAAGCAGCTCTATTGCGCCAGCATCAATCACATCCTGAATAGCCGACTGCCGGTCCATCTGATTTGGTAGAAACAGTTGCTCGCCAAGGATCAGGATCCGATCTTTCGATCCAGATAGAGTGGCCACAGCGGCGATTGCTGCACCACGGACACCAGGCCTATCATCATTCTGTAGAGCGCTGATCTCGGGAAGTGCTTGCATGACCCTTAGGCCGGCCAAACTCTGAATCAGCACACGACGATTCTGACGGCGGTCTGCCAATAAGGCCACCATCTGGTTGATGAAACCTTGATCCTGGCAGCCCAACTGGTGCAAGGCCCAAGCTGCATTCTCTACCAAATAATGGTCGTCGCTGTTCAGACACTTGCCAATGCTCTGGATCGCATCTCTGCAACCAAGCCGCGCCAGCACCTCCACGGCTTTGCGTTTAGCGAGTTGAGTTGCTTGCGTTTTATCTCCATCTGCGAGCAGCTGAAGCAAGGCCTGTTCCGATTGCCAGCCTGGAAAGTTGAGCAATTGGGCCGCCGCCATGTAGCGATCACTGCTTGACTCCAATTCGGCCACTGGTAAAGACAGAATGCGCAAAGACTCTTCCAGATCAAGGCCCGGATGAATGTTATTAAAGCGGCTTGAACTCACTGGCTCGTTCATCCTTGATTACATCGATCATTATCCCATGCGCTACCGATCAGAGGGGCGCATTGCAGATGTCAGAATATGTAGCGATTGGCGAACCCAATGCGCTTGGGAGACAGTCCAAGTAAGATGCCTGCGTCAGCATGGGAATCCTTGATTAATCAGGTATTTTATGTGAGCGTGGTCGGAAGCTTGAAAGGTGGCCACGTCGCTTGCAGAACCATTCGAGTTCCACAGCAAACCTTGAGTGTCGTGATGCATGTGCTTCATCACCAGGGAATGAGGGTTGCCGATGTGACTGGCCTGATTAAGGCCCGGGCTGATGTCGGTGCTAAGCCCCAGCCAGCTTCAGCGCAGGAGAATGTCGAAGCACTGCCTTCCCCTGACGCTGATCGGTCGGAACCTGGCCAACCCAAAGAAACTAAGCGCGTAAACCGGCGCACGACCAAGCAACCCTCTCGGAGCAAGCGAACCTAAAGCCGTTCCACTAGAGCGGCTTGTAGAGCACCTCAAAAACGCCATCGGCTGGACGGCCAACCTTCAGCTGTTCCCATTGAATACCCTCCAGAAAAGCATCTGGATCAGGAGTTTCAACGACGTCGACCCCCCAGGCGCCGAGACCGAGTGGTGAAGAGTTGGCTGCTGGTGTGTCCTTGCGCCCTCCTAACGCAAGAATCCCATGGTTGACCCCATGGCCATCGTCGCTACGCAGTGAGGCCCATCCTGCCACTAGTTCCTCAGCAAAACGCGGGGCATCTAGCGGGCTCTCCATCCGGAGACGCCAGTGCGGGTGGGACAAAGCTTCCGCCGAGGTGACCGTTGGACAGAAGCGTTTCAACCCTGCCGCCAATTGCAGCCCATCCAAGGGGGGGCAACATTCACTCGCCACCTGCAGGTTGTGGGAGATCAAGAAGGTGGTCATTGCTTTGCTTCAATCGGGCTTATGTTAAGAGCAGACACACCAGCCGGGTGCCGTCTGGCTCTGCGTCAAGAATGGGCCCTGGACTGCCACACCGCCTTGATCCACGAGACTCCGCCACTGACGCCGGCATCTGCCGCCATCTCCCTCAGTGAAGAGGAAGCAGCGCTTTTAGCTTCGGAGCTGAAGCAGCAGTTGCGCTCCGGAGATCGCCCCGCCGGGGATCAAGAATTGATCGAGAAGATGGTGGCCGGGCTCGGCGATCCACGCGGCCTGATGCGGCTCACCTTCGCCGAGAGTCTGGGTGCCGTTGGTCCCGCAGCCGTTCCGGCTTTGTGCCAGGCTCTTAGAAGCCACGCCAATGTGACCGTCCGCCGTGCCGCCGCCAAAACCCTCACTTTGATCGGTGACCCCGTTGCACTCCCCGATCTCCTGGCTGCGCTTCTGAATGATCCGGATCCGGTGGTGCAAGGATCTGCCGTGGGTGCCATGGCAGCCACTGGTGAGTGCGCCGTGGAGGCTCTGATCGCTGTTCTCTCCAATGCCGAGAGCACCACCATGCACCTGGGACTGGCCAGTTGGGGGCTGGCCTTCGTCGGTGCCAGGGCGCCAGAAGCACTGCGCCGAGCAGCCCGTTCTGCCGACACCGAAGTGCGTACGGCGGCGATTGCCGCCCTGGGTGAGCAGATTCAGAGCCTGGACGACGACGAGGCCCGGGTGCTGGTGATCGAGGCTCTCGCCGATCCGGCTGAACCGGTGCGCGCAGAAGCCGCCACCCTGCTGGGGAAGCTGCATGATCCGATCTGGGCCTCACCGCTCCTGCAGCCCTTGCTAAGAGACCGTTCGGATCAGGTGCGCAAGAATGCCGCCCTTTCGTTGATGAAGCTGCGAGCCATGGATGCCATCACCGAGCTAGAGGTTGCCCTGGCAGCAGAAGCCAGCGACCAGGTCAAGCCTGTGCTGCAGGTCTCACTTCAGCAGCTACGCAAACATCAACGAGCCGTCGACGACCTCTGAGGCCTGCCTGAACAGCAGGCTGATGGCCCCTTGTTAGGCTGGCCCCTTGTTTAGGCCAATGGCTGCCGCATCCGTAGCTCCTCCAGCCTGGCCATCGACGCAATCACCGTTTCGAGCACATAGGGATCGGTGTTCTCGGCGGTGGACAACTCAAGGAAACAAGCAGCCACATCCGGATGATCGATGCCAGCCAGGGCAGTCACCGCTGCCACGGCCTGCGCCTCGTTCTTGCCTCGGCACACCTGCAGCAACAGCGGCAGCGCCTGCCTGCCGACCTGGCCGAGGGTCATCACAGCGGTGATCGCCACCACGGGGGAGGCGTCATGCAACGCGGCCTCAAGGGCTGCCATGGCTTCCGGAGGAACATCGATGCCGGGCCGATTGGAAGCAATCTGGGCATAGGCCTTCACGCAACTGGCGCGAACGGTGGCATCGGAGCTGGCGTGGAACTTAGCGGCAAGGGGCAGCATCGCCCGATCGGCGAAAGCACCTAGGGCGCGCACCGCTGCCCGTCGCCTCGCCACATCCTGATGATCGAGCATCAGAAGCAGCCGAGGTAACGATGCATCGGCATGGTGCCGAACCATCTCCAGGAATGCCTCGGTCTGCACGTAGGGATTGGGATGCCCAAGATCGTCGAACAGCTGATCAAGGGAGCTGGTGCTGGTGGCAGGAGCCATCGGAAGGTCGTCGCTGCGAGGGGAAGGGCCTCAGAAGGGGCCGTCAACAAAAAAGGGGAGGCCTAAGCCTCCCCCCTGCGTAATTACACGGGCCTCAGGAGAGGGAATTGATGGCGTAATCGAGGTAGCTCTTGAGCTCGTTCAGAGCCTGGGGGCTCATGTCGCGAGGGGAGCAGGCGCGGTCACGGGTGTAGGTGAGCGCTTCGACGTAGGCCGCAGTGGGGAGATTCAGGGTGCGATAAACCTCGCGGGCGCCGGCAATACCCCACTCGTCGAGGGGGCCGGTGCCGCCCACCACCAGGCAGTAGTTGATCAGGCGCATGTAGTGGCCGAGATCGCGGTAGCACTTGTCAACCTTGGTCTGGTTGCTGCCAGCTTCGCCGGCTTGCTTGAGATAGGGGTACTTCTTGAAGCAGGCATCGCCGGCCTCCTTCACAACGGCGTCCATACCAAGAGCCAGCTTTTCAGCGGCTTCCAGGCGGGCAGTGGCGCGTTGAATATTGCCCTGAACGGCCTCAAGGTCGTTCTGGCTGGGGAAGCGACCGGCGGCGTCAGCGGCGGTCACGACAGTGGTGACAACTGATTTCATTGAATGGTTCCTGTGATGGAAGTGAAAAGGATGAAAAAGCTATTGCTGAAAGCCGATCAAGCCAGAGCGCTGGCCACGCGGTCGAAGTAGGAGGCAGCTTCGGCAACCAGTGCGGAGCAATCGCCCTTGATGGTTTCCATCTTGCGGAAACGGGTTTCGTCGGGATTGGTACCGCTGGTGTTGGTCTCGTTGATGTGGGCCGTGGAAGACGCCTTCATGATCGCCACGGCACGGGCGGCTGACTGCAGGGGCACACCCAGAGCGATGTAGGTTTCCTTCAGACCGTTAAGGCAGCGGTCGTCAAGAACGGAGGAATCGCCGGCCAGCAGGGCATAGCTGATGTAACGCAACACGATCTCACCATCGCGCAGGCATGCGGCCATGCGGCGATTGGGATAGCAGTTGCCACCAGCCTGGATCAGTCCAGTGTTCTCGCAGATCATGCCGGTCACGGCATCAGACACAATGCAGGATGCATTGGAGGAGATGGCATTGACGGCGTCGAGGCGCTTGTTGCCCTCAGCAACATAGGCACGAAGAGCTGCCAGTCCATTGCCGCCAATAGCAGCATTTTTTGAATCAGCGCTTACAACAGCGCGGGAGAAGGCGTCGAGCATTTTGGAGAGAACCCTGGGGGAGGGATGGGGAGCTTCTTCAAACAGGCTCTGAACTTTTCAAAATTACTGGGACAGCAACTGAAAAGTGGCTTGTGAGCTTGTCCTAAGGATCGAAGCTCCACGAAGTTAGCCTGAGGGTCTAGCCAGGACTGCCTAGCAACGGGTGACGCAAGATTTCGTGATTAAAGCCCGCTCGGCCGCTTCCCAGGCCCTGGCCCGTCGGCCCAAATGGTTTGTCGCGCCGTCGAACTCGCGGCTTGGGCCAGGCCTTTTAGGGGCCCGAGGCCCCGGTGCGAGCTGCCGGGCTCGGACGACTACGTACCGTGGCCAAAGCCGCCTTCTCCACTCCATGACCGATCCCAGCCGTCAGGACTGTCTCGAGTCAATCGAAGTGCTCACCACCTACCGCGATCGCCTGGTCAGCGATGTGAAGGCCATGGGCCAGCGGCTCAAGCTCCCCCAGAAGCAGGTTGAGGCCACCCTCGCCTCCCACGCCGAACTGCAGCGCATCGAGGCGGTGCTGATCCAGCTGGCCAGCCAACTGGAGACCACCACTCCGTCCTGATCCGATTCAGGCCTGCCAGTTTGGCTGGCAGGGCCTTTCATTGAGGCCTGCAACCGACGGACCTGATCCCGGACGATCCTCCCTTAGGTTCGAGCCAGCACCATTCCTGCCTTGCTGCCATGGCTGTCAACCTTGCCCTCCAGCTGCGGGAGGGTACGAAGAAGGCCCACACCATGGCCGAGAACACAGGCTTTGTGAGCTGCTTCCTCAAAGGGGTGGTCGACAAGGCCAGCTACCGCACCCTTGTGGGGGATCTCTGGTTTGTGTATAGCGCCATGGAGGAAGAGATCGGCAAGCTCGCCGATCACCCCGTGGTGGGGCCAATCGGTTTCCCCCAGCTCAATCGGCGATCGGCGCTGGAGCAGGATCTGGCCTTCTACTTCGGTTCGGACTGGCGCAGCCAGGTCAAAGCCACTCCAGGCGCCCAGGAGTACGTAGCCCGCATTCATCAGGTGGCCCAGACGGCCCCCGAGCTGCTGGTGGGTCACCACTACACCCGTTACATCGGCGACCTTTCCGGCGGCCAGATCCTCAAGGCCATCGCCCAGAAGGCCATGAACCTGGGAGAGCACGATGGCTTGCGCTTTTACGAGTTTGATGCCATCGATGACGAAAAGGCCTTCAAGGCCGGCTACCGCGCCATCCTCGACGGCCTGCCGATTGAACAGGCCGTGGCGGACCGCATTGTGGCGGAGGCCAACCAAGCGTTCCACTACAACATGAAGATGTTCCAGGAACTGGAGGGCAATCTGGTCGCCGCCATCGGCAAGGTTCTGTTCGGCTTCCTCACCCGGCGACTCCGGACCGGCAGCACCGAGGCCGTGGTCGCCTGAAGGTGATGGCACAGCTTCCACCCTTGACCATGGCGGAGTTCTTGGCCGCCAGTGCCGGCACTTGGCTAACCCGCCGGGCCGTTCACCATCTTGATCACCAGGACGACGAAGCCGGCGACTCCAATCTCACCATCGAACCTTTTGATCGCTCCGATGCGGCCGTGCAGAGCATCTGCGAAAGCCTTGGCGTTGCCTCCGGCCAGGTGAGTGGCGGTGCGCGCTTCTGGTGGGAGAGTAACCTTAAAGAGAACAGCCGCAGTGACGACCATGCCGCCGTTCTGCTCGATGTTGTGGACCTTGCGAACCCACGCTGTGGCTTGCTACTGCGGGACAAGGGCTACATCGAGAAGCAGCCGGTGATCAGCAACTACTCCTTTGCCGAGGACGGGCTGCTCACCATCACCACTCGCTACGACACGAATGTAGGGGTTGAGCGCTGCTGGTTCGTAACCGAAGGCGTACGCATCCGGGTCAGCAGTGTGCAGTTCCTTGATGGCATCAGCATGACGACCTACTGCACCGAGCTGCGCTGTCCCAGTGACGCTCAGCTGGAAGCGATCAGCGCAACGGCACGACAGCGTTTCCCACTCGCCACGCAGCCGCTTGCTGCGGAAAGCTAACCGCCCACCATGTTCGAACCCTTCCTCGACGAGCTCCACGCACAGATCCGGGCCAGGGGGGGCGAATCCCTGGCGATTCCGAACGACCTGGCCGAGTGCCGCTCTGCCAAGGGCAACAGTGTGATCCGCAGTTGGCTCTGGCAGTTGCCTGGCATCCGCCGCTGGCGGGTGACCCGGCTCGATGCCGGCGAGAGCCTCCAGGTGCTCAATTCCGTGGCCTATCCCGAATACAACCGCGATCAACCACTGCTGGGGATCGACCTGCTGTGGTTCGGTACCCGCCAAAAACTGGTGGCCGTTCTCGATTTCCAACCTCTACTCCAGAAGCCGGAGTATCTGGCCCACCACCTGGAAGATCTTCGGCAGCTGCATGATCGCTTCCCCGATCTCAACGGCGAGGAAACCATGCGCTCCTTCGACCCGCATCAGTACTTCTCGCCATGGCTGCTGTTCTGCAGGGGGAACGCCGAACAAGCCCAGGGATCATTGCCTGCCGCATTCACGGCGTTCCTCGCCAGTTACTGGGCTCTCCACGATCGCCCCCAAGCGTCCGCTGGCCTGCATCCCGACGAGGTACACCGCCTTCAGGACGCCTACGACGTGTATAGCGCCGAACGGGATCCCGCCCATGGATTGTTCACCAGCCACTTCGGCAAGGCCTGGTCGGATCGATTCCTGCAGGATTTTCTGTTCCCCGGCAGTGGTCAGGTGCCGGTTCTTCCCCCCGAGATTTCCCCATGACGTCTTCTGCGCAGCCCCAGCCCTGCAGCCTCGATCCGGTCAACCTGGCTGGCTGGCGCTGGGCTCCTTTCCTGGACCATGCGGTGGCTGCGCTTCAGCCGTTTGAGCCGGTTGCCTATCCGATCGAAGCGCAATTTCTGCGGCGTGAAGGTTTCGCCGGGTCCAAGGCCCAGCCCGTTGCCGTCTGCACAGCCACCTGGGGCTGCAGCACGGAGAAACTGCGGCAGGTGCGTGCTGCTTGCGTGGAAGCGGGCAGCACCGCCTCGGTGCTGAATTTCGTGGCCAACCCCTGCAGCGGCTTCGATCTTCCCTTTTTCGGTGCTGATCTGGTCACCTTGCCAGCGGGTCACCTGATCGCCCTTGACCTTCAACCAGCCCTAAAGACCGACCAACGGCACACCGCCCCCGTTTGGGAGCGACTGCTGCCGATCTGGGAGCAGTGGCAGAAAGTTCTCCCCTCCGGTGGCCCGATTCCGGCCGAGGCCGAGCCGTACTTCTCTCCCGGCTTCCTCTGGACCAGGCTACCCCTGGGCTCCGACGGCGACGCGCTGATCGAGAACGCCGTCTTCCCGGCCTTCGTGGCCTACCTCAACCTTTACCTGCAGCTGGTGGCCGAGGCCCAACCCGTGACTGACGAGCGCCGCCAGGAGCTACTGGCCGGACAGAGTAGCTATGTGGCCTACCGCGCCGAGAAGGATCCGGCCCGGGGCATGCTGGGCCGCTTCCATGGCAAGGAGTGGACCGAGGCTTACATCCACGGGGTCCTTTTCGACCTCTGAGCGTCGGCCGCTCTCGTGAGCGCAATACGGAGGGCCCAGCAGCTCGGCCAGCAACCTGGCCCGTGGTGTCAATCGCACCATTCAGTCGTCGATTCGACAGACGCTGACCACCCTGATGACGGCACTGTCTTCCCTGACTTCAGCCGCTGCGAGCTTCAAGGTCACCTGAAACCACCATTGACGACCGTCCTCGCTGCGCCGAAGCGTCTGATAGCTCTGAATGTCCCAGTGCCCCAGGGCCAGAACGAGGGCGTCGCCGCTGCAACCTGGGCAGTTCACCCGTAAGTCCGCCAGCCCCTCCGCTGTGATCTGGTAACTGGGCATTGGGATAGGGCGCCTGAAGCCAACCCTCTCACGCGAGGCGGAGCTGGGACATCTCTCAGCGAGGGGACGATCGCCCCATCCCTCGCCTCACGGGCCGCCAACAGGCCGGCTAACGTTTAAGAAATGTAACGGACTCATGACGTCCTCGCCAGATCTGGCATCTCTGTACCAATTGCTGGCCAAGGAGCAGCGCCCCATCCTGCCCTCAGGTGAACGGCGGGCGATCCTTGGTTGTGGCTATGTGGGTGAAGCTGTCGCCAAGGCTTGGAGGCAGGAGGGCCATGAACTTTGGGGAACGACGACCCGTCGTGAACGCCTAGCGGACCTAGCCGAGATTGTTGATACTCCGTTAGTTTTTGATTCTACAGATCCCCGCAGCAGCCTTAAATTTGCAGGAAGTCTTGACGGAATTCTTGCGTCATTTGCACCCTCCAAAGCTTCCCAGGTTGATGTCAATCAATATCGGGAGACCTTTCTAGGAGGCTTGCAGATGCTGGCTGAGGCACTCCAGCAACGTCCTAGGGAACTCCCCCTACAACTGGTTCACTTGAGCAGCTGCGGTGTTTACGGCAATCGACATGGTGCCTTAACAGACGAGACCGTCCGACTGGATTCGCTTCACCCGGTTAATGAGGTTCTGGCGATGGCGGAGGATATGGTCCAGTCTCTCCGCTCAGAATCGGTCAACGTCTGCATTTTGCGACTGGGTGGCATCTACGGGCCTGGCCGTGATATTCCCGCCATGCTGCTTTCAGCTGCCGGCGGCGTTGTTCAACGCAATGGCCAAAACGTGCCTTGCTGGATCCATCGCGATGACATTGTGCGTGGGGTGTCATTTGCTTTTGAGCACAACCTCAATGACACTTACAACCTGGTAAATGATACCCAATTCACCGGCCAAGAGCTCACTGATCGCCTGTGCGAACAAGCTGGTCTGCCCCTGGCAAAATGGTTGACGACTGACACGACCGATCGGGTGCTCAACGCCAGAGTGAGCAATGCAAAGCTCAAGCAACTAGGTTTCACGCTGACTCAGCCATCGATGGTGGGTTGATAACGACGCTCCACCCAGCTGTCCAGTTGATGCTTCCCATCGTAGCGAATGATTAGATGCACAAAACTTTTCGCACTTAACAGACAGCCGAAATTCAGATCAAATATACCCTTGGGTAGGCATTCTGGCAAGTTGCATGCTAAATTGTCCGAAAAACAACCATCAATATCATATTTTGAAAACTTTTTGCATCGAATTCAGGGATAGAATGCCTTGGAGGTGAGTTTTCAGGCCATTGCCCGGGTCGCAACTCCTGCTCAAGCCCAGGCCATCCTGTGATGATTTGAAAGATATCGTGCATCGAATCTGGTCTATCGCGAACAGGATCGATCAGCGCCCGCTTGCAGCGAAAGGGTGTGGCGGCGATGGATTGCAGTACCATTGAGTGATCATCCTGTCGCTGATAAAGAGCAATCAGCATCGAGCGGGAGCGGCAGGTGAAGAAGTCCACTTCATGGCCTGCCCGAAAAGCACTTCCATCCATTTCCAGGCTTGACTGGCCTGCCGTATCGGGGAAATGCCCAGGGCTGATTCAAAGTCTTAACCCAGGCCGGGTTCCGGCCGGCGCCGCGCCATTGCCAGCAGCGCCTTGATGTCGTGCATCACCGCCTGAATTCCAGCGCGGATTGAGCGGAAGCCAGCCAGACGCAGCAGGTTCAAGGCGGCGGTGCGCAGAGTGGCTATCACGCCGGCGCCATTGCCCCGATAGCGGTGGGCGTCCTCATGGAGCTGGGTGTCCCGGATCCAGTGCCAGCCCTCGATACTCCAGCGGCCCCGCACCAGTTGCAGCAGGGCTTCTGGCGTGGTGCGCAGGCTTGTCAGAAACAAGTGAGTGGCCTGAAACGGCTTGCCGTCACGGGTGCCACTGGCCATGACTTCCACGATCCAGCTGGTGCCGATCCAGGCCTCGCTGATGTGCTCTGGAGCCTGTCTGACGCGCAGCATCCAGGTGATGTCGCGGCCGTGGGCAACCTCGTGATCCGTTGCCACAAAAGGGATCTTGCGCTTGCCCTGGAACTGGCTGCTGATCTGGCGGTGCAGCGTCTTCTGGTTGCCCTTGACCGTCAGCAAGAAGTCGGCTCCCTGCTCCTGGAGCTGCCGAAAAACGGGCGCTGGGTATGGAGCGCATCCGCCTGGATCAGCACACCCTCGAGATCCAGCTCGCCGAGCAGCTGCCGCAGCACCGCCCGCTCGTGGTTTTCGCCGGTGGCGTAGCAGGCCTGGCTGATCGCCACACCGAGGGCGGCGGAGTACAGGGTGACCTGGGCAATGAACGCGGAGCCCCCGCCGGCTGTGGGCTCGATCGAACCCCTCAAGGTTTTGCCGTCACACACCAGCTGGTCGAGATCCGTTGCACCACCCGGGATCTGGGCGATCGTCCAGTCACGGAGCGCTGCGCACAGGGCTGCCACGTCCACCTGGTGGAAGAAGTAGCGGAACGAGGAATCCGACGGCGGCCGCCGCAGCTCCAGGCCGAGTGCCTCGGTCAGGGCGCTGTGGTGGCGGATGGCAAAACGCTCCAGATCCCGCAGGCTCTGGCAGCCGCTGAGGATTCCCAGCACCGCCACCAGCAACAGGTACCAGGCGGGAAAACGCACGCCGCGTCGCATCCGCGCATCTGGGATCGACCTCAGATAGCTGATCAGGTCGAGATCGGTTGCGGCGGAGGCGCTTTCAAGCACAAGGAGGGGGCGATTCCGCCGACCTCAACCCATGCTGACAGCCCCGGCAAGGACGCCTGTGACGGACTTTGAATCAGCCCTGGGGAAATGCCAACAATTATTGCTTAAATTATAGCTATGCCGAAACAAAGGGAACCCGCCCCCCCCCCCCCCCTGAAGCGAATCGCAAGCCCGTTCCATGCCAAAGCCCCGTGCTTGCATCGGAGAAACGGATTGCATAGATCGATCCAGCCGGATAAGATTCTCCCTGGGTCAGATTCATTCCAGTGCTGTCTCGCCCATACCAGCTGGTCACCCCCTGCCAGTCGCCATCGAAGCTGGCGCGCATCAGATCCCACTGACGATCTGCTCCTGTATTACTCCGGTTGGTCGTCGATGCCATGGTGATCAGTCCAGGATCTGGCTTGTCATGACCTGATTCTCCCAGGCCATGACGAGCTAGATGTCACTCCTCGATCATTGTGACGGGGCAGTAACTACCATTTTCTAGGGCTGGTTGGCACCCCACTGGTGTCAAGACTCGGCGCCGGGATCCTCTCTAAGTGTGTTTTCTCACCAGGTCATTCAGTAGCCCGCAACAGTCCGAGCTGCTGAATGGGGGTGCGGCCAGCCAGGGCCATATGACACCTGCGGCCGTTATAGATCGCCAGATAGCGGGGCAACAACCGGCTCCGCTCGGTTGAGGTCTGGAAGGCCATCGAATACGCCCACTCCGCCAGCAAGGTTTTGATGAACCGCTCAGCTTTGCCGTTGGTTCGTGGGGTGTACGGCCTGGTGCGTTTTGGTGTGAGACCAAGCGCTGAACAGGCTTCTCGCCAGGGTTTCGAGCGGTAGGCGCTGCCGTTATCGGAGAGCACCCTCTTGCAGCTGATCCCCTGACCATCGAACCAGGCCACTGCCCGCAGCAGAAAGCCGACCGTGGTTGCCTGCTTTTCATCCGGCAGCACCTCGACGTAAGCCAGCCGTGTTGCATCGTCGATGGCCACATGGGCCTTCTCGTAACCCGCACCACGGGAAGAGCCCAGGCGTCGGTCACCCGTGATCCGGTGACCCACTCGCTCAAAGCGAGCCAGCTGCTTGGTATCGACGTGAATCATGTCGCCCGGCCTCGCCCACTGATAACGGCGTACCGGCTCAGCTGGCTGCAGGTTCTTGAGTCGGCCGAGGCCCAGGGCCTTGAGCACCCGACCGACGGTGGAGAGTGGCGCCGCCAACACCCTGGCGACGCGACGCAAGGTGCAGCGCTCATGGCGGAGGTCAACGGCGCGTTGCAGTTGCAGTGGATCGAGCGCCCGCCGCTGAGTGCGGCGAACACTGCGTCGATCCACCAGAGCCGTGGCACCGCCTGAGCGGTAGCGCGCCAGCCACTTGTAGGCAGTGCGGACGCTGATCCCCACCTGAGCAGCAAGGAAGGCGAGGCTTTCACCGTGATCAATGTGTCGACGCAGCAACCGTTCACGGCCGAGGGGTGTCAGCCGAGCATTCGGGTGGGTATGCATGGGATGTGAGGTCAGTGGGTCGGAGGTGACACCCGGACCATGACGACCTCACACCCACTTGTCAGCTGAACAACCTGGTGGGACTACACACCTAGGCAGCATGGGGTGGCATCCGGGTGCGAGGACTGGACGCAATGGCAACATCGAACTCTCTCTCCGGCACCGTGCAGGCCATGGCTGGAACCATCGATCCAGATGCCGGGATCAGCGCAGCAGGCGAACCGATCACGGAGGCCGAAGCGCTGCAGCGCCTTCGACAGAGCGAGGATCAGTCGCAGCAGTACTACGCCGCCTGGTGGCTGGGTCGTAACCGCAGCCGCCACCCGGAGGCCCTGCCCCTGCTGCTGGCCACCTTGCGCCAACGCCGCCCCCGGGATCCCGGCGCCGGTGTCGAGGAGAACGCCATCGCCCGCAATGCCGCCCGTGCCCTGGGCAAGCTGGGCGATGCCGGCGCGATTCCCGAGTTGCTGGCCGCCCTCGACGACGAGGATGACGGCCTGCGGGAGGCGGCTGCCCGCTCGCTCGGCGAGTTGCAAGCCACCGAGGCGGTGGCGGTGCTGCTGCGGCGCCTGGCCAGCGGCCCAGCCGGTGCTGGAGCCCCCCGTCTTGATAGCCCGCGCCTGCAGGAACCCTGCGAGGCGATGCTGGAGGCCCTGGGGGCGATTGGCATCGCCGAGCCCGGCGTGATCACCTTGATCGAACCCTTCACGGCCCATGACCGTCCCCTGATCCGCAGCGCCGCCTGCCGGGCCTTGCTGCAGCTCAGTGGCGAGGCCCGCTGGGCCGAACCCTTAATGCAACTGCTGGACCATCCCCAGCTGCAGGTGCGGCGCGCCGCCCTGATGGATCTGGGGGCTGTCGGCTGGCGGCCGGCCCTGGAGCCGATTTGCCACACCCTGGCCGAGAACAGTCTCAAATTGATCGCTCTGCGGGGCCTGGTGGAGCAGGGGGCGCACCATGACGCCACCATTCAGGCTGGGGCAGTGTTGAGCGCCATGGACTCCCTGTTGTGAGGAGCGTTGAAATCGACCCAATCGGCGAACGCATCGAGGCGGTGCGGCAAGCAGCCAGCGCCCAGACCCTGCTGGCCGCCACCGCTGTCCTGGCGACCAGCGACCACGGGAACGGCGTCAACAACGAGGCGATTGCTTGCCTGGTAGAGGTGCTGGGCTTCAACAATCCCGGCGCTGCCGTGGCCGCCGTCGATGGCCTGATCGCCCTGGGGCCCGAGGCGGTGGAGCCAATCCTGGAAAGCCTTGATCCCCGCAATTACGGCGCCCGGGCCTGGGCCGTGCGAGCTCTAGCTGGCATCGGCGATGTACGCGGCCTCGACCTGCTCGAAGAGGCCCTCGCCAGCGACATCGGCCCGAGCGTGCGCCGCGCCGCCGCCCGTGGCCTTGGCCAGCTGCGCCTGGCGGGTCTTCCCCGAGAGCAGCGCCATCCGATTGCAGCGCGCTGCCTGGAGGCCCTGCTGGCGGGGTGCGGCGATGGCGAATGGGTGGTGCGCTATGCCGTGGTGGTGGGGCTGGAGGCCCTAGCGCCCGAGCTGCAGCCCGAGCAACCGGGCGCCCCCCCCCGCGGGCTGGCGCAGCTGCGTTCTGCCCTGGAGCGCCTGAGCACTGATCCGGCCGAAGACGCCTCGGTGGTGAACCTGCGCGCGGCCCTGGCCCTGCAGCGGCTGGCGCCCCTCAGCGCAGCGGAGGGCGCCCATGGCTGAGCAGCGTCTGTTGTTCGTGTGCCTCGGCAATATCTGTCGTTCGCCGGCAGCGGAGGGGATGTTCCTGCACCTGGTGGCGCAGGAGGGCCTTGAGGATCAGTTCCTGGTGGATAGCGCCGGCACCGGTGGCTGGCATGCCGGCAACCTGCCGGACCGTCGTATGCGGGCGGCCGCGGAGCGCCGCGGGATTCATCTGCCCAGCCGTGCTCGCCAGATCCAGCCGGCGGATCTCACCAGCTTTGATCGCATCCTCACCATGGATGCGGACAACCTGCGGGCGGTTCGCTCCCTGGCTGCCACCGAGGTGGCTGGCGGCAGCCTGGAGTTGGCCCTCATCGAGCCGATGACCAGCCACTGCCGTCGCTTCAGCGATGCGGAGGTGCCGGATCCCTATTACGGCGGAGAGGCCGGCTTTGAGCACGTGCTGGATCTGCTGGAGGATGCCTGTAGCGGCTTGCTGGCAACCCTGCGGCCTGGCTGAGCCTCAGCCGGGCCAGGCATCTTCCGGCACCCGTGCGCGGAACAGGCTGACCAGCCGCTCGATCACCGCAGCGATGGCCATGCCGTCGGTGACCACTTCCACCGCATCGGCGGCCTGGGTGAGGGGGGCCACCGCGCGGGTGGAGTCGAGGTGATCGCGCTCGGCAATCTGAGCTTCCAGCTCGCTGAGGTCGGGCACCGCAAAGCCCCGCTGCTGGAGATCGCGGGCGCGGCGGCGGGCCCGTTCGGCCACGGTGGCGGTGAGGAACACCTTCAGATCTGCGTCGGGGAACACGGCGGTGCCGATGTCGCGGCCTTCCGCCACGAGGCCGCCCCGCTCGCCCATGGCCTGTTGCTGGCGGGTGAGGGCTTCCCGCACGCAGCCATGGGCGGCCACCACTGACACCTGGCCTGTCACCTCGGGGCTGCGGATGGCGTCGGTCACGTCGTGCCCGTTGACGCTGACCCGCTGGGCGCCATGGGCACTGGTGCTCAGCTCAAGGTTGAGGTTCTCCAGCTGGGCGGCCACGGCATGGGCATCGCTGGGGTCGGCGCCGCTGCGTTGCACCAGCCAGGTCACGGCGCGGTACATGGCCCCGGTATCCAGGTAGATCAGCCCCAGCTGTTCGGCAAAGGCCCTGGTCACGGTGCTTTTCCCTGCTCCGGCGGGGCCATCAATGGCAATGATCGGCTGGCGGCTCATCAGAAACACGTGATCGATCAGGCGGCTGGGGCCGCAGTGGGCGGCGGCGGCCAGCAGGGTGAGGCCGCGCAGCTGGGCCGCGGGCTGAAGGCTGTGGGGATCCACCGCTTCCACATAGTCCACCACCAGCCCCGCTGAGGCGAGCTCAGCGACCACCTGCGCCATGAGCTGGCTGGGGGTGGCGCTGCGCTGTTGCCGGGTGGCCATCAGCGCCCGTGGCAGGGCCGCCGCCTGCTGCCGCTGCTCCGCCGTGAGATAGCGGTTGCGGGAACTGAGGGCCAGGCCATCGGCCTCCCGCTGGGTGCGGCAGCCGATCACCTGCACCGGCAGGCCCAGGTCGGCCACCACCCGCCGCAGGATCACGAGCTGCTGCCAGTCCTTCTCCCCCAGCAGCAGCGCATCGGGGCGAATCAAGCCCAGTAGCCGCGCCACCACGGTGGCCACGCCATCGAAGTGTCCAGGGCGTCGGGCACCGCAGAGCCCCCGTTGCAGCGAGGCCGGGGGCTGCAGCCGGGTGAGCTCCGCGTCGCCGTCGGGGTAGAGCTCCGCCACGCTGGGAGCAAACAGGGCTTCAGCCCCTGCGGCGGCGGCCAGTTCCGCATCGGCCGCCAGGGTGCGGGGGTAGTGGTCGAAATCTTCGCTGGGCCCGAATTGCAGCGGGTTCACAAACACGCTCACCAGCACCCGGGGCGTGCGGCCAGTGGAGATGGCGGCTGCCCGCCGGATCAGGCTCTGGTGCCCGGCATGGAGCGCCCCCATCGTGGGCACGAAGTGCAGGGGCGCATCGGCGGCCTGCCGGCGCCAGTGCAGCAAGTCAGTGCGGGTGTGCAGCAGGCGCACCGGGACTCCCGTTGGGCCCTGACACTACGAGTGGGGCCCGCAGCAAAAAAGCCCACCCGCCGGGGAGGCGGGTGGGCTGAGCGGGATGCCTGGGGGCGCCCTAGGCCTACTGGAGAACTTCCAGCTTCACCTGGGCCACACCACTGGCGACCACACCGAGTTGGTTGGCGGCGCCATGGGCCAGGTCGATCACCCGGTTGCCGTGGAAGGGGCCTCGGTCGTTGATGCGAACCACGGCCGTGCGGCCGTTCCAGAGGTTGGTCACCCGCACCTTGGTGCCGAAGGGCAGGGTGCGGTGGGCGGCGGTGAGGGTGCCTGGGCGGAACATCTCGCCATTGGCGGTGCGGTTGCCATAAAAACCAGGGCCGTACCAACTGGCTTGGCCATTGCTCACGGAGCGCACCGTCGGCTGAGCCGGAGGGGTGGCAATGGGCAGGCTGGGGGCCGCAGGCTTGAGGGGCTGTTCCTCGATGGCTTGGGGGGCCTCCACTTCACGGATGGCCACCTCAAAGCGGGATTCGCTGGTGACAGGGTCCACCCGGCCGGTGGTTGCGAAAGCAGGGGCCAGGACGTTGCTGCCAGACAGCAGGAGGGCGGAGCCGCTCAGGAAAATCGTGCGACGCATAACAAGCGAAACTCGCTGCGGTGAACGCAGCAGCCACTGGGAAAGACGTGGCCCGCTAGCGGTGTAAACGCTCCAGCTCTTTGGAAGAGTTGATGGAGTGAACCGCCCTGCGAAGTTCCTATCGGGAATTGACGACTCAGCAAAGTTAGGGGCTATCTGCAGGAGATCTGATCAAGAAAGGCCCGTATTCCATCGATCAGGATTCACTATCAAAGTGCTGAGCCCTGGCCTGGCCTGAGATCTGCGCCTGTCAAGTCCCGCCTGGCCATCAGCAAGAGCGATCGCGTCCATAAGGCCGGCTGATCCTTGCTTGGGTCAATCGGCCGACTGTCCACTCCCTCGGAGGTCTTGGGCCGGGGTTTCAGGCGCGCGGCGGGGCAGGATCGGGGCAGGAGATTGATGGGATCACGCATGGACTACCGCACAGCCGGTGTGGACGTGGTGGCTGGACGGGCGTTTGTCGAGCGGATTCGCGCCAGCGTCGAATCCACCCGCAGGCCCGAGGTGGTGGGCGGTCTGGGTGGGTTCGGCGGCCTCTGCCGTCTGCCGGAGGGGCTCAAGAAGCCCCTGCTGGTGTCCGGCACCGATGGCGTCGGCACCAAGCTGGAGTTGGCCCAGGCCCATGGTCAGCACCACGGTGTGGGAATCGATCTGGTGGCGATGTGCGTCAACGACGTGATCACCAGCGGCGCCCAGCCCCTGTTCTTTCTCGATTACATCGCCACCGGAAAGCTCACCCCCGAGGCCATGGCCGAGGTGGTGGAGGGCATCGCCGATGGCTGTCGCCAGAGCGGCTGCGCCCTGCTGGGGGGGGAAACGGCCGAGATGCCTGGCTTCTACGGCCCCGGTCGTTACGACCTGGCGGGCTTCTGTGTGGCGGTGGTGGATGAGGACGCTCTGATTGATGGCCGGGCGGTACGGGCCGGCGATCGCCTTGTGGCCGTGGCCAGCAGTGGCGTGCACAGCAATGGCTTCAGCCTGGTGCGGCGGATCCTTGAGGCCCACAGCGTCGGTCCGGATACCCCGCTGGCGGCCGGCGGGCCGCCAGTGCTCGAAGCCCTGCTCACGCCCACCCGTCTCTACGGATCCCTGGTGCAGGCCCTGCTCACGGCCGGCGTGCCGCTGCATGGCATGGCCCACATCACCGGCGGGGGCCTGCCGGAGAACCTGCCCCGCACGCTGCCGGCCGGGGTTCACGGCCGCATCGATGCCACAAGCTGGGAGCGCCCGGAGCTGTTCCGCTGGCTGCAGCAGAAAGGGGAGGTGCCTGAGGCCGATCTCTGGAACACCTTCAACCTCGGCGTGGGCTTCTGCCTGGTGGTGCCGGAAGCCGCCGTGGCCCAGGCCCTCGCGGTGTGTGATGAGCAGGGGCATCAGGCCTGGCTGCTGGGGTCGGTGGAGCAGGGCGAAAACCTGGATGCGCCCCTGGCGGGTTTGCCGTACTGAGGCCCCTGGCGACACCTGCCAGACTGCTTCAAGTGTGCAGCGTTTGCTGCTGAACAGGCCTGGGATCCCTAGGGTGCCAGCCAGCAGAGGCTGGCGCTCGGCACGACCGAGCGTTCCCCAGCTGAAGAAGAGGCGCTCGCGCCCGACAGATAACAACCGCGTCAATTAGGTCCATTGGTATGTCCTTTAGTTCCCCTTCGGCTGCGTCTGGCCTCAATGGCACGGGCTCGGGCTTCAATGGCACCAGTCGCATCACCCGCCGGCGCAGTTCTGCCGGCCCGATGCCGCCCAACCGCCCCCAGCGTCCGCGGGAGGCCTATCCCAGTCGGGGTACGGTGCGGCCCACCTTCCTCACCCTGCGGGACCACGGCAAGGTGTTCGTGGCGGATCTGCCTCGGCTGTCCGACGGCCAGTTGGCCCACGTGGGCAAAGAGGCCCGCGAAGTGCTCGAGAGCCTGAGCCGTCGCCTAGAGGAGCTTGAGCTGCAGGGCACGCTCACGCCGCTGGAGCAGGAAACCCGCATCCGGGCTGCCACCAAGCGCGATGTCACCGAGCGCTTCATTCGGGCCGTGGAAGATGAACAGGAGCAGCGGCGCTCCAACCCCGCCCTCAAGGCTGCTGCGGGAGAGTCGTTGGCGCGGGCCTTTCTGGAGATTGCCCGCCATCGCCTGGCTGGGGCCACGTTCGATTCCTTGCTGCAGGAGGCCCTGGCCGCCTGCGATCACAGTGGCGAGGTCGCCGATGAAGAGCCGGACGTTCCTGCCCTGGCCCTGGCTGAGCCTCCCCGCCCTCGGGTGGTGAGCCTCGTGCGTCATGGCGAGGTGGCAGCGGCTGCGGAGCCGGAACGCGAGCGCCTTCCCGTGGTGCTCACCCCGGATCCATCCCCGGAGATGGGCCGGATCTGAGGGTTCAGGCGCTCTGAAACGGATTGGCCGGCATGCGTGGCCCGTCTGCCAGCACCAGTTGATCCAGGGCGCCGCGTTCGCCGGCGTTCAGCTGCCAGCTCCAGGCTGCGGCGGCCGCCTCCACCTGTTCGGGGCTGCGCAGGCCCGGAATCGGCATGGCGCCATGGGCTCGACACCAATTCAGCGCCACGGCTGCCCGCCCGCCGGGGCGGTCGCCGCCAATGCTGTCCATCAGCTGCAGCAGTGGGGTGAGACGCGGACCCAGTCGCCGGAACAGGGCCCCGCGCGGCCCCCTGGGCAGCGCCGTTGCCGTGTCGGTCCCGCCACGACCCAGAAGGCCCAGAGCTAAGGGGCTGTAGGCAATCAGCTCGATTCCCAGCTCACGGCACACCTCCGCCACTCCGCCAGGGCCGATGGCCTCGGGGGCCAGCAGGGAGAGTTGCACCTGCAGGCTGCTGATGGGCACGCCCCGCATCTGCAGGTCCGTGGCCACTTGGCGTAGCCGCTGGGGCCCCATGTTGGACACCCCCAGGCTCCCTACAGCTCCCTGCTCCACTAGGTCGGCGAGGCCCTGCAGCAGGGGGCCTTCCTGCCAGGGCGCATAGCGGGCCGTGCTCCAGTGCAGCTGCACCCGGTTGAGCTGCCCCTGCAGCCGTGCTTGGGAGGCGGCAAAGGCCCTGGCGTAACCGCGCCGCCCCAGCCGCCAGGGGAACGGGGCGAGCTTGGTGGCGATGCAGAGCTGGCGCCGCTGCTCGGCGCTGGCGGCTGCGGCGAACCGCCCGAGTAGCAGCTCGCTACGGCCGTTGAAGCGGCCTGTGCCGTAGGAGTCGGCGGTGTCGAAGAACTGGAAGCCAAGCGCCAGGCAGCGCTCGAAGGTGGTTGCCAGAGCCGCGTCGTCGCGCTCGGGGTCGTAACCCCACAGGAATTGATTGCCCCAGGCCCAGGTGCCAACCCCGATCCCCGGCGTGGGGGGCTTGTCGGTTGCCATGATCAACGTCCACGGGGCTGCAACTGCAGTGAAGTCTCTGCCCACACCGGTGTCCACGGGCCTTGAACAGAAGCCGCCTGCTGCAGAGCCCGCCTCCCCTGGGTCGGTGGATCCGGTGCTCTGTAACCACTGCGGCCGCACCGCCACCAACGGTCTGGTGTGTGTGGGAATCTGTGTGGCCGATTCGGGCTATTGAGCCCAGTCGCCGCAGAATGGCTCTGCCTTGAGCGCCTGCCGATGTTGTCCTTCCCGGGTCGTCGTCTGGTCAGGCCAGCGGGCCTGGCTCTGGCCAGCATGCTGCTCGCCACTCAGCTGCTGCCGCCACAGGCCCTGGCCCGCGGCGGCCAGGAGGGTTTTGGTCGTTGGGAGCTGCGCAGCGACCACTGCAAGCGCAATCTTGCGGAGTCGTTGGCAACCTCGCCCTGCCAGGTTGTGCAATTGGATCAGCGCCAGGAGGGGCTGCTGAATGTGACGTTCCTGGCCCGCGGAGCCGAAAAGGGTGCCATCAATCAACTCACCTTTGTGGGTGAGCTCAAGCCCGGCAGCCTGGCGATGCGCTGCGCTCAGGCGCGCTGTACGCCCCAGGGGAGCATGCAGGCCCAGCTCAGTAGCGTCAGTGAGACTCGCTTTGATGGCCGCGGCATTGCTCAGGGGCTTCCCAGCGCCTGGCCGGTGAATGGCACTTGTCTGGTGGAGGACCGTCAGGTCCGTTGTGAGGCTAAGGCGCTCAGTGGAGAGGCCTGGACTGCTGAGGCAACGACACCCTGAAGGCCCCACTGGCCGCCGATTTGCCGCATGGGATGGCGGAGAAGCCCAGCTGCTTTCGGCAGGGCATGTGTAGGGATTTCAAAAGTAGATCAGCAGGAATACCTAGCGTTAGGCCAAAGCGCTCGCCATGCCCAGGGCCTTTAGCCGCAAAGTGGAAGAAAAGACAAAGGTGTGTGTCATGCTGGCTAGGTTCCGATGGGAAAGGGGGGTCTGTTGTGACTGCCTCACAAGCAGACGTTGAGCCGCGAGATCGAGCTCTTTTTCGCACCTCGCGAAGAGTATCTGTCACCTTGTCTCATATGGCGTATTCGCGATTGTTGAAACGCAGTGATGAGGAGGGGAGATCTCTCAGTAATCTCTCTGCCTTTCTGCTGGAATCATCGCTCGGAGTAGCGGAGTAGCACTTCATCCACGAGTGCTCGTTCGGCTTGTTGTCGCTGTTTGAAGTGGTGGTGGCCAGCTGCGAGGATTGCTTTGCTGACAACGCTGTTGTCACGCGAGCGTTGCTGGCCTGATCGCGGCCGTAAAGTTGATTCCGCTTGGTACTGAGCGTTGGTTGATCTGGATGCCCTGACTGCGCTCGATGCGCTGCAGTGGTTGAGAACCGGGGAGGAGGTGTCCAAGCGGTTCGCCATCAGTGCGGCTTCCGTGAGCAGGCAATCCAGGAAATGCCTGGATCTCTTTGGTCTTGACTTGCAGCGTGTTGACGGCGAGTGGAACACTCTGGGGGATAGCTCAATCCTTCTGCTTGAGCGCAGGGTGCATCAAACCGCGCGTTGGATGGGGCGGCGGCCGGGCTACGTATTGGTCGGGGCCTTTGCTGTGTTCGCCGGTTCCAGAGGGTTGGATTCTGGGCTTGTCGAATATTGTTGGTGTGCCGAGAAGCTTCCAGCTTATTCGTGAGCGGATTGTGGATGTCTGTCTAGGCGCACTTCCCGATTGTCCCTCTAATGATGATCCTGAGTTGGTGTCGCTGAGCCTGTCTTCGATGCCGGTGTTCTTCGTTGCGAGCCCAGATCATCCCTTGATGAGCAAGCGTAATCTCGCCTATTCTGATGTTGCTGAGTACCCTACTCTTGGCTTGCCAAGTGGTGCCTATCCGCTGGTGGAGGCATCGTTGAAGTCGATTGGTCTTTGGAACGACTTCGTTCGCATGTCGCGTTACCGGCGCGAGGCTTGGGAGGGCAAAACTGAGGCTGAGCTCACAGTTGGCTACGGAACGGTGCTGAGCATGGAGGTGAGTGGTTCCGGCTTGGTGCCACTCCCTTTGCACTTGCCCTTCGATTCGGGCGAAGTGATGGTGGTTCGCAGAGATTTCTGTTCCCATCCCAGGCTCCTAGCTCTGCGCGATCTGATCGTCGCCCGGCTGCGGCAGTTCGCGCGTCGGTATCCGGAGATCTGCCTTGAGCCTTCTAGTCCTCGGCATGGATGAGTCTCGCCGCTATGCAGGATCTGCAAGATTGTGCGCAGATCGTTGGCTTCCATGGGAGGCCAGTGGATTGATGCAATAGTGCAGTGATGCTATTGGGGGGGTCTTGGTTGATCTTGAGTCTCTTGCCGCACTGGATGGGTTGATCTGGTTGCGCACGGGGCACGCGGTGGCGAGTGCCTTCTGTTTCAGTCAGTCGTTTGTGAGTCGAAGCGCGAGGCGGTGCGCCGATATCTTCGGTGTTGAACTGAGAAAGGCTGGATCTGAGTGGCACTTGGACGGTGACCTAGTGCTGCTCAATCTTGAGCGGAAGGTTCATCAGCACGTCAGGTGGCAGAAGGGCCTCCCGTTGCGGCTGGAAGCGCAGCATTGGTCGGGGCCCTCGCTTTGCGCTCCACCTCCTTCTGGCTGGATCACAGGACATCGGAATGTTCTGGAGTACCACAGGTCGTTGCACTTGCTGGCCCTGGGTGTGATCGATGCCTGGGTTGCCTCCTATCCAGATGTGCCCTGCGGCGATGATGCGGACATTGTTGCGATCCCCCTGAGTCGGATGCCGATGCGCTTGGTTGTGAACCAGGGGCATCCTCTGCTGGCCCTTGGGAGTCACGTCACCTTTGCTGATGTGGCTCAGTACGCCTGCTGGCCGCTGCCCGATGGCGCGTTTCCGCAGTTCCAGGCAGCCTTGCAGCACTGCGGGCTCTGTCAGGGCTCAGGCTTCGCCACGCCGCTGTCTGGTCGCAGGGGCCGGCAGGAGCAAGAGGGTGTGGAGGATCTGCTGGTTGGCTTCTCGACGCCCCTGGCCCTACCTCTCTATGGAGAGTCTGTTGTGGAGCTCCCACTGAAACTTCCCCTGGCCGTTGGAGATGCTCTGATGATCCGTCGGGAATTCCGTGATAGCCCGCAAGCTCATGATCTGGCCTCCCAGCTGCGCCAGCGTCTGCGGAAGCTTGCCTCCACAACGCCGGATGTGGAGGTGCTTGAAGATTCAATCTGGAGCGGCTTTGAAGCGGCGGCAGCCTTGAAAGAGTTGGATGGCCTGGGTGTTGGTGCTTCGGGAGCATCCAAGATCCACTGACATCCTCTGAAAAGGCGCGGCGCGGCGGCCGATGCCGTTCACCTAGCGCTTGCTGCCTTCCACATCGGTGTCGGAGCCGTTCTGATGCCCGTTCATGTGCTTCTCGCAGGCCGTGGCGGTGACGGTGCCAGCGATGGTCACGGTGGCCAGGGCCAGCAGCAGGAGGCGTCGCATGGGAGTGAGCTCAATACCTGAAGGGTATGCCTCCTTCCCCGGTTCCGCCACGGATACCAGCAGGTGCTCACCGGGGTGCTTGGCGGGTCGGTGCCCTGCCCGTGTCATCCAGCACCCGTGGGGACTGAGTTAGGGAAGAGGCGGCACCCATCTTGAGCATTGGATTGACCCTCTTCCGAGGTCTTGTTGGTCATTGCAGTGCCTGATGCTGTTCCTGCTTCTGAAGAGCTTTGATTGCCTCACGGATCTCAGGTGCATAGTCCCAACTGGGGCGTGACCGCTGCTGGAGGATCCACCCACCAGGGGCGCGAATGCCTTGGCGCTCTTGTTCCAGCGACTTGACCTGCCCTGTGATCTCTGAGCGCCGTTGCAGCAGGGCATCGAGTGTCAGGTTCCACGATGGCAGCGAGGCTCGCGGGTTGATTGGTGCGTTGGCGGAACTCCTGAATGGTGGACACCAGTTCCATCGTGTCCTGACTCAGGCGAATGCCGAACTGCTTAGGGGTGTTGGGATGGTCGTCTGCAATTTCTGCTGAGATGAGTGGATTGAGTGTGGCAGGGGAGTCCGCCAGCACCCGCAGGGATCAGACAGCGCATTGGGGAACCCCTGTGGCCTTCTGGGAGAAGCCATTCGAGGGGCGGGCCTCGATGAACCTCTTGCCTTCAACACTGTAGATGCAGCCCAGGAGGCTAAGGATAGGGTGCTTGGCACCGAAAGTCATTGCGAAATGACCCGCTTGGTTCTGGTATGTGTTCGAGCACGGCGCCGCCTTCGGATTTGCTTCAGGATTGCGCCATTCCTTGGGGTTGCTGTCGTGCTCTCTTTTCCTTCCCTGCTGGCCTTCGCTGCTGTTCTTGGGTTTCTTGCTTTGGAGGCGGCGCTGGCGTATTCATAGCATCAAGCGCTAAGATCTTGCGCGCTTAAGCATTTATTGCATGTTCCGGTGCTTGAGGTCTCGTGCGCCTTGTGGCAACGCAAGTCCGTCTGACCCTTGCCAAGGCAAGCCTGCGTCGTGCTGAGGCGGGGGAGAAACCGATCACGATGAACGCGCTGGCGGTTGCTGCTGGAGTGGCGGCAACCACCATCACCCGTCTGGCGAGAGCTGACGACAAGGCGGCGTCCGCACTGTCGTCGGATCTGGCGGGGAAGATTGTGACGGTGCTGGATTGTGGGATTGAGGATCTGTTTGAAGTGATTGATAATTGATTGGCAATCAATCATTGCCAAGAGATACCTTGGAAGCTCTTTCTTTTCTCTGTCGCTATCTTCGGATCAGATGGGAAATCCTCTTCTTTGTTTTGGTTTTTGCCTTGCTGGGTTTTCAGGTCTTTTCCTTTTATTCTGATATCCAGTCTTTCTCTGATATTCACGGAGCAATTGCTTTTTTTGTGGGATTTGAGTCCTTTGTGGCGACAAGGTTGACTTATGTATCGCTGCCCTTGGTTCTCGTTCCGCTTGCCTATCTCTTCTGTCGCTCAAAGAGGCCTGCTTGGGCGCGACCGTATTTGGATTTATTGGGCATCTATGTCATCTTTCGATTGGTTATTCAGTTGATTGGACTGAATATTCTTGTTTTTGACTCTGTAACATCACGATTTCTTCTGATCTCGCAAGTTCTATTCTTCTTACCTTATTCGCTCCTGATTTGGGGTTGGGTTTATTGGCGACTCGATACATTTGCCAGGGCAAGCGATCGACCCCTGTTCCATCTCGATTGCGAAGGTGTCGCGCCGCCGCGCCCCGTAGACTATTTTGTTGCTTCCTTTTCTTCTGTTTTTTCCGCTACGATCAATGCAATAAAGGGGAGGTCGGCGCGAGCAAGAATGCTGATTCTTTTTCACGGATTTATGATTTATGATGTTATGGGACTGACTCTTTCTAGGGCGGTTGCTCTTGTTCAAGCCAAGTAGGATTGGGCGCTTTCGGCAATTCAAGAGAGGCGCCGCGGGTCGTCGAAACCATCCAGGTCTTCCCCCGCATCCTCATCGCTTGCTTCGGGGGAGGTGAAGGTCGCGGAGTCGGTCCCTGGCGCTGGTCGCTTCGGTCCATTGTGGCTTGCAGCGTTGGGTTTTGCCCGTTATGCGGCGGGCGCATCAAGACCCGTGGATCTACGATGGACGCTTGCTCAACCGTCACGCATGGCGCCTGTCCCTTCCCGCTGCACCAGCTGCCAGAACTTCAATGGGTGTCAAGGAAGTTCTGGCGTCTGCAGGGTTTGGCAGGTCGTGTTGCCTGCTCAGGTGGCATCCAACAACCGCTGTGAGTACTGGACTGCACCTGAGGTTCGGTAGCAGCGCAACCATTGCGCCTCTACGAGATCCGTTGCCCCTTCGCCCAGATCCTCTCCAAGGTTTTGCGGAACTCTCCCTCACGCAATGGTCGTGCCAGGTCGCGCCGTCGCAGAGTGCTGCTGATCCACCACACCTGAAGACCCCCAAAGACCAGGGCGAACAGACCCAGTTGGAGGTATCCAGCATTCAGGTTGTCCAAGATTTTCTGGGGCGCTTAAGTCCTTTATACGCTATGTCCTTTCCCACGTCGTGATGACCTGAGCACGACTGAGGGACTGACTCCAAACTCTCTCTGGAAGTCGCAACTGAAACTTGAGGTGTAGCGATAACCCATATCCCTGGCGATTGTGGTCACTGTGTCGCCAAGACCCGCTGTTTGGAGTTTCTCCATCGCAGTGGATAACCGTTGCCTTCTCACGAACTGCAACGGAGTGCAGTCAAACTTCTCTCTAAACAGGTTCTGCAGTTGCCTGCCTGAGTAATGACTGCGCTCCTCAAGGTCTGTCAGAGTGAGGTTCAAGTGGGCATTGGAGTGAATGTAATCCACTAGATCGTCAAGTTTATCGGTCCATTGCTTCGTTGATGCTCCCCACTGTTCCTGGGTATTTTCCAGCACTCCTTCTTCTTGGAAGAGTGACATCGCCAGCAAGCGATAGACCTGTTCGTCCAAGCCAAGACCTGTTGCCAGATATTCGCTTTCACCGAGTAGTTCATCTACGAAGGCAAGCAGGGACCATAGGTGCCGTTGCGTGTTGCGACCCTCGTGGGATCCCCTCTTTCTGAGCACATATGACTTCTGCGAATTCCACTTGAACTCTTCGCGTCCCAGTGCTCTCATGGTCCTCTCTAGTCGCAACCGATCAATCTCGCAGATGATTCCAGAGAAGTAACCGATATGTGCTGCTCCCCCTGTTCGTTGACACACGTGAATGCTCCCAGGCTCTATGTGTTGAACGCCGCTCTGCTGTTGGTATCTGTATCTCTCCCCCGCATAGAGCATTGCCATGGTGATGTGCTTGGGGTCGTCTGCTATTGAAATGCAGGGAGTGGTTCTTGTCGCCACCATCTCTATTCCCCCGATCCTGGCGAGCGCATAGTCCGCGCTTGGTCGTATCACGCTCGATCTGTTTTCTCTGAGTCCCTTGCCAATGAGATCAAGGCTCAGCATTTCCGTCGGATTTGCCGAATGCAATCTGCCAGTGTTCTTTAAAGGGAATGGCAGGAGGTCCAGTTTTGGTTCCTTTGTTGGTTGAACTGCTGCCACGGCGCCTCCATTGTCATGAAACTGTTGAAAACACTCATATGTTACCTGATTGTTTTTCTATTGCTTCCTCTAGGAGGAACGCTGCCAAGTTGCTCAGCGAGCGCCCCTCGTAATCGCTTCGCTTCAGCAGGCGCTCATAGGTGTTATGGGGAACAGTGATAGAGATTCGCTTGGGTGACTTCAGCGCAAGATCAGTGCGCTGAAGGGGAGGCTGCTCGCCGCTGAATTCGTAGGTCATGCCTCTGGTTCGGTGTGGCATGAATTGACTCCATCGCCCCATCCCTTGTCCATATTGTCTTCCACTAGGTAGGCAGATTTGTTCGTTTTCCCCAAAATTCTTCGTTTCTGATCAATCCTCCCTTCTACCCCCCCCCTTCTTGCATGGACTGCAACTGTCCCTGGTATGCCCAGTGCCTGACCGCCTCTATTTGCGGCGTTATGCAGCATTCCTGTTGCAAACGCGCGGCGCATTTGCGTCTGTTTGTCAAACTGTTCATTTTGCCACCTTAAAACTGCTGCTATCTCCATCTCATCCGCCTCTTTGTGCATCATGTCTGGTTCTTCTTGGTGCCTTGACCGCTCAAAACTGCCTCAGCGTCTTGATTTGGAGGTTTCTGACCATGCCTATGAGTGCCTTCAGCGACTCAGTGCCAAGGCGGGCCTATCGGTCAGAGACCTTGCCGAGCGTCTGATCTCTCAATCGGTCAGTTCGCTGCAGTTGCATTCCTGATCTGGGTGGATCACGCTCCTTTCTGTGCCCTCTGGCACCGCTTGGACTGCTGGTGCTCACGCAGACCCGCTGGATTGCCCTTGATCGCTATCCCGCAGTGCTCACAGGTCATGGTGGGTGCCTTTTTGATCCAGTTGCCAGGACGCTCGCCCACCAGTTCCCTTCGTGACGGGTCGATGCCTCTTCCCTGCTGGTAGCGGGTCAGGGCAGGGGCGGTCGTGACGAACCCTGTTTCAAGGCAGCGGAACAGGAGGGTCTGACCCCGAAGGTTCTGGGTGTTGAAGGTGGTTGCGGTCATCACCATGGGCACCTAGCACTGCCCATGGTGGCAAGAATTCTCGAGGGGCGCTACAGGTGGCGATTGCTGGCACCGGGTCGTGTGCTGGGGCGTCCCGCTGCTATCTGCTGCTATCTGCTGCAAATGGGACTCTATTGCGCTTCAACTATAAATTCGTTACTGTCACCTTCATTCAAGTTTGTTGGATGCGCCTAACGCGCTGTGGTGACGAGCACCTCATTGCCCTCAGCGCCAAGGAGGCATCGACGCTCCTCGACGCTGCCGTTTTGATTGCCGTTGCAGTTGACTCGGTTCCAGATGTCTCTTTGCCCGCGGACATGGCAACGCTAGTCGGGGACCTCTTCTCTGGACTGTCCAAGGCGGTCTCCAAGGAAGAGAGCATTTCCAGGGAATGATGGGGTTTGGCTTTTCCTTTTCATTGCCAAGGGTTAATCTCTCGGTCTGGTTCTGCTTCTGACTCTTGTCAATCAGTGGCAGATTGTGTGACGGCTAGCATGAAGTGTCTGCTTCATTTTGTAATCCCTTGAATCAGGTGACTGATTCTTTTGTCTATGTTAAGGCTCGGTGAGTTCGTTCTCCCGTCGGTGCTCTCCTGCTGCTCGTCTATCCGTTTGAGCTCCATCAGCAGTGCCCGGTTGAGATGGTCGTCGCATCCCATCGCCAGCTGAGGGCAGATGGTGCCGTCCTTGTAAGGCGCATCTCCACGGTGTTTTCGGCAGAGCACTTGATCTTTGGCCCCTGTGCGTGAGCAGCAGGCGCTTCATCGGGTCTATGGATCCCGACCGCTGTTGGCGACCGCCCTGCCCGCTCAGGCGCCGTCTGTATCACCTGTCCCATTCATCACGGTCTGATTCCCCAAGGCGAGCGCCTGGTCAAGCCTTGCGCTCGGTGGGTTGCTCGGCGTGAGGCCAGGCGTGGCGCCTCTGCTTGACCCGTTGGCCAGGGCTGGGTGAAAAACGGGTGGGCGATTCGGCGCATCACTGGCCAACCGACTTGCCAGCAAACCAGGTCAATGCGCTGGTGCTGGCAAAGCACGCAGCTACAACAAGAAGCCAGCGCCAAGCGCAAAAGATTGCGCTTATGGCACTGCGTTTTTAAGAGGCGGCACCCAGATTCGAACTGGGGGTAAAGGATTTGCAATCCTCTGCCTTACCACTTGGCCATGCCGCCGTTCAGGAGCAAACTCCCTTGCACGGATCGTATCAGCCACAAGATGCCCGGCCGTCTGCTGGTTCTGAGCAACGGCCACGGGGAAGACCTGATCGCCCTGCGGGTGTTGCTGGCCCTCCACCAGCGATGTCCGCAGCTGGAGCTGGCGGTGTTGCCGCTGGTGGGGGAGGGCTCGGCGTTTGCCGCGGCGGAGCAGGCCGGGGTGTTGCGCCGCATTGGCCCCAGGCGTCAGCTGCCCAGCGGTGGCTTCAGCAACCAGAGCCTGACGGGCTTGCTGCGGGATCTGGCGGCCGGTGTGGTGGGGCTGAGCTGGCACCAATGGCGGCTGGTGCGGCGCTGGGGGCGCCACGGTGATCCGGTGCTGGCGGTGGGGGATCTCCTGCCCCTGCTGCTGGCCTGGGGCAGTGGCGCTCCCTATGGCTTCATTGGCACGCCCAAGAGCGATTACACCTGGCGCAGTGGTCCTGGCTCGGCGGGGGTGGCCGCTGTTTACCACCGTCTCAAGGGCAGCGAATGGGATCCCTGGGAATGGGCCTTGATGGGCCGAGCCCGTTGCCGGCTGGTGGCCCTGCGTGATGGCCTCACCGCCAGGGGACTGCAGCGCCATGGCGTGAGGTCCCTGGCGCCGGGCAATCCGATGATGGATGGCCTGGAGGGCGTCCCCCTGCCAGCGGCCTTGGTGGGCCACCGTCGGCTGGTGTTGCTGGGCGGCAGCCGGATGCCCGAGGCCCTGGGCAATCTCGAGCGCCTGCTCCTGGCCCTCGATGCCTGGGTGCTCCAACCGCCAGGGGAGCCTGACGCCGCTCGGTTGCTGGTGCTGGCTCCTACCGGTTCACGGCCCAGCCCTGACGATTGGCTGCCGCTGCTCCGCCGCCTGGGCTACGCCCCGGCGGCCATCCCAGATGGCACAGGGGCGCAGGCCGCCTGGAGCCGGGGGCCTGTGCTGTTGCTGATCGGTAGTGGCGGGTTTGGCCGTTGGGCCAGCTGGGGTGAGGTGGGGCTTGCCGCAGCTGGCACCGCCACTGAGCAATTGGTGGGGCTTGGTGTGCCCTGTCTGTCGCTACCCCGGCCGGGGCCCCAGTTCAAAGTGGGCTTTGCCCAGCGGCAGAGCCGTCTGCTGGGCGGGGCGGTGGGGGTATGCCGCAGTGCTTCAGAGCTGGCCGACCGGCTGGAGCTCTTGTTGCGGGAGCCCTCCCTCCGCCGCGCCTTGGGCCGCATGGGCCGCCGGCGCATGGGCCGGGCAGGGGGCAGTGCTGCCCTGGCGGAGTTGGTGCAGCAGCGGCTGGTGGACGCCGCCACCGCCGCGGGATGATGGGGGTGAGCCCATGCCCGCACCCGTTCGATGCCCGCACCCCAGGACAAGCACTTCGTGACGGCCTGCGGGCGGCTCGCCAGCCAGCTGAGCATCAGCATCGCCTCGGCCCGCCGCAAGGTGGATCTGGTGGCCGCCAGGGAAGGGGTGCGGGACGCCGATGGCCGTTTGTTGATTGCCCAGAGGTTGTTGCTGGAATCCCAGGGGGTGAGTGCCGAGTCCCGCCAGTTGCTGGATGTGCTGTTGGAGGCCGTGGCCGAGGAGGCCAATTACATCGGCGACGACTGACCAGTTCCCAGCGCGGCTGGGGGTCAGCAGCGGTGCTCGAAGATCGCCCCGAAGCGGCCGCGATCGAGCTCGGCGATCACTGGGATGCAGGCAAAGCTGCGCCGAGCTAGCTCCATGCGCTCCTCGCGTTCCAGCATCTGCGTGAGCCGGTCGCGGGCGGCCAGGAGATAGCGCACGTCGTTGGCGGCATAGGCAAGCTGGCTGTCGCTGAGGTCTTCCACCCGGCCCCAGTCGCTGCTTTGGGCGCCCTTGTCGAGTTCCACCCCGCAGAGCTCCTGCACCAGTTCCTTGAGCCCATGCCGGTTGGTGTAGGTGCGAGCCAGCCGGCTGCCCACTTTGGTGCAGAACAGGGGCGCCACGGCGATGCCCAGGCCCTCCCCTAGGGCTGCCACGTCAAAGCGGGCGAAGTGGAACACCTTTTCGATCGTGGGGGCCTCCATCAGCTGCTGAAGCAGAGGGGCCTGCCGTTGGCCGCGCTGGATGCGGATGCAGCACACGTTGTCGTGATCGTCGCTGATCTGCACCAGGCAGAGCCTGTCGCGGCCGTGCACCAGGCCCATGGCTTCCGTGTCCACGGCCAGGCCGCTGGAGGCCCCCAGCAGGGCATGCCATTCGGCATTCAGATCGCCATCGAGAACGGCAAAGCGAGCGGGGCTGGAGCCGGCGGTCGGGGCGCTGTGGGGGCTGGTCATGGCTGGTGGGGTGAGGGCCGGAGGTCCTGGCCTGGAGACTGTGCTGCCATCGTCGCGGACGCCGAGGCCCCTCCGCCCAAAACCCAAGATCGTCTATCGCTTTTGAGATTTGACCCGAGACCTGGCTAGTTGGTGGATAGAGCGCGCCCCGATACGCCGTGATGCGATCCACCCCGAAGCCCGCCCGTGCCGGACTGGAGGTCATTCACGCCTTCTTCGCCCGCCCGGCCATTCAGCACCTGGGGCTGGAGCTGGCGGTGTGCTGGGTGCTGGAGTGCCTGTTGGAGGCCGACACCTATCCCACGGCTCTGATGCACGACCTCGCTGCAGCCCATCCCAAGTTGCGCCTTTCCGAGACCGTGTTGCAACAGGCGCTCACCTTTCTGGATCAGCTGGGAGCCATCAGCAGCTATGCCCAGCGCTGCCCAAGCCGGGGCCGGCCTCGGCGGATGCTCCACTTGCTGGAGGGCAGCCGCGAGCAGGCCCTAGACCTCATGGTGCCGTGGCATCACTGGTTGGAGGAGAATGAGCTCCAACTTTGTGTTGAGACTGGGTCCCATGCCAACAGCTCTGGGCTCCACGCTCCTGCTCACGGTGCTGCTGGCTGTCGGCCTGGTGTTCTTCCTTCGGGCTGCCAGTAAGGACCGCACCACCGTGGTGGAGGTGCGGTCCTCCAAGCCCCCGCTGGAGGTGTTGCCCGGCATTGCCGACTGGTTGCAGCAACGCGGCTGGACAGCCGAGGACGCCAACCCTGAGCGGCGTCTACTGCGCTTTCGCGGTCAGGTGGAGGCGAGCCCGGTGCTGGCGGTGTTGCTCTCGCTTTTGGGAGGCGTGGGTGCCGGTTGTCTGGGCCTAGTGATCCGCCAGCTGTTGCCCCCGTTGGGCTGGTGGCCCCTGCTGTTGGTGGGCCTGGGTCCGCTGGCGGGGGTGATCTATCGCCGTCGTGCTGCCCGGGCTGAAACCGTTGAACTCCGGCTGATCAGCCACGACACCGCCACCGGCAGCGCCCTGCGCTTGCGCGCCCACCGGGATGAACTGATTGCCCTTGAGCTGGAGATGGGACCCAAGCTGGGTCTGTTCAGCGACGGCAATCTGCTCAGCTCGCCGATCTGATGGGCCGACGCCTTGCCCTGTTGCTGGCCCTCGGGCTGCTGGCTCCGGCCGCGGCCCAACCCCTGGTGACAGCCAGCGCCAGGGGGAGCGAGAGCCTCACCGGTCCCCGCAGCGCGCTGCAGAAGAACTGGATCGGTCTGCGGCCGTTGCCTGCAGCCACCGAGATCCTGGTGATGGCGGGCCATGCCGATTCCCAGGGGATTGCGGGTGCTGGCACCGCCGGAGCTGCGGTGGCGCTGGCGGGCTTGGCCCCCATGCAGCCCGGCATCACCGACGAGCTTTACTGGAATCTGGCGGTGGCCCAGGCGGTCGTGGCCCGCGGCCAGTTGCTGGGCCTCAACATCCGCTACTACGAACCGCCCCTGCGCACGATCCACCACCAGGACGATCCGCGCACCAACTGGAGTGTGGGCAAGCGCCATGTTCGCAGTGGGGGCTACGCCCTGGAGATTCACTTCGATGCCTACGGCTCGAGTGGCATCGGCTCCGGCGTGATCCCGGCCCTGCAGGGCCCCTTCACGCGGGTGGATGAAAGCCTGGCCGCCGCCTTCGGCGCCTATCCGATGGGGTTCCGGGGCGGCCTGGGTGGGCCGCGCCGGGGGATCACTCTGCTTGAGATCGGCAAGCTCGAAGGGGCCTTGGAGTCCACCCTGCGGGATCCCAGCCGCCGGCTGGCGGCCATCGCCTTCATCGCCGATCGCGTTGCTGTGGCACTGGCGGGCGGCCTAGATCAGCCGCTGGTTAGCCCACTGCCCCGTGGGGTTGGCAGCGTGCCGCCAGAGAGGGGTCGCCCAGCCAGTTCTGGGGGCGGGTAAACAGATCGGTGAGCAGTGCCTCACGGCTGCCGGCTTCGGCCTGATACCCGTACTCCCAGCGCACTAGGGGCGGCAGCGACATCAGGATCGACTCGGTGCGGCCATTGGTCTGCAGGCCGAAGATCGTGCCCCGGTCGAACACCAGGTTGAACTCCACGTAGCGGCCGCGGCGGTAGAGCTGGAAGTCGCGCTCGCGGGTGCCGAAGGGGGTGAACTGCCGCTTCTCGGCTATGGGCAGATAGCTCGGGAGAAAGGCGTTGCCGCAGGCGGAGGCCAGCTGGAACAGCTGGTCCCAGCTCTGGCTCACGGCACCGGCGGCCTGGCTGGCCGCCGCCGCGGGGCCGTTCGGATCTTGGCCCTTGTACAGCACGCCGCGGGGATCTTGGTAGTCGTAGAAGATGCCGCCCACCCCGCGGGTTTCCTGGCGGTGCTTGAGGAAGAAATACTCGTCGCACCAGGGCTTGAACACTGGGTAATAGGCCGGGTTCACGCTGTCGCAGGCGCCCTTGAGGGTGCGGTGGAAGTGCTGGGCGTCCTCCAGGAACGGGTAGTAGGGGGTGAGGTCGGCGCCGCCACCGAACCACCACACCGGACCCGCCTCGAAGTAGCGGTAGTTGAGGTGAATGGTGGGGATATAGGGGTTGCGGGGATGCAGCACCATCGATGTGCCGGTGGCAAACCAGCGGTGCCCCTTGGCCTCCGGCCGCTGGCTGAGGATCGAAGGGGGCAATTCCGAGCCCTCCACCTCCGAGAAGTTCACACCGCCCTGCTCGAACACGCGGCCCTGCTTCATGACCCGGGAGCGGCCGCCACCGCCTTCCGGACGCACCCAGCTCTCTTCCGCGAAGCTGCCCACGCCATCGAATTGCTCGAGGCCGGCGCAGATGGAGTCCTGCAGGCCCATCAGCAGGGCCTTGGCCCGGGCCCTGGAATCGGCGGGAGGGGCCTCCAGGACCGGCGCGGCGGGCATGGCGTCGGCGCTGGCTGGGCGAAGCCCGGTCACCTTGTTCTTCGCGCGGGACAGCAGGCCCTTCAACATCAACGCCACACCCCAGGGGGTGCCAGATCACGGCCTCACCTTTTCAGCCTGCGGCCCCAGCGCACAAGCTCTCGAGAGTGTTTGTCATCACGATCATGGAATGTCTGAACCTGAAAGCGCCAGAACGGGGCCCCTAGGATCCAGTCCCTCGCTCAGTTCTGCCGGATGGCCAGCGCCGATCCAGCTCTCGCCCAGGCCCTTGCCGCGCTTGAGACCCTCCAGGATGCCGGCAGTGGTCGCAGCCTGTTGGCCTTGGAGTGGATCCAGCAGGTGCGCCTGCAGGACAGCCGCGTGGTGTTCCGTCTGGCGCTGCCGGGCTTTGCTAACAGCCAGCGGGAGCGGATCGCGGCGGAAGCCCGCACGGCGTTGCTGCAACTCAGCGGGATCGACGACGTTCAGATCGAATTGGCACAGCCCGCTGAAGCGGCGGCGGCCCATGCCCATGCCCATGCCCATGCCCATAGCCATGGGGGCGCCCCCATCGGAGCCGCTGGCCACGGTGGTGGTGGTCCCGAGCGCCAGCCCGTTCCTGGGGTGAAGCAGGTGATTGCCGTGAGCAGTGGGAAGGGCGGCGTTGGCAAGAGCACCGTGGCGGTGAACCTGGCCTGCGCCCTGGCGGCCAGTGGCCTCAAGGTGGGCCTGTTGGATGCCGATATCTACGGCCCCAATGCCCCCACGATGCTCGGGGTGGCCGATCGCACCCCCGAGGTGCGGGGCAGCGGTAATGAGCAGATCCTCACCCCGATCGAGAGTTGTGGCATCGCCATGGTGTCGATGGGGTTGCTGATCGCCGAGAACCAGCCCGTGATCTGGCGTGGACCGATGCTCAACGGCATCATTCGCCAGTTCCTCTACCAAGTGGACTGGGGCGAGCGGGATGTACTTGTGGTGGATCTTCCCCCCGGCACTGGAGATGCCCAGCTGAGCCTGGCCCAGGCCGTGCCCATGGCCGGTGTGATTGTGGTGACGACCCCGCAGACCGTGTCGCTGCAGGATGCGCGCCGGGGGCTGGCCATGTTCCTGCAGATGGGCGTGCCGGTGCTGGGGGTGGTGGAGAACATGACGGCGTTCATTCCGCCCGATGCGCCCGACAAGCGCTATGAGCTGTTCGGCTCCGGTGGTGGGGCCCTGCTGGCTGAGGAGGCCGGAGTGCCGCTTCTGGCCCAGTTACCCATGGAACTGGCGGTGGTTCAGGGCGGTGATGCGGGGAGGCCGGCGGTGCTCAGCGCCCCGGCTTCCCTCACGGCCGAGGCCTTCCGCCGTTTGGCCGAACGGGTGCTCGGCGGCGTGCCGGTGGCATGACGGTGCTCGGCCTTTGGGGCAGGCGCGCCGGCATGTTCGGCAGTGGCAAGTTGCGTCGCCGCCACTGGGTGGATGGCGTGGACAAGCTGCTCTGGTGGATCCCCCTCGCGATGATCTTCATCGCCGGAATCCTGATCGCCAGCACTCAGCGCCAGGCCGATTACGCCGATTGGTATCAGCACTGGGTCACTGCCGCCGTGGGCATGGCCATCGCCCTGCTGCTGGCGCGGGTGCCCTTGGAGCGGATCAGCAGCTGGCAGTGGCCCATCTATGGCGCCATGGTGACCAGCCTGATTGCCGTGCGGATCGTGGGCGTCAGCGCCCTTGGCGCCCAGAGCTGGATCAACATCGCCGGCTTCCACGTGCAGCCCTCTGAGTTCGCCAAAGTGGCGGCGATCCTGTTGCTCGCCAGGGTGCTGTCCCGCCATCCGGTGGAGCGCCCCGTGGATCTGCTGCGGCCTGTGGCGATGATCAGCGTCCCCTGGCTGTTGGTGTTCGTTCAGCCAGATCTCGGCAGCTCGCTGGTGTTCGGTGCCGTGCTGCTCGTGATGATGTTTTGGTCGGGCATGCCCGGAGCCTGGGTGATGCTGTTCATGGCGCCGCTGTTCACGGCGATCCTGGCCGGTGCCTTCCCCTGGCTGCTGTTGGCCTGGATTCCGGCCATGGGCTGGTTGGCCTGGACATCCCTGCCCTGGAAGCGTGTGGGGCTCGCTGTGGTCTTAGCCGTGCAGGCCGCCTTTGCCATGGCGACCCCCTGGCTGTGGAACAACTTTCTGCAGCCCCACCAGCGCGCCCGGCTCACCCTGTTTCTCGATCCATCCCAAGATCCCCTGGGCGGGGGATATCACCTTCTGCAAAGCACGGTGGGGATTGGCTCCGGAGGTCTCCTGGGCACCGGTTTGATGCACGGCCACCTCACCCTGCTGCGCTTCATCCCCGAGCAGCACACCGATTTCATCTTCAGTGCCCTGGGCGAGGAAACCGGGTTCATCGGCTCGATGGTGGTGGTGCTCGGGTTTGTGGTGTGGATCTGGCGGCTGCTGCAGATCGCCGGTAAGGCCCGCACGGATTACGAGTCGCTCGTGGTGGTGGGGATCGGGGCGATGGTGATGTTTCAGGTGGTGGTGAACATCAACATGACGATCGGCCTGGGGCCGATCACCGGAATTCCCTTGCCCTGGCTCAGTTATGGCCGCTCGGCCATGCTCGTGAACTTCATCGCCCTCGGCCTGTGCGCCTCGGTGGCCCGCCGCGGCGTCTCCGCCCAGGGCAGCCGCTGATGGCGGCCTCAGTCAGCGACAGCCTGGATTCCCTGCGGCAGCTGTTGGCCGCGGGTGTCCCCGCCGGCCGCAGTGATGAGGACAGCATTCGCCGCCAGTGGTGGGCGGCTCTGGCCACCCTTCAGGAGGATTTCCTCCTGCCCTTGCAGCCCCTGCAGGGGGTGTGGCTGGCCTCGCCCCTGCCTGCTCTCTATGAACCAGCCCTGCTCGCCCAGTTGCAGGGCTGGGTGTGGGCTCCGGAGGAGCTGGGGGATCTCTTCACCCAGGCGGCTCCGCTGTTGCCCAGTTCCCGGGCCGCCAGTGCGCCGCCGCCTCGGGAGGCCCTCGGCGGTTTCAGTCGGCTGCCCTTGGAGGAGGGCGATGGCAGTGATCCCCTCTTGTTGGTGATCACCCCCCAGCTGCAGGTGGCCATGACCCTGGCGGGTCCGCCCCAGGCACGGCAGCTGGCGGTGCGTTTCGACCCGTCCACCCTGTCGGCGGCTCTGAACCTCCTGGCTGGGCGCCTGCAGCGCTCGGCTCCGCACCAGGGCAGGCAGTTGCGCGAGGCGTTGCAGGGCCTGGGCCCGCTGCAGAGCGATGGGCAACTGGCGGAGGCCTTCTGGCCGCGGCTGGCGGAACGGCTCGCTTCCATGGCTCCAAGCGTGACGCTGCAGCCCCTGGTGCACCGCAGTGATGGCCAGGAGGCGAAGCCTGGCCCCAGCAGTGAACTGGCCCTGCTCGAGGCCCTCACCCATGAGGTGCGCACTCCCCTGGCCACCATTCGCACCCTGATTCGCTCCCTGCTGCGCCGGGCCGATCTCTCCGAGCTGGTGCGTCAGCGGCTGCAGCAGATCGATGGTGAATGCAGTGAGCAGATCGATCGCTTCGGCCTGATCTTCCACGCCGCTGAACTGCAGCGCCAACCCGGCCCGGAGCCGGCCCAGCGGTTGGCCCGCACCGACCTGGCCCAGCTGCTGCGGCAGCTGGAGCCCCTCTGCCGGCACCAGCTGGAACGCCGGGGTCTGCTGCTGGAGCTGGTGATGGCGGCGGATCTACCGCCGGTGCTCAGTGATCCCAGTCGCCTCGAGACCATGCTCGGCGGATTGATCGATCGGTTCAGCCGTGGTCTGCCGGCCGGCTCGTGCGTGGTGCTCAGCCTCCAGCCGGCCGGGTCGCGGCTCAAGCTGCGGCTCAGTGGGGCCGGAGATCCCGCGTTTGGATCCGAGCCGCAGGCCGGGGAGCGCCGCTCCGTGGGGCCCGTGCTCAGTTGGAATCCCGGCACCGGCAGCCTGCAGCTCAGTCGCCAGGCCACCCAGCGGCTGTTTCACAGCCTTGGTGGGCGGCTCACCGAGCGCTCGGGCAACGATCTCACCGTGTTCTTTCCCGTGGCTTCCGGCTAGGCGTTTGTTGACGGGTGTGAAGAGAGGGCCAGACCCGTCTGTCTGCCCCAAAACACGGTGCTAGCTTCCGAGCGAAACGGTCTGCCGATTCCCTTCTCAGGACCCTTCTCTGAAAAAGCCATGGCATTGAGCGGTCAACTCCCGAAGTACATCGGCAGCACGGGCGGTCTGCTCAACGCCGCTGAAACCGAAGAGAAGTACGCCATCACTTGGACCAGCTCCAAGGTTCAGGCCTTCGAGCTCCCCACCGGTGGCGCCGCCCACATGAACGAGGGCGAGAACATCATGTACTTCGCCCGCAAGGAGCAGTGCCTGGCCCTGGGCACCCAGCTCCGCACCAAGTTCAAGCCCCGGATCGAGGACTACAAGATCTATCGGATCTTCCCCGGTGGTGACACCGAGTTCCTGCATCCCAAGGACGGCGTGTTCCCTGAGAAAGTGAACGAAGGTCGGGTGATGGTGGGGCACAATGCCCGTCGCATCGGCCAGAACGGCAACCCCTCCAGTATCAAGTTCACTGGCAAGAACACCTTCGATTCCTGATCGAATCCGGGTTGCGCCCATCAAGGCCGCAGCCCAGCCAACCTCTATAAAGGCGGGGCCAGGCGCCCCGTTTTTTTTGCCTGCCCGTTGCCGTGATGCCTTCCCCCGATCGCGCCACCTTTCTGGACCAGGCCGCGGCGGGCAGCACCTTCATCCCCCTGGTGCGCTGCTGGCCGGCTGATCTGGAAACTCCCCTCACCACATGGTTGAAGGTGGGGGCCTCCAGCGACCACGGCGTGCTGCTGGAGTCGGTGGAGGGTGGTGAGCGCATTGGCCGCTGGAGCTTTGTGGTGAGTGATCCCCTGTGGACCCTCACGGTGCGCGCGGATCGGGCTGAGCAGCGCTGGCGGGATGGTCGCTGCGACAACCATCAGGGCAACCCGTTCGACCTGCTCCGCCAGGCCCTGGCGCCCTACAGCGCTCCGCCGGTGCCAGGGCTTCCGCCGGTGGGCCAGCTGTTTGGCTTCTGGGGATATGAATTGATCCGCTGGATTGAACCCAGCGTGCCGGTGCACCCCACGGCGCCCGATGGGCCGCCCGATGGCTGCTGGATGTTGGCCGACAGCCTGCTGGTGTTCGACCAGGTGAAGCGCCAGATCACCGCGGTGGCCTATGCCGACCTCACGGCCGCCGCGGATCCGGCCGCGGCCTACGACGCTGCCGTGGCCCGCCTGGATGCCCTGGAGGGCCAGATGCATCAGCCTTTGCCCCCCGGCGTGACTCCGCTCGACTGGCATGACAGCCCTGGCCTGGAGCTCGAGACCCGCAGCAATCGCAGCCGCGACGACTTCGAAGCGGCGGTGCTCACAGCCAAAGAGCACATCGCTGCCGGTGACGTGTTCCAGCTGGTGATCAGCCAGCGCCTGGAAACCCAGATTCAGCGCGAGCCCTTTGAGCTCTATCGCAGCCTGCGGATGGTGAACCCCTCGCCGTACATGGCTTTCTTTAACTTCGGCGGCTGGCACCTGATTGGCTCCAGCCCTGAGGTGATGGTGAAGGCCGAACCCCTGGCCGATGGTAGTGGCCGGGTGAAGGCCTCCCTGCGGCCCATCGCCGGTACCCGGCCCCGTGGCGCCGATCCGGCGGAGGACAGGGCCCTGGAGGCCGATCTGTTGGCGGATCCCAAGGAGCGCGCCGAGCACGTGATGCTGGTGGATCTGGGCCGCAACGACCTCGGCCGTGTCTGTGAGCCTGGCACCGTGGGCGTGAGCGAGCTGATGGTGATCGAGCGCTACTCCCACGTCATGCACATCGTGAGCGAAGTGGAGGGGTTGCTGGATCATCGGCACGATGTCTGGGATCTGCTGATGGCCTCCTTCCCGGCAGGCACCGTGAGTGGCGCCCCCAAGATTCGGGCCATGCAGCTGATCAACCAGCTCGAGCCCGATGCGCGGGGCCCCTATTCCGGCGTTTATGGCGCCATGGATCTGGGGGGCGCCTTGAACACCGCCATCACCATTCGCACCATGGTGGTGCTGCCCAGTGCCGATGGCAGCTGGCGGGTCCAGGTGCAGGCTGGTGCCGGCCTCGTGGCCGATTCGGTGCCAGCCTCGGAGTACCAGGAAACCCTCAACAAGGCGCGCGGCATGCTCAAGGCTCTGGCCTGCCTGCAATGACAGGGACTCTTCTGCTCAAGGGCTTTGAGGTGGAGCTGTTCACCGGTAAGCCCGACGGGACGGTGGTGGGTTGCTCGGCTGAAGCGGCGGCGGCCCTCGAGGGCTTTGTGACCGAGCCCGATTGCCGCAATCTCGAGTACACCACCCCCCCGGATGCCAGCTACCCGGCCCAGCTTGAGCTGCTATTGGAGCCCCGCCGGCGGCTGCGGCCGTGGCTGGCTCAGCGGGGGCTCACCCTGCTGCCCGGCAGCACCCTGAGCACGGGCGACAGCACCCGCTTCGAGCGCTCCAACCCCGACAACCCCTATCACGCCTACATCGAGGCCAGCTATGGCACCCGGGTGGTGACGGCCAGTGTGCATATCAATCTGGGCCTCACCGATATGGATGCCCTGTTTGCGGCCTGCCGCTTGGTGCGCTGTGAGGCGGCCCTGTTGCTGGCCCTCAGTGCCTGTTCCCCCTTTGTGGATGGCCGCGTGAGCGGCGCCCATTCCCAGCGCTGGTTGCAGTTCCCGATCACGCCCGAGCAGGTGCCCCTGTTCACCAGCCATCCGCACTACATCCGCTGGGTGGAGCAGCAGCTGGCCCTCGGCACGATGCAGAACGTGCGCCATCTCTGGACCTCCGTGCGCCCCAATGGTGAGGACCGACCCCACGATCTCAATCGCCTCGAGATCCGCATCTGTGATCTCATCGCCGATCCGGAGCTGTTGCTGGCGGTCACGGCCTTCGCGGAACTCCGCATTCATCAGCTGCTGCATGACCCCGCCAGTCACGATCCGCTACGGGCCAGTGCCCTGGATGCTGAGCAGCTGGCTGAGCTGGCCGACGCCAACGACCGCAGTGCCGCTCGCAGCAGCCTGGAGGCCCACCTGCACCACTGGCGGACAGGGGAGCCGGTGATCGCCCGCGACTGGATCGCCGCGGAGCTGGAAGCCATGGCCCCCCTGGCGGCAGAGCTGGGCCTGCAGGGCGTCCTAGTGCCTGTGCAGCAGGTGCTTAGCCAGGGGAATCAGGCCATGCAGTGGTTGGCCGCCCACGCTGACGATGCCTCGGTTGCCGCGTTGGTGGCCGATGGCGCGGCGGCGATGGCCGCGCTGGAGGTCAGGCTGAATGCAGGCCTTGCGACAGATCGAGCCGACACTTTGGGATGATCATGGATCGCCCGCTTGCCGTGCCCACCTCCATGGGGCCAACCCTCGCTGCCACTGGCTCTGATCTCGCAACCGGCCTTGTGGCAGGTGCCGCTGAGCCGAGGGTGATGCGCCTGCTGGGTGAACGTCTCGAGCTGGTGGAAGACCTCTGGCAGACCGTGCTGCGCAGTGAGTGCCCCCCCCAGCAGGCCGAGCGCCTGCTGCGCATGAAGGAGCTCAGCAATGGTATTGAAGGCGGCGCTCCCGATCAGGCCTCGGAGGCAGCCACCGCTGCGATCGTGCAGTTGATCCGCGACATGGACCTGGCGGAAGCCATCGCCGCGGCCCGGGCCTTTTCCCTCTATTTCCAGCTGGTCAACATCCTCGAGCAGCACATCGAGGAAGACAGCTATCTCGCCAGCCTCCAGGCCCAGCACCCCGAATCGGTCAGCGATCCCTTCATCCCGCCGCTGGCCACCCAGACCGAGCCGGCCACCTTCCGGGAGCTCTTTGCCCGGCTGCGGGGCCTGGGGGTGCCGCCCGCCCAGATCGAGCATCTGCTGCAGGAGTTGGACATTCGCCTGGTGTTCACGGCTCACCCCACCGAGATCGTGCGGCACACCGTGCGCCACAAGCAGCGTCGGGTGGCGGCCCTGATCCAGAAACTGCAGCAGAACCAGCCCCTCAACGTGGATGATCGCCACAGCCTGCGCCAGCAGCTGGAGGAGGAGATCCGGCTCTGGTGGCGTACCGATGAACTGCACCAGTTCAAGCCCTCCGTGCTGGACGAAGTGGATTACGCCCTCCACTACTTCCAGCAAGTGTTGTTTGGGGCCATGCCACAGCTGCGCCAGCGCATCCGCACGGCCTTGGCGGCCAACTACCCCGATGTGGTGCCCCCCAGTGATGCCTTCTGCACCTTTGGCTCCTGGGTGGGCTCAGACCGCGACGGAAACCCGTCGGTGACCCCTGAGATCACCTGGCGCACGGCCTGTTACCAGCGCCAGCTGATGCTGGATCGCTACATCGCGGCCGTGGCTGATCTGCGCGATCAGCTCAGTATCTCGATGCAGTGGAGCCAGGTGAGCGCTCCCTTGCTCGAGTCGCTCGAGATGGACAGGCTGCGCTTTCCGGAGATCTATGAGGAGCGCGCTGCCCGTTATCGGCTGGAGCCCTATCGCCTCAAGATCAGCTACGTGCTGGAGCGCCTCAAGCTCACCCAGCAGCGCAACCAGCAGCTTGCCGCCGCCGGTTGGGAAGCCCCGGGCGATGCCAAGCCGGCGCTGCCGGACTTTGGCCAGGGCTCCCTGGCCCCGGCCCCGGCTCCGGAACTCCACTACGCCTCCGTCACTGAGTTCCGCTGCGACCTGGAACTGATCCAGGACAGCCTGCAGGGCACGGGTCTGAGCTGTGAACCGCTGCAGGGCCTGATCGCCCAGGTGCACACCTTTGCGTTCTGCCTCGCCAGCCTGGATATTCGCCAGGAGAGCACCCGCCATAGTGATGCCCTCGATGAGCTGAGCCGCTATCTGCAGCTGTCCCAGCCCTACTCCGAGATGGATGAGGAGCAGAAGGTGCAGTGGTTGCTCACCGAGCTCAAGACCCGGAGGCCCCTGATTCCCCCTGCAGTGCAGTGGACGCCCGCCACGGCTGAAACCTTCGACGTGCTGCGCATGCTGCATCGCCTGCAGCAGGAGTTCGGAGGCCGCATCTGTCGCACCTATGTGATCTCCATGAGTCACACGGTGTCGGATCTGCTGGAGGTGCTCCTGCTGGCCAAGGAGGCCGGACTGGTGGATCCCATGGCCCAGCGTTCCGACCTACTGGTCGTGCCGTTATTTGAAACGGTGGAAGACCTCAAGGCCGCCCCAGCGGTGATGGAGCGGCTGTTCCAGGAGCCCTTTTACCGCCAGTTGCTGGTGAGCAGCAGCCCCACCAGCCGGCCCCTGCAGGAGCTGATGCTCGGGTACTCCGACAGCAACAAGGATTCCGGCTTCCTCTCCAGTAACTGGGAGATTCACCAGGCTCAGATCGCCCTGCAGCAGCTCGCCACCCGCCACGACGTTGCCCTGCGCATCTTCCACGGCCGTGGCGGTTCCGTGGGGCGTGGCGGTGGGCCTGCCTACCAGGCGATCTTGGCCCAGCCCAGCGGCACCCTCAGCGGTCGCATCAAGATCACGGAGCAGGGTGAGGTGCTGGCGTCCAAATATTCCCTGCCGGAGTTGGCGCTCTATAACCTGGAAACGGTTACCACGGCGGTGCTGCAGAACAGCCTGGTCACCAGCCATGTGGACGACACCCCCAGCTGGAACGAGCTGATGGTGCGGTTGGCGGCCCGCTCCCGCAGCCACTACCGGGCCCTGGTGCACGAGAACCCCGATCTGGTGGCCTTCTTCCAGCAGGTCACCCCGATTGAGGAGATCAGCAAGTTGCAGATCTCCAGCCGCCCGGCCAGGCGCAAGAGTGGCGCCAAGGATCTCTCCAGCCTGCGGGCGATTCCCTGGGTCTTCGGCTGGACCCAGAGCCGCTTCCTGTTGCCCAGCTGGTTCGGAGTGGGAGCCGCCCTGCAGGAAGAGGTGGACGCCGACCCCGGCCAACTGGAGCTGTTCCAGCGCTTGTACCAGCGCTGGCCCTTCTTCCGCATGCTCATCTCCAAGGTGGAGATGACCCTCTCCAAAGTGGATCTGGACCTGGCCCACCATTACGTGCAGTCGTTGGGACGGGCTGAATCGCGCGAGGCCTTTGAGCAGATCTTCGAGGTGATCGCCAAGGAGTTTGTGCTCACCCGTGATCTGGTGCTGGCGATCACCGGCCACCAGCGCTTGCTGGATGGTGATCCAGCCCTGCAACTCTCCGTGGAGTTGCGCAATCGCACAATCATTCCCCTGGGCTTCCTGCAGGTGGCTCTGCTGCGGCGCCTGCGGGATCAGAACCGCCAGCCCCCCATGAGTGAGGCCGCCGCCAGCGATGACGGGCGCACCTACAGCCGCAGTGAACTGTTGCGTGGTGCCCTGCTCACCATCAATGGCATTGCAGCCGGCATGCGGAACACGGGTTGAGGAGTTTTCTGGGCCCGTGCTGGATTCGCTCTTGATTCCCTTTCGCAGTCAGCCCCAGCCGCCGGTGTTGCCGGAGGGCTACAGCCTTGAGGCCGGGGCGCCCCCCGCAGCGGCGGAGCTCAATGGTCTGCTCGTGGCCTGCGGTGATCCCTCCCGCGGCTTTGAGCGGTTGGAGAAGGCTCTGGCCCGCAGTGCCTGGCAGCTCACCATGCGCAACAGCGCCGGTGCGTTGGTGGGATTTGTGCGGGCCACCAGTGATCTGGCCCTCAATGCCAACCTCTGGGACCTCAGCGTGCACCCCAGCGAAACCGAGCATGCGCAGCAACTGCTGCTCGTGCTGGTGCATGGTGCCCTCGGGCGTCTGCGGCGGGAGTTGCCCGGGTGCAGCATTTCGGTGGCCGCACCACCGGTGGCTCTGGAGGCCCTGCGGCGCCATGGCTTTGTTGTGGATCCCGGCGGCATCCGTGCCATGGGCCTGCGTCTCTAGTCCAGTGGGCTGGGCCTAGAGATCGGGAGGGTTGGCCTGCACCTTGCAGGACCTGAAGCTAACGAGCATGGAGGGACTCGAACCCCCGACATTCAGAACCGGAATCTGACGCTCTATCCAACTGAGCTACATGCCCGTGCAGGGATCGGATCCCTTCACGGGACTTACCTTACCCGTCAGACGGCCCCAGACCCATTCGGCTGCATCGCCTGGAGCTGCTGCACTTCCGCAACTATGGCCGGCTCAGCCTGAGCCTCGACGCGCCGCGGCTGTTGGTGATCGGCAGCAATGGCGAGGGCAAGTCGAACCTGTTGGAGGCCGTGGAGTTGCTGGGCAGCCTGCGCTCCCATCGCTGCAGCGCTGATCGGGATCTGATCCAGCAGGGGGAGCGCCAGGCCCTGATCGCTGCCGAGTGTGCGGATGGCGATCGGCTGGAGCTGGAGTTGCGTCGCCAGGGCGGTCGCCAGGCACGCCGCAACGGCAAGCTGCTAGAGCGACAGCACGAGTTGATTGGTCCGCTGCGCTGTGTGGGCTTCAGCGCCCTGGATCTCGAGCTGGTGCGGGGTGAGCCGGCCCTGCGGCGTCAGTGGCTGGATCGGGTGGTGCTGCAGCTGGAGCCCGTGTACGCCGAACTGCTCAGCCGTTACGGCCGCTTGCTGCGCCAGCGGGCCCAGCTGCTGCGGCGGGGCCTGGGCCAGGGGCATCTGGGGGATTTGCTGGAGGTCTTTGATCAGCAGATGGCCCTGGTGGGTACCCGTCTGCATCGCCGCCGCTTGCGGGCCCTCACGCGGCTGCAGCCCCTGGCGGCGACTTGGCAGGAACGGCTCAGTGGTGGCCGTGAGCAGCTGCACCTGCGCTACCAGCCTGGCAGCCTGCTGGAGGGGGAGGAGGCCGAAGGCCCCTGGCGAGAGGCTCTGCTGGAGCAGCTGCGGACCCAGCGCGACACGGAGCTGCGTCTGGGCCAGTGCACCGTGGGGCCCCACCGGGATGAAATTGCCCTGGAGATCGGCGAACAGCCGGCCCGGCGCTATGGCTCGGCGGGGCAGCAGCGCACCCTTGTGCTGGCGCTCAAGCTGGCGGAACTGAACCTGGTGCACCAGCTCTGGGGGGAACCGCCGCTGCTTCTGCTCGACGATGTGCTGGCCGAGTTGGACCCCACTCGCCAGCAGCTGTTGCTGGAGGCCGTGGGGGATGGGCACCAATGCCTCGTGAGCGCCACCCACCTGGGGGCCTTCAGCGGCGGCTGGCACGAATGTTCGCAGATGGTCACTGTGACAGCCGGTTCCATCAGCTCAGCCAGCTAGTGTTGTGGGCTGTTTGCCTGGATCTGATGACCCAAGCGGCCTGCCTCCACCCGAACCCGGGATGGACCGGAGCTGAGAGCACCTTCTCCAATAGCCCCCAAACACCCAGTGCCACCGAGATGGTGGGCAAACACTGCATTCTCGAGCTCTACAACTGCGATCCCGCCAAGCTCGACGACGAGGCTTTCCTCAGGAACGCCATCACCACCGCTGCAAAGCGTGCTGGCGCCACTCTCCTGAATCTGATCACCCACCGGTTTGACCCCCAGGGTGTGACGGGGCTGGCTCTATTGGCCGAATCCCATATCTCCATCCACACGTGGCCCGAGTCGGGTTACGCCGCTGTGGATGTGTTCACCTGTGGTGATCACACCATGCCGGAGCGCGCCTGCATTGTGCTGAGCGAAGAGCTCAATGCCGGCAACTACAAGCTCAAGAGCTTCCGGCGCGAAACCCCTGGTTCCGTGGCCGGTGCCGAACGGGAGCCGGTGTTGGCGGCGGCCTGAGCCGCTTTCTGCCGGTCTTGAGCCCCTCCGATCGGAGGGGCTTTTTTGTGCGCGGTTCAGGGAGCCAGGTCGCGGTTGAGTTTGCCGCTCACCAGTCCCTCCAGGTCGAGGCTCACGGCTGAAAAGCCCAGCTCGCGGAAGGTCTGCACCAGCTCCAGTCGCTCCACGCGCTGCAGCAGGGCCTCCACCTGATGGCTGGGCAGTTCGATGCGGGCCGTTTCCCCCTGGCTGCGCACGCGCAGCTCCTGGAACCCCTGCTGCCGCAACCAGGCCTCGGCGCCGGCGACCCGGTGCAGGCGCTGGGCATTGATGCTGTCGCCGTAGGGGAAGCGGGAGGCCAGGCAGGGCTGAGCGGGTTTGTCCCACCAGGGGAAGCCCAGGCTGCGGGAGATGGCCCGCACGCCTGCCTTGTCGATGCCCAGCTCCGCCAGCGGCGAGCCCACCCCGCGTTCGCGGGCGGCCTGGATGCCCGGCCGGTGGTCGCCTAGGTCGTCGCGGTTCACGCCGTCCACCACCTGGGTGGGCGGGGCTCCAGGGGCAAGGGTTTCCCGCGCCACCAGGGCCAGTAGCCCGTGCAGTTCGCGCTTGCAGGCGTAGCAGCGATCGTTGGGGTTGCTGCTGTAGGCGGGATCCTTCAACTCGGCCGTGGGAATCTCCCGGTGGCGGATGCCCATCCAGTCGGCCTGCAGGCGGGCTTCATCCAGCAGATGGGGGGCCAGGGCCGGCGAGACGCCGGTCACCGCCAGGGCGCGATCCCCCAGCTGCTCCGCGGCGATGGCCGCCACGAGGGCGCTGTCCACGCCGCCGGAGTAGGCCACCAGCACAGCGGGATAGCCAGCCATGTGGGCGCGGAGCCTGGCCAGGGCGTTCTCCAGCTCTGGCGGCAGGGCTTCAACGGCGCGATGCACGGGCCTCACCGGGCTGAAAGAGGGCACAGCACGGCCTGCGACCCTCGTTAGGATCCAACGGTAAGTGGCCCGGCTATGGCCCCGCAGGCAACCACCGCCAGTCGCAGCGGCACCGGCCGTGGCATCGGCATCCGTACCGCTGCGGATAGCAGTGAGCGGGCCCTCGGCCAGTTGCACGTCTACGACGGGGATGGCAAGGGCAAGAGCCAGGCGGCCCTGGGCGTGGTGCTGCGCACGATTGGCCTGGGCATCTGCGAGCAGAAGCGCACCCGGGTGCTGCTGCTGCGCTTCCTCAAGGGGCCCGGCCGCTCCTATGACGAGGACTCCGCCATCGAAGCCCTGCAGCAGGGTTTCCCGCACCTGATCGACCAGGTGCGCACAGGGCGTGGGGAGTTCTTCACGGCGGACGAGGCCACCCGCTTCGATCAACAGGAGGCACAGCGCGGCTGGGATATCGCCAAGGGCGCCATCGCCAGCGAGCTCTATTCGGTGGTGGTGCTCGATGAGCTCAACCCCGTGCTCGATCTGGGCCTGCTGGAGGCTGAGGAGGTGGTGCGCACCCTGGCGGCTAAGCCGCCGGGTATGGAGGTGATCGTGACTGGCCGCGGGGCTCCCCGCCAGTTGGTGCAGATCGCCGACCTGCATTCAGAGATGCGAGCCCACCGCCGCGATGACCGCCGCACCGCGGGCTTCGATCCCGACCTCGAGGCCGACCAGGCGCAAGGGCTGGAGGGGATCGAGATCTATACAGGGGAAGGCAAGGGCAAGAGCACCAGCGCCCTTGGCAAGGCCCTACAGGCCATCGGCCGCGGCATCAGCCAGGACAAGAGCCATCGGGTGCTGATCCTGCAATGGCTCAAGGGGGGCAGTGGTTACACCGAAGACGCCGCCATCGCCGCCCTGCGGGAGAGCTACCCCCACCTTGTGGATCACCTGCGTTCCGGGCGCGATGCGATCGTGTGGCGCGGTCAGCAGCAACCCATCGACTACGTGGAGGCGGAGCGCGCCTGGGAGATTGCCCGCGCTGCCATCTCCAGTGGGCTCTACAAGACCGTGATCCTCGATGAGCTCAATCCCACGGTGGATCTTGAGCTGCTGCCGGTGGAGCCGATCGTGCAGACCCTGCTGCGTAAACCGTCGGAAACCGAGGTGATCATCACCGGCCGCTGCAAGCACCAGCCGGCTTACTTCGACCTGGCCAGCGTGCACTCGGAGATGGTGTGCCACAAGCACTACGCCGAGCGCGGCGTGGATCTCAAGCGCGGGGTGGATTACTGAGGGCCGCAGCCCTCAGTACCGCGGCACGCTCGGATCCACCTCCTGGCTCCAGGCGTCGATGCCCCCGGCCACGTTGATGCCCTCGATTCCGGCCCGCTTGAGGGCGATCAAGGCCTTGGCGCTGCGGCCGCCCAGCTTGCAGTGGGCGTAGAGAGTTTTGCCCGACGCCAGCTGCTGGATGCGTTCCACGGCCGTGCCGTTCTCGATCTGGTCGAGGGGGATCAACACGGCGCCGGGGATCACGGCGATGTCCGCCTCGGGGGGGTTGCGCACGTCGATCAACACCAGGTCACTGGTGTCGCCATCCAGCAAGGTTTTGAGTTCGCTCACGCTGATGCTCTCCACGGCTCCGGCCTCCTCCTGGCCAGGGGCGGTGCCGCCCACGCCGCAGAACTCCTGGTAGTCGATCAGCTTGTCGATCACCGGCCGCTCGGGGTTGGGCCGCAGTTTCAGCTCCCGGAACTTCATGCCCAAGGCATCGAACAACAGCAGCCGGCCGCTGAGGGTGGTGCCGATGCCGGTGATGATCTTCACCGCCTCGGTGGCCTGGATCACGCCGATGATTCCGGGCAGTACGCCCACCACGCCCCCTTCGGCGCAGGAGGGCACCATGCCCGGTGGTGGCGGTTCGGGGAACAGGTCGCGGTAGTTGGGGCTTTCGGCATCCAGGTTGAACACCGTGGCCTGGCCCTCGAAGCGGAAGATCGAGCCGTACACGTTGGGCTTGCCCAGCAGCACGCAGGCGTCGTTCACCAGATAGCGGGTGGGGAAGTTGTCCGTGCCGTCGCAGACGATGTCGTATGGGCGGATGATCTCCAGGGCGTTCTCGCTGGTGAGGGCTGTCTCGTAGAGATCCACCTGGCAGTGGGGGTTGATCTCCAGGATGCGAGCCTTGGCCGATTCGATCTTCGGTTTGCCCACCCAGCTGGTGCCATGGATCACCTGGCGCTGCAGGTTGGAGTGATCCACCACATCGAAATCCACGATCCCCAGGCGGCCCACGCCGGCGGCGGCCAGGTAGAGCAGCAGGGGCGAGCCGAGGCCGCCGGTGCCTACACACAGCACGGAGGCCGCCTTGAGGCGCTTCTGTCCCTCCATGCCCACCTCGGGCAGGATCAGGTGGCGGGCAAAGCGGGCCACCTCATCGGGGCTCAGCTGAATACCACTGGTATCGAGGGGAAGCATGGGCCTCTGGGCGCTTTCCAGCTCCCTACTCTCCCAAATGCCCGGTCGGGTTCAGGCGTCCGCGCACACAACCAGTTGCAGCCGCCTGGCCTGGGGCTCTTCTCCCCCCTCCGCCGCAGCGATCCACCAGGCCCCAAAGGCCTGATCACCGTGGGCAAGTCCGCTGCGGATCAGCATCAGCGTGGGCCCCACGCAGAGCTGCAGATCGGTGGCCGAGGGCCTGGCGGCACTGCTGGGGTGGCTATGGGCCGCACCGATCACCTGGAGCTGCCGCTGGCGCGCCCATTTCTGGGCCAGCAGTTGCTCGCGTGGATCCAGGGCGAAGCGATGGCTCCGCTCGCTGGCCGGCTCCCAGCGGTTCAGACATGGCCACACCTGCGTGAGCTGCAGGTGGGCTGGAGCCTGGTGCCCCAGTAGCAGCGCGCAACCTTCTAGTGGGTGCGCCGCCTGAAACACCTGCTCCAGAACGATCAGGCAATGCCGATCAATGCGCAGGAGCTCTGGCCATGGGGCAGTCACCCGGATACCTTATGACCGCTGAACAATCAAGACCCCTGCCTCCATGACTGACGAGACCACCGATCTGAAGGAGCAGGTGAGCACCTCGACTGAGGAGGCCGGCGCCAGCTTCAGTGAGCGTTACAGCGACATCCTCGGAAAGGTGAACGAGACCCTCGACAAGGTCGACTGGAACCAGATGGGCCGCATCGGCAAAGGTGTTGGCGTGTTTGTGGCCGTGATCGTTGCCCAGGTGCTGATCAAGGGCGTGCTGGACACCATCAATCTGTTGCCCGTGGTGCCCGGCCTGCTGGAGCTGTTGGGCCTGGTGGTGGTGGGCCAGTGGAGCTGGCAGAACCTCACCACCAGCGACAAGCGCAATGCCGTGGTGAGCAAGGTGCAGACCCTGCGCAAGGAATACCTCGGCTGAGAGCCGGGCGCCTGCTCGGCCTGATCCGCCGGCTGCCCTCGCCTCAGGCGCTAGGTGGCCGGCGGATCAGCGTTTGGATGCACTGCTGCGCCTGATGCCAGTAGCCGCCGCCGAACAGGTTGGCGTGGTTGAGCAGGTGATACAGGTTGTAGAGGGTCACCCGCTCCCCGTGGCCTGGCTCCAGGGGCCATTCCGCCTGGTAACCGGCGAAGAAGGCCTCGGGATAGCCGCCGAACAGCCGGGCCATGGCCAGGTCCACCTCCCGATCGCCGCGATACACCGCCGGATCAAAGATGGCGCCGGTGTGTCCATGGGCCGTGAGCAGGGCGGCATTGCCGCTCCACAGGTCGCCGTGCACCAACATGGGCTGCACTTGGTGATTCTCCAGCCATGCCGGGACCCGCTCCAGCAGGGTGTCGGCGCCGGCCAGCCGGTGGCCTGAGCGCTCGGCCTGGGCCAGCTGAACCCCCAGGCGCTGCTCCGTGAAGAAGGTCCCCCAGCTTTCGCGCCAGTCATTGCGCTGGGGGCCGGCGCCAATGAAGTTGTCCGCCGTCCAGCCATAGGGCGCCGCAGGGTTGCCCGGTGCCGCAGACAAGCTGTTGCGGTGCAGCCGGGCTAGGCCCCTGCCGAGGCCAAGCCAGTCGGCTTCGCTGCAGGTGTGGGCGCCACGGGCCAGCGGGAGCCACTCCATCAGCAGGCAGGCCTGCCCATCCACGGGGCCCCAGTGCAGGGGGCGGGGGATGGTGAGTTCCCCACAGGCCGCGGCGGCCAGGGCACGCAGGCCGTCGGCCTCCGCCTCCAACACCGGCAGCAGGTCGGCGCGGTTGGTCTTGGCGAACAGCAGACCACCATCCACCAGCTGCAGCTGCCAGACGTTGTGGATGCAGCCCCCGCCCACGGGGGTGAGCTGCAGCACCGGCTGACCCACGAGGGCCTCAACCTAGGCGCTGAGCAGGGGCAGCCTCATCGCGTCACGGCAGCCGTGGTGGCACTGCCAGCATGCCGCCATGACCAGTCGCTGTGATGTGGCGGTGGTGGGGGCTGGCATTGCCGGACTCACCTCCGCAGCCCTCCTGGCCGCGGAGGGGCTGGATGTGGTGCTGCTGGAGGCCCACAGCCAGAGCGGCGGTTGTGCCGGCACCTTCCGGCGGGGCGCCTACACCTTTGACGTGGGGGCCACCCAGGTGGCGGGGTTTGAACCGGGGGGCATCCACCAGCGGCTGTTCCGCCATTTCGGGGTGCCGTTGCCACAGGCCGCACCCCTGGATCCGGGTTGCAGTGTGTGGCTGGCTGGCGAAACCACGCCCATCCGGCTCTGGCGAGACCCCGAGCGCTGGCAGGCCGAGCGCCTGCGCCAGTTCCCAGGTAGTGCTCGGTTCTGGGAGCTGTGTGCGGCCCTGCATCGCAGTAATTGGGCCTTTGCGGCCCGGGATCCTGTGCTGCCCCCCCGCACTGGCTGGGATCTGGCCCAGCTGCTGGGGGCCCTGAGACCCGGAACCCTGGCCAGCGGCCTGTTCATGACGGCCACGATCGCCGATCTGTTGCGGCTGAGTGGCGGCGGTGGGGATGGGCGCTTGCGGCGCTTCCTCGATCTGCAGCTCAAGCTCTATTCCCAGGAGCCCGCCGATCGCACCGCAGCTCTGTATGGCGCCACGGTGTTGGCCATGGCCCAGGCGCCGCTGGGCCTCTGGCACCTCCAGGGCTCGATGCAGCAGTTGAGCCAGGCCCTGGAGCTGGCCCTGGCCCAGGCCGGCGGCCAGCTGCGCTTGCGGCACCGGTTGGAGCGGCTGCAGTCCAACCCTCTGGGGGGCTGGAGCCTGGAGGGCGCCGGCCCGGCTCGGCGCCCCTTCCGGTTGCAGGCTGATGAGGTGGTGTGCACCCTGCCGCCCCAGGCTCTGCAGGGCTTGCTGGGTGCCGCCTTGCCCCGCGCCTACAGCCGCCGGATCGAGGCTTGCGGTGATCCATCCGGTGCCCTGGTGCTCTACGGCGCCGTGCCCCGGCAGCTGTTGCCCCCCGATCTGGGGCTGCATGCTCAGTTGGAGTGGCGGGATCCCGGCAACCTGTTCGTGTCGATCAGCGCCGAAGCCGATGGCCGGGCCCCGGCGGGGCAGGCCAGCCTGATCGCCAGCGTGTTCACCCCAGCCCGGCCCTGGTTCGGTCTGGAGGAAGCGGTCTATCAGCGGCGCAAACAGAAGGCCCTGGCTGGCATCCATGCCGGCCTCGAGGCGCTGCTGGGCCTGAGGCCTGAGCAGTTTCTGCACGCCGAGTTGGCTACCCCCCGGGGCTGGGCGGGCTGGACCGGCAGGCCGTTCGGCTTTGTCGGCGGACTGGGTCAGCACCCCAGCCGCTTTGGCCCCTTCGGCCTGGCCAGCCGCACGCCCGTGCCGGGGCTCTGGCTTTGCGGTGATGCCATCTATCCGGGAGAGGGCACCGCCGGGGTGAGCCTCTCGGCGTTGACGGCCTGCCGGCAGTTGCTGGCGCGGCGGGGGCATGCCCTGGAGATTGGGGCTTAGAGAAACTCTGGCCGCAGGGCCTGAGTGGCGGCGAGGGCCTGCTCCAGCTGCGGCCACTGTTCGCTCTGCACCAGGGCTTCCAGGCCATCCAGTTGCTGGCGGTAATGCCGCAGGGCCTGCAGCACGGCCTCGCGGTTGCAGCGGGCCATCAGGGTGCCCAGCTCCGGGTTGCCGCCACCGATGCGGCTGGTATCGGCAAAGCCGCTGGAGGCCAGGTGCCGCACTAGGGCACTGGCCCCAGCCGCCGCCCCACCCAGGGCGGCGGCCTCCACCAGGGCGGCACTCACCAGCACGGGCATATGGGAGATCAGGGCCACGGCCTGGTCGTGGGCGCTGGCCCCACAGGTGAGCCACTGGGCCCCTACGGCCTCGGCCAACTGCTGCACCGCCGAGAGGGCTGCGGGGTCGGTGCTGGCCTCCGGGGTGGCCACCCAGGGCCTCCCTTCAAACAGGCCGGGGAGGCCGGCCTCCACTCCAGCCTCAGCGGTGCCGGCCATGGGATGGCTGGCCACAAAGCGGGCTCGCTGGCGCCAGCGCTCCAGCACAGGAGCCTTCACGGAACCCACATCGGTCACCACCGCCTCCGCGGGCAGTGCCACCAGCAACGCCTCCGGGGGCTGGAGCAGTCGGTCCAGAGGCAGGGCCAGCACGATCAGGCCGCAGTCCTCGAGCACGGCGGGATCGGTGCTCACCACGGTGGCCAGCCCCCGCTCCCGGGCCCGTTCGGCGGTGGCGGGCCGGTGCACCAGGGCCTGCACCCTTGCTCCTCGCGCCATCAGATCCAGGCCCAGGGAGCCGCCGATCAGGCCGAGGCCCACGATCCCCACGGGACGCTCGCGCCACAGGCTGGTCATGGCTGAACAGTTCGCTGGAGCCAGCTTCCTACGATTTGCCGATGTTGGAAGCCCAGGCCCACCAACAGCTCAAGGCACTCCTCCGGCTGGAGGGGGAACCCCGCTGGCCGCATCACCTCACCTTGAGTCGGCTGGTGGCCCGCAGCTTGCGTCGCGCTGACCAGACCCTGGTGCGTCTGGATCCGGGCAGTGATCCCAGTTGGTTGCTGGGCCTGCTGGTGCCCCTGGCCTTGAACGAGCAGCCCGTGGCCTTGGTGGTGAGTGCGGGGTTGCGGCAGCGGTTGCTGCAGGTGGAACTGCCGCGTCTGCAGGCTGTTGGGCTGCAGTTGCCCTGTTGGGAAGGGCCCTTGGCGCCACCCTCAGCGCGGCTGTGGCTGCTGGACCACCAGGGCTTGGTGCGGGCCTGGCGCGAGGGGTTGCTGGAGCAGCGTCAGCTGGTGGTTCCGGAGGCGGAGCTGCTCGAGCCCTTGCTACGCACGGCTCTGGGGGTGGTGATCGACACGGAGCACTGGGAGCAGTTGCGCCGCAGCCTGCCCGGCGCTGCGTCCAGCCTGTTGCAGCTGCATGAGCGCCTCAGCCGCCGGCTGTTGGCACGTCCCTGTGGGCCGCTGCAGCAGGCGCCCATCACCCCGGAGGAGGAGGCGCCGCTGCGGCAGTTGCTGGCGGCGCTCGCCCCCCTGCCGGATCCCTGGCCCCGCTGGCTGGCCGCCGCCGGCGACGGCTGGACCAGTTGGGCCTGCATCAACCCCACCCTGTTGCAATGGCAGTGGCACCGGCAGCCGCTGGACCCCCTGGGGGTGATGGCCGGGCTGCTCCACCAGCGCGGGGCCGTGTTGGTGGGCCAGCTCCCGGAGACGGCCGGCCGCGGCATGGGTTTTGTGCCCCAGGTGGAGCTGAGCCTGGCGGATCCGCCCCTGCAGGATCCCCTGCCGCTCTATGCTCCGCCGGCCCAGCCCCTGCCCAACGCCCCCCACTACGGCGAGCACCTGCTGGCGCAATGCCGGCGCCTGGTGTTGGGCCAGGCCGGCCTCACGGTGGTGCTGCTCGACGACGATGGCCTGCGGCGTCAGCTGGTCAGTGGACTGGCCGCTGAGTTCGGCAGCCGCGTGGGTCACGAGCTCACGGCGCCGGAGAGCAATGGGGTGATCTGCTGCGGCTGGCGCTGGTGGCTCGACCACCAGCACCGCTTGCCGCTCCCCTGCCAACTGGTGGCGGCCACCCTGCCGATCGCCAGCCTCGAGGATCCGCTCACGGCCGCACGGGTCGCGGCCCTGCGGCTTCAGGGCCGCGACTGGTTCCGGGAGTTGCTCCTTCCGGAAGCTCTCGGGAGGCTCCAGCGGGCGGTGGCCGGCCTACGCCGCAACGGAGGGAGGCTTGCCGTGCTCGATGGCCGCATCAAGCGCCGGGGCTGGGGCCGCCAGGTGCTGGAGTCCCTGGAACCCTGGGTGGCTTTGCAACGGCTGTTGCCCAGCTGATGACTTGGTGGGATCGGGCCTTTAGCCTGACGCCCACCAGTTGAGAGAGGGTGCGTGGGAGAAGCCAAGCGCCGTGCAGAACAGGGTTTGCCGGCCCGGCCCAAGCCCGCGAAGTCCTCGGCGGCGAAGGGTGCTTCTTCCAGGCCAAAAGACACATCCCCCCGCATTGCGCCATGGCTGCCCCTCACGCAGCAGCAGGGTGAACAGTTCGTTCAGGTCACCACCCGGGGGGCCTGGATTGGCATCGCCGCCCTGGTGCTGTTTTGGGTCACGGTGCGGTTTTTGGGGCCTGCACTGGGCTGGTGGACCCTCGCCGACGGCTGATCCCCTGGGTGGGCGAAACCGCACACAGGCCACGCCGGAAGTATTTGTACTCACCGAACTCTGAAGAAAACCTTAGGATTGCCGTACTCCTCGCTCGAAGGCCGATGTTCGCGCGTCTCGCCGAGCACTACCGATCCGTTGTTGAAGACCTGGTGATGAGCCTGCGTGCTCTCGCCGATGGCTTGCAGCAGCAGGGAATTGCCGCCACCTGTTACGTCTGCGGCGATGGCCGCGATGGTCATGGCGCCTCCTTCGTGGCCGACCTTGGCGACGGTCACATGGTGCGTTTTCTGGTGTCCGACTACGGGATTAACTGGGTGGAATCCCGCAATGGCCATGAACTCGTGAAGCTCGAGGGTGCTGAGGCGATTCAAGAGCTCGAGCGGGTGGCCAAGGCGCTGCGTGAAGACGTGATCTCCACCGTTTCCCTCGCGAACCGCGCCTGACGCCCCTGTCCACGCCTCTGGCACTCGATGAACAAGCCCCCGGCAGAAGCTTGCCGGGGGCTTGTTGTTTGGCCGTGGCCAAACCTTGCGGCGGTGGCTGGCTTAGCCGGCGGTAGGGAGGGCTTCGTCGCTTGTGCTGGCAGCTGTGGCGGAGCCAGCGGCAGCCAGTTTGGCGGCGGCAGCTGCCACCGGCTTGAGAGAGTCGCTGGCTTCACTCAGCTTCTGGCGCACCTGCACTTCGATCACCTCTTTCTGGGCGGGGTTCTGCTCCAGCCAGGTGATGGTGTTGTCGCGGCCCTGGCCGATGTTGTCGCCCTCGTAGCTGTACCAGGCGCCTTTGCGCACCACCACGCCGTTCTCCTCGGCGAGATCCAAGAGGCAGCCCAGGGTGCTGATGCCCCGGCCGAACAAAATGTCGAATTCGGCGATGCGGAAGGGGGGGGCCACCTTGTTCTTGGCCACCTTCACCTTGGCGCGGATGCCGTATTCCTCGGTGCCGCGCTTGAGGGTTTGGATGCGCCGGATGTCCAGGCGCACGGAGGCATAGAACTTCAGGGCGTTGCCGCCCGTGGTGGTTTCGGGATTGCCGTAGGTCACGCCGATCTTCTGGCGCAGTTGGTTCAGGAAAATCACCGTGCAGCCCGATTTGCCGATGTTGCCGGTGATCTTGCGCATGGCCTGGCTCATCAGGCGGGCCTGGCTGCCCACGGCCAGGTCGCCCATTTCGCCCTCGATCTCGGCGCGGGGAGTGAGGGCGGCCACGGAGTCCACCACCACGATGTCCACGGCGGCCGAGCGCACCAGCTGATCCACGATCTCCAGGGCCATCTCGCCGGTATCCGGCTGCGACACCAGCAGGTTCTCGATGTCCACGCCCAGGGCGGCCGCATACACCGGATCCAGGGCGTGCTCCGCATCCACAAAGGCGGCCACGCCACCGCGGCGTTGCACCTCGGCGATGGCGTGCAGGGTCAAGGTGGTTTTGCCGGAGCTCTCAGGCCCATACACCTCCACCACGCGGCCTTTTGGATAGCCACCACCCAGTGCCAGATCGAGGGTGAGCGCCCCGGTGGGGGTGGTTTCGATCCGCATGCGGGAGGCATCCCCCAGGCGCATGATCGAGCCCTTGCCGAAGTTGCGCTCGATCTGGTTCAGCACCAGGCCCAGGGCCTTGTCACGTTCGGCGGCCGCGCGGGCATCGCTGGCGGCGCTGACACGGGCGGCTTTGGGGTCGGAACTTTTGGGATCCGAGTTCTTGAGATCAGAGTTCTTGAGATCCGAGGTCTTGTCGTCGGCGGGCATGTCTACGAAATCAGTGGGGGAACAGGCCGCGGATCAGGGGCCGGCGGAGGCCGGTGGCCATCCTCTGCGACCTCACAGGATGAAGTGCCACCACACGTGCCATCCGTTCGACCGGGATCCGTTAACGGCATCCTGTAGTACAGGCGTACCCTAGCGGATCAGGGCCAGTCGGCCAAGGGGGCGTCGAATTGCTCTGGGGTGAGCAGTTCGACGCCATCCGGCAGTCCCTCGCGGTCTCTGGGGCCCAGGTACCCCCAGGACGCCAGGAAGCAGCGCACGGCCTCTAGGCCAGGTGTTCGGCGCACGGTCTCCAGGGTGGGCCGCCGGTCTTCGATGAACCACAGGGGCTGTCCCTGGTCCTGGCTGAGTTGCAGCAGCACACTGGCTTTGCTGCCCTGCTCGTGGCCGAACACCGCCAGGGGTTCCAGGTCGAAGGCCCTCAGCAGCTCCCGGGCAAAGGAGGCCCCCTTGGTGGTGAGTACCAGCCAGGAGCTGCCCTCGCCCTCCAGGCGCCGCAGCCGCTCCGGCACGCCTGGGTAGGCGCAGTGCAGGGCCAGCCAGGCGGCGGGGTTGTCCTGCAAGGCCCCATGGCGCAGGGTTTCCAGGGCTGTTTGCAGCGTTGCGGGCTCTAGGGCCCAGTGCTCCAAGGCCGCGGCAGTGCGGCCGTCGTAGTCCGCCAGATAGCAAGCCAGGTCCAGATCCGGGCGGGAGAGCTCCAGGGCCACCAGCACCATTTCCCAGCCCTTGTGGATCAGCGGTCGGAGCTGGCTGAAGGCCTCTGGCGCCTCGAGGGGAAGCTCCGCCCCCGGGTGCAGGCTTTGGGCGGCGCTGCGGGCACTCCACCAATATTCCGGCATGCCGTCTACGAGGACGCCGTCGAAGTCGAACACCAGCAAGGGGCGGGACTTCACACAGAAATGGCTTTGAACTGGGCCGCTAGGATTCGAACCTAGGAATGGCGGGACCAAAACCCGCTGCCTTACCACTTGGCGACGGCCCAACGCGCTGTGGGGCGAGATCAACCGGAGCTGATCAGCGCGACGCCTGAACGTCGCAACCCGGAGCACTCAGATAGTTACCCACAGCGGGGCGACCTTCGTCAATCGGGCAGCCGAATTGCGCTCAGGGCGGGAAGATCCGCAGCCGCTGCTGGGGGCCGCTACCAAACACCGCAGAGCGCAGCCGGTAGCGGGCCGCCAGTTCCGCCTGCATCTGCCGTACGCCCTCCTGGCGGGGCAGCAACTCCACCGGCCGCCCCTGGGGTAACACCACCTGCTCCACCGCCAGACGGCACTCCTCTAGGGCTCCATGGGCGTCGTCCTGAGCGGCCGATGGAGCCGCAGGTGAGGGGCTGGTGCCGCCTTGCCGCTGCAGCAGCCGTTCCAGGCCCCGTTGAATCTGGGGCAGGGTGTCGGCTTTGATCACCAAGATCGGCACCCCACTGGCCTGGGCTCGCCGCCGCACCTCGGGATCGCGCCCCAGTTGCTGGCGAATGGACAGCACGGCATCCGCTTCCTCCACCAGCGGCACCTGCTGCACCGGCAGTCGCCGGCTGCGCACGGCCTGCTCCACCAGCTGTTCGCTCACCCCCGCGCAATAGAGCTGCAGGGGGCGGGCGTCACTCACCGCAGCCGTATCCCCCAAGGCAGAACATCCCTCCAGGTCGGAGTGCTGGCTGCCCTGGGGGTCGGGCAAGGGCACTGGCGCCAGGGGGGTGAATCTGGGCCGGCTTGGGGGTGGCAGCGGGGCGGGTGAGGGCAGGGCCTTGGGGGCTACCGGCGGAGGGGCTTCCCGCAGCTGGAGCTCGCCGTTGGCATCCAGTTCTCGCACCTGGGGACGGGGCAGCTGCCCCCGCAGCAGCAGATCCACGGTGCGGGCCACGTCCCGGTGCACCAGCCAGCGGTGGCGGCTGTGCATCTCCACCGCCAGCGGGAAGGTGGGTTCTGCAGCCCTTTCCAGCACGGTCTTCTGGGTGCGCCTCCGCCGGGCTTCCTCGTCGCCGAGGGTCACCGACTCAATGCCCCCCACCAGATCGCTGAGGGTGGGGTTCTTCACCAGGTTGGCCAGCTCGTTGCCGTGGGCGGTGGCCACGAGCATCACGCCCCGCTCGGCGATGGTGCGAGCCGCCTGGGCCTCCAGTTCTGTACCGATCTCATCGATCACGATGACCTCGGGCATGTGGTTTTCCACTGCTTCAATCATCACTTGGTGCTGCAGCTCCGGCCGGGCCACCTGCATGCGCCGTGCGCGCCCGATCGCCGGATGCGGGATGTCGCCATCGCCGGCAATCTCGTTGCTTGTGTCGATCACCACCACCCGCTTGTCCAGGTCGTCGGCCAGCACTCGGGCGATTTCGCGCAGGGCGGTGGTTTTGCCCACGCCGGGTCGGCCCATCAGCAACAGCGACTCGCCGCTGTCCATCAGGTCGCGCACCATGGCCACGGTGCCAAACACGGCACGGCCCACCCGGCAGGTGAGGCCCACTACAGCGCCGGTGCGATTGCGGATGGCGCTGATGCGGTGCAGGGTTCGCTCGATGCCGGCGCGGTTGTCGCCGCCGAAGGCCCCCAGGTTCTGCACCACCGCGGCCAGGTCGGCCCGCTCCACCACGGCCTCCCCCAGCGCCACGGCTCTGCCGGGGTAGCGGGCCTCGGGTACCCGGCCCAGATCGAGCACCACCTCCAGCAGCTGTTCGCGGGCCTCGGCGGGAGCGAGGGCCTGGCCCACCGCAGCGGGCAGCACCTCCAGGAGCCGGTCGAGGTCGTCGGTGATCCGCTGGGGCGTGATTGCTGCTGGCGAAGCCGACACGGGCGATGGTGTTTCTTGGACTGGCGTTCTAGCCATCAACGGCGTTGCCAGGGCGTGATCAGCTCCTGGGCGAGGGTCAGCGCCTCCTGCCAGAGCAGCGGCTGCTCCCGCAGGTGGGCTCCGTTGGTGTCTGCCTGTACCAGTAGCGGTTGCAGCAGGCTGCGGGCCATACCGCCGAAGGCCACGCCGGCCGCCCCGCTGTTCGCCGGTAGGCGCTGCAGCGTGCTGGCGTTGGTGCCCCCCGCCAGTTGCAGGGGGCCAGGCGGGGCCCAGGGGCGCAGGTCCGCCAGCAGGGCCACCGCCGCGCGGGCGGTGCCGGCGCCCACATCGCCGCTCATGGGCCGCCCATCCAGCTGCCAGAGGGGGCGGAAACCGGCACCGCGCACCAGAGCAAAGCGTTGCCACAGTTCTGCCGCCAGCTGGCGGGCACTCAGCTGGTCGTTGCTGTCGCCAGCCGCCTTGGCCATGGCGCCCCGCTCCAGACCGCAGCTCACCGCCAGCCGCCGCAGGGCTACGCCGCTGGCCTGCACCTGGGAGAGTCGCTCGGCAAAGGCCTCCAGTCGGCCCGGTTGGGTGTGGATCTCAATCGCATCGGGCTGCAGGTCGGCCAGGAGGGGCGGCACCGCTGCTGCCGTGAGCAGGTGCTGGTGCTCGTCAATCAGCCCTAGGGGGCAGGCGGGTAGGCAGCGGCCGCAGCCGTAGCAGCGCTCTTCACGCACACCTCCCGTGGTGCCGATGGCCAGGGCCGGGCAGACCCGTTGGCAGGGCCGGGGGCAGTCCGGCGGGCATTGGCTTGGATCGAACCGGGCCTTGCGGAAGTGGGGGTCGTCGCCGTCGCTGAGGCTCACCATTAACCAGGGGAGCGGGGCTCCCCTGGTCTCAGCCCAGGCCATGCCGCGGCGCGCTGCGGCCACGACGGCCCGGTCGGCGGCCACGTCAATGCAGTGCACCCCCGCCAGCGCATAGATGGCGCATAGGTCCTCGATGGCGGTGAGGTCCTGGTTGCTGGCGCCGCAGATCAACTTGACCCAGCGCCCCTCGGCCAGGGCCTGCTCAGCCGACAAGTTGCTGAAGCGGTTGCCAGCGCAGGGCGCGGGCTCCACCCATTTCCACCACGATTTTCAGCCGGGGTTCCCGCCGGGTGAGATCCACCAGCGCGCTCAGCTCGGCATTGGAGAGCACCTGACCCTCCAGCAACCACAACAGCACCGGGGCGTTGCCTTCAAACAGGTGCCCCAGCTGCGGCATGGCCATCTGCACCTCGCCAACGGCGGCCCCGCGGCCCACGCTCTGGTGGCCGAGGTGTGGAGGGCGCACGCCGTGCAATTGGAGCAGGAAGGCCTCCGGATCGCCCAGGCCCCGGGCGGAAGTCATCTGGGCGCGATAGCCCGCAGCCCGCAACCGGCGCAGCAAGCGGGTCTCGGCACCGCCTTCCAGGGGGGCAAAGAGAGCCAGGGCGCCTGCCCGCTCGAGCTCCTGGCGAAAACCGCGGCCGGTGAGCAGCAGGGGCATGCGGACTGGAAAGCGCTCACGCAAGTCTGGCAGCTGACTCCGGCATTAGGGGGTGAGGCGTTGCGGTAACATCGACCACTGTGCTTCTGCAACTGTGCCCGTCCGCTAGCCGGGCCTCCAGCGCAATGCACCAGGTCGCCAGTGGTGGCGACCTTCCCCGGCCAGTGCGGTCTCCCTTCTTTTGAAAGGAATCACCGCCGGGAAACTGTTCCGCGCACCCCTCAAAAGGTCCGGTCGAGCAAGTCCCAGCCCGCTGTTTCGCCGCTGCTAGCCCAACCAAGTCGTCTCCCTGGTGCCGGGTCCAACCGACCTGGCCCATAGCAACGATTCGGTCTCGACTGCGCAATGCGATTCAGCTACACCACCCCTGTCGTGGGTGGTGGTCCTGCTGGCGTTTCTCCCCTCCTTATGTCCATCGGCATTCTTGGGAAGAAACTGGGCATGTCCCAGTTCTTCGACGACGAAGGCAGATCCATCCCGGTCACCGTGATCGAGGCGGGTCCCTGCCGTATCACCCAACTCAAAACCGACAGCACCGACGGTTACACCGCGGTTCAGCTGGGCTTTGGCGAGATTCGCGAGAAGCTCGTCAACAAGCCGGCCAAGGGTCACCTGGCCAAGTCCGGCAGCGAGCCCCTGCGCCACCTGAAGGAATACCGCGTCGACAGCGTCGACGGTCTGGAACTCGGCAGCGATGTCACCGTGGCTGCCTTTGAGGCGGGCCAGAAGGTCGATGTGAGCGGCGACACCATCGGTCGTGGTTTCGCTGGTCTTCAGAAGCGCCACGGCTTCAGCCGCGGCCCCATGACCCACGGTTCGAAGAACCACCGCGAGCCCGGTTCGATCGGCGCCGGTACCACCCCCGGTCGCGTCTATCCCGGTAAGCGCATGGCTGGCCGTTACGGCGGCAAGCAGATCACCACCCGTGGTCTCGTGATCCTGAAAGTGGATGCCGAGCGCAACCTGCTGGTGGTGAAAGGCTCGGTGCCCGGCAAGCCCGGCGCCCTGCTGAACATCCTCCCCGCCCAGCGGGTGGGCTTCAAAGCCGCGAACTGAGGAGGTAGGACATGGCTAACTGTGTTGTTCGCGATTGGCAGGGAAAGGAAGCTGGTACGGCTGCCCTCGACCTGAAAGTCGCCAAGGAAAGTTCCGCTAACGACCTGGTGCATCGCGCCGTGGTGCGTCAGCTCGCCCATGCCCGTCAGGGCACGGCCAGCACCCTCACCCGTGCCGAAGTGGCCGGTGGTGGTCGCAAGCCCTACAAGCAGAAAGGCACCGGCCGCGCCCGTCAGGGTTCGATCCGTACGCCCCTGCGCCCGGGTGGTGGTGTGGTGTTCGGGCCCAAGCCCCGCACCTACAACCTGGCGATGAACCGCAAGGAGCGTCGTCTGGCACTGCGCACTGCGCTGATGAGCCGCACTGCCGACATCACGGTCGTGAAGGGCTTCGCCGCGGGCCTGGAAACCCCAAAAACCAAGGAAATTATCGCCGCCCTGGGTCGTTTCGGCATTGCCGATGGCACCAAGGTGCTGGTGGTGCTGGATGCCCCCAGTGAGGTGGTGCGCCGCTCTGTGCGCAACCTTGAAAAGGTCAAGCTGATCGCCGCTGATCAGCTCAACGTGTTTGATCTGCTCCACGCCAACTCCCTGGTGGTGAGCGAGGAAGCACTCGCGAAGATTCAGGAGGTCTACGGCGATGGCTGAGCGTTTCACAGGACGGCTTGCGGACGTGATCCGTCGGCCGTTGATCACCGAGAAGGCCACCCGGGCCATTGAGCAGAACCAGTACACCTTCGAGGTGGATCACCGGGCTGCCAAACCCGACATCAAGGCCGCCGTTGAACAACTGTTCGACGTGAAGGTCGTCGGCATCAGCACCATGAACCCCCCGCGCCGTACGCGTCGCGTGGGCCGTTTCGCCGGCAAGCGTGCCCAGGTGAAGAAGGCCGTGGTGCGGCTGGCCGATGGCAGCGCCATCCAGCTCTTCCCTGAAGCCTGAGGGGTCTGAAGAATCATGGGAATCCGTAAGTACCGCCCTATTACCCCCGGCACCCGCACTCGGGTCGCCAGCGACTTCGCTGAAGTCACCGGCCGTGGCCGCGAGCGGGGCTTGGTTGTCGCTAAGCACCAGCGCAAGGGCCGCAACAACCGCGGTGTGATCACCTGCCGTCACCGCGGCGGTGGCCACAAGCGCCTCTACCGCCTGGTGGACTTCCGTCGCGACAAGCACGGCGTGGCCGCCAAGGTGGCTGCCATCCACTACGACCCGCACCGCAACGCCCGCCTGGCGCTGCTCTTCTACGCCGATGGCGAGAAGCGCTACATCTTGGCTCCGGCTGGGGTGGCCGTGGGCACCACCGTGGTATCGGGCCCTGAAGCTCCGATCGAGAACGGCAACGCCCTGCCCCTCTCGGCCATCCCCCTCGGTTCCAGCGTTCACTGCGTGGAGCTGTACGCCGGCCGGGGCGGCCAGATGGTGCGTACCGCCGGTGCCAGCGCCCAGGTGATGGCCAAGGAAGGCGATTACGTCGCCCTGAAGCTGCCCTCCACCGAGGTGCGTCTGGTGCGTCGTGAGTGCTATGCCACCCTCGGCGAAGTGGGCAACTCCGAAGTTCGCAACACGAGCCTCGGTAAGGCCGGCCGTCGCCGTTGGCTGGGCCGTCGCCCTCAGGTGCGAGGCAGCGTGATGAACCCCTGCGACCACCCCCACGGTGGTGGCGAGGGCCGCGCTCCGATTGGCCGTTCTGGCCCTGTTACCCCCTGGGGCAAGCCGGCCCTGGGTCTCAAGACCCGTAAGCGGAACAAACCCAGCAATCGGTTTGTGCTCCGGAAACGTCGCCGCACCTCCAAGCGGAGCCGTGGCGGACGCGATTCCTGATCAACCTCACCGCTTTGCTGTTCGTTTAAACCGCTATGGGACGTTCACTCAAAAAAGGACCGTTTGTTGCCGACAGCCTTCTGCGGAAGGTTGAGAAGCAGAACGCCGCCGACGACAAGTCCGTGATCAAAACCTGGTCCCGGGCTTCCACGATCCTGCCGATGATGATCGGCCACACCATTGCCGTTCACAACGGCAAGGCCCATGTGCCCGTCTATGTGACGGAGCAGATGGTGGGTCACAAGCTCGGGGAATTCGCGCCGACCCGCAACTTCCGGGGCCACATCAAGGACAAGAAAGGAGGCCGCTGAAGTCATGGCAAACACCCCGAATTCCACAACCCAGGCCTTGGCCCACGGTCGCTATATCCGCGGTTCCGTGTCCAAGGTGCGCCGGGTGCTCGATCAGATCCGCGGTCGCTCTTATCGCGATGCGCTGATCATGCTCGAGTTCATGCCCTACCGCTCCACTGGCCCCATCACCAAGGTGTTGCGGTCGGCTGTGGCCAACGCCGAGAACAACCTGGGTCTCGATCCTGCCTCTCTGGTGATCTCTTCCGCCACGGCGGATATGGGTCCCTCGATGAAGCGCTTCCGTCCCCGCGCCCAGGGTCGCGCCTACGCGATCAAAAAACAGACCTGCCACATCAGCATTGCTGTGGCTCCTTCCGCCTGACCCCCGAGGACACCGACCGATGGGACACAAGATCCATCCAACCGGCCTGCGCCTGGGGATCACCCAGGAGCACCGCTCGCGTTGGTACGCCCCCAGCAAGACCTATCCGACCCTCCTTCAGGAGGATGACCGGATTCGCAAATTCATCCACAAGAAGTACAGCGCCGCTGGTATCAGCGACGTCCTGATTGCCCGCAAGGCCGATCAGCTTGAGGTGGAGCTCAAAACCGCTCGCCCCGGTGTGCTCGTTGGCCGCCAGGGCAGCGGCATCGAGGAACTGCGTGCCGGTATTCAGAAAACCCTCGGCGATACCGGCCGTCAGGTGCGCATCAACGTGGTGGAAGTTGAGCGTGTCGACGCTGACGCTTACCTGCTGGCCGAATACATCGCCCAGCAACTTGAAAAGCGCGTGGCCTTCCGCCGCGTGCTGCGCATGACCATCCAGCGCGCCCAGCGCGCCGGTGTTCTGGGCCTCAAGATCCAGGTGAGTGGTCGCCTCAACGGCGCCGAGATCGCCCGTACCGAATGGACCCGTGAAGGCCGTGTGCCCCTGCACACCCTCCGCGCCGACATCGACTACGCCACCAAGGTTGCCTCAACCACCTACGGGGTGCTGGGCATCAAGGTGTGGGTGTTTAAGGGCGAAGTGCTTCCTGGCCAACAGGACAAGGTGCCCGTGGGTGCGGCACCCAAGCGCCGCGCTAGCCGTCGGCCCCAACAGTTCGAAGACCGTTCGAACGAAGAGTGATCAGGAGGCCTGAACCATGCTGAGTCCAAAACGCGTCAAATTCCGCAAGCAGCAGCGCGGCCGCATGCGCGGCATCGCTACCCGGGGCAACACCATTGCCTTCGGTGACTTTGCGCTCCAGGCCCAGGAATGCGGGTGGATCACCTCCCGTCAGATCGAAGCCTGTCGCCGTGCCATGACCCGCTATGTCAAGCGGGGTGGAAAGATCTGGATCCGGATCTTCCCCGACAAGCCGGTCACCATGCGTCCTGCTGAAACCCGTATGGGTTCCGGTAAGGGCAACCCGGAATTCTGGGTGGCGGTGATCAAGCCCGGCCGCATTCTCTTTGAGATGGGTGGTGCCGACATCACCCCCGAAATCGCCAAAGAGGCCATGCGCCTGGCGCAGTACAAGCTGCCCCTGAAAACCAAGTTCCTGGCCCTGGCGGATCAGGAAGCTGCCCCCGTGGAGTCCTGAACCATGGCCCGTCCCGACATCGCCGAGGTGCGCAAGCTCTCTGACGGCGACATCAACACGCAGATCGACGGCACCCGCCGCGAACTGTTCACCCTCCGCTTCGAGCAGGCCACCCGCCGTCTCGAGAATCCGCACCGCTTCAAGGCCGCCCGCATCAAGCTGGCCCAGCTGCTGACGGTGCAAACGGAGCGCCAGCGCTCCACCGCGTCCTGATCCCCCAAGGAGAACCAGTCATGGCACTCAAGGAAAGGGTCGGCACCGTCGTCAGCGACAAGATGGACAAGACCGTGGTGGTCGCGGTGGAAAACCGCTTCCCCCACCCCATCTATCAAAAGACGGTCAGCCGCACCAAGCGCTACAAGGCCCACGACGAAGCCAACGCCTGCAAAGTGGGCGATCGCGTTCGTATCACCGAAACCCGTCCCCTCAGTCGCACCAAGCGCTGGGCTGTGGCCGAGGTTCTGTCCAACACCAGCGCTAGCTGAGGAAATCTCCCGATGATTCAACAGGAAACTTTCCTCAACGTCGCTGACAACAGCGGCGCCAAGCGTATTCAGTGCATTCGTGTGCTGGGCACGAACCGTCGCTACGCCCACGTGGGTGACGTCATCGTGGCTGCCGTCAAGGACGCCATGCCCAACATGGGCGTCAAGAAGTCCGATGTGGTGAAGGCCGTGGTGGTTCGCACCAAGGCCACCCTGCGCCGCGACACCGGCAACTCGATCCGGTTTGACGACAACGCTGCCGTGATCCTCGGCAATGACAACAACCCCAAGGGCACCCGCGTCTTCGGTCCCGTTGCCCGCGAACTGCGTGAGCGGAACTTCACCAAGATTGTGTCCCTCGCACCGGAGGTGATCTGAGATGGCCACTGCCACCCCCAAAGCCAAGGCCCAGGTGCGCATCAAGATGCGCATCAAGCAGGGCGACACCGTTCAGGTGATCAGCGGTAAGGACAAAGGCAAGACCGGTGAGGTCCTGCGTACCCTTCCCTACGAGAACCGTGTGGTGGTGCAGGGCATCAACCTGCGCACCCGCCACGTGAAGCCCACCCAGGAAGGTGAATCCGGTCGCATCGTGACCGAAGAGACCTCCCTGCACGCCTCCAACGTGATGCTGTACTCCACCGATAAAAAGGTGGCCAGCCGCGTGGAGATCGTGGTGGAGAAGGACGGCACCAAGAAGCGCCGCCTCAAGAAGACCGGCGAGATTCTCGACTGATTCGTGCTCTGGCCCCGGTGCGGTGTTGCACCGAGGCGGCACGCCTACATCTCTCGTTCACACCCCCTGTCCCTGTCCGCCTTCTGACAACGCCCAGAAGCGCAACCCCTTCCCCCCGTCATGTCCCTCAAACAGAGCTATCGGGAGAAGATCCAGCCCAAGCTGCTCAAGGATCTCAATCTCTCGAACATTCACGAAGTCCCCAAGGTGGTGAAAGTCACCGTCAACCGGGGCCTCGGTGAAGCCGCCCAAAACGCCAAGGCCCTGGAAGCCTCCATCCAAGAACTGGCCGTGATCACCGGCCAGAAGGTGTTGGTCACCCGTGCCAAGAAGGCCATTGCCGGCTTCAAGATCCGTCAGGGCATGCCGATCGGCGTTGCTGTCACCCTTCGTGGTGACCGGATGTACGCCTTCCTCGAGCGTCTGATTCACCTGGCACTGCCCCGCATCCGCGACTTCCGCGGTGTGAGTGCAAAGAGCTTCGACGGCCGGGGGAACTACACCCTTGGGATTCGGGAACAGATCATCTTCCCCGAGATCTCCTTCGACAAGATCGACGCCATCCGGGGCATGGACATCACCATCGTGACCAGCGCCCGTAACGACGAAGAGGGCCGGGCCCTCCTCCGCGAGATGGGAATGCCGTTCCGCAGCAACTGAGCCCTCTTCGGACCCGACCATGGCTAATCACGACCCGATTTCCGACATGCTCACCCGCATTCGCAATGCGAGTGAGAAACGTCACCAGTCCACCAAGGTGCCTGCTTCCCGCATGGCTCGCAGCATCGCCAAGGTGCTGCAGCAGGAGGGCTTCATTGCCGAAATCACCGAAGAAGGTGAAGGCGTCGAGAAGCATCTCGTGCTCGAGCTGAAATACAGCGGCAAGCATCGCCAGCCCACCATCCGCACCGTGCAGCGCGTCAGCAAGCCCGGTCTGCGGATTTACAAGAACACCCGTCAGCTGCCCAAAGTTCTGGGTGGTCTGGGTGTTGCCATCATCTCCACTTCCAAGGGTGTGATGAGCGACCGTGACGCCCGTAAACAGGGCGTCGGCGGTGAAGTGCTCTGCTACGTCTACTGATCAGGGAGGTTGATCCATGTCTCGTATTGGTAAAGCGCCGATTCCCGTTCCGGGCGGCGTCACCGTCAGCCTCAATGGTCTTGACGTCACGGTGAAGGGCCCCAAGGGGCAACTCAGCCGCACCCTCCCTGAAGGTGTCACCATCGCCCAGGACGGCAACAGCCTTGTGGTGAGCCCCGCCAGCGACAACCGTCGCTCGCGCGAGCGCCATGGCCTGTGCCGCACCCTGGTGGCCAACATGGTGGAGGGCGTCAGCCAGGGTTTCACCCGCAAGCTTGAGATCGTCGGCGTGGGCTACCGCGCTGCCCTTCAGGGCACGAAGCTGGTGGTCTCTGCTGGCTACAGCCACCAGGTGGAGATGGTGCCCCCCGCTGGCGTCACCTTCGCCGTGGATGGCAACACCACCGTGCTGGTGTCCGGTGCCGACAAGGAAGTTGTGGGCAACGAAGCTGCCAAGGTGCGTGCCATTCGTCCGCCTGAGCCCTACAAGGGCAAGGGCATCAAGTACGAGGGCGAACGCATCCTGCGCAAGGCCGGTAAGACCGGTAAGAAATGAGGTCTGCCTAAGCGTCGTTACCCTGTACTGCCATGTCCACCGTCTCCCGCAAACAGCAGACCCAGAAGCGTCACCGCCGCCTGCGTCGCCATCTCTCTGGCACCGCCGTGCGTCCGCGCCTGGCTGTGTTCCGCTCCAACAATCACATTTACGCCCAGGTCATCGACGACGATGCCCAGAACACTCTGTGTTCTGCCTCGACCCTCGATAAAGATCTGCGCACCAGCGTCACGGCTGGTGCTACCTGCGATGCCTCCGTGGCCGTGGGTGCACTGGTCGCCAAGCGTGCCCTCGCCAAGGGCATTCAACAGGTGGTCTTCGATCGCGGCGGCAACCTGTACCACGGCCGTGTCAAGGCCCTGGCTGACGCCGCCCGGGAAGCGGGCCTTCAGTTCTGACCCCTGCTCTCACCATGACCGAAACCAACGACCAAGTTCAATCCAGCGATATCCCGGCGGCGTCCGATGTCCCTGCGGCGGCCGAAGGCCAGCAGGAACGTCGTGGCGGCGGCGGCCGGGGTGATGGCAAGGGTGACCGCCGTGGCGGTGGCCGTGGCCGCGACAACCGCCGTGGTCAGGAGCGCGACTCCGAATGGCAGGAGCGCGTGGTTCAGATCCGCCGCGTTTCCAAAACCGTGAAAGGCGGTAAGAAGATGAGCTTCCGGGCCATCGTTGTTGTCGGCAACGAGAAGGGCCAGGTGGGCGTGGGTGTCGGCAAGGCCGGCGATGTGATCGGTGCGGTCCGCAAGGGCGTGGCCGATGGCAAGAAGCACCTGGTGAAGGTGCCCCTCACCCGCCATTCCTCGATTCCCACCATTGGCAACGGTCGTGACGGCGCCGCCAGCGTGCTGATCCGTCCCGCTGCCCCTGGTACCGGTGTGATCGCGGGCGGTTCCATCCGCACGGTGCTCGAGCTCGCCGGCATCAAGAACGTGTTGGCCAAGCGCCTCGGTTCCAAGACCCCCCTGAACAACGCCCGTGCCGCCATGGATGCCCTGGCCGGCCTGCGCACCCACAAGGAGACCGCCAAGGAGCGTGGCATCTCCCTTGAGCAGATCTACTCCTGAGGCCCGCCATGACGTCGCTCAATCTCCAGTCCCTCGCCCCCCAGAAGGGGTCCCGTCGTCGCAAGCTCCGTAAGGGTCGCGGCATTGCCGCTGGCCAGGGCGCCAGCTGCGGTTTCGGTATGCGCGGCCAGAAGTCCCGCTCGGGTCGTCCCACCCGGCCGGGCTTCGAGGGTGGCCAGATGCCCCTCTACCGCCGGGTGCCGAAGCTCAAGCACTTCACCCTGATCAACCCCAAGAACTACACGGTGATCAACGTCGCCAAGCTTGCCGACCTCAAGGCCGGTAGCACGGTGAACATTGACACCCTGGTCAAGGATGGTCTGGTCACCAGCCCTAAGCACCCCCTCAAGGTGCTGGGCAACGGTGATCTGAAGGTGAAGCTCACCGTTCAGGCCGCCGCGTTCACCGCCAGCGCCCGCGAGAAGATCGAAGCCGCTGGTGGCACCTGCGAAGAGATCTGAACGGACGGCTTGAAGCCCCCATTCCCCTTTACCCATTAGGGTCAGAGCCGTCTGTCAGTGCCATCAGGGCCTGCAGGCGGCTTTTTTAGTCCGGGTTCCTGCCCTCTCCATCGTTCGCCATGCTCGTCAGCCGGGGCCGCAACCCCAGTGCCGGTGAAATCGTCAGCCAGCTGATCCAGGCCAAGGATCTGCGCAACCGGGTGTTGATCACCCTGGGCCTGCTGCTGTTGGTTCGCCTTGGCATCTACATCCCGGTGCCCGGTATCGACCGGGTGGCCTTCCAAGACTTCATTGCTCGCGGCGGTCAGCTGATCGGCTTCCTCGACATCTTCACGGGTGGCGGCATCTCCACTCTCGGGGTGTTTGGTCTGGGGATCCTGCCCTTCATCAATGCCTCGATCATCCTGCAGCTGCTCACCTCGGCCCTGCCTCCGCTCGAGGATCTGCAGAAGAACGAGGGCGAGGCCGGCCGGCGCAAGATCGCCCAGTACACCCGCTATGTGGCCCTTGGTTGGGGCATCCTCCAGAGCGTGGTGTTCGCTCTGATCCTGCGTCCCTACGCCATTGCCGGCACTTCCGATCTGGTGTTTGTCATCCAGACCGCCGTGGCCCTGGTGACCGGCTCGATGGTGGTGATGTGGATCAGTGAGGTGATCACGGAACGGGGCATCGGCCAGGGTGCGTCCCTGGTGATTTACCTGAACATCGTGGCTACCTTGCCCCGGGCCCTGGGTTCCACCATCGAGCTGGCCCAGAGCGGCGATCGCAGCACCGTGGGTGGGATCGTGGTGCTTGTGCTCGTGTTCCTGATCACGATTGTGGGCATCGTGTGCGTGGAGGAAGGCAACCGCCGGATTCCCATCGTGAGTGCCAAGCGCCAGGTGGGCGGTGCCAACCTGGCAGCCCGCCAGAGCTACCTTCCGCTCAAGCTCAATGCCGGCGGCGTGATGCCCATCATCTTCGCCTCGGCCGTGGTGTTCCTGCCGCTCACCATCGCCAACATGACCAAGTCCCCCTGGCTGATCCAGGTGGCGGGTTACATCAGTCCCAACAGCAGCACCCCCTGGGTCTATGCCCTGTTGTTCTTTGGGCTGATCATCGGCTTCTCCTTCTTCTACGCCTCGCTCACGGTGAATCCCGTGGACATCGCCACCACCTTGAAGCGTTCCGGTGTTGCCATCCCCGGGGTTCGTCCCGGTTCAGCCACGGCGAACTATCTGGGCAGTGTTCAGAACCGACTCACCCTGCTGGGGGCGCTGTTCCTCGGTGCTGTGGCGATCATCCCCTCGGCTGTCGAGTCGTCCACCCAGGTGAAAACCTTCCAGGGCCTTGGCGCCACCTCGCTGCTGATTCTTGTGGGTGTGGCCATCCAGACCGCCAAGCAACTGCAGACCGCTGTGATCTCCCAGCGCTACGAGGGCATGGTGCGGCAGTGATGCCGCCCCGGTGAGCCCGGCCTCTGCGGTTTTCGTTTCTTTTTCTCCCAACGCTCAAACTCCCCTTCCCCGCCATGAAGCAGCGTCTCCTCTTCCTCGGCCCCCCAGGTGCCGGTAAGGGCACCCAGGCCCAACGCCTGGCGGAGGCCAAGGGGCTGCTCCACCTCTCCACCGGCGATTTGTTGCGGGCGGAAGTGGCGGCTGGTTCCGAGCTGGGCAAGGAGGCGGAATCAGTGATGGCCCGCGGCGAGCTGGTGAGCGATGCGCTGGTGCTGGCCATTGTGCGCAGTCGCCTCCTGGCCCACAGCGGCGGCTGGCTGCTGGATGGTTTCCCCCGCAATGTGGTCCAGGCCGATGCCCTCGCCCAGCTGCTCGAGGAGCTCGGCCAACAGATCGAGTTGGTGGTGCTGATGGAGCTCGACGACGCCGCACTGATCGAGCGTTTGCTCTCCCGCGGCCGGGCCGATGACAACGAGCAGGTGATTCGCCACCGCCTGCAGGTGTATCGCGAGCAGACCGCCCCGCTGATCGCCTACTACCGCGAGCGGGACCTGCTGCAGCCGGTGGAAGCGGCCGGCACGGTCGACGCCATTGCCGAGCGGATCGCTGCGCTGCTCGGTTGACTCGTGTGGTAAGTTCGTCGTTTGGAAATTCGGAGAGACCGCTCCCATGAAGGTGCGTGCCTCGGTCAAGAAAATGTGCGACAAGTGCCGGGTGATTCGTCGCCACGGCCGGGTGATGGTGATCTGCTCCAACCCCAAGCACAAGCAGCGCCAGGGTTGATCCCCGGCGGAGCCTTGTCCTCGGTCCGCTCGCGGACCAACCCCTAACCCGCCCAGGCTGCTCTGGGCACCCTTGCTCAACCGAACGTTTTTTCTGTGGCTCGGATTGCCGGCGTCGACATTCCTCGTGACAAGAGGATCGAGATTGCTCTCACCTACGTGTATGGGATTGGCCTGACCACGGCCAAGAAGATCCTGGCCAAGACCGGCGTCAACCCCGACACCCGCGTCAAGGACCTCGAGGACGCCGACGTGCAGAAGCTGCGCGGCGCCACCGAGGGCTTCACTCTCGAGGGCGACCTGCGCCGTCAGGAGGGCATGGCCCTCAAGCGCCTGCAGGACATCGGCTGTGTCCGTGGCCGTCGCCACCGTGCCGGCCTGCCCGTGCGTGGTCAGCGCACCCGCACCAACGCCCGCACCCGCCGCGGCGCCCGTAAGACCGTTGCCGGTAAGAAGAAGTAAGGCGCTCACGCCCCTTCTCGGCCTCCAGGCTCATTTCGCTCCTGCCGACTGGTCGTCATCTCGACCGGCGTCACCAGGACGACCTCCAGTTCAGTTCCCCGATTACCTCCCTGCTCCTGCAGGGCATCTGCCATGGCCAAGCCCGCCAAGAAATCCGGCGCAAAGAAGACGAAGCGCAATGTGCCCAACGGTGTTGCGCACATTCAGAGCACCTTTAACAACACCATCGTGTCGATCACCGATACGGCTGGTGAAGTGATCTCCTGGAGCTCCGCTGGTGCCAGCGGCTTCAAGGGTGCCCGCAAAGGTACGCCGTTCGCCGCTCAGACCGCCGCCGAGGCTGCAGCCCGCCGCGCTCTCGAGCAGGGCATGCGCCAGATCGAAGTGCTCGTGCGTGGGCCTGGCTCTGGCCGTGAGACGGCCATTCGTGCCCTGCAGGTGGCCGGTCTGGAGATCACCCTGATCCGCGACGTCACTCCCCTGCCCCACAACGGTTGCCGCCGTTCCAAGCGTCGCCGGGTCTGATCCGACGCGTTGCTTAGCCCCAGGGGGGCTCATCCATACCTTCTGAGCTTCAGACCGTGTTGCAGTACCAGATCGATCGGGTTGAACACCAGGTCGCCGACGACCGCTCCCAGTTGGGTGTGTTCGTGATCGGCCCCCTCGAGCGGGGCCAGGCGATCACCCTGGGCAACTCCCTGCGTCGCGTGCTGATGGGCGCCCTTGAGGGCAGCGCCATCACCGCTGTTCGCATCGCCGGGGTCAACCACGAATACGCCACCGTTCCCGGTGTGCGTGAGGACGTCCTTGACATCCTGCTGAACTGCAAGGACATCCCCGTCAGCAGCCGCACTCGCGAGCTGGAGATCGGTCGTCTGGTGGTGAACGGTCCCGCCACCGTCACCGCTTCCGACCTGCAGTTTTCCTCCCAGGTTCAGGTGATCGATGGTGATCGTCCGATCGCCACGATCGCTGAGGGCCACAGCCTCGAGCTCGAAGTTCACGTGGAGCGTGGCGTGGGCTACCGCCCCGTGGATCGCCGCACCGAAGACACCAGTGCCATCGACCTTCTCCAGATCGATGCCGTGTTCATGCCCGTGCGTCGGGTGAACTACAGCGTTGATGAAACCGCTGTGGGCGAAGGCGGTTCCGCCCGCGAGCGCCTGCGCCTGGAAATTCAAACCGATGGTTCCGTCACTCCCGACGACGCCATGGCTCAGGCAGCCAACCAGCTGATTGCGCTGTTCCAGCCCCTGGCCAGCCTCACCATGGTGGATGAGCCCGGCCTCGAGCCCGAGCCCTCCGCCGAGGCTCAGATTCCCCTCGAAGAGCTCAATCTCTCCGTACGGGCCTACAACTGCCTCAAGCGTGCCCAGGTCAACTCCGTGTCTGACCTCATGGGCTTCAGCTACGAGGATCTGCTGGAGATCAAGAACTTCGGGTCCAAGTCGGCCGATGAAGTGATCGAGGCCCTCGAGCGCATCGGTATCTCCCTGCCCCAGAGCCGCACCAGCGCCTGATTGCGGGCGATCTGACAGCACCGAATTTCTCCGACCTCCCCCTTTCTTTCCTGCCATGCGCCACCAGTGCCGAGTCCCCCAGCTGGGACGCCCCGCCGACCAACGCAAAGCCCTGTTGCGTGCCCTCACCACGCAGCTGATCCGTGAGGGTCGTCTCACCACCACCAAGGCCCGCGCCAAGGCCCTGCGCGATGAGGCCGAGCGCATGATCACCCTCGCCAAGGAGGGCAGCCTCGCCGCCCGCCGCCGGGCCATCGGCTACATCTACGACAAGCAACTGGTGCACGCCCTGTTCGACAAGGCCCAAGAGCGCTACGGCGATCGCAACGGCGGTTACACCCGCATCATCCGCACGGTGCCCCGCCGCGGCGACAACGCCGAGATGGCCATCATCGAGCTCGTCTGAGCTTCTGTCAGACCGCTGACGGTCCACACTTCTCTGCCGCGGTGGACCGACAGTCCAGCGCGGCTTTTTTCATGCGTCATCAGCTGAGCTCTTCCCCCGATCTAGCGGATCCTGCCGTGCGTCTTCGCCGCATCGCTCTCTGTCTGCAGTACGAGGGCAGCTCGTTCTGCGGCTGGCAGCGGCAGCCCCGTGATCCCAGTGTTCAGGAAACACTCGAGGCGGCGATCGCCCAGCTGGATGGCCATCGGCCGGCCATGGCGGTGGCCGCAGGCCGCACGGACAGCGGCGTGCATGCGGCGGGCCAGGTGGTTCACTTTGACGCGGCCGGCCCCATACCTGCCCAGCGCTGGCCGGCGGCCCTCAATGGACGTCTGCCCCCCACGATCCGTGTGCGTGCCGCCGCTGAGGTGCCTGCCGATTGGCATGCCTGCTTCAGCGCTGTCTATCGGCGCTATCGCTACACCCTTTACAACGCCTGCATCCCCAACCTCTTCCTGGCCCCGTGGAGCTGGCACCGCTATCAGCGGCGTCTCGACGACCAGCTGATGGATCGGGCCCTGGCAGATCTGCTGGGCGAGCATGACTTTGCCGCCTTTGAGCGGGCGGGCAGCAGCCGCAGCCATTCCCGTACCACCGTGCAGGAGGCGAGCCTGGTGCGTCGCGGCGATGTGGTGGAGGTGGAGATCCAGGCCAGCGGCTTTCTCTACGGCATGGTGCGGCTGCTGATGGGGCAGCTGGTGGCCATCGGCGAGGGTCGCCTCAGCCTTGAGGCCTTTCAACGCCGCTGGCGCAGCCAGGCCCGTGAGGAGGTGAAGGAGGCCGCGCCGCCCCAGGGCCTGTGCCTGTTGCGGGTGGGCTATCCCTCGGAGGTGTTTCCCAGGGCTGCCTGGTACGATAGCCAACCGCGGTATTTGCTGGAGAGCTCTGATGCTCCGCCTGCTGCACCGGACTAAGTCCCAGGGCTTCTCTCCGGTTTCGCAGGCTTTCAGATCTCTCCGCTGAAGGGGCTTCGCTCCATCAGCTGACCGGTCCTTGGTCTTGTCCCTACGGGGACCTTGCCAGCTCCAGGTCTCCGGCGTCCATGTCCTTCCTTGCTTGCCTCCCGGGGCGTTCAGCAGGTGAAGAGGTAGGGTCGCTAAACGAGCTTCTGGCTCCCGAGTGATCGGGTGCCCTGCCGTTCCCTCTGTCCAGCCCCGTCGGTGCAGCTCCCTGCTCGATGGCGCGCTACCCGATCCGGCCCGCCGGCGCGATGAACAAGACTCTCGTCCCCCCTCAGGATTCCTCCACTCGCCAGTGGTATCTGGTCGATGCGGAGAACCAGACCCTCGGCCGCCTTGCCAGTGAGGTGGCTTCGGTGCTACGGGGTAAGAACAACCCCAACTTCGCTCCCCACATTGACGCCGGCGACTTCGTCGTGGTGATCAATGCCGACAAGGTGAAGGTGAGCGGCAACAAGTTCACCGAGAAGGTTTACCGCCGTCATTCCGGCCGTCCCGGCGGCATGAAGACCGAGAGCTTCGCGGCTCTGCAGGCTCGTCTGCCAGAGCGGATCATTGAGAAGGCTGTGAAGGGCATGCTCCCCCACAACGCTCTCGGCCGCCAGCTCTTCCGCAAGCTCAAGGTGTACAAGGGTGCTGAGCACCCCCATACCGCCCAACAGCCCAAGGCCCTCGCGCTCGATCCCGCCGCTTCCGCCCAATGAGCACCAACAAAGTCGTCTACTGGGGAACCGGCCGTCGCAAGACCGCCGTCGCCCGTGTCCGCGTTGTTCCCGGCACCGGTTCCGTCACCATCAACGGTCGTCCCGGCGATAACTACCTCAACTACAACCCCGTTTACCTGGCTGCCGTCAAGGCTCCCCTGAAGACCCTGGGTCTGGCTGGTGAGTACGACCTCCTGGTCAACGTGCGTGGTGGTGGCCTCACCGGCCAGGCTGACGCCATCAAGCAAGGCGCAGCCCGGGCCCTCTGCGATCTGTCCCCCGACAACCGCAAGCCCCTCAAGACCGAAGGCCACCTCAGCCGCGACCCCCGCGCCAAAGAGCGTCGCAAGTACGGCCTGAAGAAAGCCCGTAAGGCTCCTCAGTTCTCCAAGCGCTGATCTCTTCCTTTCGTATTCAGCCGAGTCTCGTCATGCCCAAGGCCGACATTCATCCCACCTGGTATCCCGATGCCAAGGTGATCTGCAATGGAGAGGTGGTGATGACCACCGGCTCCACTAGCCCCGAGCTTCACGTGGATGTGTGGAGCGGCAACCACCCCTTCTATACCGGCACCCAGAAAATCCTCGACACCGAGGGTCGTGTGGACCGTTTCATGCGCAAGTACGGCATGGCTGGTGCGTCCGATGCTCCTCAGGAGACGAAGACGGAAGCCAAGTCCGAAGCCGCTGCGCAAGCCTGATTTCCATCCGTTGCACAACGGATTCACCGCAGGGCCGGATGCTCCAGGGCATCCGGCTTTTTGCTGACCTGCTGCCATGGATGCTTCTTTCCTGAGTGAGCGGCTGGAGACGGCCCGTCGCACCTTCGAGACCCTGGAGCGGCAATTGGCCGACCCCGATGTGGCGGCTAACCCCAGCCAGCTGGAGCCGATTGCCCGCGAGCGCGCGCGGCTGGAGCCTCTCGTGAACGGCTACGCCGAACTTCAGAGCCTTCAGCGTCAGGAGCGGGAGGCGCGTGAGTTGCTCAAGCAGAGCCGTGGCGACCTGGAGATGGAGGCGCTCGCCCAGGACGAGCTCAGCGTGCTCGGCCAGAGCCTGGCCCAGTTGGAGGAGCAGCTCACCCTGGCGCTGTTGCCCCGCGACCCGCGGGATGAGCGCAGCGTGATGCTGGAAATCCGCGCCGGTGCCGGCGGTGATGAGGCTGCCATCTGGGCCGGGGATCTAGCCCGCATGTATGAGCGGTACGCCCAGAGTGTGGGCTGGAAGGTGCAGCCGGTGAGCGCCTCCGAGGCGGAGCTTGGTGGCTACAAGGAGCTGATCCTGGCGATTCAGGGCGATGGGGTCTTCAGCCAGCTCAAGTACGAGGCGGGGGTGCACCGGGTGCAGCGGGTGCCCGCCACGGAGTCCCAGGGGCGGGTGCATACCTCCACGGCCACGGTGGCGGTGATGCCGGAAGCCGATCCGGTGGAGGTGCAGATCGACCCCACCGAGATCGAGATCAGCACGGCCCGTTCCGGTGGGGCGGGCGGCCAGAACGTGAACAAGGTGGAAACGGCCGTGGACCTCCTGCACAAACCCACGGGCATCCGCGTGTTCTGCACCCAGGAGCGGTCCCAGCTGCAGAACCGCGAGCGGGCCATGGAGATCCTCCGGGCCAAGCTCTATGAGCGTGAACTGGCCGAGGCCAATGCCAAAGAGCGTTCGGCCCGTTTGGCCCAGGTGGGCAGCGGCGATCGCAGTGAAAAGATCCGCACCTATAACTACAAGGACAACCGCACCACCGATCACCGCTTGGGCCGCAACTTTTCGCTGGAGCCTGTGCTCCAGGGCCAGTTAGCGGAATTGATCGGCGCCTGTGTGTCAGCTGATCAGAGGCGCCAGCTCGAGGAGCTGGCGGAGCAGGCCTCCGGCAGCAACGGTTAGGCCGCGTCCCAGCTGCTCACATATTTGGCCCATTCGGCATGGCTGCCATGGGCCATCTGGCGACGGGCTTCGAACAGGGGGCCGCTCACCGGGCGCCGAGGCTGGCGTGCCAGCACCATGCCCGCTTCCCGGGGCGTGCGGTTGCCCTTATGCACGTTGCAGCGCAGGCAGGCCGTGGTCACGTTCTCCCAGGCATGGGCCCCTCCGCGGCTGCGGGGCATCACGTGATCAATGGAGAGGCGTTCGCTGAGGCTGCCGCAGTATTGACAGCAATGCCCGTCGCGATGGAACAGGTTGCGGCGGGTGAGCGGTAATGGCCGAAAGGGCACCCGGACGAACTGGCACAGGCGGATCACCGTGGGCCGTTGCAGGCCCGGCCGCAGACAGAGGGTGGGGTCGTGCTCCAGGCCTTCAGCCTTGCCCTTGAGCACCATCACCGTGGCCCTTCGCCAGCTGGTGATGTTCAGCGGCTCGTAGGAGGCGTTGAGAACGAGAACGTGGCCCATGCCAGCTCCAGCCCTGCGGGGCTGCAGGATTGGCAGCATGCTAGGGCGCATCTTGATTGGGATCTGCAGCCCCGCGTACCCTTTGCCGATGTCTCAAGTGTCGCCAGCCACCCCTGAGCTGCGGGCTCATCCGCGCCAGCGGGCCTGGGTGGAGGTGAGTGAAGCTGCGATTGCGGCCAATGCCACCGCCCTAAGGCGCTCTCTCAGCCCTGGTTGCGCCTTGATGGCTGTGGTGAAAGCCGATGGCTACGGTCACGGTGCTGTGCCCGTGGCACGGGCTGCCGCTGCCGGAGGTGCCAGCAGTTTCGGCGTGGCCACCCTCCAGGAGGGCCTCGAGCTCCGCCAGGCCGGCCTGGAGGCCCCCGTGTTGGTGCTGGGCAACCTCACCCAACCGGATGAACTGCGCACCTGTTTGCATTGGCAGCTGATGCCCACCCTCAGCGGCATGCGGGAGGCGCTGCTCTGTCAGAACATTGCCGCTGGTAGCGGCCGCACCATGGCCGTTCAGCTCAAGCTCGACACCGGTATGAGCCGGCTTGGGGCCGCTTGGGGGGATGGCCCCCGGCTCGTGGAGGCGATCGCCAAACTCGAATCAGTGCACCTGACCGGTGTGTATTCCCACCTGGCCGATGCCGATGCGCCGGACTTTGCTGACGGGGGCCTGACCGCGCAGCAGCAGCAGCGTTTTGAGGCCGTGCTAGCGGAGCTTCAGAACCAATCTCTGCCGTCTGGCTGCCGTCACCTCGCCAACTCCGCTGGCACCCTGCGTAGCCCCAGCCTGCATTTCGACATGGTGCGGGTGGGCTTGGCGCTCTATGGCCACCGGCCTGCGTCCCATCTGGGGGAAGGGCTGCCCCTGCGTCCGGCCATGCGGGTGCGGGCTCGGGTCTCGCTGATTCGGGAGGTGCCTGCGGGGGTGGGGGTTAGCTATGGCCATCGCTTCATCACCCAGCGCCCGAGTCGCCTGGCGGTGTTGGCCATCGGCTATGCCGACGGCGTGCCTCGCCTGCTCTCCAACCAGCTGCAGGTGCTGTTCGCGGGCCGGTCGGTGCCCCAGGTGGGCGCCATCACCATGGACCAGCTGGTGCTGGACGCCACCGACAGCCCCGATCTGGACGTGGGCAGTGTGGTGACCTTGCTGGGGGAGGACGAGGCTGGTGGCTGCATTGCCCCTGAGGCTTGGAGTGAGCCCTGCGGCACCATTCCCTGGGAAATCCTCTGCGGTTTTAAGCACCGCCTGCCGCGATTGGCCCTGGAGGGGCAGGGCGGCTGATAAACTGTGCAGGCCGCTGGAGAGGTGGCTGAGTGGTTGAAAGCGGCTCCCTGCTAAGGAGTTACAGGAGGCAACTTCTGTCGAGGGTTCGAATCCCTCCCTCTCCGTTTTAAGAAGGTTCTCGAAGGTCTCACGATCTCCCAGAACCCCGAGATCCCTTTCTGAAACAGGGTTTTTGTGCCCAGGCAGTCTCCCATTGTGTCATGGGGTCACGCGCATGTCTTGGGGGGATTTTTGGGGGAACCAGTGTCGCCCTATTCCCCCAGACCAACTGTGCCGCAAGCACTTACGGGCATTGTTGTGGGGGAAATCTCTGCTGGTTCCTTTGAGCGGGTTTCCTGCCAATTGCCTTAGCGCCTTTGCCCAGGGTTGGGGCAGCGGCGAAATTGTCTGCCGCGATCAGGAACCCTGATCAGATGGGGTGGCACCTCACCCCACCTCAGGACACCACCCACGCCTGACCTCCCGCCGAGCAACCCACCGAGCGCACCTCCGAGTTAGGTGCTCGCCCTGGGGAATCAGACCCTGGTGGATGGGGCAGGTGAGCACCGTGACGCAGTGCCTGCCGACCTCGTAGCGAAAGTGCTGGCGGGTCATGCAGACGGCACCAGAGCGGGCGGGTCTCAGGACATCCCCATCCAGGTAGTCCCACTCCTCAGCGGGAGGCATCGGCGCGGGAGACGACCACAAAGGCAGGGAAGGTACTCCTGTACTAGTCGCGGCGATGGGGTGGGGTCAAGGGTCGTCAACCAAGCGCACGGGTAGCGCCTGCAAGTTCCATGCGAGATCCGCATAACGGGCAAAACCCAGTGCTGTAGGCAAAAATGGGCGGAAGCGACCAGCGCCAGTGACCGACTCCGCGACCTTCAGCACACCCGAAGCAAGCGATGAAGACCTGGGGGATCTGCTGCTGGAGGTGCTCCCGCCCGATCGGAGCACGATGGGGAACCTCTCAGCACGGGAGGCACTAAGTCGGGTAGCAGAAAGGCAGATCAGCGAAAAGGAATACGAGGCGGTCAAGGAGAAGGCACTGACTCTGGGAATGATCCGCAAGGGGCAGGGGCGTGGTGGATCCGTGCGCCTGGCAGAAGGGATCCCTGGAGGCAGTCGCTACGAGGCACCCTCAGCACCAGCAGCAGGCAACAGTCGAGGCAGAGCGAAGAAGGAAGCACCCGCCAAGGATTTCAAGGCAGTGCTCTGGGCGAGTGCCGACAAACTTCGTGCCCAGATGGATGCGGCGGAATACAAGCATCTGGTTCTGGGTCTGATCTTCCTCAAATACATCTCAGACACGTTTGCCGCCCAACAAGGCAGGGTGCTTCTGATGGTCAGCGACCCAGACTCTGACAACTACGTGGGTGATGACCCTGCGGAGCACCAGGCATCGCTGGAAGACCGTGACTACTACACCCAGGAGAACGTGTTCTGGGTGCCTGCTGATGCCCGCTGGGAGTCGCTACGGGCACGGGCAAAGCAACCTGATATTGGTCAACTGATCGACAAGGCACTGGTTGCCATCGAGAACGAGAACCTTCCCTTGAGGGGAAAGTTGGATAAGCGGTTTGGTACTGCCCAACTGGAACCAGGGCGACTGGGTGAACTGGTGGATCTGATCTCCACCATTGGATTTGCTGACGACCAGCGATCAGGAGATGTGCTGGGTGAGGTCTACGAATACTTCCTGGGTCAGTTCGCCAGCGCAGAAGGCAAGAAGGGGGGTCAGTTCTATACACCTGCTCACGTCGTCAAAACGCTGGTTGCTGTGCTGGCACCACACAAGGGTCGGATCTATGACCCCTGCTGTGGGTCTGGCGGAATGTTCGTTCAGAGCGAGAAGTTCATCCAAGCGCACGGTGGCAAGCGTGATGACGCCTCGATCTATGGGCAGGAGAGCAACCCGACCACCTGGCGATTGGCAGCGATGAACCTGGCGATCCGTGGGTTTGCTGCTGATCTGGGTCAAGAACCCGCTGACACCTTTGCCAGAGACCAGTTCCCTGATCAGAAGTTCGACTACATCCTTGCCAACCCACCGTTCAACATTTCGGATTGGGGTGGGGAGAAATACGAGAGTGATCCACGCTGGGTTTATGGGAGACCACCAGTCGGCAATGCCAACTATGCGTGGTTACAACATATGCTCTGGAAACTTCGCCCTGGCGGTGAAGCAGGGGTAGTTCTCGCTAATGGATCAATGAGTTCTAACCAGAGCGGTGAGGGGCAGATTCGTGAGGCGATGGTTCGTGGCGATGTGGTGGAGGTGATGGTGGCGCTGCCAGCACAGTTGTTTCTAAACACTCAGATTCCTGTCTGCCTGTGGTTCTTGACGAATGACAAGACCCAGCGTGGTCGTGATCGTCGTGGAGAGACGCTGTTTATTGATGCCCGCCAGATGGGCACGATGAAGACCAGGGTTGAGCGAGTGTTGACCGATGAGGATATTGCCAAGATTGGAGACACCGTTCACGCTTGGCGTGGCGATGGTGAGGTGTCTGACGCTTATGAGAATGTCGCTGGTTTCTGCTACAACGCCAAGTTAGAAGAGATCGAGAAGAATTGTTTTGTGCTCACGCCTGGTCGCTACGTGGGAGCAGCAGATGTTGAAGATGATGGTGAGGCGTTTGATGAGAAGATGAAGCGCCTCACTGGATTGCTCAAGCAGCAGCAGGAAGAGGGAGCAAGGTTGGATCAGCAGATTGCTGAGAATATGAGGAGGTTGGGATATGAGTTCTGAATGGAAATACGTCCCGCTCGGCGACGTGTGCTCTCGCATAACATATGGATTCACAAATCCAATGCCAACCATCGATGGTGATGGGGCATATATGGTCACCGCAAAAGATATCAAGAATGGAAGAATCCAATATCAAACCGCCAGGAGAACGTCCTGGGATGCTTATCGAGGCAAGTTGACAGACAAGAGCAGACCAGTAAAGGGCGACTTGCTGCTTACCAAAGATGGAAGCATCGGGCGACTGGCACTCTGCGACAGAGGCGACATCTGTATTAACCAGTCAGTTGCTCTGCTCCAGAGCAACGGCAAAGGAGATTTTAGATATATCAAATACGTGCTGGAAGCACCCGAATATCAGCGACAGATGGAGGCAGGTTCCGACGGATCCACCATCAAGCATATTTACATTACAAGAGTAGACAAGATGATGATTCCTCTTCCTCCACGCAAAGAGCAGGAAGGCATTATTTCTATCCTCGGCACCCTTGACGACAAGATCGAGCTTAACCGAAAGACCAACGAAACGTTGGAGGCGATGGCAAAGGCGCTCTTCAAGTCGTGGTTTGTGGATTTTGATCCAGTAAGAGCGAAGGCAGAAGGTCGACCAACTGGATTGCCAGCAGAAATCAGTGACCTGTTCAGCGATTCATTTGAGGATTCGGAACTGGGTGAGATTCCGAGTGGGTGGCGGGTCGGATCAATATATGAAGTTTCGTCTGTGATTTACGGCGCACCCTTTTCCTCGTCGCTTTTCAACAGCAATGGCGAGGGTGTTCCAGTTGTACGAATCAGAGACCTCCCCACTGAAGCGCCTGCTGTTTTCACTACTGAGATCCATCCAAAAGGAACCCTAATAAAACCTGGCGACATTGTTGTGGGAATGGATGGCGAGTTCAGGGGATATCTATGGGGCGGCAATGAATGCTGGATGAACCAGAGGGTTTGTCAGTTCGTGCCCAAAACAAACGATCACTCCTGCTTCGTAATGGAGTCGATACGCAAACCGCTAATGGAGGTTGAAATGTCAGAGACGGCAACAACCGTGATCCATCTTGGCAAAGGAGATATTGATAGATTCAAGATTGTTATTCCCAGCCAGACCATCCTCGACTTATTTGGAGTGAAATCAAAACCTCTACTCGACACCATTGTAAGGAACAAGAAGGAGAGCAGATCTTTGACTCAACTGCGTGATACCTTGCTCCCCAAACTCATCTCAGGTGAAATCCGAATCCCTGCCGCTGAGCGAATGCTTGAGGAGGTCGGTGTCTAATGGCACTCATCACAGAAGACCATCTGGAGCAGCAGTGCCTTGAGTGGTTCCAGGAACTGGGATACGCCTATGCCTTTGCTCCCGACCTTGCCCCTGATGGCACTACGCCTGAACGCACAGACTTCAGGCAGGTCATCCTCACTGGTCGTCTGCGCTCAGCACTTCAGCGCCTGAACCCAGAAGTTCCAGTGAGCACCATTGAGTCAGCGGTGCTCCAACTGGCGAACCCAAACGTGCCTGGTCTTCTGGCATCCAACCGCAACTTCCACCGTTGGATGACCCAGGGGTTACCCATCACCTATATGGATGGGAACCAGCAGGTCGGCATTCGTCTCAAGGTCATCGGATTTGACGACCCTGCTTCCAATGACTGGTTGGTGCTGAACCAGTTGGCGATCCAGGGCACCAAGAACAACCGCCGCCCTGATGTGGTGGTCTACCTGAACGGTCTGCCGCTGGCGGTGATCGAACTGAAGAACCCTGCCGATGAGAAGGCAGACATCTGGGCGGCGTTCAACCAACTCCAGACCTACAAGCAAGACATCCCCGACCTGTTCACGCCCAATGTGCTGCTGGTGATCAGCGATGGCATCCAGGCACGGTTGGGTTCCTTGAGTGCTGATAAGGAGCGGTTCCAGCGTTGGCGCACGATCGAAGGGGAGAACCCCATTGATCCGCTGGGCAACCACCGTGACCTGGAGACCCTGGTGCAAGGGATCTTCGATAAGGGGCGACTGCTGGAGTTCGTTCGCTCCTTCTGCCTGTTTGAAGAAGACGGGCAGATCATCAAAAAGATCGCTGCCTACCACCAGTTCCACGCCGTCAGAGCAGCAGTGGAAAGCGTGGTCAAAGCAAGCAGACCCGATGGCGACAAGAAGGGTGGCGTCGTCTGGCACACCCAGGGCGCAGGCAAGAGCATTGAGATGGCGTGTCTGGCGGGCAAGTTGCTCACCGATCCACGCCTTGAGAACCCGACTCTGGTGATGGTCACGGATCGCCAAGACCTGGATGGGCAACTGTTCGGGGTGTTTGCTGGAGCAGGCGATCTGCTGGGTGAATCCCCCAAGCAGGCAGACAGTCGTCAGGAACTGAGGGATCTGCTGGGCAACCGACCCAGTGGCGGCATCATCTTCACCACGATTCAGAAGTTCGCCATCGAGGATGGAGAGGAGAAGTTCCCCGCTCTGACCGACCGCCACAACGTCGTGGTGATCTGCGATGAAGCGCACCGCACCCAATACGGGTTCAAAGGTCGCTTCGACACCAAGACAGGGGAGATCAAATACGGATTGGCAAAGGCATTGCGGGATGCCCTGCCCCAGGCAACGTTCCTTGCCTTTACGGGAACGCCCATCTCCCAAGACGACCGTGACACTCAGGCGGTCTTCGGGCACTACGTCTCCGTCTACGACATTCAGCAGGCAGTGGAAGACGGTGCCACGGTGCCGATCTACTACGAATCCCGCCTGGCAAAACTGGCACTCAAGGAACCACTGCTGCCCCAGGTGGATGAGCAGGTAGATGACCTCTTCTCAGATGAAGACGACATTCCTGCTGCCGAGCGGGCAAAGAGCAGGTGGGCAGCACTGGAAGCACTGGTGGGCGCTGAACCACGCCTGAAGCAGGTGGCGGCGGATCTGGTTGCCCACTTTGAGCAACGCTCACGCACCCAACCAGGCAAAGCGATGGTGGTGGCAATGAGCAGAGACATCTGTGCTCGCCTCTATGACGCCATCGTTGCTCTGCGACCTGACTGGCATGACGACGACCCGAAGAAAGGTGCCATCAAAGTCGTGATGACGGCATCGGCAGCAGATGAGCAATACCTCCAACCGCACCACACAACCAAGCAACAGAAGAAGGATCTGGAGAAACGGTTCAAGAATCCTGCCGACCCGCTCAAGATCGTGCTGGTGCGGGATATGTGGTTAACGGGGTTTGATGCTCCCTGTATGGCGACGATGTATGTGGATAAACCGATGAAGGGGGCGAACCTGGCGCAGGCGATTGCCCGAGTCAACAGGGTCTTCAAAGACAAACCAGGCGGTCTGGTGTGCGATTACATCGGCATCGCACCTCAACTCAAGGAAGCACTGGCGACCTACACGGCATCGAAAGGCAAGGGTGATCCAACGATTGACACCAGTGAGGCGCTGCGGATTCTCAAGGAGAAACTCCAGGTTGCCCGTGACCTGCTCCACCCCATCGACTGGAGTGGTTTCAGGGATCCCAAAACAGCAATGGCACTGCTGCCCAACTGCCTGGATCACATCCTTGAACTACAAGAAGGCAAAAAGCGTTATTGCGACACCGTGCTGGCGATGACCAAAGCATTTGCCCTGTGCGGAACCCTTGATGAAGCGATGGCACTCAACGATGAGGTGACCTTCCTTCAGGCGATCCGAGCACCACTGATCAAGGGTGATGGAGTGGGAGGTGATGGTGGTGCCCCCAAGAATGTTGATTTTCAGTTGCGCCAACTGCTCTCTGAGTCGCTGGTCGCAGATGGAATCGCTGATGTCTTCAAGGTCGCAGGTCTACAAAAGCCTGATCTCAGCATCCTGTCAGATCAGTTTCTGGCAGAGGTCAGCAAGATCCCCCAGAAGAATCTGGCGGTTGAACTGCTCCAACGGTTGCTAAGGGAAGAGGTTCAGACACGCTTCAAGACCAACGTGGTCAAGCAGAAGCGTTTCAGTGAACTGCTCCAGGCATCCCTGAACAAATATGCCAATCGCTCCATCGAAGCGGCACAGGTGATCGAGGAACTGATTGCGATGGCAAAGCAGTTCCGTGATGAGGCAGAGAAGGTAGAAGCGATGGGGTTGTCTGTTGCTGAGGTTGCCTTCTACGACGCCCTAGCGAATAACCAGTCAGCACAAGACCTGATGGGTGATGAGGTGCTGACGACGATGGCACGGGAATTGGCAGAAAAACTCAGGGGCAACCTCAGTATCGATTGGCAATACAAGGAAAACGTTCGGGCACGACTGCGAACAATGATCAAGGGATTGCTGAAACGCTATAAGTATCCGCCTGATCAGGAGGTGGCAGCGATTGAGTTGGTGCTCCAGCAGACAGAGATGATCTCTGAGGAATGGTCGAGAGAGGATCTTAGCAAGAAGATTCAGGAAGTGGTCGCTGACGCGCTTACCAACAATCTGGGCACTCAGCGTGAAGACATTGACAAATGAACAGCGCCCCTCAGCACATCGTATCGATCGCGGGAGCAAGACAAGGCGCGCTCTTACTCGAATGAACCCCTTGGAATAACGTCAATATTATTTTCGTCTAACCAGTTAACGAGAAGCGCGTAGAAACCATCGCTCAACTCGGGATCAAGTTGCAAGACGTCAAAGACCGACTCAACTGCCTCGTCGATCTGCTCCTCGCAGACATTGCAAACGACTTTCTCGTCGCCAGGCAGTTCTCCACTCATTTGCGCCGCTGGAATATGTTTAAAACTGATTATAGTTCGTCGACTGCCTCCAGTAAATCATCAATCCCGCAATCCAGCACAGTCACGATCTTGGATGCCAGATCCAGCGAGAGTGCTGACGCTGCCTTGTCGTCGTTTCTTACCAACCTCGTGATGGTCGTTACCGCCACCCCAGCAGCAATCGCCAAAGAGTTCATGGTGATGGATTTCTCCCCCGCCTCAGAGACTAACGATGGGGCCTGTCCACAAAAACCAGTCCACCTCAGTGTTGAGGGATCCATGCACCATGACGTTTGAGTCATGACAACTAGCCGCAGATGAGATGCAGGCCACAGCGGTCATAAAGCACAAAAGCCAGATGCTTCAAGCACATCTCACGCTTATCCGCTGCTGCCATGGAGAAACTGCAAACAGCAGATCCTGGCGACACAGTGACGACCATCTCTAGGGCTATGGGTTATCGATACGCCTCAAGCTTCACTGCACGACCGATGAGCGAGGGAGCGTTCAGGCAGTCACTGGAGCAGATCTGGGTGAAGGGGTCTTGGAGGTAGGCCTAGGGACGAGAGGGATCAAGACCAAGCAAAGAATCAGGTGCTAGACAGTTACCGTGTGTGATCGAGGATTTGAGAAATCAAGTTACTGAGGGACTGCCGCTCCTTGATCGAGCGTTCAACCAGGCGAGCAAAGGTTGGGAATGAAAGCGTAACTACGACCTGCTGAGTGACTTCGTCGTCTTCCGAAGAGGCTGAATCAGATGCGGCTGAGGTCTGGGGCACGATTTCTCAAGATGTCGATGTGATGGTCAGATTCTAAAGATGAAAAATTAGAGAGGAGAAGGTGTAGGGGGTGAATATGAGGCCAATATGCTATACAGTGAGGCGCGGCAAGATGGCTGAGCGAGAAAGCATTCAGGCGATCCTTGGCGTGGATCTTGCCCAACCGCCAGCAACCATTGAAGTTTTAGCTGTTGATGCGGCGAGGAAGAACGGGCGACAAGTGAGCCAGTCGAGCAGCTGCCAATCGCAGGGCGCAGATGGTCTATTCGCCCACAGTGTAAGGTGACAAAATCTCGTCCCCGTAGGCAAACTGGTGATCAGGCACCAAGTCTCTGTGACTGACTCGACGACCTTCGCCATGCCAGAAGCAGAAGACGAGGATCCAGGTGAAGACTTAGGCGGCCTCCGCAACCTGGCGGCATCACTGACCTGAAATAAAAATCTTGTTACTTATTTTGGACAAGAGCGACTGCTCTTGAAAGAGTTAATCCCATTGCATCATAAATAACGAGCCCGTGAAGAAGGATCAGGATTCTTGCCCGGGCAGATCTCCCTTTGATCCCACTGATAGAAGCAGAAAAAACAGAAGAAAAGGAGGCGATTAGATAGTCAATGGGGCGCGGATTTTCACTCTCGATATCGAGCCGGAATAATTGTCGCTGCTTTCTTCCGGCGCTTGTGTCCAGTCGCCAATAAATCCACCCCCAGACAAGAAGAGAGTAAGGGAGGAAGAAGAGCAGTTGGGTAATCAGGAGAAACCGCGAGGTCGTGAAATCGAATACCAGAATATTCAGGCCGATCAACTGAGTGGTCATCCTTGCAATAAAGTAGATCCCAAGGATATCGAGATACCTCCGCGACCACTGAGGTTTGCCTCTAGAGGCAAACAGGTAGGCAAGGGGTAGGACGACTAGGGGGATGGTTGCGTAGGAGAGGCGGCGAACGACAAAGAACTCGAACTCGGCAAAGAAGGCAGTTGCTCCATGAAGGGAAGAGAGAAACTCGGCATCGGAAACGAATGCCAAGTTCTCAAAGCACAGCAATGCAAAAACAAGAAGGAAGAACAGCTCTTCCCATCGATGAGAAAAATAGGAGAGTAGCGGCGAAATCAGTCCTGATTCCTTGTTTCTTTCTTCCAGGCGTTCGCTCACCGCTCAGCAACCTCTAGTAGATCCTCAATTCCACAATCCAGCACGGTCACGACCTTCCCCGCCAAATCCAGCGACAGTGCCGACGCTGCCTTGTCGTCGCTTCTCGCCAGGCGGGTGATGGTGGTTGCCGCCACTCCAGCAGCAACCGCCAACGAGTTCATCGTGATGGGTTTCTCGCCTGTCTCGGCACGTCGCAGATTTGCCTTGGCGATTGCCTTGGCCAGGGTTAGGCGAACTTGCTTTGCCATAACAGGCACGATACCTCAATCGCCCAGGGAATCACGGGTCATGCTAGGGGCGTGGTGCTTAGTGCCAGATGCTAAAGGGCGCCTGGTATTGCCTCAAGCAGGCAGAGCCCAAGAACAGCAGAGAGCGCCAGCAGGGAAGGGATGGCAGCCAGTGCGACCAGCGTGAGCAGGAGTCCGCTGATGCCGCTGCCGATGGTCGCCTCAGTAGCGCCGTCATGGTTCAGAACTGGGCATGATGACTTGGCCAGGATTCGATATGGACTTCTCGCACCCAGTCGCATCTTTGGCGGCATTTGTGTGACCGTGGCGAGTCAGGAAAAGCCGATGATTCGAGCTGGCCTTGATGGAATAACCGGCATTAGTGGCGCTAAGTGATCATCAGTAGATGGGCAAAGCGTCGTTGGCATTTGGGAGAACTTTTTGGGGATTCCCGCCCTCCGGCGTAGGCATCGATGTTCCCTGTTCCAGCGCGGTCTCTCTGAGAGTTGGGTGGAATGTTGGTCTGGCACTCCGCTCTCAGCTGGTGGGGGCCTCCACCAGCAGTGTCGTGAGCCCCGGCAGCAGGGCCTCGTCCTGGGCCCGTTCAGGGCCCTCGCTGAAGATCACCAGCACGCAGGGATGGTGGCCGGGGGGCTCCAGGTAGGCCGCATCGTGGCGGGCCTGACTCATCCAGCCGGCCTTGCTCCACAGCTGAGTGCCGTCGGGAACGCCCCCGCCGATGAAGCCATCCACCTGGTTCTCGGGATCCGCGGCCCGCGCGGCGGGATCCAGGGAGCGGGCCAGCAACTCCTGCATGCGGCCGCTGGCGGGGGGAGACACCATCGCTCCCGCCATCACGCCGTGCAGCACCCGGGCGGTCATGTCGGTACTGAGTCGGTTGCGGTTCTCGAGCTGCTCCCCATAGGACTGGCGCTCTCGCCCGTAGGGCCCATCGCCCCAGGTTTTCTGGCAGGCATTGCAGTGCAGCCATTCAGGCCAGCCCAGACCCGCATACCACTGGTTCACCAGTTGCCGCTGCAGGCTCCAGCGCTCTAGGGCCATGGGGGGCAGCTCCGGGCCGCTCTGGGTGCCGGTGAGCAGGTCGAGCACCATGCCGGTGGCGTCGTTGCTGGAGTCGCGGATCATGTCCGCCAGTGCCCTGCGCAGTTCAGGGCTGTCCGTGATCAACTGGCGCTGCAGCCAGGCTTCGGCCGCCACCAAATAGAAGAGCTTCACCACGCTGGCTGGGTAGCGGGGCTGCTCGCCGCCCCACGCCGCGCCGTGAACCGGGCGTGCCCAGAAGGCCTCGCCATCCTGGGCGGTGCTGGCGGTGCCCCGCAGGCTGCTGCCGTAGCGCAACCAGGTCACGGAGAGCTGCTCCCGCAGCCCCGGGCGCCCCTGGGCTTCCAGTTGGTCGATCGCATCGGAGAGGATCCGCTGCATCGGCCCATCCGGGCAGTAAAACCCCATCACAGCCCAAGGCGTTAATGGCGAGATTAGGCAGCCTGGCTCCGGGAACCCCTGCGGCTCTGGAGTTGTTGCAACCTGGCAGCCTCTGGCGGCTGACGGCCCCGATCAACCTCTACAGCCGCCCGTCCGGCAGCGGCCTGGCCACGCAGGCGGCTGCCGGCCGCTGCCTGGAGGTGCTGCAACCCGAGCAGGCGCCAGAGCACCGGCTATGGGTTCGCCTGCTCGAGGACGGCTATCCCGGCTGGATCGCGCCCGGCGACCTGCTTGGCCATGCCCGCGCGACGCCGCGACCACGACCCCAGCTGCTGGATGCCCAGACCATCGCCGCCCGGCTGCCGCGCGTGATGGCCTTTGCCGAGCGGGCGCGCCAGTGCGCCAACCACTATCTCTGGGGGGGAACTCTGGGCCCAGATTTCGACTGCTCCGGGTTTACCCAGAGCGCCTTTGCCTCGGCTGGCGTGTGGATCCCCCGGGATGCCTATCAGCAAGAGCGCTTCTGTCAGCCGGTGGCGGTGCGTCCCGGCACCTATGGCCTACTCCGGGCCGGAGATCTGCTCTTTTTCGGCCAACCCCAGCGCTGCAGTCATGTGGGCCTCTACCTCGGAGAGGGCCGCTACCTGCACAGCTCCGGCCGCGAGCACGGCCGTCATGGCCTGGGGATCGACAGCCTCGATCCCCAGGTTCTGCATCCCGTGAGCAGCCACTACCGGCGGGAGCTGCGCGGGGCTGGGCGGGTGATGCGCTGCTACGACGGCGTCGCATAGGTTGCAGGCATTCACAGGTGTCCGATGAGCGCGCCGCTCAGGCCCGAACTGTCCATCGTGGTGCCCCTCTACAACGAGGAGGAGAGCCTGCCGCTGCTGGTGGAACAGCTTTTGGCGTCACTGCGGCCCCTGGGACGCCCGTTTGAGCTGGTGCTGGTCGACGACGGATCGTCCGATGGCACAGCCAGCGTGCTGCGGGTCATGGCGGCTCAGACCCCTGAACTTGTCGCGATGGTGTTGCGTCGCAACTACGGGCAGACACCGGCCATGTCAGCCGGTTTTGATGCCAGCCGTGGGGATCTGATCGTGACGCTGGACGGCGATCTTCAGAACGATCCAGCCGATATCCCTATGTTGCTGGAGCAGCTTGAACAGGGCTACGACCTGGTGAGTGGCTGGCGTTATCAGCGCCAGGACGATGGCTTGAGTCGTCTGCTCCCTTCTCGATTGGCGAATCGACTGATTGCCAAGGTCACTGGAGTGCGCCTACACGACTACGGCTGTTCCCTCAAGGCCTATCGCCGGGAGCTAGTGGAGGACATCAGTCTTTACGGCGAGCTGCATCGCTTTTTGCCGGCCTTGGCCTTCATCGAGGGCGCACGGATCACCGAGGTGAAGGTGAACCACAAGGCCCGTCAGTTTGGCCAGAGCAAGTACGGGATTGATCGCACCTTCCGGGTGCTCATGGACCTGCTCACCGTGTGGTTCATGAAGCGGTTTCTGACCCGTCCGATGCACGTGTTCGGCTTTGGCGGCCTTGCCTCCATTGCGCTAGGCCTGGTGCTGGCCCTCTATCTTCTGGCCGAGAAGCTGCTGGCGAACGCCGATATCGGTAACCGGCCGCTGCTCCTGGTGGCCGTGCTGGCCATCGTGGCGGGCGTGCAGTTGTTCTGCTTTGGCCTGTTGGCTGAGCTGCAGATGCGCACCTATCACGAGAGCCAGGGGCGCCCGATCTATCGGGTGCGGGAAACATTGCGGGGCAGCGGAGCGTTCTGAGTGGGTTGCCTCGCCGCTGTGCTGCGGCCGCGGAAGGCCGCCATGGCCTCGGCGGCCAGGCTCACCACCGTGGTGTCGGCATCCTTCAGGCCTCTTCGGATCAGAGGTAACGCTGCCCGGTGGCCCCAGGCCCTGCAGGCCGCCATGGCCTGTTGGCGCTGATCACCACCAGCACGGAACTGCCTCTCCAGTTCGGCCAACAGTTGCTGGCGGCTGCGGGCATCCCGGGGCCAGTGGGGTGCTTCCTCCTCAGCGGGTTCTGGGCTGGGGCCGTCTGGCTCGGCTAGCACCAGCTCCATCTGGCTGCGGTTCAGGGCCGCCACCTGAGCGGTGTCGGTGGAGCTCAGCAACCTCGGCTTCGGCCGTCCCAGCAGCCAGCACACGGCGATCAGGGCGGCGAGTGCAGCACCGGAGAGGGCCTGGGTCATGGCTTGGCGGGTGGTCTGGGGGAGCGGTCTGAACTTTTATGTCGCCCACCAGGCTGCTGAACGGCAGTTTCGGAGGGGCTCCTTACAGTGCCGAACGGTAGCTGTATTGGCCCACGCTGATGACCGGAGACTTCGTCGCCGCCTGGATGCCCTCGGTGTTCGTGCCCCTTGTCGGGATCCTCGCTCCTGCGGTGGCCATGGCCCTGCTGTTCAACGTGATAGAAGCCCGCGACTGAGCAGTCGCCGCTTCCATCCAGCCAACCGACCCTCTTCCACCGATGACCGTGACCCCTGTCGCCGACCCCTGCGTCGGCAATCTGGCCACTCCCGTCAACAGCAGCTACTTCACCAGGGCATTCCTCAATGCCCTGCCGGCCTATCGCCCTTCCCTCTCCCCCAACCGTCGCGGTCTGGAAGTGGGGATGGCCCATGGCTTCTTCCTGTATGGCCCCTTTGCCATCACTGGTCCGCTGCGCCTCACTGAGTACGCCAGCACCGCCGGCCTGCTCGCTGCTGTTGGTCTGGTGTCCATCCTCACCGTGTGCCTGTCGATCTACGGCACCGCTGGTCTCGGCCCCAGCGTTCAGCCCGCTGACGCCACGATCGATAATCCCCCTGCCGACCTCTTCACCAAGGCCGGTTGGGCTGAGTTTGCCAGTGGCTTCTGGCTCGGCGGTTGCGGCGGTGCTGCCTTCGCCTGGTTCCTGGCTGGCACCACCATCGTGGCTCCCCTGGTGAAGATTGCCGGTGGCGTGTGGAGCGTGGGCTGAGGCTCAACACTCAACCATCTCAGCCCCGCTAACGCGGGGCTTTTTTTGTGGGTTGCCTGTGGTGCATGGCCTTCGAGGGCTGCGCAATGGTGATCAAGACAGTGCACCAGTGAGCAGCTGTTCCTCGATTTCCTCCGTGAGGCCCGTATCGGCGAAGTCGGAGGAGGGCGGGAAGTAGAGCTCCCGCAGCCATTCGATCAGGAGGCGACGGTCGCGCATGGCCATGGCGAGTGCCTCCAGGTCCAGTTTCACGGTGCCGTCGTAGAGGATCGACTGCTCCAGGTCCTCCAGCTCGATACAGATCGCCCGGTAGAGGCAGTATTCGCGGATGGTGAGATCCCGAATCGGCTTGCGTCGCCTGGTGGTCATGGTTGCGGCGCTGTTTGTTGAAAGTCTGAGGGCGCTCTGTTGGACTGGTCAGTGGTGATCATGATCTGCGGCATCGGGTGTGACGTGGCCCCTGGATATCGGTCCAGCGTGAATGAGAGTTCTCATCGGGCCAGGCTGGGCTGGGGACTCCACCATGAAACGAACCCGCCACACACCTGAGTAGGTCATCCGCAAGCTTTCGCCGATGTCTGCTGCGGCTCTAGGGAAGCTCTGGAAAACCCCAGCGATCCACGGGACAATGGTGCTGTGATCACAGGCCAGGACTGGATTGATGGGTGGCAAGCAGCTCGGCTTCTCGGACTACGAGCTGACGACGGCCAAAAAGCAGAC